>MWTB01000004.1 GCA_002050275.1 Anaerolineae bacterium UTCFX1
GAAAAATATCGAATGGAGTAACCATGATCGCTCGTCATGCCAACAACGCCCTGCTGGAACTGCGCGGCGTACAACAAATTTACACAAGCGGTCAGCGCCGTTTCACCGCCGTGCAAGACGTCAACCTGACCGTCTCTGAAAGCGAATTTGTCGCTTTGCTCGGTCCTTCAGGCTGCGGTAAAAGCACGCTATTGCGCATCATCACGGGCTTGCAAAAGCCATCTGAGGGAAAAGTCCTCTATCGCGGCAAAACGTTGCGCGGCGTAAATCCACACGCCACGATCGTCTTCCAAACCTTTGCCTTATTCCCCTGGTTGAACGTGAACGTGTTCGAAAACGTGGATTTAGCGCTCAAAGCGCGCGACATTCCCGCGGATGTTCGCAAGCCTCGCACGTTAGACCTCATTGACCGCGTCGGTCTGGACGGCTTTGAAACCGCCTACCCCCGCGAACTTTCTGGCGGGATGCGTCAAAAGGTCGGCTTCGCCCGCGCTATGGCGGTTGAGCCGGAGCTGCTCTGTCTCGACGAGCCGTTTTCCGCGCTGGATGTTTTAAGCGCCGAATCGCTGCGCGGCGAATTATTGGAGTTATGGACCGGCGGGAGCATTCCCACCAAAGCTATTTTAATGGTCAGCCATAATATTGAAGAAGCGGTATTTATGGCAAACCGCATCGTGGTCATGGATAAGGAGCCGGGGCGCATCATTGCCGAAGTTAAAGTCGAGTTGCCTCATCCGCGTCAGCGTAAGTCAGACGAATTTCAAAAGGTCGTAGACGAGGTCTACAGTATGTTAGCGGGACAAACTGAAATTGAAGCGGTCGAATTGGGCGTCGCTCCGGGCGAGCAAGGACTTACCCGTTCTCTGCCAAAGATCGCGATCTCGGATCTGGCCGGCTTATTAGAGCATCTATCGGAACTCTCATCGAACCGCCAAGATATTTATCGCCTACCGGACGAATTAAAGGTCAACCCAGACCACATTCTCAGCCTGACAGAAGCGGCAGAGATTCTGGGATTCGCATACGTCGAAAAAGGCGATATCACTCTCACCTCGCTGGGCGAGACGTTCGCTGAAGCCAGCATTCTTGCGCGCAAAGAGATCTTCGCCACACGCATTCGACGCCTGCCTTTGATGCGCTGGCTCACCGCCATGTTGGCGCACTCCGAGAAACATGCGTTAGATTGGGACGTTATCCATGCCGCATTAGAATTAGAATTTCCGCCGGAAGAAGCCGAAAAGCAACTTGACACCCTCATCAATTGGGGACGTTACGCGGAATTGATCTCGTACAACGACGACAAGGCGTTGGTCTATCTTGAAACGCCGGCGTAAGTATAAATTAACGCACGTCCATCCCGGCGATTCGCGCTAACAGTTTGTGGATCAACGCGACGGGCGCGATCAGAATCGCATGAATCACCGCGCTCAAGCCAAAAATCACAGCCGTTGAACTTAGAAAGGCGCTTACTGCTGAAGCGATACGATCTACGAACCATGGTCCCGCGCCAACCAGCCAGATGACCGCAAGCAACGCGCCGACAACAACCGTCAAGTTCAACCAGGCGCGGCGATCCGATTCGGAAGGCGTCATCGTACCGCTAACTGCGAAAACAAGGTAGAGCCATAAATAGAAATCATTTACGCGCGACAGGTTCGACAAGCCTATCCAGAACAGATTCAATTGCCCGTGGCGCAACGTATCCCACAGAATGCGCATATCGAGGCGATCAATCGCCACATAGGCTACGACGAGCGTTCCGACGATAAGAGGCGCCGCGCCGATCAACGAATCGCGCACGATGTCTGAACGCGCGGTCTCGACATAGCCCAATTGCAAGCGCCCATCGGGCAGCGGTTTAGGAAAAATGGAGAAGCGACCCGTCGGCACGCGTAAAATCTTCGCCATCAAAAAGTGGCTTAATTCATGTAGAAATACGCCGGGCAAAAAGATCAACGAAAAAATCCCCATCGTCAGCATTTCGTCGCGAGTAAGGATAAGAAGCGCCGCTTGAATTTCACGATGTAAAACACGCTGCAGAAAGGTCAGCGGAAAGAGCGCGATTGTAAACCAAAAGAACCCTACGAGTTGCGCAAACATTCCGCCCTTGCCTGGCCCTCTCTTGCAAGGGAAAAGGTCACGCCGCCGCCTTTACGATCGCCACAAATTCATCGGTTTTGAGGCTTGCGCCGCCGACCAGCGCGCCGTCAATTTCAGGTTGAGAGAAAAATTCTAGCGCATTCGATCCTGTCACCGAGCCGCCGTACAACACACGGATAGATTGCGCAATAGCCTCGTTGAATGTCGCGCTCAATGTACGACGGATCGCCTGCTTTACCGCTTCGTTGGCATTTTCACCGCTGGAGGCTTTACCGGTGCCAATCGCCCAAACCGGTTCATACGCGACCACGATGCGCGGCGCGGATGCGAAGTCTACGCCCGCAAAGCCAAGTTTGATCTGGCGCGAAACAACCTCCTCCGTTCGCCCCGATTCGTATTCATCCAACGTTTCGCCTACGCACACGATGGGGACGAGTCCGACCTTCATCGCGGCATGTAATTTCTTGTTCACCTGCTCATCCGTTTCGCCAAAATATACGCGGCGTTCCGAATGTCCAATGATGACATACGCGCAAAACTCCTTCACCATGCCGGGAGAAAGTTCGCCCGTGAACGCGCCCTTCTCTTCCCAGTGCATATTCTGCGCTCCAAGTCCGACGTCAGAACCGACAAGCATAGAAGCGACAACAGGGATCGAAGTGAAAGGCGGGCACAACACCTTTTCTACGCCGGCGATCCCGCTCAACGGCTTCAACATCGCCGCGACCAACTCGCGCGCTTCGGTGAAAGTTTTATTCATTTTCCAATTTCCAGCGACAAAAGGTTTTCGATCGGTCATACTATCCTCTTCTCCTCGCACGCTCTAACGCTCGAGTAATTTATTTATCCATTAATGCGGCAACGCCGGGTAACTCTTTGCCCTCCAAAAACTCCAGCGACGCGCCGCCGCCGGTGGAGACGTGTGTCATCTGTTTCGCCACGCCCGCTTTTTTGACCGCGCTCGCCGAGTCGCCGCCGCCGATCACGGTGACCGCTTTAGATTCTGCCAACATGCGCGCCAATGCGAACGTCCCTTCGGCGAATTTCGGCATCTCGAAGACGCCCACGGGTCCATTCCAGACGATCAACTTGGCTCCGCTCAACGCGGCTTGATACACGCCGACGGTTTTCGGTCCCACGTCCAACATGCGCCAGCCCGCAGGGATTTCCCCCACGTCAACAACTTGCGTGTTCGCGTCCTCGGCGAATTTATCCGCGATGACCGCGTCTACCGGCAGGATCAATTTATCGCCAGACTTCGCCATGATTCCCCTCGCGGTTTCGAGCGACGATTCTTCGACGAGGCTGTCTTGCATGTTCAGTCCCTGCGCGGCGAGGAAGGTGTTCGCCATGCCGCCGCCGATGATGAGTTTGTCACATTTGGCGAGCAGAGTTTCAACGACGAGAATCTTGTCGCTGATCTTTGCGCCGCCGAGGATCGCAATGTAAGGATGTTCAGGATTCGCAACCGCGCGTCCCAAATATTCGAGTTCCTGCTCCATCAAGAAACCTGAAACAGCGGGGAGAAATCTCGCCACACCTTCGGTAGAGGCATGAGCGCGATGAGCCGAACCGAACGCGTCGTTGACGAACACTTCGCCGAGCGAAGCAAGTTGTTTGGCGAAGTCGAGATCGTTCTTCTCTTCCTCGGCGTGGAAGCGCGTGTTCTCGAGCATCAACACTTCACCGGGCTTGAGCGCTTTCGCCATCGCTTCCACTTCGGGTCCGACGCAATCGGGAGCCATTTTCACGGGACGCGCTAGAAGCGTGGACAAAACCTCCGCCGCCGCACGCAGGCTGAATTGGGAATCCGAAGCGGATTTTGGTCGCCCCAAGTGACTCATCAAAATAACGGATGCGTTCTGATCCAAACAATATTTAATTGTCGGCAATGCGGCGCGGATGCGTTTGTCGTCGGTCACTTTGCCGTCTGCCATCGGCACGTTGAAATCCACGCGCATCAGCACGCGCTTGTTTTTGAGGTCAATATCTTTTACGGTTTTTTTGTTCATGGGAATTCAAAAAAACCTTGCGAAGGTTGAGAACCTTCGCAAGGTTTTCGCTTTATAGAGATTTCGCCATCATCGCAGCGAGGTCGGCTGTGCGGCAGGCATAGCCCCATTCGTTGTCGTACCACGCCACCACCTTGACCATGTTGCCGAGGACAATCGTATCCATGGCGCTGAACACGCTCGAGAATTCGGTGCCGCGCAGGTCGGTGGAGACCAGCGGCTCATCGGTCACATCGAGAACGCCTTCCATGGAACCGCGCGCATATTCAACCATCGCCGCGCGGATCTCATCGGCGGAAGCTTCTTTGTTCAACACCGCAGTGAAATCAACAACAGACACGGTGGGGGTTGGCACGCGAAACGCCATGCCGGTAAATTTGCCTTTGAGTTCGGGGATAACGAGACCCACCGCCTTTGCCGCGCCTGTTGCGGACGGAACGATATTCTGAGCCGCGGCGCGCGCATCGCGCACATCTTTCGCGCCGAGGTCTTGCAGTTTCTGCGAGTTGGTGTACGCGTGTATCGTCGTGAGAAAACCTTTATCAATCCCGAATTTGTCGTTGAGAACTTTGGCGACGGGAGCGAGTCCGTTCGTGGTGCAGGAGGCGTTGGAAACGATGTTGTGTTTCTTCGGGTCGTATTTATCGTCGTTGACGCCGAGGACTACGGTAATATCTTCGTTCTTCGCGGGAGCCGAAATAATAACTTTCTTCGCGCCGCCCGATTCGATGTGCGCCTTTGCTTTGGTCGCGTCGGTGAAAAAGCCAGTCGACTCGATCACGATGTCCACGCCCATGTCCTTCCACTTGATGGCGGCGGGATCTTTCTCGGCAGTGACCTTGATGGTTTTACCGTCAATAACCAAGTTGCCGTCTTTCACTTCAACCGTGCCGGGATATTGCCCATAGGTTGAGTCGTATTTCAACAAATGCGCGTTGGTCGCCGCGTCGAACAGATCGTTAACAGCGACCACTTCAATTTCATTGGGGTGTCTCTCTTTGATCGCTCGGAATACAAGACGCCCAATGCGCCCAAAACCATTGATGCCAATTTTCACCGTCATAGCCAGCCTCCGAAGTAATATAGTGCAAACATTAAGGCGATTTTATCATAGAGCCGTGCGAACGCCTTCCTCGCTCGTCAAGGCGCGTTCGTCTAGGATTTCGATCAACGCTGCGGTCAGTTTGGCGATATCGTGTCTCCAGGGTTGATCGGCGTCAACAAGGTCAACGCAAACAGTCCGCGAATCGGCAAGAATCGCTTCGTCCGCCTTCACCCATTGCACATCGCCGGTCAATTGCTCTCCATAATTACAATTGCATAGAATTACATCGAAAACGCCTTCGCCGATATGCTCTTCCAGCGCGCGGACATGATCGCCACAGGTGAATAGATCGGTCTCTCCCGCCTGCGTAACGAGATTGCAGACATACGCCTTCACCGCGCGGCTGGAGCGAAGCGCGCCGAGCAAGTCTTGCACAAGCAAGTTCGGCAGCAAACTGGTATACAAACTACCCGGTCCCACAATGATCATATCCGCATTCAGGATCGTTTCCAGAACCGGCGGATAGGCGGGCGCATCGTTCGGCTCCAGCCAGACGCGACGAATCTGTCCCGCCATCTGCGGAATGCGACTCTCTCCCGCCACCCGCACTTGATCAACCGCATGCGGCAGGCGCACGTCCGCTACAAGTTTCACATCGCGCAGCGTGGAGGGCAGCACGCGTCCGCTGACCGACAGCGCTTTCCCCGATTCTTCAATCGCGCTTTCAAAACTGCCTGTAATATCCGCCAGCGCCGTGATGAGCAAGTTTCCGAAAGAATGCCCGCTTAGATCGCCGGCGTCGCTGAAGCGGTATTGGAACAATTGTGTAAGCATTTCTTCGTCGTTAGACAGCGCAGCGAGACAATTGCGGATGTCGCCGGGCGGCAAGATGCCAAAATCGGAGCGCAGTCGTCCCGACGACCCGCCATCGTCTGCGACGGTAACGACGGCGGTCAAATTTCTCGTTTGCATTTTTAACCCACGCAGAAGATTCGACAATCCATGTCCGCCGCCAATCGCGACAATGCGAGGTCCGCGCGCACGGCGGCGATAATCGCTCAAATCGTCCAGCAAGACTTGTCCCGTTCGCAGATAGGGGCGCAGAATCGAACGGTTGAGTCGCACAACGCTGTAGCCAATCAGCCATACGCCGACTCCGCCGAAGATCAGCGCGCGCAAGAAGCGCGGTAAGAAGCGAAGCGACATCAATGAAAGCAGCGCGAGGAAGGTTTCATTCGTCGAATCGGTGCGGTAAAAGTTGAGCAACAGTATGGCAAACCCAACGCCTAAAAGCGTCGTTCCCGCCAAGATAAAGAAGAACCAGCGTTTAACCCCCAGCCCGGGCGTAAACCAACGGAAAATCTCTTTAATCTCATCTTGCCAACGCGTAGAGCGGAGCTTTGTATTCTGCGGCATAAAATAAGTCTAGCAGGGATAAGGAGCGTCGTCAACCAACGTCTGAACGAAGCAAACGTCGGTTATAATCGCGACCATGTCGCTCACATTAGCCGTAGACCTCGGCGGAACGCACATTCGAGCTGCAACCTACAACGACGACAGCATTACGCCCATCGCCCATCACCGAACGCGCACGAACGCGCACGAACCCGGCGTATTTGATCGCGTCATTCAAGCCATCGAAACCGTGTGGCGGTCTGATGTCGCCTCGATCGGCGTCGCATCGCCCGGCCCGCTCGATCCGTACACCGGGACTATCCTCGACACCCCAAACATTCCCGAATGGCAAAATTTTCCGCTGGCGCAAAAACTGTCCGACCACTTCGGCGTACCGGCGCAGCTTGACAACGACGCAAACATGGCAGGCTTCGGTGAGTGGACATTTGGCGCGGGCAAGGGACACCGCAACCTCGTCTACCTCACGATCAGCACCGGCGTCGGCGGCGGCGTGATCTGCAACGATACGCTTTTGCAGGGCTTCCACGGACTCGGCGCCGAGCTCGGTCACATGCTCATTGACCCGAATGGGCCCTCTTGCGGTTGCGGTAAAAACGGACACGTCGAATCGTTTTCATCGGGGACTGCCATTGCGCGGTATGCAACCGAGCAGATTCAAGCCGGACAAAAATCCTCGCTTCAAGCCGACGGGGGACTCACCGCCGCTCAAATCGCCGACGCGGCGCGAGCAGGCGATACGTTCGCTATCTCGACCTTTGCGCGCGCTGGATATTACCTCGGCATCGCGGTCGCCAATTATCTCGCTGTCTTTGACCCGTCCATTATTATTTTCGGCGGAGGCGTTTCGCAAGTTGGCGACCTGTTGTTCAAATCGTTCGAGGAAAGTTTACGGACGCACATATTTCACCCTCGTTATTTGGATAACCTTAGCGTCGCGCCAGCCGCGCTCGGCGACGATTCAGGGTTGCTCGGCGCGCTCGCATGGGCACGGTTCAAGCAGAACGAGGGAGCGAGGGCGCAATGACCAGACGGATCTACGTGCGCTCCTTATGGCTCACCGCCAAGTGGTGGACAGCGGACATAAGGCGCAACCAAGCGACTTAAGCGGCTCAGGCAGACCTGAGTTCGAAGCGTTGTTTGTTTCATACAAGTCGTCGTTCAAAACAACGTTTCGCGCGCGAAGCGTTCCCTCCAATTAAAAGGGTCGGCTTCCTACTAGAACGGCGCAATTACACAAGGAATTACCATGAACAAATTAAACGTACCTGGTCCCAAAGCGCAGGCTATTTTAGAGCGCGACCAGAAAGCCATTTCATCGTCGTACCCGCGCGCCTACCCATTCGTGATGGATCACGGCAAAGGCGTGGAAGTATGGGACGTGGACGGCAACCGCTTTCTCGACATGATGGCTGGCATTGCCGTAATCTCCACCGGACATGCGCATCCGCAAGTCGTCAAGGCGGTGCAAGACGCGGCGGAGAAATTTATGCACATTTCTTCCGATTTCTATCACGAAGGGTGGGTGAACTTAAGCGAAAAGTTGGATCAGATCGCTCCATTCAAAGAGCCTGCCAAAGTGTTCCTCGGCAATTCAGGAACCGAAGCGGTCGAAGCGGCGATTAAACTGGCGAAGTATAAAACTCAACGACAGAATTTCATCGCATTCACAGGCGCGTTTCACGGGCGCACTATGGGCGCAGTATCGTTCACCGCGAGCAAATCAACCTATCATCACGGATTCTATCCATTGATGCCCGGCGTCACGCACGTTCCCTATCCGAACGAGTACCGTCCCGTTCTGGCGCGTCGAGCAGGCGAAGATTACGGCGAGACCTGCGTACGCTTCATCGAAGAAGAGGTCTTCGCGCGCAATGTGCCCGGCGAAGACGTGGCAGGCATTATCATTGAGCCGATTCAAGGCGAGGGCGGCTACCTCGTCCCACCGGACGGTTTCTTCCCAGCTTTGCGCGCGCTATGCGATAAATATGGAATTTTGCTGATCGTAGACGAAGTGCAAAGCGGCGTCGGGCGCACCGGCAAATGGTGGGCGGTCGAGCATTGGGGCGTGGAACCGGATATCGTCGCTTCCGCAAAAGGCATCGCTTCGGGCATTCCACTGGGCGCGTGCATCGCCCGCGAATCGGTCATGACGTGGCCCAAAGGCGCGCATGGCAACACCTATGGCGGCAACCCTATCGCTTGCGCCGCTTCGCTCGCAACGCTCAAATTGGTCGAAGAGCAATATCTCGCTAACGCGGTGGAGGTAGGGCAATATCTTATTGATGCGTTGGAAGAAATTCAAGCGCGTCATCCTTCGATGGGCGCAGTGCGCGGGAAAGGCTTGATGGTCGGCGTGGAATTCGTCAAAGATAAGAGCACAAAAGAACCGGGCGACGAGATTCGCAACGCCGTTGAGCACAATGCATTCGAACACGGCTTACTCGCGCTTGGCTGTGGAAAATCCACCATCCGTTTCGCGCCGCCGCTGTGTATCGAGAAAAAAGACGTAGATGAGGGTTTGGAAATCTTCGAAGCAGCCGTCGCCATGTCCGAAAAATCGCACGGCTTGAAATAAGTCGCTGCGCAACACCTACAACAAACCCCGGGCGCCGGGGTTTGTTGTATTAAAATAAATTTCCGAACGTTTTCTTACTTATTTCTAGCGTTCTGAATGATAAAATTCCATCATGCTCCCTGATTTTCGCGTGCGTCAAAGAGACTACCTGCTTGAAATTTCGCGCGCCCTCACACAAGAATTGGATCAAGAAAAACTGCTCAGGCGGATTCTGCTGATCGCGATTGAAATGCTGGCGGGGCAAGCCGGTCTTATCGCGCTTAAATACCAGGATGGTTGGCGCGTCGCCGTCGCGCATGGCATCGCCCCGGCGTTCCTACGTTATCTCACGCCGCTGCTAACGGATGAGGATGTCCGCGAACTGGACGTTCTCGAACTCAACCGCATGTTAAAAGAATTAACCTATACCGCCAGCATGGGGCTTCTCAACGGAACGGCGCTCGCGCTCGTTGCGCATCGGCAAGTCATCGGCGTTATTTTCATCTTCAGGAATTACGAAAGCGGCTTCACGGCGAACGACCGCGTTATCTTACAATCTTTCGCCGACCAAGCCGCCATCGCCGTATATAACGCGCAACTCTACGGACAGGTTTCCTACGAAAAGCATCGGCTAGATGCACTCCTCGATTCCGCCGCCGACGGCATCATCATCCTCAACGCGGATCTGACGATCGAACGCGTCAATAATGCGTTCGAACATCTTTACGGCAAGACGCACGACGAACTCGTCAACCTGCCGCATAACGATGCGATCCGCTGGGAGGGCAAACCGCAAGGCTCCACGCTCGACGAAGCGATCGCCAACGGCTGGCCCCTCACGCCTAGCGCTACGCTGTATATGGAAGGCGATCTTAAACGCGATACAGCGCCGCCGCTCCCGGTCGGGGTCACGTACGCGCCGTTACTTTCACCCAACGGAAAGCTGCACAACATCATCGTCAGCGTGCGCGATATTACTCATTTCCGCACAGCGGACGAGCTCAAAGCAACGTTTATTTCTGTCGTAAGCCACGAATTGCGAACGCCTGTAGCGCTGATCAAAGGCTACGCATCCACCTTGCGCCGCGACGACGCCAAATGGGACAAACGCACCATCAACGATTCGCTCACGGTGATCGAGGACGAAGCCGACCGTTTAAGCAAAATGATTGACGACTTGCTCGATGCGTCGCGTTTACAAGCGGGCGGTTTCAGCCTGCATCGCGCAGACGTCTCCCTGCCTTCGCTGGCAAAACGCATTGCCGAGCGCTTCTCAACGCAATCGAAACGCCACGACATCATCACAGATTTTCCAGAGAATTTCCCCATTATTCTTGCCGATGAGAATCGCATCGAACAAGTTATCGCTAACCTCGTCTCCAATTCGCTCAAATACGCGCCATCCGGCGCGATCGCCATTAGCGGCGCAATCTATTCCGAACAAGTCGGAGTCTGCGTCTCCGACGAAGGCAAGGGCATAGACGCGCAAGATATGCCGCACATCTTCGACCGGTTTTACCGTTCGACAAACGCAGTCAAACAGACGAAAGGCGCCGGGCTAGGTCTCTACCTCGCGCGCGCAATTGTCGAGGCGCACGGCGGTCATATTTGGGCGGACCCCAAACCTGACGTCGGCGCGCGCATCTGTTTCTCTCTTCCACGCTGACGCGCTAAAAGCCTTGCAGTGGAATGGTAAAATTCAAACATCAAATACTCTACCGTAGAAATTGGAAAAACGCTACATGACTCAAACACAAATCGCCTGCCCCAACTGCCGCCAGATGATTTCCGCGAACGTCGAACAACTCTTCGACGTGACACAAGATCCGCAAGCCAAACAGCGCTTGCTTGGCGGGGCATCAAATTTTGCGCGCTGTCCGCACTGCGGGTTTCAAGGGCGTCTCGCTACGCCGATTGTTTATCACGACAACGATAAGGAACTGCTCCTCACCTTCTTTCCGCCCGAACTGAACGTACCGTTCAACGAACAGGAAAAGACCATCGGACCGCTGATCAAAAAAGCGACCGACGCGCTCGCGCCTGAAAAACGGAAAGCCTACCTGTTCAACCCTATTCACAATTTGACCTATGATTCGATGGTAAAGCTTATTTTGGAAAAGGACGGCGTCACACCTGAAATGCTCAAAGAACAGCAGGATCGGGCGCGCGTTATCGAACAAATTCTGCAAGCCAGTTCCGCCGAAGTGCGAAGCGAGATCCTCAAACAAAACAACGCGCTGGTTGACGAACAGTTCTTCGCGCTATTCAGCCGACTCGCGCAAGCCGCCTTACAGAGCGGCACGGAAGCAGTCGCCGCGCAAGTGACCGCCATTCAACAACAACTTCTCGAAGAAACCGACTTCGGACGCGAACTGCAAGAATCGCTGAAGGAATTGGAAATCGTTCAAAAATCTCTGCAAGAAGTGGGACAGAATCTCACGCGTGAGAAATTGCTTGAATTGGTCCTCGCTTCGCCGAATGACGCGCGTTTGCGCGGTTACGTCAGCGTAGCGCGCGGCGGCATGGACTATCAATTCTTCCAACTGCTCACCGAGAAAATTGACAGGGTAAGCGACGACGAGAAAGCCAAGCTGGAATCGACGCGCAAGAAATTGCTCGATTTCATCAGTGAGATGGACAAACAGCTTGAAGCGCGCCAAAAACAGGCGTCGGAATTCATTGAGGCGCTCCTCGCGCAGGATGATATCGTCAAAGCCGTGCACGACAATCTCGACGGTTTCACACAAGACGCGGTTGACCTTGTCAACAGCCTATTGCGGCAAGCGTCTGAGAACAACGATTACACACGCTTAGGCAAACTGCAGAAGATGATAGAAACATTGCGCGAAGTTTCAACCCCGCCCGAGGTGACATTCGTCGAACAATTGCTCGACGCACCCGACGACGCTGCTGTATTGCAAATGCTCGAAGCGCATAAAGAAGCAGTGAACGATAAGTTCATGCAAGCATTGATCGGTTTGGTCGGGCAAGTAGAACAAGCTGCCGAACAAGGCAATCCCGAAGCGAAGGCGCTCGGCGAAAGAATAACCGCGATCTACAAAACCGCGTTGAAATTCTCGATGAAGCAGAATTTGGAAGTTCCTCCATCTTAATCCATAAACTCAACAAAATAAAAAACCGATGTTGCCCATCGGTTTTTTTGTCGCTTCTTAAGATAGATCCGCTAATCGCGCGCAGTCTTCCACACGCGTTCAAACTCCATTATAAATTGTTCGGCAATCGCCGCGTTATAAATGATGAGCAGATTTTCGTCGTTGCGTTCTTCGGCAGCTCTTGAAAAGTTATACGAACCGAACACAACGATGGATTCGTCCACGATGAAAACCTTGTGGTGCATCTGCCCGTCAATGCCATCAATACGGACGCTCAGTCCCGCCTGCTTAAATGGATCATACTCTGTGCCTTGATTTGACTTGACCTGCTCCTCATCCATCACGCCGCGCACGGTCAGCCCTGCCCCTGCCTTCTCGCGCACAATCTCGCCTAATTTGTCCGACGTGAACGAGAACGTCAGGAAGTAAATGCTTTCCGTCGCACCGCTCAACACAGCGGCGATTTGATCGAGCGTTCCATCGTCGGGTGAGAAAAATGTATCTATACGAGTCCCGTCAATTGTCAGAGTTGGATAAGGCGTTTTGCGCACAACCGATTCGCCAAACTTATGGCCGAGGAACATCTCCTCAAATTCTTTCGTATAATTTTCCGCCAATTTTGTCGAACGGATTCGCATCAGGTTATTGTCATCGTCATACGTTCCCGAATCGGTGTAATTCATCGAACCCAGCCAAACTTCAGAGCGGTCAATCACGATAAATTTATTGTGCATCAACCCCTTTTGCCCGTCGCCAGCGATGGGAACACCCGCTTCCAATAACATCTGCACATCGGAAGAATCCATATTCGTGGATTCCATCGCTAACCGCACAGTCACGCCGCGAGAATGCGCGCGCAACAACGCATTGCGGACGCTGTTCAACGTCAGGCTATACGCTGCCACATCTACGCTCAAACGCGCCGCATCAAGCGCCGCCACAAGCGGAACATCTACGCCGCCTGTGCCTTGCAGAGAAAACGAGTCTATTGGATCGGTAAAATACAACTCGAACCATGCGCCACGAACGCCATAGCCCGTTTGCAGGTCAATCGGCAAGAGCGCAGGTTGCGCAGACGGCGTTTCTATTGTCTGACCGGCAACAGGCGCAGAACGCGCGCACGCGGAAAGCGCCGAGCAAACGATAAGCCAGCCATGCCAAATTCTTTGGCGAGTTATTCTATTCATCATACGATTATAATCGTGCCAATGCTCTCTACCAACGCCAATCGTCAAATCGCACGCGCCGCGGGGACGGTAATGATCGCCATCCTTTTCGGCCAACTCGCCGGGTTAGCGCGCGGAGTCATCATCGCGAATATATTCGGCGCTTCGCCCGAACTCGACGCTTTTTTCGCTGCAAACCGAGTCAGTGAAACGCTCTTTCTACTAGTTGCGGGCGGAGCGCTCGGTTCGGCGTTCATCCCGACGTTCACCGGATTGCTCGCCAAAGAGGAAATCGATTCGGCATGGCGGCTTGCTTTTGCCCTCGCTAATGCGGTCACGCTAACTCTCAGCTTGCTCGCCGCACTGCTTGCCATATTTGCTCCTCAAGTAGTCCGCTACGCCCTTGCCCCGGGGCTTTCCGCCAATCTCGAGCTTTTCTCGCTTACTGTCGCTCTGCTTCGTATTCAATTAATCTCAGCCGTTCTGTTCGGTCTGGGCGGGTTAATCGTGGGCGTTCTTAACGCGCGCCAAATTTTTCTCATCCCGGCGCTCACGCCTGCCATGTATCAACTGGGAATTATTTTTGGCGCAGTCTTCCTTTCGCCTTCTCTAGGAATTTACGGATTAGCATGGGGCGTCGTCACGGGCGCAGCATTGTACCTGCTCATCCAACTGCCAAGCCTCATAAAACTGCTCAACGCTTCCGCTCATCCTCTTTGGTCGTTTTCGCTCGGTCTCCACGACTCCAACATTCGCGCCGTTATTTTACTCATGCTCCCACGCCTGCTCGGCGTCGCTGTCGTGCAGCTCAACTTTTGGGTCAACACGAATCTCGCTTCCAGCATGGAGAAAGGCAGCGTCGCCAGTCTCAGTTACGCGTTCTCATTGATGCTCATGGCGCAAGCCGCGATAGCTCAATCCGTTGCAATTGCCGCCATGCCCACATTTTCAGCGCAACACGCGCTCGGCAAATTGGACGAAATGCGCGCATCGCTCGCCGCTTCATTACGCGCCATTTTATTGATGGCGATTCCCGCCAGTATAGGATTAATCCTCTTGCGCGAACCGTTGATCTCATTTCTCTACCAACGTGGAGAGTTTGACATGCGCGCCGTACAACTCGTGGCATGGGCACTTCTTTGGTACGCAGCGGGGTTGGTCGGCCACTCTACAATGGAAGTATTAACGCGCGCCTTTTACGCGCAACAAGACACTAAAACGCCTGTCGTCATCGGCGCGGCAGCAATGACTCTCAACGTGGCTCTCAGCGTTCTATTCTCGCGTTACTTCGCACAAATCGGCTGGCTTCCGCTCGGGGGGTTAGCGCTGGCAAATTCGCTGGCAACCGCGCTCGAAGCCGCCGCGCTGTTCATCTTTATGCGGAAACGCTTGGATGGCATCGAAGAAAAATCTATTTTCGACAGTGCATGGCGCGTGACACTGGCGACGCTGGGAATGGGAGTCGGCTTGCTGGCTTGGACTTGGTTAACGGTCGGGCAGGCGCGCTGGTTCGTCGCGCTGGGAGGCGTCGTATTAGGCGGAGTTATCTATATAGTAGGCGCCGCGATTTTCAAAGTCTCCGAGATCAAAATAATTGCAGACATCATTGCGAGGCGATTGCTTGGGGCTTCGCCTTCGCGATGACATTTTATTTCCAAATCAGCCACTGACAAACCGCAATAATAATTCCCAATATAATTCCGCCTATCACTTCAAGCGGCGTATGCCCCAACACTTCGCGCAAATCTTTTTCGCTGAAGATATGTCCTTTCAACAACTCATCGAACAACACGTTGATGCGCTTTGCATGGATGCCCGCCTGCTGACGCACGCCCGCCGCATCGTATGTGACAATCATAGTGATGGCGATGCCCAAGGCAAACAGCGGATTCGCAAAGCCGTGATATAAACCAATCGCCAGAGTCGTGGCAGTCATCAGCGCCGAATGCGAGCTGGGCATGCCGCCCGTCGTAAGCATCAGCGACCAGTTCCATTTACGCGTGCGCAGATAATCAAGCGGAAGTTTGATGACTTGCGCAAGAATCCACGCAATTAACCCTGCGATTAACGATTTATTCTGAAGCAGATCGAGAAAATTCATTCCGTCTCTTCTTCGAAATCGGAAATGTCGTCGCCCGCAACTTGTTTCACTTTGAGCCGCGCGGCTTCTAACAAGGATACGCATTGCGCCGCCAGAGTCTGTCCGCGCTCAAAGAGTTTAATCGCCTCTTCCAACTGACTTTGCTCGCCCTCCAGCGTTTCAACAATGCTCTCAAGTTCGGCGAGCGCTTCCTCATAAGTTAATTCCTCAACAGGCTTTTCTGATTTTCTAGTTGTTGTTTTTGGCATGAGTGCTCCATTTATAATTTACGATTGGCGATTATCAAAACCATTCATTGATTACTAATAATTGATCGCTGCTTTTTCACTTCAAACTCTCCATCGCTAACGCGCACGTTCATCTCATCGCTTGCTTGTGCAACGCGAGACACAACAACGCCGTCGGTTTGGCGCGTCACCACCGCGTACCCGCGCGCCAATACCGCCAGCGGACTCAACGCTTCGAGTCGCCTAGAAGTCCCTTCAACATGTTTGCGCTCCAATGTTATACGGTTGAACACGGCAGAAGACAGGCGGCGAGATAAGTCGTCTACGCGTTGCGATTCGGATTGGGTAAGGCGCGAAGGAGATAGATAGCGAAGTTGAGAGACGAGAGAAGAGAGGGCTGATCGTTTTTCCGAGATAATGTTGAGCATCAGGGTAGAGATTAGAGACCGAAGGCTGGCAATTGTCGCAGCAAGGTCGTGGATCGTGATTTGAGTCGCAAGTTCCGCCGCGGCAGTAGGCGTCGGCGCGCGCAAATCGGCGGCAAAGTCGCACAGGGTGAAATCGGTTTCATGACCGACGCCTGAAATGACGGGAGCCTTCGATGCGGCGACCGCGCGGACGACGCGCTCATCATTGAACGCCCATAAATCTTCAATCGAACCGCCGCCGCGAGCGATGATAATAACGTCTGAAGATTGGAGAATCGGGGAACTGATAGATTTAACCAGCGCGGAAGGAGCCTCGCTTCCTTGCACGGGCGAAGGGGCAAGGACGACTTCCACAAGAGGTAAACGCCGCCGCAACGTATTGAGCATGTCGCGCAATGCTGCGCCGGTTGCAGAGGTGACAATTCCGATTCTACACGGCAGCTCGGGGATAGGACGCTTACGTTCAGGGTCGAACAGCCCCTCAACTTCGAGCTGCGCCTTGAGCCGCATGAACTCTTGATACAATGCACCCTCGCCCACGGGACGAATCTGATCCGCATAGAGTTGATATTGCCCTTGCGGCTCGTACACACCGATCTTGCCATGGACTTCCACTTCCATGCCGTCGCGCAGCGCAAGTTTTAGCCGCGCCGCGCTCGTCTTCCACATCACAGATTTCAACGAAGCGCCAGCGTCTTTGAGCGTGAAATACACATGTCCCGACGCGGGGCGCGAGAGGTTGGATATTTCTCCCAGCGCCCATACATCTTGGAGAATCTCATTCTCTTCTAACAATCTGCGGATGAGGAAAGTCAGTTTAGAGACGGTGAATGTTTGCGGGGTTGGCGCGGAGAAAAGAGGCGGTTGCATCTGTAAAAGGATAATCGAAAAAAGGCGAAACGAAAAGGATATGCCAGACTGCTGTATAATCGAAAGACGGCTTCTCGTCTCGCCGTCTACCATTTACTATGAAATATCTCTGGTCCCCTTGGCGCATGGCATACATTGAAAATCACGATAAAGAAGAAGGTTGCGTTTTTTGCAACGCGCAAGCAATGGAAGACAGCGCGGAGAATCTCATCGCCTTTCGCGGCGAGCACGCGTTCGCGATCCTTAACCGCTACCCTTACACTAGCGGACATTTAATGGTCATCCCTTTTATTCATAAACCAAACCTCGAGGAACTGGATTCGGCGACTCGCGCTGAAATGATGGAATTGACCTCGCGTTGCACAACGATCTTAAAGACGATCTATCATCCGCAAGGATTTAATGTGGGCGTTAATATCGGCGAAGCGGCGGGCGCGGGCGTAAAAGAGCATGTCCATATTCATATCGTCCCGCGTTGGAAAGGCGACACGAATTTTATGTCTACTGTCGGGGAAACGCGCGTATTGCCTGAAGAACTCGAATCGACATACAACCGCGTCAAGAACGAATTTACGAAATTGTTTCAAGATCAACTTCGTCAAGAATAGATGTCGTCAAAATCTCTCGCGCTGTTCCTATTTACTTTCCTTCTGGGAAGTTGTTCGCCGGCGATCATCGCGCCGTCAACGCCGACTCAGTTTGCGGCGTCAACGCCAACACCGTCCCCGCTCCCGCCAACGCCGACGAGCGCGCCTCCGCGAATAATTAATCCCTTAACGGGCTTGCGCGTTCAAGACCCCGCTCTGCTCGATCTGCCCGCCTTGCTCGTCTCGATCTCGCATTTTCCGGTCACAGCGCGCCCGCAGGCGGGCTTGTCGTTTTCACCGCTCGTGTTTGAAATCTACATCACCGAAGGCGCGACGCGTTTCCTTACAACCTTCTACGGCGAATACCCCGCGCCCGAAGCGCCAGTTGTTGGCGGATGCGAAACGCGGCGCGAAATCTTCATGCAAACCGGTCTCATTTTAGGCGGTCGAATCTGGCTGGACTCGAATCAAAATAACCTGCTCGACGCATGGGAACGCGGCGTAGGCGGCGTGTGCGTAAACTTATTTAACGCACATCAAGACTTCATTCAGCAGACGACGACCGACAGCAACGGTTACTACGGTTTCAACCTTGATGCCGGAACGTATTTCATCGAGGTCGAAAAAGCCCCGCAGTTGGAGTTTGCGCAAAAAAGCACCGGAACCGAGAATCAAAGCAACGCTGTAAACCCAGCCTCGGGACGATCTGACGCGGCGTATATCGCGTCCTCATATCTCTCTTTAGACGTAGGCTTGATTCAGTCGAGCGTTGTTCCCCCACCGGAGTCTCTTCCCGATCCTAAAATAGGTCCCATCCGCTCCGGGCGTCTCGTGTACGCAGATATCGCCGCTATGTTCACTAACTCATGCTTAATCTACGCATTCGCCTCGCCGGAAGTGTTGTCTGAATTGCCGCATTGCGTATTCGTCACGCACGATATTCAAGGCGGCGGTTATATGTATGGCATTGACGATATGTTTGCCGCCGCGCGCAATTACAAGAATCCGAAAATCACAATTGATTATGCGAGCAACATATTTTCAGACGAGCCGCCCGCAGGGGGCGCGCCCGCATCAAAATTGCACGTTTATATCGCTTACTTGAATCAATCAGGCTGGGAGTATGACGCGCTTTCGCAAAGTTACTGGCGCTTCGTAGATAACGCGGATTTCGATATGGCGGGCGTCTTACATCCCGAAGTGGACAGACTCACCGGTCGTCAATTACAGTTCGAAAATGTGATCGTTCTATTTGCAAAGCACGATGTTATTTCTCCAACCAATTTAGACATTCATCTGGAAGGCGGTCTAAGCGGCGACGCGCTTCTATTCCGCGATGGGTTGAAATACAATATCCGCTGGAGCGCTCAACTCAGCGAAGAAGAAATGCAAATTGGATTTCGCAGACCGCTTCGGTTTCTGTATGCGGAGGAAGATCAATTATTTCCGCTCAAGCCCGGTCAGACGTGGATCATCGTCGTCACGCCGGAAACCACCGTAACAGAGCGAACGCCGGGCAAATGGCTGCTGAACTTCGCGCAACCTAAAGGGGCAAAATAGTTTCAGCAGGTTAGCTTTACCTGATCAATACGCCGAGATGATTCGCCACCGCGCGCTCTCGCCCAGGGATATTCTCATCCATCAACTTGTTCACCGCGCGCGGATTGCCGCTTACGTCACGAACGATCATCGCTGAAGAGCCGCCGCCGTCAAGGCTTATGCCGGTGTACACACCATAGGAGAGAAGAATATCCGCTGCTTCAGGAAAGGTTGCCCCTTCGCTGAATTCGCGTCCATCTATCGTCGCCATCACCAGATAACGTCCGTTCTGGTTCGCGCCGATCACAGTGCGCGGGTTTCGACTCATCGCCTCCAATGAAGTCACCCTCTTGCCCTTCGTGATTAAATATCTATCGCCGGTAATCGCATTGAAGACAGGTCCCACGGGCGCATCGAACGAGATGATATTCTTCTGATTGATATATAAGACGGGTCGCCCGGGTGATTTGGTCGAATACTGAGTCCCACGCGAAGCCGCCATGCCTACAAGGCGAAGCGGCTCTCCGCCATCGGGGCAAAATGAAGCGGGGGGAAACGTCGTTGGATCAAGATAGTAAAATCCGTCCGCATTGATTGCAATATCCAACTTATTCTTCTGCAGAAATTTCGAAGTCGTCATCGCGCACAGAAACGGATCGGCTTTGCGCAAAGGCGGCGTGACGAGGAATTCAAACGTTGCGGCTTTCAAATCTATCACCAGCCCGTGCGAAACCAGCCGATTAGGCGTTAATTGTATCTTACGGTAGTAGGTTACGCCTGAGAATAATTTCTGCATAGCGACGGCTGGCGCTTTGCCAACGCTTTTGAGGTATGCACCAGATGCCCAGCCGGTGAAACCATCCACTTTTCGGATTCTCCGCCAGTTGCCGTCAGCCGTAGACTCAAGCTGTTCCACGCTCTCGGCGTTCATTAAGTGACCGATTGATTTGTGCTGCGCGCCGGGACCTTCGCGAACATTCAGCGCGCTTGCCGTTACTTGAAACCATTCATACACTTCTTCCGCAACAGGCGGCGGCGCTTCGGTCGGCTCGAAAAATTTCTTAGACGACCAGCCCGTCAGCCCGTCGTAGTTTCGCTTGATTTGATACCACTGCCCATCTTCAGAAATAGAAAGTCTCTGCGCTACCTCATTTCGATATAACAAGCCGATTGAGGGAAAGCCTGTGCTGGGTCCTTCGCGGACATTTAATGCGGAAGCAGTCACTCTAAGCCATACTTCCGTTGGAGGCGGTTCAGGCGTAGGCGGTTCAGGCGTAGGCGGTTCAGGCGTAGGCGGCTCAGGCGTAGGCGGCTCAGGCGTAGGCGGAGTAGTCGCCGCAAGATAATGCTTAGACGACCAGCCTATTAATTGATCCGACTCGCGCAAGATTTGAATCCAGCTTCCGTCAGCAGATTCGGAAACCTTCTTCACTACTTCATTTTGTTTCAACAAACCTATCACGCCATAATTCGTCCCCGGTCCAGAGCGCACATTGAGAGCCGAGGCGGTTACTTTATACCAAATCGGCTCCGCCGGAGGAGGCGGCGGAGGCGGAGTTGAACCTAATTTAAAGCGGCGACGGAATTCCGCCAAATCGCCGTTAAAATAATTTAGATCAATGCGCGAACTCTCAACGCCGTATAACGCGCCATCGCCTCTATCGGTATATTGCCAGAATAACCACTCGTTAACGCTCCAGGGTTTGGGAACGAGGGGCGTGGTCGTTCCATAATTAGCGATCCACAATGGGTATTGGCGGAAATATTGGAGATCCGCCGCGCCGCTCGGCGCGTTCGCCAACCAATAATAGTAAGCGGTATAGATCGCAATCTCATGCTTGCCCACGCGAGATTTAAGCCGCTCTAAGAAAGTTTTCCAATGTTTCCAGCCGGCATATGCGCCGCCGTACGCTTCTTCGAAGTCTGCAAATAGCGGCAATTCCCCAAAATCGCCGTCAAAAGCAGAGAACCATAAATCGGCTTGAATTTTAGGCTCAATGCGGCTGTCATAAAACCAATACGATCCGCGCGGCAATCCTGCCGTCTTAGAATTACTCCAATTTGTCTTGAAATCCGAATCGATCCATGTATTCTGCCCCGACCGAATGATCACATATCCCGCAGAGCGGCTCATCTTAACAAAGTCAATTCCCTGCGGCGTACTGTTATCGTCTTGATAAAAACTAACGTCAGGTCCAATCAAGTTTGCCACGTCTGCCTCCTCCGAAGATTAGGGAATATTTTACCAGCGAAGCGCCGTCTAAACCGAAGCGAATCATAAAAGTTCCCTGTATAATCGCACGCATGAATTATCGCATTATTTCCTATTTTCTACTCGTTCTTCTACTCGCCGCCTGCGCCCCTAACTCCTCAGCGGCTTATCCTACATACGATCCCTTCGTGTCGGTAAGCGACGAGACCTCCACGGCTGAATCAATTCACGTCCAACCAACCGCCACGCCCGCGCGCCCCACGCCCACGCGCGCGCCGATCTCCGTGAAAATTCCCACGCGAATTTCAAATTCTCCCCTCGGCGCGCCAACGCCCGATGTGCCGCATCCGCTCCCGCCGCCGCGTGAATACGTTGATCAATACGCTATTCAGTACGGCGACACGCTGGAAAGCATCGCTAAAAAATACGGCGTTACACTCGAAGCGTTAATGCAGGCGAACGGTCTAAATGAAACGTCTATTTTGACGATTGGACAGATGATTGATATTCCCCCTGTTCAAATTGACCCGGCGCCCGGTTCATCCTTCAAATTAATTCCCGATTCAGAGCTGGTCTACGGACCCGCCAGCGCCGGCTTTGATCTCGAAGCGTTCGCAGAAAGAAAAGGCGGATATCTTAGCGGCTACGCGCAGGATGTAAGCGGAGCTTACCTGAGCGGCGCACAAATTATCATGCGCGTCGCGCAGAATTACTCGGTTAATCCGCGCCTGTTGACGGCTATTCTTGAGTATCGCAGCGGCTGGGTCACTAACCCCGCCCCGCTAAATACGGATTACCCAATGGGCTACCACGATGACTATTATGCGGGGTTATATCGTCAAACCGCATGGGCGGCGGATAATTTGAATCGCGGCTATTATTTGTGGCGCGTCAATGCGCTCGGCGCTTTACCGCTCAATGACGGAACCTACGCACCGATGGACGCTACTATCAACGCTGGCACCGCGGGCGTGCAATATTTCTTCTCTTTATTCAACAATCGCAACGTTTGGGATTACGATGTAAGTCAACTCGGATTCTTCCAGACCTATAATTTACTCTTCGGTTATCCGTTCGACTACGATATTTCGCCGCTTGTCCCCGCTAATTTAACGCAACCGGCTATGCAACTTCCCTTCGAACATGGGACAACCTGGTCGTTTACGGGCGGACCGCACGGCGGCTGGGATAACGGTTCTGCGTGGGCGGCGTTAGATTTCGCGCCGCCGGGCGGAGGAGCGGGCTGTTCGCCCAATGAAGCATGGGATGTCTCTGTAGCGGACGGGCTCATCGTTCGCGCGGAGAACGGCGCAGTAGTTCAGGATCTAGACAACGACGGCTACGAACAGACTGGCTGGACAATCCTGTATATGCACGTTGAATCGCGTGATCGTGTGCAGCCAGGAACCTATCTTTACGCCGGCGAACGCATCGGACATCCATCTTGCGAAGGCGGCCTCTCCAACGCCACGCATCTCCATCTAGCGCGACGCTACAACGGCGAATGGATCGCGGCTGATGGAAACCTGCCCTTCAATCTCGACGGCTGGGCGTCAAGCGGCGACGGCGTCGTCTATAATGGTTGGCTGACGCGCGATGCGGTCGTTCTTCAAGCCGAAGAAGGCGTGTTCGAAGGCGTTAATCAAATTTCGCGATGATGCCGTTGTGCTTCTCTCAACATATAACCGACTCTGACGCCTCCCCTATCCGCCTTACATGCGCCAAAGTCCATTGCTATTAAAGGTATAATTTTCTTTATGAAACGCGTCACAACGCTTCTTATGCTGACGGCTTTTCTGCTTTCCTCATGCGGCACAAGCGCACCCTCGCTTTGGGGGCAGTATATGACTCCAACGCCTGCCGGCGGAATTCCCGCTATAGCAACCTCATCCGCCGGGACGCCGCTTGCCCAATCGGTCGCAATAAACGAGTCGGCAAACGAGCAGATCGCCCTGCCGACGCCAACGGCGACTTCCTCTCCGCCAGATTTCTTCGTCACGCAATTCGCTCCAACTCCAACAATGAGTCCGCCGCCCGTTGCAACCGAATCGATCTTCTATTACGCGCAAAATGGCGACTGGCTTCCTGCCGTAGCGCGCAGATTCAACGTCGAAACGGCTGAAATCACGTCGCCCAAACTCCTCCCCGCTAGCGGGCTGCTCGCCGCCGGCACGCTGCTGATCATTCCTGATCGCGCAGATATACTCACGCCATCCACATCGGCAACGCAACTCATTCCCGACAGCGAAGTCGTCTTCTCCGCTAGCGCGATAAATTTTGATATTGCTGGATATGTAAAAGACGCAGGGGGATATTTATCCACCTATCGCGAATATCTCAACTCAACCGCATGGACAACCGGCGCGGCAGAAATTGAGCGCATCTCATATGAAAACTCGATCAATCCGCGCCTGTTGCTTGCCATTCTCGACTATGAAGCTAATTGGGTGCGCGGCGAACCTGAGAATGAATTCCGCAAAAACTATCCGCTCGGTTACGAGAATTATCACAACAAGGGTCTATATCAGCAGTTGGCATGGGCAATCAATCAACTCTCTACAGGATATTACGGTTGGCGCACAGGGACGATCTCCAGCGTCACCTTTAATGACAGGACAACGTATCAACTCGCTCCATCGCTCAACGCCGGCACAGTCGCTATCATGATCTACTTCGCTCAACTCCATAGTCAAAATGAATGGTTGAGGATCATGGATCCCAACAGCGGATTCGCTTCATTCTACGCAAACATGTTCGGCTCTCCATGGGTACGCGTGGAAGCATTTGGCCCGATCTTCCCGCCCACGCTCATTCAACCGGAGATGATCCTCCCTTTTGACATTGGCGCAAACTGGGCGTTCACCGGCGGACCGCACGGCGCGTGGGAAAGTTACGGTCCGCTCGCCGCGATAGATTTCGCTCCCGCCGCCGATAAAAGCGGCTGCACAAAATCAAACAACCGCGTCCTTGCCATCGCTCCGGGGCTGGTCATCCGTTCAGAGAAAGGGATCGTTGTGATAGACCTCGATGGCGACGGTCAGGAACAAACCGGATGGAATATTCTCTATCTACACGTTGCCGAACGAGGTCGAATCGCACAAGGCAAATGGGTAGATCAAAACGAACCCATTGGCTATCCCTCCTGCGAAGGCGGAGTCGCCACCGGTACACATGTGCACATTGCCCGAAAATATAACGGCGAATGGATCACGGTTGACGGACCTACTCCGTGGGTGATGAGCGGCTGGACCGTCGTCGCCGGAGACCGACCATATCAAGGCAAACTTGTGCAAGACGAACGCGCGATCACAGCGGATGTGAACGGTCAAGCGAAGTCGCGGATCGTACGTACGGACAGCGATGATTAACGTAAAAAAAACAGCGCGCCTTTTCAACCCGCTCTTCATCTTGTGCGCATTGACCTTCTCTTCTTGCGCGCCGCGCGAGGCAAACACTGCCATAAGAACGATGATTACGCCTCTCGCGCCGACGGCGTTTCCCGCGCCAACGTCAGGCAGACCCCAGTACGCGCCCGGCGAACTTGTGGACTACATCGCCCAAAATGGCGACACGCTCCCCGCGTTAGCACAACGATTCAATACATCGGTAGAAGAGATTTTTCAAGCGAATCCGATCATCCCACGCAATGCGACTACCATGCCCGTCGGCTTACCGATGAGAATTCCCATTTATTATCTTCCGTTATGGGGTCTCGCCTATCAAAGCCTTCCCGACTCAGCGTTTATCAACGGTCCCGCGCAGATCGGATTCAATACTAGCGCGTTCCTTGCTTCTACCGACGGGTGGTTAAAGAACTATCGAGTATACGCCGGCGAAAAATCTCGCAATGGAGCCGAAATGGTAGAGTACGTCGCCGTCAATTACAGCGTCAGTCCGCGGCTGTTGCTTGCCATTCTTGAATATCAAACCGGCGCGCTCACTCAGCCCGACCCTCCCAGTCAGAAATTCGCGCTTGGTTTTCGCCGCGCATATTACGATACGCCCTACCTTCAACTGATCATCGCAGCAAACACTTTAAATAACGGTTACTACGGCTGGCGCAATGGAACGCTTACAGAATTCGAACTGCCCGATGGTTCCATCACCCGCCCCGACCCGTGGCAAAACGCAGGTTCGGTCGCGCTTCAATATTATTTCTCACGGACTCAAACCGGGCAGGCTTATCTCGCTTCCATTGGACCGGACGGACTCGCTCATACGTACGCAACATTCTTCGGCGACCCGCGGCTAGACGCATCCATCGGCATTCCGGGCAGTTTGCAACAACCATCGCTCCGCTTCCCCTTCCTTGCGGGACACATTTGGGCATACACCAGCGGGCCGCATACAGGCTGGGGCTCCGGCGAACCATACGCCGCGCTCGACTTTGCGCCCGCGTCAGATGTAACAGGTTGCTACACAGTGGCGCGCGATCTATTCTCTACCGCAATGGCAGACGGCCTCATCGTTCGCGCAGATGTAGACGGCGTGATCGTTGACCTTGATAAGGACGGCGACGAACGCACCGGCTGGGTCTTATACTATTTACACACAGCCGCAGACTCGCGCATCATAGTCGGGAAAGAAGTAAAGGCGGGCGATCCGATCGGCTATCCATCTTGCGAGGGCGGCTCGGCAACGGGAACGCACATTCATATAGCGCGAAAATACAACGGCGAATGGATCTCCGCCAACGGTCCGCTTGCGTTCGATTTGGAAGGCTGGGTCGCCGGCGGAGAAGAACGCGCCGGCACGCTCACGCGCGGCGCGCAGACGGTCATCGCGTGCGATTGCTCAGACTTTAGAACGCGTATCGCATCTGAATTACGCTAACCTTATCGCTCTGTCGCATTCCGCCACACACCTTGATGCGTCAAATATGCGTCGGCGTCTTCTTCATAGATCTCATATCTCAATTCTATCGGAAAGGCTTGCTCAAGCATGGCTTGCGCCGGACAATACTTCGTAGCGGTCAACTCAATCGCGCGCAACACAGCGCTCTCATCAATTTGCCTGCCAACGATCGCAAAGAGAACTTCTACGCGCGTAAATACTTTCGGATGCTCAGAAGCGCGCGATCCATCAAAGCGCGTTTCAAAACGGGTCACTTGTTGCCGCTTTTTCTGCAAGATCGCCATCACATCCATAGCCTGACAGCCAATCAGCCCCAGCGCAATCAACTCCATAGGGCGAATCCCCTCCGCTGTCTCTTCAAGCGGCGCACCCGCGCTCATCCGAATCGGAAGCCCAGACGAACCAGCGCCGATAAATTCCATTCCAGTTTGCCAATTAAGTTTAACGTTCACCTCTCCTCCTTGATAATCGGCGCAACATACTTCTCCAACGCACGCTTTTCGATGCCGCCCATCCACTGCAAGCGAACGATACCGTTGCGGTCAATTACATACGACGATGGAAGCCCGATCGTCCTGAAAGCCTGTTCAGTGGCGATATACGTCGGGTCCTGCCAGATCGGAAACGTCAACTCGAACGTCTTCGCGAACTGAACGACATCGGCCGTCGGGTCGCCGTCGTTCACTGCGATAATCGTAAAGCCCTCCTTTTTGTATCTATCATAAAACGCTTGAAGCGCAGGCATCTCCTTTTTGCACGGTTCGCACCATGTCGCCCACAAGTTGACCAGCGTAACTTGCCCGCGATAGTCAGTAAGGGAATGAGAAGCGCCGTCAAGATCGGTAAGCGTTAACGCAGGGGCGGGGTAGTCCGCCGCCGCTGGAACAACCGAGAATTCGGCGCGAGGCGGGTTATTCCGATAGAGGTAGAAAGCAGAAGCAGCGATAAGGATGAAGCCCAATCCTAAAAGGAGGATGGGAGCAAATTTCTGAAAGTTACGCGTAGATTGAATTTCCGTCATAGTTTCAGCAAGTATACACTGACGCTCAACGCGCGCTCTAAACTCGGGATAAATGTCATACAAAACATGATTTTTGCCACTAGAAAACGTCTATATGCCCTATTAATATGCGACCATGGATTTTGAGGCTCGTCCACTCCCCCTCTTCTCCAATTTACGCGAAGAACACATCAACTTGATGAGAACGCTCATCGAGTCTGTTGCGTATGAACCGGGAGAGGCAGTTATCCAGCAAGGCTCTCTCGCCACTTATTTCTATATTATTCGTAAAGGCAAAGCGCAAATTTCTTTCAAACCTTATGATGGAAATTCAATTACGATTACCTATGTCGAAGCGGGCGAACTCTTTGGCTGGTCGGCAGTGATCAGGAGTAAAACATACACCTCATCTGTCGTTGCTATTGAGCCTCTAGAAGCGGCGCGCATCAGTGGAAATAAATTACGAAAACTGATCAAGAAACACCCTGAAGCAGGACAGGAAATCTTAAATAGTCTGGCTGGCGCGACTGCAACGCGCCGCCAAGATGCGCACGAACAAGTTCGGTTGATCCTTGAAAGTGGGATGAGGTAACGCGTAGGAACGAGGTTCTCTCACCACAAGGGGCGGGGAAACCCTGTCCCTATTGTTACGCTGTCTTTCTGAAAAATTTCAACACAAAATATCCGCCAAGGAAAATCAACGCAGCGGGCCAGAGATATTCCATCCAGCCAACCGCGCCAGCGCTGAGGAATGCGCCGAAGATTAGCAGGGCAATGCCGGGGATGAACGCCCAACTGCGCCCGCTTCCGCCGGGGAGGATGGCGACAAGGATGAAGGTGAGTCCCAGCCCGAGGAAGAGGAAACCGCCGTTATCCGCGCC
This sequence comes from Anaerolineae bacterium UTCFX1, assembly GCA_002050275.1. Lineage (GTDB taxonomy): Bacteria > Chloroflexota > Anaerolineae > Anaerolineales > Villigracilaceae > Defluviilinea. Next base: position 28,106 of record MWTB01000004.1, read on the forward strand.
GGTGACTTCATCGAGCGCGTCAATGGCGCCAAGCGTGAGCATCACACCGGCAGGGATGATCGCCCACCAGCGGCTCGTATCGGTGGCATAGACCCAGATGAAACAGAGGCTGATACCGGCGAAGAACACGAGTCCGCTGAAGGCATCGAGCGAGTCCGGTAAGAACGACGAAGCGGCGAGACCGATGAGCGTAAACGCGGGAAACGCCGCCCACCAGTTGTTATACCGGTCTTTGATGAGCAGGTAGAGAAAGAACACGCCGACCAAGCTCCAGATGGCTCCCCAGAAAATGCCGCCGACATCCGAGATGATATTGAGGTTTTGCAGAAAGATCAGCACGCCGCCGAGCACCATCAAGATTCCGATCCACAAACGAAGGTCATATTTTTTCATTTGATTCTCCATTCCATTATGTCGTTGCGAGGAGGACGAAGTCCGACGAAGCAATCTCCTGCAACACGCAAGCAATTGTTAATTAGTGCGAGGAGATTGCTTCGTCAGCCCTTCGGGCTTCCTCGCAACGACATCACTTCACTGTCACCGAACCCAGCCCGCCTTCGATTTTGATCTCGGCACGGCTGGTTACCGAATCAAAATCGGACGATTGATAAAAACCCGAATCGACTTGAGGGAAGCGGTTCGTATCCACATTCATCGCGGTCATGCCGCCGTCGAAACGGATCCGCGCCGCGATGCCCGAAGGGACGCGAATGTTGACGGAAGCCGCGCCAGCCTCCACGTCGAGAAGAGAGGCGCAGCGCGAAGGCACGGTCAGATTCACACTGCTCGCCCCCGTTGACAATTCGATACGCGACGCCAGCACATCCTTCAGATCAATTTCCAAACCGCTCGCGCCCGCATCCACTTCCAATGTGACGGGGACTTCCTGCGTGAGTTGATAACGCCAGACGCCGGACGAGGGCCCGATAAAGGGGATGACCGAAGGTCCCGCACTCACTTCGACGGTCAGCCTGTCTCCGTCCATTCGGCTTTCGGTGTTCATCCCAACCGCCGACGAGCCGACGATCGCCTGCCCCGCCGGCGCTCCGCCGCTGATTTGAATCTGTCCCGCGCCGTGCGCGAATTTGTAGCGGACATTTTTCGCGGATTGCAAAGCGAACGAAAATGTTTCATCGTTGGCAAGGTCGGGTTTGGAAAATACATTGAGGATCATCCAGCCGCCGATAAGGACCAACGCGAGCGGAAAGATAAAATCGAAAACGTTTTCGATGATGTCCCGCGCTTGCAAGAAGAACAACGCGCCGAGCAGAATGAGGAAGAAGCCCCAGAAAATATTAGCCCGTCTCATTGCGCCCGCCTCCCCGCCATAAACCGCGCGCGAGGATGAATACGCCGAACAGGATCAAAAGAATCGCCACGCCGTATTCGCCGAGAAATTTCAGGTCGCCGAAGAATGTGCCGAAGACGAGAAACAGCGCCGCGCTGAACACGATGGTTTTTAGCCCACTGCCTATGTTGCGACTCGTGTTTTCGCCGAGCAGGCCGGCAAGGATCGTGCCAACGCCGACGAAGCCGGGGATGAGAGTCCACAGGTAGGACCATGACGAGTAATCGCCGACTCGGTCCTGATAAAACAAAATGCCGCCGATGCCCGCGACAATGGAGGCAGGAACCGCCATGCCGGGCGCACCGGTCAGCAAGCCGATGACGAGAATGATCGCGCCCGCGGCAATCGTCCATGTGGCGCCGGTCATATTTTCGGTGAATTGTTGCAGTGACGGGACTTGCCGCGCGACGACCAGCCACGCGCCGACCGCGATGAGCAGGATGCCGAGAAATAGATTGGAACGGTTTTTCATAATTTTATTCTCCTCTGAAATGATAAACACTCTGCGTTGATTTACGTTGTTGTCAAACGGAAGTTTCAAATTTTCTTCGCCAAAAAATCTATAACCCTTTCATCCCTTCGGGATTGTGCTCGCAAGGAAATTTACGAAACTAACTTTGCCAACGCCAGCCACTTCCCTCTTTGTTTCGGATGTTCTGACTCGACGATCACTTTCTTCTGAACAAGTCCAGCGATTGCGCGCACGAGCAATTCTTTCTTCCAGCCGAACAATTTCGCCGCATCGGATTCGGTCGCCGCGCCGACGGATTCGAAGTAGAGTTCGAGCAGTTTCGTCCGCGCCGCGCTTTCGCCGATCTTCCGCGCTTGCTCGGGCAGTTTGGGGAAATGACGCGGGACGATCTCGTAGATGTGCGAATATTTCCACGCGCCTGCTTGCGCGACTCCGACGGGAAGGATTTTGAAATCCGCTTGCAAAACCTCCAGCGCTTTGTTGAACTCAGAATCTTTCGCGTTCGCCAGTTTCGCCGCTTTGCGAAGATCGAGCGTGTTCAGCGAGCCTTCATTCAATAGAGTTTCGTACACCTGCTTCGCAGATTGCGGCAATCGTCCTTCTTCATAAGCGATCAAATAATCTTCTTCGGGCGAGCCGTAATTTTCAGAGAGCGCGTAAAAATATGGCGCAACTTCCAGCGAGATCATCGTCGCTTTCTTGCGGAGAATCTTTCCGTAATACCAAATCTTTTTATCGAGCGCGTTGTCTTTCCATCCCCAGGTGATATGACCGGGATCATCGCGCTTGTCTGCCACCGGACGATTCCCTGCGACGGCTATCCACAACGAGGGCAGGTCAATCCCTTTGATGGGCCAAAAGTAGATAAAGCCGCGCATATTGATAAATTTTAAAGCTGCAGCGGGCGTTGTAAACCTGCGTCGCGGGGGCAGGTTGAAGGTTCGCATACGATGCGTTTGCAGTTTTTCCGAATCCAAAACGAGCATAATGTAATTGTAGTCCATCTTCTTTGACATGTCGTTGCGAGGAGCGCTCTTGTTTTTTGCGGCGAAGCAATCTCCAGTTACGAGGAGATTGCTTCGCCCTTCAGGGCTCACAACGATATACGTTGTATAATTCCCACCATGAAAGTCCTATTTATTTTCTTGGACGGAATCGGGCTAGGCGAAAACAACCTCGAAACAAATCCGCTCGCGCGCGCAAAGATGCCGAACTTGAACACGCTGTTAGATGGCAGATCGCTCGTCAGGGGCGCGGCGCCGTTTGATGGAAAATACGCTTCGCTTCACGCGCTCGATGCCGGTCTAGGCGTGGACGGTTTACCGCAGTCTGCGACGGGGCAAGCCATACTGCTAACGGGAAAAAACATCTCAGCCGAACTCGGCTATCACTACGGACCGAAACCGAATCCCGAAGTCGCTGCATATTTGAACGGCGAGACGTTGTTTTCAAAATGCGTCGCGGCAGGGAAGCGGACTGCCCTGCTTAACTCGTATCCGCCGCGTTATTTTCAGGGGATCGATTCGGGCAAGCGGCTGTACTCGTCCATTCCGCTGGCGGTGACGAACGCCGGGCTGGAGTTGTTCAAGTATGAAGATATGTCTGCGGGGCGCGCGCTTTCAGCCGACTTCACCGGCGAAGGCTGGCGGACGATGCTCGGCTTCCCAGATGCGCCGGTGATGAATCCGCACGAAGCGGGGAAAAAATTGATCTCGCTGGCAATGGGCTATGATTTCTCATTTTTCGAGTATTGGGCGAGCGACTACGCCGGTCATAAACAGCAGATGGACACGGCGGTGGGGTTGATGGAGGCGTTTGATGGGGTGCTCGGTGGGGTGGTTGAAAGTTTGAAAGTTGAAAGATTGCAGGTCGCAGATCGCAGGTCGCAGGTTGAGGAAAGAGGAAAGAGGAAAGAAGGCGTAGAAAGTAGAACCCTTCGACACGGCTCAGGGCAAGAGTGGAAAGAGGAATTGTTGGTGTTGGTGACTTCGGATCACGGGAACATGGAAGATTTGTCCACGCGGAAGCATACGAATGCGGATGTGCCTGCGCTTGTGATCGGAAGCAAGCAAGCGCGAGAAGAGTTCACACGCGGTATAACGAATCTAGCTGACGTTGCCCCTGCAATTTGGCGAGCATTAGAAAATTTAGATCAATCTCCAGCGTCGAATGTTTCGTTCACATGACGCTGGTCAGAACAAAGAGGCTTTGAATGAGTTTACTTAACATCGTACGTTGGTTTCATGTGATCTCGGGAATTTCCTGGCTGGGAGAAGTTATCACGATCAATTTTGTTCTCGTTCCCGTCGTCCTCAAATTATCGAATAAAGAACGCGAAACGTTTATCCAAAATGTATTTCCCCGCATCTTCCGGCTGGCATCCGTTCTTTCAGGAACCGCGATCATCTCGGGCGCGCTCTTGAATTACCTGCTGACCGGCTGGAAGAATCTAGATGTGTTGTTGCACTCGCGCTGGGGCATGAGCATCGCCATCGGTGGCGCCATTGGACTATTGCTGGCTCTCTTTCATTTCACCTTTGAAAGACACCTTGAGCCTATCGCCGTATCTGTAGACGAAATGTCAGATGAAGAGGTCAAGAAAATGCTTAACCATCTCAAAGTCGTGCCGAGAGTGGGAATGCTTATCCTGATCGCCGTCATTCTGTTGATGATGATCGCAATCCGAGGCGTATAACAAACCTCGGTTGGCGATGAGCGCAAAGATTCACCCGTAAGAGGCATTGACAAGCGCTCTAATATATTCATACAATTCGCCCTTATAAAGCGCGCGTAAAAAGGAGACGCGAATCTCATGGCTAAATCTCCCCTTTTTCTGATTATCTTTGCCTTGCTGTTGCAAGCCTGCAACCTGCCAGTTAAGCCGACGCAAACCTTAGAAATGCCGCCTTCCATACCTTCGGTTGCGCCCACGGAATCGATTAATCCAACCGCACCGCCAGAGATGCCCACAGCGAGCTCGCCTGTTGCGCCGCAACATCAATTATTCCCTATTGTAGACGCGAATTTAAAACAAGCGTCGCAGCCCGATGTGACTTCCGTAGATACCGCTCCAGAAAAGCGCGCGCCTTACAGCGAAGCATACGATTGGAATCGTCTAGAACGCCCCTTCACGCAAGACATGACCTATCTTCCCGATCTTGACATAAAAACACAATCCATCAGCGCCGACGCGGATTGGTATTACATTTCCATCAAAACAATCGGCGAAAACCCCAACAATGACATCGGCATTCATTTCGGCGTAGAGATTGATAAAGATAAAGACGGCTTCGGCGATTACCTACTCCTCGCTCGCCCCCCGTATTCTACAGAATGGACCGCCGACAATGTACAAGTATTTGAAGATTCTAACCACAATACGGCTGGATACTCGGCGATGCGTTCTGACGCGCCTTTCTCAGGAGATGGATACGACAAACTCATCCACGATAATACCCAAAATATCGGCGACGATATAGACTTGGCTTGGGTGCGCGCAAACGCCGCACCTCACGCCACGATTCAATTCGCCGTTAAAAAATCATGGCTTGGCGGCGTTTTTTCATTTAGCGTTCTGACGGATGCTGGATTAAAAGACATCGCAAAATTAGACTACGTTGACTTTTTGCGCGAACAGGAGGCTGGTTCGCCGACGCGCAGCTCCGCTTATTATCCGCTCAAAGGGCTATACGCTTTTGACAATATCTGCTTCCAAGCCGTCGGCTTTCAACCGTCCGGTTATGAACCGAAGGCTTGTCCGCGCATTGAACAAGCCACTCAACCATCCGCGACGGAGCAACAAGTCGGTTGCATAAATCCCAGCGCTTACAGAGATCAATCTAGTTGCGAAGCCGCAAGTTGCGCCTGGCGGATAAATCCCAACGTCATAGTTGCAGTGGTCTACTACTGCACATTCCCATAGAAATTAACCGTCTACAAAGCGCATAAAAACTTGATTTCCCAGTAATCTGCCGCGTTTAGTCAGCCGAAAGACTTCCGAATTATCGGAAGTCTTTTTTTCCAATAAGCCGTCCCGGATCAATTCAACGATTTCTTCTGGATAAATTTCCGCAACGTCGCATCCAAACCTTGATCTGAAATCCGATCCTGAAACTCCAACCTCCGTCAATCTGAGATTATTAAGCATATAATCAGACATCTCCTCGCGCGTAGTTTGCTCGCGCACATTAACGACGGCAGGAGAACGAGGGAATTGATATTCATCGGCTGAAAGGTCAGAAAGGCGTTCAATATAAGTCTTAATTCGCAACACATTCGAGTAACGCATCCCGTTGACATAACCATGCGCCCCAGCGCCAAAGGCAAGGTAAGGCTTCGAGCGCCAATACTGTAGGTTATGACGGCATTGCTTCTCAGGCTTCGCCCAATTCGATATTTCATACTGCTGATAATTCTCTTGCGCCAGAAAATCGCAAGCCCACTCATACATATCGGCGGCAAGATCAGGGTTAGGAAGCGGGAGCAAGCCTTTGTTTGCCCATCGTCCAAACGGCGTGCCGTGTTCCAAAGTCAGCGCATAAGCAGAGATATGTTCAGGATGTAAATCCACGATTCGTCTGACGGTCGTCTGCCAAGTGGATAAAGCCTGCTCAGGCAAGCCATAGATAATATCAAGATTAAGATTATCAAATCCCGCTTTACGCGCGTCGCCCACCGCTTCAATAACGTCGAGAAAATCATGCTCCCGCTCCAACATGCGCAACTCCTCTGTGTTCGCCGACTGCACGCCGAAACTAATGCGATTAACTCCCGCTCGACGAAGCGCGTCTAACTTTTCTCGGGAGGTCGTTCCGGGGTTGGCTTCAATGCTGATTTCGGGAGCGGAAGAGAACCTAAAGGCGGCGCGCAGTGTTCGAAGAATCGAATCGAATTGGGATTCGCTAAGAAGCGAGGGCGTTCCGCCGCCCCAAAAAACAGTATGGACGATCGCATCCGGCGGAGTTCGCTCTCCAACGAAATGAATTTCACGCATCAACGCTTGAACGTACGCGGGGATCGAATCTTCCTGATGGGCGTATGTGTTGAAGTCGCAGTAGGCGCAACGATGGGAACAGAAGGGAATATGCAAGTAGAGGCTGTACATAAAGAATGTTTTACCACAAGAAGAAGTAAAATACATCTATTCAAAACTGGGCGTCTTTGCGCGACCCAAGGCAACAGCCGTTTTCGCCGCCAGGCTGGTCAAACAAATTAACGATCCTTCAATTTTGACGTTTAACATTCTCGCTTTTATCCTATAATAGGACATGGCGAACGTAGGACTTCAGCTGCGTTCCGCCTTGCCACAAGGATGCTATGAATGCTCTTCTGCGGATGATACACCCAGCGATTCGACTTGCGCTGTTAGCGGCATTGCTATTCCTGCCTCTGCCGCGCTCCGCCGGCGCAACAGGATCGGATTTGCTTGCCAACCCCCAAGCGTCATTCTCCTCCATGACGATCACACCGAATATTGAAACAGCGGGAATCGTCGTCAGTGGATTTAATTTATCGAAAGCCGCTCAATTATTCTACCTGCGCGACGGCGAAACAATCTGGCGCAATGGACATTCTCTTGCGCGCATTGATGACGGCAGACTAGCCGGAAGCCTGTTTAATCTCGCGCCGTCAACCTCTTATCAAGTTCGAGTTTCGGACGGAGCGGCTGAAATCAGCGGCTCTTTTATCACCCAATCGGTTGATCTTTCGTTCACGCCGCAAAGCATCCTGTATGTTAACGCAAACGCCATCCCCGGCGGAGACGGTTCGGCGGGCGCGCCCTATTCCACAATCCAAGAAGCGGTAAATCAAGCCGGGCCGGGCACACAAGTCCTCGTCGCAGATGGAATATATAAGGAAACGATTTCATTCCCCGCCTCGGGCAGCCCAAACAATTGGATTCAGGTCAAGGCGGCGGGCGCTGGCGCAATTCTAGAAGGTTCAGACACACTGACCGGTAACGTCTGGGCGCGTGTCGAAGGGAAGAACAATCTCTGGTTTATGCGCTTAGACGACGCGATCCGTTATCTCGCCAGAGACGGTTTGCGTTTCTACCAATATGACGACATGCGCGGACTGAACAATATGGCTGGGCACGGCAATGTGACCATTCGCGAAGGCTGGTTCTACGATCAAAGCGCGAAGAGGCTTTACATACGCTCGCAAGACGATCCGAACGCACACGTATGGCAGATTCCGCGCTTCAATCAAGCGTTCAACATTACCGCCCGCGACTGGATTTGGATCGAAGGCTTCGAGATACGCTTCTCAGGTCGGTGCGGCGTCTGCGCTCTTAACGCCTCGCATTTAACGCTCCGTAGAAATCGCATCCACAACGTACATTTGGGGATCTTTATTCAGTGGGACGGCGACGAAACGCAAGGCAACGACACGCGCATCGAGTTCAACGAAGTCTACGATCCGCCTGCCGCAAACTGGGATTGGAACGCTCTCAAAGGCGGAGCGATGGAAAGCACAGGCATCATCGTGCGCGGGCATATCGGCGCGATCGTGCGCGGCAACGAAGTTCACCATTACTTTAACGGAATCTATACCGGCATATCGGGCGCGGCGGGCGAGAACCCAGCTATTGCGTTTGACGCAGACATTTACGATAATCGCATTCACCATATCAGCGACGACGCGCTGGAGCCTGAAGGCGCGTGCATTAATCATCGCTTCCGCAACAACGCGATAGACACGGCGTTTAGCGGGGTTTCGCTTGCGCCGATCACCTATGGACCGACCTGGGTGATTCGCAACACAGTCGCAAACTTCACGAACAAAGCAGTGAAATGGAGCGGGAATTCCGACGGCATCGTCTATTTCTATCACAACACAAGTTGGACAAACGCGCCGGACGCTAACGGCATGGACCTGATCACTCCGATCAAGAATACCGTCTTACGAAACAATATCTTCCAAATTAATGGAAACGGCTTTTCCTTCATCGCAAGAGCCGCGGGCGCGAGCGCCAACGACTGGAACTTCGACAATTGGTTTAACTCGCGCACGTCAAGCAACCCGCATTTCAAATGGGAGAAGGTTAACTACAACCGCATCAACGATCTATGCAAAACAACGGGACTTGAGTGTCGCGGTTCCGATTCGGCGCCGGGACTGGTTGACCCAGCAAACGGCAACTTCGCGTTACTTGCGAACAGTCCTAACGTAGATCGAGGCGCTCTTATCCCCGGAATTAACGACTCATTCAGCGGCGCAGCGCCGGATGTAGGCGCGTTCGAACTACAGACTTTCTCTCCACCTACGCAAACGCCGATCGAATCTCCCACAGCGACGCAAATTCTCGCGACAGATACGCCGACGATTCCGTTGCCGACGCTGACTCCATTTCCATCTGTGACAGAGCCTCCAATCGAAATCACGCCAAGCCTGACGCCCTTTCCGCTCGATGCGCCGCCGGCAGTTCTCTCTATCGCACGTCTCGACGCATCTCCTTCCAACGCCGTCATCGTACGATTCCGCGTTACATTCTCTGAAGACGTAAGCGGCGTTAATCTCTCCGCATCAAACGCCGACTTTATATTAACCTCTACAGGCATCAGCGGCGCTTCGATTGCAGGAATCGGCATGGAAAGCGGCGCAAGTTATATCGTGCAGGTAAATACCGGCGAAGGCAACGGGACGCTCCAACTACATTTGCTCGACAACGATAACATTCGCGACTTAATCGGTCAGCCGCTTGGCGGCATGGGCGCTGGCAATGGAAATTTCCTCGGCGGGGAAATTTACGAGATCAGCAAGCCTGCGCCCGCGACGGTTATCACGCTTTTTAAGTCGGTCGGCGCGAACGACGGTTGGATTCTCGAAGCGCAGAAAAACACCGGATTCGGCGGGACGTACAACGCTTCAGAAACTACGTTCCTCGTCGGCGACGATAACCGCGACCGGCAGTACGTCTCCATTTTACAATTTCAGACCGCTTCGCTTCCCGATAACGCAACTATAACCAAAGCGATCTTAATGATTCGCAGTCAAAGTTATACGAACGTCAACTCCTTCACCGTTCTTGGAAACATTATCGTAGATATCCAGAAGGGTTACTTCGGCTCCTCCGGCGTATTCGGACTCAACAGCCTCAACCGTGCAGATTTTCAAGCACCGGCGAGCATGAATGCCGCAGGCGCAATCCCTAACAATCCTATCGCCGATTGGTATTGGACGACGCTAGATTCAGCCGCCCTGCAATATATCAACCTTAACGGCGCAACAGAGTTCCGCCTGCGCTTTCAACGCCCCACGAACGACAACCGCCACAATGACTTCATCCGTTTCTACAGTGGGAACTATAGCTCCAGCGTCTCGCATCCGATCCTGCAAATCGAATATCACGCGCCGTAGTCGCAAGATATTCGATTTGAGTTCGATAAGATCATCGCAAGCAAATAGAAATTGAAAATTCTTCAGGAAAGAGTCGCATGGACAATCCCGCTCGAACCTATTGCGACGGAAATACTTTCAGGGATTTGCTTTCCACTCTCTAAAGCGATCCGCGCCTGTCGCGCCATGTTGCTGAAAAGATGGGTGGCGCGTTGCTTTGCTTCAACTTCCACCTGCGATAATTTTAGAATGAGAGTTGCAATCTCTTCGTTCGACAATAGCGCGGCGACGAATCGGCTCTCGACCTCTACCATTCCGCTTTCGAGCATTCCCTCTCTCTCAGAATAAGTCTTCAGCGCGAGTTCCGCGTCCCCCGCGCCGAGTTCCGCAAGCGATAGATGATTCCGCAAGTATGTTTTCAATTGCGGATCAGACGAAGCGCCTGGCAAAGACATAGCCTCTTGCAATCGTTCACGGGCAGACTGAAACTCTCCTTGGGCGAGTCGAATCATGCCTACCGTATCGAGATAGGACGCGCGCCAGCGCATTTCACCCGTCTCCTCAGTTTGTTTGAGCAAACGCTCCATAATCTGCAACGCCTCTCCCGCCCCGCCGCTCGACAGCAACACCTGCGCGCGTTGATTCTCCGTAGTGGCTTCGCCTTGCAAATCGCCGATCAGTTGTTTAAGACGTTTCGCACGGTCCAGCATTTCCAGCGCCTCGGCAGAACGCGCTTGTAAATGATAGATCGCTCCCAACGCGTTGAGAATTTTGCCCAATGTGAACACATCGCCAGCGGATTGCGCCGCATCCAGAATCCCTTCATAGGTTTGGCGCGCTTCATCCAGCTCGCCCTGGTCGAAATGCAAACTGCCGATATTGCCTTTGATGCGAAACGCGGTGCGTAAGTTACCAGCCAGCAGAGCCGCTTCCTCGGCGTTACGCCAATGCGCGAGCGCGGCGGGGATGTCGCGCCGGATGTGCGAAACGATCCCCAGCGTGTTGTAAGCCATTGTCCGCGCGCCCGCCGTCAAGCGAACTTCACGATGCGCAAGCGGTTCTACCAGAGCGAGGGCGCGGCTTGCGATCTCTGAAGCCTCATCAAGACGGGTTTGCATCAGCCTCAAGGTACAGCGAACGGCATAAATTTCGGCGAGCAGGCTGGGATCCGGGGTTAAAGCGAGTCCACCCTCCGCATCGTCACACAGTTGATCGGCTTCGGGAATTTTCCCGCGTTGTAATAAATAGCGCGCCAGTTTCAACGCGATGGAAACGCTCTCTTTACGAGGCAAATCCATTTCAAGCGCGATGGCAAACGCCTGACGAAAATCCGCTTCCGCTTCTCCCGCGCGGCGACCGCTCATCAATAATTGTCCACGTTGTGAGAGGAGCTGCGCTTCGTTTTCAGGCGCAAGGTTTTCCGACCCTCGGGCGTGCTTCAACAGGTCGGCGATCAAATCAACGGCGGCTTCGCCCTGCCCTGTGGAATCCCAGCGTAGGATCGAATTTTGAATTAGATCAATCGTCTCAGCCGCGTTTGCCGCCTGCGCAAAGTGATACAACGCTTCAATAGAGTGCGGCGTCAGCGCTCGTAAATGACGCGCGACAAGCAGATGGATCTTACGGTGCAATTCTGGCTTGGCGCGCAAGAACATCTCAAGATGTTCTTGCAACAACGGATGCAACCGCGCTTCGGCTGAATTTTCTATAAAGTGGCGTCGTTGCAACAACGCGAGAACGTCGCTGAGCATGGGCGTCAACTCCTCCTTGCGCAATCGTTCCGCGAGTTCCACATCCAGCAGATTTATCGGCTGGCGGACAACGGAGACCAGCGAAAGCAGGTTCAACGCGGAGTCGGGCAGGTCGGCGAGCGCACTCTCCGTTAAATAGGACGCGATCTCGCGCTGCGCGGCAAGTTTTTCCATATAAGTTTTTGCCTGCGAAGGATTGCGAAGCAGTTCCGCGCCTGCCAGCGTCAACAACATGGGATTGCCCTGTGTGATTTCATACAACGATCGCATGGTTTCGTAAGGCAGCGTCAAACCCTGGGCGCTCAGGCACGCGCGCGATTCTTCCGCGTTCATACCGGTTAACGCAACGGACACGGCGCCTTCGATGGCGCTTCGCTCGCGCGAGGCAAGTAAAAACTTGCATCCGCTGTTGCGGATCAATGTTTCAATCGGCGCTAACGAAGGGAAACGCGCTTGAATGTGATGAAATTCGTCAACGCAAATGAACGGACAAACCTCACGCAGACGCTCAGCAATGAATTGCATCCCCGCTTCGAGGGGCAATGCGCCCGGTTGAATCAACAGCGCCGCGTCATCCGCGCCTTGCGAAACCAAAAATAATGCCAGCTGGCGGACAAGCGTCTCAACCGGCGAGGGGTCTGACCGGCTGACCGTATGCCAAAACACGGGTCTTTTCGACTCGTATACCCGCCTCATGATCGCACCGCAGAGCGTGCTTTTTCCGATACCGGGAAATCCAAACAGCAAAACAGCATGGCTTTCACGGAATGCATCTTGAATGGCATCCATCACAGGCTGTCGAATAATCTCCGAGCTTGTTTTTGGCGGGAGCGCCTCTAGCGCGCCCACTTCATCCACCTGAACATCCTCTGCATCGTCCGCTTTTAACGATAGGAGCGCCAATTCAACAAGTCGCTTTGCCAATTCGGGTTGATCCTCTAACCCCAAGGCAGGGATGAAGCGCGCGCGCACCATTTCGAGGTTGGGCAAACGATGGTTATGTTCAAGGCGCGAGATTTGCGCTTCGCCATAACCGACCGCGAGACCAAGGTCGCGCTGACCAAGCTCGGCGCGTAATCGGAGATATTTCAGAAACGAGCCGAAATCGTTGAAGTCTAACATTAATTGGTCAGGCTTGGTCTGATTTCGTTTCATGAAGAGATTATACAACGCTCAAAACTGGAAAATAATGTCATGTTTTTTTGTACCGCATTTGCTATGCTACGAAAAATGCACACCCGGCGCGTGTACCGGAAGTTGGCTCATAAAAAGGACGGGAGCGGTTGGCAGGTTTCGTGGAGCGAAGTCCCTACCGAGCCGTCCGCCACTCGCGCGGATTCGCATCAGGAGAAGCCAATGAAAAAACGATCTGTCGGCTGGGGATGTTGTCTGGGAATCTTGCTCGTCCTCTTCCTCGTCATTGGAGGAGGCGGGTTGTTGCTTGCGCGGTCGAGTCCGCCCGCCTTCGAGGAGCCGTTGGATTCTTCCATCTTTGTTTTCATCACTTCTCCCGCCAGCGGGGATGAAGTGAACGCGGGCGATACTCTACCTGTGACGGCGCAGGCGGTGGCGCCCGACCACATTACCGGCATCGAACTCTTCGTGGATGGGAAGCCGTTCGGTTCGGGAAACCCGCCGGATACCGCCGCGTGGACGTGGCAGGCATTTACGCCCGGCATTCACACGTTTAGTGCGCGCGCCACCAACGCCAAAGGCGAGACCGGGAATTCACAGACCGTTATCGTCAACGTTTTGGCGGGAAACGGCGCGATACAGGTATTTGCCGGGGAAAATCAAACCCCGAACGAGATCGGTTCGGGGTACGGCGCGCCGCCCGAAGAAATCCAAAAGGCGAATCCAAATCTTGACCCGAACGCCCCACTGATCGATGGGCAACCGGTGAAGATTCCTGTCGGACAGGGCGCGCCTGGCGGAGGGTCCGCGCCGGGAGGCGGGCAAGGCGCCGGGCTGGAGTTTATTCCGGTCTACATTTCATGGACGTTCACTCCCCTGCAACCCGTTGACGATTCGTATTGCTACACATCCACCGGAAACGGCGTCTGGGAAAAAATGCCGAAGCCGCCCTTTAGTTTTTTAGACGAGATTAATCCGTACGCGCAATTCGATGTGGTCTTCCCCAAACAAACGGGGGTAATTCAAGCGCAGTGCTGGGGCTGGCTCGCCGGCGCATTGAAATTCCTCGGGCAGGGAGAATCAAAATTCGACGTTCTCAATCCTTCCGCGGAGGTGACGATCAGCGGCGAGGGATTTGTGTTGAAAGGCTTGCCAAAACTCCCGCCGATCAAGGAAGATACATTTGTAAGCGGGAACAGCGTGCCTCCGCCATACGCGCTTCGAGAACCTTCCAACGCGGCAGATTGCCTCGCGCACGGAGACCCGATCGTGGCGGGATTCTTATGTCCCGGGATCATGAACGCCAAGGTGAAGCAAAACATTATTTTGGAATGGGAATGGAAACCCGAATCTTGCTGGCCCGGCTTCTGCAAATATGGCGTGACTGAAATTGCCGGGTACGGCGTGTATGAGATAGACTCGGCGACTCAATCGAAAAAATTTCTGGCAGACGTTCACCCCTCCGCCATGCGGGTCGCCTTCCTGCCGTTGCCGTGGGGAGCAAAATGCTACGGCGTGGAGGCATACGTGGATTACCCCGGCATGGGCGTTTCGGAAATGACAACGTATTGTCCCGGGCAACCGCCCACCGCGAAAAAAATAACGATCACGCCAGCGGCGCAATGGCTGACCACCGGCGGAAAATGGGTTCAAGACGGCGACTGCGACGATTACGGCGGGGCAGATACCTATAAATACGAGAATCAAAACAACGGTTTCGGCAACCAAAGCGGGCAGGTTCTCGTGGGTTCGTATATCGTGGACGACGACGATTGCTATCGCGAGGGGAATTATGCCGCCGCGATCAAATTCGATATCGGCATAAGCCTGCCGCCGAACGCGGTCGTTCAAAACGCCGACCTGCGATTCTCAACGGTGTTCATGGACTACGGCGCCACCGGCGTAGCCGCGCCGAAACCCACCTCGTGCATCAGCGCCATAGGCAAAGCAAAAAAAGATTGGAGCGGGCTGAGCGCGGGCATACATTTTGCAAGCGGTCCCTCATTGACGTCTCCAACGTATAACGCCCCTCTCGCGTCCATTTCCAATTACATGAATCAAACAAGCGTGACGCAGGCGGTGGCTGATTGGGTCAAGAATCCATCCAGCGACTTCGGATTCATCCTCACGCCAGCCGCCGCGCCGAATCCGTCCGATGATGGATCCGGCTCGTGCCTCTCTGGGCTGGGCAACTTCCAACTGGATATTTACTATTTTGCCCCGTAGGGCAGGAGAGAACAATGAACACAAGAAAAAGGCTTGTCGTATTCCTGTTAATCCTTGCGATGATTTCGGCGTGCGCGCCGACCTCCGCCGAAAACAACGGGCTGACCAACACGCCGCAAGCGTGGTTCGACGCGCCGCTGCCCGGCACAGTTCACGTCCCGCCAAATCCGTGCATGATCGTCGCGCACGGCGCATCGCCTGCGGGCATTTCGCAATTCGAACTTTCGATCAACGGCGCGAACGCTCTCGCCCTCCCCAGCCCCGACACGAGCGGATCGCTCGTCACCCTCACGCATGACTGCGGAGTGACCGAACCCGGCGAATATTTTTTGCAACTCCGCGCGCAAGATAACGGCGGGAATTGGTCCGCCTATGCGGAGACCAGCCTGATCGTCGAGGGCGGAACTTCAACCTCCACGCCTGCGCCCGCTCCAGCGAACTGCATTGACAAGTTGGATGTCGCGTCCGAGTCTCCATTGCAAAAGTCCCACATGCTGCCTGGGCAGCAATTTACCAAAACATGGACGATTCAAAACACAGGTTCTTGCGCCTGGGGCGATGGCTACCGATTAGTTTTTACCGGCGGTCCATCAATGTCTGAGGGCGCGGCATCCATGGGAGGCGTATTAGATACGCCTTTGGGATCGCTTGTCTCCCTTCCGGTTCTACCCGCGCAAAAGATAAGCCTCTCACTTAACCAGATCGCGCCTACGAGCGAGGGCTGGTATGTGGGCGCATGGAATCTAGTCGCCCCGAATGGCGGCAAGATTCCCATCACATACAGCGGCGCAGACTCGATGCCAAGCATGTATGCGGACATCGTAGTCAAAGCCGGAACTCCCACACCTCCGGCTGGCGCTATCACAGTAGAACGCATCTCCACGAACCTCGTCTACGTCGGCGGAACAAACTGCGGTCCCACAGAGGTCACTTTCGTGGCGCGCGCTGTCTCATCTAACATCACAGCGGTTGTGTTGTTCTATCGCTTTCAAACAAACAATTCCTCGACAGAGTTTCAGGTTATTGCGATGAACCCGACGGGCGGCGACCTGTACGAGCGGACGATCAACCCCACGTCCGCGTTGGGAGGCGCGGTTCCGTTCGACGCGGCGACACTGCAATACCAGATCGTCATCCAGCAAACCGACGGCGATACGTCCATCCGCACGCCGGTGTTTTCCGATATCACCGCGCAAGCGTGCGGAGGTGGCGGCTCGACCTCCTCCTGCTCGCAATACACCGACAAACGCGCTTGTATCTCCAACAGTTGTAATTGGGTGGAGATACCCGGCGTGGTTCCGATCTACGAGTGCCGCGCGCCATGAACATCGCCGACAAACTGGCTGTGCCTGTGTTCGTCATCGCCGGCGGAATGGCGTATGCGGCTGAAGAATTCAACATGCCGCATCTCATTCCGCTTGCGATGGGACTCTTCGGCTCCTTCGGCGTTCTGCTGGGCATCGAAACGTTCGTCAATGGCGAGATCAGGATGTTCAACAGACGACAGAGCAGGCGCGAATATTTTTCCGGGGCGCCCGCGCAATTATTCGGCGTGATGATCTTCCTGTTTGGCGCGGGCGTTTCGATTTTCGCCCTTCTCGAGTGGACGAGTCCCGGCACGGCAGGAAAATATCTGGAGGGCTTGGTCAATTCTTCGCGCGGATGGGGAATACTGCTCGTCACCTTTGGTTTTTTCACCCTGCTCTTCGGGTTGATCCGCTTGATCGCTGGCAGTGGTCATCGTTCCGAAGAAAGAAGCGGAATCGTTGACGTTGGCTATCGCGCGCGCGGGTTGATCAATATCGCCATCGGTCTGATCGCGTTGGCGGCGGGAATCTGGTTGATGGTGAAATGAGGCGGCGCGATCATCCGCGCGATGGCATCAACAAAGAGACAACATGAAAAAAAGATTTTTCAGCCTGCTTGTTCTGCTTTCTATTCTCTCCGCATGCGCTCTTCCCAGCGCGACACCGACCCAAAATCCGTTACCGCCCACGCCGAATTTTCCTCCCGTCCAATCCACGAGCGCCACTACGGTTTCAGGACCAGCCGATACGATCTTCCTGCACGGCGCGATCCTCACCATGCAGGAGGGCAACCCGACCGCGCAGGCAATTGCCGTTCGCGGAGGCGCAATTCTCGCCGTAGGAAACGATTCGGAAATATCCGCTTTACAAGATTCGCGCACACAAGTCATTGACCTCAACGGCTTGACCCTCATGCCCGGCTTCGTAGACGCGCACAGCCACACGCTGAACCAGCGCTTGCTCGACGATCAAGACCCGCTGCCCGATCAGCAAATGACGATCCAATTCGGCATCACCACCGAGGCAGAATTTTTTGTGGACGAATCCATCCTCAACAAACTGAAGGCGCTGGCGGAGGCAGGCGAACTGCGAATGCGCGTCAATGTCTATCTCCTCTACACAAACAATTGCGGCGACCTCATGGGCGATTGGTGGAAAGCCTATCAGCCGAATCAACAAATTGCGCCCAACCTCTTCCTACGAGGGTTAAAGATCTTTTCAGACGGCGGTTCATGCAAAGCCCCCGCCATGAGCGTGGAATATCCCGGCGGCGGGAAGGGCGATCTGTTCTTTTCGCAGGACCAAATGAATCAAATCGTGGCGGAGGCGCAAGCCGCGGGCTTTCAAGTCGCCATTCACGCGCTGGGCGACCGCGCTGTTGAAGAGGCGCAAAATGCCATTGCGTTTGCATTGAACGGACAACCCAACACATACCGTCACCGCATCGAACACAATGCTACGATCCGCCCCGATCTGTTGCCTCGCTATGGTGAAATTGGAATCGTTCCCATTATCTTCGGCACATACTCAACCTGCATCCGCGCCACCGGCGAAGGCAAGAAATTCAAATACATTCTCGGCGAAGAATACGGCGCATGGGATTGGCCCTGGCGCGCGCTGGCGGATGCAAACCCCGGGCTTCCAATTGCATGGCAGTCAGATTACCCAATCTTTCCAACGAATAACCCGCTGTATCATTTATGGGGCATGGTCACGCGCAAAGAGATCAACGCAGACGGCTCCATTTGCAACCCGCCCGACTGGGTCAAAGCGGGAGCGCTGCGCGTCGAAGAAGTCCTGCCGATGATGACGCGCAATTCCGCGTATGCGTTGTTTTTCGATAAAGAAGTCGGGACTCTCGAAGCGGGCAAATTCGCAGACCTCGTCATCCTCAGCGACAATCCTCTGCAAGTCGAATCGGATTCCATCAAGGATATGTCTGTCTTGATGACGATGATCGGCGGGAAAGTGGAATACTGCGCGACAGGATTCGAGTCCCTCTGCCCTTCCGCTTCACCCTCCGACGTTGGGGCTGGTTCGCCCGTCGCAACCGCCTCTGCCTCCCTGTCCGATTCTCCCGCCTCCAACGCGATAGACGGAAACATCGAAACCATCTGGAACTCCGGCGCCGGACCCGAGCAATGGATTCAAATTGACTTGGGTAAGCCCGCCACCATCCGCGCGATTCGGCTTCACGTTTCACAATATCCAGAGGGCGAAACCACGCATCAACTCTGGGTCGGCGCGGACGCGAACAACCTGACGCTGATTCACAAATTCTCAGGCTTCACTCGCGATTTCGATATTCTGGGGTTCACTCCCTCCACGCCTCTTACAAACATTCGATATATCCGCATCGTCACCACAAAATCCTCCTCTTGGGTGGCATGGCGGGAGATCGAAATAAAATAGGTCGAGAGGTTATCTCGACCTGTCTCTATGCCAACACTTTCAAATCAGATTCTACGCTGTGGGAGATTGAACAGCGGCAGAACTTCGCCGCGCCATCCAAAACGCCAGCGCAAAACCGGTCACATACATCCAGATGGCATACAAGCCAGGGATGATCGCCATATCGTTGTTGTTGAGCAAGGTGAGGGCGACGGTGATCGAAACCGTTGAGTTTTGCAAGCCGGTCTCGATGGCAATGGTCATGGACTGGACATAATCGATTCCCAGCAGTTTGGGGACGAAATAGCCGACGATCAGGGACAGGATGTTCAACACGATGAATGCCGGGGCAAAGCGCGGACCGTCGCGCACGATCACATCCCAATTCTGAACGATGAGCGCGAGGATTACCAGAAAAAGAAACACGGTGGCGAAGGTCTTCGACCAGCGCTTGCTGTTTTCGGCAAATTCAGGCTTCCAGACACGAATCCACATACCGAGCAAAGTAGGGATGACCGTGATCACGGCAACCTGGATCATCGTATCGGCAACCGGGAAGTCAATATCGAGCGCGCCCGTGCCATACATCGAATAAGCGATGCCCAATCCAAAGGGTATCGTGAGGAATGCGAGCATATTGGTGATCGCGGTCAGCGTGATGCCCAGCGCCCGATCCCCATCGCCCGCATGGATAATGAGATTTGATGTCGCGCCGTCTGGCGAAACAGCCAGCAAGATCAGGCTGATGGCGTACACGGCGGTTAATCCGAAAACCCCCGCCACGGCAAAGCCTAAAATGGGAAGCAATATCATCTGACAGAACAACCCAACGAACACCGGCTTCGGCTGGGTGACGATTCGCCGGAAGTCGGCTACCGTTAATGTCATGCCTAATGTGACCATGATGATAAAGATCGCGAGCGGGAGGACTACGGTTGAAATAATGCTCTCTTGCATGGCGGTTCTCCTTTTTGGGGGCGGTGAGTTGAAGGGATTGCTTCGTTGAGAGATGGAACACCGATTCAGAGATTAAGTATCGGAATAAAAACTTCCGAAGCCATTTGACTTCGGAAGTTTGCTTTTACACCAACATCAGCGCGGGCGTTTCCAAATACTTCGCCAGCGATTGCATGAACTGCGCGGCTTCGGCTCCGTCGCTGACGCGGTGGTCAACGGAGACTGTCGCCTTCATGCGCCAGCCGACTTTGATCTCACCGTTTTCAACAACGGGAACTTCCTTTGCCGAACCAACCGCAAGGATCGCCGCTTCGGGCGGATTGACGATGGCGATGAAATTTTCCACGTCGTACATGCCCAAGTTCGAGATCGAAAATGTCGAGCCTTCGATATCGTCGGGCTTGACCTTGCCATCGCGCGCGCGGGTAACTTTTTGCTTCACATCAGCAGAGATTTGACGTAAAGGAAGTTGGTCTGTATTCTTGTTGACAACGGTGAGTAGACCCCCAGTCACTGCGACGGCGACTCCAACATTCACCGCGCCGTGACGGACGACTTTATCGCCCGCGAAAGTTGCGTTGAGGTTCGGGAATTCGCGTAAAGCCAGCGCAACCGCTTTGACGATGAAATCGTTAACCGAAAGTTTTTCGTTATCGGGCAAATATTCATTGACCTGTTTTCGCATCGCCATGACCGCATCCATTTTGTATTCGTGGCTCACGTAGAAATGCGGGACTAATGTTTTCGATTCCGTCATGCGACGCGCAATGGCTTGGCGGAGTTTTGTTAATTGAACAGTTTCATCTTCATGCGAAGCAATAGTGAATGATATTGGAGACTGGAGACTGGAGACTTTTGACGTTTGACTCGATGTGAGCGCGGATTCAACATCCTTGCGAACCACGCGCCCGCCGGGACCTGTCCCTTGGAGTTGGGCGAGGTTGATGTTGTTGTCGCGGGCGATCTTCTTCGCAAGCGGCGATGCTTTGATCGCGCCATCTGAAGGCATAGAAACTGTCGAAGAAACTGAGGCAGGCGTCCCCTGAGATTGAGGCGCGGGCTTTTCATCCGCCACTCTTTCTTCTTTCCCACCTGCACTTGCGCCAGGTGCAAGTGTCTTTCCGCTTTCTACAGGCGTATCCACCTTCTCCCCCGCGACTCCAACCACCGCAATCGGCGCATTGACGGGAACTACATCGCCCTGATTGACGATGAGTTGCAGAACAACACCGCTCGCCGGCGATTCGACTTCAACGGTCGCCTTGTCGGTTTCGATCTCGGCAAGCACATCGCCCTTGTTGATATTTTCGCCCACTTGCTTCACCCAATGGACGAGCGTGCCCTCAGCCATATCAAAGCCTAGTTTGGGCATATTGATAGTTTCAGCCATTAGCGCAAAACCTCCTTTGCCGTCGCTACAATATCGGGGACTTGAGGCAGCGCCGCTTGTTCGAGCGCGCGATTGTACGGAAGCGGAACTTCTTTTTGCGCCACGCGCAAGACCGGCGCGTCCATATAATCGAAAGCTTCCTCGGTGATACCGCTGACGACTTCAGCGCCGACGCCGTACGATTTCCAGCCTTCCTCCACGACGATGGCTCGATTCGTTTTCTTGAATGATTCGAGAACGGGTTCCATATCGAGCGGACGGAGCGTACGCAGATCAACGATCTCAGCTTCGATTCCTTCTTTGGATAATTCTTCCGCCGCTTTCATCGAAAGTTCGAGACCCTTACAATAGGTGACGATGGTGAGGTCTTTACCTGCACGCTGCACTTTGGATTTCCCGATCGGGATGAGATACTCGCCGTCGGGAACTTCACCGCGCACTTGATACATGGTGGCATGTTCGATGAAAAACACCGGGTCGTTCGAACGAATAGCGGATTTCAACAGCCCTTTCGCGTCTTCCGGCGTGCCCGGGCTAACGACTTTCAAGCCCGGAAAATGAGCGAAGATTGCGTCAGGCGTTTGCGAGTGCGTGGCGCCCAACTGCCGCCCGCCGCCACCGACAGTGCGAATCACCAACGGGACGGTGAATTGGCCCCCGAACATATAATGCAATTTCGCGGCTTGGTTGACAATATAGTCCATCGCGGAGAAAGCGAAATTGATGGTCATCAACTCCGCTACCGGGCGCAAGCCCGCCATCGCCGCGCCGATCGCTCCGCCGACAATCGCATTTTCCGCAATCGGCGTGTCTTTGACGCGCTTCGGTCCATATTTATCGTAAAAGCCCTTGGTCACAGCGTACGAACCGCCCCACACGCCTACCTCTTCGCCCATGATGAATACGTTCGGGTCGCGGTCCATTTCTTCCATTAACGCTTGCGAGATCGCCTCGCGCATAGTAATTTTAGCCATAGTCGTTTCCTCGCGCGTCCGCTTGCTACGCGCTCGTTTCCTCTACATAAACATGCTTGAATAACTCGTCCATACCCGGCTCGGGACTGGTTTCCGCAAACTCAATTGATTTCTCCACTTCTTCTTCAACGCTCGCTTCAATCTCGCTAAGCTTCTTAGCGCTCGCAATTTTATTCTCAATCAGATATTTATTAAAGACGCCGATCGGGTCCTTCTCGTGCCACTTCTTAACTTCGTCGCGCGAACGATAGCGCTCGGGGTCGCCCATCGAGTGACCTTGATAACGATAGGTGTCAATTTCGAGGAAGTACGGCTGCCCCTCTTTGCGAACGTAATCAATCGCTTCCTTCGCCGCCTCGTATACTTTCATCACGTCCATGCCGTCCACTTGACTGCTCTTCATGGCATAACCATCCGCCTTCTGATAAATTTCCGTCACAGCGGACGCGCGCTCAACCGCTGTACCCATACCATATTGATTGTTCTCGCAAACCCATAACACGCGCAAACCCCACGCTTTCGACAGGTTCAGCGCTTCGTGAAAGTAGCCGATATTTGTCGCGCCATCGCCGAACATACAAATAGTGACGTTATCGTTGCCTTCGTATTGATCGCGGATGGCTAAGCCCGCCGCAATAGGCAAATGCCCGCCGACGATGGCATGCCCGCCCCACATATTCTTCTCTACGCTTGCCATGTGCATCGAGCCGCCCTTGCCCCTAGACATGCCCGTCACTTTACCGAGCAGCTCCGCCATAACTTCATCGGCTGAGATGCCGCAGTTAATAGCGACGCCATGATCGCGATAGGCGGTGATGACGCGGTCGCGATCTTCGCGCGCCGCGATCAGTCCCGTGCCGACGGCTTCTTGTCCGATATATAAGTGCATAAATCCGCCGATTTTGCCGGCTTGGTACAATTCCATACCGCGTTCTTCCACGCGGCGAACCAGCACCATTTGATGATACATATCTAATAATTGTTCTTTCTTCATTGACTATGCTCCGCTAAAAATGAGATTTTATACGCTGGAACGCACATAAACACAACACCAGAGAGCCTCTGGCGTTGTGTTATTCAACTCCGTAAGCTCATTATATCAGGTATTCCGACCTTTCTCCTCTAAAAACGCTCTTCCGAAGCGTCTTTACATTAAGGATAGAATTCCTTGCAATTCTATTGATATTAAGCGCAAGATTTGCTATAACTGAGACCGATCCGTCAGAATCATTTATTTATATACACAAGGAGAATCAGATGAAACTTACCCCCCCTAAGAAAGTTACTTTTTGGGTTAGCGTTGTTCTTAATGTGCTTGGTTTGCTCGGCGCCGTCGGCGTAGTTGCCGCTTTGAGCGCATACGCGTTCTGGTTTGCGTTTGTTGGGTTCGTCGTCCTCGTCGCAGGGCTGGCGTTCAAAGGCTTCTAGTCTATCAAATTTGACGGATCGCCCAACTCCCCGCCCATGCGGGGAGTTCTTTTTTTAAGATACAATCGACTCGTTCGTTATCCAAATCCGCTCGGAGCGTCTCTATGAAATCCAGAAAATTCAAACGATTGCTCGCCATTCTCTTCGTCGCGCTCGTCGCAGCGATCATTATTAATCCCAAGGCGCCAGCGACAAAGTACTACGATAACGCCCCAAAAACACTCGTGATCGCGCACCAAGGCGGAGACGGCGTATGGCCCGGCGACACCATGTTCGCGTTTGAGAACGCCGTTCGCATCGGAGCGGACGTCCTTGAGATGGACGCGCATATCACCAAAGACAATCGCATTGTATTGATGCACGACGAAAAAGTGGACCGCACGACCAACGGCGTAGGACTCATTGAAGATCTGACGCTCGACGAATTAAAACAACTCGACGCCGCCTATAATTGGTCTATAGACGACGGCGCAACCTTTCCTTATCGCGGACAGGGCATCCAAGTCCCCGCGTTAGACGAACTCTTTGAACGCTTTCCTGCAATGCGCTATGTGATCGAGATCAAACTGACGCAAAACCCGATTGACCAACCGCTATGCGATTTAATCCGTACACACAACATGCAAGACAAAGTTGTCGTCGCTTCTTTCCATGACGGCGCGATGAAAAACTTCCGCACCGTTTGCCCCGAAGTCGCCACATCCGCTTCGCGCGGCGAAGTAACCAATTACGTCTTGCTGGGCAAGGCGTTTCTATGGGGCTTCTACCTGCCGCATTTCCAGACGATCCAACCGCCGTGGAACCCGGAGGATTCACTGGGCATTCAGATCATGACCGAACGCTTCATCCGCGAATCGCACGCGAAGAATATCCGCGTCGAGCCGTGGACGGTTGACGATCCCGAATTAATGAAACGCTATATCGAATGGGGCGTAGACGGCATTATTACCGACCGGCCCGACTTAATGATCGAACTATTAAACCGCTAAGCCGCCTTATGAACGTTTTCTACTCTGAAACGCACCGCAGGCATAATCCTCCTTTCGAAGTGTTCGATGGCGGCGTGCGCGTTCCATATCTCGAAAATCCCGATCGCATGGATCGCATCTTGCGCGCGCTGCTCAAGTCAAATTGGGCGAGAATCCTCGAACCGCTGGATTTTGGACTCGACCCGATTCTTGCCGTGCACGATAAAGAATATATTGATTTCCTCGCCTCTTGCTGGATCGAATGGCTGGCTTCCAAACCGCAAGACCCCGCCGTCTTTTTACCCGCCACATTCGCCCTTCGGCGTCATCCTCAAAAACCAAAGTCGCTGCTGGGGCGCGGTGGATATTACATCATGGATTTGAGCGCATGCATCGTAGAAGGAACCTACGAAGCGGCGCTGACTTCCGCCAATTGCGCGTTGAGCGCGGCAGATGCCGTGCGCGGCGGTCAACTATCCGCCTTTGCGCTGTGCCGTCCGCCCGGTCATCACGCCGGAAGAGATTATGCGGGCGGGTACTGCTTTATCAATAATGCAGCGGTTACGGCGCATCAACTTTCCACATATGGGCGCGTCGCGATAATTGACGTGGATTATCACTGCGGCAACGGCACGCAAGATATTTTCTACGAGCGCGACGATGTGCTGACCATTTCGATTCACGCCGATTCAGATTTTGAATATCCCCATTATTCTGGTTACGCTCAAGAGCGCGGCGAAGGCAAAGGCTTGGGCTTCCATCACAACTTCCCTTTGCCTAAAGGCACGGGCGACGAAGCGTATTTAAGCGTAGTTAATCGCGCAGTAGAGAGCATCCAACGCTACAAGCCAGATTATCTTGTCGTCTCCGCCGGCATGGATATCTACGCCGACGATCCGCTCGGCGCGATCAAAGTTTCGACAGTGGGCATCCGCAAGGTCGGCGAACGCATCGCAGCATTAAATCTTCCATCGGTCATCGTAATGGAAGGCGGTTACAATAACGAAGCGCTCGGCGAGAATATCATCGCTTTTCTGGAAGGATTCAGATGAACCCATTACGATTTGCCCTATTCGCATTAACGCTCTCCGCCTGCGGCGTTTCCCCTATTGCGACGGCAACAGCGGCGGAAAGCGCCATCCCGCCGACCGATTCTCCGCCGCCTACATTTACATTCACCCCCGCGCCGACCGATACCCTGGTCCCGACGGCTGTCTTCACGCTAACGATCGCCCCAACGGTTACGATCACGCCAACGCCTACCTTTGCGTTTCCCGCCGTAACGGTCAACAAGCAGGCGCATTGCAGATACGGTCCATCGGTCGCCTACCTCCACGCCGCAGACTTGTACCCCGGCGACGTCGGCTCTGTACGTCAGCGCTTTTTGTACAGCAAATGGCTATATGTAAAATTTGATAAGTTAAATTACTTCTGTTGGGTTGCGCCCTCTGTTGTGGACGTAGTCGGCGACGTAAGCGCGCTCGAATACAAGGAATTAAATCTGCAATCTATCGGAAGCAATCGCTACGGTCCTCCGCAAAACGTGTACGCTGTCCGCAATGGAGACAAAGTCGTTATCTATTGGGATCAAGTCGTAATGACTCAAGACGACGACCGCGGCTATCTGCTCGAACTGTTCGTTTGCCAAAACGGCGCGTACATCTGGTGGACTGATTCGTACCCCGACCAATTCCAAACCAGCTACGCGGTCAAAGATGAAGCGGGTTGCCGCGCGCCTTCGTCAGGCAAATTGTATACCGTTGAGAAACACGGATTTTCTGAAGCGGCGATCATCCGCTGGCCCCCGCCATAGTCGCCGTTTCACGCTCAATCGCTCTATTCTGACTCTCTGAGAATTGCCGTGATTAAACTTTTTTCGATACGCCCTCCGACTTCGCTCAAGGCAAGGATTTCATGGTTCAACACGGATAAAACACGGATTTTTTTATAGTCTTTCCGCGAGATTCCGTGAAATCCATCCTTTCCGTACACCGAATCACGGCAAACCCTAAAGACCTCAATTCCATAAAAGAGGCGGGCGGGTAAACCTGATAAAATTATCAGCATGTTCGTTTTCGTCACCGTCGGAATCCTTTTATTTGCCGCAACCGCCGTACTGCTATTATGGATTTTCCTACCGACTCACCGCGCCGCTTGGCTGATTGCCATAAGCGGAGGGGCGCTAGCGCTCGTTAGCGTATTCATCTGGCTGGCAAACCCATCGGCGCAGATACAACTACCCGCCTGGCAGCCTGCCGCTTTATTCGGGCAATCTCTCACATTCACTTCAGACCTTTTCGCCTCGACATTTGCGTTGAGCATCGTCGCGCTTTCGCTTTCGATTCTCTTCACAGCGGTCGTTCGCGATAATTTCTTCAATCCTTTAGCATGGGCAGGCAATCTGGCGCTTACCGCGCTCGGCGTTCTTGCCGTTACAGCCGATAATCTATTAACGTTGGCGTTAATTTGGGCGGCGTTCGACCTGACTGAACTCATCATCCAATTCCGGTTCGTAGAAGATCCCAAACGGACAGAAGGCGCGATCACCGCATTCGCCTTTCACGCGCTGGGCATTCTGGTGTTACTCTGGGCAGATGCGGCTGGCGCGACAGGCGGCGATAGTTTCAATTTCCACTCAACGACCTCGCAAACAGGCGCTTATCTGCTCATCGCAGCGGGCTTGCGGATCGGCGTTCTTCCGCTTCACCTGCCGTATGCCGGCGATTCGCCGCTACGCCGCGGCTTTGGCACAGCCTTACGAATGACATCTGCCGCTTCCAGTTTGATTCTACTCGCGCGCATCCCGGCAGGCAGTATTGCCGCAGCCTTTGAGCCTTATTTACTGGCGTTTACGACGCTCGCCGCCGTCTATGGCGGCTGGATGTGGCTGCGCGCACCAGACGAGTTAACCGGCAGACCTTTTTGGTTAATCGGCATCGGTTCGCTCGCAGTGATCGCAACATTACGCGGCAACTTAGCCGGCGCCGCCGCATGGAGTTGCGCACTCATCTTGTGCGGCGGCGTTCTATTTCTATCGTCCGAACCCCAACGTTGGCTGACACGCGGGCTATGGGTCGGAGCGTTTGGGCTTTCCTCATTGCCGTTTTCATTAACCGCAAGCGGATGGGCGAATACCACACCCATTTTCTTCCTCTTATGGATTCCCTTGCTGCTCGCTCACGTTATGCTGCTTACCGGTTTCATCCGCTATATCTCACATACGCGCATCCGTAATGAAGACCAACCCGCTTGGGCGAAGAATGTATATTCCATAGGAATTCTCCTGCTATTAACGATCAATCTATTACTTGGCTTTTTCAACTGGAGCGCGTCGTTCCAAACGGGAAATTTAACCGCCAGCCTAATCGTTTCCTTCCTGACATTCACCTTAGTTCGCTTTACCCCTCGTCTTCGCATCCTCAATCCAGTCCGCGCGCACTGGGTGCGTCCCACCGCTTCCACATGGCTCGACTGGAGTTATCAAATCATGCAAACTATATACAAACAAACGAGCCGCGCCAGCGCCGTATTGACAACCATGCTCGAAGGCGAAAGCGGAATCATGTGGATGTTGATCTTCGTAGCGTTTCTTATCTCCTTTTTCGCACAGAACGCTCCTTAACCAATGGTTCTCTTAAGCTGGATCGCAGTCGCGATCATTCTCATCTCTTCAACAAGCATACTGATCGCGCGTAATTGGCGCATCAGCGTTGCATGGCTTGCGGCGCAATATCTTGCCATGTTCATTCTCTTACTTTCTCACGCGCCGTTGGGCATGGCATTAGTGAAATTGATCGCAGGCTGGGTGTCTTGCGCTGTCATCGGCATGACGCGTTCCGGTCTGCCCAACAACCCCGCCGGTCAGGGCATCTGGCCCCGCGCGCGACTCTTCCGTCTGTTCGCGGTGGGAGCGGTCGGCGTTATTGTCGTCGGTGTTGTTCCCAGCGTTAACCACATCATGGCGGACGCCGGTGCTGCTATCGCTAGCGGAGCGCTGTTGCTGGCTGGCATAGGGCTGCTCCATTTAGGGATGACTTCGCGAATATTGCGCGTCACGCAGGGATTGTTAACTACGCTCGCCGGCTTCGAGATTTTATACGCCGCAGTCGAAGGCTCGGCGCTGATCACGGCAGCGCTCGCCGCAATCACTTTAGGCATCGCGCTGGTCGGCGCATATCTAATGATCGCCTCCCGCTCCATCCCTGCGGAGGCATCATGACGATTACCGCGCCGACGATCTGGATCTTCTTTCCCATCCTTCTTGGCGGAAGTTTAGCGTTCGTCCGCAACCGGAAATTCTTGAGTTACTTTAGCGCGACGGTCGCTGTTTTACTCGCCCTCATGGCGCAATTCGTTCCAATTGACAAGGCGTTGCTGATCGGCGGTATTTCGCTCAAAATCAGTCCATCGTTCGCCATCTTGGGGCGCGCGCTGACCATCGCTTCTACAGAAGGCGCGTTGCTCACGCTAATTTATGGCGGCGCGGCGCTCTGGTTCTTTGGCTCTCTTGCCATATACAACACAACGCAGATCGCGCCGCTGGGCTTCATAGTCATCGGCTTACTGGTCGCTTCCGTCGCTGTTCAGCCATTTCTTTACGCTGCGCTTTTTATCCAACTGGCGATCTTAATTTCCGTTCCTATGCTCGTAAGTTTATCTCAACCTCCGGGCAAAGGCGTCCTTCGCTTTCTTATCTACCAGACGCTCGCCATGCCATTTATTCTCATGGCAGGCTGGTTGCTCGCCGGCGTAGAAGCCAGCCCCGGCGACCTTGCTCTTGCCGTGCAAGCCGCCTCCATGCTCGGACTCGGCTTCGCCTTCCTGCTAGCCATTTTCCCTCTCTACAGTTGGATTCCCATGTTAATGGAAGATTCGCACCCGTTCATCGTCGGCTTCCTCCTATGGATTCTACCGACCATGGCGCTCATTTTCTTAACAGGATTTCTCGATCGTTATTCATGGTTGCGCACTTCGCCACAACTTGCCTTCGCCCTTCGCGCCGCAGGATTGTTAATGATCGTCAGCGGCGGGTTTTGGGCGGCGCTCGAACGCCACCTTGGGAGAATCATGGCATTCGGCGTCATCGCCGAAACGGGATTTTCGCTCCTCGCTCTCAGCCTCAACACAAGCGCAGGCATTTTGATCTTATTCCTTCTAATTCCTGCACGGACCTTAACATCGGCGCTCTGGTCATTTGGGCTATCAGTGATCCGCAACCGCGTAAAGACGATGCGCTTTAGCGATGTACGCGGCGTATTATACGACGCGCCATTGGCTGGAGCGGCGATCGTACTCGCCACGCTCTCCACAGGCGCATTTCCGCTTCTAGCTGGTTTCCCGCCACGATTAGCCCTATGGCAGAATCTCGCCAGCGTCTCCAGCTCCGCCGCGCTTTGGATGGGAATCGGAATCTTAGGACTGCTCATGGGAGCGATTCGCTCGCTAGCCGCGATGAGCATAACGGAAGAATTTACAGGTTGGTCTTCGCAAGAAAGTCTCCCTCAGCGCCTCATACTGGGGCTGGGTATGCTCGGGCTTTTCATCCTCGGCACATTCCCGAGAAGCGCCCAATTCTTCCTCTCCGATCTGCCGTTGATGTTTGAGCGGCTGGGGCGTTAATGCCCTACGGTATAATCGTCTCGCGGAGGAACTTATGGAATTTGAACAGATTGTCAAACGCTTGGAGTGGCTCGATGAAGAACATCGCAAAACACGCGCCTCTATCGGCGCGTTCGAAGAGCGCCTGACAGCGTTAGAACGAGATATTGTATCCGTCTCAAAGCAGATCAAACCATTCGCCAAGCAGTTCGCAGACGTTTCGTCTGCCGCAGCGCGACTCGATCAGTTCGACGAGATCGTTGCAAAACAGCGCGAAGATCTAAATAAAGCGCTCGATACCATCGAGAAACGTCACGAAAAGCGCGAGAAGGAACTGATCAAACGTCATCAACAAGACTTTGAGACGATCTCGAAAGCCGTTGATAGCCTCAAGAAAACCGCCGATCTCAGCGACATCAAACGTCAGCTTAAGGCGCTTCCTAATGAGGACCTTCGTCTGCAACAAGCCATCAAGGAGTTACGCCCGCCTATTGACGAAGTGACGCGTCTCGCACAAAGTATGGCGCTCTCACAAAAAGCATTCGAGGAAGCTCGCAAGCAGGATATAAAACGCGTCGCCGACTTACAAGGCGAAATCGTCGCCACGCGTAAACGCATTGACGAAGCGCGTTCCAAAGCCGACCTTGCGGCGGATAATTTCAAAACCATTGACAGCCGCATGAACGAATTATTAACTTCGGAAACGGAGCGGAAGAACGCGCAACGCGAGTTTATCGAAAACCAGAGCGTCGCCCAAATTGACCGCGAACGTTCCTATAAGGAATGGAAGGAAAAGTTCGATCTGGTCAAACAGCAAGCTGAAGCGCTCGACCATCAAATTGTTCAACTCGAAGAGACCTTACGCGCTGCGAAAAAGGCGCAAGAAACATACAACGAACTCAACGCTAAACTTGAGCGCCGCATCAACGAAGTGACCGAAATGCAGCGTCTCGCCGAAGACCGTCTGCGGCAAGAATGGGTTACGTTCAAAGCCGACGACCAAAAACGTTGGACCGGCTACACCCTCGTACAAGACGAAGGCACGAAAGACGTACAACGATCCGTAGCCAAACTCGAAGAGCGCATCAGCCCTTTATATGAGACGACGCAAACTTTGCAAGACCAAATGCACCAAACCGCTGATGCGACCGAACAGCAGTTGCAAGAGCTTATGAACGTAGCGCATGAGTGGCTCTCCGCTTACGAACGCATCATGGGTCATAACAAAACGACCAAGAAAAGCAAGAAGTAAATTCAGCCCTAATTCTTCCACTGTCGCTTTCCTCTTTCTTCTTTCATCGCCTAAGAAAGAGGAGAGAGAGAAATATTTTTTATGCGAGTTATCGGAACCGCCGGTCACGTTGACCACGGAAAATCCACTCTGATCGCCGCGCTTACCGGCGCTCATCCCGACCGTCTCAAGGAAGAACAAGTCCGCGAGATGACCATCGAACTCGGCTTCGGCTTCCTCACGCTCCCCAACGGCGAAGAAGTCGGCATAATAGACGTGCCCGGTCACCGCGATTTCATCGCGAACATGCTGGCGGGCATAGGCGGCATTGACGCCGCGCTTCTGGTTATCGCGGCGGATGAAGGTATAATGCCGCAAACGAAAGAACATCTTGCCATACTCGACCTGTTGCAAATCTCCACGGGAGTGATCGCGCTAACAAAAATAGATCTCGTTGACGACGCTGGCTGGCTTGATCTGCTTGAAACCGATATACGCGCCGTCGTCGGAAAGTCCGCCTTAAAAGACGCGCCCATCGTCCGCGTTTCTGCGAAGACAAGGGCCGGACTCGAAGCCCTGACCGCCAATCTTCAGACGCTCCTTGAAACGAAACCCGCCCGCCCAGACCTCTCGCGTCCCCGCCTCCCCATTGATCGTATTTTTACTATGAGCGGTTTTGGCACAGTAGTGACCGGCACGTTAAGCGACGGAACCCTCTCCGTTGGCGACGAAGTAGAAATCTTGCCCAGCCAGATCAAAGGACGAATTCGCGGACTGCAGACTCACAAAAAGAAAGAAGGCTTAGCCGCGCCAGGCTCACGCGTTGCAGTCAACCTTTCCGGAATAGAAACCACATCAATTCGACGGGGAAACTGGCTCGCCCTCCCAGATCAATACGCCCCCTCGCGCCGCCTGGATGCGCGCTTCCGTCTGCTTGGCGACGACGCTTTGACGCTCAAACAGAACGACGAAGTAAAATTCTTCCTAGGCGCAAGCGAAACGATAGCGACAGTTCGACTCGTAGACGCAGAAGAATTAACGCCCGGCGCTCAAGGTTGGATCCAACTCGAACTGCGCGCACCGGTCGTCGCCGTGCGCGGAGACCATTATATTTTACGCCGGCCTTCCCCCAGCGAGACCCTCGGCGGCGGCATCATCGTAGACCCCCGCCCTAAAGGACGACACAGACGATTCGACGGCGTCGTATTGAAATCGTTGGAATCGTTAACTCAAGGTTCACCGGCAGAAGTATTGCTCGAAGCGGCAAACGCGCTCGAAATCGCGCCCGTCAAAGAGATCGTCGCACGCTCAAGGTTGGCAGTGGCAGACGCAGAATCTGCGCTCGGCGAGGCATTGTCCGCTCATTCCCTTATCTTGCTTGAGGAAGGAACGCCGAATCTTTCCAGCGATCTACTCGCAATCAGCCAACAACGCTGGCAAATGATAAAGAATAAAACTTTGCAAATCGTCTCGGATTTTCACAAGGCATTCCGATTACGGCGCGGCATTCCACGCGAAGAACTTAAGAGTAAATTGAAACTTTCCTCGCGCACCTTTCATGCTATCCTTGTGCAGTTTATAGCGCGAGGCGTCGTTCAGGAGGCAAATCATTGCATTTCCCTGCCAGACCATGAAGTCCGCTTCACTGCGACAGAACAGGCGACCATTGAAAAATTGAGACAAAATTTCGATGCGAATCCGTTCGCGCCGCCAAGCGTCAAAGATTGTCAGGCGGCAGTCGGAGCGGAAGTCCTCTCCGCACTAATCGAGATGGGCGAGCTGTTCTTCGTATCCGCCGACGTTATTTTTCGCAAATCCGATTACGATGCAATCAAAGCCATTATTCAACAAACCATCGAGCGCCTTGAGCGCATCTCATTAGCGGAAACGCGCGACCTACTCAAAACCAGTCGAAAATATGCGCAAGCGCTTCTCGAACATTTCGATGCGATTGGCTTTACCTTGCGCGACGGCGATTTCAGGAGATTAAAGTAATTATGTGCGGACGCTTCACGTTGACAGTTAATCCCGCCGAATTTGAAGACAAGTTCGGCAATTTCATATTTCCTCAACAATTTGCTCCGCGTTTCAATATCGCGCCGTCACAACCCACGCTCGCCATTCCCAATAACGACCGATTTAAAGCGGATTTTTTCACATGGGGATTAGTGCCGATGTGGGCAAAAGATCCTGTTATCGGGCATCGCTTAATCAACGCGCGCAGCGAGACCCTGGCTGAGAAGCCGTCTTTTCGCGGAAGCCTGAAATACAAACGCTGCCTCGTGTTCGCCGACGGCTTTTATGAATGGAAAACGCATCGAGGTAAAAAGGCGAAAACACCGTTTTACATTTACATGAAAGACCGTCAACCATTCGCGTTTGCCGGCTTGTGGGATACCTGGAGCAGTTCGGATGGTTCGTACTTGCGCTCATGCGCTCTGATCACAACTGCGCCGAACAAGTTGATGGAGACGATTCACAACCGCATGCCAGCCATCTTACATCCGCGGGATTATGCCGCCTGGCTGGACCCTTCGGCGCAAACGCCCAATCAAATCCTCCCACTGATCAAATCCTACCCAGCTGAGGAGATGGACGCGCATCCGGTCAGCGCGCTGGTCAATAACGCGCATCTTGACGCTCCTGAGATGGTTTTACCCGCTCAATAATCTATTAATTTGATCTACAACAGCGGCAGGATTAATGTCAGGTTAGCGCGACAAGCCTCTATTTTTCGCCATGTTATGATAATTCTCTATGAACGATAAAAATAAATCAGGCGTTCTTTCGCGTTTGGCTGATACGTTGATCGGCATCGGCTTAGGCGAATCAGTTTTACGATTCAGCGTATTATTTCTTTCAACGGCATTAATCGGCGCAGTCATTTGGCTGGCGCATTCCATCTTCGCGCCGACTCCTGAAACGGGCGCAGCCGAGTCCGCCGCCATCGTGGAAGAAGACGTTCTGCCCGCGCAAGACTTCAACGCATATAGCGGAGTGCCGCGTTTGGCGCAAGTGCACACCACAATTCCCTCGCGCCCTCGGCAGGAGATCGTCAAATACACGGTCGTAGAAGGCGACACGATCTTCGGCATCGCACAGAATTTCGGGCTTGAGCCGCAAACCATTTTATGGGGAAATTACTATACGCTGCTCGACAACCCTCACGCTCTGAAACCCGGGCAGAATTTAAACATCTTACCAGTCAACGGAACGTATCACGAATGGCAAGACGGCGAAGGGCTAAACGGCATTGCCAAGTATTACGGCGTAACGCCCGAAGACATCATTAATTATCCGGGCAATAACTTGGATATTAAAACTATCGGCGATTTTGCTCACCCGAACATCAAACCGGGCGCATGGTTGATCATCCCTAATGGACATCGCGAGTTCAT
This sequence comes from Anaerolineae bacterium UTCFX1, assembly GCA_002050275.1. Classification (GTDB taxonomy): domain Bacteria; phylum Chloroflexota; class Anaerolineae; order Anaerolineales; family Villigracilaceae; genus Defluviilinea. The sequence continues at coordinate 63,019 of MWTB01000004.1, forward strand.
CTCATGGAGCGCGCCGCTCGGCGTGACGCGCGAGAATCCTGCCTCGGCGCGCGTATTGGGCAGCGGCGTTTGCGAACCAGTCTCTGGCGGAGCGGTAGGCTTCGGCGCGTTCATCTGGCCCTCGCGCAGCCACAAACTTTCAGGATTCGATTATTCGCCTAACACCAATCACTGGGGGGTTGATATTTCAGGCAACACAGGCGAGGGCGTATATGCGACCGACGCCGGCGTGGTGGTGTACGCCGGCTGGAACGAACACGGTTACGGCAGCATGATCATGATTGACCACGGCAATAATTTCCAGTCGTTGTACGCGCACTTAAGCGGCATCAACGTCGTATGCGGTCAGAGCGTCGGACAGGGAGATTTGATCGGCTCCATCGGCAGCACCGGCAACTCGAGCGGTTCGCATTTACACTTCGAGATTCGCGCAATTTCATCCTTCGTGAATCCTTGGGACGTGCTCCCGCCGCCCTAATGCAGCGCACAAACGAGGCAAATCACGCCTTGCCGAAGGGCTTTATCTCGGCTATAATGCCGTCACTGCGGGCGCTTAGCTCAGTTGGTTAGAGCGCATCTATCACACAGATGAGGTCAGGGGTTCGAGTCCCTTAGCGCCCACAAATAACGAGTCACCCGACTCGTTATTTTTATGGGCTTTCAGCTCGTCTATTTTCTGATATAGTATCGCTACAATGACCGCTCGAACAAACGAACAATGGATCGCTGACTTAAAAGACAATGGCGCCGCGCGCGAGACCGCGCTCGGAGATCTGCGCGCCATCGTTCAAAAAGGACTGCCTTACGCCCTTTCACGCTGGCTGTCTCCCAACCAACCTCAATTTAACTCGCTCGTCGAAGAAGTAACCCAAGAGACGCTCTTGCGCGTGTTGAGCCAAATTGACACTTTCGAAGGACGCAGTCAATTTACGACCTGGGTGCACAAGATCGCCGTGCGGATCGCGCTAACCGAACTGCGCCGCAAACGCTGGCGCGATTCGTCGCTGGACGAGCTCACCGAAAACGAAGACGCTCCACCGCCCCTCGGCTTGCTCGCCGATTCACAAGCGGGACCTGAAACCTCCGCCGAACGCGCCGACATGCTGGCGCGCGTGAAGCGTATTATCGAAGAAGACCTAACCGACCGTCAGCGCGAAGCGTTGATTCTGCTTGGCGTCCGCGATATGCCGGTGGAAGCCGTAGCGCGCAAACTCAAGACCAATCGCAACGCGCTCTATAAACTCCTCCACGACGCGCGCGTCCGATTAAAACAGCGGCTGCTAGCGGAAGAAATCGCCCCTAACGACGTTCTTTCTTTGTTCGAGCAGAAGTAAGATTGACCGAACAGCGTCCGTCAAAAACACAGGCAAACATGAACATCAAGGAACTCCTCCAGCGGATTCAAACCAGTTTCCGCAAAAAGAAAGAAGAGCCCAATGAGATCGTGCAGGGATTCTTGCGCGTATTGGAGAACGCGCGCGTCGAGGAGTTGACCTGCGATGAGATTTTCTCAACGCTGGACGAATACGTCGAACGAGAAGTAGGCGCGCACAATGCCGCCGACCTCATGCCGCTCATCCGCGAACATTTAGATATTTGTCCCGACTGCCACGAAGAATACGAGGCGCTTCTCAAAGTGATTGAAGAGGCAGGCGAGAAATAGGTTTAACAGGGTTGGCGTAAGAACGAAGAGATTAACCGCGAATTGTCGCAAATTCCTATAAAGCGAAAATCATAACGACGGCGTTTGCCGTCGTTATGATTTATGAATGGAACAGCTTCTCTCCTGCACGGATCGGAACTTTCAGCCGATTCTCCGCCGGCGTAATTGGACAAGACCATCTCTCATTGTACGCACAATAAGGGTTATAAGCGACGTTGAAGTCAATTAGAAAACGATTGCCCGGCAACGCCTCAGGCTCAAGGTAACGCCCGGCGGGATACGTCTCCGCCCCTGCTAGCGCATCAATAAACGGCAGGAAGAAACCATAATCCGCCTGATAGATCGTCAACTCTGCGTCTTGTCCATCCGCTTGAAATTTGAAGCGCCCAAAGCGCGTATATTCCTGCGCGCCGCCGGTGGAGGTTCCCATCGTTATCGTTTGCCGATTCTCAAACGGTTCGACTTGCACTTCAAGCCGCAACGAATCGTTTTCAGGAAAATAATGCAAGCCTTTGAAATCGCGCCTCTGCTCAGGGGTCAGCGGGCTTTGCGGATCATGCGCAAAATGCTCATCTTTCTCTTTACGAAATTCATCCAATTCAGTCATTTTACTTTCTCCAAGTGTAATCTCTAGAACATCACAGCGACGGGAATCTTACAAACAAACGACGCGAATTTCACCGCTCGCTTCATGCGACAGCATTTACGTTATATATCGGCTTACAGCCCTCTTGCATATTCCATTTTCCTGTGCTATCGTTGCCTCGCATGACTGAGAAGACTATTCTGATTATCGAAGACGAGCCGGACGCCGCCGAATTGTTTGCCGAGATGATGCGCGTCAGCGGTTTTAGCGTGCTTAAAATCACCAGCAGCGCGTCCGCCTTCGCCATGCTCGCCGACAAACAACCCGATCTAGTCGTCCTCGACATCATGATGCCGGACGTCTCAGGGTTGGAAGTGTTGCAATATATGCGCAGCAACTCAACGCTGGAACGCACTCCGGTTGTGATCGTATCCGCCAAAAGTTCCCCCGCCGACATCAAAGCCGGCTTGGACGCCGGCGCAACCGCTTATCTTGTAAAGCCGGTTGGGTTTCTCGAACTGAAAGACGCGGTCCGCCGCGCCTTAGGCGAATAAGTGAGTCACTTGCGCGCCTTCATTGCCATCGAAATCTCACAGCAAATTCAACAAGCGATTCACAAAGCGACCTCCAACTTACGGAGCGAACTTGGCGCAGCGATTCGCTGGGTCTCGCCCGAAAATATTCACCTCACGTTGAAATTTCTCGGCGACATCTCGCCCGCTCAAGTGGATGCGCTGACTCAAATGCTCCGCGCCCAAGCGGACTCCGTCCCTGCGTTCGATGTCGAAGTGGGCGGACTCGGCTCCTTTCCCGACGTGAAGCGGGCTCGCGTCTTGTGGATCGGACTCCACGCCCCGGCGGAGTTATCGGTGTTGTCGCGCGGAATCGAATCGGCTTGCGCCCGGCTCGGATACGAATCCGAAAAGCGCGGATTTTCTCCGCACCTGACGATCGGACGCGTGCGGCAGGATGCGTCCGCGGCTGACGCGCAAAAAATCCGCCGCGCGCTCGAAGCCGCGAAGGTTGACTCGCTTGGCGCTGTGCGGGTAGACTCGGTATATCTATTCAAAAGCGACTTGAAACGGGACGGCGCAGTGTATACCAAATTATTCTCCGCGCCATTAAAATCGTAACGCCGACTTAAGTCGGCGCTACACTGAGGTGAAACCTGAACGCACTCGAACTTGCACATCAAATCGTTGACGCCCTGGAGGACAAAAAAGGCGAAGACATTCTGCTCCTCGACATCAAAGATGTCGCGTCATTCACGGATTATTTCGTGCTCTGCAACGGCACCAGCGACCGCATGTTAGACGCGCTCGCCAAGAGCGTGCTGGAAGCGACGAAAAAGGACTACAAGAAAAAATCCCGCGTGGAGGGGAAATCGCAGGAAGGCTGGCTGGTGATGGACTTCGGCGACGTGGTTGTACATTTATTTTCCCCCGACCAGCGCGAGCATTACGATCTTGAAGAATTGTGGAGCGATGGGAAGGTGTTGCTTAAAGTGCAGTAGTTGGGTAGTTGGATAGTCAGTTAGTCAAATAGTTCGATAGTCGAATAGTTTCTCCCGCGTGGACGGTTGCCCTGAGGCTACTAGAACATGCGGGAGTTTTTTATATTTGGCTTCTCCGAATCCCCTCTCCATAAGGGAGATCGCGAAGCGCTCCGTAGGAGAGGCAGGGTGAGGGAGAAACCGGGCAGAGAGCCAGCCAGTAATGCCGCGATGTTTATCGTTGAGACAGCACATACTTCTGGCATGAAATATCGTCAAAACTGTGGAGGAGCGCCGCACGAAAACCGATATTGTTGTTCCTGTTGTTCGGGTGGTTGTTGTTGCGGATCGCAACACGCGCGTTGTCTTCATTGTTGTTCCACGAGCCGCCGCGCAGACCCCATGACTCTTGCCCAGAGATTCGCGTATGCCGCGAACACTCTTACATCTGTTTTAGCCACGCGCCAAGCAAGTTCCCCACTTCTTTCAACTGTCGAACGGCATGTTCATATTGCCGCAGGGTGATCAGGTTTTGATCGCGCGAGAAACGAAGCCACAGACGCAATTGTTCCAGTTGAATATCTGCTTGATGAAGTGTATTGCGCCTCAATTCGGCTTTTGATTTTCCCGCCGCCACGAGCGAATCTTGAAAACCCAAAGCCAGTTGTTGAATTCGCTCGGAGAGGGTGAAACGATACGCGCGCGGGAATTTCTGCGCTTGCGGAATGAGCCAGAGCAAAAAATCGTACGTTCGAACGAACAACGGCGATTCGTTCATAACCGAATCCCTCCCAACACAGCGCGGCGCAAGCCCCAACTATCGGCGTGACGAACGTGATTGATCCATCCCTGCACGCTGGCATTCAATCTATCAAAAGAAAAACCGCCCGCGGAGTATCCTTCCAGCAGACGGCGCAGTTTGCGGCGAAAGTGAACGACCTTACGCCGTTTCACGCGGCGAAACTCTGGAAAGATGCGAAAACCTAAAAACGGAATCCCCGTCCATGTTGGGTAAATTTGCGCGCACTCCTCATGAAGCGTCAGGCGCAATGCCGCCAGTTTCTGAATGATCGCGCTCCGCCACCCTGATAATTCGCGCTTGTCGTTCGAAAAGAGAATGAAATCATCCACATAACGGACATAGGCGGGGGCTTTCAGATCGCGCTTCACAAAATGATCGAACCCGTTGAGATACACGTTCGCCCAGAATTGACTGGTGAGATTACCGATGGGCAGTCCGCGCGGACGATTGGCTGAAAACAGATCATCGCCATTGAAATATTCCATCTCGTATTCTTCCGCAAGCACGCCGACGCCGCTCTGTAAAATCTGATCGCACAGCCACAATGTCTTTTCATCGCAGATCAGGCGGGCAAATTCCGCGCTCAAGATGACGTGGTCAATTGAAGGAAAGAACTGCCTCACATCGCATTGCAAGACGAACTCGTACTTTCTCGCGTATTCTTGCGCGCGATCCAATGCGCGGTGCGTGCCTTTGCCCACGCGGTTGGCGTACGTATCGAAAACGAATCGTTTCTCCCAGATCGGCTCGATCACATTGCACAGCGCATGATGAATCACGCGATCGCGGAACGGCGCGGCGGAGATCAGCCGTTTTTTCGGGTCGTGAATGAAAAAACTATGATACGCGCCGGGTTTGTAGGTAAAGGTTTGCAATTCCTCTTGTAAGTTCAAGAGTTCATCGTCTTGCACTCTCTCGAACATGGCGGGTTGCGCCCTGCCCCGTTTGCCTCTGCGCGCTTTACGATATGCGATGTACAAATTTTCGAAATCGCATATCAGGGGGTAAAGATGTTTGTATGTTTTCATTTTTTCTCCTTGTAAAATGTAGACCCTAAAGGTCTTACAGACGATTAAGGTCTTGTTATTTCTACAAAATCGACTCGCCTTCGGCGAGAGGGCTACGAGCACAGAACGCAGGAAACAGAAAACACGCTTCGCGAACACGATCACCCGCTGGGGAGGAGCGCCGCACGAAAACCGATATCGTCGTACCTGATGTACGGGTGGTGGTTGTTGCAAAGCGTGGTGGTTGTTGCGGATCGCAACACGCGCGTAGCCTACAAGGTTGAGCCACGAGCCGCCGCGCAGACTTGGATACCGATTACTTTCATCATAAAAGTTTGCCTGCCATTCCCAAACGTTGCCGCTCATGCCCATCACGCCGTGAGGGCTTTCGCCCTGCGGGTACATCCACACGGGCGTGGTGCGGTTGATTCCGCTTTCGCGGGTGTTGGCGTACCGCGCAATATCTTCCTTTTTTGTTTTTGCTCCTTTCTTGTCCACAGGACTGCTTCGCTGGTCCCAAGCATATCGCTCCTTGGGGTCTTCGCCGCCTGCCGCAGAAGCCCACTCGACCTCCGTCGGCAAACGAATCAGTTTCGGTTTCGCCAATCCCTGCTTGCCTTCCTCCAAACTCTCCCAATTCTCCAATAACCATCTGCAATACGCGCTGGCTTCGTACCATGAGACTCCCACAACGGGCGCGTTGCGGCGCGAAATGCCGAAGCGCGGGTCGCGCCAATAGCGCGGGAGTAAAACGCCATCTTGGGTTTCGCCCTCTTCATCCTGCTGTGCTTTTTTCAGCCAACTCCACGGCTCCTCGCCCCAGGTTTCTTTCATCGCTTGGCTCTTTTCATCGTACTTGGGAAAGTTAACCCAGTATTTCTCGTTTCCAAAATCGGCTTTGAGAAAACGCTCGTACTGTCCGTTGGTAACGGGGTATTTGGAAACAAGAAAATCATAGTTGACGCTTTGAGATTTGGAAATTGGAATAAAGGTCAAAAGGTCCTGAATAATGTATCCCAATTCGTCGAGCGTGTCGGCGGCGGAGGCGCGTTCAAGGGGCGAGAGTGCGCCTTTGAGGACAAGTCTCTGCAAACCCGCTACAACTTCCTTATCGCTGGGAGAGGGTTGGCTTGGGAAGGCGCGACGATACAAAGACAGCAGATCTCCCGCGTACCAAACTCCTCGCCAGAGTGGGTTATCTGAATTTGCGGGCAACTTTTCAGGCGCCAAGGCATTTAACAACGTGTCCATACGTTCCTGATCGCCCTGAGCAAAACATAGATACTCACCCAACAACATCACAGATTCACGCCAGCGGTCGCTTTTCAAAACCAATTCAGAGGTTGTTTTCCCGAAATTTGGGCGAATTAAATATCGTGCCGCAAGATATTCCTCAAAGGTCAGGTGCGGAAAAGCATAGACACGTCGCGGCGGGCTTCCAGCAGGGGCATCGGCAGGAGTCACCGATCCTTGCAACATCAAAAGTCCGTTCGAACTCTGGCAATAATCCAAAAATGTTTGAACCTTGGCAAGGTCTTGAAAATGGGTTTGCAAAACGCCGGTCAGTAAATCTTCCGTTACAAGAGCGGGACCGCGCTTCTTTTCTTTTTCATCCTCGCGTCCCTCATGCGCTTTGAAGGCAATTTCCCATAGCGCGCGATCAAGTACAACACGCGAAACGCCAAGCTCGTCAATGATCGTGCGCTTCTGTGTTTTTTGCGATTGCCCTGCGATTGGGCGCTCATATTCCCAACGCACGAGCAACAGGTCAACGCAACGTTCGTACACCTCGGCGCGCGTATCGGGCAAATCCCCGTAATGGGTATGCACCACCGCCATCATCGTGAGAATGATCGGAAATGGCGCGATCTCGTGCAACCGGCGGCGGTCATCGGGTTGCAGAGAATCCAGCAATTGCTTGCGTTTGTTCTCAAGGTCGGGTTTGCGGGCTGGCTCAATGCGAATATGCTCATCATGCCAAGCATTGACGAAATATTCGATCTTCTCCATATCGAGCAGGGCAAGTTCGTGCGTTTCCCATCCGGTCAACTGCCATTTGAGATCGTGATAATACGAATAGGTGCGGCAGGTCACTAAAAATCTACTTACAGGCGAACGCCCATATTTTTGCGCAAAATCTTCCACTGCTTGCACAACGATCGGGCGCAAGCGCAAATCAGCCACTTCATCCAAACCATCAAACAACACTAATCCGCCTGCGCGTTCCAATTCAGGGAGAATAAGACCGGCAAAATCAACAGTCCGTTCATCATCCCTCAATGTTTGTTCAATGTAATTCTCGATCAATACCGCGCTTCCCTTTTGGCAATCTGCGGGAATGGTCTCTGCCATACGCCCAAGAGAAAGGATCAACGGAAGTACCGCGCCAGATTTCCAGCCCGGAAGCAGGTCTTGAATGCTTGTACTTTTGTCCGTTTCTGCCTGCGCCATCCGCAAAGCAAGGTAACGCGCAAAGGTAGATTTCCCCGTCCCCGGCAATCCCAGCAAAACCATGCGGCGGTCTTTCGATGCAAATAAGGCTTCCAGCGTTCCCAATGGGCGCGTTTCTCCACCGCCCAAAGTGAACAAGGCGTTTTCCGCATCTTCGTTAATATCCGGTCTCTGCCTTGTCTTTGTTTTTCCCGATTTATCAACAGGGGTGGTTGTATTCAAAGAGACGTACAAAGATTCCAGCGTCAAGCCGCCACGCGAAGGATCAGCAGATTGTGGGTCAATGCCCACCAAACGCATGGCGCGTGTGTCAGCGATCACAGCGTTTAAATATTTGGCATGCGCATCTAACGCATTCATTGTTTGATTTTTCGGTTTTATCTGCGGGGATTCCACTACAGTCGCCGACGAAGCAGATTTTGATTCTCCTACATCAGGCTTGGCGCGGCTTCGTACAAAGATCTGATACGTAAAGACTAACATCGCGCCGATGGCAATCACATAAACTAATACGCGATAATCATCTGGAATACGATTACCCGCCAACGCAAGCACGATAATGATCAAAGCCGCGAAAGCAAGGATCGCGGTCAATTTACCCGCCAGCGTCTCAAGAAGTTTCGACCAATCTTTCATATCCAGCCTCCCGCGAAAATATTTCTCAAAGTGTACCCCAAAACAAACCTCCCGCCGAATTACCAAGTACTCACCTCGCGCAAATCCGCAAGGTTGACGCGCTCGACGCTGTAAGGGTAGACTCAACTTCAATGAAGAAATCTCACCGCACCGCCGTTTTTCAGGCATTATTCGTCGTCTTCCTCTGGGCGACTTCTTGGGTCTTTATCAAGATCGGATTGGAGGATATGCCGCCGGTCATATTCGCAGGGTTGCGATATTTCATCGCCTTCCTTCTTCTCGCGATCGTTCTATTCTATAACGAAGCCAAGTATGAGATTAAGCGTCTGTCCGTCAAAACCTGGCTGAGGCTGGCGTTGCTCGGAGCGCTGCTCTATGCCGTTACGCAAGGGGCGGTCTTCATTTCACTTGCTCATCTGTCCGCAGTGACGACCAACCTCGTGATGAGTTTCAGCGCGACCGGCGTGGCGGCGTTGAGCGTCTTCTGGCTGGCAGAAAAGCCGACCTGGCTGCAATGGGGCGGAATCCTGTTGGCAGTGATCGGCGCGCTGATCTATTTTCTGCCGGTCGCCATACCGCAGAGCCAACTATTTGGCTTGAGCGCCGCTCTCGTCGGCGTAGCGGCAAACGTAATCTCTTCTGTACTGGGCAGGGAGATTAACCGCGCAGAGGCGCATCACCCGCTGGTTGTGACGACGGTCAGTATGGGCATTGGTTCCATCTTGCTGCTTGCGGCTGGCTTCTTCCTTGAAGCGCCTCCGACTATGAATCTGCGAGGTTGGGGCATCATCTTCTGGCTGGCGTTGGCGAATACCGCCTTCGCGTTCACAGTCTGGAATCACACGTTACGCACGCTGACCGCTACCGAATCAAGCGTCATCGGCGGTACGATGATGATCTGGATTCCCATCCTAGCTGTGCTATTCCTTGGCGAAACGATCAGTGCAAAAGAAGCGTTCGGTCTCATCATCACCGCCGCAGGGACACTGATCGTCCAACTCAGAAAATTTCCCTCGCGAGTCAGATCCTCGAATATATAAAATCAAACATCCCGCCGACTCACGCCAACGGGATGAACAACCAATTCTCTAATTCTCCAATTACTAATTACCTAAATTCGCCAATTCTCCCTCTCACCAACCAATCTCCAGTCTCTAATCTCTATTTTTCAAACACCCACCGATCCACATCCCTCGACCACTCCACGAGTTCATTGTTCTTGAACCACAGCCCCACCTCGCGGACGCCCGTCTCCGGTTTATCCGAAGCGTGGATCAGGTTGCGCCCCACCTCCAGCGCAAAGTCGTGACGGATCGTGCCGGGGGCAGACTCGACCGGCTTGGTCGAACCCACCGTCTGGCGGATGGCGGCGACCGCGTTCGGCCCTTCCCACACCATCGCCATCACCGGCGCAGACGTGATGTACGCGATCAAACCGTCATAGAACGGCTTGCCTTCATGCTCCGCATAATGTTGTTTTGCCAGGTCTAAACTCACCTGCATAAACTTTGCGCCGACGAGTCGCAGTCCGCGCCGTTCAAAACGGGCGATCACTTCGCCCACCAATCCGCGCTGCACACCATCGGGTTTGACTAACACAAGCGAACGTTCCACAGATTCCTCCAAAAGAATAATATAAAAAAGACCTGACAGGTTTTGGAAACCTGTCAGGTCTGATTGTCAACGAAGCAACTCTTCCGCTTTGGTATACGAGTCCAACGCGTCTTGCAAGCGGTTGCCGCGCATATACGCGTCGCCGAGCGCCTGCCAAATGCTCACTTCAACGGGATACCGATACGACGCCTCACGCAGATCGGAGATGATATCGTCGAGATAGCGTCCCTTCTTGATAAGTTTAGAATATCGTTCAAGCGCGCCGGGGATATTGCTGCGATTTAATTCGTTACGCGCTTGCCCCAACGCGATATCCACCGTGTAAGCCAACGATCCGGTCCCTTTACGCATAACGGGTTCTTGTGGACGCGCGGCAATCGGAGCCGTCTTTTTCGCTTCAACCGTTTTACGCGCCGGAGGTTCAGGCGTTGTCGCTCGCGGCTTCTCCTCCACCGACACTGCCGGTTCGACAGCATGCGTCTCCAGCGTATGCCATTCTTCGGCGCGCGTTGGCTCGATCTTCGCCGGTTCTGCAACCGTCTCGCCTGCGTCATCGCGCAACCAAGCCGGCAAATCGTCGCTTGCAGCGGCCGCAGACAGGCCAGTGTCAATGCCTTCAAGCCAGTTCGGAAGATCGCCTTCGCTCACGCGCTCCGCTTGCGGCAAAGTCCTCTCATCAACCGCTTTAGACGCAAAAAGTTGCGACGCGCTTTCATCGAACTCTGCGCGATCTGATGCCTCGACAGTTTTCATCCAATCCGGCAGAACATCGTCTTGCCGCTCCGCCCCCGCGCTGGATTCCTCCGGCTCGTCCAATTTTTTCAGCCACGTCGCCACATCGTCATCTTCAGACGATTGCGCCGGCTCAACGACCGAAGTTTCGGCTTCGAGGCTTCTCAACCACATGCCGGTATCTTCGCTCATTGCCTGCGGTTCGAGCGCAACGGCTGGAGTCTCAGCGGAATCCGCAGCTTCATGTTCTCGCGCAGAAGCAGTCAACGAATCGCCAATCTCTTTCGCCTGCCTCACCCATTCAGGCTCATCCTCATTTCGTTCTTCCGGCGTAATAAGCAAGCCTTCCGTCGAGCCTTGTTTCACTGCAAGGCTTTCTAACCACGCAAACGAATCGTCTTGTTCTTTCTCGCTCTTGCCAAGTTCTTCTAGGTCGTCCACAGAGGCAACAGGCATTTCTTCCACCGCAGCAATAGCGGGAGTCTGCGCCGGCGGCGCGTCTTCCGGCGTTGATTTCACTTGCTTGACCCACTCCGGCTCTTCTTGCGGACGATCCTCTGGCTTGAGAAGCAAACCTTCCGTCGAGCCCTGCTTTACCGCGAGGCTTTCCAGCCACGCAAAAGCGTCGTCTTCGGCTTGCGCGCTCGGAGTGGAAGCGGCAGAATGAGGCACAGAAGCCGCTTCTATTGATTCAGATTCTTGCGGCTGTTCCGTTTGTTTGAGGAAATCAAAATCGTTCGAAACAGGCTCAGGCTCTTTCGCGCCCGTATCCTTCAACCAGTCTGGCAAGTCACTCGTAGTTTCTGTAGATTGCACCGGCTCTTGCGGCGTTGCACCTAATTCACTCAGCCAATCAGGCTGATCGCTTACAGTTGTTGATTGCACCGGCTCTTGCGGCGTTGCGCCTAATTCGCTCAGCCAATCAGGCTGGTCGCTTGCGGCGGCTGATTTAGACTCAGCCGATAAAATGCTCGGATCAATACGATCCATCCAATCGGGGGTAGGTTCGTCGGCTGAAGAAATTTCCGATTCAGCGGGAGCCATCGCCTTAACCCAATCGGGTATATCAGCGGCGGCAGCCGGCAACGGTTCCTCGTCATTCAAGATCGAAGATTTACTTTCATCAAAAGCGCCGGTTGATGCTCCCCAGCCAGCGTCGCGCAAGAAATCGGGAATATCCTCTTGCGGTTGAGCGGAAGCGCCCATGGCGAGAGCCGCTTGCGGCGCGGAGGGAAGCGTCGTGTCCGTCTCGGTAAACGCGTTCGTCAGCCATTCGGGTTGATCGTTTGCCGACTCGGATGGCAATTGAATCCCTTGCGATTCGCTCCAACCGGAAGGCAAGCCCACTAACTGGCCCTGCCAATCTAATCGTTCGATCGAGACGGCTGCGTCAGGCGCGGCGGAAACATCTAACAGCGAACCGGAAACGTGCGCGGCATACGGATCGAGTTCAACTACGCGCTGACGATTCGCCTGAACGCTTTCAGGTCTTTCCCCGTCAAGAATATCAACCAGGATCGCGTTCGCATCGTAACAATAAGGATAGCGCCGCAACAATGAGGAGCAGGTTTCAGTCGCTTCGGTCTTCTGACCGCTGCGAGAATATGCGCGCGCCAGCAACGCCTCCATGTCGGCGCGACCAGGGTCTTCCATAAGCGCGCTCTTAATTTCAGAGATCGCTTGCGGATACAACTCGCCTTTGACATACATATGCGCAAGCGCGCCGCGCGTCATACGGATACGCGGAGGCGCGGAGCCGTCTCGCCGAGTATACAAACGTTGCAACTCGCTTTGCACGGCGGCGTTCGACGGTTGCGCTTCAAACGCGCGTTCCATGTGCCAGATCGCGTCATCGAGGCGATTCTCCTCATCGCGAATCAGGCTCATCCCCACATGCGAAACAAAATCGCTCGGCGCGGCGGCAAGCGCGCGCGAAAAAACATCGGTTGCATCGCCGTATCTCTTCGCCTCAAGAAGCGTTTTGCCCAACAACCTATAGACGGCAAGATTCTTAGGATATATTTTTAAGATATGATGGCAATGCGCCACAGCCTCGTCGAACTGACTGCGGTCAAGCATCGCTTCAATCTCGCGGTAATACGCTCGTAAAGTTATTTTAGCCATGAGTCGCTCTGTTCCTCCGTCTATTATAACTCACCTTAATTATAGAATAACGGCAAAGGTTGCGCAAAATTAGCGCTATATTGATGCGCGGCAAGAACCATCTCGCGCGCTTCCGCCAGTTTCGCTTCGTCATTCGCATGAATGGTAAAGAGCGGATCGCCTTTTTGAACGCGATCGCCTACTTTGCGATGAGCGACAATGCCTACTGCGTGGTCAACCGCATCGGATTTTTTAGCGCGTCCGCCGCCGAGGATGACCGACGCTTCGCCCACGCTGCGCGCATTGATCTGAGAGATATATCCGCTCGTCGGCGACTCGACCGCTTCGACGCGCTTCGCACGCGGAAATTTAGAAACATCGTCCACATACGATGCGTCGCCGCCTTGCGCTTTCACTAATGCGCGGAACTTCTCGAACGCAGAGCCGTCTGCCAGCGCTTTCGCGGCTTGCGCGCGCCCGTCTTCCAAATTCTTAGCGCGTTTGCCAAGCCTTAACAAGTTAGCGCAGACGTGCAAACAATGTTCGCGGAAGTCATGCGGTCCGCCGCCTTGCAACGTCTCTATCGCTTCCACAACTTCGAGCGAATTCCCGACCGCATGACCCAACGGTTGATTCATATCAGAAAGCAACGCCACAGTTTCGCGCCCCGCCAATTTGCCAATATCTACCATCAAGTTCGCCAATGCGCGCGCTTCGTCGAGCGTTTGCATAAATGCGCCCAGTCCCACTTTCACGTCTAATACGATCGCTTGCGCTCCAGCCGCGATCTTCTTGCTCATGATCGAAGAAGCGATCAGCGGAATGGAAGGCACAGTTCCGGTTACGTCGCGCAGAGCGTACAACTTCCCATCGGCGGGCGCAAGCGTCAGCGATTGACCGGTTAGCACAATGCCAATTTCCTTGAGTTGTTTTTTAAATTCCTCAGTGGTCAAATCCACACGATAACCGGGGATCGATTCGAGTTTATCGAGCGTGCCGCCGCTAAAGCCAAGTCCGCGCCCTGACATTTTGCCGACAGGCAACCCGCACGCCGCCACGACCGGAAGAACAGCGATGCTGGTTTTATCGCCTACGCCGCCCGAAGAATGCTTATCCACCGCAAGGTTAACCGTGTCGCTTAAATCGAGCATATCGCCGGAATGCGCCATCGTCAACGTCAGGTCGGTCGTCTCGCGCGCCGTCATACCGTTCAGGAGGACCGCCATTGCAAAAGAAGACGCTTGATAATCCGGCACGTCGCCAGAGACAAATCCCTTGATAAAAAATTCGATCTCTTCGCGATTAAGCTCGACTTTGTCGCGTTTTTTGATAATTATGTCAACAGCGCGCATAAAATTCTCCTTAAGTTTGGAGGTATTGTAATACAGGAAGAGAGGAGCGCAAATAGATGCGCGATTCGTTTACCGAATACCCCCTTGCGTTATGATTCTGCGTTGTTCTAAAATCGAGCGCTTTACCGGTGCGCCCCATTCACCTATTCTTCCAACAAGTCTCTCGCTTTCGACCAGACTTCATCGAACATTTCCACGGTTAAGCGTTTGGTGGAAGTGTTCTGCCGGCTGGGATGATAGGAACAAAGAAGCGTTGCAGATTTTAAGCCAAAGACGGCGCCGTGCGAAAATTTATAGTCGGCGATGCGCAGACCGCGCATTTTCAGAATGCGTTCAAAGGCAATGCGTCCTAAGCACACGATCACTTTCGGTTTGAGGATTTCCAATTCGCGTTCGAGATAGGGCTGGCAGTTATTCAATTCATCGAGACTGGGTTTATTGTCGGGCGGAGCGCATCGCGCAACCGCTGTGATATACACGTCATTGAGTTGCAATCCATCGTCTCGAGAGACGGCTTCAGGTTGATTGGCAAAGCCCGCCTTATACAACGCAGGGTATAAAAACCCGCCTGAAGCGTCACCGGTGAAGGCGCGTCCCGTGCGATTCGAACCATGCGCGCCGGGGGCGAGTCCCACGATAAGGATTCGCGCTTGCGGGTCGCCGAAGCCCGGCACAGGTTTCGCCCAATATTCTTGATCTCGATAAGCGCGCCGTTTAACGCGCCCTACTTCCTCGCGCCAAGCCACCAAGCGCGGGCATTTACGGCAAGCGATAATTTCTTTGTTCAGTCTCTCAAGTGAAGTTGACATAGCCCAATGATAGCGCATTTACAAGTTTGAACGCTTAAATGTTTCAACCTGCAAATTCTTAAATGATCAACATAGCATCCCCAAATGAATAGAAGCGATAACCTTCTCGAATTGCCGTCGCGTAGGTTTCTAAAATTTTCTCACGCCCTGCGAACGCGCTGACCAACATCAACAGCGTGGACTTGGGCAGGTGAAAGTTCGTGATCATCGCGTCCACGATTTTGAATTGGTAGCCGGGGAGGATGTAGAGGGATGTTGGTCCGTGGTAGGACATGATGCCATCTTGTCCTACTGCCGCCGACTCCAATGTTCTCACCGAAGTCGTCCCAACGGCGATCACTCTCCCGCCTTTCGCGCGGGTTTCGTTGATCGCGTCCGCAGTTTCTTGAGTCAACTCGCACCACTCGCTGTGGATCTTATGCTCTTCGGGGTTATCTTCATTGACCGGCGCGAACGTATCCAAGCCGACATGCAATGTGACATACGCGACTCTCACGCCTTTGACCTGCAACTCCTCCAGCAAGCGCGGCGTGAAGTGCAGTCCAGCCGTGGGCGCGGCGGCGGAGCCGGGCTCCTTGGCGTAGACCGTTTGATAGCGTTCGGGGTCGTTCAACTTTTCGTGAATATACGGCGGCAGAGGCACATGCCCCACGTTTAAGAAATACGGCTCGATCGGTTCGGAAAACCGAATCAGCCGCTGCGCGCCCGTCAGCGCTTCAATGATTTCAACGCTGATATCTCTACCGTTCGCTTCTACGAAGACTCGCTTGCCTACGCGCAGACCTTTTCCTCCGGCCAGCGCTTCCCAAGTGACTTCGTCGCAGCGGCGCAATAGCAAGAGTTCAACTCGCCCGCCAGTTTCTTTGCGCGCGAATATCCTCGCAGGGATCACGCGCGTTTGATTCAACACAAGCAGATCACCCGCGTTGAGGTAATCCGTCACATCGCGGAAGATGCGATGCTCGAGTTTTCCATCGTCACGATGCAACACCAACAGGCGCGACGAATCGCGCGGCTCGGCAGGCGTCTGCGCGATGGAGGATTCGGGGAGATTGTAGTCGAAGTCTGAGGTTTGCATAATTTGCCGCGCGAATTGTATCAGGCGATTAGCAATTAAAAGGGCGCCCCGCCCGGAGATTCGCGCTGGGCGATTCCAACGGACGGGGCTTTTTTATATTTGCCTGACCTTCCACTCCCCTCTCCTTGTAGGAGAGAGGCTGGGGGTGAGGTCAGCCAGGACGTGATCGCGCTATCTCTCCTGTTTTGCCTCGGCTTACGTCCGTGAACGTAGAGCATTTCCGGCGGAAGTTGTAGCGCAAGATTAATCTTGCGTTACTTGCACATAGAGAGGCATGGGACGCGCACACACGAAAACCGTTGTTGTTGTTGAGGTCGTTGATGTTCTCGTTGCGATAGGCACAGCGGGCGTTCCTCTGATTGTTGATGAAGGAACCGCCACGAAGCGCGCGGCGTTTGGTCGGTCAGCCCTGCCGCCCGAAGGCGACAGGCGTATTATACACGCGGTTAAGACCTGACATGTCTCATGCACGCCGTTGTTAATCATGACGCTTGCGCGGACAATAGTTTCGATTTAACCACGGCCACTCGGAGACATGTCAGGTCTGCGCTAAAAACCCTAAAAAAATTTCCCGCCTTCGGCGGGAGGGTCAGAAACCAGAAATTCAGGATTCAGAATTCAAGAACCTATACAGGAGAGATTGGGGACGCGCACACACGAAAACCGAGGTTATTGTCGAAGCCGTAGATGCCCTCGTAGCGGACAGCGCACCGGGCGTTCCTCCGATCGAAGTCGAAGGAACCGCCACGCAGCGCGCGGCGACCCGAAGCGTTCTCATCCTCGCGCCCATCGTTCGGGTTATAAGGATATTCTTTGTAAACACTGCGCGTCCATTCCCAAACGTTGCCCACCATATCCGCGCAACCATAAGGCGAGTCGCCGCGCGGGGAAAACCGTCCCACTTCGGAAGTGTCGCCAATCCCCGATTCCTGTGTGTTGCAATTCTTCGAGTCGAAATCATCCCCCCACGGGTAGCGTCTGCCGTCTATACCTCGCGCGGCTTTCTCCCACTCCGCTTCGCTGGGCAGGCGGTACTGCTTGCCCGTCTCTTTGCTCAGCCATGTACAGTAATCCACAGCGTCGTTCCATGTCACCCAAACAACAGGATGTTCCGCTTTTTCAGGCGGGAAGTTCTCGCCCTCCCAATCTCTCGGAGGTTTGCGGCTGGTCGCCCTCACGAAGGCTTGATACTCGCGATTCGTGATCGGGTATTTTCCGATGCTATACGCGGGCAGGTCCACCTCGTGCGGCGGTTTTTCGTCATTGCTTTCGTCCGAACCCATCAGGAATTTCCCTGCGGGAATATTTACCATCGTCGGCTCGAAGTTGCGCGAGGGAGAAGCCGCGCTTTTCTCGACGGCAGATTCAACAACGGGAGAGGCGGGCGCTTCGGCGCGGGCGGTCAGGGTAAAATACGGGTCAATCTCCTCCAGCGGCAGGTCGGCAAAGTTTGCCTCGGGCAGTCCGCGCGCGTGCATGGTAAGGATGCGTTCCAGCGCGTCAACCTTGTCGCGCTTCTTGAAGAAATCGCGCAGCGCGGCGGGCGGTTCGAGGTTTGCCTGCTCTTGTTTTATTTCAACGGATTCGCGCCCGCCGCCATCCATCACGGCGGTTTCGCGCTTTTGCTCCGCGTCTTGCTTTGCGCGGAAGTATTGCTCCAAGTCGCGCAAATGGCGGCGTGAGTATTGAGCGATAAATTTATACAACTCGGGGAAGACGTTCTGAATGGTCACCACTTTCGCAAGGCGGATCGGCGCGAGGCTATTGTGTTTCTCCCGCGCCACGCTGGAAAGCATGAGGAAGGTATTCACCGTGCGTTTGATCTGGCGCGGGTTGCTGCCCAAGCCCAAGGCAAACACTTTCGGACATTCGTCGTTCTCCCACGTTTCCATCAATCCCTGCACGAAGGAATCCATCTGCGCCGATTCGACGCTCGGCAGGATGAACGGTAATTGGATGATCTTTTCCAAATAACTCAACCCCTCGATGGTAAAACGCGCCTCTCCGTCAGCCTGTTTCGAATCCAGTTCCTTGTATTTGATCTCGATCCCCCGCGCGATAACATCCTGATCCAAACCCAACATGAAGACACAACCGGGCGCGTCCAAAAACAACTTGATGGCTTCCAGCACCTCGACGGCTTTTTCAGGCAGGCAACGGTCGAGATCGTCCACGAAGACGACGAGGCGGCTATCCTTTTCGAGGATGTGCGTTTGAACAAGTTCGGCGAAACGCTTCTGGAACTGCTCCAGCGAGGAAATCTGCTCAACATAGAGTTTCGTCCGCTCGCGCGAGATGGCGTCGGCGGCTTCGTTCAGGCTGTCCGCCGAATTGGATTGCAGCGCCTCGCTGAGTTTCTTCAACACATCCCCGCCGGGCAGGAAAGACAGACTGAAATTCACCACGCTTTTGCCAACCTGTCCCGCCAACTGGGGCAGGTCAATCTTTACGCCGCCCAGTTTTTCGAACTCCATACTGCGATACAACAGGCTTTGTAATTTGTCGAACTCTTCGGCGGGAGCGCCGTCCTCTTCCGCTTTTTCCTTCATCGCGTTCAACACCGCCGTCAGGAATGCGCGCCAGAGCGTTGCCTCTTTATCGTACTTCCACGCGTTGAACCAGACCTTGGTGTACGTTCCGGGCAAATTGTCCTTGATCATCTCCATCAGAGATGTCTTGCCCGAACCCCACCCACCGAAGACACCGATGGTTAGCGGCGTTCCGCCCGTTTTGGCAATGTTCGCCAATGCGCGGGCATACGGCATGAAATCCAGCGCGTCTTGCGATGTCGGCGAATCAGGAACTGTGATCTCGGTCATGGAGAGAATTTATCCATTCAAAGTATACGACATTATGAAGATCAATGCTCTTTGAGTCAAGTCATTTTCCCAAGAATTTTCCAATTACATTCACCACAACCGTCAACACTACTGAGACCAAGATCGAAGTCGTGACGGGGAAATAAAACGACCCATTCTCGCCCTCGATGCGGATATCGCCGGGCAGTCTTCCCAGGGGTAAGCCGAATTTCGCGGCGAGGTACACTCCTCCGCCGATGAGGAAGAGGACGATTCCGCCGAGCATCAAGTAGCGAGCGATAGATTCCATACTCAAGTCATGTCATTGCGAAGGCGATGCTTTTCGCCTGAAGCAATCTCCACTTTTGCGAGGGGATTGCTTCGTCGGCAACGAACGCCTCCTCGCAATGACATCACAACAACCTCGACTGTCCCTCTTCCACGTAATCCAACCCCAAATGCTCATACGCGGATTGGGTAGCGACGCGTCCCTGCGGGGTGCGGTCGAGAAAGCCGAGTTGCAGAAGATACGGCTCAACCACATCCATGATCGTGTCCTGCTCTTCGCTGATGGATGCGGCAATGGTGTTCAAGCCGACGGGTCCGCCGCCATATTTTTCGATGATCGTCCGCAACACGCGGCGATCCACATCATCGAGTCCGAGCGGGTCAACTTGCAACAAATCCAACGCTTCTTTCGCCACTGCGGACGTGATCGTCCCATCCGCGCGGACTTGGGCGAAATCGCGGACGCGGCGGAGGAGTCGGAGCGCGATGCGCGGAGTCCCACGCGCCCGCTTCGCAACTTCCCTTATGCCTGATTCGTCCGCGGAGACTTTGAGCATCCCTGCGGCGCGCGCGACGATCTGCCGCATGGCTTCGATATCGTAATAATCCAAACGATAGACCGCGCCAAAACGCGCGCGCAACGGCGCGGTGACGAGAGCGAGTCGGGTGGTGGCTCCGACGACGGTAAAGCGAGGCAGCTTCAACCGTAGAGAACGAGCCGAGGGTCCCTTGCCGATGACGATATCCAACGAGAAATCTTCCATCGCGGGGTAGAGCACTTCCTCCACCGCGCGTCCGAGGCGGTGAATTTCGTCAATGAAGATCACGTCGCCCGCGCGGAGGTTGGTGAGGATGGCGGCGAGGTCGCCCGCGCGTTCGATGGCGGGACCCGCAGTGACTTTGACGTTGACGCCCATCTCGTTGCCCAGCACATGCGCGAGCGTGGTCTTGCCCAAGCCAGGCGGACCGTAAAACAAAACGTGATCCAACGCTTCGCCGCGATGTTTCGCCGCATCAATGAGGATCGAAAGATTCTGTTTCACTTGGTCCTGACCGATGAGGTCGGCAAGTTTCTGCGGACGAAGCGCGTTATCCACGCGGTCGTCGGGTTTCGATTCGGGGTCAAGAGGGCGTGGCTTAGGCATAAAGCGATTATAGCAAATAAAATCGGGATGCCCGCTGGGACATCCCGAGGTAGATAAAATTTCCGCATGTCATTCTGAGCCGCGCTCTTGCTCTTTGCGGCGAAGAATCTCTACGACAATCGCAGAGACCCTTCGCCGGCGCTCACATCGTCTCGACACCTGCACCCACCGCAGGTTCGGTGTGTCCTTCGGGAGGGTGACATGATTGTTGATGTGTTCCATATTTTGCCACCTATCCCAATAATTTATTCCAACGGCTCGAACGCAACCTCAACCGTCATGCCCCACTTCACACGCGGATCAACATAAGGTACATGAATGAGCACGGTGTAGATCACGTCGCCGCCCTGCATAATTGCTGAACCGCTGATCTCATTTACTGTGCCTTCCATCGTGACGTCAGGTAAAGCATCGGCAGTGAATGTGACCTTTTGACCAACAGATAACTTGACGACCTCCAATTCGGTGACATCGGTCGTCTTGATCACCCAATACGTTGTATCGGCAATGCTCACGATTCGAGTCCCGGGGGAAACTTGCTCATCAACCTCAACAGGCACATCGACCACGACGCCATCGAACGGCGCCGTAATAACATAGTTGGAAAAGTTCGATTGTGCCGCTTCAGCCTGCACCCGCGCATAATCCAAACGCGCAGTCGCCAACGCAAGTTGATCGACGCTCACGCCATCCGCGGAAGTTTCATATTGATATTTCGCTTCGGCTTCGGTTCCAAGCGCGGCATCCAACGCGGCGCGGACGGTATCGCGTTCGCGCGCAACTTCCTCCAGCTTCCGTAAGGCTTCACTATAATTCTTCTGCGCCGTTTCTAATTCATTGTCTGCCGCCTTGCGTTTGGAATTGTCCTCGTTTAAATCCTTATACTTATCGAATTCTTCTTTCGCATCCTGCAAGTCTGAGTCGCGGTCTTTCACGTCGGCTTTGGCGTCTTCGATGCGGTCTTCGATAGAATCAAGATTCAGCTTCTCCCACTCTTTCTCTGCAGAGGCGCGCGCCTTCTGCGCATTCATATACGCCATCCACGTCATGGCAAAGTTGGCGGAGCCGTTGCGGTTCAACGCATCCAATGCTTGCTGCGCGCCGATGAGTTCGAGATTTGCGGCGGAGAGTTGCGCCTCGGCGACGCTAGCGTTCGATAACTTCGCCAGCACATCTCCCTTCTTCACCGAATCACCGATCTTCACGTTGACCTCATCCACGATGCCGAACGCTTGAAACGCCAGATTCGCCGCTCGGAAAGGTTCGATCTTCCCCTCTGCGATCACGCTGTCAGTGGCGGCGACGCTCTCCGAAATTGGGGTAGGCGTCTCCGCGGGTTGAGCCGCGCAGGCAGTCAGGAGCATTGTTGCGATCAAGCCAATCATCAAAGTCTTATAAACCGTTTTGTTCATTGCATCCTTCTTTCTGTTTTCAATAATTCCGTAGAGGCGGGCTTTCTCCGTCCAAAATTCGCACCAAACCAATAGGCAAGACGATCCTCGTTCTTACATATTACTCATACGCCAGCACCTCGCGTATCGTCATACGCGCAGCGTTGCGCGCCGGGACAATGCTTGCAACGGTAGAGAGCGTCAGCACGAGCGCCAGCCAGATCGCATATCCTAGATAGGTGAAAACCACGCTAATCGGCGTCTGAAAGATCGCCACACTAACGATCATCGAGAGCAGATAGGTGAACGGAATAGATAAGATCACGGCAAGCCCAAACGAGATGAGCCCGATAACCACGCCCTCGGCAATCACCGTGCGCATTACAGCGCTATCGTCGGCGCCGATCGCGCGCGTGATTCCGATCTCGCGTGTGCGTTCGAGGACGTTCATGCCCATCGTGCCAGTCAAGCCCATCGCGCCTACGATAGCGGTTAGAATCGCCATGATCAACAGGAATGTGACGAGGATATCTAAACTTTCGACCGCCGTATCTAACGAAGCGCTGCCGGCTTGCGCGATGCGCACCTTAAAGCCTCTATCGCGCATATATTTATCCAACTCTTCCGCTTTCGCGTCTTGGTATGGGCGATCATGTCGTTCGGTGACGATACGATATGAAAAAGCGCGATTCGCCTGACGGTTAATCTTAGAAACATATTCGAATGGCGCATATCCGATCATACCTTCCTGATCGACAAATTTAAAGATACCGACTATTTGCCAAATCTCATCCCGCCCGTTAACGCGCATGTTGACGAAATCGCCTGCCCGCAAGCCGGGAAACGACTTTCGCAGACCTTCGCTGACCGTCATCTTGCGGACGTCGTCTGAGCGCAACCAGCGCCCATCCACCAGAATCGGCTGGACCAACTCACTGTTCGACGGCGGCGCAAGCAAGGCAATATTTTCGACGACGTTTCCATTCGTATCCATCAGTTCTCCGCCCATAAATTGCCAGCCTTCCACCTGCGTCACTCCGTCCACCTTCTTCAAGACACGTTCAATTTCCTGTATCCGGTATGCTTGGTCAAAGTCGAGCGTCACATCGGCGCGAAAATAATTCTCGATGCGTCCGATATAATCGTGTAGAGTCACGCGCACGTTAAAAACGGCGATGAAGATCGCGCCGCCCATCGTCAGCGTGAACAACGTCAGCGCAAGACGACTCTTGCGGCGAAAGGTGTTGCGCAATGAGATAACAAACGGGCGCGGAACATGAAGCCCGCGCACGGCAAGGACGCGCGTCGCTTTAACCTGAATCCAATCGAACCACGATAGACGCTTCCCGTCCGCGCGTGAAGCGGGTTTTCCATCATCCGCTATGTCGCCGCTAAGAGCGCGCAACACCGTTACACGCGATCCTGCGACAACCGGCGCCAGCCCCGAAACCAACGGAACAAGCAACCCTACCGCGATCTGAATAAAAAATGGAAGCGGCAGCAAGCGATAGCCTAACAGAGTGAAGTCCAATTTGTCGGCGATGAAGAGCGAGAGTTGATACGCTCCAATGCCTCCAAATGGAACGGCGATCAACAGCGCCAAAACGCCGAACGCCATAATAAGCGCGAAGTACATTAAGAAGACTTGTCGGCGCTGTCCGCCGATCAATTTGATCACGCCGATATGACGAAGGTGTTGATTCAGCAGCGCGCTTAACGTATTGGAGATCAACGAGCTGGAAAGAAAAACGATCAGGATGCCCAGCGCCAGCAAGATACCCAACACAGCGTTAACAATATCAGCAAGCGGATGGCGATGCGTCTCGGCAATCCGCGAACGGAGCACGATCACATCCGATTTTTCCATGCTGTCTTTTACAGCAGCGCCCACTTCTCGAATATAAGACGGATCGTCTCCATCGCCAGCCACCGTGACAAACATGCGGTTGTACAGTTTCGGTTGAGCAAGATAGGGCAGCGTATCCAACGTAATGTATCCGGATGGCGAAGCGAGGAAGTCGCCAGCGCCAGCGGCTGTATCCTGAACAAAACCTACGACCGGCATGATCTTTGTAGAGCCGTCGGGAAGTTCAAATTCAAGCGAACCTCCCACGTCCACCACAAGATCGCGCAGCGCAGATTTCTCCAGCAGGACTTCGCGTTTAGCAGGAATCGCCTTTCCCGCGACAGGCGCGAGCAGGTTAATTGAATTATCTTCGAAGCTTTCAAACGCGACCATGTCGAGCGTCGTCCATCTATCGGAGCCGGGCGTCCGCACGCGCATGTTGAACACGCGTCGCGCTTCAGCGTCAGCCACATTTCTTCGGTTCCGAATGGACGATAAGACCGAATCGTCAAAATTTATCGTTCGCAATTCAACGTTCGCCGGGCGGTTCATCGCATACGACGCGCTCATATCGTTCGAGATATATTGATACGAGCCAGCGATAACGCCGATAGAAAACACGCCCACCGCAATGGAAAAGACCACTAACAGCGTGCGAGCTTTATTATCTATCAAATCGTGGAATATTTTTCGCCAACGCGGCTTCATACATTTCTCTTCTTCCGAAGTCGCGCGAGGAAGCCCCCCGTGCGGCTATCTATGGCGCGGCGCGCTTCCAGTCGTTGCTGGACGATCTTGCCAACCGCATCCGCAGTGATCGGCGAAATATCCATGACGCGTTTGAAATCCTCGCGCTTAATCGTCAAGGTTTCAACCGCCTCGCCCGCTCCCGCGCGGACGTTCGCCAACGCTTTACCGCCGCGCAATAACTCCATTTCTCCGAAGAACTCGCCCGGCTGCAATCGAGAAATGACGGTTTCATCTTTCTTACGGTCGTACAATACCACTTCCACTTCGCCTTTCTGAATCATAAAGAAATTCTCGATTGGGTCTTCGCGCGAAATGATCGTGGCTTTCGGCGGATATATCCGCGTTTCAGCCAGTTTTGTAAATTCCATCATATGACGATGTCTAAGCCACGGCAGAGATTTGGCAATCGTTTCGTTGATCAGTTCGCCGTCCGCGATAATAATATTGCGCGTGGCGCGCGAAGCCAGCGCAGGGTCGTGCGTCACCATAACGACCGTTTTGCCGCGGCGCGCCAATTCTTCGAACAAGTCAATGATCGTGCTTGCAGATTTGGTATCGAGGTTGCCCGTCGGTTCGTCGGCGACCAACAGCGGAGGATCGCAAGCCAACGCGCGCGCAATTGCGGCAAGTTGTTGTTGTCCCGTCGAAACTAACAGGGGCAGCTTATTCGCAAACTCTTCAAGCCCGACCAGTTCCAACATCTCCATCGCGCGCGCAGGACGTTCATCAAAACCGTACACGTCGGCGTAATCCATCGGCAACATGGCGTTTTCGAGCAACGTTAACATAGGAAGCAATTGAAAAAACTGAAACACAATGCCTAAATTGCGTCCGCGCCACTTTGAACGTTGGCTCTCTGTCACTCCGGTATAGATGTCAGCCCCGTCAATGACAACCTTACCCTCGGTCGGGTGGTCAATGCCTGTGATCATATTTAATAGCGTGGATTTGCCGCTCCCCGATTTTCCAACAATTGAAACGAACTCGCCGCGCTTGATCGTCAGGTTTATATCTTTAAGAACAGTAAACTCGCCCGCTACATTTTTAAATCTTTTGACGACGCCATGCATGTCAATCATCGCCTCGGCGGACGTCATCGCATGTTGAGCGGAAACTGCCCGGGATTTTCGGCGCGGACTCATTTCCATCGCCTCCACGGGAATCGCCATTTGGGCGGCGCGACCGCTTCATCTTCAGACTTCGCATCGGTCTGCGACGGAAACTCTCCCACCTCCCCGTCTATAATGCTCAGCGTGCGCGAGAAGCGCGTCGCCAATGACTGATCATGCGTCACCATCACAATCGTCTTACCCTGTTCCATTACCAATCGTTGGAAAAGCTCGAAGATGTGATCCGCTGTGACCGAGTCAAGGCTGCCCGTCGGCTCGTCCGCTACTAGAATCGGCGGATCGTTCGCCAACGCGCGCGCAATCGCGACGCGCTGCTGTTGCCCGCCCGAGATTAACGCAGGAAGTTTATCGGCATGTTCTTCGATCTCAACCAGCCGCAGCAGTTCAAGCGCACGTTGACGCGAACGCCTCGGGCTAAAATTGCCGCACAAATCCATAGATAGAGTGATATTCTCTACCAGCGTCAGCATAGGCAACAGTTGAAACGATTGAAAGATCACGCCAAGGTTTCGCCCGCGCCATCCAGAAATTTCATCTTCCGCCATATCGTGAATCGAAACCGCCTCGCCGTTATTCACGATCACTTCTCCGCGCGTAAGGCGATCCACGCCGGTGATCATATTCAACAACGTAGATTTCCCCGCGCCAGACTTTCCCACCACGCCGAGGAATTCGCCCGCGCTAATTTGTAAATTAACGCCTTTTAGCGCGACAAAATCGCCCGCCGCCGTAGAATATATTTTTTTAACATCACGCAGTTCGATCAAGCGCTGATTTAGAGTTTGAACAGTCATCATACCTACATACACGGAGAAATTTCCCAGCTTACAAAATAGCCCGAAATCTCCCCAAGGAAACTTCTTAGAGCATTGTACCTTTCCCATTCACTTGTGAAAAATTTCCTAATCAAAAACTCAGGAAGACATAAACAAGCGCAAGCGCAGTTCGCAGTAAAGAAAGATTTTAGGTTAAAATCGAATAATCCAATTTCGAGGAGAAATTTATGTCCAACGTTTACGCATCCAAACACCCGCTGGTTGCCCACAAACTTTCGCGCCTGCGCGATAAACATACCGAACCGAAGAAGTTTCGCGAGTTCGTGCGCGAGATCACAGCGCTGCTCGCCTACGAAGCGACGGCAGATCTAGCGATCGTGCCGCGCGAATTGGAAACTCCGCTCGAAACAATGGTCGGTTCTGAACTCAAAGAAAAGATCGGGTTGGTGCCTATTCTACGCGCCGGGTTGGGAATGGTCGAAGGCATGTGGGAATTAATGCCCAGCGCCGAGGTCTGGCACATCGGCCTATATCGCGATGAACATACGCTCCGCCCGGTAGAATATTACAATAAGCTCCCCACCGAACCGACTGTGTCTGTCTGCTTGATCCTCGACCCCATGCTCGCCACCGGCGGTTCTGCCACTGCCACTACAGACGTATTGAAACGTTGGGGCGTAAAGAAGATCAAGTTCGTCGGTCTGATCGCCGCGCCGGAAGGCGTTAAAGCGATGCAAACCGCTCATCCCGATGTTGATATTTACATCGGCGCGATCGATAATCGCCTCAACGAACATGCGTATATTGTGCCAGGCTTAGGCGACGCAGGCGATCGTCAATTTGGAACAGGGTAACAGACGCTCATGTGCAAACGGTCGCGTCATGCGCGGCCGTTTTTTTCACACTTGCGGCAAACTTCGCCGCAAAATATTGTACATCGGCAACGCCTTCACCGTGCCTTCAACCACGCAGGTCAACGGCGAGTCTACAAGATAGGCGGGAATCCCAAGCGATTTCGTCAATAGTTTATCAATACCGCGCAAGAGCGCGCCGCCGCCGCACAACGCTACGCCGCGATCAATAATATCCGCGACCAGTTCCGGCGGGGTCTTCTCTAACACGCGACGCCCAGTCTCCACGACAGATTTAAGTGGGTCTTGCAAAGCTTCGACAATTTCGCCGGTCGTCAATGTAACCGGACGCGGCAAGCCGGTAACTTGATCTTGTCCTTGCACTTCCATGCTATTCTCGGTATCTTGCGGAACCGCCGCGCCAATGCGCGTCTTAAGCTGTTCGGCGGTCGCCTGTCCAATGGTCACGCCATATTTTCGGCGCACATAGTTGATGATCGCGTCGTCAAAATCCAAGCCGCCCGATCGCAACGTTTCGGCGGAAACGATGCCATACATCGCCATGACCGCCGCTTCGGTGCACCCGCCGCCCAGACAGATCACCATATTTCCTGAAGGCGAACCAATGGGAAGATCAATGCCAAGCGCCGCGGCAAGCGGTTGTTGAATCAGATGCGCTTCGCGGCTGCCTGCCTCTAGAATCGCTTCGTACACTGCGCGTCGTTCTACGCTGGTTACGCTATATGGGACGGAAACCATCGAACGCGGGCGGATCAGGCGCATACTGCCGCTCACTTGACGAATCAGATACGCCAACAGAGTTTCTGTAATTTCATAATCGGCGATCACCCCGTTCTTCAGCGGACGCGCCACTTCAATGCTCTCCGGCACGCGTCCATACATATCTAACGCTTCTTGCCCCACCGCGACCATTTTCTGTTCGTCCGCTTCGATCGCGACGATAGTGGGTTGCTGTACAAGCACCTGAGTCGCATCCGCCAAGCGGGTAAACATCGTCCCTAGGTCTATGCCTAAATCTTTTGAAAATAACGCCATTCGCAAATGTCTCTTTCCCGTACCGTAAATGCGGTAAACCACCCGATGATACCCGAAAGACAGGGCGCTGTCTAGCGAGTGAAAACGCGGCGCGCGCCGTCGCAAAGCGCATTCGATTGCCAATACCCTTGTCATCCTTCAAGATTACGCTATCATTGACGCGAGTAGATTATTTGAATCACAAAGGAGATTCAAACTATGCTAAAGCGTTACTGGAAAGTCGCCGTCCTTGCCAACATCAAAGACGATATATTGCCCAAGCCAGAAGGCGTCCCGCCGGATGCTTTCGCCGACTTCGACCACATTGAAACGGTCAACTCGTTACGAGCCGCCATCGAGACCGACGGTCATAAAACCGAATTTATCCACGCCGACCGAAATCTGCCTCTTGCATTGCGCGAATATCAACCCGATATCTGTTTTAACATCGCCGAAGGACTCGGCGGAGACGCGCGCGAGGCGCAAACGCCGGCGCTGCTCGAAATGCTCGGCATTCCATATACCGGTTCGCGCGTATTAACGAACGCAATTTCGCTCGATAAAACTTTGACGAAGCGTATCTGGCGCGACCGACGGCTGCCCGTCGCCCCCTTTCAGGAATTCGTCATTGGCAGCGAGTCGTTGCGACCCGAGTTGAAATATCCGCTCTTCGTCAAACCTGCACGCGAAGGCACCGGCATGGGCGTAGACACAAAAGCCATCGTCAATACAGAAGCGGAATTGCGCGAACGCGCTCAATACATTATCAATACCTATCAGCAGCCAGCGCTGGTGGAGGTTTTCCTGCCCGGGCGCGAGTTCACGGTCGGCGTGATGGGACGCGCCGACGCTAAGCGTTTTTCGCGCAACCCCGATTGGTACGATAAAGACGGCTTCCATCGCTTTCCCATCCTTGAATTAGACATGGCTCGTTCGGTCACACCGAATATTTACAGCAACGCATCGAAAACCAAAGAAATTGGCGACGAGGGCGCGCCGGGATATTTCTGCCCTGCGGATGTGGAACCTGAACTGGAGAAGAAACTCCGCTATTTTGCCGTGCGCGCGCATCAGCTGCTAGGCGCGTTAGACATCTCGCGCACCGACATCCGCTTAGATGAAGAAGGAAACCCGCGCTTGTTGGAAATCAATACCTTGCCCGGGCTCACGCCCGATTACAGCGACTTGTGTTTGCAAGCCAAAGCGGAAGGAATTCGCTATGAGGATCTCATTCTCGATATCCTCTACCTTGGCGCCTCGCGTTGGGGTATGGTCGAGCCGCGCGAATTGCCGCTCCCCGCTAAAAATTAACGCTTCAAAATCTCACGAATGCGGATAGCGAAACTGCTGTCCGCTTTTTTGTTTCCATAAAAAATTAATAAACTCTCAGCCACAGCCGGGTAATAAAAGGTATCATCCCGCAATCTGGCAAACAAGCAAAGCCCAAGGAGAAAGAATGGACTTCATCAACCGCTTCATCGCAGTCGTTACGCAAATTCATCCTACGCATCCGATGGTCGTACACTTCCCCATCGCGCTCACCGGCGCGGCGTTCCTGTTCGTTCTACTCGCATGGTGGAAGAACAACGCAACGCTCGAACAAGCCGCATTCGCCAACATGGCACTCGCGACGATCAGCGTCGTTGCTGCCGGGATCACCGGCGTGATGGACAACGCCAAAAACTACGAAGGCGATGCGCCGAATGCAACTGCAAAGGTCATCCTAGCCGCGCTTCTCTTTCTTCTTACCGCGGGCATTTCTATCATTCGTTATCGCAACCCCAGCATCTTCGCCTCAGGCAACCGCGCGCTCTACTCAGCGGCATACGGATTAAGTTTCTTCATCGCCCTCGCGCTTGCTTTTCTGGGCGGCGTCATCTTATATGGTTTCTAGGAGAACGATGAAAAAGATATTTGTCACAACCTTACTGATCGGATTCATAGCCGCCTGTGGAGCTCAGCCAACGGCATTCCCCGCTTCCTCTCCGACGGGTGAATTAGCGCCTCCGACCTCAGCGCCCGCCACTGCCGAGGCAGCCAGCCCCACGACCGACTCGCCGAGTCCGACCGAATCATCCGGACAAGCCGCCGTTGTCAGTTTCACGAACGATGTAGTCCCCATCCTGCAAAGTCGCTGCTGGAAGTGTCACGGCGGCGAAGAGACAAAAGAAGGCTTAGACCTAACGACCTTCGCAGCCACCATGGTCGGCTCAGAGAACGGCTCTGTGATCGCGCCCGGCGACGTGGAGAACAGCTTGCTTGCCGAGCAAGTCATTACACAAGAAATGCCCAAGCGCGGACCAAAACTGACGCCGCCGCAAGTGCAAATCATCGTGGATTGGATTCAACAAGGCGCGTTGGAGAACTAATTAAATTTGAAATGAATAAAAATACGATCTGCAAGTCGAATTTATGTTGTCGTTTCTGGTGTATAATTCGCCCGCTGGAGCATGGAGAGGTCGCATAGTTGGCCTAGTGCGCACGCTTGGAAAGCGTGTAACCCAAAAGGTTCGCGGGTTCGAATCCCGCCCTCTCCGCTGAAAAACCCCGCCAAGAGAAATCTCTTGGCGGGGTTCTCCGTAGTAGGCTAGGCGTTACGCGTCAACGGCGAATCTATCTTCACTATAAGGCTTTTCGCATTACATAACTGGGCCAGCTCAGTATCTCCGCCCAACGCGGGGGACGTCCGACGTCTGTATATCCGCTTCGGATATACAGGTTGCGCGCAACGGTATTTCCCGCCAGCACTTGCAGCTCCGACCATTGACAACCAGCCTCCTTCATTTTTTGCTCGAGAGCATTAAGCATAACGCGCCCAAACCCTCGCCCTCGCTGTCGTTCATCTACAACGTAGCTATGCACCAGCGCCGTATCGGCTTGATGTTGCACATGCACTGCCACGCGACTGCGCGCGACAGTGAGCAACAGTCGCCCAGTAGCGCGATAACCAAGCGTTTTCAGCGCCATAGCGATGGTTCCATCTGGCGCGCGATCAAAAGGAGGAATCGTCGGGAATTGGATCATCCCAGTCGCCAACGTTTGCCCGTCTGCGTCAGCGAGAATATAGCGGTTTAACAACGCCTGCGCGGGCTGCGCCTCCAGCGTAAACTGTATCACACGACTTAACAGCGCGCGCTCTCCGGTCAGCGCGCCGGGCAATTCCGCCGCATACAACTGCACCATCAAATCTGACAGCGTAGGAAAATCGTCGGACGTTGCGAAGCGAATCGTTAACGCCCTATTCTGAGTCGGTTTTTCTTCCATCAGCCTCTCCTGCTTTCAAAAATATTTTGTCATAATTTCCAAAAGAACGGAACAGCGATCATCAGCGCGATAAAGCAAACTATCGTCAGCGCCCATCCGCTTTCGATAAAATCGCGGAAGGTGTAATTCGCAGGCGCGATCATAATAATATTCACCGGATGTGAAAGCGGCGTAAGAAACGAGATCGAGCCCGCAATCGCTGTGACTAATGCCACCGCCTGCGGGTTAACGCCTAGTTGTAACGCCGCGCTGATCGTCACCGGCGCAACGACCAGCGGCGAGATCTGCCCGCCCATCACTTGCGTCAACGTCGCGCTTAAGAGATATGCGCCTGCCACCAATCCCATCGCGCCGAAAGGAGCGATCCAATGCACGATAGCGTTTCCAAAAAGTTCGGCAAGATTCGTCTGCACCATCGCATAACTGATCGAGATGGTTCCCGAGATCAAGAAAATAGCGCGCCACTTGATCGCTTGATACATCTCATCGGGTTTCATTAATTTTGTTAAAAGAATTAGAACGGCGGCGATAAGCGTAGCGATCTCCACCGGCATCCCCGCCAGTAAAGCGATTAACGCGCCAACGGCAATGCCCAACGTCAGCCGCACGCGGGGAGCGTCGAGTTCGCTTTCATTCGAGGCGGTCGCTACAACAACGAAATCATGCTGGGTTTTCAGATCGGGCAATTTCTCAGGCGCGCCTACCAATAAAAGCGCATCGCCAGTGCGCAATTTTAACGCCGCAATATCCGTGCGATAACTGCGTTGTTCGCGCCATACCGCAATGACCATAAATCCGCTGCGATTACGAAAGTCTAACTCGCGCAACGTTTTTCCTTCCAGCGCGGAACGCGGAGGCAAAATCACTTCGACAAAAGCCACATTGTGCAACAGAGAGGATACCGGTTGGTTGGCGCGATGAACGCGTAAACCGGAATGTTCCAGTTGCAAGGCGCGTTCTTCGCGTCCGATGATAAGAAGCGTATCGCCCGCCTGAATTTTCTCCGCCGCATCGTTCGCGGAAAAAACATGAGAGCCGCGACGGATTCCTAATACCGCCATTCCCAGATTTTCTCCGATGCTGGTTTGATCGAGGAGTTTATTGGCGATATTCGATTCGGGCGTTACCTCGGCTTCCCACATCCGATCCACAATTTGAAAGACGTCGGTCAGCTCTTCGCTGCTGGGGTCCATCCTCACCATCGGAGGATCGCGGTCAGGCAAGAAACGTCTACCGACAAATGTCAGAAAGATCAGTCCGACCAACGCGACAAATCCGCCTGTAGGAAGAAAATCCAAAAAGGTCAACGATTGTTGAGGCGGATCCGCCAAGCGCAACAGCCCGCTGACAATGATGTTCGCCGTCGTGAGGTATGTGGCGGCGCCGCCCAACATCGTTCCATACGCTATGGGGATAAGCAATTTGCTGAGCTTTATCTTCGTTTGTTTCGAGGCGCTTAACGCGCTAGGCAGCAGTAACGCGCCTGCCGCCAGCGTATTCATAAACACAGAAAGCGCCGCCGCCGTAAAGGAAAAAAGTCCCACCATCCTTTGTTCGGAGTGCGCGCCCGACGATAACATCTTTTTCGCGATCCAACGCGTAACGCCGTATTTATCAAGACAAGCCGTGATCACGAATAACGACATCAGCGCGATCACTTCTGGAGCGCCGAAGCCGGTCAGCGCTTTACTCGCCGCTTCGGGCGTATGCGCAGGTCCAAGCACGGGCAGCCCGGCGTATTGCGCCATACCCAACGCCGCCGCCATAACCAACGCCGCCACATCTTCCCTTAGACGATTTAATAACACCAGTGTTAAAGGGATAAGCATTGTAAGCAGGACGAAAATTTGGGCAGAAGTCATCGGTTGTTTTATATCGAGTTATACAGCCTATTCGCGCTGGCGCGGCCGCCGCTTGATTTTACCCGATAAAAAATACAACCCGCAACGACACGAAGCGTATGCACATTAATTCAATCAGTGTTTCGTCAAAACCAGCGATTACGGGTTATTGCCTTTATAATACTCACATCAAGGAGAATGCAATGACCAAAGAAAACGAAGCCGTCATTTTATCCGCCGCGCGAACACCGATTGGAAGATTTCAAGGTGCGTTGAGTTCCGTCCCTGCGACGCAACTCGGCGCGATCGCGGTCAAAGCCGCAGTGGAACGCGCAGGCATCAATCCCGAAGAGATCGAGGAAGTCATCATGGGCAACGTGGTGCAGGCGGGCGAGGGTCAGGCTCCCGCGCGGCAGTCGGGAATTTTGAGCGGCATCCCCGCCACCGTCAGCGCGAGCACGATCAACAAAGTCTGCGGGTCGGGGTTGAAAGCCGCGATGATGGCGAGTCAGGCTGTTCGGGCGGGCGACGCGTCGCTCTTCGTCGCGGGCGGATTCGAGTCGATGAGTCGCGCTCCGTTCCTCGTCGCGGGTCGCTCAGGCGAATTAAAATTTGGAGATCAGCCGCTCACCGACGCGCTTCTCAAAGACGGCTTGTGGGATCCGTTCGAAAATTGGAGCATGGGCAACGCGGCTGAATTTATTGCGGATGAATACGAGGTGACGCGCGAGGCGATGGACAACTTTGCGCTTCGCTCTCACGGGAAGGCTGTTGAGGCGCAAGCGGCGGGCCGATTCGCGCCTGAGATCGTCCCCGTGCGGATCGAATCGCGCAAAGGCGAAGTGGTCGTAGACACGGACGAAGGTCCGCGAAAGGATTCGACTCTCGAGGCGTTGTCCAAACTCAAGCCCGCCTTCAAGGCAAATGGAAAAGTGACTCCTGGAAATTCATCGCCAATGAATGACGGCGGCGCGGCGGTTGTGATCTCGTCGCGCGCGTACGCTGAAAAAAATAAATTGAAACCGATGGCGCGCGTGGTGGGGTATGCGCAAGCCGCGCTCGAACCGAAATATTTGTTCGCCGCGCCCGCTCATGCGATTCCGAAGTTGTTGAAAAAAATTGACTGGAAATTATCCGACGTGGACTTGATCGAACTCAACGAAGCTTTCGCCGCGCAAGTCCTTGCGGACGGGTACGCACTCGCTGACCAAGGCTGGGATTGGGACAGGGTCAACGTCAACGGCGGCGCGATCGCGTTGGGGCATCCGCTCGGCGCAAGCGGCGCGCGCGTGTTGACGACGTTGTTGTATGCGCTGAAAGATCGCGGGTTGAGGCGTGGCATCGCGTCGCTGTGTTTGGGTGGCGGCGAGGCGGTGGCGATGGCGGTGGAGATCGAATAGTCGCTTCGTCGGATAGTCGCGTGGTCGGATGGCCGCTTTGTTATGCGGCGAGGAGGATTCAGTGAAGATTGAAAAATTCGAGGACATTCGGGCATGGCAACAAGCGCGGGAATTGGCGAATCTCGTCTACGATCTGACCGAAAAAGGCAATTTTGCAAAAGACTTTCGCCTACGCGACCAGATTCAGGGAGCGGCTGGCTCCATTATGCATAATATCGCCGAAGGATTCGATGATGGCTCTGACGCTGAATTCATCCACTTTCTGAAATACTCGCGGCGTTCCGCCAGCAAGGTTCAATCTGAAATTTACCTCGCTCTTGATCGGAAATACATAACACGGGAGGATTTTCAGAAAGTTTACGACATGGCAACAACAACCAAAAAATCCATCAACGCTTTCATTGCGTACTTGCGAAAATCCAAACGTGGAACCACTGACAAGCCATAGACCAAACGACTAAGCGACTAGGAGACTATATGACTATTAGACGAATTTTCGTAGTAGGCGCAGGGACAATGGGCAACGGCATCGCGCAAGTCGCGGCGACCAGTGGATACCAAGTCACGTGCATGGATGTTCAATCCGCCGCGCTGGAGAAAGCCAAAGCCGCGATTGCCAAGTCCACGAGCAAGTTGCTTGAAAAAGGGACGATCACAAAAGAGGGAAAAGATTCGGCTGACAGAATCAACTACGTCAGCAACATGGACACGATGAAAGACGCGGACTTTGTTATCGAAGCCGCGACGGAAAACCCCGAACTGAAATTCAAAATTTTTAAAGATATGGATGCCAACGCGCGCGAAGGCGTGATTTTGGCGAGCAACACCTCGTCAATTTCAATTACAAAGATCGCCGCGCAGACCAACCGTCCCGAAAGAGTGATCGGGATGCACTTCATGAATCCCGTCCCATTAATGAAACTCGTGGAAGTCATCAAAGGTCTCGCCGCCAGCGAAGAGACTCTCGCCGCTACGCTCGAATTATGCAAGGCAATGGGCAAGGAAGCGTGGGAAGCGAATGACTCACCTGGCTTCATCTCCAATCGCATCTTGTGCCCGATGATCAACGAAGCGATCTTCGCGCTTCAAGAAGGCGTCGGCACGAAAGAAGCCATTGACGCGGTGATGAAACTCGGCATGAACCATCCCATGGGTCCGCTCACGCTCGCGGACTTGATCGGGTTGGACGTGGTTCTCTTCATCATGGAAGTCCTCCACCGCGGCCTCGGCGAAGACAAGTACCGCCCCGCGCCGTTGTTGAAGAAAATGGTGGATGCGGGGTATTTGGGGAGGAAGACGGGGAGGGGATTCTATAGTTATCAGTAAACGAGTGAACAGTGATCAGCGCCTAACGAGAACTCCGAGATGCTTGCGCGAAATCTCGGAGTTCGGTTATCGGAGCTACTATATCTTTGGGAGTAAAATATACTCATTAACTCACCTTATGCAGAACGTCCCGAAGGTTTCTTTGAAAGTACCTTGTTGCGCCAAACCAACCTTCGGGACGGTGCGTAACATCAACCATTAACACCAACCACGAATAATCGAGAGATCACCGATGTTTGTTCTTTCCTGATCTCATACACGGACTGCTTCTTCTTCTCATCGAGAGAGATGCCGCAAGACAGAGCGGTCATCATGTTCCATAACCAAACTACATCCAATGAAAAACAATTGAAATAAAACTGCGAAACCCGCAGACTTGTATCAAAACCACAAGATGCTTCATCTAAGTTTTGATCACCTATCGAGG
This sequence comes from Anaerolineae bacterium UTCFX1, assembly GCA_002050275.1. Classification (GTDB taxonomy): domain Bacteria; phylum Chloroflexota; class Anaerolineae; order Anaerolineales; family Villigracilaceae; genus Defluviilinea. Next base: position 99,612 of record MWTB01000004.1, read on the forward strand.
AGGCTGAACCATGTTACACAAAACGCTTTCCCTGGTTGCCCTGCTGACGCTGGCGCTTTCAGCCTGCGCGGCGGGAAGAACGTCCGCGCCTGATGGGAATCCAACGACTCTCCCCGCGTCCACGTCTGAGGCGAATCAGGCGTCGACTGCCGCGCCCACACCCAAGGTAAACGCCACCTCGCCAGCCTCACCGACATCCAAGGCGAATTCATCGAGTTGCACCGATAGCGCGGCTTTCGTATCCGATGTGACTGTGTTGGATAATACCAACCTCGATACAAGCGAAGCGTTCGTCAAGACGTGGCGAGTGAAAAACACCGGCACCTGCGCCTGGACCGACAAATACACTCTTGTATTTTCCAGCGGCGAACAAATGGGCGCGCCAGATTCCGTGCCGCTTAGCGCGACGCAACCGGGCAAGACTTTGGATATATCGGTGAACATGACCGCGCCGGCAAAAGACGCCGCCTATCGAGGAGACTACGAACTACGCAACCCATCCGGCGAAACGATGCCAATCGACAACGGCACCTCGCTATGGATCATTATCACCGTTGGGACGGCAACCGCCGCGTCAGGCGGAGCCGGATCTGCCTCTGCTACCTGTGCATTTACCGTCAGTTCAACGAACGTGAGCGCCATCATCGATGCGATCAACGCCTACCGCGCAGATAACGGTCTCCCTGCTTTGACCGTTAACCCAATTTTGACCACCGCCGCGCAAGCGCACAGCAACGACATGGCTTGCAACAGCCTATTCGTCCACACCGGATCAGACGGCTCCACGCCGCAATCTCGCGCCACAGCCGCCGGATATTCCGGCACAGTCACCGAAAATGTATACGGGCGCAATCCGCCGCCCTCCGGGCAGGAAGTGGTCGCATGGTGGGCAACCGACCAAACCGACCCGAGACATAATCAAAACCTGCTCACCACAAAATATACAGAGGTTGGCGTGGGATATTCTTTCTTCAATGATTTCGGATATTACGCAGTAGTCTTCGGGGCGCCTTAGAGGGCTTGGAAACAATCATGAGGCGCTGTCAGTCGCATTGCGCTTGTTGGCTCATGTTACGCAAGAAAGGCAAAGGCAGCCGCCGTAATGCGACATTCACATTTTCTTTGACTACGCTGCAAGTCAAGATATAAAGCAAATATATCGTCGCCAATTCCAGTGGAAGTAGATTCGGCGGCGTTGAACGCCGCCGAACAAGCACAGCCACAACTACCAGCGGCTGAGAAGTTGCCACAATGTCTCATTTGCCGTACACAGGCGAACGATGAGAGTTGGAATTTGGATTGGATATAGTTGCCTCAAAGATTAGATTAAATGGAGTGCAATCAACAAGCCCGGTATCGTCAGCGAGATATCCACCGCGAGAGGTCCGATCGCATCCATAGATAAGAGTTGTGGAAATTGGGCGAGCGCTAACAGAGCGGCGCCGCTAATTACCAGCCCGATTCTATTTTCTTGATACGCAATGAACGCTGAAATTAATAACAAGGCGGAAACGATCAACGCAGTTCTTCGCAGCCCCCAAATCACGGGCAAACTTCTCACCCCGTGCAGACCATCCGATTTTATATCTTTGAAGTCGCACAGCGCCACACCGCAAGCCATCAGCATGACAATGGGAAGCGAGATATGCAACGTCCAGAATTGCCACGCAAACCATCTTGTATTAATGAACGGCAAAGCCACGCCTGCCCAAACCCAAACCACAGCGACCAAAACGCCTTTGAGCAAAGGAAGTTTTTTCGCTTGCCTATAAAACAAGGTGATGATTGAAAAAAACAACAGAGTGGAGAATGTTTGAATGGATAACTGAAATGCAATAATTAAACCAACGATGGTTGAAACTAAGCAACCTGAAACAAGCGCCGCTTTCAACCACAGTGGTCGGGTTGTATCGTCATTGTCTATGATGCGGTCGAGGTTATAGGCGGCGAAAATTGTCAACAGATAAAGATGAAATCCAGAATCAAAAATAGGCAGTTTTGTAGCTCTTTGAATCACAAGCGCAATGGACCAACCCAGCGCCACAGGAAACCAGTAATGGACGAGCAATAAAATATATTTAAAATTGTATTTCATTTCAAAACCTTATTTGGGAATCGGATTCTGGATTCTTAACTCGAGTGAACGAAGGGAGGAGAGAGCAAGTTAGCCAATTTACCTTAGTTGATTTTAACAAAGAATCCGCCAGGTTTCCTTGACAAAGCCAAGAATTTGCGTAAAATCATCTATATACCATCCATATAGATGATAAGGAGAATTAAAAATGGCAGACACTGAAAAAATCACAATCAATATGAGCGCAGTTGACTTGGGCAAGGTAGATTTACTCGTTCAGGAAGGATTGTATTCCAACCGCACTGATTTTATTCGCACGGCGATACGGTCGCAACTGGACAAGCATAACGTCGAGATTCAACAATCTGTCGCGCGTCATTCGTACGCAATCGGCGTAGTATCTATTAATCGCGCCGAACTTGAGAAACACAAACAAAAAAAACAGCAAAGCAAATGGACGGTCATTGGGCTTTTGAATCTTGCCGACGATATTAGCCCCGAACTGGCGCGCGAAACGATCGAATCTATTCAGGTGCGTGGAATTTTCCAAGCCTCTAAAGAAGTTAAAGCTGCGCTGGCAGATAAGATGAAGTAAACATATTAACGCAATAAACAATAACTTCAAGAAGATTAAATGTCTCTTCTTTGCATACAGCGCGCAATCGCCAACAGTAAAAAAGCCCGCGCCTTTCTTAGGCGCGGGCATCGTTCAATCTTCAATCGATTCTGCCGGTTTACGGCTTTACGAACACGTCATATTCCAACACATAATCGCCTGCCGCATAGTCGGACGAGCCGTCATTAATCGAACGCGTGAAAGCAGCGGTAAGACTCAAATGATGCTCACCGGCGGGCCAACCGCTCAGGGCGGTGTAATACAAGCGGCATTGTTGCCCGCCGTTGGCAAGATCTTCATGCGCCAGTTGATCGAGCGGAACCTCTTCGCCATCCAGCATAAACTTCAATTTGATGTTCTGGAAATTCTGGTTGAGCACGTCGGTCGTGGTTGTGCACCACGCATACATCCAGATCAGCGATTCGTCTTTGCGCAACGGAATAGTGAAGGTAAGCGTGCCTGGCTTGGCGTAATCAGCCGATTGGTACGTCTCGCGCGCGAGGTCTTCGAGGAATTTATCTCCGGAATTAAATGCCGCGGATGCTTCCGCCGCGCTGGCGATCTTCGGCAGACCCGAAGGAGTCACGCCTGCACCGGCAGGTTGACTCACGACCTTCACCGCAGTCTCAAGAACTACATCTTCGCCGTTGGCAAGTCGCTTCAATGTCTCAAACGTCATCGGCGCTTTGACATCCGGCGCAACGCCCTTGCCTTCGAGATGAATGTTGCCTTCGGCGTCCACCGCCCTGCCGATGGTCATTTGTACGGTGATATCTTCCGGCATAATGAACTGCTCGACGCTGCCGCCCGCGCCATCCGAGGGATAAAAGCCGACGACCGTCGCGCGATCGTTAATGGTCATGTTATATGAAAAGAATTCACACGCGCTGGCGCAAGCGGGTCCCACCATCACAACGACCGGTCCGTTGTATTGGAGATCCGCGCGCGGCGGGATCATATAAGATTCATCGCCAGGATCCATATAAAATTCGCCCGAAGAATCATCGTAATAAGCCGTGTTGCCGACCAGCGTTTCTTCGTTGAAGAAGTAAGCCGCCATTTGGTCCGCCAGCCAGCCGCTTCCGCCGCCGTTAATGCGCAGGTCAAGGATCACACCGGGCACGCTGTTATCGTTGAAGAACTTGATGGCGCGTTCCCAGACTTGGATTGAGAGCACATCGTTGTCGAGGAAACTATTGATCTTGATATAACCATAGCCGCTGGGCAATACGTCAAATTCCACCGGAAGTTCGGTCGCTGAAACGCCGGCGTAAAAGGATGAATACGCAAAACTATCGCGTTCTTCCACCACTGCGAGCGTCGCGGTTTTTTCCGCGCCACCGGGATTCTTAAACGTCACTTCCACCTCGCCTTTGTCCAATTTAAAGCGCGTGGCATAGCGCGCTTGCTGAAGGCGTTCATTGATTGGGCTGCTAAACGGAGAAGACCACGGGACGGCCGCCTCGATTGCATCGGCGACAGGTTTTCCATCGAGCGAAATAATTTCGGCGCCCCATTGCATACCAGCCTTATCAGCGGGTCCGTCCTTGAGAATGAAATCGGCAACAACCTTGCCGTCGTCAAGTTCGCGGATTCCAAAACCGATTCCGCCCGCGGTGTCTGTTACAAAATCGTCGTCAATTAAAGTCTGGTCGAAGCCGACATGCGTATCTGGAATAGACCACAGAAAATCGCGCAAGGCAAGCGCATACGCGTGCGCATCCTTCGCTTTTTCAGCGGCTTCAAATGCCGGACGGAACTGCTTGGCTTTCGCATTCCAATCAATGTTCTTCAATTCAGTGAACGCGTATTCATTGCTGAACTTTTCGACCATTTGATCAAACGCCTCGGTGTACGATAGGTCGGAAAAATCCACCAACGCGGAGCCTTCCGGCTCGTAGAGTTCAATAGTGGGATTCTCGGAACGGTCAATCGCAAACGGAGTTTGATCGAGATCCACCACCGACCAGCCTGCGGGCAAATCCATAACCGGGTCGTCGTCCGTAAATAACTTGTTGTCGTCGCCGAAGCCCGATGGGAATTGCTGTTTGTCGTCCGGCGCGTACACAAGATACTTGCCGCCATACACTTCAAGGTACGAATCGCGATCGTCGCTTACCTTCGTCGAAGCATACGCGGAAGACCACCCGCCGCCGCCCTGATCGCGTTTTTCCAAGAATGGATCTCCCCATGTGTTCGTCCAATAAGCGACAGCAAAGACCATCACGCCGGTTTCCGTTGTACCATCGTGATCCACGTCATGCAGAGTCCCATTCGGCTTCTCAGGAAGCGAAAGGCTGTACGTGAACGGTGAAACGTAAAAATCAGAGGTAATGTTAGCGATTACCTGCGATTCGATCGGGATAATGAAATTGCGGTCGCGCGCGACGAATCCGCCCTGATCTTCCAAAATCACAATCGGTTGGGCAACCCCTTCGGTAAAAAATGGATTCGTATATGTCACTGTGCCGGTGACAATCTTCGTCCCGCCCTCCTTTTGCGAAACGGGTTCCTTCGTTGCGGCCGGAGTCGGCGCAGCAGTCGCTTTCGGCGCGCACGCCGAAAGAATCATGCTCAGCGCGAGAACCGCCACAAGAACTTGATACCATCTTGATTTCATAACATCTCCTTGATATTCGATTTCGAACATTATACTGCCGGAGCGGATTTGCTACTGAATGAAAAAGTAGTTACTCCTCAACGACAGGTAATTTCCTCTCAGACTTAGTTATCATGCTCTTGTCCCGTCGGATGGCACTCCATGCAGTTTTGGAAATCGGAGATATCTTCCTCGATGTGCTTCGAGCGTATTTTTGCTTCATTATGTTCATGACAACCGTAACAGGTATAGGTTGTAAAAGCGCTTGGGTGACAAGTAGCGCATGAGACCGCGCCGCCATCGCCGTGATTCAACGGGAAGGTGTGTGGTTCATTAAACGTGGCAGGACTCCACGCTGTGGTGGTATGACAAGCCGCGCAGTCTGTGCCAAACAAGCCCAAATGAAAAACGGGATCGGCATGACAGGCAACGCACGCGCTGGGCGTTCCCGCAAACTGATCGTTGACGTGACACTTCTCGCATTCCACTTGTTGATGCGCGCCCGTCAACGGGAAGTCACTGCGCGAATGATCGAAGGTCGCGTCCTTCCAATCGGAGGGCGTGTGACAGGAGGCGCAGTCCGCGCCAAATTTCCCCGCGTGAACGTCATCTGCCGCGTGACAAGCCGTGCAGTCTTGAGAGGCAGATTGTAAATCCGCAATCGTTCGCGCGTTTGCGTGACAGTCGTAACAGGAAATATTCGCGTGCCCGCCTTCGAGCGGAAACACGAATTGGTTGTGGTCGAAATCGTTCCCGTACGTATCTACGCCGTCGTGACACGACAGGCAGTCGCCGCCCCAACTTGACGCGTGCGCTTCGGTGAAAGTCGCGTCAATTTGACGATGGCAGGTGTCGCAAGTCTGCAAGTCGAAATTGGATATATCGTCGGCATGGCAATCGGCGCAGGTAAAGGCTTTTCGCGCCGCGGTGAACTGGTGACCGCTCAATGAATAACCGAGCGCTTCATGCGGAAAAGTGATTTCGTCCATCTCGGTCAACGACGCGTCGCCGCCGCGATGTTCGGGATGACAATTGCGGCACGTGATGGCGGCGGCATCTTTCATCATCCGTCCGTGAAGCGAAGACAAATCTTGCAGTTGTCCCGAAAGATCGCTATGGCAATCCAGACAGCGATCCGCCATCGTGGCGCGTTCCCATGGCGCGGTGTGACAGGTTTTGCAGTCTCCGCCGGTCTCCGCATGAGATGTGACGCCGCCCAGCATCTCTCCGCGTTGCGCGTTCAATGGGCCGGGGCTGTATAACAAACCTCCGCGAGCGTACACGTACCCCACGATGAGAAGCGTGGTAATGATCGCGGTAATAACGCCGCCGCCAGACAAGCAACCCAAACGATTTGTTCGCATATTTCCTCCGCTACTTTAACAGGGTGGCGTAATATAACGCCGCGCCGACATGGACGAACGCGGAAATGAACAACGCGATGCCGATGGGGATATGAACGGTATGCCAGAGCGCCAAAAGACGACGCGCGTGCTTGAGAGCCTCTTGCGAGAGCGTCCCCTCGATCTCCAATCCGTCCATGGTCCGCGGGATGCGAGTGAAAACATAACGCCCGATAAATCCGCTGACGACGATGATGACGGTCAACAACGTTGTGACGCCCGCAATGCCGTTGAATTTCCACGAGGTGTGAAGCAAAACCATATACGGTCCCACGATCCCGGTAAAAATATGGATTTGAAGCCACGTGGACATCCTCCCCCACTTCACACTGCGGCTCCGCTTGCGGAGGCTGTACAACGTCTCTGTCAGCATCATCAAGACGAAGCCGACGATTCCGATGCCGTGACCGAACAAATCGCCCGCGGGCGGGATTTCCCGCGTCAACAAGACGACCAACGCGTACACTCCCGTGATCAGGATCATTGCCAGAAATGCCAGCCATAATTCTTTGTTGCCGCGAAGCATACGCCCTCCAAAGACTTTCTAATTCCTCAAACCCGCCCAAAACTCAACGACCACATCTCCGATGCGGGCGTCCGCCGCCAGCAATTTTTCACGGATCGAGGAAATGTCTATTCTTTCCGATACGATTTTCTGGAGCGGGTATGAAAGCGTCTGGTCTCCCATTACCACCGCGCCGAGCAATCGTTGTTCGCCGACCATCAAGCGCAAGTGATTCACGTCAAAGCCGCTCTGAGCCACCAGCGCATCCGGCAGACTGCGCCACGTCTCGCTGTCGCCGCGCGCAATGCCGATCAAATCTTTGTCGTGACCGCCTCCCACCGCGCCGATGATCGTCGTCGTCAGACCCGCCAAACGAGTCACATTGAAGGGAGGCGCTTTTATATAAGCCGTTGTCTTGCCTGCCATGTTTAATCCTGCCGCATATCCCTGCTGACGAGCGGGTCCCCACAAACTATCCAGTATAGACCGTCCAACAGCCGGATCGTACACTTGCGCCACATCGCCCGCCGCGAAAATATGAGGATCGTTGGTCTGCATAAACTCATTGACGAGAATTCCCCGGTCGACCGCCAGCCCAGCCTGTATCGCCAACTCCAAACGCGGACGAATCCCGATCGCGTAGGCGACCATGTCGCATGTCAGCGTCCTGCCATCGAGCAAGCGCGCGCCGATCACCCGATTCTTCTTTCCCATTACCTCGATCACTTCGGCGTGGTGATGCAGCGTCACCCCTTCCACTTGAAGACGCGCCTCGACAATCTTTGATTCGTGTTCATCGAGCACGCCGCTCCAATATCTATCGCCGCGCAATAAATAATGGACATTCATACCCCGCGCGAGCAATCCTTCCACCAACTCTAACGCGGTGATTCCTCCACCGACCACAACAGCCATCTTGCCACGGCGAGCGTGTTTCAAAATACGCTTCGCGTCTTCCATGTGATCGAGTTTGAAAACGCCTTCGAGATTCGCGCCCGGCGCTTCCAAAGGTAACGCCTGCGCCCCGGTTGCGATCAACAACCGGTCATACGCAATGGAAGTCTGATTCTCCAACTCCAGAACGCGCGCCTCGCGCAGAACGCCCTTTACGCGCCCTTTCACATATCGAAAGTTCATCTGGCGGTATTCATCCGACGTGCGCGGATATAGGGCTTTGTCGTGAAGTTCACCAGTCAAATAATATGCAAGACCGGGGCGTGAATAAAACCCGTGAGGGTCGTCGCCGATCATCACAACCTCGCCCGAACGATCCACAGAACGGATCGCCTCAATTGTCGCGATACCCGATACGCCAGACCCAACAATCGCATACTTCATGGCTTCCTCTTCGCGAACAGATCCGTCTTCTCGAAACGGAGCGACCCGCGCGGGCAACGCATCACGCACTCGCCGCACGTCAGACAATGGTTGTGGATCACGGGTTCGCCGCGCCAGGCGTGAGCGCGCACATCAATTCCGACAGGGCAGTTATAAGTGCATATTCCGCACTGCACACAACGCGCGGGGTCCGGCGCCACCAGACCCGACGCGAGAACCGCGTGCTTCTTCACATCATGCTGAAAGAGTCCCAAGATCGCCATTGTGCAGTATGCCGTCCGATCCATTGATTGATTACCAATTGCATCGTTATTATAGGCTTGTGAATAACGACGAATGTCACATTTAAGTCATATCGCGCCTCGCGCAGTTTTGCCGCAGAGTCACAGAAACGCTCAGGGCAATCTTTTATTTTTCTCCGCGCCTCTGCCGCCAGATTGCGCAACATCGGATCATCAAAGAACAGGATACGAATAAAAACAGAGTTACCTCACGGCAACTCTGTTCGGTTCGCAAAACAATCGCCAGCAGGCGAGTCTTACGAGACGGGTACCACGTTGGCGGCTTGCAGACCTTTGGGACCGTCCTCAACAAAGAACTCCACTTTCTGCTCGGCTTCCAACTTGCGGTAGCCATCGGACTGGATGGCGCTGAAATGAACGAACACATCCTCGCCATTGTCACGGCCGATAAAGCCGTAGCCCTTGGCGGCATTGAACTACTTGACCGTGCCAACAAATCTTTCTGACATCGTACAACATCTCCTGCTTAGAAATTTTATGCTCAGCCGCCTTTCGCTTTCATGGCGAGCCGGACACGCGAACGCAAGATTATTACGCCCGATCTTCCATGCCAAGACTCGGATTCAGCCGCTTTCGGAGGACGGCAAAGCGCGACGTAAGATGCAGCCACGGCGGCGACCAACGCGTCTCAAATCGAGCGTTGCGAATGACGGCCCGCAGCCCATCCGCGCCTTCGAACGGTTCCAGATTAATGAGACTGCGTCCTAATTCAAACGCAGTGTGCGCATCCGACCCCACCGTCCCAGCGACATTATATTTCCGGGCAAACTCTCGCGCCTCACAATTGAACCGAGGAAACATACACCGCGAGTTGTAAACCTCAATGGCGTCCACATCTGGAAAAATTTCGAGCAGATCATCCTCCCTCCAGCCCCCTTCGCGCAACCGGTCAAAGGGATGCGATACGCTGATGAAAGCGCCCTGCTCCCTCAACCGTCGAATCGTCTCTTGCGGAGTTAACCCTGCCGGAATCTCCTCCGTCACGAACGCAGCCAGGATTTCGCCCCTCGTCGTGAGTATCTCTTCCCCCACAATAACTCGCTCCGGGTCCAAAGCCTGAGCCGCGCGTGCGCCCACGATCGTATTGTGATCGGTGACGACGACGCGATCAATTCCTTTTCGGCGGCACATCTCCACGAGAGCGCGCGGACGCGTCAGCGAATCCTTCGAGGCGATCGTGTGGCAGTGAAATTCCATGCGGAACATAGGCGTTATTGTACCGCTTCGGTTGTGGTCATTTAGGCAATTTTGTTATAAAATGCTATGAAATGGACGACACTCCGCTCTACAAAAGACCGTGGTTTTTTATCGTTGCCTGGCTGTTAGTCCTTTCAATCGCTTATTTTTGGGCTATTTTCAGACTGGGAGACACTTACGCCAGTCAAACGCAAATCGTTTTCGAGCTGGGTTTCGTTTTCCCCCTCCTACTATTCTTGTGGATGGCATTTTTCTCACAATTCATTTTGCCAGTCCGCACGCTCTCAGACCGCCTAAATATTTTTATTCGTTTAATCGCGCGCCTTGTCGGCGTTCGAGGTCCGGCTATTTTCATTAAGAACGGCGTCGAGGATAAAGAACGCGAAGAGGAGAAAAGGAAAGGTCCTGGCGTTCTGTGGCTCGATTCTGCCAGCGGCGCAGTTACGCGCAACGCCACCAAAGTGCTGCAAAAACTAGGACCGGGCGTACACTTTACCCAAAAAGGCGAGACCATCGCCGGCGCAGTAGATCTACACACACAAACACACACGATCGGTCCGCGCGAGAACGAGAAGCCCTTTGCCGAGAAAAGCGACGACCAATCCGAAGAAACCTACAAACAAATTCAAGATCGCCGCAAACAGGTCAGCGCATTGACGCGCGACGGCATCGAAATTGTGCCGACCATCAATGTTCTTTTCCGCGTGAATACAGGCGCCCCGCAAGCGGGACAATCTGGCTCTCGTTTTGGGTATCGCAATGGCGTCACGCCGAAGGATAAGAAAGACGAAGAAGCGGATCAGGACGCCATTTACAAGGCGGTCATCGGCGAAAGCGTCAATCCTTATTATGGCTCCGAGAGTCCGCGTCATCGCATCGCTTGGAACGAATTACCAGCCGCGCTCGCCGTAGACGTATGGCGCGAATACGCTTCGAAATTCAAACTCGATGAATTCTTCACGCCAAGTCAGCTGCCCCTGCCAGAACGCCCTCCCATTGTCGAACCGACCGAAGAGGAAATTGACCCGCTCACTCAAGCGATTCAGGCAGGATCTGATCGCGACTTCTTGCAAACTTTGTTCGCAAAATTTCTGCGTGCGATTAACCTTTGGATGGCGCGTCATACGCCGCTTGTGGAAAAAACATATATCTCGCCGACCGCCGCCATCGCGCCGCCGTCGCATTCTCCGCCGCCGCCCGCAAAAACGACGGGAATGAAAACTGCGCTGGAAGTGATCAATGAAGCGCTCAAAGCCAGACTCACGCACCCATCCGTGGAGATCCTCGATCAGTTCGGGCAGTGGCGCGATAACAGCCCAACAGGCTTCAGTCCAGAATTTGACCAGCTGCACAAGCGCGGATTAAAGGTCATCTCCGTTAATGTCAATAATTTGCGCTTGCACCCCGCTATTGACGCGGAATTGATCGCCAAATGGGAAACGAGCTGGATTAAACACGCCAACGCTGAAAAAGAACAGATGGAGAGTTATAAGAATCTCCACGAAACGGCAAGTCAGGAACAGGCGGTTAAAAAATACGCCGAATGGCTGGGTGAAGCGGTCGTCCGCGCAAACCTCGAACGCGGTCAGATCAAAGAGACGCTGAAATCGCTGCTATCGCGCACGCGCGCGATCATCATGCGCAACAATCAGCTGCGGCGGCGCATGGACGCCGAGCGGCAGGAGATCGAGGAGATTCTCCGTTGGATCGAGGCGAGCGAATCATGAACATTGCACGCAAACCCGAGACCATTTTACAAAGGGAGCAGCGACTCTTCATACAGGGTTTCATCCGCCTTATAACCGCTCATCTTAATGCGATGTTCGATCTCTCGTCGAAGGCTTCCAAACGACGATTCTGGTTGTTTATCATCTTTTTCTTCATCGTCGGTTTTCTCCTTACTCTCATTCACTATCCTTTATCTCTCTGGCTGGCGCATATTCAAGATATTTTCCTCTATACTCTCAGCCCAGAGTCGTATCGCGCCACGTATACAACAGGCGATCCGCTCTCCGTTCTTTTTACATTCGCATGGAAAGTCTTCTCAGACCCTAGAAATCTCCGGTTAATTTTCCTGCTCCTCGCGCCTTATTTCATTTCATTGCAATTCGCGGCAATCTATCTATCCGATATTTTCAACCTTGACAACGTATCTATCGCGCGCCGGCATATTCACGAGGTAGCGCTCGGCGGGGCTGATGAAGCGATTCGCATTTCCAAAGGCGAAATCGCCGAAGAAAGCAAGCAATCGCCCAATTACTTGATCGGCGGACCCGGCAAGGTGATCGTGGAATTGGACTCAGCCGCGCTCTTTGAAAAGCCAGACGGCTCTGTTCGCATCATCGGTCCCACAGACAAAGAGCCTGATGGCAAGGCAACCATCGAAGGTTTTGAACGCTTCAGGGAAGCGATTGATCTGCGCGACCAAACTATTGAATTACGCGATTTAGACGAAAAAGACCGCTCAATCTACAGCCGCAGCCGGGATGGAATTCCCATTTCAGCGACCGATGTGCGTTTTAGGTTCAGCGTGATTCGCGGCGAAGAAACCAGCGCGCTCCCCTACTCGTTCAACGAACAGGCAATCGAGCATATTGTATACAAAGCCTTATCCGTCGTCACGCCCCGCCAAGAGTCTCGCTCGAAATATACATTCTTGTGGCCCAACAACATGATCACATTGATTCGCAGCGAGCTCGCCAAGTTCATGGGGCGTAATGAACTGAATAAATACTTTGCCAGCATCGGGTCGCCTGAAACGCACACAAACGCAAGATACGAAGCCGAATTGACGAACGAAGTTCGCAACCTGCTCCCACTCGATGTGCAGCCTTCAGGAAAAAACCCTGCGCCAGCGGTTTCAGAATTCTATCCACGCTCTCAGATTAAAGAGGACTTGTTCGGCAAATTTTCCGCCTCATTCAACAAAATCGCGCGCGACCGCGGAGTCCAACTCGATTGGATAAATATTGGCACCTGGAGCAGCCCGGTCAGAGAAATCTTCGGCAAGCATGTTGACGCTTGGAAGATCGGACAGGAAAGCGCGCAATTACGCAGCGACGATACATTAAGTAACGCGCGAACTGAGGCGGTTTTACAGAAACTTTCCGAACTTATTCAAGATGTTCCGCTTGGCGCATACCAACAAGCGAAAGCCGATGGCGCGAACCAGACCGCCGTCAAACATATGCTGCTGGATGATTTCAAAAAACAGCTTGTTCAGGCTAGAGACCTCTGGACGTCCAAAGGCGAAATACCGCCAGCCGATGTAGAAGAAGCGCTGGATATTATTTTTAAAGTAGTAGGCGGAATTTTTACAGAGAGCGCCAGCGCGAAACAACGCACTCGAATAGATGACGATCTCGATTCCAGCGATAACGATGAAGATGCGCCCCTATCTATCTTCGGTTAACTTAGAACGCGGCAAACCAACCGATCGAATATAAGCGGCGAAGCCGTCTGGTCGCTTAATCTATCAACCGCACGCTTGAAAACAAGGAGAATTTTACAGAATGATTGACGATATCTATAAATCGCCGGCTGTCAGCCGCGTCACAAAAGCGAATCTACCCCTCGTCGCACTTGAATCGACCGTTATCACACATGGGTTGCCGCATCCGCATAACCTACAACTCGCACGAGATATGGAACGCGCCATCCGCGACGAAGGCGCAACGCCGGCGACGATCGCATTTTTAGACGGCTGCTTGCAAATCGGTCTAAGCGACGGGGAACTGGAACGGCTCGCCAACGAGAAAGAGCCGTACAAAGTAGGTCCGCGCGATTTCGCGACTGTAATCACGAACGAGGCTTGCGGCGGCACAACCGTCGCAGGAACGATGTTCGCCTGCAAACACGCAGGGATCAAAGTTTTTGCTACCGGTGGAATCGGCGGCGTGCACCGTGAATCATCTTTCGACATTTCAGCTGACCTGCAAGCGCTAGCGACCATTCCCATGATCGTAGTCTGCGCAGGCGCAAAAGCGATCCTTGACCTACCCGCTACGCTGGAATATCTCGAAACGATGAACGTTCCCGTCGTCGGATACGGCACAGAGGAATTTCCCGCGTTCTTTTCGCGTGAAAGCGGACTTGAGATCAGCGCAAATGTGGACACGCCGGAAGACCTGATCGAGTTCGCAAAGGCGCACTGGAATACCGGCTTGCAAAGCGCCGTTTTGGTTGCTAATCCCATTCCCGCCAACGCCGCAATCGCCAAGTCGAAAATGGATCCGATCATTAAACAGGCGTCGCAAGAAGCACAAGAAGAAGGCATTCACGGCAAAGCGGTTACGCCATTTCTGCTTCAGCGGATCAACGAATTAACCGACGGCGAATCAATGCGCGCGAATCTAGCGCTGTTATTAAATAATGCTCGCTTAGCGGCGCGCATTGCACAAACCTGGCGCGCATACGAACGTCGAAAGGCTGCATAACAAGCGGGAGCGAACCTGTGCACCCGCTCTACTAGGCGAGCAACTTTACGAGCAATATCCCAATCAGCGTCCCAACCAGCCCGCACGCGAAATTGACCCAGTCGTTCGTCAGCCACTTCCAACCGCGGAGGTGAACGGTCTCCGTGCCGCAGGTGTGGAGCGGGTGTTTCTCAGTTTCTTTGTTATCTTTCGGGCAAAAGTACATAGCTTGCACGGTCGCACCGAGAAATGAGTCGAAGAGCGAGCCGGCTAGCCCTGCGAAAGTGATCGGTAAAAAAAGTGACCAGTTAGTAGTGAACAGTGACGCGAGGGCGGCGATCAATGCTGAACCTGCTAAAGAGGCGAGTGTGCCGACGAGGGAGACTCCGCCCGAAGTCCCTTTTTCGACGCGTTTGCGTAAATCCATGATCATGCGCGGAAGAGTCGGGTTCAAGACTCCAATCTCTGTCGCCCATGTATCTGCGTTGACGGCGGCGAGCGAGGCGGCGAATCCGATCCAGCCGATGTTCGATTCGGGATAAAAATAATGGAGGATCACGAGCGCCGCCGCCAGCCCGCCGTTGCCGAGGACTTGACCCGCGTCACGTCGGTCGCTTTTTGAATATTTCTCGTTCAGTCCTTGCTTGCGTTTTTTAAACGCGCGGCTCAACGCGGACGATGTGAAAAAGAATGTGAGCAATATCGCCGCCCACGGAATCCCTCCCAGCCCGAAGATGATCGTGCCAAGAATCATCGCCGCGAACGCGCCGCTCTTACTGAGAGAGCGCGCGCGATACGCGAGGGAGGCGATGAGGAGTGCGAGGAGGAAGCCGTAGAAAAGCAACATGGGTTGAAGGTCAAAAGTCGAAGGATAAAGGTCGAAAGTCTTTAGCAAAACCTTTAATATTCAAACTGTGACTGAATTAAATAGGCGTTGTCGCCAGAAATAAAACGGCGACTAAAAACAATAGCGCGCTCACAGAATTCGAAATCCATAAAATCACCGCCAACGGACGCGTCCCTTCCCAGCGATAATAATACAGCCCAGCGATCAACCCGCTGATGAACAACAATATACTGAGAAGCGGAAGCAGGATAAGGCGACTTGACGCAACCAGATCGTTCGGTGCACCGAGCGCATCGTACCCAAAAGGGATTTGATCTAACGATGGAATCAAAACGCCCACCCAGACAATCAGACCGGCATTAAGAATAAACCCGCTAATCCATAAGAAGCGCGCTATAGGCGCTTGCCATGCTTGCGTCATAATAAACGAGGGATAGATTGACAGCGGTTCAGCGGGCGAGAGGCTTCCCATTTCGGTGGCGCGCGCAAACGTGCGGACGAGCGACGCCGCGTCGCTTGGCGAGATGGCGAACACGCGCTTCGACGTTGCGATGAGGATGATATTTCTTGTATTCGAAGCAATAAATTCGACCAAGCCCAAGTCGGGGTGGCGGCACGTTCCTATGACCGCGCCGGGCAGGCGAAAGCGCGGGGGAATCAATGGGTGAGTTAGATCAGTCGCAGGGCGCACCCACTCGATATCAGTCAACGGGATATCCTCCACGCGCAAGCCCCATAACATGGCGAGGCTGTCGCGGTCAATGTAATAGTCCGCTTTGTAGAGCGAGTAAGCGCGATACCCGAAAAATGGAATCGGCGCGAAGGCGATCAACCCAACAAGCAGGAAGTTTACAAAGGTTGGTCCGACTGACGCGCGCGAAAGATTCCAAAATCCCCATGTCGATACGCCAGCCAGCGCAAGGATGATGAGCGCGTGCACGATCAAGCCGAGTCGCTTGGCAGGAGGGAAATGTCCGATTTTGGGGTTGTTCATAATATTTTGTAGGGGCGGACCAGTGTGTCCGCCCTTTGCCAATTATCAGGACAGGCACGAAGGTCTGCCCCTACGAGTACAAAATTGGTTTTATCTTTTCAACAATTTCATCAATCTTCACGAGTTGATTCTCTTTTTCTTTGCGCTCTTTTAATTCTACCATCCCCTCCCTCAAACCTTTTTCGCCCACCGTCACGCGGACGGGACAGCCGATCAGGTCCGCGTCATTGAATTTGACTCCCGCGCGTTCGTCGCGGTCATCGAACAAAACAGAAATGCCAGCATCCTGCAACTCGTTATAAATTTCTCTCGCCTTGGCGAGCGTGTCCAATTCTTTGCCAGCAATGTGCATGAGATACGCGTCAAACGGCGCGGTGGGATGAGGAAACGTCAAGCCTTTGTCGTCATGATGAGTCTCAGCGAGGGCGAGCAAAATATTTTCAAAATTATCGTTCATTTGAATCGCCCTCAAAACCGAAAGCGGCTTTCCGCAACTGACGCATGTGTCCCCATCTTGCGCCTGAACCAAATCCGCGACGATCTCTGCGGAATAATCCCGCCCGTAATTTGTATTTTTCAGATGAAAACCCGCCTCATTCGCCCCGGCAACCAGATTCGGCGACCGGGGAATCAGATCGTCCGCGACGATCAACGCATCCATTAGTCCAACGGCTGACGCGTACCCCGCGACCGCCCCAACGCTTTCGGTCTCTTCCGCCCTCGCCGCACGGACGTCTCCCACCTGCGCTTTCAATTTCGCCTCACTGAGTTGCATGTCTCCGCGAACAACAACGAAGACAAATTTCCCGTCGCTGATGCGGGTGTACATCAACGCTTTGGCGGTTTGTTCTTTTTGAATGCCGAGAAAATTCGCCAGCGACTCGATGGTGTTGCAATTGGGCGTTTCAATCTTTTCGAGAGGTAGAGGGGCGACAGTGTCGAAGGGAGCCTCTACCAATTTCATAAAACGCGCGAGTTCAATTCGTTCGGTGTATTTGCAATTTGAGCAATGCGCTATTTCAATGTCGCCCGTTGGGATCGCAAAGAATGTTTCGCGGTCGTTGCCAATTGTTGGAATCGCTTGCAATGTTTCATTGCCGACTTCGCGCAAATGATTGATCGTGTGTTCGCCTAACTTCGTCAGTACATTCTCGCGCGTCAAAAAACCCGCGCGGACGAGGAACGCGAATCCCTCCGTGCGCGCGTTGTTGGGCGCTTCGCGTTGGGTTTGGATTTGCAGGTCGCGGTATTTCATAAGAGAAATTTACCGCGAAGAACGCAATGGTCGCAAAGAAAAACAAAATCTTCGCGTACTTGGCGGTCTTCGCGGTTCAAAATTGCTCCGCTTTATTCCGTCGCTTTTTTCTTCTTCCGAATCGTTTGCGTCTTCTCGGCTTCGGGAATCACAATCGGCGTCGCCGCGATGGACTCGGCTTGGGCTGCTTCCGAAGGCGTCGTTTCGGGAGCAGGCTCAAGGTCCAGTTCGACCGTTTCTTCCATGCGGATCTGTCCGCGCAGGAACGCGCCTTCTTCCGTCACGAACGCGGTTGTGACCACGTCTCCCCATACGCGACCGCTTCCGCGAATCTCCAATTTCTGTGTCGTGATGTTGCCGCGCACGGCGCCCGCGACGATGACCGCGTTGGCGCGCACATTCTGGCAAGTGACGCGCCCCGTCTCGCCGACGACGAGCATTCCGCGCAAAGCGATCTCGCCCTCGAACGCGCCCTCGATGCGAACGCCGCCTGAGCCGTTGATGCTTCCATGCCAAATGACTCCCGACCCAAGCACCGACGTGATCCGCTCGACGGCTCCAACGGCGGGTTGTTGTGTTTCAGTTGGTGTTGTGTTGCGTTTGAACATGATTCAATTTTACCGTTAAAACAAAAAGGGCGGACACGCAGGTCCACCCCTACTGCTCACTGCTCACTGATAACTGATTTACTCGCCCTTTTCCTCTTTATTCGGCATCTGCACGCCCATAATATTGAATCCCGAGTCGATGTATAACACTTCACCCGTGATACGCGCGGAGAGATCGGACGCGAGGAACACGGCGGTGTTGCCCACATCTTCGATCGTCACGTTTTCGCGCAACGGAGACAAGTCTGCGAAGTGCTTGTACATATCACGGAAGCCGCCCACGCCCGCCGCCGCCAGCGTGCGGATCGGTCCCGCCGAGATCGCGTTGACGCGAATCTTTTGCGGACCCAAGTCATACGCCAGATACCGCGTGGATGATTCCAATGCCGCTTTCGCCACGCCCATCACGTTGTAATGCGGCGCAACCTTCGTCGCGCCTGAACCGTACGTCAAACACATCACCGACGCGCCCGAATTCAAATGCGGCAGAAAGGCATTCGTCAACGCGACGAACGAGAACACGGAAATATCGAGCGCGTTCTTGAATCCTTCGCGCGACGTTTGATGATACGGTCTGCTCAATTCATCGCGTCCCGCAAATGCGATCGAATGAACCAGCACGTCAATCTTGCCGAAATGTTTCGCGGCTTTCTCCGCCACCGACGCGATCTGATCGTCTTTCGTCACGTCACATTCTTCGAGCCACTTGCATCCGACCTGTTCCGCTAGCGGCTTCACGCGCCGTTCGAGCATCTCGCCCGCGTAACTGATCCCGATGTTCGCGCCTTCGCGATGAAACGCCTGCGTGATTCCCCACGCGATAGATTTGTCGTTCGCCAACCCAAACACCAACGCATTCTTGCCTTCAAGTAATCCCATATTATCTCCTTATGTCATTATGTCGTTGCGAGCCACGAAGTGGCGAAGCAATCTCCTGCAACATGTATGAGATTGCTTCGTCGCCTAGCGGCTCCTCGCAACGACATGTTCTGGAATTTTCCAATCCTTCACCTTAAATCTCCACGGCTTCGACAGCCATGGCTCTGGTGTATTGTTTAAACCCACACGCGGACTTTTCGTCACGAGCGAATTCGGGACTTGGACGCCCGCTTCGATTCTCAACGGGGAGGCTGGTTCAGTCAAGTCAACCGCGTTCTCCCTTCGACCGATTCCCATCGCCTGTGTCAACTTCCCTGGACCGAACGTGTCGCGTCCGCTTCTGCGCTTCGACATCAATTCTACTCCCTCCATCGGCTGAATCGCGCGGATCAACACCGCCGCAGGGAAATCCACTCGTTCAGTCACAACATTGAACATCCAATGATTCCCATACGTGAAATAAACGTACGCATGACCAGCCTCTCCATACATCACCTGCGTGCGCGGAGTGCGACCTGCTTTGCAGTGACATGCTAAATCCTTTTCGCTGATGTATGCCTCAGTCTCAACGATCAACCCAACCAGTTTTTGTCCACGGTCAATGCGAACAAGCCTCGCGCCAATGAGTTCGCGGGCAACGGTCAATGTGGGGCGGTCATAAAAATCTAGTGGGAGAACGTTCATGGTTTGAAAGTTGTAAAGTTGGCAAGTTGAACCTTCAAACTTTTAAACCTGTCAACTTGTAACCCTATTTGAATCTCACATCCCGTTTCAACGTCAACCGCAACCCCTCCGCCAGCGACAACGACGGGCGATAATTTAATTTCTCTTTTGCCAGCGACAAATCTGCCCTCATGCGCGAAACTCCGCCCGATGTTTTCGCGTTGTAGATGACCTCAGCTTTGCTATTTGTTGTGTCAAGAACATGCTGGATCAAATCTTTGATGCTGGTTTCCGTTCCTGAACCAACGTTGATCACCAAGCCATTGACGTTTGGCGCGGTTGCCGCGGCTACCAACGCGCTGACCACATCATCTACATAGACGTAATCGCGGGTTTGCGAGCCGTCTCCGTGCGCGACCAATGTCCCACCGCGGAGGGCTTGTTTGAGGTAATGCGGCACCACAGGCGGGTGCGACGCGGGCAAATGTTGACCCGGTCCGTAGGCGTTGAAGATCCGCAGGCTGACGGTTTCGATTCCCCACAATCCGCCGATCGTGCGGACATAGTATTCCGCTGAAAGTTTGGAAACGGCATACGGCGAGCGCGGAGCGGGGGTAAGGGACTCCGTCAGCGGTTGATCGGCTAAATCGCCGTACACAGCCCCACTCGAGGCGAGAACGACGCGGCGTACGCCGACATCCCGCATTGCCTCCATCAACGCCACCGTCCCGCCGACGTTGACGTTGTTGTAATCGCGCGGATACAAAACCGACTCAGGCACCGAAACGCGCGCCGCGAGATGATAGACGACATCCACCTCTTGAAGCAGAGTCCACAACTTGGGGCGGTCGCTGACGTCGCCGCGCGTGAAGTGAACATCGGGCGCGAGCGCCTGCGGGTCGCCCGTAGAAAGATCGTCCAACCCGCGGACTTGATGCCCCTCGCGGGCGAGTTGGTTGGCAAGCGAAGAGCCGAGGAATCCCGCGGCTCCTGTGATCAAGAAATTCATATGATGATTATAGCATTTTCAATGCGCTAAACTTCTGGTTGGACAGGCGTTCGCATTTCACTTCTCGTTAACAAGATGACGGCGACGAGGATCAAGCCGCCTCCCACTAACCCGGTAGGAGAAAGATTCTCCCCAAGCAGGCTCGCTCCTAGAATGACGGTCACCACCGGCTCCAGCGTGGAAAGCATCGCCGCGTTCGTCGGTCCGACGCGCTCAAGCCCGGCGAGAAACGCCACAACGGGAATAACAGTGGCGACCATCACGATGGCAGCTACGATAAGCCAGCCTGAATTGATCGCAGGAAAATGCACGCCGTTAAAAAGCGTGATCGTTCCAAATACCGCGCCCGCCGATGCGAAGATCACAGTGGACGACTGCACCGGCGAAACATGCTTCATCACATCCGCGCCGACGATGATATAGACGGAATAGATCAATGCTGCGGCGATTGCCATCAACGCGCCAATCGCTTCTCCGCCTTGCGGGTCAACGGTCAAAGCCGTGCCGAACAACGCTAGAAGCAACGCGGCGACCTTGAGAAACGTTACACGCTCGCGGTATACAATTACCGAAAGGATCAGCACGAAGAATGGATACAGGTACAACAGCAGGGCGACGAGTCCCGCAGAAGCGTAGTTGATCGCCGTTAGATACATAAACGATTGTCCAACGTAGCCTAACGCTCCCATGCCGATCAATTGAGCGAGCGTCTTCCCACGCGGCAGAGATTCACGCCGCACAACAAGCAAGACCGCCATCAAGATCGCCGCCAACGAAAAGCGGAGAAACAAAACCGTGAACGTATCCATGCCCGCGGCATAGGCATAACGCCCTAAAATGGCAAGCGTTCCAAAAGCGGCGGCGGAGAGTGCGATTAGGAGAATGCCAGTCAGTTTTTTCATCACGAATATTCGTTCAAATAAGAAGTTTTTAACACACACCGCGTCCACAAGTTCTACCGTCGTGAAAATTCATTCTCGAGATAAAAAAACAGTCCGCAATTTTGCGGCTGTTTTCATCTCACATGGCAAAACGACGTTTGTTCGCCTATCAAATAGCCCGATTTCGAAACCGCTATTTGCGTTTGGGCGCAAGACGATTCTTTGAGAACCGCGTCGGCGTAGGCGCGGGGCGCGGAGGGCGCGCACCTTCGCGACGTTCACGCCCAGAGCGCGGCGGCGCGGGAGGCGAGTAGTCAAAGTCGGGTAGAGTTTTTTTCTCCAGCGGATGCCCCATGATGCGCTCAAGTGTGCGAATCATATCCTTGTCTTCATCGGTAATCAGCGTGAATGCATCGCCTGTGCGTTGAGCGCGTCCTGTGCGACCGATGCGATGGATGTATGCGTCGGCAGTGTCGGGCATGTCGTAGTTGATGACGTGCGTAATGCTATCAATGTCGAGACCACGCGCCGCGATGTCGGTGGCGACCATGATGCGGAAGTGTCCCGTTTTGAATCCGTGAAGCGCGCGTTCGCGTTGTCCCTGTGTGCGGTTGCCGTGCAGGCTTGTGACGCGAAATCCCGCGTGCGCGATCTGTTTCGCCACTTTGTCGGCGCGATGTTTCGTGCGCGTGAAAACCAGCATGGAATCCGAATCGATCTGTTTGAGCAGTTTCAACAACAATTCCGTTTTCAAATGCTGCGGCACGGGATATAACGCATGGCTTACCGTAACAGCAGGCTTACTGATACCCATCGAAATCTTTTGCGGCTCAATCAATGCTTGCGACGCGAGTTGCTCCACCTCGGCAGGGAAAGTCGCCGAGAACAACATCGTTTGTCGTCGCGCCGGAACGGCTTTGATAATGCGTTTCACGTCGGGCAAAAAGCCCATATCGAACATGCGGTCGGCTTCATCAAGCACCAGAATTTCGATATTATTCATTTTCGCATGTCGTTGGCTGATGAGATCAAGCAGGCGGCCCGGGCACGCGACGAGAATCTCCACGCCGGCGCGCAACGCCTTAATCTGACGGTCGCTTCCAACGCCCCCATAGATGGTTGCGCTCCTCAGCCCCGTCCCAATTGACAGAGTCCTCGTCACCTGATGGATCTGCTCGGCAAGTTCGCGCGTCGGCGTAACGATAAGCGCGCGCGGCGTTCCTTTGGGACCTTCCAGTAATTTGTTAAGAATGGGAAGCACGAACGCCGCTGTTTTTCCCGTTCCCGTTTGCGCCGTGCCGATGATGTCTCGTCCTCGCAACGCGGCGGGGATCGCCGCTTCCTGAATCGGCGTAGCGATTTCATAGCCTGCGGCGTTGATGCCCTGCATAAGGCGGGGGGCTAGATTAAATTGCGTGAAGTTCAAACGAAATCCTGTTCTTCAGAAGTCTTGCACATGTAGCGATTGAGTATCCCTCAGTCAAAAACAGCGGTGGACTGCCGATCTAGAAATATTTAATGAGAGGATTATACACTGCTTCGCCGTTGTCAAATCCAACCGCCGGCAAATCCTTCCTTACGGTTGGGGCCAGGGAATCTCGACAGGTCCGCCATAGCCGTGCTTTTCCTGCACGAAAACGCGCCCCCATGAAGGCGCAACGCATCCGGCTTCATCTACGCCGATCGTAATAAACGGCTCGTTAGAACCGAGCGTTTCAAAAATAGTCCTCCCTGCCTCGCAACGCCACACCTCAACAATATACTGATGCATATTTTCATCTTCATACTTTCCCGGGCTGATCGGAACCGGCTCCCACGAAATAACCACTTTGCCATTTTCATCGCGTTTGGCGCTTACCCATTTTGGTCCAGGATAATACGGCGAAACTGGAAGCGTTAGCCCGGGATATACAACGCTCAAAGCGAGCATATCGCCCTGAACGTCGAGAAATTTCTTATTCACCCAGCAGTTCGCGCTTCGGTTTTGACCGTCCGTATTGCTAACCAGAACCCAATTGTTCGCATCGGCGCGCCCGATCAGCTTAAGTTTTGCGGTTCGATTAAAGGCAACAAGATAAAGATACTCAGCACCGGGTCCGTAACGACAGCTTAATTTATCCGCATTGACCGTAGCGGATAAACTTTCAACAGTAGGAATCGCAGTTGGCGTCGGCGTATCGGTCGCAGTTGGCGTAAAGGCACGCGTAGGCAGAGGCGTAACAGTGAAAGTCGGCGAAGGAGCAGCGGTAAAGGTCGCAGAAACAAGCGTTGCCGTATCCATCGGAGAGAGAGGCACAGAAGGTCTTTGCGGCTGAGGCGCGCAAGCGGCGACAGTGAGAAAACATACTATGGAAACGAACGGCGCAATTTTCATATCGCAATTGTACTTAATCTTTGTACGCAGAGCCATCGGATTTTTGGCGCGTTAACGCACGAGAGATAGTCTATAATTCCGCATATGCCTCAAATTATTCCTACCGCCGAACCGTTCTTTTTCCCGGGCGACCCGGGCAAGCCCGCTTGTCTACTGATTCACGGATTCACAGGCACGCCAAAAGAAATGCGCGAATTGGGAGAATTCTTGAACAGGCGCGGATTTACTTGCTTGGGCGTTCGATTGACCGGGCATGCTACCGCTCCCGAAGACATGATCCGCTCGCGTTACACCGACTGGATCGCTTCGGTAGAAGACGGCTATCACTTCTTACGCGGCGTTTCAGACCGCATCTTCTTTTGCGGGCTTTCGATGGGCGGCGTTCTTGCGCTCTTAACGTCTACGCGCCTAGCGGCAACTGGAGTGATCGCCATGTCCGCGCCGTTTCAGTTGCCGTTCGATTATCCAGTTTGGCTTCTGCGTCTTCTTAGCGCGTTCAAACGCTATGCGCCCAAAGGCAGCGCCGCTCCCGGCAGCGGCTGGTTCGATCAAGCCGCTTATCGCGACCATATTTCTTACTCGCAAAACCCTATTCGGTCGGCGGCTGAATTACAGAAACTACTTGCCAATATGCGCACAGCGTTGCCAGACGCGCAAGCGCCCGTTTTACTAATCCATTCCAAAGACGACGATTATGTGCCAGCCGACAATCTGGAGAAAATTCGCGCGGCGCTGGTCAACGCAGCAAAGACGGAAACGCTCCTAGTCAGCGGATCGGGACACGTCGTCACACGCGACGCGGCGCGACGACAAGTATTCGAGGCAGCGTTGCAATTTATTCAACGCGTGGAAGAGAACGCTTGAATTGAAGTCAGATATGGCATAATGGAGACGATACAACGCGCTCATTTGTATTTCAGCGCTGCGGAGACTGCTCTATGCTCGAAATCGAACCCTTCACGCTCGGACCCGTGCAAACAAACGCCTATCTCGTCGCCGACTCAAATACGAAAGAAGCGGCGGTTATTGATCCTGCATGGGACGGTCTTACTATTCTGGAAACCGCGCGCAAACGCGGCTGGCGCATCGGTCATTTATGGTACACGCACGCGCATTTCGATCACATCGGCGGCGCGGCTGAAATTGCCGATGCGTTAAATCCGCTTCCGCTGACAGCGTTGCATCCCAATGATCACGTTTTGTGGCGCGCGGGCGGGGGCGGCGCAGCCTTCGGATTCGATATTGACCCGGGTCCCGAACCGACGATTGATTTTGAGCACAAGATGACCATGAAACTCGGCTCGGTAGAGTTCGAGATCTGCTTCACGCCAGGGCATACGCTCGGTCACTGTATCTTATATGTTCCTGCCGCT
Source organism: Anaerolineae bacterium UTCFX1 (assembly GCA_002050275.1). Classification (GTDB taxonomy): domain Bacteria; phylum Chloroflexota; class Anaerolineae; order Anaerolineales; family Villigracilaceae; genus Defluviilinea. Next base: position 124,944 of record MWTB01000004.1, read on the forward strand.
TCGACCTGCTTTTGCGGCGACTTGATCTTCGCCGGTTCCGTCGGTCGCACCGACCTGCCCGGCGGCGATTGGCATTCACTCGAAAGAAGCATCCGCGAACAAATTTTCACCCTGCCCGACGACACTCGTCTACTGCCCGGTCATGGGCCGGAAACAACGGTCGCGCAAGAGAAGCGAAGCAACCCGTTTGTAAATACCCTGAAAACATAAAAGAACCGCGCCTAAAAGGGCGCGGTTCTTCAATTATTTTGCGATGCCCGTCGCTCGCGTTTCGCGAATGACGGTCACTTTAATTTGACCGGGATACTGCATGGTCTCTTCGATTTTCTTCGCCACGTCGCGCGCCAATCGCACTGAAGCGAGATCGTCAATCGCATCAGGTTTGACGAGGATACGCACTTCGCGCCCAGCTTGAATCGCAAACGCTTGTTTGACTCCCTCAAACGACATGGACATTTCTTCAAGCGAGCGAATACGTTTAATGTAAGCCTCAAGGTCTTCGCGCCGTGCGCCCGGTCTCGCGCCAGAAATCGCGTCCGCCGCCTCTGTGATAACCGCCTCAACCGTCAGTTGATCCACTTCATGATGATGCGCTTCAATGGCATTCACAACGATCGAGTTGACGCCGTACCGCCGGCAGAATTCCGCGCCAAGCTTGGCGTGCGTGCCGTCTTGATTATGATCCATCGCTTTGCCGATGTCGTGCAGGAAGCCGCCCAATTTAGACAATTCGACATTTGCGCCGATCTCCGCGGCAAGGATGCCCGCCAGTTTAGAGACTTCCACCGCGTGCGCGAGTTGATTTTGCCCATACGATGTGCGAAATTTAAGCCGCCCCATCATGCGCAATACTTCTTGATGTAACCCTGAAACATTCGCTTCAAACGCGGCTTGCTCGCCCGCTTCGTTGATGATCTTATCCACCGCCCGCGTCTCATCTTCTACGATCTTCTCAATATGCGCGGGATGAATCCTTCCGTCCAATACTAATTTCGCTAGCGCGCGCCGTCCGATCTCGCGGCGCACCGAATCGAAGCATGAAATCGTGACCGAGTCTGGCGTATCGTCCACGATCACATCCACGCCGGCGGCTTGCTCGAAAGCTTTGATGTTGCGTCCATTGCGTCCGACGATGCGTCCCTTCATTTCTTCGCTGGGCAACGTCACGACCGCGCGCGTGACTTCCGCTACATGTTCCGACGCAACGCGTTGAATCGCATCCGCGATCAATTTACGAGCGCGTTTCTCGCCTTCCTCGCGCGCTTCCGCCTCAATCTGACGGATAATGCGCGCCATATCGCCGCGTGATTCCTTCTCGACGGCGGCAAATAAATCCTTTTTCGCTTCCTCGGCAGACAATCCGGCGATCTGTTCAAGCTTGTTCACCTGATCTTCATGTAGTTTCTCTATCTCGTTATGGCGCCGATCAACTTGCGATTGACGACGATTGAGCTGTTGCTCGCGTTGTTCCATTTTGTCGAAGCGGCTGTCCAATTCAGCGCGGCGCTTATCGAGGCGTTCGGTCTCTCTGTTTAACTCATTGCGCCGTTCCTTATTCTCGCCTTCCGCCGCGCGGGTGATCTTCGTCGCGCTCTCGCGCGCCTGGCTCTCGATCAAGCGCGCCTGCTCATTCGCGCCTTTCAAAATATTATCAACTTTATCCTGCTGGTTTTTGAGCGCCTGCTCGACCTGATAACGATGAAAAAAGTATCCGGCAGCGGCGCCGACGAGCAAACCAATGATGCTCAGTAAAATAGTCACAGGGTTCATCCGATATCCTCTTCTCTGTAAAAGTGTTCATCTGTGCGGTGCGTTTCGTTCCACACCGTCGTTACAACGCGCGCGATAATCGCATAGGAAAAACCGCGTCGCGCAAGAAACTCCGATAACTTCTTGCGATAGTCTTGCCATTCCAGTTTCTCAAAGCGTGGCGCTTTTTTACGCGCGGCTTCATACGCCAACGCTTCATCGTCCGCATCTACAAGCGCGGCGGAGATAGTTTCCTCAGCGAGTCCTTTTTGGCGCAGTTCCAACGCCAACGCATAGCGGCTGCGCGGTCGGAACGTTGTTCGATTCTCGACCCACGCGCGAGCGAATTGTTCGTCGTCCGCCAACCCGTCGCGCCGCAGGCGCAAGATCGTTTCCTCGACGATCGCCTCCGGCGTTTCGTGCTTACGCAGGTTTTTACGAATCTCCGCTTCCGACCGGGCGCGATAACTTAGAAACAACGCCGCCTGTTGGAAAGCGCGTTCGCGCGCATCGCCTGCTTTCAGCCGCTCAATCTTCGTCTCATCCAGCGCGTCCCCCACATTCAGCCATGCCGCCGTAATGCGCGCTGCGCCGAAGGCGAACTCTCCATCGAGATACACATTGACTCGATTAGGGTTTCGCGTCTGAACTTTGAGAGCGGTTATTTTTCTCATATTTTAAAACACACAGCCGAGAACCGTTTACGCGGTTTCGGCTGTGGAAAGTTCCAGTTAGGTTGAGCGAACTCGATCTCGGCATGAGAAGGCTGAATCGAGTTAATCCGCCAGGCGAGGGGTTAAGTCACCAGCGGCGAACAGGTTGTGGGGGCGAAGTCAGATTGTGATTTAAGGTATACATAGCATTGACTTCTTGAAATAACTCCCAAAACAGGGGAGGTTCACGCTCAAATATCTAGAGTAGTCCAACCAAAACCGCTATGCGGTGAAAGTTTCGCAAGCAATCCTTACGGATTGCTTCTATTATACATGATTTCTTAAGATTCGGCGGGACAATTTCTCACCGGGGAGCGGCGCGCATCCAATCTTTATAACGCGCCGCAATCGGGATGAAAACAATCAGCGCGATTACGCCGCCCATCGCGACGATACCGTTCGTCGAGCCGATCTCAGACAATTCTTCAGACGCAGGCGTAAGCGTCGCCTGTTGCACCAGCGCAGCGCCGGCGATATTGGACTGTTGCGACGCTTGCGAGGATTGGATCGCGGCGATTTGCGCGAACGCTGTAATTACTAAAGCCAACAGCAATGCAACAACCGCCATATATAAACGCCTGGTCAAACTTTTCATATACGCTTAAGTATATCATGCGGCAAAAATGGCAGAGACTGCCCGGCGCCGCGCCAGCCATGCCTCAGTTGCTCTTCCACGGTCTTTTATAGGTTATAATCTCGCTTCGTCAATTATGCCTTCGTTGCTGATATATCTCTGATACAACGTTTACAAAAAGGTAATGATTGAGTAAAATCGCGTGATATTTCACGCATAGATCATCGTACCAGGAGCATGCATGATCCGAAAATTCTTTAAATGGGCGTTCAGCCCAATGGGGCGAATCGCGGTCGCTATCGCGATTCTTTCCTTGTTTAGCCTTGCCGCATACGGCTTATACCAGACCCAGCAAGCCCCCGAGCAACCGATCCAATTTACGCACAAGTTGCACGTTGGGCTGGGGATTCAATGTCTCTATTGCCATCCCGGCGCCCTGCGCGGACCTTCGCCCGGCTTGCCGACCATCAGCAAATGCTGGGGCTGTCATCAGCAAATTGCCAAGACACAAACCAGCGCGCTATTAAAGCCAATGGTTGAAGCCATGGATAAAGGCGTGGGCTTTACATGGGTTCCAGTCGCGCAAGTGCCGGACTTTGTCCATTTTACCCACCGGCCTCACGTAGCGGCAGGCTTAAACTGTGAGAACTGTCACGGCGATATGACGCAAGTCACAATCGCCGTCAACCCGCAGGTTATGAATATGGGCTGGTGTTTAAGTTGCCACAAAGAAAGAGCGGCTGGCGACAAAGAAAAACTCACCAAACTCACTGACTGCGGAACCTGTCATTATTAAACCGGGCAAAAAAGGAAAATTTCATGAGCGAAAAAATTACCCGGCGTAACTTCCTCAAACTCACTACGGCAGGCGCGGCAACCGCCGCCATCATGACCGGTTGCGGTCCCTCTTCGCGTTATGTAACGCGCGAACCGTATGTTAAAATGCCGGAATACACATACAACGGTTTGAGCACCTATTACGCCACCACATGTCGCGAGTGCGCGGCAGGCTGCGGCATCATCGTCCGCACTATGCAAGGTCGCGCCATTAAAGTAGAAGGCAACCCGCAAAACCCCATCAACCTCGGCAAGACCTGCGCGCGCGGACAAGCGACGCTACACGGTCTCTACAACCCTGATCGCGTAGAAAACCCCGTTCGACAGGGACGCTCAGCGCCGCAATTATCTACCGCTCAAGTTTCATGGGACGAAGCCATTCAAACCGTCTCCGACGCGTTAAGCAAAACCAACGCTTCCGAAGTCGCTTTCTTAATGGGAACAGCGCCCGATCATCTCTTCGACCTTGTATCCGATCTCACCGACGCGATCGGCGCGCCCGCCCCGCTCCGCTTCAGCGCATTAAGTATGTTCGAAGCGCGCGCAACATTAAGCAAAGCGGCTGAAGACCTGCTCGGGCAAGCTGGGCTTCCATTCTTCGATATATCGAATGCTGACGTCGTGGTCTCCTTCGGCGCCAACTTCCTCGAAACCTGGCTCTCGCCAGTCGCCTACACGCGCAGTTACGCAAAGATGCGGCGCAGCAGACCGAGGACGCGCGGCTACATGGTCCATTTCGAAACACAAATGTCGCAGACCGCCGCCAAAGCTGACGAATGGATTCCACTTCTACCCGGAACGGAAGGATTGGTCGCGCTCGCTCTCGGAAAACTCGTCGCCCAACTTAGAGGAATTTCCGCGCCGCGCGCGTTCGCCAGCGTAAACGTTCAACAAGTCGTAGAAACCTCGGGCGTTTCTATGGAACAACTGACGCGCGTCGCCGAATTGATCGCCGAATCGCACGCGCCGATCGCCATCCCCGGCGGACAGGCGCTCGGTCAAAGCAACGGGCTCGCTGCCGCTGAAGCGATTCTCGCTCTCAACGCGCTCGTAGACAACTTCGGGCAGCCCGGCGGCGTATCGCTTTCACCGCTCGCTCCCAACGCAGGCGCTCACCACCGCCCCGCCAACGCACAGGAAATGTCCGACCTCGTCGCAAAGATGAAGAGCGGAAAAATCAAAGTCCTATTTATTCACGGCGTAAACCCACTCTTCGAACTGCCTCAATCGTTTGGCTTTGCAGAAGCGCTCCACGCGACGCCGACTGTGATTTCGTTTGCAACTTTCCCCGACGAGACCGCGCTCGCATCCGATTACATCTTCCCCGATCATCACGGATTGGAATCATGGGGTTACCAACGCTCGCAGACCGGCGTTATGCAATCGGTTCTTTCAGGCTCGCAACCGGTCGTAGCGCCGAACTATAACACCCGCGCCACTGCAGACGTATTCATCGAAGCCGCGCGGCTGGCTGGCGGCAAGTTCGTGCAAGCGTTGCCATTCGCAGATGAAGTGGAATTCATTCAAAGCAAGATTGAAAATCTCATCGCCCGCACAGACGGATCTTTTATTGCGCCAGAGATCAACGCCTTCTCAGCCTATTTCCAACAACACGGCGGCTGGTGGGCGTCGTCCGCCGAAAGCGATTCGCTCTCTGCGGCGAACGCGCTCGGTAAGAGCTTAAACGTCTCAAGCGCCGCCGCACCCATCGGCGAAAATGAGTTCTTCTTCCTGCCCTTCGTATCGCCCACATTAGGCGAAGCCGGCGCAAACAAACCCTGGTTGCAAGAACTGCCCGACCCCACGACGACCGTCATGTGGAACACATGGGTCGCCATGAATCCTAACACCGCGCACGAATTAGGCATCGAAAACGACGACGTTGTGCGCATCGTGAGCGAAGCCGGAAGCGTGGAAGCTCCCGTGTACAAATACCCCGCCATCCACCCGAACGCAGTCGCCATGCCGTTTGGGCAAGGACATACCGCGTACGGACGTTTCGCCGCAGGGCGCGGCGCCAACCCCACCGACGTTCTCGCGCCGTCCTTTAACGAGGCGGGCGATCTCGCATTCGCAGGTATGAAAGTTCGCATCGAAAAAACTGGGAAACAACAACCTCTGTCCCGCCTCGAAAGCCGCATCGGCGTATATGGCGAGGGCATGTACGAGGAGAAATAAATCATGCAAATGACCGTTGATCTAAACCGTGTCGGCGCGAAAGGCGCGATTGCGGAAGCGGCGGAGGGCAAATGGGGAATGTCCATTGACCGCGACCTGTGCACAGGCTGCCAGGCGTGCGTCGCCGCATGCGCGATGGAAAACAACATCTCGTTCGTCGGCGAAGAAGACGCCGGGTATGGGCGTACGCAACACTGGATCCGTATTGAACGCTTCTGGGAAGGCGCGTATCCCAATGTCAAAATAGCTGGCGGCTATCAACCTATGATGTGTCAGCAATGCGGGCACGCGCCCTGCGAGCCGGTCTGCCCGGTCTTCGCTACGCCGCACAGCGACGCCGAGCAGCTCAACTTACAAGTGTATAACCGTTGTATCGGAACGCGCTACTGCGCGAACAACTGTCCGTATCAAGCGCGCTCGTTCAATTGGCGCGATTACCACACCATGCCTGAGCGCGGCAACATGGTGAACGGGAAACTGGTCTTCCCGCTGCACAACCAATTCAACCCCGATGTAACCGTGCGCCGACGCGGCGTAATGGAAAAATGCACCTTCTGCATTCAACGCATCCACAAAGCGCAAGACAAAGCAAAATCGGAGGGACGCGAAGTGATGGACGGCGAATTCGCCCCTGCTTGCGCGCAAGCCTGCCCCGCAGATGCGATCACCTTCGGACGCATTGACCACAAAGACAGTCTCGTCAGCCAGCGCTCTAACGAAGGGCGCGGCGTAAAACATCTCGAAGATCTCAACACCCTCCCGCGTGTTACTTACCTTAAGGAAGGATAACTTATGGCTGTCTTGTCCAAATATTTGCCCGGCGCGAAGAAAGCGCGCGAGGATCACTTCGAGAAAGACGATCCGCGCCAATACTTGATGCACGATCCCATCCCTCGCGGTCAGATGAACGAGATGGTGATGGAATCTATGCATGTCACCTCATGGAAGTTCTGGATGGTATTCGGCATCCTAAGCGTCTTAGTCGCCGTCTGCTTCTTCTATGCATGGGGCTACATGATCGCCGAAGGCTTGTGGGTGGCTGGTGTTATGCGCCCCGCCTACTGGGGCATTTTCCTCGTCAATACCGTGTTCTGGATCGGCATCAGTCACGCTGGAACGTTCATCTCCGCGATCTTGCGCGTGTTCAAAGCGGAATTTCGACGTCCGTTCACTCGCGCAGCGGAACTAATGACTACCTTCGGCTTGATTCAGGCTGGCGCGAGCATCTTCATGCACTTGGGACGCGTCTGGCTTTCTTACTGGATGTTCCCCCTCCCCAACCAACGCGAACTGTGGCCCAATTTCCACTCGCCTCTCATGTGGGACTTGCTGGCGATCACCACATACGTTCTCGGCAGCACGATGTACTTATACCTGCCGCTCATCCCCGATCTTGCTATGGCGCGCGACCGCTCGACCGGCTGGCGAAAAACCTTCTACCGCATTCTGGCTCTCGGCTTCCGCGGCACAGAAGGCGAATGGCGACATCTTCATACCGCGATGAACTTCTTCGCGTTCGCCATTATCCCGGTCATGTTCTCGGTGCATACCATCGTTTCTTGGGACTTCGCCATGGCGATGCGCCCGGGCTGGTCTTCCTCTGTATTTGGACCTTACTTCGTTCTCGGCGCGCTCCATTCTGGCATGGGCGCGGTAGCGATCGTTCTGTTTATCATGCGTTATACGATGAAACATATGGACTATTTCATCCGCAAAGAACACTTCGACGCGCTCGGCAAACTTATGATGATGGTATCGTTTACCTATGCGTACTTCATCTTTAACGATTACATCATTCAATGGTACGGCGGCAATCTGGCGACCGACAACCTCTTACATTGGTTGGAAGAAGGTCCCATGTCGTGGATGTTCTATCAGATGATCCTATTCAATATCGTGATTCCTTTTGCCGTACTCTGGATACCCAAAGTTCGCCAAACTCCTTGGCTGCTCGCCATCGTGGGGCTCTTAATCAATATCGGCATGTACTGGGAACGCTACATTATTATCCCGGTCATGCTTACGATCAATAACATGCCTTTCACATGGAAGTTATATGAACCGCGCATTGAGATTTACCTAACCATCGGCACATTCGCGCTCTTCCTGCTGTTCTATATGGCTGCCTCGCGCCTGATCCCGCTCATCCCCGTTTGGGAAGTTCAAGAAGGGCAAATGGCGCACACCATGCGCAAGATCGGCAAAGCAAATGTTTCGACGATCAGCGACTTCGAATAATGGAGCAATATTATGGCTGACATCACCCTTCTAGCGCTTTTTGAAGATATTGACCCCGCCGCAGACGCGATCGAGAAGCTCCGCCACATGGGCGTCACAGACGATCACATCAACGTCCTCTCCGGCGCGCCAATTCCGTACAAAATGCTCGGTCGCCCGCATCCGCACACGAACGTCTCGAAACTATCGCTGGGCGGCGCGATCGCCGGCGCATTATTCGGCTTATTCCTCAACTTTGGAACGCCAAATATGTACTACATTCCGGTCGGCGGACAATATATCACGCCGATCCCGCCGGGCTTAATCGTCCTCTTCGAGATGACCATGCTCTTCGCCCTGCTCGCCACATTCCTCGGCGTATTCCTCGACAGCTACTTCCCGAACTATCGTCCGATGGAATACACGCCCGAAATCAGCGACGGGAAGATCGGCATATTCTTCAAGTGCGCAGAAAATGAACAAACCAAAATCGCAGACGCGCTCGGCGTTCTAGGCGCCGAAACGATTAAGCCTGTGGAGGCGCAACAACTATGAGACTTTTGAAACAATTATTTTGGGTTCTTCTCACGCTTGGCGTTTTACTAGGCGCCACCGAACTCTTTCTATACGACGTCATCAAAATAGATTGGGTCAGTTTCATGGAGATCCAGCCGACGTATAAGCAGATGGAAAATCCGCTCCCGGTCCCAGCGCGCTCCATTCCCGTAGAAGGCGCGATCGCCATCCCCGGTATGGGCATGCCCCCAAATCCCACCGTCGCCGACGCAGCATCCATCCAACGCGGAGCTGAACTGTTCGCGATTAATTGTCAGATGTGCCATGGCGTCGCCGGTGACGGCAACGGATCTGTCGCTCCGTTCTTGATCCGATTCAAACCCGCTAATCTCACAACAGACGTAGCGCAATCCAAAGAAGACGGTTCGCTCTTCTTGACCATCTCTAACGGCATTGAAGGTCGTATGCCGGCCTTGAACGAAAATCTCACGGTTTCTGAACGCTGGGATGTGGTCAATTTTCTACGCACGTTGAAAGCCGAAAAATAGGACAGCCCGCCATGACCGATATTCGCAAAATGATCTATGGAGCCTTGCTAGGGTTCCTCTTTGTGCTAGCCGTTTGGTTTTCCATCGTATATATCTCCGCTTGCGGGATGACATTTACATGCCATAAAGCCGTTTCCATTGTCGAACGCACGCCCATTCCAACCTTGATCCCAGCGGGACAATCCGCAGCGCAGCCGCCGGCCGCGTCGAACGTTTTCGATAAATGCGAAGTGTCCGCCGTCGAATTAATCGGTGCATGGGTCTCGGCGGGCAGCCCTGAAACGGATCCATTTCCATTCACCGACGCGCACGGAGCGCCATGCGAAGGAACGTACGCGCAGGATGTTCAACAGTTATTCGTTGAGAACAGCATGTGGTATGCGGGCGCAATCGGTTGCGTTAGCTGCCATAATTCTGAACTGTCGGCGCGCAGCGGCGGACTAGACTTAACCTCTTATGAAGCCATGTACATGGGCGCAGGGCGCGCGGATGCCAGCGCAAAAGGCAGCGATATTTTTGGCGAGGGCGTTTGGAATCGCTCCAGCCTGTACATGATCTTGACAACACAAGGCATGACCTCCACCGGGCATTCAGCCGATGTCGCGCCAAACGACTTCACATTTTACGCCGGCACGGCGGTCGAAACGCCCGAACCTTAATCCGCTAATCTCCCTTATAAAAACTCCCGCATTCGACGCGGGAGTTTTTTATTGTCTTCTTTTCACGATAGGCTTTCCAGCCAGCGATCTGCCTCTTGCGGATGGCCGAACCGTATCAATTCCAAATGCCGATATTCCGGCAACGCCACAAGCTGCGGCGTTTCGCGCTTCCTGCGCCAATACGTCTTAAATAGCCAGTGGATTAACGAATCTTTCGACCATAGTTTAAAATGCCTCCAGAACAAATCATGGTTCGTCCCCCATAGCAATTCTTTCGTTCGCCAGCGGCGGTATATGCGACTCACAAGTTGCCGCAGAACCAGCCAAAGCGGATAATCCAGCCAGATAAGCGCTTGAGCGCGACTCCACACTAGGTCGCGAACAACGCTGTAATTTCCCGCAACGCACCATCGTTCAGCCTGAGTCGCCGCGCGGACGCGCTCACGGAACGTTTCAAGCAGCGCCTCCTGCCAATTCGGTTCCCAATAAAGCGCGTCAAGCTCGATGAAATCCAAATCAAATCGTTTCGCAATTTTCTCAGCAAGCGTGGATTTACCCGAACTCGTAACGCCAATGATAACGATGCGTTTGTATGGGAATGCGGACATGAATAAACTATGCGATTATTTCACATAGATCGGGTTGCTAAAAATCCAACCGCGTTGTTTACCAAGATACTTGCGGTAAACCTCCACGCGATAAACGCCCGGCTCGCTCGCGCTATACGTCGCGGCGTACGAATTCTTCCACACGCCTACAGGCTGGCCATCTTTAAGTAGGTGAATATCGGCTGGCTGAGGCGCGTGCGCGTGCAAGGTCACGCCGCCTTCGACGGAGATTTCTTCGCCCATAATCGCCGACTGCTCAAGCCCTTTCGCCTTAAAGGCAAATCCTCTCGTTGGCGCGGGCAGATCGTATGCGACGAAACAACGCCCTGCCGCAAGCGCTTCATAGATCATCTTCTTATCCGTCACAACGTCGCCCGTTAATGGTTGCGGGATCAACGCATGTGTGTTAACGGCTCTAAAATGAAATTCATACGGATAAATAGTACGATGCAACGGACCCAAACTCAGCCGTAAAGCGTGCGCGTCTGAACCGCCGATAGCCGCCACAGGACGCCCTTGTGCAAGCAACACATCCCAACGCTCAAGCGTTTTCCGTAGAGGTCCCCGCCCCACAAGTTGCGGGAAGAACGCATAAAAAAGTCCGTGCAACTTCGTTGGGATGACCGTTTTGAGTTCGCTCAAGCCGTTCCACAATTCGATGCCAGTGTAATTTTGCGCGTCCCAATCTTCCCATGTGATATCCGTTTCGTTAAAGGCGGGAGCCGCCGGGTCGTCGGGATGCGCGATGAAACAAAGCCCGCCCGCCTGGCGCGCGCCGTCGATCAACTTCTGCGGATCGTCCGCGAGCACGGCTAGATCGCGCTCGGCGTTAAAGACGAGGAGGTGATTCTTTTGCGGCTGCCGGGCTTGGTCGTGAACTTCCTGTCCGACGAGGAGTAAGACGCGGCGCGGCTGGACGCGATAGTATCCTTCCACGCCTTGCACAAGCGTATTGTGGTCGGTCACAATGACCGCATCCAGTCCAGCCTGAAGCGCGGCGGCGGCAATTTCTTTGTGTGTGCCGCTGCCATCCGAATAGCGCGTATGCATATGTAGATTAATGACAATCTCGTACATAGAACCTCGGTTTGACGTATATTCCGCCCAGCGGGTATAATACTCCCGCTTAATAAAAGGAGGCAGTTGTTTTATGGTAACCTATTTAAACTACGCGTTGATTATAATCTCGGTGTTGCTCATTATAAGCGTCATCATGCAGAGCAAGGGCGCAGGCTTGGGCGGTTTAACGGGCGCAGATGCGGGAGGCGTATTCACCGCCCGCCGCGGCATCGAGAAGACTCTGTTTTGGATCACCATCATTTTGAGCGTCGTATTCTTCGGCTTGGTTATTGCGCAGTTGCTCATCTCGTGAGTTAACTTAACTTCTTCGCTACAAAGGCGCGTTCGTTCAGCGCAGATATGAACGCGCCTTTCCCTTTATTTATGAAACAATTACGTTGGCAGATTCTCATCGTTGCGATCACGCTGGTCATAGTGGCGGGTTTGCTGTTCACGCAACAAACTCAACAGACGATGGGCGGACTGATCCTTTCGCAACCGGAGCAAGGCGGCATCTACACCGAAGCGTTGATCGGCTCATTAGGACGGCTCAACCCGTTGCTCGATTGGAACAACCCCGCCGACCGCGACGTAAATCGCCTACTCTTCAATGGGCTCGTAAAATTCGACGAGCGCGGAATGCCACGCGCCGATCTGGCGGAAGCTTGGGGCGTCGCCACCGACGGAACAATCTACAACTTCAGCCTGCGTCCTAACGCCTTCTGGCACGATGGAACGCCCGTCACCAGCGACGACGTTCTCTTTACCATCGAACGCATGAAAAGCGACGGCTCGCTCGTCCCGCAAGACGTCAAGGATTTATGGAACAACGTCGCTGTCGAAAAACTCGACGATAAAAACATTAAATTTACGTTGCCCGAACCGTTCGTGCCCTTTATAGATTATCTAACCTTCGGCATTCTGCCCAAACACCTGCTCGAAGCGATTCCGCCTGATCAGATGCCTAACGCGCAATTCAATATTCAGCCCATCGGCACGGGTCCTTATAAATTCGACCATTTGATTATCGAAAAAGGCAAGATCGCCGGCGTGGTATTAATACTCAACGCAGATTATTACGGCGGCGCACCCTTTATCGAACAGGTCGTCTTTCGATACTACCCCGACTCAGCCGCAGCATTAGACGCCTACCGGCAAGGCGATGTATTCGCCATTAGCCGCATTGCTTCAGAGCAATTGCCCGCCGCGCTCAAAGAACCGAATCTCTCAGTTTACTCAAGCCCGCTTCCACAAATTAGTTTTGTCTTTTTTAATCTCAAAAATCCCGACGTCGAGTTCCTCCAAAGCGTCAACATTCGCCGCGCATTAATGCTCGGCTTGAATCGCCCGGCTATCGTTAACGCGCTCCTCAACGGTCAGGCGATCCTCGCCAACGGGCCCATCCTGCCAAGCTCGTGGGCGTTTTATGACGGCGCGGAACAATATGAATATAATCCCGAAGAAGCGCTTCGTCTGCTAAAAGAGGAGGGCTACATTCTTCCCGCCGCAACAGAGACGCGCGCAAAAGACGGCTCGCCGCTCACTTTTACAATGTTGCATCCCGACGACGCGCTTCATACTCAAATCGCCCAGATGATCCAATCGCAATGGGCAAAGATTGGCGTGCGCGTCGAACTGCAAGCCGCGTCTTACGATCAACTGGTTCTCAATACTCTCGCCTCGCGCGCCTACCAAGCCGTCTTCATAGACTTAAATCTCTCACGCACACCAGACCCTGACCCATACCCCTTCTGGCACCAAGCCGAAGCCGCCAGCGGGCAAAACTACTCGCAATGGGATAACCGCGCCGCCAGCGAATTCCTCGAACAAGCGCGCGTCACCGCAGATTACTCGTTGCGCGCTCGACTATACCGTAATTTCCAAGTCATCTTCGCCAAAGAACTTCCCGCTCTGCCTTTATATATCCCCGTATATTCCTACGGGGTGGATGCGCAAGTGCAGGGCGTACAAGTGGCGCCGCTCTATGACCCTAGCGACCGCTTCGCTACATTTACGCGCTGGTTCCTACTCACTCGCCGCGCTCTCCAATCCGGAGCGACGGCTACTCCCCTACCCTAATCTCTCGCCCACAGGAGAATCGCATGACCGATAACCGACAAGCCGCGCTCGACTACGCTCATCAGAACAACAATCGTTTTGTGGAAGAACTCAAAGAATTCCTCGCAATTCCTTCGATTTCTACAAACCCCGAACACGACGCAGATACGCTTCGCGCCGCAGAATGGACAGCCGCACAATTACGATCTATCGGGATGAAAAACGTGCGCGTCATGCCGACGGGCGGGCATCCCGCCGTCTACGGCGAGCTTCTCCAAGCGGGGAAAAATGCGCCGACTGTCCTCATTTACGGTCACTATGACGTGCAACCGGTCGATCCGCTTGATCTATGGACAAGCGCGCCATTCAAAGCGGAAGTGCGCGGCGACAATTTATTTGCGCGCGGATCGTCCGATATGAAGGGACAAGTCATCGCAACGATAAAAGCGGTTGAATCTGTAATAAGCGCAGGACGCTTACCGGTAAACTTAAAGTGGTTGATCGAAGGCGAAGAAGAGATCGGCTCGCGGAATCTCGGCGCTTTCATCAAAAAACACGCCAAATTACTCAAAGCAGATTTCTGTATTAACCCCGACGCTGGTATGCTCCGCGCAGACCTCCCCACGATCACATACGGTTTACGCGGACTCGCCTACTTTGAAGTTCGCGTGCATGGACCAAATCGCGATTTACATTCAGGCTTGTTCGGCGGGGTTATTCACAACCCCGCGCAAGCGCTCGCCGAGCTGATCGCGGGCATGCACGATAAAAAAGGACGCGTCACATTGCCGGGTTTCTACGATTCAGTTCGCAAAGTGAGCAAGGCTGAACGCGCTGAAATCGCGCGCCTGCCAATCAAGCCTAAAGATATCGTCAACATGACCGGCGTCTCAGCCTTATGGGGAGAAGATGGCTACACGCCAGAAGAACGTACCGGCATCCGTCCTACTTTAGAGGTTAACGGGTTGCTATCCGGCTTCACCGGCGAGGGATCGAAGACCGTTTTACCCGCGTGGGCAATGGCAAAAATTTCCTGCCGATTGGTTCCCGATCAAACACCGGCGCAAATTGAAAAGGCGCTCAGGAAATACATGAAGGCAAATGCGCCAAAAACAATTCGCTGGGAGGTTGACGTAATGACCGGCTCTGACGCTGCGCTTACGAACCGCGACAGCGCAGGCGTACAAGCCATAGCAAAAGGGCTCGAACTAGCCTGGGGAAAGCGTCCGCTCTTCAAACGTGAAGGCGGCTCGATCGGCGTCGTCGTACAATTGCAAAAATATGCCGGCGTTGATTCGGTGTTGACCGGCTTCGGCTTACCCGAAGATAACGCCCACTCGCTAAACGAAAAGCTGCACCTACCCACTTGGCGCAAAGGCATCGACGCGCTCATTCATACGATTTACAGCCTCGTATAATTTACAGAAGTGGATGGCAGACACACAGATCTGCCCCTACAAGGAATTCATGGAAGACAAGATCATCTCCTACGGCGGACAAGCCGTCATTGAAGGCGTAATGATGCGCGGACAGAAAGCATTCGCGATCGCTATGCGCGCGCCTGACGGCGGCATCGTCGTTCACAAAGAAAATCTAGCGGCAATTTACCGCTCAAAAATCACGAAAGTTCCATTCCTGCGCGGCGTTATCATGCTTTGGGACGCGCTCGGTTTGGGGATGCGCGCGCTGACCATCGCCGCGAACACACAAACCGGCGAAGATGAAAAACTCGAAGGTCCCGCGCTTTACCTGACGCTCGCGCTCTCGCTAGCGATTGGAATCGGGCTTTTCATCCTATTGCCTGCCAGCATAGGCGGCGCAGCAGAGTATTACTTCGGCTGGCACAACCTCGCGCACAATTTGCTCGAAGGCTTGGCGAGGCTCGTCCTCCTCGTCGGCTATATTTGGGCGATCGGCTTCATGTCCGACGTCAAACGTCTATTCGGATATCACGGCGCGGAGCATAAGACGATCAACGCTTACGAAGCAGGAGTAGACCTCACGCCGGAGAACGCAGCGAAATTTCCCTTGGAACATCCACGCTGCGGCACCGCGTTCTTGCTGACCTTCGTTCTACTCTCCGTCCTTATCCATAGCCTGCTCGGCGATATGACTTTCTGGTGGCGACTCGCCAGCCGCGTCTTATTGATTCCCGTTATCGCAGGCATTGCCGTTGAGTATATCCGCTGGACGGCGAATCATTTGAATTCGCCTATTGTGCGCTTCCTCATCAAACCCAATCTGGCGTTACAATCGTTGACTACACGCGAACCTGATACATCCATGTTAGAAGTAGCGATCGAATCGTTCAAGACGATGAGGATGGCGGAGCAAGAAGTTGCGACGTAGAGGGAGATGCGGTTAGCGGTCAACGAATAGCGGGCGGTTCGTGGAAAGTAGAAAGTTAACGTCATTGCGAACCGCGTAACAAACTCTCCTCGCAATAATATTTAAAACGCGATCTCACCGATCTGCTCAAAGTCGAGGTTAAACGATTCGTCCGCTTCCAACTCCGCATCGGCTTCATCCGCTTTCCCCGCATAAACGCCGCGCTCGCAATATGACCGATACGGGCAGTACAGACAACGGGCTTCATCATCCGTCAATGGGAAACCGTCCTGAGGTCGCTGAAGAGCGATTTGAATTTCATCGGCAAGTTTGAGAAGCGCGCTCCAGTCGCGTTCGTACTGCGCGGGCGTGTAGGCAAATCGCGCGGGGTCGTTGGGAAAGTCCGCGAACCAGTAGATCATCTCGATCTGTTCGGGTTCAAAAATATCGCCGCCATTAAGGCTTGCCCCCGCCTGAACCAATAGGGCGCGATAAACGCGCGTTTGCATCCGCGCGGCGAGCCATTCATTGCGCGGGCGCTTGCGGTAGGTCTTCCAATCATAGATAATCGCTTTATGTTCGCGCATTACAACGAGATCGTACTTCGCAAGCAAGCGGAAATTCCCAAGCGGCGCAGAAAGGGCAGATTCGGCATGAAGGTTTCCAAGGTCTTTAAGACCTTGAAGACTTGGGTCGGCTAGAAAATTATCCCACCAGCGCTGAAGGTTCGGCGCATTCGCCAGTTTACCCACCCGCTCGCTTGAAATGCCCGTCAAATATTGCCGCACGAGCCGATGGAAAAATTCTCCTTCGCGCTGGCGCTGTTCGTTCTCCAGCGCAGGCTCTGACTCGATAGCAGGATAGGCAAGCCGATCCACATAACGAAGTTGAAAACGCCGTGGACAATCCACATAATCCTGCAATGAAGATTGCGAAAGAGAAAACGGAACGGTCATAGAATCTGCAGAAGATTATAGCATTGTGTCAGCGCTTTTCCTTCTTTGCTGCTCGGATGAATTCCATAAATAACGGATGCGGTTTCATCGGACGCGATAGAAACTCGGGGTGAAATTGACACCCCAGCATAAAAGGATGTTCTTTAATCTCGACAATTTCCACCAAAGAACCGTCGGGCGACACGCCCGAAAAAACCATGCCCGCATCCTCAAAAATTTTCCTATAGGTATTGTTAAATTCAAAACGATGACGATGACGCTCCTCCACCCGCTTCTCGCCGTACGCTTTAGCGGCTTTCGTGCCAGCTTGTAATTCGCATGTATAAAGTCCCAGCCGCATTGTTCCGCCCATATCCGTGATCGAGTGTTGCTCGGACATCAGGTCAATGACGGGGTATTTAGCGCTGCGGTCAAATTCAGACGAGTTCGCATCCTCGTAATTCAACACGCCGCGCGCAAAATCAATGCACATCACCTGCATACCTAAACACAAGCCGAGATAAGGGACTTTATTTTCGCGCGCATACCGCGCCGCGGCAATCTTCCCCTCGACGCCTCTTGCGCCAAATCCGCCGGGCGCCAAAATCCCATCGGCGTTACGGATGACGTCCCATTCTTTATCCTTTTCCAATTCTGCGGCATGCACCCAACTGATCTCCACTTCGACATCGTTGGCGATCGCAGCATGATGCAGCGATTCTCGCACCGACATGTACGCGTCTTGCAATTCCACGTATTTGCCGACCAGAGCGATTTTTACCGTTGGCTTCGGCTTTCTCGCTCGCTCGACCAATTCTCGCCACGGCTTCATATTGGCTTGACGAGCGGCTTTCAAATTCAAACGCTCGACTAGATAATCGCTCATACCAGCGTCTTCCAGCAACAACGGAACTTCATACAGCGAGTCGCTCGTCACCATCGGCACAACGGCGTTCTTTTCCACATCGCAGAATAGCGCGATCTTATCGCAAATATCCCCATCCACCGGGTAGTCGGAACGTGCGATGATCATGCTCGGCGAGATGCCGATCGCGCGCAGTTCGACAACGGAATGCTGCGTGGGTTTGGTCTTGATCTCACCCGTCGCTTTAATGTACGGCAGCCACGTCACATGGATGAAGAACACGTTCTCGCGCCCGACCTCGTTGCGGAGTTGCCTCAACACCTCCAGAAACGGTTGCGATTCGATATCGCCGACCGTGCCGCCTACCTCAACGATGACCACATCCGCGCCGGTCTCTTTTGCGTTTCCCAACACGCGACGTTTAATCTCGTTCGTAATGTGCGGAATGACTTGAATCGTCCCACCGAGGAAATCGCCGCGCCGCTCTTTGCTGATAATCTCCGCGTAGATCTGCCCGCTTGTAAAGTTAGATGAGCGGCTAAGACGAATGTCAATAAAGCGCTCGTAATGACCCAGATCAAGATCTGTTTCTGCGCCGTCGTCGAGGACATACACCTCCCCATGCTGATAGGGGCTCATCGTGCCGGGATCCACATTAATGTACGGATCCAATTTCTGCACAGCCACTTTGAATCCGCGCTCCTTGAGCAAGAGCCCCGTCGCCGCGGCGGTCACGCCTTTGCCGACCGAGGAAACCACGCCGCCGGTAAAAAATAGATATTTTGTAGTCATGACATTCTCCAACTTATATTCTTTATTTTTCTGGTTTCTTCTCGCAGATCGCTTCAACAATAACGCCCTGCCATTAAAAGAAATGGGGAGGGCGTTGAAGCCCTCCCCATTTGGGATGACGTTTATACAAATATGCGGCGAGCCTGCGTTTTCATCCGACCAATTTCACAATGTCTTCCGCGGCGCGGCGCATTTCCAGGAAGATCATGCCCAATTTGGCTTCTTGCCTCGCCATGGCGGTCAGAACCGCTTCCTCGCCAATAGACGTCAGCACAATGGAGCCAGCGTCGCCTTTAATGTAAACTTGCTCCAGCCCTGCGCGCCCAAGCTCGGTGGAAATACGCTCGCCCAGCGAGAGCATCGCCGCCGACATCGCCGACACGCGGTCTTCCTCCACGCCTTGCTGCAACGCAGACGCCATAATTAACCCGTCTACTGAAACAACCGCCGAAGCCTCAATATCGGGCGCGGCGGCTTGCATATTGCGCAGACGTTCGACCATTTGATCGGAGCGTGACTTTGCCATAACAATTCTCCTCAATAAACCTCCCGAAGTTTACCATATTTTAATTCCGATGTCACACTCGCGGATGACGCAGGCTTCGTTTGACCCGCGCTTCTCTTCGTGTTAAACTTCCATGTTCGACTAATGAAATTTCCTTTTTATCTCTCCTTCGTTATTCTGCTGTCGCTCACCGCACAAGATTCGCCTTCGGCGGCGATCATCTCTCCCGCGGCGAATGATGCGTTGCGCGGCGAGGCCGCTATCGTTGGCTCGACAGAT
The DNA here is from genome assembly GCA_002050275.1 of Anaerolineae bacterium UTCFX1. Classification (GTDB taxonomy): domain Bacteria; phylum Chloroflexota; class Anaerolineae; order Anaerolineales; family Villigracilaceae; genus Defluviilinea. The sequence continues at coordinate 144,364 of MWTB01000004.1, forward strand.
ATGCCCGACTTTGCCTCCGCGCAACTGGATTTTGCATACGCCGCTAACAACGCCGATACCTGGTTCCCCCTCGCGACATTCTCTCTGCCTGCGCGTGAAACAACCCTTTACTTATGGGATACGACCTCCATCGCCGACGGCGGTTATACATTGCGCTTGCGCGTCTTTCTCACGGATGGTTCGCTGCAAGAAGCGACCGTTCCTATTACGATCCAAAACGACACGCCTATCCCTTCCCCGACGCCCGTTTTTACCGCCGCACCCAGCCCCTTCGCCGACGCGCAGATCCCCACGCCGTTCTTCCTTGCCGCCTCGCCGACTCCTACTGAAGTCCCGCACCCCACGCCAACTCCTCTGCCGCCTAACCCCATCTCTCTGACTCAGAACGCGATTCTCTCTTCCTTTGGGCGCGGAGCGCTCGTGATCCTTGGCTTGTTTATTCTCGCCTTCATCTTCCTCCGCCTCCGCAACAATTAACTTAAAACTTGGAACTTGACACATGACAATTGACACTTTCCTCCTCATCGGTCTCGGCAACCCCGGGCGCGAATACGCTAACACGCGTCACAACTTCGGCTTCATGGCAATTGACCGCCTCGCCGTGCGACTCAACGCGCAAGGGATGAAAGTGCAATCGAAAGCCATCGTCACCAGCGCGATATATCAAGACCATAAACTCATCCTCGCCAAGCCGCAAACGTTCATGAACTTGTCGGGTCAATCCGTGCAGGGACTGGCTCACTTCTACAAGATTCCCAACGAAAACCTGATGATACTCTCCGACGATCTTGATCTGCCCTTCGGCACCATTCGCATCCGCGCCTCGGGCGGACCTGGCGGACAGCGCGGCTTGTCGTCCATTTTGGAGAAACTCGGCACGAAAGATGTCCCGCGCATGAGACTCGGTATCGGTCGCCCGCCTGGTCGCATGGACCCCGCCGACTACGTTCTGCAAAACTTCTCGCGCGATGATTTGAAATCCCTCTCCGAACTCCTCGACCGCGCCGCCGACGCCGCTCTCGAATTTGTGGTGAATGGTTTGAATGCCGCAATGAATAAATTTAATGGTGATGCAAGAGACTAGAGACTAGATGACTAGAGACTAGTTCGAGATCACTGCGACAATAATCCCGAAGGGATGAAACGATTGTAGACTCCGCGCACCCGTACCCCAAATCCCGAAGGGATGACATGATTGCATTGAAATTATGACACCCCTTCGGGGTTGAAAACAACCTTCCGCAAAATCTATAGTCATTTCACTCCTTCGGAGTTGCTTGTAATAGCGTATTTATGGAATTGATTCTCAATAACATTCGCTCTCTTCCTCAATATCAGAACCTCCTGTCCCAACTCAAAGCGGGAAAACAGATCGCTGGGCTGGGGTTGCCGCGCGCCGCGCGGTTGCCTGTCCTTGCGGCGTTGCTCGAAGATATGAAGCAACCGATCCTCTTCATCACCGACCGCGCCGACCATGCGCTTTCGATGTTCGATGAGTTGGGATTTTGGGTCAAGTCGCCGCGTTATCATTTTGCGGAACCGAATCCGCTGTTTTATGAACAAGCCGCATGGGGCGTGACTACTCGCCGCGACCGCTTGCAAGCGTTGACAACACTTTCCACTTTCCACTTACCATTTACTCAAAAGCCCGAATCACCTCCAGTTATTATCACCTCCGTTCGCTCGTTGATGACGCGCACCATGCCGCGACGAGAATTCCTCAAGGCGTGCAAAAAATTATCGGTCAATCAATCCATTCAACCTGATACGCTGTTGCGGAGTTGGGCAGAGATCGGCTATCAGCGCGTCAACACCGTGCTTGAGCCTGGACAATTCTCCAGCAGGGGAGGGATTCTCGACATCTGGGCAACCGCCGAGACGATGCCCGTCCGCTTGGATTTCTTCAGCGACGAGATCGAAACGATTCGCAAGTTCGACCCTGCCTCACAACGAACAATTGAGAAATTGGATTCGGTCCTCGTTACACCTGCGCGGGAATATCTTTCCGTTGGCGAACATGAAACTGAATTATCCGAATTCCATATTCCTCTACTTCACTCGCAACCCGCGACACTGCTCGATTACCTCCCTCAAAAAGCCGTTGTGTTGATTGACGATCTGTCCATCATCGAATCGATGGCGGAGGAGATCGAAGCGCAGGCGGTCAAGTTTAGGCAGGATAGTATCGCGGAAGAAACATTGTCCGCTGATTTTCCGTTGCCGTATGTTCCGTGGTCTGAGTTGCATGATGGCGTGCAGGGTGGTTTGGTAGAGTTTGGGTATTCGGGGGGAGAGAGATTGGAGATTAGAGAATTAGAGAATTCTTTGGCGTCGTGTTTCGGGCATGATGAGAGGTTTGGGGGGCGGCTAAAGCCGTTTATCGAGTACACAGCCTCACTCGTGGAAAGAGGCGAGAGCGTCATTGTCGTCTCGCGTCAATCCCCGCGTCTGCAAGAGCTTTGGCTTGAATCCGATACTCGTAAATCCGAAATCGAAAATCCAAAATTCGTCGAGTCCTCTTTATCCGAAGGATTCATCCTCAATCTCCAATCTCCAGTCTCCAATCTCCAGTCTCCAATTACCAATTACCAATCTCTCCACCTCATCACCGACTCCGAAGTCTTCGGCTGGGAACGCCCTCAACCGCGCACGCGCCAGCGTCCCGCCGCTGAGACTCCCGAATCGGTGTATGCGGATTTGAATGTGGGCGATTACGTGGTGCATATTGATCACGGCGTTGGGCGCTTCGGCGGATTGGTGACGCGCGAACTGGATAACCACGCGCGCGAATTTCTCGCAGTGGAATATGACGGCGGCGGGCAGTTGTATGTGCCTGTGCATCAAGCGGATCGGCTCACGCGTTATGTTGGCGCGGAGGGCGCGATGCCCGCGTTGGATCGTTTGGGCGGGCAGGAGTGGCACGAGAAAAAAGGACGCGTCAAAGCGGCGGTGTTGGAAGTGGCGCAGGATATGTTGGATTTGTATGCGCGGCGAAATGTGGCGTTGGGATATTCTTTCAAGCCCGATACCGCGTGGCAAAAAGAGTTGGAAGATTCGTTTCCGTATGTGGAGACCGACGATCAAGTGCGCGCGTTGAACGACATCAAGCGCGACATGGAATCGGCGCGTCCGATGGATCGTTTGTTGTGCGGCGACGTGGGCTACGGCAAAACGGAGGTCGCGTTACGCGCCGCGTTCAAAGCCGTGATGGACGGCAAGCAAGTTGCGATCCTTGTGCCAACAACGGTACTGGCGCAACAACATTACGAAACATTTTTACAACGACTCGCCGCGTTCCCTATAAAAGTGGAAATGCTTTCGCGTTTTAGAACTCCGCGCGAACAGACGACAATTTTGCACGGACTTGCCATCGGCGAAATTGACATCGTCATCGGCACGCATCGTTTGATCTCTGGCGATGTGCAATTCAAAGAACTTGGCTTGGTGGTCATTGATGAAGAACAACGCTTCGGCGTCACGCACAAAGAGCATCTCAAAAAACTTCGCACCGAAGTGGATGTGTTGACTCTCACCGCCACGCCGATTCCCCGAACCCTCTACATGGCGCTCACGGGCGTGCGCGATATTTCGAATCTCAACACGCCGCCCGAGGAACGCTTACCCATCGTCACGCATGTCGGTCCGTATTCGCCGAAACTTGTGCGACAGGCGATCCTGCGCGAACTCGAACGCGGCGGACAAATTTTCTTTGTGCATAACCGCGTCCAAACTATTGACGCGATGAAGGCGCATCTCAATCAACTCGTCCCCGAAGCGAACGTGGACATCGGTCACGGGCAGATGCCAGAGAATCAACTTTCGGATGTGATGCACCGCTTCAACAACGGCGACACAGATATTTTGCTCTCAACGACAATTATCGAATCTGGATTGGACATCCCCAACGCGAACACTCTCATCGTGGATCGCGCCGACACCTTCGGGCTTGCTCAACTCTATCAACTGCGCGGTCGTGTTGGACGTGGAGCTGCGCGCGCCTACTCCTACTTTTTTCGCCACAACAAGCTGACCCCCACCGTAGACGGTCAACAGCGGCTCGAGGTCATTGCCGAAAACACGCAACTCGGCGCGGGCTATTCGATCGCGATGCGCGACCTCGAAATTCGCGGCGCGGGCGAACTGCTCGGCACGCGTCAATCGGGACACATCCAAGCGGTTGGGTTTCATTTGTACACGAGGTTGTTGGCGGATGCCGTCCGACGTTTAAGGTTGGCAGGTTCCATGTTGAAAGTTGAAAGCCCTGCTCTGCAACCTTCCAACCTTCAAACTTTCAACTTGCAACCGATGTCAATGCCCGTCAACGTTGACCTTCCTCTCGCCGTCGGAATCCCCGCCGAGTACATCCCCGATCAAGATTTGCGCTTGCGTCTGTATCGCCGAATTGCAGACTTGCGCGACGAAACCGAGATTGATGCGCTCGCATCCGAGTTCAAAGATCGCTTTGGCGAATTACCCGAAATGACCGCGAATCTGTTTTACCAAATGCGCGTCAAATTACGGGCAGAGAAGGCGGGACTATCCTCCATCAACTGGGAAAGCGGACAGATCGTCTTGCGGTATCCAACTCCTGCCAATGGGACAGAACCCAAACGCCTCGCCGATCTAGGCGCGGGGATACGAGGAGGCAAGTCCGCGTATTGGTGTTTGTTTGGAGAGCAGTGGGAGGGGAAGTTGTTGGAGGTGTTGGGGAGACTTTAATAATTAGCCGTAGAGAAAATACAGCCCCGCTTGAATTTCCAAGTTCAATTCTCCCTGTGGATATGTCTAGTTTGCGAGAGTTTATGATCAACTCAATGTAAAGAAAGTGTAACCTTTTTCTTGGAGGCGCCAATGAGAAATCCAGAAATTATAGCTAACCCCCCAATGACCATAGCGTCAAATGCCGCCCCCATATTAAAATTAAGGTAACCGATAGTTGGATTTTGTTCGTCTGGCAATATGCGGAAATCCACAAAATCAGGGCTTATTGCTACATTCAAGGTGAGAGCTACTAAGTATATGAAGGGCATTATCAATAACCCAATAATTATTGTGGGAATTATAATGCGACGAATGTCTGCTTTTTCAAAGAAAAGCTTTGTTGAGATTAAGTAACTGATGAAAAAGAAAACGGGGCAGACAAGAGCAACGTCTAAAGAATCAATAAATAAGTAATCAATAGCCGTGCCTGACAACCAATTTCCGAGAAATGCAATAGCGAAAAATACTGGGATGGACAATAAGAAAAGAATTATAGTGCTCAATGAAAAGTACGCGCTAACAAGATTTTCGTCCTTTTCTTGCTTATCCTCAGATACTTTTTTGCCTGTCCGTTTTCGCTCAATCCGAGCAACACGAACAGCATAATATCCCGCGACCACTGATGTAATAACTGAAGTTATAGAGCCAAGAAGCGCAATTAGAATTTGGTAACTCTCCATGATAACTCCACCGCAAAATGAGATTAGGTGGGAAGATTATAGTACTAACTTCCTTGTTCTTCAACTCTTTTGTGCGTGAGTCGAATTACACTGTTTGCTTCCTCACAACGTCCCATCCCTCATCTTCCCGTCTTGTTCCCCAGCGAACGAACATCCTGAATCGGCTATAAACTTACGTTCATTCTACATCTTCACCGCCCGCGTGGCAATGTAATTGGGATGATATTTTGCCAGCGGCGAATCGGACATCTTACTCGGATTCGTTTTGCGTGCCCGTCTGCGCGCTGTGCCACAGCATTTGAAAGGTTTCTCGCACCGATTCGTCCAATGATTCGGCAAGTTCAACGGGCAATTTCAATGTCGCGACCAAATCCTGCACGTCTGCCAAGTCGCGCAGGCGGTGCGGAGCGCTCATCCCCGAAGCCAATTTTAATTCGATCAGTTTTTCGATGGGAATGATGCGCATCCCGCCGCGTTCGGTAAAAACTCTGGCAGGGTCAGGAAATGCCACAGGTTTGGGTTTGCCGTCACCAGGATAATCCCCCGTAACTAAAATTTCGATCCGCACTTGTGTTTCAGCATCTCGAAATGTCTTTTGCGCGCCCGAAAATGCCAGCACGTATCCGCGCCCCTCAAATTTTTCTTTGAACGCTTCCAGCCCTTCACGGGTCATCAAAATGTCCACATCTTGCGTCATGCGCACAAATCCATGCGCCGCCAATGCCAACCCGCCGACTAGCGCGTACGGGATATTTGCCTCCCCCAAACGACGCGTCAGGTTCTGCAACGTGGTGAAAACGTCTCCGCGTGTCATATAGTATTTGCTCGCTTCCTCGAGGAGCGCGAGATAATTGTCTTGCAAACGCGCTTCATAGGTAGTCATAGTTAATCCATTTTACATCTTCACCGCCCGCGTGGCAATGTAGTTGGGATGATACTTCGCCAGCGGCGAATCGGACATCGCAGATTCCACTGAATTTCACGGAAAAACCATAAAATTTTATTCCGTGTTGTTCGTAAAATCTGTGTACGAGAAATTATAAGTACAGCTTAAGAAACACTTTCTAAGCAGGAACGTAAGTCAACCTGATCGCGTCTTCGCCGATCCGATCGTGAGCTATGAGGCGAAGCGGCGGCTGAGGTCCGGCAAAATATGGTCTACCCTGACCAAGCACAATAGGGTGCAGGTAGATTCGGTATTCATCAATCAAACCAAGTTCAATGAGACTGTGCGCCAATGTCGGTCCGGCAATTTCGATCTCCCCGTCGCGCTCAGCCTTCAATTTTCGGATCGCACCCTCCAGATCGCCCTCAATAAGATTGGCGTTGGGACCGACCGACTTCAACGATTTCGAGACAACCCATTTCGGATGACCTCTCCAAACCGCCGCGTAGGCACGTTCCTCCGCATCCCATTCAGGATGATCGTCGTCCCAGTAACGCATAATCTCATACATTTGACGGCCATACACACTGCCAGCCTGTCGCTTCGCCTCTTCAATGAAGTAACGGAAAAGCGTGGGGCTTGGCGCAAATGCTGTATGGTCAACATAGCCGTCCAAGGACTGGTTCATTCCGTACACAAGCCTAGCCATATTCTTCCGCTTCTTTTTTCCACATTCTACAAATAATACGTCATCCTCTGCAAATGCGTAACTGGATCAATGTATTGCACGCGCACATCCTCCGGCACGCTGATGCTCGCCGGCGCGTAATTCAAAATAGCTTTCACCCCAGCCCTCGCTAACCGATCCGCCGCTTCTTGCGCCGACGCAGCCGGCACGCACAACAACGCTATCTTGATTCCGCGCGCCGAAATCTCATCTTCTATCGTCGCCGCATCTAACACTACAAAATCCGCCACTTTGCGTCCGATCTTCTTCGGGTCATTGTCGAATGCCATACCCACGCGAAAGCCGCGATCCGCAAACCCGTTGAAGTGCGCCAACGCTTGACCGATGCCGCCCATCCCTACGATAGCTATCTCCCAAACGCGATCCACTTTGAGGATGTCGCGCAATTTATCTATCAGAAAGGAGATCGAATATCCCGTTCCTTGCTTGCCGAATTCGCCAAATTGCGAAATATCTTTGCGGATCTGCGCTGCCGAAATCCCCACTAACTCCCCCAACTCGCGCGAAGACGTAGTCAGCGCGCCCGCCTCCGCCAAACTTTGCAGCGCGCGCAAATAAATAGGCAACCGCCCAATGATAATATCTGGAATCTTCTCAGTGGTCATATGCGTTATCCCTCGCCAAGCCGGAAAATCGAATTTAACTCTACCATAAAAATAGAAAACCTATGCCGCCCATCACAATCCGGCAGCCGTCGCAAAGAGCGAACTCGGCGGATCACGGCAACTTGACCGTCGTCGTAAAACGGGTATATTGCAAATCGTTCATCGGCGCAGACTGAAATCGAATTATATATGTTAATGCGGGCGCGGTGAGAATCAGAACGGTTTCCCCGCACACAAGGTTTTGAATCGCCTTCCCCTCAACGATAACCTCCGCGATATACGACTCACTGCCCTGGCACTCCAACCGAATCGCTGCGCTCTCAGCCGACGAAACGAATTGGATCCAATCTTCAGCGTCGCCCATCGGCGAAGAGACGTCGCTCGAATACTGAAACAATCGCGTCCCCAACGAAGAAAGCGTCACACTCGCCGCTGGCGCAGAAGCAGAATCGCCGTCCTCCGGCGCGATGCGCTCCGCTGGCGCGGTCGCGGCGGTCAAGTTTGGCGGCGTCGCCGTTCCGATCAACTCGTTGTCCGATGAAACGATCGAAAGCGCGGTTATGTCCGTCGCATCTATGAACGCTGCGTTAACCCAACCTTTACCTTGCGGTCCGCTTGCGAATTCAATCTGCAACCATACGCCAGCGGCATCTTTCCCCGTCAACCAAACCGTATCCTTCACGTTCAATACGCCTAACGAATTAAAACTGACGCCTGGTCCGCTCCGCACATTAACTTGCTGTTGGACGACAGCGGAGGAGCCGGCCTTGATCACCGGAACGCTCGAAGCATCGTTCACGGCGACATATTCGGAAGTCACCCACCCCTGCCCTATCAGCGCTTGCGGGTAAACGATCAGCCACCAATTTCCTCCCAAATCTTTGCCGATGACTTCCACGCTTACATTCGCCGGGATAACGCCGAGCGGCTCGTTCGCCTTGGAAGGTTCGGCGCGCACATTCACCTGTGTAAGCGTAACGCCCGCTATCGGAACGAACGTTTTCGTGGGCGGCGGAAGAGGCGTTGCGCTCGGCTTCAAAGTCGGCGACGGAAGCAAAGTCGCAGCGATCGTGGGTTGCGTTGCCGTCGGCGCTTCCAGAGTATTCGCGGAAACGCCGCAGCCTGCGCACAAGAGCGCCAGCCAGATGATCGGAATATAATTCCTCATTGCGTAATTGTAATGTCTTTGACGCATGAAGGGATAGGGGGCTTTAGGGCTTGCAGTGATTCGGCGCCGGATAGGTAAAAGAGATTCGAAGCGCCGTCTCTTATAAGCCAAAAACCGCCTTACGGCGGCTTCGGGCTTGCGCCCCCGCGCAGACTCGAACTGCGCTCTTCGGCTCCGGAGGCCGACACTCTGTCCACTGAGCTACGGGGGCGATCTATAAAATTCTATCATGAACTCACGCAGAGACAGCCGCAACGCCTCTCGCAGTCCTACGCCTCCACCAGTGGAGCCAGTTTGACCAACTCTGCCCGATACTGTTCGATTATTTTATTGTTCCCGCCTTCGTCGCCGAGCCTCTCTAGCTGACTCTTTTTATGCGAAAGCTCGCCTAATACTTGGTAGAACCGTTTGGTTGTTTTGAAGTTTCCAGTAGCGAGCGCTTTTAAATGCGCCTGAATTTGAAAGAATGAAACGGCAGTCTTATATTGTCGCAGCGAGATTAAGCCGTTGTTCAGCTCTTCCACCAAGTAGCGTTTCAACCCATTGCGTTCGCGCATGATCATCCAAACGATGAACGCCGTTATCAGAATATACCCGAGATAATCCACAAGGATGCCAAGGAAAAAACCTTGCGCGCCCCCAACCAGCGAGCCAAACGTATTATGAAACGCATGCGTAATCACCGCCAGCGCATATCCGGCAGGAATCGCTATAATTCTCAGAACGCCCTTACTCAGGCGCGCTAGGGCAAAGCCAATGCCTGTGAATGCCGTAAAGAACGGGTGCATCCATCCGACTAGAATGACGCGCACAATCACCAACGTCCAAAAGCCCTCCCAGCCGTTCTCCTGATACCCGTTGCGATAAATGTACAACACATTCTCGATCGCGGCGAATCCCAGCGCGGTCACGGCGCCATATACGATGCCGTCCAGAATCGAGTCAAATTCCTTGTAAAAGAATAGAAAGACTACGCCTACCGCGAGCCCTTTTAACAACTCTTCGATCACCGGAGCAATAATCGAGGCTGTGCCGAAGTCTGTCGCCGTTTCAGAGCCGGTCAATACATACACGCCGATCCCAAATGCAGTGTTCAAGACAAAAGCGCCGCCCCCGGCAATGACCGCACCCCACACAAACGCCGACCCTAGAAGTATCTTCGGCTCTTTTTCATATCGGTCGAGCCAATTCACAAATGCCGCAAATAAAAGCATAGGTCCAAATCCAAATAGAAACGCTCCTAATAGTGCCATTGCTCCTCCAATTTAATCGCATAAACGCCGGAAACTGAAGCCGCATCCGCCGCGCTTTTTGCCGGATAAACGCGAGTATACCATCTGCCGCGCATGTAAGGAGTGCGAAGCCTCTGGGAATTTTGTGGGGTAGATAACGGCGCAAGTTATCGAAAATGAAAACTAAAACTGCAAGCCTGCTATATACGTCCTTTCGTCTTGCTAGTAGGATTCTCGTCAGCCGATGGTGAAATGTCTTCACGCCGCGCCAAGAGCATATTTTCACACAGCGGCGCATCAAGAATTTCGAATAAAGGAGAGCAAGATGAAACATTTTTTCTTACTGGCATTAGCACTTATATTGACAGCGTGCGCCAGCGCGCCAGCCGCGACGCCAGAGACTCTGGTCGTGACTGTCGTCGTCCCGCCAACGGAGGCGCCGCAACAGCCGCAGGCCGTAGTGGTTACAGTCGTCGTTCCAGCCACACCTGAGCCCGCCCAGCCTGCGGTTGTCCCGCCGACGGACGCGCCCGCCACGGCCGCGCCAGCCGATCCAAACGCCCCCGCCGCGCCCATAACCTTGGATGATATCCTCGGCAAAGGCGTATTCAAGAACATCACCCTCTCGGGCAATGAGTTTACGTTGCGCTGTTTGCCGCGCGAATTAACCATCACTGCCACTGCGTCGTTAATTGACATCACAGCCGCCGAGCTTTTCTATCGCACGAGAGATTATCCAAAAGCGCTCTACGATTCGCAATGGCGCAGCGCCGGTAAAATGCAGAAAATGGGCAACGGCGTATTTTCGATCACACTAACGGGCGAATCGGTCCACCAAGACGCGCGACTCGATCCAGGCTGGTTCGATTTCCAGATCGTCGGCTTGAATAAAGGCGGCGGCGCCGTAGATCGCACGCAAAAAATCGAGCAATTGATCGTCTATCGCATCAACTGCCCATAACGAGAGAACATCCCGAAGGCTACGCCTTCGGGATGTTCTTATTCTCCGATGACCTTTATCAAAACGCGCTTTCTTCGCCCGCCGTCAAATTCGCCATAGAAGATCTGTTCCCATGGACCAAAATCCAGCTTGCTGCCCGTGATCGCGACGACGACTTCGCGTCCCATAATTTGACGCTTCATATGAGCATCGGCGTTATCCTCGCCAGTATCGTTGTGTCGGTATCGACTTATAGGTTCGTGCGGCGCAAGTTTTTCCAACCACTTTTCATAATCTTGGTGTAAGCCCGCTTCATCGTCGTTGATGAACACCGACGCCGTTATATGCATGGCGTTGACCAAAACGAGACCCTCCTTGACCTCGCTTTCGCGGAGCGCTTCGTCCACTTGCGGCGTGATGTTGACAAACCCGCGTCGAGCAGGGATATTGAACCAGAGTTCTTTACGATAGGATTTCATGCAGCACTTCTATCTCTTACTCTTCATTGTCGTCTCAACAACAAGGCAACAGCGTCAACGCAACGCCCGCTTATACGCGGCAATCTGAAGAAAGACCGTCAAAACGCCACAGATGACGGCGATCAACCAATTCATCCAGCCATTTAAGCGGAACGCGTATTGCGCAAAATACGTCCCTGCAAAGCAAGTCACGCCGCTAAGAATCGCGGCTTCACGCGCCTGATAAAAAGAGATGCTTGCCGTCTTGTATCTCGGCGGGAGCGTACGCGTCGTCCAACGGAACGCCTCCGCCAAATTTTGATTATGTTCAACCGCAAATTCTTTGATCTGATTCATCGCCAGCGCCGACTCGTACCAAGCTAAACGGAGTCTCGCCAATTGCAAGATAACGCTTGCACCCAGCAAGGTGAGCAGGAAGAAAACCGCGCTGATCGCTAATTTAAACTCTAGCGCGAGAACGTCGAGATTTAAGAACTGCGCGCCAAAGAGCGCGGCGATCAACGACCCCACAGAGACAAAATAGAACGAGGAAACGCGCGCGCGGTCTTCATTCGCCTGCGCGGCGGTCTGCGCAATATAGTTGAACTCTTCCTTGAGGATTTCATCGGCAGAGATAGGGTAAGCGGTTCGCTTGGGCATGATCAAATTATAACCCTATCCTCTCCAAGAATCGCACGCACTGCAAAAACAACCTTTCAGCGTTCAGATTTACCCTTGACGAATTAGAACATCTGTTCTAAAATCTCATGTGACAGTCACCTATTCAATTAAAGGAGATCAACATGACCACATACCGAAGAAACTCAGGGGATGGATTGCGAGCCTTATTCCGCGACCTCACACGCGGGAGACAGTTAAACCGCGGCGCGCTCTGGGGCATGATCATCCTCGTAGCGTTGGTCGCTTTCGAGGTCTCTAATTTCAACGCTACGCGTTTCGCCTTACAGGACATCCTCGGCGGGCTTTCCTTCGGCAGATTGCAGTGGGCGACCATTCTCGCAATTGCCTTCTGCGGCATAGATTTTGCCGGTATCGCCCGCGTGTTCACGCCCGAACAAGGCGCCGACGAGCCAAAAGAAGTCTATTATCTCTTCGGCGCGTGGTTGTTGGCGGCAGGCTTCAACGCCATCCTCACTTGGTGGGGCGTATCTATCGCGATCATCAATCATGCCAGCGCATCCGGCGGCGCAGTGATCAGCAACGAGACTCTGACAAAATTCGCGCCGATCTTCGTTGCAGCCATGATTCTGCTCATCCGCGTCATGCTTATCGGCTCATTCGCGCTGTCTGGCGACCGCATGTTCTCTACCGCAGAATCGAGCCGGGGTTATTCTCGCCCTGCTTCGCAACAGACCTATCGCCCAGCAACGCAATCGGCAGCATTACGTCCTGCTTCTAGTTTAAACCGCCCAGCGCCCACAATGCAAGGTCAATCATATCGTCCTGCGACGAAGCCCGCGCAACAAGCGTCTTTTACGCGCGTTGAACCTACCTACCATTCGTTCAGCGACTCAGCGAGCGAACGTTCATACGACGCTTAACGCATCCGCTCTTTCGCCAATTGAATAATTCGCGCTCATCGAAGCTCGGGCTCTTACGCTTAAATTAAAGGAATCTACTACTATGCCCCGCGCTCGTTCACAAAATCTTCCCGATCGGCAAACAGCCGCCGCAAACGATAATGCAAGCGGCTGTTTGTCTTTTTACGCCTTGCCGCCTCTTGCGGCGATTTTGATCACATGCCTACTCGCCGCGCTGGCGTCAAACGCACCGCTTCAAACGTCCGCTTCGTTCGTCAGTCAGTCTGTTTCAAGTGCGCCGCCCGTCGCAAACGAACTCTCCCCTATCTTCACACGGGAAGTTCAGCGCTGGGGCAACGACATCCTCCGCTGGGCAAATGCTTCCTCTCTCGATCCTAACTTAGTCGCTACAGTGATGCAGATCGAATCATGCGGCGATCCGCGCGCGTTGTCGCGTTCAGGCGCGATGGGACTCTTCCAAGTGATGCCGTTCCACTTCCGCTACGGCGAAAACGGATTCAACGTCGAAACAAACGCCTTACGCGGACTTGCCTATCTTGCAGATTCACTCCAAACCGCAAACGGCGATCCGCGCTTAGCGTTGGCGGGTTACAACGGCGGCATCAGCGCGATCAATCGCAGCGAATGGACGTGGCACGCTGAAACAGCGCGATATGTGCGTTACGGCGCGCCTATTTACAACGATGCGCGCAACGGGCTCGCATCCAGCGCCGCGCTAGACGAGTGGCATCAAAACTATGGCGCAGGATTATGCCGTCAAGCCGCGCAAAGATTAGGATTAGACAACTAAAAGTTGCTAAGCGATTAAATTACCGGCAGCCAAACGGCGAACACTGTGCCTTGTCCCTCTTCAGAATTAACTTCGATCCTGCCGCCGTGTCGCTCAACAAGCCAATTGGCGATGGAAAGCCCGAGTCCAAAACCAACGCTCTTGCTGCGCGTGCGCGATTTCTCAGCGCGGTAGAAGCGCTCGAAGATATGGGTTAAATCCTCCGCTGGAATGCCAGGACCCGTATCGCGGCAAATAATGCGCGCCTGATCCTTTATTTTTTCAAGGCTAAGAAAGATTTCTCCGCCAGCAGGCGTGTATTGAATCGCATTCGCAACGAGATTAATGAGAACTTGTTTGAGCCGATCGCGGTCGCCTTTGACGATAACTTGATCAATCTCATTGAGATGTAAACGAACTTTATTCCCCGCCAGTACGCTCATTTCCTGAAAAACTTCGGCGAGAAGCAGATCGAGTTCTACAGGGCTTTCCGCCAGCGCGAGTTTTCCCGATTCAGCCTGCGCTAACAACAACAATCCTCCCACAAGGCGCGAGAGACGCCCTGCTTCTTGATTTATACTGGTCAGCGATTCTTCGTCGAATTTCTTTATACGACGCATCAAATCCGCATTGCCTTTGATAACTGTAAGCGGCGTGCGCAGTTCGTGACTTACATCCGCAAGCAGGCGTTGCTGCGAGGTGAACAAAATTTCAAGACGTTCGAGGGTTTGGTTGAACGAATTCACTAAACTGCTAATTTCATTGGCAGGACCGTCGTATGGGATGCGGCGAGAAAGATCATCGGCGCGGTTGATCTGCTCCGTCGTCTGAGTGATGATTTTCAAGGGTTTCAACGCTTGACGAAGCGCCATCCATGCTATATTACCGGAGACTAGGACGGCGATCCCCCAAATCGCGATAAGTATTCTAAGCAATTCGCTGCTAGCCGCATCTACTGCGCTCAAATTTGCCGCAATCTGTAGAATCGCCACATGGCGGTCGTTATGCGTCAGAGGCGCGCTGACCACTCGCAGGCGATATGTTCCCGAAGTTATATTGCTGTATACCGGAGCATTAAACTTAAACGCGCTCGGATCAAAAGGGCGGTCGGAAAAACCTTCCAACGTGCGCCAACCAGTTTGCAGCGTGTTATCCACGCCCCAGACTTGGATATACACATCGGAATTCAGCTCAATAACGGATAGGTCCACCGTAATCTCGTCAATCGGATTAACAGTCATGCCGCTGACGACAATATCCGCCGCCGTTGCAAGCTCATTGTCAATTCGGTTGATCAACATTGCCTTGAAAACAAAGATCGCCGCCGCCGCAAAGACGAGCAGAACCCCGCCTGTGAGCATCGCGTGGAGCAAAGTCAGGCGCAGGCGAAGAGACATTATGATGCTTTAGTAGTTTTAGCGCAAATTCGGCTTAGGGGTTTTCGCGCATGACGTATCCAACGCCGCGCACCGTATAAAGCAAGCGCGGTTCGTCCTCCGCCTCCAGCTTTTGACGCAAATAACGAATGTATACTTCTAACACATTGCTCTCGCCGCCAAAGTCATACCCCCACACGCGATCGAAGATCACCTCGCGCGTCAGCACTTGTTTTGGATGTCGCAGGAACAACTCGAGCAATTCATATTCTTTCGCCGTCAAGGAGATCGTGCGATTACCGCGCGAGGCTTGGCGCGTGCCAGTATCTAATGAAAGATCGGCAAATTTCAATACCGGGATTCGCTCCGGTTGCGTCCTACGCAACAACGCGCGAACGCGCGCAAGCAATTCGTCGAGATTGAACGGCTTGACCATGTAATCATCCGCGCCCGCGTCCAATCCCTGAATGCGATCTTGTATCGTATCTTTCGCCGTCAACATCAAGATGGGAATCGAGCCGCCAGTGCGCAAACGATGGCACACTTCTAGCCCATCCATGCCGGGCAACATCCAATCTAAGATGACAAGATCGGGCGTATGATCGCGCGCAAGGATCAACCCCATGCGCCCATCGGTCGCCGAATCTACCGTGTAGCCTTCATAGGCAAGACCCCGTTGAAGCAGTTTAAGAATCTGCTGATCGTCTTCAATGATAAGGATGCGCTCGTTCATAGTAAACTCCTAAGCAAAATATACCATAATTCGGCATAGTCGTAATGGGCGTTTCGCGCGATCTGGCAAAGCGCTTCTCGAAGAAAAGCTAGAACTATTGACAATGCCCGCTTGACGCATATAATTGAGGCGTCAAAGTTTGCGCGAAGACAAGTATCCGCTTCACTGTTCAGAGAGTCGTCGGTCAGTGCAAGACGATCAGCCGCCCGGAGAAATCCACTTCGCCATCGCCCTTGCAGGTGCGAGAGTTCCCTCTCGCAGTAAGAGGGACGTGAGCGCCCGTTATAGCGCAATCTGAGATTGTTTTTTCTGGAGAGAAAGAAACGACAATAAATGCAGGTGGCACCACGAAACGCCCCTTCGTCCTGCGTACGGACGGGGGCGTATTTTATTCTCGAACCTTGCGAACCTTGCGAAGGTTTACAACCTTCGCAAGGTTGGGCAAGGTTGCACTGGAGGCGCTACATGTTAGACCTGAATTTGATCCGCGAGAAGCCAGACGTTATCCGCACGGCGTTGAAGAACCGCCAAATGGATTCTTTTTCGATCGAGGAGATTATTCAATTCGATGAGAAACGCCGCGCATTGCTCACCGAAGTGGAGCAGTTAAAGGCTGAACGCAATTCCGTTTCGAAAGAAATTGGAAAAATGAAAGACGCGGCGGAACGCGAAAGGAAAATTGTTGCGATGCGCGAAGTGGGCGATAAGATCGCCGCACTCGACAAGGAGGTCGCGGAGGTCGAGGCAAGGTTAACGTCGCTAACAAGCGCCCTGCCTAATATTCCAGATGCACGTACGCCAATAGGCGCATCCGAAGAGGAAAACGTCGTCTTGCGCACGGTCGGGCAACTTCCCGCATTTGATTTCGAGCCGAAAGCGCATTGGGATTTGGGTCCCGCGCTGGGCGTCATTGATTTTGAACGCGGCACGAAGATCACGGGTTCGCGCTTTTATGTGTTGAGCGGCGCGGGCGCGAGACTGCAACGCGCGTTGATCGCGTTCATGCTCGATCTTCATGTTCGGCAAGGCTACACCGAAAAATATTTGCCGTTCATGGTGAAGACCGAGACGGTGTTCGGCGCGGGTCAGTTGCCGAAGTTCGCCGATAATTTATATAAGGATCACGAGGAAGATCTGTATTTCGTGCCGACCGCCGAAGTGCCGCTGACCGGTTTGCACATGGATGAAATTCTCGATGAGGCGCAGTTGCCGTTGCTCTACACGGGATACACGCCATGCTTCCGCCGCGAGAAGATGAGCGCGGGGCGCGACGTGCGCGGGATCAAACGCGGACATCAATTCGATAAAGTTGAAATGTACATGTATGCCAAACCCGAAGAGTCGGATGCGTTGCTCGAAAAAATGCGCGAAGACGCCGAAGCGACTTGCGCCGCGTTGGGACTCACGTATCGAGTCAAACAACTTTGCACAGGCGATCTCGGTTTTGGCTCGGCGATCACATACGACATCGAAGTTTGGGCGGCGGGGTGCAACGAGTGGCTGGAAGTGTCATCGGTCTCGAATGTGCGCGACTTTCAGGCGCGACGCGCGAATATAAAGTATCGTCCTGCCGATGGCGGCAAGGCACGATTGCTCCACACGTTGAACGGATCGGGGCTGGGTCTGCCGCGTACGATGATCGCGGTGATGGAGAACAATCAACAAGCCGATGGCTCGATCCGTGTTCCTGAAGCCCTGCGCCCGTGGATGGGCGGCGTGGATACAATCAAATAAATGCTGCCTCCCGAATCTCTCTCCAACTGGCAGATCGTATGGATGTTCGTTCTCGATACGCTCACGCTTTTCTTTCTATTTGTAGGGTTGTTAGGATTAATTGTGCCGATCTTCCCGGGTCTCACCGTGATGTGGTTCGGCGCGCTGATCTACGCGCTAATTCAAAGTTTCGCGCAACATATGACGTTTTGGGATTGGACGCTGTTCGCGATCATCACCCTGCTAATGATCGCCGGCAATATCGTGGATAACGTTATCATCGCTCGCAAAATGCGCGATAAATTCGTACCGTGGAGTTCGATCCTGCTGGCGTTCGCGGCAAGTCTAACCGCCAGTTTATTCCTCACGCCCATCGTCGGGCTGGCGAGCGCGCCGCTTGCGCTGTTTGGTCTGGAATATCGCCGACTACGCGATAAAACTGCGGCAATCGAGTCAACGAAAGCATATATGGTCGGCTGGGGCTGGTCGTTCGCCGCAAGGTTCGGCATCGGAATTTTAATTCTCGGCTCATGGATGTTATGGGCTTGGGTATAATTCATTATAGAAAAGGAGATTTATCATGCCCCCTATCATTGGTGAATTGTTCGGTCTGTTCGGCTTTCTCGTCCGCGTTCTCGGGTTTCTTCTCTTCGGCTTCGCCATTGGGAAGTTCGTCCTCGATCAGTTCAAGAGCGCAGGCTGGCAAACGCAAGTCGCATTAGCGCTCGGCTTCTTTGCGCTAGCGGCATCGTTCACACGCTATGCCACACCGGGCGCAGCAGGCGCGTTCGCGTTGGGCGCCGCCGCCGCTTTTCTAATGACATTTACGCCGAAGAAGAGCGAAGAGGAAGACAAGGAAGAAAAAGGCAAGAAGAAATAAACGACAGGCTCCCGTTTTGGGAGCCTGAATTATTTCTTCGCATCTTGCACAGATCGGATCGCAATTTCTGTAAATTTTCTTCCCGTTGCATTTTCGTCTAAGCCGATAAACGACATCCCGTCTTCAGATACATCTGTGAACTTACCGTTGACATTGAGACCCGAGTCGGGAATCATTTTTGCAAACGATGATTGAGCATAATCTTGAATCGTCACATCGTTCAATTGCGCGGATAACACGGCAACCTGAGTCTTCGTTCCGCCCGTTGCCCACACCAGCCAACGGGGAGTGACGACCGCGCCCATGTATGTCGCCTCCGCCCCGCCAAACAATCCTTTTTTGACCTTTTCTGAATCCGTTTGGATGCACATCAACACATCAGACAAAATGTCGCCAAGAGTATATCGTTCAATGTGCGCGTTGATCGCCTGAGATAATTCAGGGCGCAAAGCGGTGAAATCAACTTCTTTTGTTACTCGTTTCCAATCAGGCATTTTATTCTCCCAGATCAACCTTCGCTCGCAACATCGCCGTCAACAACTTGACCGAGTTCTGCACGTCGGCAAAGTCCACTATTTCGGACGGCGAGTGAACATAACGCGTAGGAATCGAGAGGCAGCCGGCCGGCACGCCTGCGCGCGTAAGCTGCATGGCGCGCGCATCCGTCGAGCCGAACAACAGAACTTCGCGTTGATAGGGCAATTTATTTTTCTCCGCCGTACGAATCATCCACTGTACGACGCGCGGATCGGCGATCATGCCCGAATCTTGGAATTTTATACAAGGACCTGCGCCCAATTTCATTTCCATTTTAGGCGCGTTGGGCGTATCCGCCGCCGCTGTAACATCAACCGCAATACCAAGATCGGGGTCCACGCCAAATGCGGAAGTCGTCGCGCCGCGTAAGCCCACCTCTTCTTGCGTGGTGAACACGAAATACACATCGTGCGGAGTAGACTTTAAGGCGCGCAGCGTTTCAATCGCAACCAGCACGCCCACGCGATCATCCATAGACTTGGCGGCAAAGCGGTTGCCCATCTCAGTGAAGGGGCGGTCGAACGCCGCGACATCGCCTACTTTTACAGGGCAGTCTCTTCGACTCGTCGCGCCAACGTCAATGTACATTTTATCCAACGCAGGCGTTTCGTTCATCTTCTCTAAACGGTCATGCCCGATAACGCCTGCAACGCCGTTCAAAAAGCGGACTCGCCCTCCCGGCGTATAACGTCCAAACACACCGCCGATAGACGAGAAGCGCACAAAGCCATGCTCGTCAATGTAACTTGCCATCAGCCCAATCTCGTCCATGTGCGCGGCAATCATGATCTTCTTCGTATCTTTTGTAACTTTCGAGGGGCGTTTGCGCGCAATGAGATTGCCGAGCGCATCCACCTTGATCTCGTCGGCGAGCGGTTTCACTTCGGCATAGACCAGAGTGCGGATGTTTTCTTCATAACCCGATGGTCCAAATGTTTCAGTCAATTGCTTGAGGAGAATTTTCATGAAAAGTTCCTTTAATAAGGGAGTTGGTCGTTAGAAGAACAATAAAAATCATCGCGTGGAACGGCTTTTCGTTTCTGTGGATAAAAAGCGCAACAAATCGCGTTCCATATGCGCCTATTCGCTTTTGATCAGATCCGTCGCGATCTTCTTCAGCGCGACGTGCAATAAATTCAACGTGTTCTTCCAGTCGTCTACCCGCGAAACGCTGAGGGGCGAATGAGTATAACGATGCGGCACAGAAACGGACACGGTCGGAACGCCTGCGAGCGCACGTTGAATCGCCGCCCCATCTGTGCCGCCGCCGCCCGGCTGACGGAATTGGTAGGGAATCGATTCTGACTCCGCTACGGTTTGAAGAAAGCGAACCAACCGAGTGTCGTGCAGAGTCGAGCCGTCCGCGATATAAATCGCGGGACCGTGTCCAAGCTTCGTGTTATACGATGCGTTCTCGTCTCCGTCAAAGTGCGGCAAATCATTCGCTGGCGTCGAGTCGATCACAATCGCAAGATCGGGGTTGAAGTAATGCGCCGCCACTTTCGCGCCACGTAAGCCAATCTCTTCCTGTACGGTGAACGCCGCGCACAGGTCAATGTTCGCTGGCGCATGTTTGAACAACTCGATCAACGTCGCAACGCCGAAACGGTTATCAAGCGATTTCGCCATGATCGAAGGACCCACGCGACGAAACTTTGCGGCAAAACCAGCGCGATCTCCGATCTTTGCCTTGCCCGCGAGGCCGAGATCAATGCGCAATGAGTCAACAGGAACTTTGCGTGTGCGCTCATCCGACTCCATCAAATGGACAGGTTTGCCGCCGATCACGCCGGCGATGCGCTCTTTGCCGACGTAAACTTGTTTGCCCACTAGATGACGCGCGTCTATGCCGCCGACCGTTTCAAACGCATAGATACCTTCGCCTTCATCGGCGACGATCATAAACCCGACCTCGTCCATATGCGCGTCGAGCATAACTCGAACGCGCTTCGTTCCGCGTCCGCGTTTGATCGCGAGGACGTTGCCCAGCGCATCCACTCGCATATCGTCGGCATATTCTCGAATTTCATCGAGGACGATCGCGCGCACTGCTCCTTCATCGCCGGAGACTGCGATAACATTACAGAGTTTTTCAAGCAATTTGATTTGAGAGATTCCGAGAGATGGCATAATAGTATAGGGATAAGGTAGAGGTTAATCGTCCCAGACAATGCTTTCGACGAAATTTTCATCAAGCGAAGCGATGAATTCTGCCAGCAAGCGTCCTGTGCGCTGAATATCTTTGACCAAGACCACTTCGACCGGCGTGTGCATGTAACGAATTGGGAACTCAACCAACGCAGTAGGAATTCCCTCCGCCGCGACCTGAATGGGGTAGGCATCCGTTCCCGAATGCGAGGGGGCGACGTCAAGGAACCAGGGGATCTCAAGGCGGTCCGCTAGAGTCGTCATTTTTCTGTGCAGGAATGGGTGCATATTTGGACCCATGCACAAGCCAACGCCTTTACCGACAGCATGCGTTCGCCAGCCATTTGCGCCCGGTCCTTTAGCAAAAGTGACGTCCATCGCAATTGCAATATCGGGTCGGATGTCAAATGCGGAAGTATACGCGCCGAGGAAACTCGTCTCTTCTTGTACGGTAGCCGCCGCCCAAACGTCCCACGCATGCGATTTCGATTGTAACTCCTCTAAGCAAACCGTCAACGCGGCGACAGATGCGCGATTATCAACAGTATGACCTGAAAGCATGCCGCCGGCGAGTTCCATCGGTTCATTTGCAAACGAAACAAGATCGCCCACTTTGACCTTGCGTTCCACCTCGCGCTGAGTCAAACCCGTGTCTACCAACAGATAGCCAATTTCAAGCGCGCCGCTTCCAGCCAATTCGGGCAATAACTTCGGAGAGGGCATTGCAATTACGGCTGGGAGTTTGTCGCCGCTTGACGCGTAGACCGTCGCTTCCGCGCCGGGCAATACACGAATGTCAATCCCGCCAACGTCTGTAATGCGAAGAAAGCCGTCTTCGATCTGGCTGACTCGCATGCCGATAGCATCCATATGCGCGGCGAGCAAAACAGAAGGGCGTTTCCCTTTCCGCTTACTGAGCTCACCGCGCTTCAACCCGTGCAATGAGCCGACACGGCTGAAGCGCGTCTCATCCACCAGCAAACGCCACCTTTCTTCAATAAGTTTTGCGACGGGCATTTCACTGCCCGACACCCCCGAAGCGGATAATAGCGTTTTTAGGAAAGGAAGGATATCTGTCATAGCGGTTAGGGCGTTCCTATCGGCGTGTTAAACGGCGTAATTGAAGATGTTAATGTGGCAGCCGGCGTCAGCGAAGGCGTGAGCGAAGGAGTTAACGAGGGCGTGAGCGAAGGGGTCAACGAGGGAGTGAGCGAGGGCGTGAATGTAAACGTCGGCGTAAGGCTCGGTGTAAATGAGGGGATGGGCGTTAAAGACGGCGTATTCGATGCTGGCTGAAAGTTCGTTGGGGAGGGCCGCGGGGTTATCGTCTCCGTCGGAGTCGGAGTAAAGGTCGGCGTATCGGTGGCGGTACCGGTCAAAATGAGCGGCGTGACGCTAACAGTCGAGATGTGAAGCGTTTCCGTTATCGTCGGCGCGATAAAAGAAGTTTCCGTCGGCGTAGGCGTGGCAGTTTTGACGTCAGGCGCGAGAGCTAGCGCTAACCATCCTACGCAATAGCAAGGCACAGTGGCAAGAACGACGCTGATCAATGTAAGACGGCGACGGTTGGTCGCATTGGAGGTTTCGTACATAGCGGTTCGATTATAATCCATCGTACATGATTCCTCTTCGTTTATTCATCTCTGGCTTTCTCTCCTATCGCGATCCCGTTGAGTTGGATTTCGAGACGTTCAATTTGGCATGCATTTCGGGGCAAAACGGCGCAGGGAAATCGTCTCTGCTAGACGCGATCACATGGTGTCTTTTTGGCGAGGCGCGCGGCAAAAACGCCGATGTGATCAATTTATACGCGGATGTGAAAGCCGCTGAAGCGGTCCTCGCGTTCAAGCACGAAGAAAATACATATCGCGTGCAACGGACGTTGCCGCGCGGAAAAAGCACAATACTGGAGTTTCAGATTCGGAGCGGCAATTCATGGAAGCCGCTCACTGAAAAAACAACCCGCGAAACGCAAGCGCGCATTGAACAGACGTTGCGGCTGGATTATGAGACGTTCGTCAACGCATCGTTCTTTTTGCAAGGCAAAGCGGATCAGTTCACGCAACAGACTGCGAGCAGGCGCAAGGAGGTCTTGAGCGCCATCCTTGGGCTTGAAATTTGGGACGAATATAAAAGCCGCGCCGCCGAACGAAGAAAGCAAATTGAATCGGAGGTTGAGACGATTGACGGACGCGTGGCAGAGATCGACAGGGAACTTGCAGAAGAAGAGCCGCGAAGGATTCGGCTGGGAGAACTCGAATCGTCGCTGAAGCAGTTATCCGTAGCGCGCGAGGCGCAGGAATCTGCGATGAAAAATTTGGAACGAAACGCGGCGCTTGTGGAAGAGCAACGCAAGATGGCGTCTAGGCTCGCGACGGGACTCGAACGCGCGCGCGCAGCTCTCGCATCTTTGGAGAGTCGTCTTGATGAAAAAGAATCAGAGCGCGCATCGTACGCCGATCTGGCGAGTCGCGCAAAAGAGATTGAAGCGGATTTCAAGACATGGCAAAAAGCGCGCGAAGAGTTGGAAGCGTTGGATAAGATCGCGTCTGAATTTCACGAACATCAAAAAGAACGCGCTCCATTACAGGAACGAATCGCAGTGGAAAAAACGAAGTTAGAGGAAGAGCGTCGGGCGTTGATGATTGAGGAAGGGGAGATTAGTAATCAGTTATCAGCGGACACTGAGTTGAAAGCGGGGATTGAGAATGCGCAAAAATTCTTAAGCGCCGCAGAGGAGAACGTCCAACAACGCGCGGGGTTGGAGAGCCAGCGCAATTCAGCGCGGGAGACTCAAGCAACGTTGAAAGCGGAAAACAACGCGTTGAAAATTCAGATGGATGACTTGAAAGCGCGGATTGACAAACTTGATTCTGCCGATGGGACCGAATGCCCGCTGTGCGGGCAGGAGTTGAGCAAAGAGCATCGCAAGTCCACGCTCAAACAGTTGGAAGAAGAAGGCAAGCAAAAAGGCGACGCGTACCGCGCGAATCAAAAAGAATCTTCTGAACTCACAGAGCAAATAAAGAGCCTTGAGGCTCAAATCTCCAATCTCTCCACCGCTGAAAAGGAACGCATGAAATATGCGGGTGAAATTTCGCAACTCTCCGAACGGTTGGAGAGGTCGCAGTCGGTCGTGAAAGAGTGGGAATCCTCTGGCAGGAAACGGTTGAAAGAAGTTGGGAAGGTTTTGGAAAGCGGTAAGTACGCGGCAGACGAACAGAAGCGCCTCGCTAAACTGGATAAGGAACTGTCGAAACTCGGCTATGACGCATCCGCGCATGATAAGGCGCGAGAGAAAGAAAGAGAATTAAGAGAAGTAGAGGATAAATATCGTAAACTCGACTCGGCGAAGGAAGTGAACAAGCAGATCGAGGGTGAAATTGCAAATTTAGAAAAAGAAAGAAGAAAGAGGAAAGAGGAAGTCGAGGAGAGTGAGAAGCAATACGCCTCCGCATCTTCGGCGTTAAAGGAGGCGGAGGCGGGCGCGCCGAATCTCGACGAGGCGGAACGCGAGTTGTCTCGCTTACGCGAGGAGGAGAATCTCGCGCGCGGCGAACTCGGCGGGGCACAGCAACGCGTGGACGTGTTGAAGACTCAACGCGCGCGTAAAGCAGGCTATGAAAAAGAACGCGAGGAATTCCAAAAACAGATAGCCTACCATCGTACGCTTGAAACGGCATTCGGCAAGAACGGCGTCCCTGCGCTGTTGATCGAACAGGCTCTGCCGCAGATCGAAGAAAAAGCGAACAATTTATTAGATCGCTTAAGCAACGGTCAAATGTCAATTCGGTTTGAAACGCAAGGGAAATATAAAGACGAAAAACGAAAAGATTTGAAAGAAACGCTCAATATCGTTATTAAAGACGGCGCAGGCGAACGCGATTACGAAATGTACTCGGGCGGCGAGGCGTTCCGCGTCAACTTTTCGATTCGGCTCGCGCTATCGGAGATCCTTGCGCAGCGCAAGGGCGCGCGCCTGCAAACGCTGGTTATTGACGAAGGTTTCGGCTCGCAAGACGCGCAAGGACGCCAGCGGTTGATCGAAGCCATTAACCTCGTCAAGAACGACTTCGCTAAAATCCTCGTCGTTACGCATCTCGAAGAACTGAAAGACGCGTTCCCCACGCGGATCGAAGTAGAGAAGACCGAACGAGGCTCGACTCTGCAAATTATCTAAACATACGTCATGACCTATCTTGTCATTTCATCAATTCTTTGCGCGGGGGGAGCGATCGTCATTTATTGGCTGCACAGCCAGTCCCAAATGGACATCGTTGTCGCGCCCGCGCTGCCGCCAACGCTCGCGCCGCTCATCTCAATCTGCATCCCTGCGCGGAATGAAGAGCAGAATATCCGCGCATGCGTCGAAGCGGCGCTTACGCAAGATTATCCAAATTTTGAAGTCATTGTTTTAGATGATCGTTCCACTGACGCCACGCCGCACATTCTAGCGGATCTCGCCGCCCGCAACTCTCGTCTCCGCCTGATCAGCGGCTCAGAACTTCCGCCCGGCTGGATCGGCAAACCCCACGCTTTACACCAAGCCTCCGCCGCCGCGCGAGGCGTATGGTTATGCTTCATAGACGCGGATACCTTCCTCGCCCCGCAGGCGCTCTCCTCCTGTTACGTTAAAGCGTTAGAAGTTCAAGCCGATCTGTTCACTACGCTCCACCGTCAGATCATGGCGTCGTTCTGGGAGAAAACCGTCTTGCCCGTCGTCGTCACGGCGCTGTCGGTCGGATTCAGCCCGCGTAAAGTGAACGATCCAGCGCACAAAGACGCCGTCGCCAGCGGGCAATTCATCCTCATCCGCCGCGAGATTTACGAGAAGATTGGCGGGCATGCCGGCGTATGGGATCAGATCGTCGAAGACCAAGCTATCGCAGAACGCGTTAAATGGAGCGGATACCGACTCGCGCTCGCCGATGGATCGGCGCTCATCAGCACGCGGATGTATACGTCCTTAAGTTCCATGTGGGAAGGTTGGACCAAGAACATGTATCTTGGGCTTCGCAATCAACCCAATTTGCTATGGCTGGGAGTCGCCGGAGCATCGCTGGCGTTGATGGCGGCGTTATTTTTGCCAGCATGGCTGAGCTTAGGGTTGTGGTGGGCGCTCAACGGCGGAGGCATTATCGCACTGATCGTCCTTGTCGAAGCGCTGGCTGTCTGGTGCGTCGTGTTAATCGCACGCGGACGAACGGCGCGACGCATGGGCATCTCTCCGCTCTATTCGCTTTCCACGCCGCTCGGCGCGGGCGTTTTCGCCGCCATGATAATCGCTTCCGCATGGCTGTCGCTTTCAAGCCAAGGAGTCCAGTGGCGCGGAAGACGCTACGTTCGACCAAAATAATTTAATGAGAAGGGTTTGAAAATGAAAAAAAGAATCTTCGTATTGCTCGCCGTTCTTCTGTTCAGCGCCGCCTGCGCGCCAAAAACAGGGATCGAGGTTCGCGACGCGTGGATGAATCCCGCTTCGCAAGGCGCCACCGGTGGAGTGTATCTCACTATCCACAACTACGATAAAACTGACGACGTTCTCGTCAGCGTATCCGCCGAAGTTTCACAAGCGGCGGAAATCCACGAAAGCAAGCTGGAAAACGACGTGATGCGGATGCGCATGGTCGAATCGGCAGCGCTGCCAGCCGGCAAAAGCGTGGAGTTCGCACCGGGCGGCTGGCACATCATGTTAGTCAATCTGGCGCGTCCGCTGGCAGATGGAGACACGATCGAGATCACTTTACACTTCCAACAGCATGCGGATATTCTCGTAAGCGTGATGGTGCATACAAACGCTTCTGAACATGAAGGTCATTGAGTTCATCGTCTCAAACTGATAAGCCGTTCGAGACTGCGCGGGAACAATCACGCTCGCTTTTCGTCCAGTTCGTAAGGAGATATACGATGAAAAAAACGCTGATCGTTCTACTAGCTCTCATCCTAACCGCGTGTTCGGCGGACGAACTTTCGCGCAACCGACAGATTTGGGAAGACGCGGATATTTCGCATTATCGTTTCCAATTGCGCATAAGTTGCTTTTGTTCTTTCATGGAACAAATGCCGTTAACCGTCGAAGTGAGAGATGGCAAAGTCGTCGTAATGACCGCCAACGATGGGACCCCCGTCGCGACAGACGATCTATCCT
This sequence comes from Anaerolineae bacterium UTCFX1, assembly GCA_002050275.1. GTDB lineage: Bacteria > Chloroflexota > Anaerolineae > Anaerolineales > Villigracilaceae > Defluviilinea. Next base: position 171,708 of record MWTB01000004.1, read on the forward strand.
ACAAATTCTTCGACAGCTTGGGGACGATAGATCGACTCTTTGCCGAACTCGAAAGGGCGCTGAAAGAGAGGGGACGCGGCGACATCAATATAACGTATGACGCATCGCTCGGCTACCCCGTCAAAGCCAGCATTGATTACATCAAACAAGCGGTTGACGATGAGTTATATATCGAAATTTCAGGATTTGAGGCGCTCCCCTAAATCGAAACCGTCGTTTCATTGAGAGAACGAGATTAAATCTCCCCGAGCAGAACTCGATCCGCTCCCCTATCCACTTCCCATGGATAGACGATATAGGCATTGGTCACGGCGGCGTAATAATCAGGACGATGACTGCCAAACAAACTACGATATGGATTGAAATGCAACACGCACGTTTCAGGGAAGCCGCCCGCGGCAGACACGCGATTCTTGACCGCAGTGATGGTGCGTCCCGATCCCCAAATATCGTCAACAATAAGAGTTGGGCGCCCGCGCATTTTCTCATCGGCGGGAAATTGGATGAACTCGGGCCACGCCATAATGGATTTCTCTTGCGCCAGCTGCGCGGGGAAGTCCACTGCTGCAGTAAGGATGTGCGTAATATCCATCGCTTCAGCCAGCATACCGCCAGGGACGATGCCGCCGCGCGTAACAATGACCATCGCGGTAAATTCACGGCGGAACTGTGGAATAAGATGGTCAATGAGGCGATCTACTTCATCCCACGAGACGAGTTCGCGCCGAGGTTCAGGTTGCACGAAAAGGAAACAGCCTTTCTCTTTCCTCTTTCTTTTTACGCGCTGAAAGAAGAAGGACTTTCATCTATTATTTTAATACTGCAGCAAGCGGCATAGGCGCAGTCACATGAATATCTTGTCCGGCAGCCTGCGCTTTCTCTGCTTCACGCGCCCAAAGATATAAACAGGTGTGATAGGCGGCGTTCGTATACGATGAGATCACGCTTGCTATCACAACGAAAGCAAAGAAGAGGAACGCGCCAAGAGCAATCGCCGCGATCGAGATTGCGCCGAATCCATTCGTAACATATATCGCGCCGCCTGCAATGGCAAGCGCCGCCATGAAACCGCTAAAGCCGAGAACAAAGCCGATCAACCCCGTCACCCAACGTACGCCCACGAAACCGACGCCAACTAACAACAGATTCTGCTTGGTAATATTCCAGATGCGCTGCAAGCCGTCCTTTAAGTTCAAATCATCTATCACCATCGCGGGCAAAACCAGATATGAGGTTTCCAACCATAACGCTTCCAGCGCCCCGCTGGATACACGCAAAATTCCCGTCACGACGTTTCCGAACAAATTACTGCCCCTGCGATTATTGCGAGCCGTATTCCGCAGCCAGGTAACGAATGTAGATACGAGCGCCAGCGAAAGAATGTCGAAGAAGTCACGGCGCACAATCGCCCACGCGCGATCCATGCGACCGTCGCCCTCCGCGAGATAACCGTAGATCAAGTACACGGTCATCGCCGAAAAAAGATAGGTGATCACGTATTGAACGAAGATCATCAATAAACCGAGAATGCCCATGATGATCTGTCCGAATTGTGAATCGCCGAGCAAAAATGCTACAGCGATAATCGGAATGATACCGATGACCGAAACGATCATTCCAACGATCAACGCATAGATGGACGGCTTCAATAGATCTTTATCTTTGAACGCCATGCTCCAGGCTTGTTTTAGAAACGACCAACCGCGCGAAAATGCTTGCACCATGCGCCTCCATTATCTATTATAAAATAAATCTTTACGTTGAATACGCGTTACAGTAATATTCGTTGCAATTACAACAGGTTGACCGGGTCTGTTTCCACACGCCAACCGTTCAATTTTACTCCACTCAGAGCCGCGCTCGGGTTCGATCCGCGCAGGATAATCTGCCAGCGATAGGCGCCGCCGACCTTTGCAAAGAAACATGGAACGGGACCGATCGCCGAAAACGATTCACCGCCGATCGTTGACAACTTCTCCCCCACACGCTTCGCTTCTTTCTCAGCCGCAAGCGGATCAGCATTTCGATATTCGAGTCGCACCAACCGCGCGAACGGCGGATAACCGAGTCGCCTGCGATTCTCCAATTCGTAGCGATAAAAGCCATCTACATCATGCTTCGCCGCAAATTGAATAACCGGATTCGTCGGGTCAAATGTCTGCAAGACAACCCTTCCGCCGCGTTCGCTGCGACCCGCCCGCCCCGCTACTTGCGTCAACACTTGAAAGACGCGCTCGCCTGCGAACGGATCGGGCAACTGTAATCCTACATCCGCCAGCACAATGCCGACTAGAGTCACCAGCGGCAAGTCGAGCCCTTTAGCGAGCATCTGCGTGCCGACCAACACATCCGCTTTATGATTCGCAAAATGCGTAAGTATGATTTCATGCGCATCTTTTTGGCGCGTAGTATCCCAATCCCAGCGAAGCGTCCGCGTTTTGGGGAACAACGCATTGACCTCTGCTTCGACTTTTTCACTGCCGAGTCCATACTCGCGGATCTGCTTCCCCCCGCATCGCGGACAACTCTTCGGTTTTTGTCTTTCGTATCCGCAGTGATGGCAGAGCAATCGTTCTTTATCTTCTATGTGAAATGTGAGCGGCGTTTCGCAATTGGGGCATTTCAACACATACCCGCAATCGCGGCAGAACACATATGTGGACGTCCCTCGTCGGTTGAGAAAGAGAATCGCCTGCTCGCCGCGCTTGAGGGTCGAGTCGAGTTCGCTCAGCAGGAGTCGGCTAAAAATCCCGCGTTGACCCGCTTTGAGTTCGTCGCGCATGTCCACAATATGAACGAGAGGGAGTCCCGTCTCGACAATGCGTTTAGGGAGGGAGAGCGACCTCACCCCGGGTCCCTTTCCTGCAAAGGGAGGTGAGTCTGTCTGAAATCGTTGCTCAACAGCCGGCGTAGCGGAGCCCATCACACAGACTGCGCTGCACAGACGCGCATATAGCCGCGCCGCGCTAATCGCATCATAAAACGGCGGCTCGGTTTGACGGAACGACGAGTCGTGACATTCATCTGCGACGATGAGTCCGATGTTTGGCAACGGTGCGAACAACGCGCTTCTCGCTCCGATGATCACTTTGAGTTTGCCCGCGCGAGCGCGTCGCCATGTGTCGTATCGTTCGCCTTCCGAAAGTTTCGAGTGGACAAGCCCCACCTGCCCAGGGAATCGATTCAAGAATCGCCGAACGATTTGCGGCGTGAGCGCAATCTCAGGCACAAGCACGATCGCTTGTCTGCCGCGCTTCACCGCTTCTTCTGCGGCGCGAAGATAAATTTCCGTTTTGCCCGAGCCTGTCACGCCGTATAAGAGAAAAGCGGCGTGCTTCATACTATGTATCGCATTTGTAATTTGACTTATCGAAGTCTCTTGCTCAAGAGTCAATTCAATTTCCTTACTATTCTCTATCCCTCTATTCACCACTCTCTGCAATGGATCCCGAAATATCTCGCTCTCGAACAATCGAATCAGTCCGCGCTCTTCGAGTTCCTGCAAGTCGGCGAGATTGCACCCGCTTTCGGCGTACACCCACGAGACGTTGATCGCTTCAGGTTGCTGGATCAAGAATCTCAATGCGGATTGTCTGCGCGACAGTGTTTGCTTCGTCCCCAGATTCGGCATCTCAACTTCCGCCTCTGCTGGCGTGACGGCAAGCTGGGCGACACGAATGAACTTTGACCGCACCCTCGGCGGCGGCAACACAGACCGCGCCGACAGCACGCCTTTCCGCACGAGAAATCCAGCCGTCTTGCGCCAATCCACTTTGGCGAAGTGCGCATCAATTTGTCGTCCGCGCAAAGAGCCGCGAGTTCGCAACAAATTTAGGAGGCGATCTTCAATTGTCAATCGTTGAGTCTTCGGGCTGATGGATTTGGAATCAATCTGTGATTCGTAATTAGTAATTCGTAATTCGTACATGGTGTCAACTTGCTGACTCAACCCCACAGGCAAAAACAATCCCACCACCGCCGCCAACGGCGCAAGCGTGGACTCCGCCATCGCCTCCGCCAACGCAATTTGCGCTTGGGTCAGCACAGGTTCAGGGTCAACGAGTTCGATGACATCTTTCACATCGCGCACCGAGGGCTGGTGGATGAAACGGAGGACCACTCCCTGCGCGGTCTGCTTCCCAAACGGAACAATGACCAGATGCCCGACTCCTACTCTCCCCGCGAGAGATTCGGGTACGGCATAATCGAAGATGCCCACGATAGCTGGCACGTTGACGACGATTTGAACGAAGGAAGACATCGTGTAGAATTGTAACTTGAAATTTATTTATCCCGCCTAATTTATTCTATATATCTTACCTCAACACCGCTCCCGCTCCATACCCCACAACGGACTTAAAATCTCCCGTCACATCGCCCGAGGTGGCGTGACGTAAAATTTGCACTTTGCTAGCGCCGAGTTCACGCGACGCCCACAATACGGCGGCGACGACAGCATGCCCGCAGGCGAAGGCTTTGCCTGATTGCTCCGCTTCAAAAATGGATTCGGGATCGAACGACTCGAAGCGTTTGAGCATTTCAGCATCGAGCATGTTCGCGGTGGCTTGATCGTAAAAGTGGGAGAGGTCAGTGGAGGCGACAAGCAAGGCGTTTTTATCTTTCAGAACTTTCGCCAGCGCGAGACCGAGTTTCTTTGCCACGTCCACCTCCTGCGCGCGGATCATGATGGGCAATAGCTTGAATTCGCCTGTCAATGCGCGCTGCAGAAACGGGAGTTCAATTTCAAGCGAATGTTCTTTGTCCGCAAAAATTGGCGTAATGGGAATATCGAGATACGAAGACAATTCCGTCAATGCGGATTTATCCACTTCGATATTTCCTAACGGCGTGCCATATGCGTTGTGAGCGGTCGTAAGCAGGGCGTGGCTCGATAAATTATGAAACGGGGCAATCACCGCGACCAAATCAGGCTGTAATTTTTTAACGGCGGCAAACGCATAGCCCGCCACCGCGCCTGAATAACGCTGACCTGCATGCGGCGCGATGACTGCAATTACCTCCCCGCTCAACTCAGGCAACTGCGCGTTATTCAAATAATCGTCAACAACTCGAGCCAACGTTTTTGCATTCCCCTCATACCAAGTCCCAGCGATCGGAGACGGACGAACGTCAAGCATACAACGATTGTAACGCCTTTCGCGTAGCGCGAAAGGCAAGCGGCGGCAGGTGATTCCTATCGAACCATTCCACCGCGTCGGCATCGTCATCCGCCCGCAAATCGCCGCCGATAAACTCAGCAAGATAGATGATGACAAAATCTGCGCCGCGCGGATGCTCGCGTCCCGACACTATATCAAACACGCGCAACGCTCGTACTGTGAGTCCCGTCTCCTCCAAACATTCGCGCGCGGCGGCAATAGCGGGATCTTCGCCGCTATTAACGAATCCCGCCGGCAGAGTCCACAGTCCGCGAAACGGTTCGTTGACGCGCCGCACCAATAGTACGCGCCCCGCTTGAACAACTAACGCCGCCGCCGCGACCTTCTGATCTTCAAAATAGATCCATCCGCATTGCGAACAGACTGGGCGGATGCGTCCAAATTTCTCGACCTTCGTCATCAATGCTCCGCAACGGGGGCAGAAGTTAAAATCAGAATCCGTCATACTTCTAAAGAACGGGATAGCGCGCCCCTTCTTACATCATTTCCAACGATTGGAGGCGATGCGGCGCAATATCGCCATAACCGCTCCGCATAACACGGCAACAAGAGCAAAGGCCATCTGCCATGTAGACGAAGTCAGCGATGTCATGGAACGTTCGTCGCCGGTTTCTCTGAGCTTCGCTGCGACGACTTCTTCCGTCGGCACGGGATTCGCCTCATCGGGCAGTGACGACAATTCGGGATTCGTCAAGCCGGGCGCAAAGGCGGGCATGCTCTCGTCTGTTACGACGGCTTCTTGCGCAGCATATGGCGCCGGCGCGGCAGCTGCCGACAGTTGCATTGATCGTGAAGTCATCATATTCATACCAAACGTGAAGAAGAATAATAATGTCGCCACAACCGTCGCAAACCGAAATATAAGATAAACGCGCGGGAGCGGAGGGTTGAGTCCTACCATATTCCGCGTAAGCGTAAAATTACGCGGCGCTCGGCGTTTAGGCAATTGGCGCAACACGGTCCGAACGGCGCGCAAATCGCCGAGAGTTGCGGCAAGTTCTTTATCAAATTCAAGGCGCGCTTCCAAGCGCGCCGCATCAGACGGGGTAATCTGTTGATCTAAATAAGCGGAGAGAAGTTCGAGGTCGCGTTGATTCATAAAACAATTCATTTTGACGAACGCAGAGCGGCGTCGCTTATTAGACGATAAGATGCGGGCAAAAGTTCCGCAAAACCTTGTAGACATTCGCGCAATCTTAAGCGCGCGCGCGCGAGGCGGCTCTTAACGGTGCCAAGCGGCGCGCGAATCGCTATGGCAACTTCAGCGTAATCCATACCTTGAATATCCGCCATGACCACAACCGTTTTAAATTCAAGGGGCAGAGCGTCGAGGCAATGTTGGATCGCGTGTTCGACTTCGGCAGCTTCGGCTTGTTGAGCGGGAGTCGTGTTCGGGTCGACGAGCCAGCGCGGCGATTCAACTTCGTCGCCATCGTCGGCGTCAGGTTCGAGCGGAATCGTCGGTTGGCGTTTCTGGCGGCGCAATTCATCGTAGCATGCGTTGGTAACGGAGCGCATAAGCCACGCTTTAAACGATCCGCCGCGAAACGCAGCGATGCTTTTGAAGGCGGAGATGAACGTCTCTTGCGACGCATCGGCAGCTTGTTCCTCGTCGCCAAGGATGCGTAAAGCAACGTTAAACACGCTGTCTTGATAATGCAAGACGAGCGTGTTAAAGGCGTCCAGACTGCCATTTTTTACATCGGCAATGAGAGCCTGCTCGTTCATAGGTTCATTTTGCTAAATCGTAAATATAGAAAGAAGACATTCACGAAAACACTGTTTGGCTATTTTTTACGTTTGAGGAAAAAGAAAAGATATATTCCACGCCAGAGCGCCATTCCCAACATGGACATACCGACCAGAATGTTCGCAAATATCAGCAACACCGTCGCCGCGCCAAGCAGGTTTGCGCGCAACTGCGCCGCAAAAGGCGCAGCGACCAGCATGATTAAGGCAGGACGCCAAAGCTGCTTCGGGTCTGAAATAATCTCCATTCGGAAGAGTCCTAATCCGGGAGCGAGGGCAAACCACGCCGCAACGAGCGGAATGAAGATAATAAGAAAGCGTGGAATAACCGACCAGTCCATATCTCCATGAAAAATATATCCGACGGCGGTGACGATCGCGATCGCGATCGCATCGCTAATAGCTAACGCTTTTCTCGACATTATTTACCTCCAAGAAATAATACAACCGTCGCTATCCCGCAGGCGATCACTCCGCCCACTGCCGCAAGCAACAAAACAACGCGCGCGCCGCTTCCCTGATCTTGCGCAAACGGGTCGTTCTCAATCGCAGATTCATATGGCGCATTCTTTGATAGGTCGTGCGGCATAGCCGCTGCGATCCGAGTCACCGCGTCTTTTGCCTCTTTCAAGCCGATGCCGTATTCTTCGCGATAAATTTTCACCGCTTCGATCTTCTTGCCTCTGGCGAGCATAGATCGAACCTTGCTTTCGAGAACGGGATTGTCAAAGTCGCGCGCGCTTGAGGGAGGTCTTGCCGCCTCCATTCGCGCCATCTCTTCGATCGCTCGTTTCGCTTCCGCCAGATTAACGCCTGTCGCTTCGCGATACACTTGGATCGCTATAATAAGTTGCCCTGCGTCAATCAACTCATGAATCTTTTGAACGTGCTGGGGTTGTAAACTCGGCATAACGACTCCTATGAAAATAGCCGGGGCAGACGCGCAAATCTGCTCCTATGGATTTATTCTTCCTTCCTCAACGCGGGGAACAATAGCACCTCGCGGATGGAATGTTTATCAAGCAACAACATGGCGAGACGATCCACACCCATGCCAAAGCCGCCATTGGGCGGCATTCCGTACCGCATAGCACGGAGGTAGTCTTCGTCGAGCGGATGTTTCTCGTCGTCGCCTTCCGCATAATCGCGTCCCATCTCAAGAAAACGCTGTTCTTGATCGAGCGGGTCGTTCAGTTCGGTGAAGGCATTGCATAACTCAAAGCCAGCGACATAACCTTCAAAACGTTCCACTGTCAGCGGATCGCCCGGAATAGATTTCGCCAGCGGCGAAATGTCGCGCGGGTAATTATACAAGAAGGTCGGCTGGATTAACGTCGGCTCAAGAAATTCGCCGAGCAGAAAATCAATCAACTTGCCGCGCGTCGCTTTCGGATCGGGCGCTTTGTTCGGATATTTCGCCCTGATCGCCTTGAACAAATCCTCGGCAGATTTACACTCATCGATATCAATGCCGCTGGTCTGTCGAATACCCTCGCGCATCTCAAGCCGCTTCCACGGAGGCGTTAGGTCAATTTCATCTTCTTTGTACTTGATCTTCATCGTCCCCAGCGTTTGTTGCGCGGCAAACGCCACCATGTTCTCGGCAAGTTCCATCACCTGCAAGTAATCTGCGTACGCCCAATAAAATTCAAGCTGCGTAAATTCAGGGTTATGTTTAAACGACACGCCCTCATTGCGGAAGTCGCGCCCGATCTCATAGACTTTCTCGAGATTGCCGACAAGCAGGCGTTTCAAATACAACTCGAACGAGATACGCAAATACATATCTTGATCGAGCTCATTGTGATGGGTCATAAACGGACGCGCCGCGGCTCCGCCATACAACGGTTGAAGGATGGGCGTTTCCACTTCGAGAAATCCTTTGCCATCCAGAAAATCGCGCAAGGCTTTGATGATCGTGGCGCGCTTACGGAACGTCTCACGGACCTCGGGATTCACCGCCAAATCTGCATAGCGCTGACGCGCGCGCAATTCGGGCTGCTCCAGCGCGGCATGACGGATAACAGTCCCATCTTCGAGAGTCTCATCTTTCGCAGCCGGCAGTGGGCTAATCGCTTTGGCGAGTATGCGAAAGTCGTGAACGTGAAGCGTCGCTTCGCCGCTTTTTGTGCGAAACATCATTCCTTCAGCCTGAATAAAATCGCCGAGGTCGAACATCTTGTTGAAAAGGTCAAGACGCTCTTTACCTACTTCATTAGCGCGGAGAAATAATTGAATTTTGCCCGCGCCATCTTCGATGTGCGCAAACGAAATTTTGCCCATCGTCCGCATCGCGCGGATGCGACCTGCAAGAACGGCGCGAACTTCCTTGCCATCTTTCTCGGCGGCTTCAAACGCGGCGGTCGCTTCGGCGCTGAGGTGCGTGCGTTGGACGCGCGTAGGAAACGGCTCCACGCCTTCTGCGCGAAGTTCTTCTAATTTTTGCAAACGGATTTTTTCAAGTTGAGTGTAATCAGCCATCATATCACCACAGAGTCAATCTTAAAGAACATGCGCAAGTATACAAGCAGATAGGCGCATAAGGCAAGCCGCTGCGCGTTTTTGCATTCGCCGCTTCCGCGCTAACACAAAATAAAACCCCGCGTAGGGGCGGGGCTAGTGTCATCATTCTTGAATCTATCCAATTTTCAAGATTTTTACATTATGCGCCCCGCCGGGCGTCTCGACTTTTACACTATCGCCGACCTTATGATTTAAGATAGCTTTCCCAATCGGCGATTCGTTCGAGATCTTTCCCTCGCGCGGGTTGGCTTCCGCCGCGCCGACGATAGTGAATGTCTCCGCCTCAAAGTTGCCTTCCTTAATCGTCACCGTCGAGCCGAGACGCACAATGTCATTCTTCTTCTTGCCTATGTCTTCAATGATCTTAGCGGTCGCAAGCAATAAGTCTAATTCTTGAATGCGACCCTCTACAAACGCCTGTTCATTCTTCGCGGCTTCATATTCGGCGTTCTCGATCAGTTCGCCGCCTTCCATAGCCTCGTGCAGACGATCGGCAACCTCCTGCCGCTTAACGGTTCGGAGGAAATCCAATTCATCCTGAAGTTTTTGATAACCTTCTTTAGTCAGAAAATTGTCAGCCATCTCTGTTTCCTGCCAATATGATTTTGTCCCGCAAAGCGGGACAAATAAATCTTCTTAGGTTACTTTCCTAAAAAGCGGGCATACTATATCACGGATTGACGGTCAATACAAGTAAAATTCGAACCTGTCTACTCATATCGGTATGTGCGAATTCCTCGTCGTTTTGACCAGTAATTTCGAAGGGATTCTGTTGCTATTGCAGGGGTATTAAAGCCCTCTCCCAGCGCTGGCAGTTGAGACGTATACTGCAACGTCGCTTCGCTCCAGCAAACAAAGCTAGATTCAGCGATACTGACAACAGCCTCGCTCATCCTAGTCGTTTTGGCAGAAAGTTCCTCCGGCTTCAAGAGGACGTAAGGCACGTCTAGTATATACAGCAGCGATCTTCTTAATAATTCGGCGGCGCGGCGTGTGAGCGCGTGATCTACATGTGATCCAAGCCCAAGTTGGCAAACCAGCCTATCGTCGAGATTGAGACGAGCAGAGATAGCGGAGGCGACTTGCATAGGATAATCAGCGTCGGCTTCGTGAATCGCGCCAAAGACGTCGGAAGGATAAAGCCAGTCGCCATTTCTATCACGCCGGTAGATGCAATCTACAAAATCGAAATGAACGGCTTTCGCGCCAAGAATAGACGCGGCTAACCGATCTTCCTCGCGGCGTTTACAAACGGCTTCTTCCGCAGAAGAGAATCCCCATACGGAGTGAAGCGTTTGCGCAAACGGAGAACATTCACGCAGATGCGGATCGCCGCACATAATCGTCCAGATTTCAACAGGAATGCCCGCTTGCGTTTGTTCATAAATTAAGCCACCCGCAGAAAAGACGGCATCGTCAAGGTGTGGAGAAAGATAAATCCAACGCATTGGGTAATTTAACTATAGACGCATATGACAGGTTATGAGTTAACGCTCGCTTACTCGCGTCTTCTTTGCAAGCGACTTCTTCGCCGCAGGTTTCTTTTTAGCGATAACCTTTTCCTTTACCGATTTTTTTACAGTAGGTTTTGCCTTGCTAGTTTTCGTCTTCTTTCTATTTTCCACTTTCTTTCTTCCTTCCCCTTTCGAGGACAATGTCTTCTTCACCGCCTTCTTCCTCGCCTTCTTGACCTTCACCTCTTCCAAAACAACTTCCCCTTTCACTCCAAACATCTCCTCCCACTTCGCGGACATAGACTCCACCCCCGCCCCGCTCAACGCGTCGCAAATCACTTTCCACTCGCCACTTTCTACGAATTGAAAATCCATAAATACGTGATGTTGGTAGGCATGTAGTTCAACATACAGCCCCTTGCTCCAAAGTTCCTCGCACGAGCGGATGTATTCCAAGCGCGTGACATAATCTTTGAAGATGACAAATCCTTCAAACGGAAGTCTCAGCGCTTCGGCTAAAGATTTCTGCCGCAAGTCTCCTGTAGATTTGTCGAGATACGCGGCGGAGGTTTTTATCCAGCCTTTGGTGTCGGCGAAGCGGTTGTGATAGAGGACGAGTCCGCGCTCATCTTGGTGAATGTTCGAGTACGCAAAAACATTTTCGTCAACACTTCCATTGGCGGTGAAGAGGTCGAAGAGGAAGAAATTTTCCACGTCAGCGAACAGGTAGCGGCGGTGAAGAAGCGGAAAGATCTTCCAATCGTGACCGGCGATCAAGCCTTCATTGGGAGTCTCGTCCCATTTCGGTTTACGGAACTCCATCCCATATTTTTCGCGGAAGCCCTCCACTTGTCCGTGACCGAACATCGGCAAGCCGGGCAAAGTTGATAATACAGTTGCGATTCCAAAATATTTATCGCCATCGCCGAATTGCTCGATGGCGGTTTTTTCATCGGGGTTGTTCATGAAGTTGACGTAGCGCTTGAGAATTTGCGGATCGAACTCCAGCGTGTTCTTGATCGCGGCGCGATATTTGGCGTTGTCTTCATCTCTCAGCATGTGCATGAACGCGGAGTTGTACACGCGGTGCATTCCCAGCGTGCGGACGAAATATCCTTCGAGCAGCCAGAACGCTTCGGCGAGGAGCAGGGTATCGGGAACTTCCGCCGCGACTCGATCCACCACTTCGCGCCAAAACTCCTGCGGAATCGCCGCGTCAAATTCGGACCTCGTCATGCCGTGCTCGGACCTCGACGGAATCGCCCCCCCGGCGCCCGGCTCGGGAAACCACAAGCGTTGGATGTGTTTCTTCGCCAACGTCATCGCCGCGTCAAAACGGATGACGGGAAAATTGCGCGCCACGTGCAAAATGGTTTGGATGATCGCCTCGCGCACTTCGGCTTTGGTGTAATCGAGTTGCGCGGTGTCGTTCCACGGAAAGGACGTGCCATCGTTGCCGTGATAGATATAGCGCACGTCGCCCGTGAAATGATCACGGCGTTGAAAGACGACGGCGGCGTCGGTCTTGTTGTAATAATGATCTTCGAGATAAATCCCCACTCGAATATCGTCGGAAAGATTTTCAGACTTGAACGAATACGAAGGGTACGGCGAATACGGAAGCGACAAAAACCAATCGGGATGCTCGATCACCCACTTCGAGTCAATGCCCATGTGATTCGGAACCATGTCGGCGGACAAACGAATCCCTCTCCCCCACGCGCGAGTTCTCAAATTCTCCAATGCTCCCCACCCACCTAAATCTTCTGCGATGTCATACGAAAAAAGAGAGTAGGCAGACGCAACCGCGTCCGCGTCACCCATGCGTTGTTTGATGCGCTGACTGGCGCGACTCCGCTCCCATAAGCCGATCAGCCATAAGCCCGTGAAGCCGCGATCGCGCAGGATGTCCAGTTCTTCATCGGGGATTTGGTCGAGAGTTTTTATCCAACGACCATATTTTCTCGAAAGTTGTTCGAGCCACACATACGAATTCTTTGCGATGAGAATTAAGCGCGGCATCCACTCTTTGTCGGGGCTGTATCTTTCATATTCGGCATACTCGCCGCCTGAATAGGTTGCGACGGGGATGTCCGCTTTGAAATCGCCGTGCGCCAGTTGGTGACGGAGCGTCTCTTCGTGAAGATAGTCCACGCCGCGCAAGAGACGCGACACAAACTCGTCGCCGAGTAGGTTCCCCCATTTTTCAAGGATGAACTGCAACTGCCCTTCAAGCGAATCGGGAAAGGCTTCGGCGGGCGCGCGCAGGATTTCAAACAGAGATTCGGATGTTTCTGAGATGCCCGCGTTATCTTTCGCAATTTTCGCAAAGAAGGCGTCAAGGGCGGCGATCAAATTTTTATAAGCCGTCGGTTCGAGCGGCGCGTCGTCCACCAACTCGAGCATGGCGCTCACGGCTGGGTTGGCGTTATGCGTAAAGACGTAGATCAATTCTTCGGCTGATCTGACGCGCCCATTGGTAAGTTTGGCAAGATACTCGTCCACTGCCTGCTCGCCGCGATACACGCTTTCCGGCGGGAACTCGGCGACGAATCGTTTTTCCGCGCGGTCAACCGAATCCGCGCCAACTTTTTCGCTGGCAGAGTTGACCGCCGTGTTCATCACTGGCGGCGGGGCAAAACGCCTCACGAGCGCGCGCAGAGCCTCGTCAATGAGCGATAAGGCGTAAAGGTCTGAAGCAGGCAGAGGGTATGAGCGCAATGCGCTGATCTGAGCGGCAAGTTCTCTTGCAGAGGCGAAGTCGCGAAAATAGACGTCTCCATCGTCGCGGAAGAAATCTGAAGAAAATCCATAAAGATCGCGTGAAGTTTTTGTAATGCGCATATCGTAATGATAACCCCATTGAATGATTTCGAGTATACTTCGCGGCGATGACGCCGCAACTATTCAATTTAATTGCATTGATAATTCTAGCCGCGCTGCACTTGCCCGCGCTGGCTCAGTTGCTCGGTCGGCGCGCCGGGCAAGACGCCGCCGCTGTGCTCTTCTCCGTCTATTTGATCTTCAACATGTTATTGACCGCAGCAGAAGGATTCTGGCGCGGAGGGCAGTTTACGCTTAGCGCTCAAACTGCGTTGGGTGTGCAAATCTTTGGCGCATTTATCCTATCTATTCTAACATTCATCGCCATTCGTTATTTTGTGCGCAGACCCATCAGCGGATGGATTATCACAGGCGTTCTGTGGGGCGCGGTTTTCTTCGTCATTCGATCAAATCTCCTGCGGACAGGCGAAACTCTATGGACGAACGGAAATTTCACGCTCGCTTCCGATCAACTTGCATGGATATGGCTTGAAATAGGTTGGGCGATCTTTACGTTTAGCGCGTTCGCCAACATTCGTTCAGCGCACAACCGTTCGCGCCAGCCATTACTGCGCAATCGTCTTAATTACTGGACGCCGGTATTTTTGCTAGTTCTCATCAACGACGTCCTACTCTTTATCGGGCTCGGCATTGCCGGCAACCCCCTACGCCTGCTTGCGGCTGTTGTCGGCGCGATGATCATCGTAACGCACGATCCGCCCGATTTACGCGAGGTCGCGCGACGCATTCTTACGTATGTCATCACTACGCTGGTCATCCTCATCTTTTATATCGCGGGAACGACCGCTTCGCAAACTGTCTTCAACGCCTTGCCCCTTTACAATCCGCTTTTGGTGGGCGCAGGCATCGCATTAATCCTCGCGCTAATCTTTACTTCATTGCTCGCCGCCGTACGACGCGTAGTAAACAGATGGTTTAACCTACAAGAATTTAATCCCAGCCGCACGCTGCACGCCTACAGCGAACAAATCAGCAACATTCTTGATATGCAGCGGCTTGCCAGCGTAGCCGTCGGCTTGATCATTGAAGCAATGGACATTTCACGCGGCTTTCTTTTTCTAGTTGATCCCGATATCGTCAACGGCGAAAAACTCTACCGCTTGCGCGCAGTGCGTAATCAGGGCGAACGACAGATTCGCATCGTCGCATTAAGAAACGATCATCCTATCGCAAAATATTTTGCAGCGGAACAACGTCCGCTCCTTCAATACGACCTCGATCTTCTTCCCGCTTTTCGATCTGTCACTCAACCGGACCGGGAGTGGTTCAACCGGCTCGAAGCCGAAGTATATCTACCGATCTTTTCCAAACGCGAATGGATCGGCTTATTTGCCCTCGGCGCAAAAATTGCCGGCACACGCTACACGGAAGAGGATTTGGTCACTCTTTCGGCGCTCGCCAACCAGACCGCCGTCGCGCTCGAAAACGCTCGTTTGGTGGATAATCTTGTGCAACTCAACACGGAACTGCGTCAAGCCTATCATAATCTCGATAAAGCCAACCGCGACCTCGAACGCCTCGACCAGACCAAATCTGACTTCATCAGCATCGCCTCTCACGAACTCCGCACACCATTGACAACGATCATTGGCTACACAGGCATGTTGATCGAAGACCAAACTCTTCCAGCCAGCGTCCACTCAATTCTGGCAAATATCTCCAAAGGGACATTGCGCTTACACGAGATCATGGATTCAATGTTCGACATTGCGCAACTCGACGCGCGCGCCATGCAGCCGCATGTAACGCCCGTGGACGCCGCCGCATTAATTCGCGAAGTCGGCGCGGGCATTGAGCGGACGCTGAAGGAACGGCGACAGGTCCTCACGCTTGATATTCCGTCTTTACCTATGGTCAAAGCAGATCCTAACTTGTTAAAAAAGCTATTCCAACATTTACTTAATAACGCGATTAAATTTACGCCCGACGACGGTAAGATCAAGGTAGAGGCGCATCAAATCACAAACGATTCGGATTTCCTCAATGGCGGCGTAGAGTTCATCATCAGCGACACCGGTATCGGCATAGACTCCGAATCGCGTGAGATCATCTTTAGCAAGTTCTATCAACCAAGCGAACTCAATAAGCATTCCACCAGCAAGACGCGTTTCAAAGGAAGCGGCGCCGGGCTTGGGTTAGCGTTGTCAAAAGGTATCGTGGAGGCGCACGGCGGGCGCATTTGGGCGGAGAGCGCGGGCTACGACGAGAAAAAATTTCCCGGCAGCCAATTCCATGTAACCTTACCACTGAGCGATGCAAACGACAGAATCGCCCTTTGGGGAAATGACGCAAAGTTGCAGATAGGTTAGTTAAACGCCCTTCCGATACACGCGGTGATTCTTATATTCCACGCCATTCAAATTCTTCAAGTCGGCGCGCATTTGTTCGGTGGTCTCGGCGACCTGCGTCATTTCGACATTCTCGAACTGGTTGAAGCCCAAAACTGTTTTTCCCATTTCATAATATAGCAAAGCGTTGCCGCCTCGTCCTTGATATTCGGGCAAAATGCCCATGCCGTTGCCTGAGATCGTTTTGGTGCGCTTCATCTCAAACAACATATCAACAATGCCGAACGGGAAGAGACGTCCTTTGGCGCGTTGCAGCGCGGCAGATACGTCCGGGAAAGCGAACAGGAATCCGACGATCTCCTCGTCAGCCATGATAACCTTGATGAGGCGCGGGTCTGCCACAAGAAAAATATTATCCACCGCGTATTGGATGTCGCCGGGCGAGAAGGGATAATACTCCCAGTTGTGGATGAACGCCTTGTTGTATGCTTCGCCGATGCGCGGCGCCCATTTGATCAACTCGCGTTTGCTCTTGAACCGCTTGACTTTCAACGCACCGCGCTCGATCACGCGTTTAGCGATACTTTCAACGCGCTCAGGGATTTGGAACGATTCCGCGGGGAGATAGCACGAGACAAAGTCCACTTCCTTCTCGAAGCCGAGCGCTTCCATCAATGTAGGATAATAAGCATAGTTGTAATTCATCATCGTCATCATCTGGCGATATTCAAAACCTTGCACTTGAATCCCATACCCGTCGAACGGAGAGAGTCCCTTCGGACCGATCAGCGTATCAAGTCCGCGCGCTGTTGCCCACGCGTAGACCGAGTCGAAGAGGGCGCGCGCAACCTCGAGGTCGTCAATGGAATCGAACGCGTAGAAGTGCGCTTTCTTCGTCTTGTGATACTCGTTGAAGGGCTTGTTGTTCGCCGCGCAGATGCGTCCCACCACTTCGCCATCGCGGACGGCAAGGAAGAAATCTGCTTCAGAATGGCTGAAGAAGGGATGTTTCTTGCGATTGAGAGGCAAGTAGGCGTCTAAAAAAAGAGGCGGAACCCACTGTTTGCAATCGCGGTAGAGGTCATAGTAAAACTCCACAAAACGTTTGACCTGCCGCTTATTGTTTGTATCCACTTGTTCGATGGCGAGCATGGCGTCTCCTGAGGGGAATAATATATTTGCGTAGGTATAACACCAACCCGCTGCAACAGGTTCATGCTATACTCGAAAAAAATCGGTGGAGAAGAGAATTATGATGGCTAAAGAGCAATATCAAAAATTACTTGCAAAATACGCGGAAGCGGTCGTGCGCGTGGGGCTGAACATCCGCAAGGGACAGCGGCTCATCATCACCAACGCCACCTCGCGCGGAGTTCCACCCGCTGGGCGCGAATTCGTCTACGCAGTGACAAAAGCCGCCTATGCCGCCGGCGCAAAATACGTAGAAGTTATATGGGGCGACGAAGAAATGCTCCGCTTGCGCTTGCAGCGCGCGCCCGCCGATTCGTTCGACGAATATCCGAAATTCTATATCCAAGCTATTATGGATATGATCCAAAACGGCGACGCGCTTCTTTCCGTCTATGCCAACGACCCAGACGCGTTCGCCGGCTTGGACGCCGAGCGCATCGCGGCAATGCAGAGAACGCATTTAACTCAATACAGCTCGATCGGCGCTCAAGTCAGCCGCAACGCGATCAACTGGTGCGTAGTCGCTTCATCCAGCCCGGCATGGGCGAAGAAAGTTTTCCCCGACCTCGAACAGGAGGAAGCAGAAGCGAAATTGTGGCAAGCTATTTTTGAAACCACGCGCGCGACCCTGCCGGATCCAATTGCGGCATGGGAAGAACACATCGCAAATCTAAAAGTTCGCGCTAAATACATGCAGGCAAAGAAATATTCGGCATTGCATTATAAAGGTCCCGGCACCGATTTTACCCTTGGTCTGCCGCACGGGCATATTTGGGGCGGCGCGCAATCCATGGCGGAGAACGGCGTGATCTTCACTGCCAACATGCCCACCGAGGAAATTTTTACACTGCCCGATCGGAATCGCGCCGAAGGGACCGTCGCCGCAACGTTCCCGCTCAGTTACGGCGGAAGTCTCATCGAAGATTTCAGCGCCACATTCGAAAATGGGCGCATCGTCAAAGTGAACGCAAAGAAGAATCAAGCCCTCCTACAAAAATTAGTAGATACCGACGAAGGCTCGACGCGGCTCGGCGAAGTGGCGTTGGTCAACGCGACCTCGCCCATCGGCAAACGCGGTCATCTTTTCTACAACACGCTCTTCGACGAGAACGCTTCGTGTCACATCGCCATCGGACGCGCGTACCGCTTCACTCTCACCGGCGGGGCTGAATTGACCGACGAGGAGTTCATCGCCGCTGGAGGCAACCTCAGTCTCAACCATGTGGATTTCATGATCGGCTCGCCGCACATGGACATTGATGGAATTACACAAAACGGCGAACGCGAACCCGTCATGCGCTCTGGCGAGTGGGCGTTTGACGCTTAGGCAGCATATTTAATACGATCTCTACCATTTCAGTCGGATAAATATTCTCATGTTGCGATAACTCAGCGATGGGCATCCAAATTGGGATATAGATTCCTTCGGTCGGGTCGTTCGGGTCAGCCGAATATTCTTCGCCTCTGCCGGAGCCAAATTCGCCTCCCACGCGCTCTACGGAAAAATAAAAGTGATTTCCCGCTACGAAGCGAAGTTCAGCCACTTTCCGCCGGATAACGACCTCAATACCGAGTTCTTCCATCGCCTCACGAACAGCCGCCTGCTCGGGCGTTTCACCGTCGTCCACGCCGCCGCCCGGGAAGACGAAATAATCCAACCCCGCACGGTGACGCTCAATCAGCGCGACTTTTTTATCTTCGATGAGGACGATCCCTGCGCGAGTTCGCATAAATTAGATTTCGATTCGCTTATTTGATCTGAGCGACTCCACCGCCGCAAACGTGGACTTGGTCACGCCGATCAACTGTTCGTACAGTATCGGCGGCTCGCCTCCCTCGCGGATGGATTTGACGAACGCCTTCCACTCGTTCATCCAGCCTTTGTCTTGCGCCCCTCGTTCCTCTTTCATCTTTCCATCTCTGGTGACTTGCAAAGAAACGAAATCATCCAACACTGCAACCACCCCCTCGCAAAACACTTCGACGCGTTCCTTCGGAAGTGACTTATCGCCATTGGCGAGATAATCCACAACGCCGATAGATCCATCAGGGAAAGTGAACGTCATAGAGACATTGTCTTCGCGGTATTTGCCGCTATCAGGCAACGCGTGCGCGGTCACAGAGACGGGAGCCGCGCCGACGAGGAACGTGATGAAATCAATGAAGTGACACGCTTCGCCGATGATGCGTCCACCGCCGACGCTGGGGTCTTGAGTCCAGTGTGTGGGAGGGAGGTAACCTGCGTTGATGCGATAATGCGCATGCAGTGGAGACTTGAGACCTGAGACCTGAGACTTGAGGCTTTCTGCAAGAGGAGCAAATCTACGGTTGAATCCAGTGAGCAGTAAACAGTTATCAGTTTTCTTCAACTGCTTACTGATGACTGATAACTGATCACTATTGATAGCCAACGGTTTCTCAACAAATACGTTCTTCCCTGCTTTCAATGCTTTTACAACTAACTCTGCATGAGAATCATGGCGCGTGAGGACGGCGACGGTGTTGATGTTCGGGTCGTTGATAATTTCATCTTCGCTTGACGTTGCATATTTGAATCCAAACTTCCTGCCCGCGTGTTGCGCGTGGAGTCCGCCAGCGGAGGCGATGCCAACGAGTTGAATCCCGTCCACTTTTTTGATAGCGGGGAGCAGAACGGAGTTGGCGAAGAGACCAGCGCCGAGGACGCCGAGATTTACGATTGACGATTTTCGATTTACGATTGATGGGAAGACGACTATTCTTTCTTCTTTCCTCTTTCCTTCGGGATATGTCAGCAAAACGCCGAGAAAATTTTCTTTCTTCTTCCCCGTGATCACTTCATACGCCTGCGTCGCTTTTTCGATTGGGAAGCGATGCGTGATGAGCGGCTTCACGTTCAATTTTCCGCTTTCCATCAAGTCAACGACCGCTTGAAAGTTGCGACCTTCCGTCCATCTCACGTAGCCGAGCGGATAATCTTGTCCGTTTTCTTCGTAGTTCGAATCATAGCGACCTGGTCCGTAGGAGCGCGAGTTGATGAAGGAGAGTTCTTTTTCGTAGTAAATTTTTCTGGGGAGGGTCAAGCCGACCGCGCCTGTCGCAACGACGCGCGCGCGATCACGAGCGATAACTCCTGCAAGTTCAACGGGGTCATTCGAAGGAGTGTCGGCGCAGATGAGGATAACGTCGAAGCCGCGGTTGGCGGTAAAAAGCTGGGATGCAGATTCGGCTCGCGCGCGAGAGACAGCCTGAAGCCCGCGCTGAGCCGTGTCGAAGCGTCCGAGAGAAGAAGCGAGGGCGATCCGCTTGGGATCGAGGTCAATACCCAAGACGTTACATCCAGCGGCGGATGCGATCTGAATCGTCAACAATCCCACGAGACCCAAACCGATCACCGCGACGTTCTCGCCGAGTTGCGGCTCAGCGAGACGAAATCCGTGCATGGCGATCGCGCCGAGCGTGGTGAACGCAGCAGATTCGAAGTCAACATTTTTTGGCAGAGGAGTTAAAAGATTGCGCGGCACGACGTTGTATTCGGCGTGGACAGCAAATCCGCCGCCCGCGCACGCCACACGTTGACCGATTTTGAAGCCCTGCATATTTTTACCGAGCGCGACGATTGTGCCAGCAGACGAATAGCCAAGCGCCATCGGTTGGTCGAGGCGATTGAACGCGGCTTGCATCGTGTTGACCAAGCCTTCGCGTTTTGCTTTGTCGAGAACTTGCTTGACGAGGTCGGGACGCGAACGCGCCTTACCGACGAGACTCTTTTCGGCAAACTCGACGACCATGCGCTCGGTTCCCGCGGACACGAGGCTGGCTGACACTTTGACGAGCGCCTGCCCCTCGCGCGGAGTCGGCATGGGAACGTCTTCAATGGAGGCTTTACCTGTTTTGATGTTTTGGAGGAGTTGTTTCATTTCGATTTACGATTGACGATTTTGGATTGACGATTTTGGGTTGGTAATTCGTTGTGGGAGAAAGTATACCCGATGAGCGAGTGATATAATTTGCGTAACTTAACTCACTGCACAGAATGTCATTCTGAGCCCTTCGATAAATTCAGGATAAACTCCGCGAAGAATCTCTGTCACCGTCGTAGAGACCCTTCGCTGGCGCTCAGGGTGACATGCCTGATGACATAAAACAGGAGAATTGCCGTGTCCGATACACGAGTTCAGAAATTTGCTAAAGTTTTGGTGGAGCATTCCGCGCGGATCGTGCCAGGCGACCGCGTGTTGATCGAAGCGACGACCGCCGCCGAGCCTCTAGTGCGCGAGTTGTTCATTCAGATCATGGAAAAAGGCGGTCATCCGCACCCGATGGTTGCCCTGCCAGGGATGATGCCGTTCAGCCAGGATGAGTTTTATCTCACCTACGCCAACGACGCGCAACTCGATTTCGTTCCAACGTTTTACAAATTGGCATACAACGAGTTCGAGAGCCGAATCCGAATCCACTCTTCGACGAACACGCGCGGCACGACAAATATTGATCCCGTCAAGTCTCAGCGGCGCGGGAAAGCCATCAGCGGAATCACTGAAGCGCAGATGAGACGTGGCGGCGAGGGTAAGTTTAAATGGGTCACCACGCTTTATCCCACCGACGCGTACGCGCAGGACGCGGGCATGAGTTTGAAAGACTACGAAGATTTCGTTTTTGGCGCAGTCCATGCGCACGAAGATGACCCAATCGCATATTGGAACAGCACCGCGGCGGGGCAACAAAAAGCGATTGACTTTCTCGCGGGCAAGGATGTTGTCACCTTGCGCGGACCGAATGTGGATCTGACTCTCTCGATCAAAGGTCGCATCTTCAAAAATTCCACAGGTATGTACAACATGCCCGACGGAGAAATTTTCACGGGACCCGTCGAAGATTCGTTGAACGGCTGGGTGAAATATACCTATCCCGCGATCTACGGCGGCGTGGCGGTCGAAGGCGCGGAACTTACGTTCAACCGCGGACGAGTCCAACGCGCGACAGCCGAGAAGAATGAGGCGTATCTTATCAAGATGCTCGAATCAGACGAAGGCTCGCGCCGAGTCGGCGAGTTTGCCATCGGCACAAACTTCGACATCAACAAATTCACGGGCAACATTCTCTTCGACGAGAAGATCGGCGGCACGTTCCACATGGCGCTCGGCGCGGGCTACCCCGAAACGGGATCGAAGAACAAGTCCGCGATTCATTGGGACATGATCTGCGACCTGCGTACCGATTCTGAAATTACTGTGGATGGGGAGTTGTTTTACAAGAATGGGGAGTTTGTGTTCGATAAATAAGTTTGAAGGTTGGCAGGTTTAAATGTTTGAAGGTTGAGGAGCAACAAAATCCTCAACCTTCTTTGTTTAACTTGCCAACCTTATAACCTTCAAACGTGTAACCAATTAATAAAACCCCACCGACGAATCCATCCTCCGCGCGTAATCGTCAATCCCGCCTGCCACGTTGAAAACATTTTTCCATCCTTGTTGCGCAAGCCACGCGGTGACTTGGGCGCTGCGGTTGCCGTGATGGCACATGACGTAGATCGTCGCATCCTGTGACTTGGCGGATTCGGACAACGCCTCTGTGCCAGATTCGGCAAGTCGGCTCATCGGCGTGACCTCGAGTCTGCTGTCGGTCAATTTGGCGTAATTCAACTCATCGAGTTCGCGCACGTCGAGGAGGATGAATTGTTCATCCGAGTTGAGTTTTGCGGCGAGGTCGGTGGTGGTGATTTCGGGGATCATAATTGTTCCATTTCTTTTTTACCACGAACCCCGAAAGAGCATCGGGGCAGGTGACACAAAGAACACAAAGTTTTATCGAATTATGATTGTGGTTTTGGTTTTCGACTTTGTCCCGAAAGATTGGGAAAGAAAATCTAAACGAGTTCGTCATGTTGCGCCACACAAACCTTAGTGACCTTTGTGTCCTTTGTGTTTAAAATCTATTTCAAAGCCTTCACATACAAATTCTCCACATATTGCTTGACCATGCGGCGCGTGGAGAATTGCGGGATGTTCGTCCTCAGATTATCTTTCACGCGCGCGATCCATTCATGGGAAATTTCTTTTGGGTCGCGGTCGTAATACAAGGGTATGATCTCGTTTTCCAACGTGCTGTACAAACTTTCGGCGTCTTCGGCATCCTGCTGATCAGAATCATCAATTTGTTCATCGCGCCCAATGGACCAGCCATTCTTCCCGTTGTACGCTTCGCGCCACCAGCCATCCAACACAGAGAAGTTCAACGCGCCGTTGAGCGCGGCTTTCATGCCCGACGTGCCGCTCGCCTCCAGTGGACGACGCGGCGTGTTCATCCACACATCCACGCCTTGGACGAGGTAACGCGCGAGATTCATATCGTAATCTTCGATGAAGACAATGCGCCCGCCCGTCTCCGCTTTTTTGACGGTTCGATACACCTGTTGGATCAACTGCTTGCCTGGCTCATCGGCGGGATGCGCCTTGCCAGCAAATAAAATTTGCACGGGCATATTCGGCTTGTTGACGATGTTCAGCAATCGTTCAATGTCACGCATGACGAGACTCGCTCGCTTGTACGTGGCAAACCGACGGGCGAATCCGATCGTCAACGCGTAAGGGTTGATCAACACGCCAGACGAGACAACCTGCACGGGATGGAATCCGCCATGCGTCCAGCGGTCACGGACGCGCTCGCGCAGATAGAATGCGAGTTTGCGTTTCAGATGCAGACGGACCGCCCACAACTCCGCGTCGGGGATTTCGTCAACGTGCGACCAAAATTCGGGGTCATCGAGATGAGCGTACCAATCGGAGCCGAGGTGCTTGATGAACAGATTCGTCAGCCGCCGCGCCATCCAATTTGCGGTGTGGACACCGTTCGTCACGTACGTGATCGGCACATCTTTCTCAGCTTTGTCTGCCCACAAAAAGTTCCACATCTTGCGCGAGACTTCGCCGTGCAGTTCAGAGACGGCGTTGCGCCCGTCCGAATTTCGCAAGGCAAGGATGCCCATGCTGAACGATTCGCTGTGTCCCTTTTGATGTTTGGCGATGTCGAAGAATTGTTCGCGCGTGAGATTCAATTGAGGATAGATTCCTCCAAGATACTTTTCGATCAACCACAGAGGAAATTCATCGTTCCCCGCAGGGACGGGCGTATGCGTGGTGAAAACATTTTGCTTGCGAGTCTTTGCGATGGCGTCCTCAAAAGAGGCGCCGCCAGCCACAAGTTCGCGCGCCCGCTCCAAGGTCAGAAATGCGGCGTGACCTTCGTTCATGTGCCAGACTGCGGGGTTATATCCCAACGTCCGCAACGCCCGCACGCCGCCGATCCCCAACAACACTTCCTGCATCACGCGGCGGTCGAGATCGGACCAATACAAACGCGCCGTGAGCAAGCGATCCATTTCGGAGTTGCCCTCCACATTTGAATCGAGCAGATACAACGGCACGCGCCCAACTCGCGCTTCCCAAATTTGCAACGCGATGCTTCGGTCGGTGAGTTCCACATCGAGCGTGACGCGCTTGCTATCTTTATCCAACACAGGCAGAACGGGCAGGTCTTCCAACACGAGCATGTTGTTCAACGCTTCCTGCCAACCATCTTCGCTGATGCGCTGTGAAAAATATCCCTGCGCGTACATGAAGCCAATCGCAGTGAGCGGCAAACCGAGATCGCTCGCCTCTTTCAAATGATCGCCCGCCAGCACGCCGAGTCCGCCCGAATAGATCGGGAGCGTTTCGTGCAGACCAAACTCCATCGAAAAATACGCGATGGGACGCGAATCAAATTCGGGATGCGTTCGATGCGTCCACGTTTGCGAATCCGAAAAATACGAATCGAAATCCGCAAAAACTGTTTTGTATAATTTTTGATACTCTTTATCGTTCGCCGCTTGTTTCAAACGCGCGCGTTCGATCTCGCGCAAGAGTCGGATCGGGTTATGCCCCAGCCGCTCCCACAATTCGTAATCGAGTCTGCCAAACAGACGCGCGGCTTCGGGATGCCACGTCCACCACAAGTTGTGTGAAAGTTCGTGCAGGCGCGAAATTTGTTTCGGCAAGTCAGCGGGTTTTGGAAGCTGTGTTTTGAAGGATGACATCATGGGTAAAATGATACCATGCGTTCATCTCTTTGAGCCGCGTCTTGTCGCATCCCCTTTTTTAAGGGGCTAACACCGCTCTTCTCATTTGTTGACGATTAAGATTCGGAATGATACAATCTCGCCCGCCTGCCCCCATCGTCTAGTGGCCTAGGACGAAGCCCTCTCAAGGCTTAAACGGGGATTCGAATTCCCCTGGGGGCACTAATAGAGTCATCGCAAAGATGGCTCTTTATTTTTTATCTGGAAGAGAGATATTATTCAATTTCCTCACAGAGCGCAAACGGACGAATCGCCGCCGGAAAAGCGACTATCGTTTCTCTTGTATAATACGCAAACTATGGAGCAAAATGAGAAATAATTTTAAATTCTTCGATCTGGTCATGGCGTTATTCGTTACTGTATTGGTCGTCAGCAATATTGCATCTTCCGCAAAAATCATCGATCTAGGATTTGGATTTCTTGGCGTGCGCGCCGCATTCGACGCCGGCACCGTCTTGTTCCCGATCAGTTACATCTTCGGCGATATTCTTACCGAGGTTTACGGATACAAAAACTCACGTCGCGTCATCTGGTCCGGCTTTTTCTGCCTCGCTCTAAGCGCGCTTGTCTTTTGGGTGATAATGATCTTACCGGGCGAATCTACATGGGAGGTCTATGCGGGCGACGCGGCTTACAAGGCGATCCTCGGAGGAATGAGCGGCGGCGGGATCATGCTCGCCAGTCTCGCCGCCTATTGGGCGGGCGAGTTTTCCAACTCGTTCGTGCTTGCGAAAATGAAGATCCTAACAAATGGCAAATGGCTCTGGATGCGCACAATCGGCAGCACGCTCGTGGGCGAATTCGTAGATTCATTCCTGTTCATTATCATCGCCACTTTGTTCAACGTTTTTCCGAGAGAGTTGTTCCTAACCCTCGTTTTGACAAATTATTTTTTCAAAACATCGGTCGAGGCGGCGTTAACGCCTATAACGTATATCATCGTCAATTTCTTAAAACGGGTCGAGAGCGAAGATTATTACGATCATGGGACCGACTTTAACCCGTTTAAGCTGGGATATTGAATTTTATAATCCAATTTGCGGTCTTCATTTCACAAACGACAGCGAACGATCCATTCAATCTACTCCGTAAAATTATCTCGCGCTGGAGCGGATATTCGCTCCAGCGCGAGAATCTCTCCGCCTAGTTTTCCTCAATCGTAATAATTCGTCCAGCAAGAGATTTCCTCGCCGCTTGGGGTTGTAACCGTCAGGGGGTAATCCGTATCTGTAACCTTGTACGCTTTCAATTCGCTTTCGATCCCGGCAAGCGCGCGGTCGGCATTGAAGACCGAGAGATTAAATCCCTGCCACGGAAGCGCGTGTTCATCTTGTTCTCGGTCATACCGTTGACAGGCAAGCGCCGCGCCGATTCTTTCCCGTATAGACGCCGGAAGCGCGTTGTTCTGGAAACCGTCCGCCAGAGCGGGAACCGCGTCGTCAGACAATTCGAGGAAATATTGCGTATCCAATTCGGCTCGACCGTCGCGCGTGTTTTGAGCGTTATTTTGGTCGTCAACGACCTCGGCATACCCTTTGATCTCGCGTTGGATGTTTTGCCGCACGATGAATGCGTCTACGTTGAGCAAACTCAGCGAGGCGACGAATCCCATTGAAGCGATGACCAAAGCAAACCCGATGGCGCGTTCTTTTTTCAGGAACTCCAACGCGGCGACGACGATCATCAATGCCGCCAGCCAGAGCATGAACACGTGCGTGTACGTCCGCAGGCGAGAGAAGCCGTAGGCGTTTTCATACAACACGAGCCGCTGGAACGCCGACACCTGCATCACGATCGCCAAGCCGACTAATACAACGCCAAATGTCGAAAAGATACGCCGTCGAATTTCCGTTTCACGCTTCGTGACGCTTCCCAGCCCAATCAACGTTAATAGACAGAAGAACGCCACAGTTACGAGTTCGCCAAACCCGCGGCGAGCGTACTCTGAATAGGTATAACCCTCCAGGGTAATATTCGCCTGTCCGCCGAAGAAATATTGAAATTGGACGACGACAAAGGCGGCGAAGAGAAGCGTCAAACTTCCAAGTACGATCGCTGATTCGGTGAAGCCAAGAAACGGCTGGATAAGACTCTTCTCGTTCGCTTGATCGTCCGACTTTTGCCCGGCATGAAGAAATGCGCCAGCAATAGCATACGCAAAGATAAGAATATACGCTAATCGAAAAAGATATTCGGGTAGGTTTTCGATCTGAAAAACCTTCATAAAACTCTCTAGCCGTTTGGCAAAGATCGGGTCTGCCGACGATAACAACGCGCTAAAGATCATAATGAGAGGCAACGCGATGACAAGTCCGCGCAGGATGGGCCAAAACGCAGCGTCTCGCTTCTCGTCCTGAGGCGGCTGGTCGCGCTTCACTTCAGCGATAAATTTCAACGGGCGCGCGATCATGCTGCCGATCAGAGATAGATACCGAATCAGATAATCGGAGATGCGATATTGCATCCAATTTCCGCCAAGGTAGGTGAGCGCGAAGACGCCCATCAGAAAAATGATCAGCAGAACGGATAGAAAGATCGTCATCGGTTCGCGGCGGAAAAAGACTGAAGCGGCGAAAAAGGCAAGAGGGAACAAAGACAAGCCCGCCCGTCGCGCTAAGCGGAGTTTATCCGTTTGCAAGAAGTAGATTCCTACGGCAAGGCAAAGCGCCGTCCATAGAAACACGTTGATTCCCAGCGTTTTTTCCCAGAACAGAAAGTCAAACGCCCACCCAAGCAAGATGACGAAAAGCCAAAAGCGGTTCGGATTAGTTTTCATGCAAAGCCTCCAAGAAATTTCGCCAAAGCATAGCGCAAGCCAACTTGCGAAGTCTCTCAATTTCTATCAAAATTTCTACAAAGCGCCGTCGGTAATTTACACGAAACCCCATTGACAACCCTCTTAAAGTAGGGCATACTTTTGCTATTCTTTGGGGGCTCCAATTCAACGCCATCCTTATGAAAGGAGGAGGTGATGTCTAATATGGATAGTAGCATTAAACCCAGCGCTGTGGCATCCCTCCTCAAGTAAAAGGAAGCCACAGCGCCCCACCAACGCCGCCCGCAAGGGCGGTGTTGTGGTTAATCGTCTCCAAACGAAACGCCCATGCCGCGCGCCGTGATAATGGCATCGTCGTTAACGTCTACGCGCTTTGCCGTCGCCGTAACTTCCGCCAACGGAACGTCTACGATCTGACCGGCACGCAACGCGACCATATGGTCAAATTTCCTCTGCGCCGCCAAGCGGACCGCCGCTGCGCCAAAACGCGTGGCGAGCCAACGATCAAACGAGGATGGGGAGCCGCCGCGCTGCAAATGCCCTAGAACTGTCACGCGCGATTCGAATCCTTGCTTCTCAATATATCCGCCCACTTGTTGACCGATTCCGCCAAGTCGCGGAACATAGATATCGTCTCCGCTGCGAGAAAATACCTGCTTGCCGCCTCGAGGTTTAGCGCCTTCCGAGACGGCGACAATGCTGAATAAATATCCCGCTTCGACGCGTCTACGCACCTCAGCCAGAATATTTTCAAATTTAAAGGGGAGTTCCGGTATAAGAATCACGTCTGCGCCGCCCGCTACGCCGGCATGCAACGCGATGAAACCTGCATCGCGCCCCATCAATTCGAGGACCATCACGCGATGATGCGACTCGGCAGTAGTGTGCAGGCGATCAAGAGCTTCGGTGGCGATACCGACTGCCGTGTCGAAACCAAAAGCAAGTTCCGTGCCGGATATATCGTTGTCAATTGTCTTCGGAACGCCAATGATCGGCGCGCCTTTCTTGTAGAGTTCGTGTGCAATATGCAGGGTTCCATCGCCGCCCAGAATCAGCAGGGCGTCCATCTCGAGGCGTTCAATCCCCTTGATAATTTCGTCTGAAACGTCGATCAACGTTTCCTTATCATCACGCACGATCTTTCGCGCATAAGGATTGCCGCGATTCGCCGCGCCGAGAATAGTTCCGCCGCGCGGGAGAAGTCCGCGCACTGAATCGATAGAAAGCGGAACAATGCCATTCGTTTCTACAAACCCATCGTAACCGTTGCGAATCCCAAACACCTCGCAATCGTATTCATAGATCGCCGTTTTCACCGCCGCGCGAATAACGGCGTTCAAGCCGGGCGCGTCGCCTCCGCCGGTGAGAATTCCAATTCGTTTCATAGACTCGCTCCTAATACGCCCAATGATACCTTACAACTATTCTTGCGTTCCATCGTATTATTCCATATAATAAACGTCATGGAACAAACCGCCGCACAATCGAAAATTCGAAAAGCATCCCGCTGGTTCATCCCCATCGCGGCGCTGTTTGCGTTTTTTGCGTGGTTCTATATTTCCCCGCCCGGCTTACTCGGCAAAGCGGACGCCATCGGCTACGCCGTCTGCCATCGTATCAGCGAGCGCTCTCTTCACATTGGCGACCGGCAACTTCCGCTCTGCGTGCGCTGCACAGGCGAATTCAACGCCGCAGCGATCTCGCTGATTTTCTTCGCGTTTGCCAGCGGAAAGAAAAGCGGTTTCCCCAATTGGAAACTCGGCGCGCCGCTCATCCTCTTCTTCCTCGCCTTTGGTTTCGACGGCGTAAACTCCTATATCTACCTGCTTAAACAGACCTCTAGCGCGGCGTTCAAGGATATTCCTACGCTCTACACGCCCAACGCTACGTTGCGCCTCCTGACCGGTAGCGGCATGGGTATCACGCTCGCATCAATTCTATTCCCTGCGTTTAACCAGACCGCTTGGAAAACCGTAGACCTTGAACGCGCCTTGAACTGGAAGAAACTCGTGACATTGATCGCTATCATCGCGCTCGTTGACCTACTCATCCTCACGGAAAGCCCGTTTATTTTGTACCCCGTCGCCATCCTCAGCGTTTTAGGCGTCCTCGCGCTTC
This sequence comes from Anaerolineae bacterium UTCFX1, assembly GCA_002050275.1. Taxonomy (GTDB): domain Bacteria; phylum Chloroflexota; class Anaerolineae; order Anaerolineales; family Villigracilaceae; genus Defluviilinea. Next base: position 201,929 of record MWTB01000004.1, read on the forward strand.
TCACAACTGTTTTCACAATGATATGGATGATGGCTATGCGACAAGAAAACACCTTTCAACGTCTGACCGAAATGAAGTTGCCTTTCCTCGCCGGACTGACGCTCGCTCTGACGATGATTACCGCAATAGACTTGTTACGCTTCAACCTGACTGGAACTTGGGGAGGCTTTCCCCTCAACTAAACGCCCCGCAAGCGTTTTCGCTCTATCTTTTAGGAGAACAATTACTCATGGAACTATCTGGAATTTTCACCGCCTTCGGGCTTTCAGCAAGCGCCGGATTAAACGCCTACATCCCCTTACTTATCGTCGGTTTGGCGGCGCGCTATACCAATCTGCTACATTTAAGCTCGCCTTGGGATACGCTCGCAAACCCTTGGATTCTCCTCATGCTCTGCATTTTAGTCATCATCGAAATGCTGGCAGACACAACGCCTATCGTCAATCATATTAACGATGTCGTTCAAACCGTCATTCGCCCAGCGGCAGGAGCGATCGCATTCGCCGCCAACGCCAACGTCATCAGCGACGTGCATCCTGCGATTGCGCTGGCAGTAGGTTTGTTCGTCGCCGGAACGGTGCATGTCGTTAAGGCGGGCGCGCTCCGTCCAGCCGTAACCGCAACTACCGCCGGCGCAGGAAACGTCCCAGTGAGTATGGCGGAAGACATCACCGCCACCATGTTATCCATCGTTGCCATCGTCCTGCCCGTCCTCATCGGCACGCTGATCATCGTGCTCGGCGCATTCATCATCTATTGGTTATATCGCCGCGCAAACCGCGTCACGACCTGATATAATCCGAAACACCAAATTTATTTTTCACAGGAGTAGAAATCATGAACGATCAAATGCCACCCGCTGTTGAAGAGCCGAAGAAGAATAACAACACGATCATCATCGCCGCAGTTGTCGTCGTGCTTTTGTGCTGTTGTTGCGCCGCAATAGCCGCTTTATGGCAGTATGGCGATCAGTTGATGCAAATGCTAGGCATCTACTAGAATTATATGCGTTATGAAAAACCTCTACTTCAGAGGTTTTTCATTTAAGTACAAACGCTGTAACTCTTCCAAACCGCTCAATGCGTTACGCCGTAATTCATCGGTTAAATCGAGCGCGGCAAATTCATCTTCATCCAAAACAGTCTGTGTTCCATCCGCTGAAACCCACAGATCCAGCGCCAGATCAACATACGAAACGACTTCGTCCTCAATCACGGCTGGTTTGCCGATGTTGCAATACCAGCCTTTGATCTGTCCGTCGTCGCGGTCGTAGATGGCGAAGATGTTGTACCAGCGGTCGGTGTAATAATATTCCACGAAACGGTCGCCTTTTTTGAAGACTACATCTTGAAACGGCATATCCTCGCGGGTGAATAAGGCTTCGACCACAACGGATGTTTCGTCGCGGCGCAGTTCTTCGCCCTCGTATTCGTACATCACCTCGCCCGCTAGATTCTTTTTCTGCACTTTAACCTTCATCCGAGACATTCTACCTTAACCTTCACAGAGATCTTCCTGCCGACTTTCGGCGCGTCTTTCAAGTAAACATACAATCCGTTGTCGAGCGTAATTTTATATTTATCTTGCTGGAAGATGACATCAGCAACTTTCCCGTGAATTGTATTTTGATCGCAGCCCTCTGGTCTCGATACGGCGGCGGGGAATTTTTGACGTTCGAGGCGTATTGAAGCCCGCCGCCTACTCGGCCAGCGGTTACTTTGTTCAACAAATGGTCGCGCTAGTAAGCAGACCTCCTCTCCTTTCGAATGTTTGTGTTTGCATTGAACAACAAACTCGCCAATTCCGCTTTCTACTTTCCACTCGTTATTTTGCATTTTCCACTTCACTACGCCGTCAATCACATTCCCCAACCCTAAAAACTTCGCCACATACGCGGATTTTGGATTCGCCCACACCTCGGCGGGAGTCCCTTCGCAGATGATGCTGCCCTCATGCAGAATCAAAACTCGATCCGCGATGGCAAATGCTTCTTCTTGATCGTGCGTAACGTAAATCGCTGGGATTTTCGTTCTCCGTAAAATAGAGCGCAGTTCATTCAACAACCCTTCGCGCAATGTTTTATCAAGCGCGCCAAGCGGCTCATCAAACATTAACAAGCGCGGACGAATCGTCAAAGCGCGGGCGAGGGCAACGCGCTGTTGTTCGCCGCCGGATAAATCATTTACGTTTCGCTGTTCAAATCCTTCTAGGTTGACTAATTTCAATGAATTTGCTGTACGCTCCGAAATTTCAGCCTGCCCCACGCGGCGTATTTTCAACCCGAAGGCAACATTGTCTTTAACGCTAAGGTGCGGGAACAACGCATAATCCTGAAAGACCAAGCCAAAGTCGCGGAGATGAGGCGGGGTTGAGGCGAGGTCGAAGTCGTCGAAGAAGATAGTTCCCAAATCAGGCGTTTCGAGTCCGGCGATCATTCGTAAGAGCGTGGATTTTCCGCTTCCCGACGCACCAAGCAGGCAGACTGTCTCTCCTTCTCCGAGGGTAAAGGAAATATTTTGAAGAAGGGGTTTATCGCCATACGATTTGGCAATAGAGGTAAGCGCGAGTATGGACATTTTAGAATTCACCCGCATTTGGAAAGCGAGATTTCTCAACGAGCATAATGCTTATTACCGTCAATGCCATAAGGATGGTTGCCATTGCCATTGCTTGACCGTAATTCAGCCCGCCAGGCTGTGAGAGGAAACGCTCGATCGCAACGGGGATGGTCGGGTATTCAGGGCGAGCGATGAGCAGCGTCGCGCCAAACTCGCCGAGGGAAATAGTGAACGCAAATGTGACGGCGGCAAGCGTAGCGCGGCGGAGAATAGGCAGGTCAACATTCCACCATACCTCAAATGGCGACGCGCCAAGCGTCGCCGCGGCTTGACGCAACCGTTCAGGAATGGACGCGATGGCAGGTTGCAGCGCGCGGATCACAAAAGGCAATGCAACTAACGTATGCGCGAAAGGGACGAGCCACGGAGAAGCAAGCCACCTGCCATACGTAATGATGAACCCCAGCCCAAGCATCACGGTAGACGATCCCAACGGAAGCATAATCAGCGGGTCGAGAATTTTCTCCAAACGCGTAGGACGCACAAGGGCAAATGCAGCGGGGAATCCAAGGAGCAGCGAAAGGATCACGGTTGCGGAGGCGTATAAGAGGGAATTAAAAATTGCCTGTATGGGCGGCGCGTAGAATACTGATCCGCGGCGATTAACAAAAAGTTCTTCATAGTAATCGGTCGTGAAACCGTAATGAATTTCGCCGCGTTGACCGCGATCCGCTTCGAGGCGGGTAAAAGAGCGAAACGGCAACGCTGCCAACGGAAGCGCGAAGCACACTGCGAGCAGCGAGCAAAGAGCGAACGTAAAAATTCTCTGCTTGAAATTATTAGGTTTATGAGCGGGCGCAGGGCGCGGAGCAATGGAGTAGGAATTACGAGACATCAGCCGCGAATAGAGGATGGAAACAAGCAACGTGCAAACTAGTTGAATGATGGAAAGCAAAGCGGCAAGCGGCAGGTTGAACTGCCTGACAGTCTGAAAATAAATCTCCGTTTCGAGGGTAGAAAATTGCGCATCGCCCAAGAGGAGAATAACGCCAAAAGAAGAGAAATCAAAAAGGAAAACGAGCAACGCGGCGGCGAGAATAGAAGGTCGCAGAAGCGGAGCGGTCACATTCAACCAAACATGAAGCGGATCGGCGCCAAGGGAACGCGCCGTATCTTCCAATTTTGGATTGAGGTTGGAAAGCGCCGCGCCGACAATACGGATAACAATGGCGACGTTATAGAAAACATGAGCGGCTAGGATAAGAACAAAAGGCGAAGGATGAAAAGCGAAAGAGGAAAGCGAAAAGAGAGAAGCTTGGAAAGTGGAAAATAATCCGCGCGGACCAATAAGGGAGGTAAAAGCAGCGGCAACGACGACCGTCGGAAGCAGGAACGGCACAACGACAAGAGCGCGAAGCAGAGCCTTGCCGCGGAAGTCAAAATGAGAGAAGAGGATCGCGGAAGGAATTCCGAGGAGCAGCGTGAGCAACGTAGAAAGGGCGGCTTGATAAAAAGTGAACCATGCGACGCGTTGCGCGCTATATAAATTCTCAACGTTAAAGGTTGACGTAGAGAGCGTAAGGAAAGATATTCTGGCAAGCGGAAAGAAAAAGGCAAAAGTCAGAAATGTTAGAGGAAGAATCCAGAGCGGGACGGTGGATAGATGCGCGCGCGCGCTTGTTAGTCTGCTGATATTCATGCTATTTCAGCATTATATTTGTCCACGCTTGAATCCACTCATCGCGATGCGCGGCAATATCGGCAGGCGAAAGTGTTGCGGGTTGAGTCGGCGTTTGCGCATATCGGACGAACGCTTCAGGCAGCGCGGCATCAGGATTGACAGGATAAACGAACATTTGCAGCGGCAAATCTTCTTGGAATTGCTTACCGAGCATAAAATCTATAAATTTCTCGGCAAGGGCGCGATTCTTCGTCCCTTTGAGAATGCCGGCAAATTCGATTTGACGAAAGCAGGTATTGGGTCCGAGAATGGATGCAGTGGGAGAAGTGTCCAGCGGCGTCTCCGCATAGATCGCTTCTGCGGCGGGCGAAGACGCATATGAAACGACCAGCGGTTGCGATCCTTTGCCGGAAGATGCGCTGAAGTTCACATAGTAAGCGATCTCCCAGCCATCCACAACGACCGCGTCGTTGTCTTTCAGGGCTTGCCAATAGTCGGCGAATGAATCGCCGTAATGCGCGACAGTGGCGAATAAGAAGGCGAGTCCGACCGACGATGTGGCTGGGTTCTCCACCGCCAGCAGAGCGCGATATTCAGGCTTGGTCAAATCTTCCAGATTTTGCGGAACCGCCAAATTATTTTCGGCAAAGTATGCTTTATCGTAATTAATGCAGACGTCGCCATAATCAACGGGGACGGCACGGTTGGAAAAATCAAGTTTAAACGCAGCAGGGATGTTTTTTAATTCAGGCGAGGCGTACGATTCGAGAATATCTTCATCGATCGCGCGAGATAGGAAGGCATTGTCCACGCCGAAAATCACATCGGCAAGCGGCGCATTCTTCGCCAAAATAGCCTTATTGAGCATTAATCCTGCGTCGCCGCTGGGCAGGAAGATCACTTTCGCGCCTGTCGCCGCTTCAAATGCGTTGACAACCGCTTCGCTCACGGCAAACGAGTCATGCGTCATAACGACGAGGGCAGCAGGCTGTGCGGACGCGCAGGAGGCTAGCAGAAAGAGGAAAGTAAGAAGTAGAAAGCAATAGCGTTTCATTAGAGTCCCATTGAAAGTTAAAAGATTAGAGGCTGAGGGGCAAAGATTGGCGGCGGTGAACGATGAGCAATAAGCCCGATTCGATTTCGACAAATGCGACATCCGCCGTCATTTCATTGCTGACGCCGCGAGTTTTCTCGGGAAACAGAGTTTCATGATCAAGTTCCCATTTTAAGTTTTCCGTTCGAATTCCGCAAACTGAAGCGCCCCATGGAATCAGCGAAATGAGATCTCCGCTTCTTCCGTAGACTTCAGCGCGGTTGCGACAAAATTGAAGTGCTTCAACGCCATCGTCGAAGCACATAGCATGCGTTGTGCGTTTTGGATCGCTTAGTAAGGCAATATTAGCAAGAGTATGATCTATGCGGCCGCCGAGAGCGGCAACGACGACAATCTCGTTTGGATTCAACTCGCTCGCTTTGTCAAGCGCAAGTTCGAGGTCGGTCTCGTTTTTATCGCGGGGAAAGAGTTCGATGGGCATATTGCCCGCTTTCACTTTCTGCCATTCCGCATCGTTAAGCGAGTCCATATCACCGATGATCAGGTTAGGAGAAAGCCCCAAGGCTAAGGCATGGCGCGCGCCGCCATCCGCGCAAAGGATGAAGTCGTCATCCCGAAGAATAGCGCGGGCTCTTTCAAGATCGTGGAGGTCGCCGTTAGCGAAGATAATAATGCGGTTCAATCAAAAACATCCTCTTTGCGGAGGATATTTAATGGATAAGAAAGTCCCTCCGCCAGCATGATCTGGATCAGGTAATTCGAGTTGAGCGCGGCTCGCTCCTCTCAGCCCCGCATCGTGGGGCGCCCCGTTTAGTTGTGAGATGGTTATAACGCTAATCGGTTCAGCTTGTCAATAGGAGAAAACGGAGCGTCGGTTCATCCTATAGGCGCGTTAACGCACGCGCCGCCGCCACTCGTCTTTCATTTCAAGTTCGCTGGGGCTGGCGCCCGATTCGAGCGCAAGGAAATCAGTTAATAACCGATTGAATTTCACGGTTTCATCGAGCATGGGGAAATGACCCGATTCTTCCAGCATCACTTGTTGGATCATCGTAGAATTAATCCGCTCCTCGTCTGGAGCGACGATGGCTTGATCTTTTTCTCCATAGACAAATAGAGTCGGGATGTTCAAAGCGCGGAAGCTGCCAAAGAAATTATCGGCGCGCAGTCCATCTAGCGAGGCGGCAATGGCTTGCGAGTCCGCTTTAGAGGCGTCCGCGAGCGCAACGGCGGCGTCTGGAGCGCCGCTCGCCAGCCAGTTCGCGAGGTCTGCAGCAGAGGAGGACTGTAAGCGAACGCTGACCGAGTCATATGCTAGAGGGCAACTAATCGTCATCACGCGATCTACGCTGCGCGGAAAGCGCGTCGCAAAAAGCATGCTCACGAGCGCGCCCATGCCATGTCCGACAAAAGCGACCTTACCAATGCCCATTTCAGCGAAGAAGCGATCGATCAGAGCGGCTTGCTGTTCAAGCGAGTACCGCTCGGCATTATGCGCGGTGTCGCCGAATCCCCACAGGTCCAGCGCGTATGCGCGGTACGAGGTAGAAGCGGTTTGCATGGAGGAAATCCAATACTTCCACGAGCCTACCCAACCGTGTAGAAAGACAACCGGGCGACCCCGCCCGAGAGCCTCGTAATGCACTATGGAACCGTCAAGGATGATCGCGCTCAAATTATTTTCCGAATTTCGCCAAGATCGTTTTAATGCGGGCGGAGAGTTCGTCGGGGACGAAAGGTTTCAGTAAATATTCCTCCGCGCCAACGTCCATCCCTTGTTGAATTTCACTCTCTTGCCCTTTAGCAGATAAGAAGACAACAGGGATATCTTTCAGTTTTGGGTCAGCCTTCATAGCCTCGCAGGCTTCGTAGCCGGTCATACGCGGCATACGCACATCCATCAGGATCAAATCGGGACTGGATTTCGCGGCTAATTCAACCGCTTCCTCTCCGTTCGAGGCTGGGAAGACTTCATGCCCGGCAAAGCGCAAAGTAAAAGCCACCAGTTCGCGTATGTCTCGTTCATCTTCCGCAATTAAAATCTTTGCCATAGTTCCCTCATTGAGCCTTATAGACGGGTAGGGTGAAGGAGAACACGCTGCCTTCGCCCGATGCGCCTGCGCTCTGCACCCAAATGCGTCCTTTATGCATTTCTATAAGTTCTTTGACGATTGATAATCCCAAGCCTGTGCCCGGCGTCGCCAGCACCAACGGATGTTCGCCGCGATAGAAACGCTCGAAGACGCGGGGTTGATCTTCCAGCGCAATGCCGACGCCGCTGTCTTTCACGTCCACTTGCACTTCGCGCCCATCGTTAACTGCGTGAACGTTAACCATGATCGAGCCGTTTCTCGGCGTATAGTTATAGGCGTTATCCACCAGGTTATCCAATATCTGGCGGACGCGTTCCGCGTCGCCGAACGCTAGCGGCAGCTTCTTCGGAGCGTCGAGCGAGAGCGCCACCGGCTTATCCTCTTCTTGCGAACGTCGCAGTATGTCGCTGATAACGTCCTCCGCCACTTCGCGCATATCCAACGCCTGCGGCGATAGAGTGATGCGTCCCGATTCAAGACGGGAAATATCCAGCAGATCGTTGACAAGGATGTTCAACCGCTCGGTGTTGCCTTTGACAATATTCAAGAAATGCGTTTGATTTTCATTGAGCGCGCCAGTCGCGCCCATCAGTAAAATATCCACATAGCCGCGAATAGACGTCATAGGCGTGCGAAGTTCATGACTGACCGTAGCGACAAATTCCGATTTGAGACGATCCACCTCTACCTCATGTGTAATATCGCGGAAGATGGAGACCGTCCCGAGCAGATCGTTCTGCAAGATCACGGGCGCCAAGTGAACCAATACAACCAGCCCATTCTCCAGAGTGAGTTGTTCCGCAAACGTATCGCCTTGTTGATACGATGCCGGCGACTTAGACCATGTGTTAATAGTTTCCATCCAAGTCTTCGCCGATTTCCCGAATAAACCGCCAAACGCGTCAAGCGCTTGCCCAGTCACTTTGCCGGCTTCCAGCCCTAAGATCTGCTCGGCGGAGCGATTCAAGAATGTAATATGGTTATCCTTACCGGTCACTAGCACGCCATCCGCTACGGCTTCAAGAATCGCTTGCGAACGGCTCGCGTCCTCTTGTTCGCGGCGCAACATACTGCCCAGACGTCCCGCTTGATCGCGAATCAGTTCGTAAAGATGCGCATTATTGATAGCGACCGCCACTTGACCCGCAATCGCTCGCACTAGATTTAACAATTCAGGGCTGAAGAAGTTTGGCTTACGATGGAACACCATCAGCACGCCAATAATATCTTCCGCCGCCAACAACGGCATCACGATCGCGCTGCGATGTTCGCGAGAGGTGGAAGCGGTTCGCACCCAGCGCGAATCGAGCAAAAGGTCGTTCACTAACGCAGGCTCGCGATTCTTCAACACCCAGCCAGCCAGACCCTCTCCAATCTTCAAGGTGAAACCGCGTCCCCCGGTAGAGATGCGATCAGACAGGTAACCATAACCGGCACGATAATACAACAGGTTATCCTCTACGTTGAGCAGCATAATCGTCCCTTGTTCGGCGCCAACAGCGTCGTTGAGCAGGGCAAGCGTGCGATTCAGCGCGCGATCCAAATCAAGACTCGATGAAACTTCGGTAAGAATTCGCAGCAATGTTTCGGTATTCTGTTGTTCGCGCTGTAATTGCGCAGTGCGCTCGATAACGCGCTGTTCAAGTTCTTGCGCCAGCCGCTGCGTTTCCTTAAACAACCGCCCATTCTGTGCGGCAATCGCCGCTTGATTTGCTAAAGTGCTGAGGATTTGCACATCGTCTTCCGTATAGACGGCGGGTTGATAACTTTGCACCGACAACATACCGATCGTCTTTCCGCTTAATGTCATCGGCACCGCTAAAATGGACAGCGGGGTATCGTCGTCTCCAACGCGGACCATGTCGAAAGCTTCAGCCTGCTCGCGATTACGAATCAGAATCGGCTCGCCTCTCGAAATTACTACCCCGCTCAACCCCTGGTCGCGAGAGATACGCATATTCGGCGTGCGGACATCGCCATCCACGATATACACCGCTTCAATATCGTTCGCTTCTGTATCCAGCAACGTGATGACAAAGGCTTCCACCGGCATTAATCGCTGCGCCGCCTTGTGAACCGATGCGTACACGCGTTCGGGGTCCAGGTCGGCTCCAACTTCGTAACTTGCCTGATTCAGTAAAGAAAAACGTTCCGCCGTTAACAACGTTGATTGATACAAGCGCGCATTCTCCAGCGCAATGGAAGCTTGATTCATCAATGTGCGCGCCAGTTCGATCTCGCTCGCGCTAAAATGTTCCGCTTCCATACGATGGATGAAGACCAGCGCGAGCAAATTTGTTCCGCTAACGACCGGCAAAGCCAGCAAGGATTTTGTCTCATCGCCCAGGAAATTCTTCAGCGGCAACAGGTCCGCTTCGCTATCAGTCGAGCTAGTAGAAAAGATACCCAACGACTCTTGCAAACGCTGAAAGATTGGCGCGTTGGGCAATTTCTGCGGCAATTTCGCGTATGCGCGAGGAAAATCGTACTTCCACACCGGACGAGCGCGCTCAAAGACGACAACGGATGCGTGCGAAGATTTTAACGCGTCGAGCAGTTCTTGCGCCGTCAATTGGAAAATCTTCTCTTCTTCGAGCAAGCCGCCCAACGCAGACGAGAAGCGGTTCAGCAAGCCCAAACGATTGGAGCGTTTATCCAATTCTACAGCGCGATTAGAGCTCTCTTCGTACAGACGCGCATTTTCCAACGCCGCCGCCGCCTGAGAGGCAAACGTCCTCGCCACTTGCATATGCTCGTACCTATAGAAGTACGCTTCTTCTTTCTCAAGCGCAAACACGCCAACTACTTCGTTCTGCGAGATTAGCGGCATGCCCATCCACGAAAGGCGCGGATTTTCCACTACCGGAAAACGAGGGTCTTGCCTGACGTCGTCAACGCGAATGCCCTGCCCCTCGCGAATCATTTCGTTAAAAAGCGCGCTGTCGCCGGCAGCGACCGTCAAGCCGAGCAGGCGTTCCGAATCGGGGAAGCCGCGCGCCGCGGCGACGGTCAACCGGTCGCGATCGCGCAGCCATAGCGCGGCGGTGGCATAGGGGATGACCGGCGCAAGTTGATCGAGTAGAGTCGCGATCAATTCATCGCGCCGCAGGCTGGAGGTTAATGTCGCGGCAGCGTCGGTCAACGACTCTAATTGCGCGGCGCGTTCTTGCGTAGCATACATCAAACGCACATTTTGAAGCGTGAGCCCCGTCTGCTGAGTGAGCGATAACAACAACGCCTCATCTTCAGACGTGAAAGCGTCCGGCGTGTTGAAGTTGTCTAAAACTAAAACTCCGATAATTTGGGCGGCGGCTTGAATAGGAAGCAATAGACTGGAAACTGGCAAGCGTCCGCCTGTCGCTTGTCGGTACAACAGTTGCTCCTCCATCGAGAATCGATAATCGCGCGTCAATTGAAGTTCGTTAACCCGCGTAACTTTAGCGCTTTCATAGGTTATACCGGGCAACGATTCGCCCGCGCGATAGGCGATCTGTTTCATCGCATTGTTATCGGCATAGCCGGCAACCGCTCGCGCAGACAAGAGGTGCGCAGGTTCATCCCAAAGCAATACAACGCCGGCATGAGCGGCAGAATGCGCGCGCCGCACGCTGTCTAACAGCAGTTTAGCGATCTGATCCACGCCCAATCCGCGCAGTTGACGATTGAAGTCAAGCAACAAGTTCACTTCTTGCAGACGTTTACGAGTTTCGCTAAGAAGCGAAATATTCTGCAAGACGACCGACGCTTGCTGCGCGATCTGGTTATACACCTGGCGATCTTCATCAGTGAAGGAATCCATCGGCTCAGCGCTGACCGCCAACATAGCCGCCACAGTCCGTTTATCAATCTTAATCGGCAAACAGACCAGCGATTTTGCGCGCAAGGCTGTCAACAGCGGGGTTTCACGCCACTCGAAATTCTCATCCAAATTTGAAATCAGAATCGCTTCGCCGCTTTGCAAACAAGCGCGAAGCGGGTTCTTTTGCCCAAACAATGCCTCTGCGTTGACGGCGCGGGGCACATTGCCCAACACATTGACCAGCCTCGGACCTTCCTGCTCAAGCCTCGCGATCAACGCTACCGACATGCCCAATTGCGTCAGCGTTTCGCGCGCCAAGGCTTGCAACGCGGAAGTCGAGTCTAATTGGCGGCTGACCGACTCAGCGATCGCCAAACTAGCGCGCACACGCTGTCCTCGTTGGTTTAGATTTTGAATAGCGATCGTCTGATCGAGGTCTTTATGCAGCAGCATCGGCAGGTCTTTCTTCGTGAGGCTGACAAATCTTTCTTGTCTTTCCAAACTGGAAGTCAGCGAGTCTGCTTTGGCGCGCAGTTCGTTAAATTGCGTATGGTGAATGAGAGCGTAAGAAAGCTGTTCTGCAAAGAGTTCAAGCATTTCGATTGTGGCGCGATCTGGGCGTAAATTATTGCGCGGCAAATCGAGGCTGAGCATTCCCAACGGTTCGCCGCTCGCGTTCTCAAGCAGAACAAGCATTAAGTCGTTTGCATCCCACCGATCGGCAACGCTATCCGCCCCTTCAGCGTCACCCAACGTGACGATGTGCACGTCGCTGGGCAGGATAGGTCTCTGGTCCGCCGGGATAAAGTAGGAATGGCCAATGCGAAATTCCGGCTTTAATATGCGCTGTAAGCTTAAATAAGGCTGCTTGCGCGCAAGTAATTCACTGAGAACCTCCGGCTTAAATCCCACGCCAAGCACGCGCTTAAGCAAACCGGTATCCTTTTCATATACGCTTAGCAAGATCGCTTGAAAAGGAGTCGTTTCGCGCATACTGAGCAACACCGGGCGGAGCGCTTGCTCGAGAGGTTGTTCGAAGTTAATCTTAGCGGCGGTATCTGCGAGATAGGTAAGGGCTTCGGCGCGACGGCGTAAAATTTCAGCGTCTTCTCCCTGCGCTTCCATCATCATTGCGTTTCGGATCGCAACCGCCGCCTGAGTCCCCAGCGTTTGCATAGCCTCGAGCGCTGCTGTATCGAAGGCATCTGCTTGAGAAGCATGCAAGTGGATCAGTCCGATCATCTTCCCTTGGTTGACGATTGGCGCGATCAAGGCGGATACGACGCCGTCGTGTATCGGCGCCTCGTCGTTTTCAGCGTAATCGGAAACAATCTGCGGCTTGCCGGTCTCGATAACAGTCTGTTCAAGAGATGAAAGCGTTTCGGGCAACGGGCACCCGATTGAGCGCGCAACTCGCGAAGGAGCGGGCGCATCGGTCGCGTCGAAAAGGATGATCGAGCCGCATTCCGCATGAGTAGTCCGCAGGCTTTCTTCATGAAGAATTTCAAGAAGAGTCTTCAAATTGGGCGCGGCGTTTAACTCGCGGTTGACGCGGGCAAGCGCGGTCAATTGTTCGACGCGGCGGCGCAGGTCATCGTCAGTTTGAATCGAACGAGAATCCGCTTCCATTGCGCTGGCGATCAGGTCTGCCGCTGCCAGCGCGACCTCAAAGTCATAATTGCTAAAATAATCCACTTTTCGGCTGCTAAGGATTAACTCTCCAAACGTCTTCTCGCGCGCAGTAATCGGCGCGACAATGACCGATTCCATTTGCAGGTTTGAAAACAGCGGAAGGTAAGCCATCGAAATATTTCTTTCCAGGCTCAGTCGCCCAGTAAAGATCGGGGTTTTACTCCCCGCTACGGTAGCGCGAAATGGAACGTCAACGAAGAGGCGCGTTAGAGGATCGGTCGGGTTAACGGAAACGCCATACACCGAGTCCTCATGCAAGTGAAGCGCGCCGTCTCTATCGTCTAGATTAAACAGGGCGGCAAAATCGCACTTTAATAGCCGCGCCGCCTCACTGACCGAATGACGGATGGCTTCATCGAGCGTCGCCGAAGACCCAGCCAATGCGGCAATACGGCGCAAGCCGTCGGCGCGAGATGCGCGTTGACGAGCGCGTTCGACGATAAATGAGTTTTGTATAAGCCCGGCGGCTTGGTTAGCAATCGTTTCGATCAGGCGCAATTCGTCGGCGGAAAACTCCTCCGCTGCTTGCCGCCGGTTCGACACTTGAACATAGCCCACGAATTGACCGTCCGCAAACATAGGCGCCAACGCCGATTCGCGCAGGCTCGCCGCGCGCGCGATCGTTTGCAAGCCCAAATCTTGCCATGTGCGGTCTTCCGCCGCATTGCGCGTTGAGAGCGTTTTACGGCTCATCAATATTTTTTCCGCCGCGCTGTCCGGTTGAATCACCGTGCGGTAAATTTCAACGATATGCCGAGGCAATCCTTGAAATGGAATTTGTCCTTCAAGCGTGCGCTTATTAGCGTCGTACAACAGGAAGCCGAGCACGTCCGCCGAAAAAAGCGGCGTAACGCTCTCTACCAGTCTCCTAATCAAACTACTGTAATCGCGCGCAGAGCCGACCGCCTGCGCCAGATTGGCAAGCCCGCTCAGTTCGGCGGAGCGTTTCTTTTCCGCCTCATATAGTAAGGAGTTGTGAACGCTAAAAGCCGCTCGGGAAGAAATAAGCTTTAACAATTCAAACGCACGGGGATTCAACCCATCGGACGCGCGACTCCCAACTTCCAACACCCCGCTCATCTCATCGCGCGCTATTAAAGGTATTCCAATGTACGATCGAACCGGAAAAGCGTCATTGCGTTGATGCGGGTCAAAGTTCGTTACAGAAACATCTGGCAGAAAAACGGGTTTATGCGATGGCGACAGCCGCTCGGTCAATCCGTCAAATTGAGACGTGGACGCCTGTACAACCTTAACAATAGAATTGGAGCGATCGAGCGTATACGGCAACAGGTTGTGCCGCGAAGCGTCCCATATTTTAATTTCAAGAAAATCCGCGGAGACAAATTGAGATACGTTCAGCAAAATAGAATACAGCGCGTCGTCTAAATTTAGATTCTCAGCGGTTTGCGCGTTGAAGTCAGAGATGGTTTTAAACAGCGCTGAATCCGGCATGTCGGCAACGCCTTCATCGTATAAGTCCACGCTGCGCATCATCAATAACATAAGCGGGTATGGACCTGGCACGGGGTACGAGGTCGCTTCAACGAGTCGGCCGCCGATTGAAATCCGCTTACGCCCTCGCATGGCGCACAGATCGAGGAAGTCGTCGGCAGGCAATGCCGCGCGGCTTAATTTTTCAAGTTGAGGATATTCATCTTCGCGCAAGCCGAACCATTCGCGCGCCCGCGCGCTGATATATTCTATGCGGCCGCCGGGTTGTACGGTCAGCACGGCTTCATCTTCCGCATTCCCGTCCAGCGCAACCGCGGACGGCGATGAAGCCGCCGGCGCAGCGTTGACAGGCGTATTGAGCGATCGGCGCAAGCCTACAATCGCCAAGATCGCTGCCAGAAATACAAGCGCGAAGACGATAAACCAGGAACCGACGCCTAACCCGGCAGCCATGTTCGTCTCGATGCCTTATCCGCCTGCCGCATCCTGCCTGCGCGCTTCAGCCGCAAGTTCAGTAATTTCACGGATGTCGGAAAACGAATTGTCGCTCGGCGAGACGATGCCTACAGACAGGGTCATAAATGGAACGTTGGCGGCGATGCCGTCGGACGAGGGCGCTTGCATAAACCCTTGCTGGCGATCCATAAAGTTATACTGCGTCTGCACTTCCCCATTAAAACGTTCTTTGAGGCGCGTCTTGATCGCCTTGGCTTGCTCCTCGGTCGTGATGATGACAAAGTTATCGCCGCCCGCGTGACCGATAAAGTCGGAGACAGAGCCGAGTTCGTCCACTACTTCGTTGATCAACATCGCGGCAAAGCGCAACGCATCGTCGCCAGCGACAAATCCGTACACATCTTTGAACGGTTCAAAGTCGTTAATGCGCGCGTCAAGCAATGCCCAGCCCTTCTCGCGGATAATGCGCCGCAACTGTTCTTCGATCAACCGCCCCGCCGGAAGCCCTGAACGTGGATCGGTGAGACTTTCGCGTTCGGCGCGTTTGATCGCGCCTTGCACGCGCAATTTCAACTCTTCGATATCGAACGGCTTAGTGATGTAATCGTCGGCGCCGAGTTCGAGCCCTTGCAATTTATCGCTGCGTTCGTCTTTTTGCGTCAAGAAGATGACCGGGATATGGCTGGTGCGCATATTTGTCCGCAACGCGCGGCAAACTTCATAACCGTCAATATCCGGTAACATAATATCCAGCACGATTAAATGCGGCAAAGCGTGCTTCGTCTTCTCCAACGCTTCCGATCCGCGCACGGCGACATCCACGTCGAAATCCATGCCGCCGAAGTAAATCTTTAGCATGTTGCCAATGTCAACGTCGTCTTCCACGATTAGCAGACGGGCTTTTCCCATACCAGCCTCCAAAAATTACTGTGTTGTCCTGCGCATTGTACGCGCATTACGGCGTACACTTTCAATTTGCGCCTCAGTCACTTCTCTTTCAAATGAGCGAAAGCCGCTCAAACGAAAGCCGTGCTTACAAGAAATTAAGGCGATCTCTTCTACGCGTTGTTTCGATAGGCGTTTTCCAAGCGAGTAATCTTCGAAACGTCCCTCCAACGCCAGCGCCATAGTCTCCGCCATGCATGCGTACGCCTTGCCCGGCGGAAACCCAAAGTTAAAATGGAAATCAACGGAGCCTGGCACATCAACCATTCCGCCGTCAATCACTAATATATCATCTCTCGCACCGGCGACCATTGCAGAAACGTCGCGAGGGCGGGCGACGTCGCACACCACGCTGCCCGGCTGTAAGGTCTCAGGGCGAATAATATCATGAATGGCGCTTGTTACTGTAAGAATCAAGTGAGCTGATTTTAACCCATCTAGCTTCGTACTAGCCATAATTTCGGCTCGCGTTCCGTCCCGGCGCGTTTCGAAGTCGCCCTGCAGACTATCTCGCAATTCTTCTAGCGCATCCATTCTGCGACCGATTAAAAGCAATCGCGCGGCCTCGTCCGCCAGCAACTCGGCGCAGACTCGCCCAATCGCGCCTGTCGCGCCGACGATCGCTACAGTTGAATCGGCAAGCGAAAGGTCCATAACGCGCGCCGCCTCGCGCAGCGCTTCCACGGCGATCATGACAGTGTATGAATCTCCGGTCGTCACCGGCACATCCAGCGCATTCGCAATAGTAACGCCGGCGTCTCCTACGACCGACGTGAAAGCTCCCAAGCCTAGAATCTGCGCGCCCAACGTCTCAGCCAACCTGCCTGTTTGGATGATCTTACGATACACCATCCGTTCAGGGAGTTCCAGCATACGGCGCGGCGTATATGGGCAGGCAATGAACCAGCCCTTAATCTCTTTGCCGGTCGCCTCTGAGCGGATGCCTTCGATCTCAGAGATGTAAACCGGGGGGAAAAACGTGGAGAAGAAATCAATCTGGCGCGCGCTCAATATTTTTCCCAAAAACGGATATTTCCGACTGACGTCGCGCTTAGGGTCAATCGGATGGATAATAAACGCAAAGGTGTCCAAACGTTCACCACGATTCTAAGCCAGCTTCGCCAGGGCGAGGGTATAGCCTTTTATGTAAACTGGCGAACTTAAGTTTATGATGGTCGCTGTCTTCGTAGCGAATATCCTTATCAATGACGCGGCGTTCTTTCGAAGCGAAAAGCACTACATCCGACTCGATAGTGCGCGCGGGATAAACGATCATCCCAGAACCGAGCCGGCAGTTATGCCCTACCGCGCCGCCGATCACCGGACGGTTGGCAACGCTCAACTTCCCTTTTCCGTCCAACGCGCGAATCGGCGCCGGTATCAAGTTGAAATCGGTAAATGTGGAGCCTGCGCCGATGAATGTATTGCGTCCTACTACGCACATTTGCAAACAAGTGTTTTGCGCGATCATGCTGTTGTCCATCACGGTGGTCATAAACAGAGCAGCGCGGAACGGCAAAAAAGTTCCGTCGCCCACGACGGAGAGCATCAATTGCACGTCTTGCGAAACATTGACGTTATTGCCGATAATGCAATTTTCCACCACCGCCCCGGCGTTAATGGTTACATTATCGCCGATGGTGGTCGGTCCGTGAATGATGGCGCGCGGATCAATTACGCAATTCTTTCCAATTTTTACCAGGGCTGAACATTCGAGAATCTGTCGCCCTTCAAAAAGGGCGCGGCGGAGAATGCCAAGTTTAAAACCCAAGTCTTCGCCAAGTCGCTTCTCGAAGCGCGCCGCGCGCGAGAACAAGCCGAACACTTCGTCTGCAATGAAGACATGCACCCATGAGTCGATTGCGATGCAGGCGCGCAACGGCACCTGAAACGTCAGGTCGCCGCTTTGATCCGCCATATACGTCGGTACATGATAGTATCCCACTTCGCGCGCTTCGAGATCAATCACAAGCGGCTCAACGTCCGCAACCGGACCTTTGGGGTAATACCACAAGTCGGCAAGAAAAACTCCGCCCGCCGGCGTGTAGGATGTAGAGAGCGGCAGAGCGTGTTCTTTGAAGGCCGGGTCATCCGCAGGAAACGCGGCGCGCACAGCGCGCTTCTTTTTACGCGCGGCGAAAAGAAACGCCTTTAGGTATTCTTCGTCAAAGAATAAGTTGTCGCGGTAGACGAGCGTCTCGCCGCGTTCGGCTGGCATACGTTGGTTCGCCTTCAATTCCAGTTCGCGCGTGGTATACGGGGCGAGAACGTCCCGCTGATGGAGCCAGAGTGGACGGTTTTGAATCCGCAGGTCGCGCGCAAATTCATTAAAAGGCGCGATCGGTTTTTCTTCATTGAGAATGATCTTGAGCATGATAACGCTATTATAAATCGAAACACGCGTCGCTACGACAATTTACGCGGCGGCAAATTCTCCCCCTGCGTGCAACCATTACAGGGTCACAGATGGCGTTGGGGACACGGCGGAAGGGACGAGCGCTTGTCGGGGAATTGTTCGTTGTTCTTCGCGGTCGAGGAAAGTTTTGAGCGTTTCGGCGAATCGAAGCGGCTCTTCCAACATGAGGAAATGTCCCGCTGTCGGAAAACGCTCAATGCGCGCGTTCGCGATTCCATGTTGCATCGGTTTCCATTGTTTCGGATCAACGATGATATCACGGTCGCCGTAGACGCCCATGGTGGGAATGCGAATCTGATCGAGCACGGGGCGCAAATCGGTGCGGCGGAGCGAAGCGATCGAGCGCAGGAACGACTCGACCGTCGTCCGTGAAAGATCGCGGTCCATCATCGCCGGGAAGCGTTCGTCGCGGCAAATGAACGGTGAGGCGATGCGCATGCCCAAGCGAAAGACGCTCATCATATTAAACAGCATGAATGCGATCGGGCGATGTCCCGCCAATTTGAGGGGCCAGGCAAGCGACGATCCCATGATCGGAGAACCGATTACAACCACTTTGCTCACTCGTTCGGGGTAACGGATTGCAACCGAAAGGCTCACCGTGCCGCCCATGCTGTGACCGACTAGCGGAGCGCGCGAGATGCCTAATTGCTCCATAAATTGATTGACTAAACTGACAAAATCTTGAATGGCGTAGGTTTCGCGTTTTTTGCCCGATTCGCCGAAGCCCCAGAAGTCGAGCGCGTAGGTTCGGTAATACTTGCCGAGGTGCGCCATTGTCTCTTGCCATAACCCCCACGAACCGAGCCAGCCGTGCAGAAGGATGACCGGCTTGCCGCGGCCGAAGACCTCGTAATGAACAATCCCTTGGTCGGTGGTAATGGAAGACATGACTATACGGCGGTCGCTAAAGCGCTATTTCAGTTCGCTTAAGACGCTGGTGAGCAATTCGATCAGAATGCTCTTCACTTTCTCTTTATCGGTGGCGATGCAGGGCAATAACTTCACATTATTATCCAGCCTTAAGGCGTGGCGCATATCGTCCATATCCCATGCGTCTTCCGCGTCTTGCTTATTCGCCGCCACTACATAAGGGGTGGGCGCGTAAGCGCGGAAGGTTTCAAGGATGGAGCGCGCTTCGCGGAAGGTCTCCGGGCGGGCGCTGTCTACCATCACAATAAAGCCCAGCATTCCCTCTGAAAGGATCTCCCACATAAAATCGAAGCGCTTTTGACCCGGCGTGCCAAACAGATATAAGACGAGGTCTTCATTTACCGTAATGCGGCCGAAATCCATAGCGACCGTAGTCGCTTCTTTCACAGAGCGCTCGGCTGCGTTGGAAATTCTGCGCTCGGTCGAGACAACGTCAATCTCGCTGACAGATTGAATGAATTCTGTCTTACCTGCGCTAAAGGGTCCTGTGACAACCATTTTGACCGTTTGCATAATCAATAAATCCTTCCGCCAATGCGATTAGAGTGAGCGAATACGCCCAATTAATTTATTCACTAACGATTTCTGCTCTTCTTTATCCTGCGTCGGGAACATCTTCGGGCTTTGCGGCACGATCATCCCTTCTGGGCGCACGATCTCCACCAATCCAGCCTGCAACAACCCATAAACGATCCGCCGTATATCCAAATCGCTCATCTTATTGGTGCGCGCGATCTGGCTGATGGAATTCTTCGGGTTGATGAAAGAAACGACGCGCCACTCTTCCACGCTGAGGTTGAGGTTCTTCAACGGGCGGTCGGTAAACTTCAGCGCCATATCCAGGCTGGGAATTTCATCTTGCAATTGTTCCCATTCGCGCAATTGACGCGAGCCTTCGATAATGATGTTTTCGAGGTTCAGCCGCACATTGATGCGATCATCCGGCGGCAACATCTCGTTTTCGAAACGGAAGAGACCTTCCACCCAAGTAAATAAACGGCGAATCGCGTCTGTGAAATGCGCCTGAAGATTCGCAAGGATTTCATCTTGCGTTAGGTAGCCTGCGTTGATCAACAACAGCCCAAGTTCCTTATCACTGATCTTCCCGGTGCGCTCCACAATGGCGCGATACTGATTGACCGTTAATTTATTGGCTTTATGCAACACAGCCGCCAGGCTTCCATCGTCTTGTCCCACACGCGCATACGCCAATTTCCCCTCGCGAAATGAAATAAACGCCTGCCCGCCCGGCCCTTCAACAACTAGCGTACCGGTCTTGTACGCTAGATTGATCAGGTTAAGAAGTTGAGTGATTGTAAAATCTCGCAGATTGCCGCGCAATGCCATAATTGCCTCAATAAAACTTCCCTAGTGGGAAGATGGGGCGATTATACATGCAAGGATAGCGAGCGTCAAACCAATATCCTATTCGCCAAAACGGGCGCAAATGATACACTTACAAAATCAATCTTGGAGGTTGTTTATGCGGACGAAAATATTCGCGCTTCTTCTCACGGTCAGCCTATTCTTTCCAACTCAGGCATTTGCCGCCGCCCAAGCAAACGTATCGAACAATCAAGTCGCTTTCGATTTCCCTAACAACGCCGCCTTCCGTGCAACGATCACAAGCGATTCGGAAATCCGATCGGTCGTGCTTGAGTACGGCAACGAGCAACAGACCTGCGGCGATGTGATCGCCAAAGCATTCCCTCCATTTACGCCGGGCAAAAGCGTCAACGTTGAGTGGACATGGGAAATGCGCCAAAGCGGATCGCTCCCACCGGGCGCGCAAATCTACTGGCGCTGGCGCGTGACCGATGCCAATGGAAACGAAACCGTCAGCGAAACAAAAACTGCTACATGGCTCGACGACGATCACAAGTGGAGAACGCTCAGCGAAGGGCTAATCAACCTCCACTGGTATCGAGGCAACGAGTCGTTTGCCCGCGACTTGCTAAGCGCCGCGCAAAAGGGACTCAAGTTCAACGAGACGCAATCGGGGCTAGCCGCTGAAGCGCCGATTGACATTTACATTTATGGCAGCACGAACGACCTGCGCGACGCCGTCCTCTACGAGCCAGCCTGGATCGGCGGGTGGGCTTTCCCCGAACAGGATATCGTCATCCTCGGCATTTCAGAAGACGATCTCGCTTGGGGACGCAATTCCATCGTCCATGAACTCACGCACGTCCTCGTCGGGCATCTCACATTCACCTGCTTGGGCGATGTGCCAACTTGGCTTAATGAAGGGCTCGCCGTATACAGCGAAGGCAAACTCGATTCAGTGTCGCAGGCGCAGTTTGACAACGCGATTAAGAACGATGCACTGTTGAGCGTTCGATCGCTCAGCGCGGGTTTTTCCGAAGCGTCCGACAAAGCCTACCTCTCGTACAGCCAATCATATAGCCTCGTGAAGTTTCTTATCGAAACTTACGGACAGGCAAAGATGACCGAATTCCTCGCTTCGCTGCGCGACGGTTTGACGGTTGACGAAGCGCTGCAACAAATTTATAGCTTTAACATAGAAGGGTTGGAAGACGCGTGGCGCAAATCCATCGGCGCCAAACCGCGCACGGTTTCCGCACAACCGACCGCGCAACTCGCGCCAACTTATGTCCCAACTATCGTTCCAATCTCAGGAAACCAACCCGGCGGCAACCTCGGCACGCCAATCCCAACTTCATACTCAGGTCCACTCGCCACGCCCACGCCGCCGGAATATACCTCGGGTCCGCCGCTTTCTTTGACATTGATCCTGTTAGGATTCTGTTGTCTGTTCATGCTGCTCGCGGGCGTCGTCATCCTCGGTTTCATCGCCCGCTTTGGAAATCAGAAATCGAAAGGTCAACATGAACAATAAAATTCTTCGCACATTCTGCCTGTTCGCCTTAATCGCTGTCGGGATTTCCGCGCCAAAACGCGCTATAGCGCAAACGAGCGTTCCCTTTGATCAAGCGCTCGTACTCGCCGGCGGCGAATCCACCAACCCGCGCGATTACGATCCCGCAACCACACACGGCTCCGGCGACAAACTGCTCTTCAGCGGGCTCGTCTCCCTCGACCCGAATTTAAATCTTATCCCCGATCTCGCCGAAAGTTGGAACGTCAACCCCGATGGAACAGTGTACGTTTTTCATTTACGAACGAATGCAAAATTCCATAACGGTCGCGCTGTCGCGGCGCAAGACGTCGTCTACTCATGGGAGCGCGCCGCCAGCCCAGCGCTCGCTTCAGATACAGCGCTGACCTATCTCGGCGACATCGTCGGCGTGCGCGAGATGAACGCCGGGACGGCGGATCACATCTCCGGGCTGACCGTAGTGGACGATCACACTTTACAGGTCACGATAGACGCGCCCAAGCCCTACTTCCTAGCCAAACTCACCTACCCCACCTCGTTCGTCGTTGACCGTGAAAACGTAGAATCGGGCGATGAATGGTATCGAACGCCGAACGGGACGGGTCCCTACAAACTGCGCGAGTGGAAGCGCTTTGAATCGATAATCTATGAAGCCAACACAGATTTCTACCTCGGCGCGCCGAGCATCCCATATGTTGTGGTTCAACTCTATTCCGGCGACAGCCAACGTTTATATGAAACCGGCGACGTGGACATCACCGGCGTGTACTCCGTTGACCGCTTCACCGACCCCACCGAACCGCTTCACACCGAATTGCTCACCGGCGTTTCGCTTTGCACCAGCTTCGTCAACTTCGATTCCACGCGCCCGCCGTTCGACGACGTCAACATCCGCAAAGCGTTCAGCATGGCGTTTGACCGGCAAAAATATCTCGATGTGGTGTTGGATGGGCAAGACCTCCCGGCGATTGGGCTGTATCCGCCCGCTCTGCCCGGCTTCAACCTCGCGCTCAAAGGCTTGCCGTACGATCCCGCGCAAGCGCGCGACTTGCTCGCGCAATCCAAATACGGCGGACCCCAAGGCTTGCCGCCGGTCATCTTCACTAACTACGGCGTCGGCAGTTCCATTAGCGGAGACGTTTCTGCCTTGGCGGAAATGTGGGAACAAAATCTCAGCGTGACCATCACAGTCGAAAACATCGAGCCGAATTTCTACTACGATCAAATCTATTCGGGCAATCACGGTCAACTGTTCACCGGCGGCTGGTGCGCCGATTACCCCGACCCTGAAAATTTCGCCGACGTGCTGTTCCATAGCGGCTCGCCACAAAACAACGGCGGCTACTCGAACCCTGAGCTCGACGCGTTGCTCGAAGCCGCGCGCGTGGAGCGCGATGTAACCAAACGCATTGGAATGTACCAGCAAGCCGAGCGGCTCATCGTAAACGACGCGGCAGCGCTATTCACCGCCCATTCGCTTTCGTACCAACTGGTCAAACCGTATGTAAAAGGCTACATCTTCACGCCGATTGATATTCCGATCGAACGCTATATGTGGCTCGAAGGAAAATAAATCATTAACCGCGAAGCCCGCAAAGAACGCCAAGTTTAATTGGTTTTCTTAGCGGGCTTCGCGTCACTTCGACAGGCTCAGTGCAAGTCTTTGCGGTAAAAACTCAAGGACGCGCCTCAACGGCAAACTCGACGCGCGCGATTTTTCCTCCCACGCTTGAAACGGAAAACTGAAACGGTAGACTCCCGCCGGGCGGAAGGCTCGCTGCATCCGCTTCCCATCTGCGGACTCCGACAATGCGCCCTGTATCGTCATAAGCCGTCGCCGCCACCCAAATTTGATTCGCAACGACCGTTTGATCCTGCGATAAGATCAAACCGCTCACTTGCGCGCTATGCCCTCCCGCGTCAACCTGTATAAGCGTATTGTTCGTCGTCGTCAAGATATATCGCCCATCGTTCGACAGCGCTTGAATTGCGGTAAGGATTTGCGCTTGAGGTTTCGCATCGAATGGCGCGTTAGGAAAGAATGTCATTAAAGGCAGAGACGTATTTGGGGGCAAAATATCCAGCATAAGAAAAGCCGTTTGTGCGGCGAGCGCCGCACCGTTTGCATCAATTAAGGTTATTTGCGCGCTGACATTTTCGATCAAGTCGAGAGAATCGTTACGAACAAGGATAAAGCACCACACACCGCCGTCCGCCGTTGGGTAACATTCGCTCTGTTCAAGCGTAAGCGGAGCAGGCGTTAGAGTCGACTCGCTGGAGAGGTTGTTCGAGTCGCTGGGAATGAGCAGAACTTCGCCGATCGGCATGGCGCTCGCAGAGATTTGAGGGTTGGCAGCCTGCAAGCCGTCGAGCGAAACGCCGAATCGTTCGGCGATCCCGCTTAACGTATCGTTTTTTTGTATGACATAGGTAAAAGGCGTTGGGCTGGGCAGAGGCGTAGTCGGGGCGACCAAGCCGAAGGGCGTCGGAAGCGGGGCTGAGGTAGAAGTCAAAAATGGAGTAAGCCGAATCGGCTGAGAGGTCGAATCCGCCTGCTGGGGCGCGCATGACGTCAAGAGAAGGAAAGAGGCAAGAAGAAAGAGGAAGCGACGCATGGGGAGATTATAATGGAGGCAAATCTGCAATAAGGAGTCGGCAATGAATTATCGTCATTTGGGGCGAACGGGGATTCGCGTGAGCGAACTTTCGCTTGGGTCGTGGGTCACGTTCAACGAACAAGTGGACGTGGACGCGGCGGTGGAAATGATGGCGACGGCGTACGATGCGGGCGTTAATTTTTTCGACAACGCTGAAAATTACGCGTGGGGAAAGTCGGAAGAGATCATGGGCGCGGCGTTGAAACGCTTGAATTGGAGACGCGGCAGTTATTTGGTCTCTACAAAATTCTATTGGGGACTGCACCGCGGCGTAAACGAAAGAAACACTTTGAATCGTAAGCGGTTGATCGAGGGCGTCAATGGCTCGCTCGCCCGTCTGCAGCTTGATTATGTAGACCTGATCTACTGTCATCGCGCCGACAAGACCACGCCCATCGAGGAGACGGTTTGGGCGATGCACAACATTATCGAATGGGGCAAGGCGATGTATTGGGGCACATCTGAATGGAGCGCGGATGAGATCGTCGAAGCGCTTCGCATTGCGGAGAAACATCACTTACATAAACCGGTCACCGAACAGCCAGAATACAACTTGCTTGCACGCAAGCGTTTTGAAAAAGAATATGCGCGCATATTTCGAGATCACGGATACGGCGCGACGATTTGGAGTCCGTTGGCTTCGGGCATGTTGACGGGTAAATACCTGAAAGGAATCCCGAAAGGCAGCCGCGCCAGCCTAAGAGAATATACCTGGCTTCAAAAGCAGATGAAGGATAAAGAGCGCCTTGCCAAAGTCCGCGCGCTGCAATCGGTCGCGAAAAGCGTAGGCTGCGCCCTTTCGCAATTGTCCATCGCTTGGTGTCTTAAGAATCCCAATGTCAGTACGGTTATCTTGGGCGCGAGCCGCATCGAACAGTTGCGCGAAAACTTGAAAGCCGCTAAGTACGTTTCCAAGCTCACGCCCAAGGTCATGGAGCAGATCGAGGGAATCTTCGGGATGAAAAAAGAAGACGACGATTGACGATCGCGCAAGAACGCCGTTATGACAAATTAGGAAAATCTATGTAACTTTCATCCGCCTATATTCTCACGCCTTGTTAATCTCACTATGTAGAATCAATGTGGAGTAGAGATATCAGCATTCACAATTCGACAGGGAGAGCATCCATGAAAATTAACAAGTTCGTCATCGGCGGCTTTTTGATCCTCGCCGCAGTGGTGTATTTGATCGCCAGTGCGACGACAGGCGCGGCGCAATATTTTATGACAGTTGATGAGCTCAAAGCAAAGGGCGCGGAGGCGATGAATAAGAACCTGCGCGTTTCAGGCGCAGTGATCGGCGACACGATCCAATACGACCCGCAAACGCTCACACTGACCTTCGACGTGGCGCATGTTCCGGCCGACCAAGCCGAACTCGAAGACGAAGGCGGGCTCGCCAAAGCCTTGCACGAAGCGACAACCGATCCTTCTCGCGCGCGCATGACCGTCATGTACGTGGGCGTTAAACCCGATTTGCTCAAGCACGAAGCGCAAGCCATCGTAACCGGGTCGCTCGGCGAAGACGGGATCTTCCACGCGGACGAATTGCTGTTGAAGTGCCCCACTCGGTACGAAGAAGCTATACCGCAGCAGACTAATAATTAATCGAAAGCCAGACAGGTCGAGAAGACGGGCCTGTCTGGCTTCCGATATTTTAAGGAAATTCAATGATCGCACATTTTGGATTCGGTATTTTATTAATTGCGTTTTTTGTCACTCTCTATGCAACGCTAACCTCCGCGCTCTCAAAGCGAGAAGCTCCTCAGCGCGCAGCGTCTATGGTCGAAAGCGCGCGCCGCGCCATGTTGCTGACTTTTCCGCTGATCACGCTCGCCTCCGCCTTATTGATCTATCTGCTCGTCAATAATCATTTCGAGGTGCAATTCGTCTATCAAGTGACCAGCCGCTCGATGCCCACCTACCTTAAAGTGACAGCGTGGTGGGGCGGACAAGCCGGGTCGCTGTTATTCTGGTCGTGGCTCATGTCCGCATTCGCATCGCTGGCGACTCTCCGCAATTGGGAACGCGACCGCGAGTTCCTCCCCTGGGTTATCCTCGTCTCGTGCTTCACACTCGCGTTCTTCCTGGGTATGACCGCATTCTTTGAAAATCCATTCAAGATGTTCTACCAAACCTCCGACGGAGTGGGCGCATACTTCTTTCAACCGGCGAACAGTATGCTCTTCACACCCGAAGATGGGCGCGGACTCAATCCATTATTGCGACATCCCGGCATGGTGGCGCATCCGCCCCTGCTGTACCTCGGCTTCGTCTCCTTCGTGATCCCGTTCGCGTTCGCCATCGCGGCGCTGATCACCGGACGAACAGACGATCGCTGGATTCGCATTACGCGTCGTTGGGCATTGTGGGCGTGGCTGTTCCTCACCTTCGGTCTCGTATTCGGCGGGCGTTGGGCGTACGATGTGTTGGGCTGGGGCGGCTATTGGGGTTGGGACCCGGTCGAGATCGCCGCGTTCATGCCTTGGCTAACCGGCACCGCTTTCCTGCATTCAGTTATGATTCAGGAAAAGCGCGGCATGTTGAAACATTGGAACATGCTGTTAATCATCTTAACCTACGACCTCGTTATTTTCGGCACGTTCCTGACGCGCTCCGGCGTGCTATCGTCGGTGCATGCGTTCGCGCAAAGCGCCATCGGGCCGCTGTTCTTCGGATACATCATCGTCACGTTCGTTGCCTCCGTCGCGCTTCTCCTCCATCGTTGGGGCAGCCTCAAAGCCGAAACGGAGATGAAATCTCTACTCTCGCGCGAGGCGCTGTTCCTCTTCAATAATTTATTATTTATGAGCGTTCTAGTCGTATGCTTCTGGGGCGTCATCTACCCGCTGACTTCCGAGCTGTTCACCGGCTCCAAAGTGACCGTCGGTCCTCCGTTCTACGAGCGGGCAACAGGTCCGCTGTTCGCCGCGTTATTATTCCTGATGGGAATCGCGCCGCTCTCCGCATGGGGACACTCCACGCTGAAAACGCTCGGGCGCGCGCTATGGAAGCCCGCCGTCGTCGCCGTTGCGATAACCCTCGCACTCTACGCATTCTACACACGAAACGCCTACGCGTTGACCGGCTTCTTCCTCGTTGCCTTCGTTGTCTCCATCACCGTTTATGAATATTGGCGTGGCGCGCGC
This sequence comes from Anaerolineae bacterium UTCFX1, assembly GCA_002050275.1. Classification (GTDB taxonomy): domain Bacteria; phylum Chloroflexota; class Anaerolineae; order Anaerolineales; family Villigracilaceae; genus Defluviilinea. The sequence goes on from MWTB01000004.1 coordinate 229,677, forward strand.
GCAAGACAAAAAAGCAAGCATGAAAACTTCCTCGCCGCGTTATCAAACCTGACCAAACGCGACCGCCGGCGCTATGGCGGCTACCTCGTCCATTTAAGCATCGCACTCATGGCGATCGGCATCCTCGGCATCGAGCTCTTCCAAATCGAGACGCAAGGCACGCTTGAAATCAATCAGCGGATGAACCTCGGCGGATACGATATGCAATATCAAGACATCGCCCGCTTCACCGGCCCAGATGGACGAGAAGTGACGCGCGCCGTCGTCGGCATTTATCAAAACGGGCAATTTCTCGGCAACCTGCACCCGCGCATTGACTACTACTGGGACGCGCAACAAGCCATGACCATTCCCGGTCAACGCGCTACAATGAAAGACGACTTATACATCCTGCTCGTCAACTGGGAGCCCGCCTCCGCCAGCGGCGCGACATTTAAAATTTACGTCAATCCGCTGGTCAATTGGTTATGGATGGGCAGCCTGCTCTTCCTTGTAGGCATTGCCATCGCGGCATGGCCCGAAAAAGACCGCGAGCGCGCCATCGTAAAAGCGAGCCGGCAAATCCACGAAGTCGGCGCGGCGAAGTAGCGCCTAACAAGCGGAAGACAAGAGACGATAAAAATGAATCGAAAGACAGCGACAACAAAACAAACGACAACGCATCCGTTGCTTTGGGCGCTTCTTTTTACGACAGTGTTTTCTTTGGCGATCTATTCCATCGTCTTCGCTCAAGGGTCCACGCCCACCGACGACGAAGTTAATCAGATCGCGAAGAAGCTATATTGCCCAGTCTGCGAAAATATCCCATTAGACGCCTGTCCGACTGAAGCCTGCCGCCAGTGGCGCGACCAGATCCGCGAGATGTTAAGCCAAGGCAAAACCGAAGCCGAGATTATTGATTATTTTGCGGCGACATACGGCGAACGCGCCGCAAGCGATCCGCGAGATAAGGTCAAGGCGTACCTCGTGCCTATTGTAGCGATCCTGCTGGGCGCAGCGGGACTCGTCAGTGCGCTGCGAAAGTGGAGAAAGCCGCAGGCGGCGCGCCCAACCGCCCCCGCGAATGAAGCACAGCCTCTCGCTCAAATGGACGATTATGTGGCGCGCATCGAGGAAGAGCTGCGAAATCGAGAGTAACCCTCACATCCTATTCCTCTTGTAGTTAGAGGCGGAGAAAAATGACTGAAACAACACCTTCACGACGCGCCGTTCCGCTATGGGCGCAAATTACAATTTGGATCTTTCTAGTTGGCTTGCTGATCATTATCGCCATGGGGCTAAACCGCGCGCAACAAGGCACAGTTCAGCCGGGGCAACAGATCGCCGATTTTAAATTGACGTTCTACGATGGCTATAGAATAGACGAGAACGCCGAGATCAACTTAAGCGACCTGCGCGGCAAGGTGGTCATGATCAATTTCTGGGCGTCATGGTGCAAGCCGTGCGAGCAGGAAGCGGCAGACCTGCAACGGGCGTGGGAAAAATATGAGCCGAGCGGCAAGGTCGTTTTCCTCGGTGTAGACTATGTGGACACGGAGACCAGCGCGCTCGTCTATTTAAAGAAATTCGGCATCACATTCCCTAACGGACCCGACTTAGCGACCAAGATCTCGCAGTACTTTCGCATTCGCGGCGTTCCTGAAACCTACTTCATAGATCAGCAAGGCGTTCTGCGTTACGTTCAGATCGGACCATTTGTAAACCTGGAACAGATCGAAGCGCAGATTGATCCGCTGCTGAAATAGAGAGTCAATGGACATTATTGCAATTTTCCTTACTGTAGCGGTCCTCGCTCTTGTTGTTATTTATCTTTCTGCGCCGTTCAGGCGCGGTAAGGGATGGCGCATCGGCGTGGAAGAACACGAACTTTCAGCGTTGCTCGCCGAACACGAACGCACGCTCGATTCGCTGCAAGAACTCGATTTCGACTTCCGACTAGGCAAGATTCCCGAAGGCGAGTATCCAGCCCAGCGTGCGAGCCTCTTACAAAAAGGCGCGGACTTATTGCGTCAAATTGACGCTTTACGCGCTTCATATCCGCATGAAGCGGCAAAGGTCGGCGAAAATAGGCTGGACGACGCTCAGATCGAAACGCTGATCTCCAAGCGACGCGCAGAGTTAAAGAATCAACCCGCTGGCTTCTGCCCACACTGCGGCAAACCGGCGCAAGCAAATGACAAATTCTGTTCGTCGTGTGGAAAAGTATTAAACCTCCCCGACGATTGACAAGCGCGATGGATACGAATTTATATATAAAACGGATAAGGTAGAACCCGAATGAAGTTTCGCATTGTTTTTATTTTAACGCTCGCGCTTCTGCTTTCAGCCTGTAATATGACGTTAGCCGAGGATATTACGCCGCCGCCCGGTTACATCCCGCCGACACCGGTCCCAACGCTGGCAGGCTATTCGCCGAAAGCGCCGAGCACGGCAAACGGCGAGCTCATTTACGCTGAGAAATGCGCCGCCTGTCACGGCGCCACAGGCATGGGCGACGGCGATCAAGGCATTCAACTCAGCGTCCCGGTCAGCGCGTTCGGGTTGCCCGAGATCGCTCGCGGAGCATCTCTCGCGCAATATTACGCAATCGTCACGCGCGGAAACATCGAGCGCTTCATGCCGCCGTTTGCCAGCCTCAGCGACCAAGAGCGTTGGGACGCGGCTGCTTACGCGTTGACGCTTCACTCCACACCGGCGCAGATACAACGCGGCAAAGAACTCTTCGAGTCGCATTGCGTAAACTGCTCAACCGATTACTTCGTCGATCAACAGGTCATGGCGCGGTTGAGCGAAACGGACGTAGCGCGCATCGTCAAACAAGGCAATGAAAAAATCCCCGCATTCGGCGCAGACTTCTCCGACGACGACCTCTGGGCGACTGCCGCCTACCTGCGAACGCTCTCGTTCGACCTTTCACCTCTGCCCGCGCCCGTCGTTGCGGCAGAGACGCCAGCCTCCCCTGCAGTAACGCCATCGGAAGCCGGTGCAACCGTCCCTGCGTCGGAAGCGCAAGCAGGCGCTGGATCGGTTCACGGCTCCATTACAAATAAAACCGGGACGGACCTGCCGTCAGATTTGGTCGTTACATTAAGCGGTTACGATCACGATAGCAAAGATCCAAACGCTGGTCCCGTCGAAGTCTTCTCAACAAACGCAACGGTAAATTCAGACGGCGCGTATTCTTTCCAAAATATCGACATGCCCGCCGATCGCATCTTTATAGCGCGCGTAAAAACCGAGGGGATTTCATTTCAGTCTGATTTCGCTATCGCGCAAGAAGACGCGCAATCGCTTGAGATTCCCGCACTGACGTTATACGGCGTTTCAAAAGACGCTTCAAAATTAACCGTGGACGGCGTACAGATCGTCTTTGAATACGGCGAAAATTCCATCTCAACCTACAGCCTTTATACATTCCACAATTCGACAACTGAAGTGATCGTCGTGCCGCAAGACGACTCCGGACAGATTCCATTCATCAAATTTCCCGAAGACTCATTCGGTTTCGGGTTCGAGCCAATGCAAGGCAGCGAACCGTTCATCTCGACCGACGGCGGCTTCGCGATTGCCCCAAGCGACAAGCCCTACGGGCTGGTTGCTATTTCAGCGCTCGGCGCGGGCGCCAAAGTGGATTTTTCACAGTCGTTCATATTGCCTGTCGCCACAGTTAATATTTTCGCCCCCGCTGGAGTAAAGATCACGGGGTCGAACATTGCAGATCTCGGAGAGCGCACGGTTCAAAACTCCGATTACCAAATCTATCAAACCGACGCTGTCGCCGCCGGCGGCTCGCTCCAATTTACGTTATCCGGCAAGCCTCGCAACGCAGCCACAACAGCCAGCGACTCTACTAATACGAAATGGATCATCTCCGCCGTTGCGCTAGGGCTGGCATTCATCGGCGTTGGGTTATGGATGAACCGGCGAGAAAAACGCGCGACAAATACGAAAGAACACGACGACAACCTTACATCAACCAACGATGTCATTGACGCGATCATCGCACTCGACGACTCATATAGTAAAAAGAAACTCTCGGAGCAGGCATATCATAAGCGGCGCAACGCGCTGAAAGACAAATTGAAGGCAGGAACTCGCGAATAACGCATTGCGATGCGCTTATTTCCCCATTCGTCATGATCGCCGTTAAAAAACTCGTCAAACGCTTTGGTCTAAAAACCGTCTTACGCGGCGTGGATTTTTCCGTTCAGCCGGGCGAGTTTGTGGCGTTGCTCGGTCCGAACGGCGCAGGAAAAACGACATTTTTGCGAATTCTTGCCGCTTTATCGCGTCCAACGCTGGGCGAAGTCAGCATCGCCGGTTATAAACTGCCAGACGAAGCGGCGCAAGTCCGCGCACGATTGGGAGTCGTCTCGCATCTGTCGCTGCTATACAACGACTTGACCGCCGAAGAAAATCTGCGCTTCTATGCGCGAATGTATGGCGTTGAGAATTCTTCGGCGCGTATTGCCGCAGTTCTCGCAATGATCGGGCTTGAAACCCGCCGCCGCGATCTCGTTCGCACCTACTCGCGTGGAATGCAACAACGCCTCGCCATTGGTCGCGCCGTACTTCACGATCCACAAATCATGCTTCTCGACGAACCTTACACCGGCCTCGATCAAGACGCCTCTTCCATGCTTGATGCCGCGCTGAAAGCCGTCGCTGCCGATGGGCGAACCATAGTCATGACTTCTCACGATCTCGCTCGCGCAGAAGAACTTGCCGCGCGCTTCGACATTCTCTCGCGCGGCATAATCGTCGCTTCAGCGACTCGTAAGCAAATAAAGAAAAACAACTTGCTTTCATTTTATAAACAGGCGCTGGCAGATTAACGTGGCGACAAAAGCATCTCACCCCAATTCTCTTTCTAAAAAAGAAGCGGCTGTCGGCGGTTACTTTAAAGCGATCAGCGCGATCGTCTGGAAAGATTTACGCGCCGAATTTCGCTCATGGGAATTGATCTCCGCCATGTTGGTTTTCTCTCTGCTGGCGCTCTTGATCTTCAACTTCGCTCTCGAACTGGACGTGAAGACGCGTCAATCGGTGACGGCTGGCGTTCTCTGGGCTACCTTCGCTTTTGCCGGTACGCTTGGGCTTAACCGCTCGATGTCCATCGAAAAAGATCGCGGTTGTTTAGACGGTCTCCTACTTGCGCCAGTGGACCGTTCCGCGATCTACTTCGGAAAATTCTTCAGCAACCTCGCCTTTATGCTTATTGTTGAGGCGATCGTTCTGCCAGTTTACAGCGTTCTCTATAATACGAATCTATTTCAACCCGGCTTGATAGCGATTATTTTGCTCGGCTCCGTCGGGTATACTTCGGTTGGAACTTTGCTCGCCGCCATGTCTGTGCAGACGCGCACCCGCGACGTATTGCTCCCCATTTTGCTCTTCCCAGTCGCGTTCGCCGTTTTGCTGTCCGCTGTAAAAGCCAGCGGAGGGTTTTTAAACGGCGCAGACTTCGCCGAGATTTCCTTCCCGATCAATCTATTAATCGTATACGATATTATTTTTATTGCGATCTCATTCATGTTGTTCGACGCCGTCGTAGAGGAATGAAAAGTAGAGAATAAAAATCAGGGAACCGCGCCCCAATCTTCAACAAAAGGAATTTATATGAACAAAAAACCTCTTGCATTAAAAATCCTCGACCTTGTTTCAATCGTCTTATTAATCGCCGCAACCTATCTTTCCATCTTTGTCGCGCCGATGGAACGCGTCATGGGCAATGTACAGCGCGTATTTTATTTCCACGTCGGCACCGCCTGGGTCGCGTTAATCGGCTTCATCTTTACCGCCGCATTGAGCGTGATCTACCTCGCCACAAAAAATCTCAAATGGGATCGTATTCAAGTCGCCGCCGTTGAAGTGAGCGTGGTGTTCTTCCTTATCACGATCATTCTCGGCTCCATTTGGGCGCGCCCTGCATGGAATACCTGGTGGACGTGGGATCCGCGCCTCACAACCGCGGCAGTCGTCGAACTAGTCTATATTGCCTATTTCATGCTCCGGCAGGGATTAGACGATCCGAATAAACGCGCCAACTTCAGCGCTGTTTACGCGCTCATTGGCGGCTTGAGCGCGCCGATCACCTTCTTTTCTATTCGATTGTTCCGCACAATTCATCCAGTAGTCATCGCCGGCACAAACGCAGAAGCGGAAGGCAGCTTCAGCATGAGCGGCGGCATGTTGCAAGCGTTCTTCTTCGCGCTGTTCGCCTTCACAGTCATCTTCATTGATCTGTTCTGGAATCGCATCCGTCTTGGCGAAGCGCAAGCAAAAGTCGAAGAAATGAAAATTAACGCAGCGTATTAACTCGTCAACTAACGCATAAGGAAATCAACATGTTCTTTCAAGAAGTCACGCCCGATACCTCCAGCTATATGATCGCCGGGTTCGCCATCACCTTCCTCGTCCTCGCGGCGTATGTCGCCAGCCTCTATCTCCGCGACCGCAACCTCAAGCAAGACATAGACACGCTCACAGAGTTGCAAAAAGCTGCCGAGGCGGAAAACCTGAAAATGGATAAAAAACGCGCGCCAAAAAAGAACGCGGAAAAATAAGCGCTATCCGAGAGAGTCCGCTATAATCAACGCGGACTCTCTTCCGATGAACATCCGCAAGATTTTTCGCAGATGGAGCGCGTTGTCAGGGGCTTTTAGTTTGCTCGTCTGTATGACAAACACCGGTTTTGCTTCCATCGGGCGGGAAGTCAATGCATCCGCGAACAATCCGCCTGGTCCTGATAGATTCTCCGTAACCACAATCGAATATACCGAATACACTTGGTGGATGGCGCGCTGGGGGACGAATGAATTAATTTGCGAACTCAAAATTGACCACGAGGGTTTACCGGTCTCCGCCGATGTATTTTCAAATTGCGAGAAGAAAGATTATCAAAACTGGCTACAACAAAAGCCTTGCCATGAGCGCGATGCTGCTTTATGCAAAGGCAGCTATCTAATGCTGATTGACAGCCAGCCAGCGCAAAAAGAAATCGCGACAAAACTTCCGCCGCCTCTCGTGCAGATCACGCTGGAAAACTGCGACTCTGTCTACACTTCTTCCACCAGCATCTGCGAACTCAATCCTATTTTAGTATTATCAGGAATCGAGCCGCTTCCTGATTATGAAATTACGCGCATTGAAGGACGTTACGAGGATCAATCGTTTGAATGCAGCGCCCATTGCCGTCTGCAACTCCCAACCAGCGCCGAGGAAGGCTCAACGTTGCAATTCTGGGCGTATTCCAGTTATGGCGACAGCAGTTCCATTTTCAATGCGTTGATCCGTGTCGCGCCGACCGATATTGGAAATCCCGATCGTTCCTTTTGGTATGTGGACGTATTGTCCAGCCAATGGGCAGGAGTCCCTGTCGCAAGCTGCGTGCAGGCGTGGGAAGCATTGCCGCCCATTGGCGGTCCGCCCAATTGGTTAAGCACGCCTACGCAAAGCGAATCACTTGGCACAGACGTGCCGTATAATTACCTCGCCGCCAATCTAATTCGCAGCGGAGTCGTAGACGCCAGTTCATGCCCACACAACGGCTTGCTTCAAGAAAGCGTCGTCGCTTCCGCATGCGGGCTGCGTAAAGCGCGCGAAGCGGTGGCGCAGTGGCAGAATCAATTCGACTCCATTATTTTGAGCGCAGCGCAAGATACCGGCGTGCCAGCCAGTCTGCTGAAGAATCTCTTCGCACAAGAGAGTCAGTTTTGGCCCGGCGTCGGCTCAAAGAAAGACGTGGGGCTGGGCCAACTGACCGAGCATGGAGCGGACACCACGCTGCTTTGGAATCCGCCATTCTTCAATCAATTCTGCCCGCGCATCATGGACTCTGAAGCGTGCGCCAACGGTTATCTAGGACTCGACGAAAGCGGTCAAGAATATGCGCGAGTTGCATTAATCCATGAGGTGAATGCGATTTGCGACGATTGTCCATTGGGCATTGATCTTGATCGCGCAAATTTCAGCATCAGCGTCTTTGCGCATACGTTATTAGCAAATTGCGAACAAGCCGGGCGACTCGTAAAGAACGTTACCGGGCGAACCGCCGGGAATGCGGCTGCCTATGAAGATCTATGGAAATTCTCGCTGGTCAATTATCACGCAGGTCCGGGTTGTCTCGGCGACGCGTTAGACGCTGCGTTCTCCGAGAAGATGGAATTAACGTGGGAAAATGTCTCGTCAAAATTTTCGACCGGGTGCGAGAGCGCTTCAAAATACGTTAACAACATCAGCAAATAACCGCCTTGTTTTTTGTGCTACACTAAAGCCCCTATATCACCGTCTTCGCCTTTTTTCGGCGCTGTTGGAGTACTCATGCTTACCTTCATCGAAAAGATCGTCTTTGCCGTTCTCATGCTTATTTCCGCCGCGCTAACTTATCGTGGCGTGCGGCGTATCGCTCAACAAATAGCCAGCGGTCAGGGAAAAATAGACTGGTCGCTCGCGCCCAAACGAGTCGGCGAACTGATCTCTAAATATATATTCTTTACCCCCGTATTCCGCTTCCGGCTATGGGTCAGCATCTTACACGCGTTCATCGGCTGGGGGTTCTTTGTTTATGTGATCGTCAACCTAAATGAACTGATCTTCGCTTACGCTAACGTCAATGTCCTCCATCAGACGGGTTTGCCCGGCGATCTATTTCGCTTCCTGGCGGAATTTCTATCGTTCGCGCTGATGCTTAGCATGATTGGTTTATCCATCCGCCGCTATATCCTTAACCCCGCGACGCTCCGCACGCGCGATACCACCCTGCTCGATCCTCGAGCGCGTCGCGGAATCACGATCGACTCAGCGATCGTAACCGCTACATTTTTCACACACACTCTGGCGCGAGTATTAGCCGAGTCGTTCTACCTCGCCCGCCACGGCGTATCCGACGCATGGCAACCGCTCACGTCAGCGATAGCGCGGTTATGGGCAAATATACCTCAGACGCAACTGCTCTTTGACGAACGTTTAATGTTTTGGATTTCGCTCGGATTAGTGTTCGCGTTCCTGCCTTATTTCCCTTATTCAAAACATATGCACTTATTTGTCGCTCCGTTAAATTTCGCCTTAAAGCCCGGGCGGAAATCCATGGGGCAATTAAGCTACATTGATCTCGACGATCAATCCATCGAACAGTTCGGCGCGGCGAAGATAAGCGACCTTGGCTGGGAACAGATCATGGACGCTTACGCCTGCATTCAATGTTTTCGTTGTCAGGAGGTCTGTCCGGCGTACAATACAGGAAAGATCCTCTCGCCCGCCGCACTAGAAATTAACAAACGCTATCACTTGAAAACCGGCGATACCGACGCGCCGATGCTCGACCTCATTTCAGAAGAGGCGGTTTGGGCTTGCACCAGTTGCGGTGCGTGCGTGGATATTTGTCCCGTCGGAAACGAACCGATGCGCGACATCCTCGACATCCGTAGAAATCTGGCAATGATGGAAAGTCAGTTTCCAAAAGAGTTGGAAAACGCATTCAAAGGGATCGAACGCAACGCGAACCCGTGGAACGTTCCGCAAGCGGATCGTTTGAAGTGGGCGGAAGGACTCGACGTGCCGACGATCGAACAAAATCCCAAGCCTGACGTTTTGTGGTGGGTCGGGTGCGCGCCCGCGACCGATCCACGCGCGCAAAAAACGGCGCAAGCCTTCGCAAAAATTCTAAATGCGGCAGGGGTCAACTTTGCGGTGCTTGGAAAACATGAATCTTGCACGGGCGATCCCGCTCGTCGGGCAGGGCGCGAAGATATCTTCTTCGCGATGGCTTCGCAAAACGTGGAAGTTCTCAACGAAGTCAAACCAAAGCGCATCGTCGCCACGTGCCCGCATTGCTTGCATGTGCTTAAAAACGAATACCCCGCTTTCGGCGGCGAATACGAAGTCGTTCATCACACGCAGTTAATCAACGAGCTGGTAGGCGCTGGAAAGATCAGCATGGAAGTGGATGAAGATCAATTCTCGGTGACCTTTCACGATCCATGTTATTTAGGGCGGCACAACAACATCTTCGATGCGCCGCGCGATGCATTAACTTCCGCAGGCGCGTTGACCATTGAAATGCCGCGCCATTCCGAACAAGCGTTTTGTTGCGGCGCCGGAGGAGCGCAGATTTGGAAAGAAGAAGAGGAAGGAACGATGCGCGTAAATACCGAGCGCTTCACAGAAGCGAAAGCCACCGGCGCCCTCACCCTTGCAGTAGGATGTCCCTTCTGCCTCTTGATGATGACCGACGCTTCCAAAGCCGACGGCGGAGAAATTCAGGTGAAAGACGTAGCGGAGATCGTCGCCGAGAGATTAAAATAACGATATGAAATTTAAACTCTTACTCTGGTCCGTCGCCGCCGTATGGTTGGCAGCCTGCTCGTCAAACGCCGCGCAACCAACGCCTACGCTCACGTCGCTGGAACAGATTGGCCTATCCGTTTACAACTTACGTTGCGCCCAGTGTCACGCGCTCGCGCCTGACACCGTGGTTATCGGTCCCTCATTAGCGGGCATTGCCGTTCGCGCCACGACGCGCATTCCCGGTTACGACGCACAAGCATACATTGAAGAATCAATCCTTTCGCCCAAATCTTATATCGTGGAAGGATTTCCGGACACTATGCCGACCAATTTTGCCAAAGACTTAACGAGCGAAGAATTCAAAGGTCTCGTTGCGTTTCTATTGACTCTCAAATAACTCACTGGAGAAATCATGAAAACCTGGATTAAACGCATCTTGCTAGCCTTAGGAGCAATCGCCCTCTTTGGGATTTTCTACGCCGCATTCGCCCCGCTGCCATTCGACAAACTGCCCTCGCGCGATAAATGGGGCGCCGGCGCCAGCGGCGTGCTTCCCGCTTATAGCGGGCTGCAGCGCGAGTTTCCGCCTTTGAATGGCGACGTTACGCCCGACAAAACTCAATTGGGACGGCTGTTATTCTTCGACCCAATCCTTTCAAAAAATCAGGATATTTCTTGCGCAACCTGCCACAACCCCAGCCTCGGCTTCAGCGACGGTTTGCAAACGGCGCAAGGTTCAAACGGCGAACGCCTTGCGCGTAATACGCCCACGCTCTGGAATGCCGGCTATGAATCAAAACTTTTCTGGGATGGTCGCGCCGACTCGCTGGAAGCGCAAATGTCCGTCCCGCTTCACGCTGAGAACGAAATGGCTGGAGACAGCGTAGAAACTATTGCCCGCTTAAGCGCAATTCCCGAATACGCCCAACTTTTCGAAAAAGCCTTCGGCAAAGACGCGGTCACAATGGCAAACGTGCAATCTGCGATCGCTTCATTTGAGCGGACGCTTATCTCTAAAGACAGCCCTTTCGATAAATACGCCGCCGGTCAGTTCGACGCGCTTACCGCGCAACAACGTCGCGGCTTGAATCTCTTCCGTTCAGCAGCGACGCGCTGTTTTGAATGTCATGCCGCGCCAACTTTCGGCTCGAACGATTTCTTCGTCACCGGGGCGCCCGACTTGGACGGATTCCCACACGACGCCGGGCGCGCCGCCGTCGTCAGCGATGGGAAAGACGGCGCGTTCAAATCGCCTACGTTGCGCAACATTGCGTTGAGCGGACCATACATGCATAACGGCGCCTTCGCCACCCTAGACGACGTGTTATGGTTCTATGAGAAAGGCGGCGGAAGCGAATTCGGTTTGGAAGTAGATCGGCATATCATCCCCATCGAGTTGAGCGAACAGGAACACAACGACCTGATCGCGTTCTTGTATGCATTGACCGACGAAAGCGCCATGCCCGAAATTCCCAAATCTGTGCCATCGGGCTTACCGGTGGTAGAGCAAGCTCCCAACTTGGGGCGCGAAGTTGCAAAACAGATGAACGTCGAGGCGGCTGGAGCGGGCGTTTCGGCGCATACGCCGACGACGGTCCGCGTAGGACCGCACGAGACGATCCAGCAGGCGATTGATCGTTCGGGTCCAGGCGATACGATTGAAGTCCCCTATGGGATTTATCGCGAAGCGGTAGCGCTCGATTGGAGCAACGTCACACTAGTCGGCATTCCCAACGCTAAGGGAGAATGGCCCGTATTTGACGGCGAGGGAACCCGTTCAGACGGCGTAGTCGCTTCAGGCAATAATTTCGAAATGTATAATTTTGCTGTAAAAAATTACACCTCGAACGGCGTGCTGGTAGAAGGCGCGACCGGCGTATATTTACACGATATGTATATTGAGAATACCGGCGTATACGGCGTGTATCCTGTCCGTTGTACCGATGTACTGATCGAACGCATTGAAGCGACGCTGATGAACGACGCCGCAGTGTACGCCGGCAAGTCGGAAAACGTAGTCATTCGCGATACGCTGACATACGGGAACGTGGTCGGTGTTGAATTGGAAAACACGGTCAACGGCGAGGTATACAACAACGTGGCGCGCGACAACACTGTCGGTATTTTCATCGATCTCTTACCGCAACTACCCTCGAAAGTTTCTTTGTACACTAAAGTGTACGATAACGTCGTTGAGAACAATAACGGCGCGAATTTCGGCAAACCCGGTTCTGCGGTATCGCTCATCCCGCCGGGCACGGGCATCCTTGTCTTAGCGGCGGACGAGGTGGAAGTGTACAATAACACGATCCGCGGCAATAAATCGGGCGGCTTGGCTGTGTTCAATTTGACGATCGGTTTCGCCTCCAATGAAATTGACGTAGGTCCGAATCCTGAACATGTATACGCGCATGGTAATCTTTACGAAAACAACGGCTACAACGCCGATCCCTTCGTGAAGAATATGCTCGGCAAAGGATTCGATATCATTTGGGATGCCAACGGCGCAGACAATTATTTCGACGAGAAAGTTTCATCGTCTTTCCCGCCTTTCTTGCCCAAGAGTTCGTGGCCCCAACCTTTGTATAACCTCTACTGGAGATTCTTCAATTTCATTGTTAAGGCGGCGGGGTAAGAGGAGTATCTTTTCATGCATCGCCTCTTCCCCGTTTCTGTGAAAGATAATATTTTCCTCGAATATAAAAATACGCCCATTGGAGCGTTGCTCGAATATCACAACCTCGGCACAGAGCATGAGCCCTACGCGCAAGCGCAACTGCTGATCGGCATGTGCATGGATAGCCGCAAGCATTTGCACATCCCCGATAATTTCGCGTACATTATCCGCACAGGCGGAGCGAATTTACGCTACAGCGAATTCAAGGTTTCCTACGCCATCGCGGTAGGAGGCGTGCAGTATATTGCGTTGATCGGTCATGATCAGTGCGGGATGGTCAACTTGATGTCGAACAAAGAGGCGTTCGTTCAAGGTTTGATTGAGCGGGCGGGCTGGGAACGCGAGCTAGCCGAACAGCACTTCACCAATTTCGTTCCCATGTTCGAGATCGGCAACGAGATAGATTTCGTCATCAGCGAGGCGCAGCGATTACGGCAAAGATATCCGAAAATACAAGTCGCACCGTTGTTGTACAAGGTGGAAGATAATTTATTGTATCAAGTGAAAGAATAAGCGTTAAAACCTACGTCGTTGTCTTCAACGCCGAACGGATCATCAAAAACTCGGTGATGTTCTCCGCGGTGATCAATCCGATAAATTGACCGGCATGCACAACCGGCAGCGTTTTCGCTCCCGCTTCTTGCAGACGCATGAGGGCTGATTCGACCATATCATGCGAATCAACGCTGGGCAGGTTCTTGCGCATCACACTAACGACCGACGCGCTTTGTCCATGCTGAGAGAGCGCGGCGATAAACGCATCGCGTTCAAGGATGCCCATCACAACGCCGTTCGCGTCCACCACGGGGAAATCATGTTGCGAACCAGCCAGAATCAATCCGACCGCCTGCGCGAGCGTATCGCGAGGCGAGAGCGTCTTGTAATCGGTCATCATGGCGCGCGTAACTGGAATCCCGCCGAGCGAATCTTTCATCAGCGCCATGCTGGCTTCCTGAGAAGCCCCAATATATACAAAGAACGCAATGAACAGCAAAAACGGATTGCTGAACAAACCGATGAATCCAAACAAAAAGGCGATTCCTTGACCAATATTCGCCGCTACCTGCGTCGCGTGAACGTAATCCATACGCATGGCAAGCAGAGCGCGCAAGACGCGTCCGCCGTCCATAGGGAAAGCGGGAATTAAGTTGAAGAGTACTAACGCCACATTGACGATCATCAGTCGCGCAAAAAAAGAGCCAGAAGCGATAGTTGCGCCGGTGAGCGTCGTTAGAGCCTTCGTGGGAGCGAGAGCCACGAACAACAACGCAGCAATGACCACGTTGACGGCGGGTCCCATCAGCGCAACCCATAATTCTTCAATGGGCTTATCAGGCATACGCTCCAAACGCGCCACGCCGCCGATAGGATAAAGCGTAATGTCGCGGGTTTTTATCCCATATTTGCGGGCGGTCAATGCGTGGCCGTATTCATGCAAAACAACGCATAGAAAAAGGGCAAGGATAAACAACACACCGCTTAATACTTGAGCGAGCGTTCCATGTTCGAGCCAGTAACTATACCCAACCCAACCGATCAATAGAAGAAACGTAGCGTGAATATATACATCAATGCCTAAAAAACGGCCTAACTTCCACTGCCATTTCATTTCCTATCTCCTTTACTTTCCGCGAGCATATTCCCCGCCTGTTAAAAGATCGTCATATTTTCATGAGAGTCGCGTAGAGCGCGGGCTTACCGACAGGCTAAGGTCGGTTATGTTATTTTATAATGCCCAAATTTTTTCCCGCTTCGCCGATGACGTCCATCGCGCGTTCAATCTCGCTAGGGTCATGCGTAGCCGTGACGGTAGCGCGCAGGCGGGCGAGCCCTTCTGGCACAGCGGGCGAAACGACCGGCAACACAAAGACGTCGTTCAATTGCGCCTCGCGCGTCATGGCAAACGCCGCCTCATCCGTGCCGCATAAGACTGGAACAATTGCCGTCTCAGTGAGCATCGTATCGAATCCCATACTTTTGAGACCGCCGATAAACTGTTTCGTATTCTGATTCAACCGTTCAATGCGCCAAGGTTCGTCGAGAATAACCTTAAATGCTTCGTTCGCGGCTGCGGCTTGCGCGGGCGGCAATGCGGCGGAAAAGATGTACGCGCGACTGGCGTGACGCAAGTAGGTGATAATTTCCTTATTAGCGGCGACATATCCGCCAACCGACGGGATCGTCTTGCTCAAGGTGCCCATCTTAATATCAATGCCGCCATAAAAATCAAAGTGTTCTTCAATGCCGCGTCCGGTCTTGCCAAGCACGCCAATCGAATGGGCTTCGTCAATCATCAGCCAGGCGTTATATTTTTTGCATAATTCCACTATTTTCGGCAGATCAATAATATCGCCGTCCATACTGAAAACCGAATCGGCGATGACCAGTTTAGACACATCGCTAGGGGCGTTTCTCAGCAGACCTTCAAGATGATCCGTTTCGTTATGGCGAAAGCGGCGAAACTCTGCGCCAGACATCAAACAGCCGTCCACAATGGAAGCGTGATTTAACTTATCTGAAAAAACATAATCGCCGCGCCCCATCAAGGTAGAAACAACCGTCAAATTGGTAGCGTAGCCCGATGAATATGTAATGGCAGACTCGGCGCTCTTGAAATTCGCAATAGTCTCTTCAAGTTCGTTATGAATTGTCAAAGTCCCCGCCAGCGTGCGGACTCCGTTCGTGCCGGTGCCAAACTTATCTATGGCGGCTTTAGCGGCGGCGTTGATGCGCGGGTGGTTAAGCAAGCCCAAGTAGCCGTATGAAGCGTACATTCCCATCACGCGCCCGTGCACGCGCACCTTTGAGTCGCTGAGGAGTTCTTCTACGGGCTGGTTATAAAAATACAAGTCATGTTCTTTGAGCATGGAAACGCGATCATTCATCGCTTTGACGCGACGCGCAACGGCATCGTCAATAGTTTGCAAGTCCATAAAGGAACCTCCAAAAGAGAATAACGCAAGTGTACCAGAGAGTAAGAAAAGTTTTGATAATTCGCGCCGACATTTCTAACAGAATTTACATCCGCGCTTCTCCGCCGCGACGATAGCCTGGTCGCTGGACCAAAAGAAATTTTTCTCTCCGATGGCATCCACGAGTCCGCCGCGCTTCATCATGTTGTAGGCATTGTCATGGATACCCGCAAACATAAGCGTTCCGCCTCGTTGATGCAAGCGTTCATGCAGACGATGGATCGCTTCGATACCCGCCGTGTCTATTAGCGAGACGCCGCGCATCGAAAGGATCAACGCGTGCGTGTCTTTCAAGTTTTGAAACGCCTCGTTGAATTGACCCGTCGCAGCAAAGAACAGCGGACCCGTGAGGAACGCCACACGGACATGCTTGCATTTACCCTCCGTTTCGATCCCTTTTCGCTTAAGGCGTTCGGTGTCCACTTCTTGCACTTCGATGTCAATGCTGGCAATTTTATTGAGGAAGACCGCGCCCGCGAGGAACGAACCGATGAGGATGGCTTGCGTCAAGTCGAGGACGACAGTGGCGAGCATCGTCACGATGAAGGCGATCATATCGGTCTTGAAGCGTTTGCCGAAGATGAATTTGATCGCGTCCCATTCGTTCATGCGGACGGCGGTCATCATCAACACGCCTGCCAACGCCGCCAAAGGGATGCGGCTCATCAAAGGCGCGAGCAGGAACATGGAGAGCAACAATCCCACCGCGTGGATGATACTGACGAGGCGCGTCTGTCCGCCCGATTTGATTCCCACACTCGAACGCGCGATCGCCGCCGTCGCGGGGACTCCGCCAAAGAACGGGATGAGTATGTTGCCCACGCCTTGCGCGATCAACTCTTGATTCGCTTGCAGGCGCACGCCCGTCATGTTCGAGCCGACGGCGCCGCACAACAACGATTCGATCGCGCCAAGCGCCGTGATGGCAAGAGTCGGCGCGATGAATTCGGAGAGATTCGACCAGGGGACATTGGCGAGGCTAAGGCGGTCTTGGAGGAGCAATGTTTGAGGGATACTTCCGATGACGGGGGCGGACCAGTTCAAAGTCCAGTTAAGAAGCGTGGCGAGGATAATGCCGAGGAGCGATGCAGGGAATCGCGCCGTCCACTTTTTGGGCATGAAGAGCATAGTCACAATCACGATCGATCCGAGAACCAGAGAGTGGAGACTGGGGACGAATCCGCCATGAAAATATCCGATGATCTTTTGCGCGGCGGTTTCTGTGGCGGGAGTTTTGACGCCGAGGAAGTTGTCAATTTGACCGATGAAGATGATGAGCGCGATGCCCGAGGTGAATCCGCTGATGACGGCGGAGGGAATGAAGGCAATGAAGCGACCGAGGCGCAGTATGCCGATGACGAGCAGAAGAATGCCCGAAAGCAAACCCGCGACCCAGATGCCCTCGAGCCCGTAGCGTTGAACGAGGACGATCAGCACGGCAGACATGGCGCCTGTGGGTCCGCTGATCTGGAACGGCGCGCCCGTGAGCGCTCCCATGATGAAGCCCGCGAGGATGGCGGTGACCAGTCCCGCCGCGGCGGTCGCGCCAGACGCGACTCCGAACGCCAGCGCGAGCGGAAGCGCGACCGCGGCAACGGTGAGACCCGCCAGCAGGTCTTGTTGAAATTTGGCAAGTGAATAGCCAGCGAACTCGTCCTTGTACAGGCGAGCGAGACTTCTTCTTGGCATAAGTTGTTCTCCGAAAAAAGTAATTTCACAAAGGCTCACTGCTCCCCCAAGGCGTCCTTTGTGTCAACGGCGGGATTGTATCACGAGAGGTTTAGACCTCGGAGATTTTTGAAATCTCCGAGGTCTCCGCTATCCTGCTAGCTTCTTCAATTCCGCTTCGCCGACGATCTTCACGCCCAGCGATTTCGCCTTATCGAACTTCGAGCCTGGATTTTCACCCAACACCAAATAACTCGTCTTCTTGCTGACGCTGTCGGTCACCTTGCCGCCATGCGACTCGATGAACGCCTTCGCATCATCGCGCGAAAACGTGGGCAGCGTGCCCGTCACCACGAACGTCAACCCATCGAACACATTTGACTTTCGACTTTCAACCTTCAACTTTCCACCTCGGGGCCACATCCCCACCGCTTTCAACTTCTTCAACAACTTCTGATTCGACGAACGTGCGAACCAATCCACGATGGACTCGGCGATATTCGGACCCAAGCCTTCGATCTGTTGTAACTCCTCCGCGCTGGATTTGGACAACGCTTCCAACTCAGGGAAAGTCCCCGCCAGATCTCCAGCCATCACCTCGCCCACGCCGTGGATGCCCAGCGCGGCGATCAACCTCGCCAATGACTGTCCTTTTGAATTTTCAATCGCGGTTAATAAGTTATCGGTCTTCTTATCCTTGAATCCTTCGAGCGCGAGCAATTGATCTCGTTTGAGCGAGTACAAATCCGCCACGTCCTTAACCAAGCCCGACTCGATGAGTTGCTCGACGATCTTGATTCCCAATCCCTCAATGTCCATCGCGCCGCGTGAGACGAAATGCTCGATATTCCGCACCAACTGCGCGGGACACGCGGCATTGACGCAATACCACGCCACCTCGCCCTCGAAGTGTTCCACATCCTGTCCGCACGCGGGACATTTCGTTGGCGGCTTGTATTTTTTCTCCTTGCCTTTGCGGACATCCACAACGGGACCGATCACATACGGAATCACCTCGCCCGCGCGTTTCACCAGCACGCGATCGCCCACGCGGATATCTTTCTCCGCGATGTAATCGAAGTTGTGCAACGTGGCGCGTTCGACGATCACGCCGCCGATCTCGACCGGCTCAAGAATCGCATAAGGCGTCAACACGCCTGTGCGCCCAACGGCAACGCCAATATCTTTGAGCGTCGTCGTCACCTCACGCGCGGGGAATTTGAACGCAATCGCCCCGCGCGGATCCTTGCCCACGAAGCCGAGTTCCGCCGCGAGAGTCAGATCGTCAATCTTGATGACCATGCCGTCCGTTTCATACGAAAGATCGTCGCGCTTCTTTTCCCACGATTCAGTATAAGCAATCGCTTTTTCAAAATCGTCAAAACGCCTAGCAATATCAGTGACAGGAAATCCCAACGCCTTGAGATATTCCAAAATCTCCCACTGCGACGTTGGAACTTTTCCGCCCTCCGCGTGAACGATCTGATACACCAAAATCGTCAGCGGACGGGACGCGGTCAACTCAGGATCAAGTTGCCTCAACGATCCCGCCGCCGTGTTGCGTGGATTTTGATACGTCTTTTCGCCCGCCTCCTCCAGCTTGCGATTCAACGCTTCAAACTCTTTCACAGGCATAAACGCCTCGCCGCGAATCACCAAATAGGTCGGGAGTCGAAGGTCAAAGGTCGCCGACTTTCGACTTTCGACTTTTGACTCCCTCACAGGGATTTTTAACGGAATGGAACGTATCGTCCGCAAATTCTGCGTAATATCCTCCCCCACTTCGCCGTCGCCGCGAGTCGCGCCTTGCACAAAGACTCCATCGCGGTAATGCAAGACAACAGACAAGCCATCAATTTTTGGTTCGACGACAAACTTCGCTTTCTCAACCCGATCGTCAATCCGTTTGACTCGCTCCAGCCACGCGCGCGCATCGTCCGCGCCGAACGCGTTGGCGAGCGAGAGGATCGGCGCGGGGTGGCGCACCTTGTCGAAGCGGTCGGCAGGCTTGGCTCCCGCACGACGCGTCGGCGAATCCGCCGTGATCCAGTCGGGATGCTCGGCTTCGATCCGCTTAAGTTCGTTCAGCAGTTGGTCGAATTCCGCGTCGCTGATAACGGGCGAATCCATCACGTGATAGCGATGGTTGTGAAAGTGGATATTCTCTTTGAGTTCTTCGTAGCGAGATTTGTTAGCCATATTTGAATTATACTTCGCGTATGCCACAACGCATCGGTCTCTTCGGCGGGACGTTTGACCCGCCTCACCTCGGACATTTAATCCTCGCTTCAGAAGCGCAATCGCAATTGGAATTGGATCGCCTGTTGTGGATTCTCACGCCTGAGCCGCCGCACAAATTGGACCAAACGATCACGCCAACCGAACACCGCCTCGCTATGGTCAATCTCGCTATTGGAGATAATCCGCTGTTCGAACTCTCACGCGTCGAGTTGGATCGCCCAGGTCCGCATTACACGCTAAACACGATTCGCCTTATAGCGGAGCAAAACCCAGGCGCTGAAATAATCTTGATCATCGGCGGCGATTCATTGCGCGACCTGCCCACCTGGCGCGAGCCGCGAGAGATCGTCGCAGCCTGCCACGAGATCGGCGTAATGAAGCGCCCGCATGAGAATGCCGTCTTAGACGAATTAGAGCGCGACTTGCCCGGCATTCGCGCAAAAATCCGCTATGTAGATACGCCGCTTTTAGAAATCGCCTCGCGCGAACTTCGCAACCGTATCGCTGAAGGACGATCAGTACGCTACTATCTTCCAACGTCTGTGCGCGAATACATCGAACAAAAGCGACTTTACAATTAACTGATAGTTCACGATCCCTCCTGTACACAAAATTATATATAATTTATAATCTGCCTACCCCACTCTACAAAAGGAGATAAGGTGGCTGCATACTCTATGCTCGAAAAAGAAGGTAAATCTACGCAGAAGCGTCCTCTCAAGGAAGATCTTTTCGAGGTTTTACACGAAAAGATCATCTCGGGCGAATATAAACCGGGCGCATGGCTGCGACAGGATGAAATCGCGACTCAACTCGGCGTGAGCATGACCCCTGTCCGCGAAGGACTCGACCTGCTTGTGTCGGCGGGAATGGCGGAACGCGTTCCGTATCGCGGAGTGCGCGTGCGCGAGATCGTAACGAAAGACGTTATTGAAGCGTACGGCTTGCGACTTATGCTTGAGGTTGCCATTGCGCAAGAGGCGGTGAAGAACATCACGCCCGAGCAGGCTGCCAGCTTGGAACGCATGGTCGCCGAGATGAGAGAGCATGACTCGCTAAAGGAAATGTCTACGGCGCGGAAGCTAAGCCGCGATTTTCATTCCGCCGTTGCAGGCATCACACAGAACGCATTACTGATCAAGTTGTATGGCATCGTTGCCAACGCTTTCCCCGATTGGATTCTGTACGAAGCGCTATTCCGCAAACCCGAAATTCTCGCCGCCAGCATGAGCGCTATGCACGATGAACACTTACGCATCGTTAATGCGCTGAAAGCGCGCGACGACGCGAAAGCCGCGCTCTATTCTGTCGAGCATGTGATGGCATCGGGAAAATGGTTAGAAACTTACCTCGAACATCCTGCGCCAGCGGAGTTGTTGCGCGAGAAGGAACAGCAGATTTTAACCTTGTTAGAAAAATAATAACTATAGAATTTTTCTTGAGATCATGTCAGGAGTTTATTCATGTCGGAAGAATTGTATGAGCAGATGGCGCAAAGTATCATCGAAGGCGAAAAGGAAATCGCTGTCGAACTCGCGACAAAAGCGATCGAATTGAACATTCATCCGCTTGACGCGATCGCCAAGGGATTCGTCGTCGGCGTGAATTATATCGGCGACCAATTCGGTAAGGGCGAAGCCTTCTTACCTGAGCTAGTTATGGCAGGCGAAGCGATGAAAGCCGCCGTCGGCGTGTTGGAGCCTGAACTGCTCAAACTCGGCGAAGCGCGTGAGACGCTGGGGCGCGTCGTGCTTGCTACCGTCGAAGGCGATATTCACGAGATCGGTAAAACGCTGGTCGGAACGATGTTGAGCGCTTCGGGATTTGAAGTGACCGATTTAGGCGTAGACCAACCCGCCGAAAAGATCATCGGCAAAGCCATCGAAATTGACGCGCAAATTATCGGCATGAGCGCGTTGTTGACGACAACGATGATCCGTCAGCGCGAAGTGATCGAAGAGTTGGATAAAGAAGGTCTGCGCTCGCGCATCAAGGTGATGGTCGGCGGCGCGCCGATCACCAAAAGTTGGGCGGAGAAGATCAACGCCGATGGAACCGCCGAAGACGCGATGGGCGCAGTGCAATTAGCGAAGAAATTAGTCGGAAAAGAGTAGGTCTTTCTAGCCGCAAAGAACGCGGAGAATACCGAAGACAAAAGAAGAAATAATCGCAGCGATTCAATTTTCGGAGATTTTCATGCAGCCTAAACTCACCCTTCTCACCAACGACCTCATTGAGCGCATTCTCGATGAAGCGCATCAACTCCTGTTGAAGCCGGGCGTCAAAGTTAACAATCGCAAAGCGCGCGAGCTGCTTGCTTCCGCTGGCGCGCAAGTGGACGCGGAAACGAACGTCGTTCATATTCCTGCGCAAATCGTCCATGAGACAACAGCGTCCGTTCCGAACGAGTTTTATCTCTACGACTCCGACGGCAATCCGGCGGTCAAATACGGCGGCGACGCGGTGCACTTCGATCCCGGCTCGTCGGGCATCGCCATGCTCAACCCCGAAACGCTTGAACACGAAACTACGGAAACGTCTCACCTGCTTAAGTTGATTAAAGTCGCAGAACAGCTTCCGCAATATGACGCGCAATCTACAGCGGTGATCTGCCACGACGTGCCGCAACAAATCCAAGACTCGTACCATCTTTACCTCGCACTGCTATATTCCAAGAAGCCCATCGTCACCGGCGCGTTCACCAACAAAACCGTCAATGAGATGATCGAGATGCTCGCCATCCTCGCCGGCGGACGCGACGCCGCACGAGAGAAACCGCGCGCCATCTTTGACGTATGCCCTGCCCCGCCGCTCATCTGGAGCGACTTCGCCTCCGGCAACCTCATCGCGCTGGCGCGCGCGGGCATTCCAGCCGAGATCGTTTCCGTTCCGCTGGCAGGCGCTGCCGCGCCCGTCACATTGCTCGGCGCGGTCACGCAACACACAGCCGAATGTCTCGCCGGCATCGCAATCCATCAGCTTGCTCAGGCGGGTTCGCCGATCGTTTGGGGCGGCGCGGCGGCGATCTTCGATATGAAAAAAGGCGCGACTCCCATGGGCGCGGTCGAAACAGCCATGCTCGATTGCTCCTATGCGCAAGTCGCAAAAACGTTGAACATACCTACGCACACCTATCTCGGCGCAACCGACTCAAAACTCGTAGACGCGCAAGCCGGACTCGAAAGCGGCATCACCGCAATGATCGGCGCGTTGAGCGGCATCAACATGATCTCTGGCTCGGGCATGTTGGATTTTCTTTCCTGTCACTCCGCCGAGAAGCTCATCATTGACGCGGAAGGCATTGCTATGGCAAAGCGCATGATCGCCGGCGTGCAACTTCACACTGAAACGCTTGCCACAGGTTTTTACGACGACAACATCAATTTCAAAGGCGGCGATTTCCTCAAGCAGAAGATCACAATGCAACTCTTCCGCAAAGAGCAACACCTGCCCAGCGCTGTGATTGACCGCGACTCGATGCACAACTGGAAACAAGCCGGCTCGTTGGATGCCTTTGCTCGCGCAAAAGCGATCGTGAATGAATTGCTCGCTTCTTACTCGCGACCTCAGCTTGACGAAACTGCAGAACAAGCGCTTCACGCCTTCATGCTGACTCTCGCTCGAAACGCAGGCATGGACGCGCTGCCTGCGTTGGAAGACACGACGACCGCCAACGCCATCGGATAATTCATCTGCGCGGATGTGGCTGCGCTCTTTATCCTTTATAATCTACAAGATTTTCATCTCGCAAGATGCGTCTCGCGCCATACAGGAGACTGCCGTGTCCGAACGTGAAATTTATTTGTTATCGCCGCGCGCGCTTAGCCCTAAAACGATCGCGGTCGCTCTTGCTAAAACATCGGCGCTCCCTAAATTCTGAGAGATCAAGGAGATCTACATGTCACAAAACGGACTTCATGCAATCATAGGTGTGGCGGCGCGTAAATGGATGCCGCAAAAGGAATGGCTGTTGCTTGGCGCGGTGTTGGGCAACATGGCGCCCGACCTCGATAACCTTGCCGTCGCCTATGCTACATTGACCGGCGGCGATACACATGGTTTGCATCGTACGTTCACGCACAGCGTTTTCACTGCGCTCGCCATGTTGGCGTTGTTTTATGCCGTCGCCGCAGCAACAAGGAACCGAAGATGGAATAACTTTGGGATCGGGTTTGGCATCGGTATTCTGATGCACATTCTCGTTGACTTGATAATTTGGTTCAATGGCGTTGAAATATTTTGGCCCCTCGGCGGCGAAGTCAATTTCTGGGCAGGATTCACCGTTCCTACATGGTTAAATATCATTCTGGAAACGGGAGAATTCCTGGCGTTTGGCTTGTATTTCCTCCTTCTGATTTCACTTTCGCGCAAACACAACACGGACGTTGCTCGGCAAGGCTCGGCTAAAACGCTGGCGTACGCGGAATTTGTCCTCTTCGTCGTTTTTGCCGCGCTGTTCTTTGCAAGCGGCGCAACGGGCTTGCCTTATACCATCTTCGGCGCGTTATATCTCCTCTCGCTGATCGCCGCGATGGTAATCACGACGAAAATGAAACAAACCGTTGAGTCTTTGTAACAAAACTTGCGGGCGGTCATTTGACCGCCCTTTTCATTGTTACAACGTACCCATATAGGTATAATGCGCCAGATTAAAATCCTTACGAAGATTTAAAAACCTTCGCAAGGATTAACAGGAGACCTTCATGCCCGAACGTGAAATTTACTTGTTATCGCCGCGTGCGCTCAGCCCTGAAACGATCGCGGTCGCTTTTGCTAAAACATCGCGCGCGCCCGAATCGTTCCGTGACATTGCCGCTGAACTCAGCGACGAGAAATCTGCGCAGTTCCACGAGAAGTGGGTGGTGGGGTATGGTCACGCGTCGGTGGCGGAACATGCGGTTCTGCACATCGCCTTCGAAAATGTTTCGCGCATCGCCATCGAAAGCATCGAGTCGAATCGCCTCGCATCGTACACCGAAAAATCCACGCGCTACCAAAAATGGGGACAGGATGATTTCACGATTCCTCCAGAACTGGATTCGCATCCCCTCCGCGCCGAATTTGTGGATACCATCCGCTTCCTCTTTCGGACGTATGCCGACTCGCTCGACCCCGTGCGGACTCTCATCTTCGACCGCTTCCCGCGCCGCGAAAACGAAAAGGATGAGGCTTGGGATCGCCGCATCCGCTCGAAGTACGTGGACGTGTGTCGCTTCCTCCTTCCTGCCGCCGCACTGGCAAACGTCGGCATGACAGCGAACGCGCGCGTGATCGAGAATACGATTCGAAAAATGCTCTCGCATGAACTCGCTGAAGTTCGCGAAATAGGTGAAAGGGTAAAGGAAGTATCGAAAACAGAAACACCTACTTTGGTAAAGTATGCCGATACGGTTCCATACCTCACAGAAACCATCACCGAACTTTCAAATCGTAAATCGTCAATCGAAAATCGCAAATCAGACGACTGGTGCATGCTGATTGATTACGACAACAACGGCGAAAACAAAATCTTTGCGGCGGCGTTGTATCGCTTCGGCGAGATGGCTTACGCGGATGCGTTGGCTTATGTTGAAGCATTGAACGAAGAATCAAGAAATGCTCTGGCTGAATCGCTGCTAGGGCGATTGGGTAAATTCGACGTTCCTCTGCGCGAACTGGAATATTCTTCCTACACCTTCGATCTCGTCATGGATCAGGGCGCGTATGCCGAGTTCAAACGTCACCGCATGATGACGCAGACGCCGCAGAGACTGACGACGCGGCTGGGGTACGCGACTCCGCTGTTGATAAGCGAGGCAGGCTTCACATCCGCGTATGAGGCGGCGATGGAGTCCGCATCAACGATGTTTGAGAAGTTGCACGCGTTCAATCCCGCTGTAGCACAGTATGTTGTCCCCAACGGATTCAATCGTCGCGTGTTGGCGCAATTCAACTTGCGCGAGGCGTTCGCATTTTGTCAGTTGCGTTCCGCCGCAAACGCACACTTCTCGATTCGCCGCGTCGCGCAAAAGATGTATGAAGAGATGGCGCACGTTCATCCGTTGTTGACGAAGTATATAAAATTGCACAACGAAACATGGCAGGGCGTGGAAGAGGGATATTTTGCGGATGTGTAAAAGTATTCTTGGCAGCGCCGACTTAAGTCGGCGTTACGGAGGCGCCGTCTAACAAATTCATTGCGACACATAGCGCGGGGGCATGGATGTATTTTTCCATATCGGAGAGAGGGGAAACCTAACCTAATTCTATTTTTCTATTTCTCAGTCTTGACGCGACTCGCAGAATGCATTATATTGCGAAATGAACGAACGTTCGTTCATTTCGCAATCCGCTTAATTGGAGAACTTATGCCGAAAGAGAAAATCACAAAAGGCGAAACCACGCGCCAGATCGTCGAAGACGCGGCGATGAATCTTTTCCTCAAACAGGGCTATGCCGCCACTTCCATGCGTCAAATCGCGGACAAGGCTGGGCTGGCGTTGGGCGGAATTTACAATCATTTTTCCAGCAAGGAAGAAATTTTCGAGAACATCATCGTCGAGAAACATCCGTACAAACAGATTCTTCCCGCCATCCTTGCGGCGGAAGGAAAAACGGCGGAAGACTTCTATAAAAATGCGGCGCATATCGCTATCGCAGAAATGGAAAAGCGTCCCGAGTTTATGAATTTGATGTTCATCGAGTTGGTTGAATTCAAGGGAAAACATGGCACAACGCTTTTGAAAGAGATTGCGCCAAAGATTTTTCCCGTTTTTGAGAGGGTTGTCAAGTCAAGAGAAAATCTACGCACAACCAATCCAGCCATGCTCATGCGTTCGTTCATCGGTTTGATTATTTCTTATATTATGACGGAAATGATCGTTTCAAATTCGCTTGCAAAAAAATTCATGCCTAAAAATGCCGAAGAAGTATATGTGGATATTTTTCTACATGGCATTCTCAAATCATCGGAGTAAACAAGCGCCGCGCAACTCGTATCGTTCACTGATAACTTCCCTACTGGAGCATCCATGAATACCCGTCTCCTCTCTATCGTCCGCAAAGAGTTCATTCAAATCATCCGCGATCCGCGCACGCTGGTAATGATCGTCGTCATTCCCATCATGCAGTTATTTCTGCTCGGCTATTCCGCCACTAACGACGTGCGTAATGTGCCGCTTGCCGTGTTAGACCGAAGTCAAAGCGTGGAATCGCGCGCCTTGCTTAATTCGTATCGCGCGGCGGATTATTTTCACATTGCTTATGCCGTCGAATCTGAAGCGGAAATCGAAGATTTGATTCTGGCGGGCAAAGCCCGCGCGGCGGTTATCATCCCGCCCGATTACGCCCAGCGACTGGCGGAAGGAGACGCGCAGATCGCTTTCATCCTCGATGGCTCCGACCCGACCAGCGCGTCCACCGCGCTTGCCGCCTCGCAATTGATCGGACAGGCTCACGCTTCAAAAATTCTTTTGCAGAAATTCGAACTCAGCGGCATGAACCTGCGCGTGCAACCGCCCGTCGAAGTCCGCACGACGGTTTGGTTCAACCCCGACCTGATCAGCGCGCACTTCATGATCCCCGGCGTGATCGGCATGATCCTCTACGCGATCGCCGCGATCCTCACCGCCACGTCCGTTGTGCGCGAACGCGAACGCGGCACCATCGAACAACTGATCGTCACCCCAATCCGCCCGTGGGAATTGATCGTCGGCAAACTCACGCCGTATGTCGTGCTGGGATTTTTCAACACCATCGAAGTCCTCGCGGTGGGGCATTGGTGGTTTGGAGTTCCGATCCGCGGCAATCTCGGACTCATCATTTTGCTTTCAGGCGTGTTCCTCGTGACGGGCTTGGGAATCGGTCTGCTGGCGTCCACGATCGCCAACACGCAACAAGAAGCCATGCTCACGGTTTGGATGACTCTCCTGCCGAGCATTTTCCTCTCTGGTTTTTTCTTTCCGCTCGAAGCCATGCCCAAAGTGTTGCAATGGCTTTCGTACTTGATGCCCCTGCGTTATTACCTCGTCATCATCCGTTCGTTGTTGCTCAAAGGCGTGGGACTCGACAAGATCCAGTTCGATGTGATCGCCATGACCCTCTTCGCAATCGGCATCATGACCCTCGCCGCGCTGCGATTTAGAAAACGACTCGATTAGATTCTTTTCTCTTTCATCTTTCGTTGTATCACAAGGAGTTCACCATGCACAAACCGCCTCTCGCCATTCGCATCATCGTCGCACTGATCGTTCTTTCCACCATTGGATATTACGCGTTCCGTTCACTCGCGCCTGCTGAAAACAGTCAACTCAAAGCCTCAGGCACGATCGAATCGGTGATCGTGAACGTCTCGCCGGAGATGGCTGGCAAAGTGAAGGAAGTTCTTGTGGATGAAGGTCAGCCTGTCAAGACGGGAGACCCGCTTCTTTCTCTCGACGGGGGACTGCTCGCCGCCCAACGAGCCGTCGCGTCCGCCCAGTTTGACTCTGCCAACGCCGCCCTCAACACTGCCTCCGCCGCGTATGCAACCGCGCAACAACAATACGATGTGACTCTCAATAACGCGCTCGCGCAAGAACAACTCACGCGGACAAACGATTGGCGCGCAACGAATCCGACGGAGTTCAACCAGCCCGCTTGGTACTTCTCAAAAGCGGAACGTCTCGCCGCCGCGCAAGCCGATGTGGATTCGAGTCTCGCCGCATTGAAAGACGCGCAAGAAAACCTGAATGATATTCAGAAAAGCGCCAGCAGTTCGCATTTTCTTGATTTGGAAGCGACTCTCTCTCAAACACGCACTGCTTTTCAAAATGCGAAGGCGGCGTACGACAAAACCTCAGGCGCGTCGAATGGACAAGACTTACGCGATGCGGCGCAGATTGTCCTTGACGATGCCAAACTCGCGCTCGATGACGCTCAAACCGATTATGAAGACGCCCTCTCAACCGACGCCGCCGCAGACATCCTCGAGGCGCGCGCGAAAGTCGCTGTTGCGCAGGAAATTTACAACACCGCAGTGGACAATTTGCGCTCCCTGCAAACCGGCGCGGACTCGCCGCAAGTCACTGCCGCGAGCAAGGTTCTTGAACAAGCCAAAGCCGCCATGGAACAGGCGCAAGCCGCGGTGGACACCGCCCAAGCCAATCTCGACCTCATTGATACGCAGATCGCCAAACTCACCGTGTACGCGCCGATGGATGGCGTCATCCTCACGCGCAACGTTGAACCTGGCGAGTTTGTCCAGCTTGGGGCGGTGGCGCTTGCGATGGCTGATTTGAATAACCTCACCATCACCGTCTATGTTCCAGAGACGCGTTTGAACGAGATCAAACTTTGGCAAGAAGCCACTGTCACGATTGATGTCGCTTCGGGTGAAAGCCCCGTCTTCACCGCCGAAATCGTCCACATCGCCGACCAAGCCGAGTTCACCCCGCGCAACGTCCAAACCGTGGAAGGGCGCAGTTCGACGGTCTACGCCGTCAAATTGAAGGTGACAGATTCCGATGGCAAATTGAAGATCGGTATGCCTGCGGATGTGGCGTTTAAGTGAAAGTCGCAAGTCAAAGGTCAAAGGTCGATTGATGAACGTCAAAATTATTCGAAAAGGAGAAAATAACAATGGCTGGTATCACTCGTTTTGAAGAGATTGAGGCTTGGAAGACTGCACGGCAATTGACCAATATGATTTATGCGTTGAGCAATCAAACGGGCTTCAATCGAGATTTTGGTTTACGTGACCAGATTCGTCGCGCAAGCGTTTCTGTGATGAGTAACATTGCCGAAGGGTTTGAGAGTCGCACTGACATTCAATTCATCAATTATCTTGGAATGGCGAAAGCGTCGGCTGGCGAGGCGCGAGCGCAACTCTACGTGGCTCTCGATCAAAATTACATTGCTGAAGAACAATTTAAAGACGCTTATGCCTTGGCTCAGACATGCGCGCGTCAAATTTCAAAATTCATTACCTATCTCGAATCCAACCCGCGTAAACGTCGCATTTCCGATGACGAAGCAGACTACGAAGTTTAACGATCACCCGACCTTTGACCTTTGACTTTTGACCCAATGAATTTCAACCCAACAATGAATAACCTCCTTGTCTCCGCCTCCAACCTCAAAAAACACTTCGGCGATACCCGCGCCGTGGACGATGTTTCCCTGCAAATCAAAGCAGGCGAAATCTACGGACTCGTCGGCGCGGACGGCGCGGGGAAGACGACGACGATGCGTCTCCTCGTCGGCGCACTCAAAGCGGACGCGGGTGAAGCGGTCATTTGTGGATATGACATTAATAAGCAGACCGAACAAGCCCGCGCGCAGTTCGGATATCTCTCACAGCGTTTCTCTCTCTACGAAGATTTGACCGTTCTTGAAAACATCCGCTTCTTCGCCGAAGCGCGCGGATTGAAATCCAACGAGTGGCTTCCGCGTTCGCTGGAGATTCTCGAATTCGTCGGTCTCGAAAAGTTCAAAGACCGCCGCACAGGTCAACTTTCTGGCGGGATGAAGCAAAAATTGGGATTGGCGTCCGCACTTGTTACAAAACCAAGAGTTTTACTACTCGATGAACCAACAACAGGAGTTGATCCTGTCACACGTCAAGACTTTTGGCAGCTTGTTATCAAACTCGTTTCGCAATCCAAAAAATTAACCGCTAAGAACGCAAAGAGCGCGAAGCCTGCATTGACCGAGGTCGAAGTAGAACAACAGAATCTTAGCGAGCGTAGCGCGCTTCGCGGTTCAAAGATTTCTGAAATTGAAGAAGGTGTTGCCGTATTAATCAGCACGCCTTATATGGATGAGGCATCAAGATGTCACCGAGTCGGACTTATGAAGAGCGGAAAAATCATTGCCGAAGATACGCCGTCGAATCTGCGCGCGCGACTGAATAATCGCGTGCTTGAATTGCGCGGCTCGCCGTTGAACGTCCTTCGCCATGTTGCGAACAAAGATCAAGATGTCGAAGACGTGCAGGCGTTCGGAGATCGTCTGCACATCCGCGTGGGGGAGAGAAAGGCTGACGATGTGCTGAGCAGGTTGAAGTCCGCGATACGAAGCGAGGGCGGACGCGTGGATGAACTCCGCGCGGTGAGTCCCGTTCTCGAAGATGTCTTCATCGCGCTGTCGGAGTCGAACCATGAGTGATGCGGTCATCCAAGTTAAAAATCTCACGCGGCGCTTCGGCGAATTCGTCGCAGTGGATCACATCAACTTTGAAGTGGGCGCGGGCGAAGTCGTCGGCTATCTCGGTCCGAACGGATCGGGCAAGACGACGACGATCCGCATGTTGCTCGGACTGCTCGAACCCAGCGACGGCAACGCGACCGTGTTGGGATTCGACGCGTTCAAACAAAGCGAACAAGTGCGAGCGCGCGCGGGATACATGTCGCAAAAATTTGCAATCTATGATGACCTGACCGTGCTGGAAAATTTGACGTTTTACGGCGGCGTCTATGGGATCACCGACAAAACCCGCATCGCGCGGACGTTGGAACTGGTCGGCTTGCGCGGGCATGACTCCACACTGACGCGGACTCTCTCGGCGGGCTGGCGTCAGCGACTCGCGTTGGGCATCGCGCTCGTGCATGAACCGAAATTATTGTTCCTCGATGAACCGACTTCAGGCGTTGACCCCACCGCCCGCCGCGCTTTTTGGGATCTGATCTATCAACTCGCTGAAAACGGCGTGACGATTTTGGTCACCACGCATTATATGGACGAAGCCGAATACTGCGAGCGCGTCGGCATTATGCGCGATGGAAAATTGCTCGCCATGGATACGCCCTCGAATCTGAAAAAGAACATCATCGCGGGCGACGTGTGGGAAGTCTATGCTGATCCGTTGGAAAAAGGTTTGGAAGTGTTGCCTGATGTGGATGGCGTGCTAAGCGTCTCGCTGGCGGGGGATCATTTGAGGACGATCGTGGAAAGGGGAATGAAGAAAGATGATTTGGTGAAGGGGTTAAAGGGGAAGAATTTGAATGTTCGTGATGTTGTTGTCGGCGAGCCGACGCTGGAGGATGTGTTTATTTCGTTGGCACGATGAAAGAGCTAGGTTGAGAAAGTAGTATAAAACCGAATAGCAATATCTATAAATTATTTTTAACTGTTGGATTGTCATTTCGACGAGTGAAGCGAGGAGAAATCTGAGTTAGCCATTGATCAGATTTCTACCCTTATAGAAATTCCGTAATTGACACGAACGCCTGTCGGGAGTATAGTGACAAACGTAATCTCACTATTTCAGTCTAATTAAGGAGCATACCGCATGACCCAGAAAGATATTCTGATTCTCTTTCTTGTCCTCAGCGCCATCTGGACAGCCATTTGGTTCAAAGTCATTCTTAGCATTCCTAACATTCAACCAGAGGAAGAAGTGACGGCGAACGCCAACACCCTGCGGCGACGGCTGGCTTTTCCAATGATCGCCACGCTAGTCATTCTACTAACGGCGGTTCTTTATTGGTCGCCCTACCCCATCTTCCGCGAGCGTACCATCGGCAAGCCCGAAGTGACGGTTAACGTCAACTCGTTTCAATGGGGTTGGATTCTCGACACGGATACGCTTCCAGTTCATAAGGTCATAGAATTTAATGTCACCAGCAGAGATGTAAATCACGGCTTTGCGATCTACAATTCGGAGGGTCGCCTCGTCGCGCAAACGCAAGCCATGCCCGGATATGTTAATAAGTTGATCTTCAAATTCGACGAACCGGGCGAATACACAATTCGCTGTCTCGAATATTGCGGGGTCAGCCATCATGTTATGCTTGCCACGTTCACAGTGGATTAGCGGGTTCTATCAAACAGAGGAGAATAAGAAATGAGCGATCATTCCATTGACGGTCCAGCCTACGGATCGGAAAATCGTCCCATCTTGCGGATCGCGCTGGTTTATATGCTGACCGGCTTTGTGATCTTCTTGATCATGGGCATCTTAGGATTAATCATGCGGCTGGATCATGCCGGCTGGTGGGTCATTTCGCCCAATTGGTTCTATCGAATCATGACGCTGCACGGGGCGGGCATGGTGGCGTCTTTATTGATGGCGGCGTTGGGCGGCATCATCGCTATCTTAAATCGAACTGTCAAATTAAGCGCGCGCTGGCTTTGGTCGGCTTACGTCGTCTATTCGCTGAGCGTTCCGTTTCTGTTGTACGCAGTGTTAATCGGCGGATTTTCCGGCGGCTGGACGGCGCTCGATCCGTTGCCCTATCACGGCATGACCTGGAGCAAATCGGCGGGCGTGATGATGTACGTCACCTTTCTCGCTGTCGGAGTCGGCTTCTTGATTTATTGCGTTCACATCTTCGACGCGGTGCGTCGCAAGGCGGGAGGCGTGCGTCGCGCTTTAGCATGGGAAGTGATCTTCTCGCGCAAATCCAACCCGCAACCCTACGAACCGGAAGTTGCCGAATTAGCGGCAATCGCCACGGCGATTATCGGCATCGTAACCGTCATCGGCGGCGTGCTCGTGCTTGCACCGCTCTTCGCCGAAGCGGCGGGATTGGTGGATCACGTCAACCCGCTTTACTCGAAGAACTTCATCATGCTCTTCGGGCATTCAATCGCCAACGTCACCATTTATATCGCGGTCGCGCTGGTTTACGGGCTTCTGCCGGTGTACACAAAACGCGGCGGACATACGACCAAGTTCGTCGCGCTGGCGTGGAATTTTACGATCATCCTCGTCCTCACTCCGCCGCCGCATCACTTGTATCAAGATTTCGCGCAACCGCTGGGTTTGGCGATCATCGGACAAGTCGCTTCATGGTCTATCGCGCCCTCGGTTTTGCTCCTCACCATTCTCGGCAACCTATCTTATATTTATCGCAGCGGAATGCGCTGGGCGGTGCCATCGGTGATGATCGCGCTCGGCTTTTGGGGCTGGGTCTTCGGCGGCATCGGCGGGACGATTGACTCCGCCATCCCTGCCAATCAACTGTTGCACAACACACTCTGGGTGCCGGCGCACTTCCACGCCTATTATCTGCTCGGCGTGACGACCTTCGTTTGGGGTTATCTCTTCTACCTCATCAGCGATTTAAGCGGCGTGCGCGAAAAAGCCAGCACCAAGATTGCGGCTTGGCTGTACGGCATCGCCGGCGCCGGCTTCTTGCTTGTCTTCTTTTTCTCCGGCGCCGATAGCATTCCGCGCCGCTATGCCGTTCATCTGCCCGAATGGAATTTGTACGCGGCAATCGCCGTGCCGTTCGTGCTTCTAACCATCTTCAGCCTGCTCTGGATTATCGCGGATATGATTCGCGGGCTTCGCGGCGCGTGGCGCAACACCGGCGCGACGAAATAAGAGGCATGGCGACTCAAAATTCAGATAATCGTTCGTGGCTGCGAGAATGGTCGGCTTGGCTGGCAGGAATGTTCGTCTTCGCTATCGCGGTTTTGCCGCCTTTCGGCGAAATCGTTGACGTTTCATTTTCGGCGCATATGCTGCAGCACATGCTGTTGACGATGGTCAGCGCGCCGTTGCTGGCTTACGCCTGGCCCCTGATGTATCGCGGCTCAGAGCCGTCCCGCTTTATGCTCGCGCTCAACAAACTGACGCGTCCCGCCGCCGCCTTAATCACTTCCGCCGTCGGCATTTGGGTCTGGCACATTCCGCAACTTTACGACATTGCTTTAGAAAACGAATTTCTGCACACACTCGAACACGTCGTCTTTCTCTTCGCCTTCATCGTCTTTTGGCGACCGCTGATGAACAATCGCGCCGTCGGCGGCTATTTGAAAAGCAACGAAGGGCGCGTACTGTACTTGACGATCGGCATGTTCACCACTGGATTATTGGCGGCATACATCACGTTTGCCAAGCATTTGATTTACATGCACTACGCCCCGCTCGAAGTCGGCGTCCGCTCGCCGCTGGTAGATCAGCAATTGGGCGGCGCCTACATGCTCGTCATCGGCACGATCGCCATGGTCGCCGCTATCCTGCTGACGTTGCGCGACGACCCGTAAAGCAAAAGGGGCTGTCCTTTTTGGAGAGCCCCTACATCTTTCCAATCGCATCCTGACCGAATTTCTCTCGCAACGCATCCACCGCTTCTTGTAATTTACGCGACCTTTCATTATCTCCATCCCACAAGCCGAGTTGACGAATTGGCGCGCCGAGCCCGCTCACGCCGACGCCGATGAGACGCACAAATTGATTCGATTTACGGACCGCCTTCAATAGACTCAGCGCAGTTCTTGCAATTTCATCCTCTTGATCGGTGCGGCGGCTCAACGTTTTCTGCCGCGTCGCTGTGGTGAAATCGGGCCAGCGGATCTTCAACTTGATCGTCGAACCCGTCAATTCGCTTTCTCGCAACTGTCGCGCCACCTCCGCTGACTGCTCACGCACAGTTTTCTCCAGTGTTTTATCATCGCGCACATCGCGTGAAAACGTGAGCTCCTGACTGATGGATTTCGTCTCGCGCTCAGTGACAACGGGGCGCGCGTCAATCCCTTTGGCATGACGCGCAAGCTCACGCCCATTCTCGCCGAACAAACGGATCAAATCTTCTTCGCGCCACTTCGCAATATCGCCGATCGTGTGGATGCCTAATTCCGCGAGTCGCTTGGATGTTTTCGGACCGACTCCCCACAACATGTCCGCAGGCAGTGGATTCAAAAACGCCGCCTCTTCGCCCGGCGGGACGACTGTCACCGCGTTGGGCGGCTCAGTCCGCCCGTCGGCTTTGATACGCTTCAGCGCGAGCGCTTTACCCACCTCGGTGGCGATCTTCGCCACAAGTTTGTTCGACGCGATCCCGATCGAGCAGGGAAGATGCAACTCGTCGCGGATGCGAGCCTGTAGTCCGTGGGCGATGCGTTGTGAATCGTCTTGAATATCTGAAATGTCGAGGAAGGCCTCGTCAATTGAGATTTGCTCGACCAACGCAGTCAAGTCGTGTAATCGTTCCATCGCCTGACGTGAGACTTCGCGATACGCGCCATGTCGTCCCGGAACGACGATCAAGCCCGGGTTGAGCCGCAACGCCTGACTCATCGGCATAGCGCTGCGTACGCCGTTGCGTCTTGCCGCATAGGAACAGGATGCGACCACGCCTCTTTCTTCGGGCTTGCCGCCGACCGCAAAGGCTTTGCCGCGCAGGCTCGGATCGCGCGTTTCTTCTACAGAGCAGAAGAACGCGTCAAGGTCGAGGTGCAGAATTATTCTTGACATGGCTGTATTATAAAGAGAAAAGGGTCATTCAATCTATATTGAACATTTGTTAAAGAAAAGTTATACTAGAGACGCGCAGCCGTTGAAGAACTATCTGACGATTGTATCGTCGCACTTGGATGAAGATGAAGAGGAGAAGCCTATGAAACCCCGATTTTCCGCCGTTTCGATCATGACGCTAGCAGCGCTTGTGTTGTCGTTGGCGCCTGCCGCGGCGCGTCCATCAAGCGCATTAGCCGCAACATGCTATCAGGCGCAATTTGTAGCGGATGTGACCGTCCCCGATAAGACGAATTTCCAGCCGAACGCCGCTTTTAAGAAAACATGGCGATTAAAAAATATCGGCTCTTGCGCGTGGAATAACGTGACCATGGTCTTCGATTCCGGCGCGCAAATGGGCAGCGTGGCGGCGGTTTCAGTGACGAACGGCATCGCGCCCGGTCAAGCAGTAGACGTGAGCGTTGACTTGACCGCACCGAACGCGCCCGGTCATTACATCGGCTACTGGAAATTCAAGAACGATAAAGGGACTCCCTTCGGCATTGGCGCAAACGCCGATAAGAATTGGTGGGTGGAGATTAACGTCGTCGGAACGCCGACGACTAATGTGGCGTATGATTTCGTCGCAAAAGCCGGCGACGCTAAATGGTCCAATCTCGCCGGCGCGTTGAAATTCCCCGGCGTCGACGGCGACGCAAAAGGCTTCGCACTGAGCGGCTCGAAGTTTGTCTATGAAGATAACACCACGCCGCAATCCTCCATCCTCGTCGCGCCTCAAAATATCGCTAACGGTTATATTCAAGCCGAGTATCCCGCGTTTGCCGTGCAAAAAGGCGACGTGTTTCAAACCGAGTTGGGATGCGAAGTCTCGGCAAAAAGTTGCTATGTGCAATTTAGGCTCGCTTACAAGATCAAAGATTCAGATTCTCCGATCACTATCTTCCAATTTAATGAACGCTGGGAAGGGCTGAGAAAACCAGCAAACGTTCGGCCGGTCAATTTGGATTTCCTCGCTGGTAAGAACGTTAAATTTATTCTTTTCATGTCGGCGTATGGCTCGCCGGCGGGCGATCGCGCTATGTGGGGCAATCCGGTCATCACCCGGCAGGGAAGCGTTCCACCTCCAACAGCGACGGAGACTCCGTCAACCGCCGTTCCTACCAATACTCCCGCACCCATCACCCCTACCATTCCACCATCGTCATGCGATAAGGTCCAATTTATCGCCGATGTGACCGTGCCAGACGGATCCACATACGCGCCCGGCGCCGCCTTTACAAAGACATGGCGCTTGAAGAACGTTGGTTCATGCGCATGGACGACCTCGTATCAACTCGTCTTCTACAATGGCGAGCAGATGAGCGCTCCCGCTTCCGCGGCTTTCCCGCGCAACGTGGAGGTCGGACAGACGATTGATATTTCCGTCAACATGACCGCGCCTTCCGCCGCCGGCTCCTACCGCGGATATTGGATGTTCAAGAACGCCAGCGGCGCGCTGTTCGGCATCGGCGCGCAAGCGAACAAACCCTGGTGGGTAGATATCAAAGTTTCCGGCTCTGCCGCAACGCCCGGCGCGCCCACAAAAACACCTGCGCCCACATCTACGCCAATCGCTGGCGGAGTAACCGTGACACCCGCGCCGGGCACAGCGTATGATTTCGCCGCCGAAGTCTGTTCCGCGACGTGGTTCAGCGGAGCAGGTCAATTACCCTGCCCCGGCGCAGACGGCGATAAGCGCGGCTTCGTGTTGAAGTTGTCCAATGGCGCAAAATTGGAATCGGGTTCATTGGATCCCCGCCCGTCCATTTTAACTTTCCCGCAAAACATTTCAAGCGGATATATTCAGGGATTCTACCCCGCCTTCCGCGTACAGAACGGCGATCGCTTCCGCTCGACTATCTCTTGCGAAAACGGTTCCACTTTATGCTATGCGGCATTCCGACTGGATTACGAATCCTCGCCTGGGCAGGTGTCTACATTCTGGGGTCCTTTTCTCGAACGCTATGAAGGGCAGTCCTTCAATGTAGACGTTGACCTCTCGGCGCTTGCCGGGAAAGACGTCAAATTTGCTCTCAGCGTTCTGGCAGCCGGACCCGCGACCGGCGACCGCGCTTTATGGGTCGGTCCGCATATTTATCGCGCTGTCAGCGGCAACTCCACTCTACCGGACCTGAACATCAGCGCAATGAGCATATCCTTTCCCAACCAGAGTTGCTTCAACCCTAGCGACGTCTTAGGCGTACGCGTGAACATAACCAATAGCGGGCAAGCGCCCGCTGGGAATTTCGCAGTGCAGAGCGCTAGCGAGCAACAAATCGTCAACGGGTTGGCGGTCGGCGAAACCAAAACGCTCTTCTTCAACGGCTATAGCAACCCCGTCAGCGTAACTATAGATCTCGCTAACGCTGTGGCTGAAAGCAACGAACAGAATAACTCGCGCTCCGAAACTTTGCCTGTGCCAACTCCGCCATTGCCATGCAGCGGCTCCCCAACGCCCAATTCCACATCCACGCCCGACCCAACGAGCGGCTGGAATCCATTCCAGAACGGCAAATACAAATTTGGAGTTCGCATCCCTTCCAACGCAACTGCGACTATGTCTGATAATTCCGGCCGCGCCGATTTCCCCGTCGCAGGCGGCACAAACTTGCGTGAGAAATATCTCCAAATCACGGTCACAGAAGGAGCTGCCGTTTGTCAATATGCGAGCGGCGTAGCGACTGCATCCAGTTCAGTTACGATTAACAACGTCCAGTTCCTCAAAGAGGAAGGCTCGGAAGGCGCGGCTGGCTCATTCTATGACTGGCTCAGTTTTTCAACAGCGAAGAACAACGCTTGCATCAACTTTGCTTTTGTCCTTCAATCGGTGAATCCGGGCAACCTGCCCACGCCTCCGCCAGTCTTCGACAAAGCGGCTGAAGCGGTATTCTTCAATCAGGTTATTAATACGTTCGCGTTCACCCCGTAAAACGTTCGTTCTCTTCCCCCATCTTCGACGCGCCTTCATCGCCTGGCAAGTTTTATCAAATCCGCCTTACGCCGGTGGAAAAGGCTCGCGGGATGTTCAACGATGTCTAGCGACCGCCCTACCCTCCTCTTCGCCGATGACGATCCCACTATCGCGGACAGTCTTGCGCCGTTCCTCGAACGCGCCGGCTTTCATATGCTGGTCGTCTCAGACGGTATGACCGCGTTCGAGAAAGCGCAAACGCATCGTCCCGAACTGATCATTCTCGATGTGCTTATGCCGCGCATGGACGGGCGCGAAACCCTGCGCCGCTTACGGAAATCCAACATCTGGACGCCCACGATACTGCTCACACAAGTCGGCGAAGCCTCCGAGCGCGCGCTCGCTCTCGAAGAA
This sequence comes from Anaerolineae bacterium UTCFX1, assembly GCA_002050275.1. Taxonomy (GTDB): domain Bacteria; phylum Chloroflexota; class Anaerolineae; order Anaerolineales; family Villigracilaceae; genus Defluviilinea. The sequence continues at coordinate 269,048 of MWTB01000004.1, forward strand.
GGCGCCGATGATTATCTCAACAAACCGTTTGACCCGCATGAGCTATTGGCGCGCATCCGCGCTGTGTTAAGGCGCACACGCCCCGGCGAACGTTCGCTTTCGAGCGCCTGGTTGCTCACCGCCGATGAACTCATGTTAGATCGTCGCGCCCGCCGTGCCAGCCTATCTGGGGAGACTATCGAACTCACGCCTAAAGCGCTCGCTGTGTTGGAATATCTGATGACTCATCCCGACGAAACCATTTCGCGCGAACGCTTGTTGGACGTGGTCTGGGGTTGGGAATATCCCACCGGTACGCGCACCGTGGACACGCGTATGGCAGAACTCCGTCGTGCGTTAGACGATAATCCATCCGAGCCGCGCTTTATCGAAACGATTCCGAGCGAGGGCTACCGTTTTATCGCATCCGTTCATGGAGAGGGTTAGAAGCCGATGTTTGAAAAGTGGAAGGAATATCTGTGGTTGCTCTTGCCACCCTTTGCAGGGCTGACGTTCTTCCTCTCTGCGCGATTCTTTCTGCCGGTTATTTCACCGTTCATCTCAACGATTGATTTTGGAATCGTCGGCTTCGTTTTTGGAACGACTATCCGCAACGCCAGCGCCGTCGCATTTATCCTCGGTTTTGTAGTCGCCGCCGCCTTTCTGCTCGTCTATCGCTGGAATTCACGTCGCACTTCAGAAGCGCGAACCCTCTATGCCGACTTTGTACAAGAGACGCAATGGAAGCGGCGACAATTCCTCCGGCGGCTCGATCATGAGGTCAAAAATCCGCTAACAGGCTTGCGCGCAGCATTAGTGAACTTGCAAGAGGCGCAAACAGAGGATGAACGTTTGCAGGCGAGTCAAAACGCCAACCGAGCGGTACAACGCTTAACGCGCTTGCTAACCGACCTGCGTAAATTAGCAGATCTCGACGAACGTCCGATCGAACGGTATCCCGTCAACATTCCCGATCTGCTTGACGATGTGGTCCAAGCGGTGCAAAGTTCTTCGGCGCATGAAAAAAAGAATATCAGTCTATTAATTCCGAAAGTCCCCTCGCCGTTTCCCGTCGTGATCGGCGACCGCGATTTGCTGGCTCTAGCGTCGTATAACCTCGTAGAAAATGCGCTTAAGTTTACGTCTACCGACGATTCGGTGGAGGTACGCGCGCTCGAAGACGGACGATCCATCATCATCGAGGTAGCAGACTCGGGCGTAGGCATTCCTTCCGAAGATCTGTCAAAGATCTTTGAGGAGTTATATCGCGGGTCTAATGCGCGTAGTACAGAAGGCAGCGGTTTAGGGCTGGCGTTGGTTAATCGCATAGCCGCATTGCACGGGGGCGGCGTAGGCGTGCGTTCCAGTCAAAATGAACCGCGCGGGACCGTGGTCACTTTGCGGCTGCCGAGACGCTAGAGTTCCCTCTTCTGGAAGAATCCAATAGAGCGCGGCGGAGTATGTTACAAAACAGTAACATCTCTGCGACATGCTTGTAACAATAGGGGCGTATGATATATGCATGGAACCTCTCGTAAATACCGACATGATGTTGATTGAGACGGCTCAACGCGGCGATGCGGATGCGTTCAATCTGCTCGTTTTGAAATATCAAGACTTACTGTATCGCATTTCGCTGCGGATCGTTCAAGATGAATGTACCGCAGAAGACGCCATGCAGAACGCATTCCTTCAAGCCTTTCAAAAGATTCGTTCGTTTCGCGGTGGTTCGTTCAAGAGTTGGCTGGTTCGGGTGGCAATCAACGCAAGCTACGACGAATTGCGCCGCTTGAAAAGGCACAATACGTTCTCTCTCGAACCATTTAATGCGGAAGGGGAAGAGATTGAATCTCCAGCATGGATGTCGGACCTTTCCTCCGCTCCACAGGAATTAACAGAATCGCGCGAATTAGAGCGCGTCTTACAGATATGTATCCATGCACTGACCCCAGAGTATCGCCTGATCGTCACTTTGGTGGATATCGAAGGCATGTCGTACGATGAAGCGGCGCGCGCGGCTCGCGTGCCGGTAGGAACGGTAAAGAGTCGCCTCGCACGGGCGCGGATGCAATTACGGGCAGCGTTGAGAAAATTCGAAAGCCTACTTCCATCGGCGTATCAGGTTGAATTACCGGTTTCGGTCTACGCCTAATTTTGAAGAGAACAATAAAAAACGCGCGGCGCTCGTATTGCCGATTGGAAGGGCGTCGTTAATTTTTATTGTTCCATTCGGCACAGCGATGGCGGTTGGTTTTCCGCCACTGTTCGATGCGATTACTGAGAGGGCGGTCTGTCCGGGCGCCGTATATCCAATCGTTATCTTGAAATACGGAAGTGTCAATGATGTCGATCTCGGGAAAATAGCTATCCATTGAATTTGAATTGAATAGTCGTTCAAATTTTTCGAAGGTGAAGAGCCCCCCTCCATTGACTTTATTCTGTCTTGCCGTTTTTGACGAATCACTATCAAGCGCGCGCCCGCTCTGGTCTTGTGGCAAATCCACCGGGTACACCTGATGTTGAATGGGAAGTTCTGTAGCGGGCGGCGGACCTACGGTGTCAACCACTGTGACCAACTCGGTCGCGGGTGGCTCGGTCGCAGGGATTTCTGTCGCGCCGCTGGGAACATTGCACGCCGAGATGGGTAAGATCATCATCGCTAACGAAAGAACGCCTTTCACACTTCTACGCTTCATGAGAATATCCTTGGAAAGTGATTTCGATATTGAATTGTATAAGATATTTGCGATTTGACGTACAGCAAGCAAGTACCCCCTTCAGACGTACAACCTTGCGAAGGTTCAGAACCTTCGCAAGGTTGTCAACATTATTTTCCTAATTTCTTCTTGAACGCTTCCGTCAACGCGGGGACGATTTGGAACAGGTCGCCGACCACGCCATAGCGCGCCACTTTGAAGATCGGCGCATCGGGGTCTTTGTTGATCGCAACGACCATCTTCGCAGAGCGGATTCCCGCGAGATGTTGGATCGCGCCTGAGATTCCGCAGGCGATATACAGATCAGGCGCGACGACTTTACCCGTCTGCCCAACTTGATTCGAGTAGGGGATGTAGCCTCCGTCCACCGCCGCGCGTGAGGCGCCGACCGCGCCGCCGAGCGTGGATGCGAGTTCGCCGACGAGTTTGAATCCCTGATGTGCGCGCCAGATTTCTGCTTGCTTATCGTCGAGTCCAGCAGGCGGTTGCAGGGATGGATTGTTCGACACGCCGCGTCCGCCTGAAACGATGACGCCCGCGTCGTTGAGGCTGACTCCAACATCGGCAACGCTGTAACCTTCGACGGTCGTGAGCGCGTCGGTCTTCGCTTCCACTTTTGTGATCGTCCCAGTTTTGCCGGCAGTTTTTTCTGGCTTCGGAAACGCGCGTCCGCGCAACGTGATGAGTTGCGGCTTCGCGGATGCGGTCACTTTCTCGAACAATTTGCCTTCGTAAATTGGTCTTGTGACGACAATTGAATCGCCGTTCACTTCAACGGCTGTCGCGTCGGTGATGACGTTGGTGTTCAAATCCACTGCCGACATGGCGGCGAACTCGCGGGTGCGAGTCGTTGTGGGGAACAGGATCAGGTCGGGGGTCCGAGAAGAAGCGATGGCAGAAAGAGTCGAAGCGTACGTCTCAGCGCGAAAATCCAAAAGCGCGGGATCGTCTGCAACGAGCACGTCATCCGCGCCATATTCCAACGCGGCTTTCGCCACATCATCAACGCTAGAGCCAAAAACTAAAGCGGTTGTCGCGCCAAAACTTTTTGCGAGTCCTAACGCTTCCCACGACGTGGCTTGCGCCTCGCCTTTGAAGTGATCAATGTACACAAAAATTTTCATAACACTTTCTCCGCGATGAGTTTGTCGGCAAGTTTATCGGCGATTTCGGCGGCGCTTTCGCCCGAAATAATTTCAACGGACGTGTCGCGCGCGGGCGGGTTCATCAACTCACTGCGCGTGATGATCGCATCGGGCGCGGCGATTCCCAAGTCGCTCAACGACCACACGGGGATTTCGGCTTTCGACGCTTTGCGAATTCCCATAAACGACGGATAGCGCGGCTCGCCGATGCTTTGCACAACGCTGATGACCGCGGGCAGATTCGCTTTGACGGATTGCCTGCCCTCTTCGATGACTCGTTCAACGCTCACGCTTCTTTCCTCGCCCTTCGACTCGCTCAGGGTGTCAACTTTGATCTGTCCTGCCAACCCCAGCAGTGACCACCCCAAAGCGCGCGCCGTCTGCGCAGATGTGAGTCCTGAGCCGTTATCAAGCGTTTGCCGTCCGAACACGACCATGTCCACGCCGCCGACCTTTTGGATCGCCGCGGCAAGGACTCGCGCCGCCCCAACCGTGTCGAGATCGTTGAGCGCAGGGTCAGAAACGAGGATCGCATCGTCCGCGCCCATGGCGAGCGCGTGCTTCAGCGCCTCTTTCGCGGACTCGGGTCCGATGCACAACGCGGTGACCGTTGAGCCGCTCACCGCTTCCCTCTGCTGAAGCGCGCCTTCGACCGCGTACTCGTCAAATGGGTTGATGACCAGCGGCGCGTCCCCTGTGTTGATCTGCCCATTCTCGGCTTTGATCTTCGCCTCCGAGTCTGGGACTTGTTTGATACATGCGATGATTTTCAATTGTGGCTCCTTGAGATTTATGATTTTATCCCGTCATTGCGAGGAGGGTCGAGGACCCGACGAAGCAATCCCCAACACCATTAGCCACTCCACGCCGTCTTGGGAGTTGCTTCGGGCGGACAAGCGCGCCCTCGCAATGAGGGAAACATGCTCATTGAATGCTCGTAAAACTGATCAACTTTCCAGTCTTCAGCGCAAGTTCGCAGGCATGACCGTGGATCGTGTAAGCAGAGAACGTCTCGCTATCATCGTTCAATCTGACGCGAGAAAAGAATGTGCCAGCATCGGGTTTTTCCGCTTTCCAGAGGATCGTTCCATCGTGCCCCAGCAAATATAAATTGGATTCATTGCGGGGGAATCCGCTCGGGTTTTCCAGCACGATCACACCCGCGTTGACTTGAATTGTCTTATCAATCTTTGTGTAGAGAGGTTGGATATCCATAACGATTCTTTTGCATTTCTTCGATTATACCCCCTTGGTTAAATAAAATAAGCCCGATGCTTTTTTAAACTCTGCACCGGGCTAGGAGGGGCGTCTACGTTCATATCTTTTTCTCGACGCCCATGTTGCTCAGCTCGTCCGAGTTGCTATTCGCGACGAGCGGGTCGGCAACAGCAAATGCCGCAAACAAGAGCAGGCAAATCACAATAACGGCGGCAAACATGATCTACTCCTTTCTCTATGCCTACTTAAACGTCATCAGGGCTGAAAAGTTGTATCCCCTAACGGTACTGTAATGAATCGGCGCTTCGAATGTATATGGTTCTTGAATGAAGCGTCGCCGCGCAACTTTATCCACTCGTTTTGCGTTGACAAAATACGCCTTTGAGATAAAATTCAATCCGCAAATAAGCCGAAGTGGCGGAACTGGCAGACGCGCCACGTTCAGGGCGTGGTGAGAGCAATCTCTTGAGGGTTCAAATCCCTCCTTCGGCACAGAAAGAAGTTGAAATTCCGCTGAAAGGCGGATTTTTAATTCCTACTTTCCGACGCGTCGCCGTCCTTGTTTTAACGGAAATACGCGAAAAATCGGCAAAATGTAAAAGTGGTCAATGGTATAATAAGGGGAGAGTCGGTCAGACCTTTCATTAGTTAAGACGCGGCGTTACAGAATCCTGTCCGTGTCTTTTTTATGTCAAAATCCCTATCCAACGAGAGACTTATGGCGGAAGAATCCTTTCAGGCTGGAAATATCGAACATGTAGATATTGACGAACAGATGCGCTCGGCGTATCTCGATTACGCCATGAGCGTGATCGTGGCACGCGCGCTTCCCGACGCCCGCGACGGGCTAAAACCCGTTCATCGGCGCATTTTATACGCCATGCAAGAACTGGGCATTCGTTCCAATTCTTCGTATAAGAAATCTGCCCGCATCGTGGGCGAAGTGTTGGGGAAATTCCATCCGCATGGCGATTCAGCGGTCTACGAGACGATGGCGCGCATGGCGCAAGATTTCTCCATGCGTTACCTGTTGGTGGACGGGCAAGGCAACTTCGGGTCGGTGGACGGCGATGCGCCCGCAGCGATGCGCTATACAGAAGCCCGCCTGCAAAAACTGGCGGAAGAACTGCTCGCCGATCTAGATAAGGATACGGTGGACTTCGGTCCCAACTTCGACGATTCGCTCGAAGAACCGCTTGTTTTGCCGGCGCGAGTTCCGAACATGCTCCTCAACGGGACCTCGGGCATCGCAGTCGGTATGGCGACCAATATCCCGCCGCACAATCTACGCGAACTGACAAGCGGGATTAACTTCCTAATTGACAACTATGACAGAATGGACGATATCCCCGTCGAAGCGTTGATGAAACATGTGCAGGGACCGGATTTCCCAACCGGCGGCATCATCATCGGGCGCGAGGGCATTGAGGCGATGTATGGTACGGGTCGGGGCAGAATCGTTGTGCGCGGCGTAGCGCACATCGAAGAAAGCAAGGGCGGCAGATACGAAATCGTCATCACCGAAATCCCCTATCAAGTTAATAAAACGACTTTGATCGAACGCATCGCCGAGCTGGTGCGCACCGACAAGATCGATCAAATCTCCGATCTACGCGATAGTTCAGACCAGCGCGGCATGAGCATCGTGATCGAACTAAAACGCGGCGCCCAGCCGAAGAAAGTATTAAATCAACTCTATAAGTACACCTCGCTGCAAACCACGTTCGGCGCGCAAGTTCTCGCTCTGGTAGACGGCGAGCCGCGCACGCTTCCACTCAAACGCGCCCTGCAGATCTTCATCGAACATCGTCAGACCGTGATCGTTCGGCGCACAAATTTTGAACTGGCAAAAGCCCGCGCGCGTCAGCATATTCTGGATGGTTACTTGATCGCGCTCGCTAACCTCGACGCGGTGATCAAGACCATTCGCGAATCGGAAGACGCCGACGCCGCGAAACAGAATCTGGTCAAGCGTTTCAAACTGAGCGAATTGCAAGCGCAGGCGATCCTTGATATGCAGTTGCGCCGGCTTGCCGCGCTTGAACGCTGGAAAATCGAAGAAGAACATAAGCAAGTCGCTGAACAGATCGCTTACCTTGAAGACCTGCTGGCGCATCCTAAAAAGATCCTTAACTTAATTCAAGAGGATATGCGCGATCTTTCGACAAAATACGGCGACGATCGCCGCACGCGCATTGCCGCCGAAGCGACCGAAGAATTGACCGAAGCCGACCTTGTTCAAGACGAGATGGCGCTGATTAGCCTCACGGCGCACGGCTACATCAAACGCGTAGCGGCTGCGGCGTTTCGTTCGCAGAGTCGCGGCGGGCGCGGCGTGAAAGGTTTTGAGACGAAAGAGGAAGATGAAGTCGTCGCATTAATTCCTGCCCGCAGCCTCGATTCAATGCTGTTCTTCTCAGACCGGGGAAAAGTGTACAGCGAGAAAGTCTATCAGATTCCCGACGCGGATCGAACAGCGAAAGGCATCCCGTTGGTCAACGTGCTTTCACTCAGCGCGAACGAACGCATCACCGCCGCAATTGCTATCTCGAATTTCTCTGCGTATGGATTCTGCGTGATGACAACCGCGCGCGGCAAAACCAAGCGCGTGGCGCTGGAAGAGTTCGCGGCAGTGCGCCCATCGGGGTTGATCGCCATGAATTTAGAAGAGGGCGACCGTTTGGGTTGGGCGCGCGTCACCAGCGGCAAAGACGACCTGATCTTTGTGACCGAGAACGGGCAGGCGCTACGTTACAGCGAATCCAAGATCCGCTCAATGGGACGACAGGCGGCGGGCGTGACCGCTATCAAATTGAGAAAGGACGATTCGGTGACCAGCATGGACGTCGTAGAGCCGGACGGGTCGCTGTTGATTGTGACCAGCGGCGGCGTGGGAAAACAAACACCTCTCAAAGAATATACGCCCAAAGGGCGCGCAACATTCGGCGTCGCCACGATTGATCAAAAAGCGATGAAAGAGATCGGCATTATCGTCGCGGCGCGCGTCGTGCAAAAGGATGACGACCTTACAATTATGACCGCCAACGGTCAGACGATCCGCATTAAAAATAAAACAGTGAAAACAGCGGGACGCGCTACAAGGGGCGTGCACCTGATTAAGCCCCAGGAAGGCGATTACGTCGCCTCTGTGGCGCGCATCTCCGCCGAGGATTTGAAGCGGGTGGGCGCGCAAGTAGAAGAGGAAAAAGCCGAGCCGCAACCGCCGCTGATATAACAAGGAGCGATCCGCACGTTATCGTATCGCGTAATCTATAACATACAGTCCAGCGACTACCGCTGGACTTTTTATATTTTTAAAGAGAGGGAGGTATTGAGATGTTTAGAACAGCGACATTTTTCCCAAGAGAAACATCGCCAATGCGCCGAAAACGCAGACCGTCATAAACAGCATCAAAGACAGCAGGAAGCGTTGCTGTCCCGTCATACCGAGGATACGCGCTTCTTTACGCTTTGCAGACGGCGCCGAAATAGATTGCGATTCTGGTTCGCGGTAGAGCTCGTTAGATTCTTCCTCATAAAACGACGACGAGGAGGCTGATTCACGGAGGTTATCAAACATAAGACTGCCTTATCGCTTAAGTATATCAGCAAACGGACGCAGACGCACATCTCCAAAGTGAACTGTTATACGTTTGCCATTGTCGCCGCGCAGACACAGACTGCCGTCGGGCAAAAGTCCATCGAGACTTCCGGTCAGAGTCTGCCCCGCGCCAACTTCTACGCCGACACGCTCGCCGCGATAGGCAAGCGTTTTATTCCATTGATGAATAAGAGCGTCCGCGCTTAACTGCGGGCGCAATTCAATAAACGCAGTCAGAATATTCCGCATAAGTTCCTCACGGGGGATAATGCGCCCCAACGCGTCTTCTAAACTAACGGCGGGAAATGTTAACGCGTCGGCGCTGGGGACGGCTTGTTTTGTCACATTCAACCCAACGCCAATCACTGCGCAGGCGGCTTGTTCGCCGGACCAAATGAGTTCAGTCAAGATGCCAGCCGCCTTGCGCTGATGGATCAGAATATCGTTGGGCCACTTGATCTGGGCGGAAATTCCGAGCGCTTGAAGCGCTTGGACGATGGAAAGAGCGGCAAGCCCAACCAACTTGGAGAGATGCGGTTGTTCCGCTATTGTGGGCCGAAGAATCAGGCTGAAGGCGAGGGCGGCTTGAGGCGGCGTAAACCATGCGCGTTTCATTCTGCCGCGCCCCCGCGTCTGTTCATCTGCAACGATAAGGGATAAGTCGGGAGCGCCGGCGTTCGCCAAAATTAGCGCTTCATCGTTGGTTGAGCCGATGGAGTCGAAATATCGTATCTCGCCAAGCGGCAAGCGCGTCAACGCATCAGCCAGCGCTTCTTCGTTCATGAACGCGCTATGGCAAAACGTACCACGGACTGATCGAACCGCCGCCTTGACGCACTTCAAAGTGCAGATGCGCGCCTTGCGAATTGCCGGTATTGCCCGCCGATCCAATCCATTGACCGGCGCTCACGCTTTGACACACTCCCACGCCGATCACGCTCAAGTGCGCGTAGATCGTCGAGTAGCCGTTGCCATGATCAATTTGGATGACGTTACCATAGCCGTAATTGTATCCGCCTTGCGCCATCGTGACCACGCCGCTATCTGCCGCGTAGACAGGCGCGCCTTCGCCGGCGGCGATATCAATGCCGAGATGTCCGTTCCAGTAATCGTTGCCCGAAAGCGAATGTGCGTCGGCGGGCCAGATGAACCCCCCGCTGCCTACCGCGCCGCCAGGACACGCGTTCTGACTGGTCGGCGAGGTGCCGGTGCCAGACTTGCCCGTGCCGACAGTAGGCACGATCCATTGCACGAATTCGCGTTCTCCGCCGGGGATCATCACCCATGAGCCTGAGACGACCTTAGGCTCCGCCAGATCAATCTCATTACCGGGAAAATCTATAATCTCATCAATATTCGCATGGAATTCATCGGCGACCGACTGAAGCGTGTCGTTCTCTTTAACTTGATATAAAATTCCATCGGCAGGAGGAATACTCAAGACTTGCCCCGGTCTGAGGCTGTGCGGATCGTCCTGCAACACGTTGTAATTCGCCCACAAGATCGTTTCTGGTTCCAATTTATAGGTCTGTGCAATGGCAAAGATCGAATCGCCGCGCTTAACGCGATATTCGACCGGCTCGTAGCGCGGCTTATCTGGAGAAATATTTGTTTTAATCTGGATCTCTCGCGGAACAAAAGCGAGTGGATTCGGACCCGTCAGGGCTGGCATTGCCACGTCAGCCGGTGCGTCTTGCGGCGCGGCAGTAGGTTTAAGCGTCAAGGCTTGCGGCACAGCTCTAGAACTCCGCCACGCTAATGCGCCCCCAAGCGCGCCCCCAGCGAAAGCAATGGTAACGACCCAGCTAAGAATCAGGCGGGCGTTGGTCTTGACGAACGTAAGTAATTTTGACATCTTTCAGCGTTTTAATTAAGCGTCTCTGCCAAGGTTTTCGAGAAACTCTTGATTGTTGCGCGCCCGGTCAAGGCGGGTGATGATGGCTTCAGTAGCGACCGCGTTATCCATGCCGGCGCCTTGCGGCTGTTGGGTGATCATTTGGATATACATACGCCGCATAAGCCAAACACGTTGCAGGATATCCGGACCCAGCAGAAGGTCTTCGCGGCGGGTGGATGAGCGCTCAATGTCTACGGCAGGGTAGATGCGTCGCTCTTGCAGTTTGCGCGAGAGGTGCAATTCCATGTTGCCTGTGCCTTTAAACTCTTCATAGACAACGTCATCGAGGCGGGAGCCAGTATCTACCAGGCAGGTGGCGATAATGGTAAGCGAACCGCCTTCTTCGATATTGCGCGCCGCGCCAAAGAAACGCTTCGGCGGATACAGCGCCGAAGGATCCATACCGCCAGAGAGCGTGCGCCCCGACGGATTGACGACGAGATTGTAGGCGCGCGCAAGACGCGTGATCGAGTCCATTAAGATTACCACATGGCGTCCGATCTCCACCAGCCTCTTAGCGCGCTCTAAGGCAAGTTCGGCTGTGCGGACGTGTGAGGTAACCGGCTCGTCGAAGGTCGAAGCGACTACTTCGGCGTCTACCGAGCGGTCCATGTCGGTCACTTCTTCCGGGCGTTCGCCGATCAGCGCGACCAATAAATGCACGTCGGGATATTTAGTTGAGATTGAGTTCGCAATTTGTTTCAGGATCGTTGTTTTCCCCGCTTTAGGCGGCGAGACAATCAGCCCGCGCTGACCTCTGCCGATAGGCGCGACCAGATTGATGAGTCGCGGCGCCAGCGTGTCGTGATCGGTTTCGAGATCAAAACGCGTATCCGGGAAGATCGGCGTTAGGTTCTCGAAGACCGGTCGGCGCGAGGCTTGTTCGGGCGTGAGTCCGTTGATCGACTCGACTTTAAGCAAGCCGAAATGGCGTTCGCTTTCGCGCGGAGGGCGCACCTGCCCAATGACCAAGTCTCCCGCTCGCAGTTCGTGCCGCCGCAATTGCGCCTGCGACACATAAACATCTTGATCGCTGAGACGATAATTCGCGGAACGTAGAAATCCGATGCCTTCGCTCATGATCTCGAGGATGCCGCCGCGTAATTCGATGCCTTCCTTCTGCGCCTCCGCCTCGCGGATCATCATGGCAAGCGTTTCTTTTTTAAGGCGGTTCGAGTTGGGAATATTCAGCGCTTTTCCCATCGAACGCAATTTAGAAAGGGGTTCGTTCTCTAGTTCAAGGATTTTCATTATTTTTCTCTACTGTAGTTGGATTTGTGTAGAACCGCCGGCAAACCAAAAGAACGCCTGTAAAGCGCTGGTGGGAAGTCCTTAATTTATCTACGGGTATGGGTTTTCTTCAATCAAGGTCGTCTTACGTTAAAGTTGCGTGATGAGATTGTCGCCAATATTAATAATTCGAATCAATAAACTGTCAGCCGCTGGGAATATCGCTATTATAGCGCCGTCAAGCCCGAGACGCAAGCAGATTTCTGGAATTTTTAATCCGACTCTCCTCAAATTTGTAAACAAAAACTTTCCAAAGGCTTTTCCATGTCAGGGAACGCCTATGGAAAAGCCCCTCCGGATTTCTTCGCTCTACGCGCAGACGCGCTATGGCGATGTTATAATCTCATGGTTCTCGCATAGCGATCGCAATCTTAAACTCTCTTTTTGAGGAAACCCATGTTAATCAACCCTGTGATATTTACAATTCGCCTGTTTGGCTACGAATTCCCCGTGTACTGGTACGGCTTGATCGTTATGACCGGCGTGCTGGTCGGCTCGCTGATCGTAGAGCGCGGTCTTAAGCGACGCGGCGAGGACAGCGAGAAATTTTGGGACGCACTCATCGGTGTGATTCTGGTCGGCATTACAGGCGCGCGCTTGTGGTTCGTTGCGAATGCCACGCTAGGGGGCAATCTTATTTATGTGGAGAACCCTATCGAAATCTTGAATTTGCGCGAGGGTGGGTTGCATATCTTCGGCGGCTTCCTGTTCGGCGGCGCGGTTTTATTACGGTTCATTCACAAAAATAAACTCGATCCATGGTTGTATCTCGACATGGCTGGACCGGGCTTGCTGATTGGTCAAGCCATCGGGCGGCTCGGCAATTTCGTTAATCAAGAGTTATACGGACCGCCGACCACGCTCCCGTGGGGGATTCCGATCGCGATGAAGAACCGCCTTGCCCAGTTTATGTCGCTGCCCGAATCCACACGCTTTCACCCCACCTTCGCTTACGAGATGATCTGGAACCTTAGCGCGGCAGGGCTTCTCCTGTGGCTATCTCGCCGTTACGAGAAACAACTCAAGCCCGGAACTCTGTTCGCCGGCTGGTTAATCTTCGCCGGAGTTGGGCGCACGTGGATCGAACTCTTTCGCCCCGATCAGCCAAAGATCGCTGAGTTGGGCTTCAGTTATTCGGCGCTGTTCTCCGCGTTGATGGCGATAATGGGCGCAACGCTCTTGATGATTCGCTATAAAGGCGTTGATGTTGCATTTGCCGAAAAGTGGGAAGAAGAATATAAGATCACGCCTCCTCCCGCCCCCATTGAAATGATCGAAATCGAGGGCGATGCTGAAGACGCAGAAACATTCGCTGAAAACGACGAAGACGAAACGTAAATCTAAAAAGCCGCGCGAGGCTATCGTTCTTCAACGAACGAGCGATACGGAACCATCATCAACAATCCGATCACGATCACGATCTGACCGATTAACACGCCTTTCGATTGCCATGGACCAAAATAAGGCACCATCGGCAACGGTTGCGTTCCCAAGCCGAAGATATCCGCCATACCGGTAAAGACAGCGATGACGTAGCCTGTGCTGACGAGCCGCGAGCCGATATCGGCAAGAATGCTGCGTTGCCGATTCCCCCACAACGCCAATAAGCCCACATAGCCCCCCACGCAAATCATCGCAAGCCCGATCAGAAAGACGGCGATTTGGATGAAGCCTACTACCGGGCTTCGATCCCAGCCGAACCAATTCGGCTTCGCGCCGACGATGAACACGAAAAGCCCGACCGCCGCCGTGATTAAGCTAAAGCGAATACGGATATATGAAATACGAAAACCCGGCTCCATGCTCATGTCGTGGGCAAATTATTTCGAAGGAATCGCAACCAGTTGCCGCCTAAGATGTTCGCAATATCCGCTTCGGCATAGCCTCGTTCCGCCAAATTTTCCCCGATGCGCTGCATATCGCCGATCGAATCTAACCCCATCGGGACAGATTGCGCGCCAAAACCGCCGTCAAAATCGGAGCCGATGCCGGCATGCAACGAGTTCCCTGCCAACTGACAAACATGATCAATATGCGCAATATAAGCGTCCAACGGCACCTCCTCGCGGCGACTCCCGGCGCGGCTCGACCAACCGACCTTCAAGAAAGAATTATACGGTGTCGAGCCAATCACACCGCCGCGCTCGATCAGCGCTTCGATCACGCGATCCGAGACGTGACGATTTGACGCGGAACCTTTCATCAGCGCGGCGCAATTGGAATGACTCGCCAGCAGCGTGCCTTCATAACGCTCCAGCGACTCAAGCGCTGCCGCTTCGTCCATGTGACTGATGTCTAACGCGAAGCCAAATTCTGCCATAGCAGAGGTCAATTCGCGCCCTTCTTCCGTGAGCGGACCGGGTTCATTCGTCCCGCCGCAATAGCGCGTGCCGGTCCATGCCAGCCCAATTATCCGTAAACCCAACTCCCACCATTCAGGCAGTTCCTTCGGCGAGCGAATTCCTTCCGCGCCTTCCATCAGCGCCACCAAGCCCACAGGACGGCTTCCGCTTTCTTCGGCAGGCTGCGACCAACGCTGAACGACTGCCTCCAGCTCGGCAGTTGAGGCGATCAGGCGAAACTGATCGGGATGTTCATCCGTCCATTGATGATAGAGATAAAGCTGATCGCGATATAGTTTGTGCGCAATATCAAAATCGGGATACCACAGCGTGCCTTCCAAGTCTCTTCTGCGCGCAGGCGCGGCGAACAGCGTTGAAAAAACAACCGCGACATTACCGCGCTGATATTCGTCCCAGCCGAGAAGCGACTGCCCGTTTCGTTCAGGGATCGTTGTGCCAATTTCAAGACGGCGCGTCTCAGCCAGCGAACGCGAATAATCGCGTTGATACGCGAGCATATTCCACGCAAGGTCTTGATGCGAATCGATAATAAGCGGCATGGTATGAAAAACGCCCCGCGCCAGCGGGGCGTTGATTAATTCTCCTCGGCGCCTTCCGTCTGCGCATCAGACGGCGTTTCGTTTGGCGCTTCGTCGCCCTCCTCTACGTCGAATTCGGCGGCGAGCAGTTTAAAGTCTTTATCGGCGAACGCGGCAGAATCCACTTTGCGCAGGCTAAGCCCAACGCGATGCTGGTCGGGTTCAATACGAATGACGCGCAACGTCTTCACATCGCCTTCTTTAAGGACTTCTTTTGGATGTTCAACGCGATGATCGGCAAGTTCTGAAATATGGATCAAACCTTCCACGTCGTCGTCGAGGCGGGCAAAAGCGCCGAACTTCGTCAAACGCGTGATCTTGCCTTCGACCAGCTGCCCTACACTGTATTTCTCGATGCGCGAACGCCATGGGTCGTCTAACAAAGCGCGGATGGAAAGCCCAATGCGTTTTTTCTCGCGATCCACGTTGATCACTTTCACTTGAACTTCCTGCCCCACTTCCAACGCCTCGCGCGGATGCTCGATATGATCCCACGAAATTTCGGAGAGGTGCACAAGCCCATCCGCGCCGTTCACGTTAATGAACGCGCCAAAATTCGCAAGGCTAGTCACGCGCCCGCTATAAACCTTGCCCTCTTCCAATTCGTCAATCACGCGTTCTTTCAACGACTGTCGCGACTCGGAACTTGCCGCTCGTTCGGAAAGGATCAGCCGTTGTCGTTCGCGATCCACTTCGATCACACGGACGGAGATAGGCTGCCCAATCATCTTCTGATATTTCTGCTCAGGCGTGTCGCCGGCAATTTGGGTGCGACGCAACGCACCGATCTGCGAAGCTGGCACGAAACCGCGCAAGCCTTCCACTTCGGCAATCAACCCGCCTTTATTAAACCCAACGATTTTGCTCTCGAGGATGGAACCGTCGGCGGCGAATTTTTCCGCGTTCTCCCATGAAAGATGCTCTCGCGCTCGCTTCAAAGACAAGACGACATTGCCGTTCGCATCTTCCGGGCGGATCACGAACGCATGCACCTCCTGCCCCACTTGCAGCGCTGCGCGTTCGTCTGCGGTCAACTGATCTAACTCGCGGTTGGAAACCACGCCTTCCGATTTAGCGCCGATGCTGATAAAAATTTCACTTTGGCTAATGCGCGCAATCGTCCCCTTGCGGATCTCGCCCGATTTAGGCAAGTCAATATTTAAGTCTTGCCCTTGAAGCAAAGACTCCATCGTTTGATGATTATTTTCTTTTAATTCTCCCTGCTGGTTTAACTCGCTCCCTTGGGCGGGCAGGGCTTGATTCTGGTCAGTCACATGATGCTCCGGTTGGATAGAATGTAAGCGGGATTATACAAGCGATTGAACAACTTGACAACCCGCCCGCGCCAGTTCTCTTCCGCTTCTTAGATCGCAAAGCAACGGGAGGAACGAGCGCGACAAAAACGCGGAATCGGCGCTCTCCATTAAACCAAATTCACTTCACGATGAAACACGCGTTATAATCGTTTCTTGGAGTTAATCAATGCCCCCTATTTTCCCCTTTACCGCCATTGTAGGACAAGAGCGCATGAGACGCGCTCTCATTTTGAACGCCGTAGATACGCGTATCGGCGGCGTGTTGATTCGCGGCGAACGAGGCACCGCTAAATCTACCGCGGCGCGATCGCTTGCCGCGCTGTTGCCTAACGTCAAAGTAGTGGATGACTGCCGTTTCGGCTGCGACCCGGATAAACCCAATTCTTGGTGCACTGAATGCAAAGAACGATTCGCGAAGCGCAAAACGATTCCCTCGCACGTCCGCCCGACGCCGTTTGTTAACCTGCCCGTTTCCGCCACAGAAGACCGCGTAGTCGGCACGTTGGATATTGAGCAAGCCATCCAAAAAGGCGAACGCCACTTTGAACCGGGCGTACTTGCCGGCGCAAATCGTGGACTGCTCTACATTGACGAAGTTAACCTGCTCGACGATCATGTGGTGGACGTTCTACTCGACTCTGCCGCGATGGGCGTCAATATGGTCGAACGCGAAGGGATTTCCTTCTCGCATCCTGCGCGCTTCATCCTCGTCGGAACGATGAATCCTGAAGAAGGCGAACTGCGCCCGCAATTGCTGGATCGCTTCGCTTTATCCGTAGACATCATCGGCATCCACAATGCGCGCGACCGCGTGACGATCATGGAACGCAACATCGCCTTCGAGCGAGACGCAGAGACCTTCCGCCAACAATGGGCGTCGCAAGAGACTGAATTGTCGCATCAGATCGCCGCCGCGCGCGAGCTCGTCAGCGAGGTAAAACATACCAGCCGCGATCTGCTGTCTATTGCGGCGCTGACGAGCTCCCTCAACGTGGACGGTCATCGCGCCGATCTGGTTATCTTGAAAGCCGCGCGCGCTCAAGCCGCATTTGAAGGTCGGACGAAGATCACCGATCACGATATCGCGCTGGCGGCTGAATTGGCGTTGCCTCATCGCATCAAGCGCACGCCCTTCCAACAGGCGGAGATGACGACCGAGCAGCTGCAAGAGCGCATCGAACAATTGGCAGGGCAATCCACACCGGAGGAAGAGGCTGAATCCGATCAATCTGAAGCCTCGCAGAATCAATCCGAAGAAAAAAAAACTTAAGGCTCGAGGATGAGCGCGAGGAAGGCGCGTCGGAAGGCAAACCAGAACCGATGCCGCAAACTGTGTTCGCTAACGCTAGCGCTAATTGGTGGGAAGGCGGACAAAAGATCAGCGCCGGCGAGAAGTTCCAACCGCGCAAACTTAATACCCCTCTCGACAAACTTGCGCGCAAGCACGCCGGGCGGCGCTCGCTGACCAAAACCGAACGCAAGCACGGGCGCTATATTAAAGCGCGCCCCGCCGGCGACAAAAAGGATGATATCGCTTTCGACGCTACCTTCCGCGCCGCCGCGCCGTATCAAAAACAACGCGTTGAGAAACGCAAGCGTCTCGCCTTTGCTATCGAAAAAGGCGACCTGCAGCGTAAGATACGCGTCAAACGCGTCGCAAATCTTGTGTTATTTCTAGTGGACGCTTCATGGTCTATGGCAGTAGCGGAACGCATGAACGCGACCAAAGGGGCGATCTTATCTCTGTTGACAGACGCTTATCAACGCCGCGACCGGGTAGGCTTAATCGTCTTCCAAAAAGACCGCGCCACGCTCGTTCTGCCCCCCACCAACTCCGTGCAGCTTGCTCAACGCGCCTTGATGGATATCCCTGTCGGCGGGAAGACGCCGCTCTCCGCCGGCTTGTTCATGGCGGCGGACGTATTGCGGCAAGAAAAATTACATCACCCAGATATTGAACCGTTGCTCATCGTTCTAACCGACGGCGCTGGCAACGTTTCTTTGGGCGCGCTGCCGCCGCAGGAAGAATCTTTCAAATTTGCCGAACTGATTGCCAACGAAAAGATCAAGTGCGTGGTCATCAACATGGAACACGCTGCCTTCGATCAAGGACTCGCGCAACAATTGGCGGATCACCTTAAGGCGCCGTGTTATTCGCTGAATGAATTAAAAGCGGAGAACCTGTACTATACCGTGCGCGACGAAATGGCAAAGCCAGCGAAGAAATAATAAAAACTCCGAGGTTTCGCGACCTCGGAGTTTTTACGTTTCTCTATTTTCCCTGCAACAACTCATCTACCAGCGACTCGGGTACTTGCACTGCGATAACTTCTCCGCGCACGGTCGTCACGCCATTAGCAAGAATCCACTCCTCGATCACCGCTTTACGCCCGGTCAACTCCTTCACCTTACCGCGCACTTCAAGCTCGGCGCCAAGCGGGGTCGGCTTAAGGTAATCTACATGCAAAGACGCAGTGAGTGTGCGCGTGTTCGGTTCGGCATTCGGGTCTCGTTCTTTTGCCGCTTTGTAGAGCGCCGCCGCGGCTGTACCGGTGCCATGACAATCAATTAGAGACGCGAGCAGTCCGCCATACACATATCCGGGAATAGCGATGTGATACGGTTTAGGCATAAAATGGCAGACCGATTCGTCGCCGTCCCAATAACTTTGAATATGCAAGCCGTATTCATTGAGCGTGCCGCATCCATAGCAATGCGCGAACGGTTCAGGGTAATACTCTTGAAATGATTTTTTAGTCATAGCGGTTATCCTATTTGAATCTTAAGTTGAGAGTAAGATGATCTACGGGGTTCCGGCGGCAGTCGTCCCCGCAGGAAGGGGCGCAACAGTGGTATGCGTTAACGTAGGAGTCGGCGAAAGCGTTGAGATAGGCGTCGGCGCATCTCCTTGTACGGCGAAGCGTCCAACTACTTTGTGTTCCAGTCCGACAAAAATTTGAACTTCATAATCGCCAGGCAGCCATTCGCTGGGCGGCGCCTCCCAGTCGGCAAATCCATATCCGCCGGTCTCACCATCCCACGGGATCGTTTCGTAGTGAACCAGTTTACCATCGCGATACCAAAGCGCAGTCCACTGTGCGCCGGGCGTCATATTTGCGTAAGAGAACACCGCGCACATATATCGAATCGGGGTCTGGAAGACTGCCGCCGCTTCAAAATTGAGGAAGTTCGCACAGTTGAGCGTAAACTGCAACGGACTGAATGCCGCGCCCGAGTCGGGCGTGACTACGCTTTCGAATAACGCCTCAATCGCGGGCGGGATAAACGGCGTAGACGTAAACGGCGGCGTATCAGTGACGGCAGGCGTAAGCGTGATCGTCGGCACAAGAGTAATCGTGGGCGTAAGCGTGATCGTCGGCGTGAGAGTAATGGTGGGCGTAAGCGTAACCGTCGGCGACGGCGGGAAATACCGATACGCTACCGGCTCGCCAAAAATAGACAACCACGCCCCCAGCGCCATCAACAGGATCGCGCTAAGGAGCGTAATCCATCCGCTTCGCACACGCTGACGTTTGATGCGATAATAAGTAAGACGCCTCGCCGATTGTAACGCACGCGCCCCTGCAACAAAGATCCATAACGCGCCAACAATAGCCATGAACGCCGCGGCGATAATGCCTGCGCGAATATCCATAAAAAGATTATAGCAGGGAGAGCGATTTTATGCCCAACCGACTCGCTCAAACGCAACGAAAACGGCTTGCGAAGCAAATGCCGCATCCTTTACAATAGCGACATGAAAGAACTTGTCTTCCTCAAACTGGGCGGGTCATTGATCACAGATAAATCTACGCCGTACACGCCATTGCTGGATAAGATGGACGCTCTTGCGCTGCAGATCAAAAGCGCACAGCAAACTCGTCCCAATCTACGCTTGCTCATCGGACACGGCGCAGGTTCATTCGGTCATGTTCCAGCCCGCGAATATAAAACGCGCGACGGCTTGCCGTCAACCGGGCGACACGGCGACGCGCAAACTATCTATTGGAAAGGTTTTGTCGAAGTTCGGCAACAGGCAGCGGCATTAAATCGATTCGTAATGGACGCATTATATAAGGCAGACGTGCGCGCGATAGCATTGCCGCCTTCTGCCAGCGTTGCCGCCGACAACGGCAACGTGGCACAATGGGAGCTTGCGCCAATCCGCATGGCATTGGCGGCGCAAATCGTCCCTGTCATCTTTGGCGATACCGTCTTCGATCAAACGCTCGGCGGCACGATCCTTTCGACGGAAGACCTATTCATGCATCTGACCGACGCGTTGCGACCGGATCGAATCTTGTTGGCGGGTTTGGAAGCCGCCGTATGGGAGGATTTTCCAGCCCGCGCGCGTAAAGTGGAAACGATCACGCCCGCTTCGTTCAACGCGATCAAGCGTGGAATCGGAGCATCTGCCGCCGCAGACGTAACCGGCGGCATGGAATCTAAAGTGCGACAGATGCTCAATCTCATCGAAAGACATCCTAACCTGACCGCACAAATCTTCTCCGGCGAGCAAGCGGGCGACCTGCTCCGCGCGCTGGAAGGCGAAACCTTGGGGACAATGATCTGCGACGACGAGAAATGACACCTCTCCATAAAGTGTGTGACATCCTGCCATTACAAAAGTAAAAGAAAAAACGATACTTAACATGGAGCGCTGGAACGCTTCGAACGACAAGATCACACACGGAACGCCGTTCATCGCAACGCGGAGGTTCTACGGTAACGCTCTTCGCGACTGACGGCGGATTAAACAGAGAATACGTTGCAACGTATCTCTATAGGAGCAAATATGGCGACCAAACTTAGCAAGGGGAAGAAACTCGCAAAGACGCCCGTCCGCAAAATTGTAAAAGCAAAGAAAGTCTCAACCGTCTTTAAACCGACCAAACTCAAACTTCTACGCCCTGTGCCATCCGACATTGAGATTGCACAAGCCGCAAAACTCAAACCCATTCTACAGATCGCAAAAGAACTCGGCGTCCGCGAGAACGAAATAGAGTTGTACGGTCCGTACAAAGCCAAGATTAAACTTGAAATTCTAGAACGCTTCAAGAACAAGCCCAACGGCAAATATATTGACGTAACCGCCATCACGCCTACGCCGCTGGGCGAAGGCAAAACCACTACGCTGGTCGGTTTGGCGCAAGCGTTAGGAGCGCACCTCGGCAAGAAAACCATCGCGGCGATCCGCCAGCCTTCGCAAGGACCGACTTTCGGCATCAAAGGCGGCGCAGCCGGCGGCGGGTATTCGCAAGTAATTCCGATGGAAGATTTCAATCTTCATCTGACAGGCGATATCCACGCCATCACCGCCGCGCATAACCTCGTCGCCGCCGCGCTTGACGCGCGCGTGATGCACGAGAAAATGCAAGACGACGAGAAATTGTTCAACGCGCTCTGCCCGCCGGATAAAAAAGGCAAACGTAAATTCTCGCCTTCGATGCTGCGGCGTTTGAAAAAACTCGGCATTCCAAAAACCAATCCCAGCGACCTTACGCCCGAAGAACGCGTTCGCTTCGCCCGCCTCGACATTGACGAAACCACCATCACTTGGCGGCGCGTGATTGACGTTAACGATCGCTTCTTGCGCGAGATCGAAGTAGGGCGCGGCAAAGATGAGGCGGGGCATGCGCACATGTCCGGCTATGACATCACGGTCGCATCGGAGATCATGGCGATTCTCGCATTGACCGTGTCACTGGAAGACATGCGCGCACGCTTCGGCAGAATGGTCGTCGCTACCAATAAAAGCGGCGAAGCCGTCACCGCCGAAGACCTCGGCGTGGCAGGTGCGGTCACCGTCCTAATGAAAGATGCGATCAAGCCGAATCTCATGCAGACGCTTGAAGGAACGCCCGCCACCGTTCACGCCGGACCGTTCGCCAATATCGCGCACGGCAACAGTTCCATCATCGCCGATATGATCGCGCTCAAACTAGTCGGCAAAGATGGGTTCGTGCTGACTGAATCGGGCTTCGGCGCAGACATCGGCATGGAGAAATTCTTCGACATCAAATGCCGCTACTCCGGGCTGATACCGCAAGTCGTCGTGCTGGTCGCCACAATTCGCGCGCTTAAGATGCACGGCGGCGGACCGAAAGTGGTGGCGGGCAAACCGCTCCCAGCCGAATACACCGACGAAAACCTCGATCTACTCCGCGCCGGCTTACCTAACCTTGAACGGCATATCGAAAACGCGCTCAAGTTCGGCGTGAACGTGGTCGTAGCGGTCAACTCGTTTATTACCGATACTCCCGCCGAAGTGGAGTTAGTGCGCGCGGCTGCCTTGAAGATGGGCGCGACGGATTCGGTCGTCACCACACACTGGGCAGACGGCGGCAAGGGCGCGAAAGCTCTGGCGGAGGCGGTGGCGAAAGCCGCTGAAATGCCAAGCCGCTTCGAGTTCCTATATGACGCGGAAGGTCCCATCAAAGAGAAAATCGAGACGATCGCTGCGCAAATCTATCGCGCCGACGGAGTGGATTACACGCCCGAGGCGGAAGAACAGATCGCGCGTTATATACGTTTGGGATTCGATCGGCTGCCTATCTGCATGGCGAAAACCCATCTTTCGTTTACAACTGATCCGACGAAGAAAGGCGCGCCAACGGGATTCCGCATTACCGTACGAGAAATTCGCGCAAGCGTGGGCGCAGGCTTTCTCTACCCTATTCTCGGCGATATGCGCACAATGCCGGGCTTGCCTACGCGTCCCGTCTTTTATGACGTAGACTTGGATTTAAGGACCGGCAGGGTGATCGGGCTGATCTAGCCCATTGCGCACATAAGAGGCGTCGCCCGGAACGATTAATTTCGCCTAGGGCGACGCTTCTCGTTTATTGACCCAGTAAATCTCTCCCGCTTCTAACTTGACGATAACTTTCAAGTCTGCGATCTCTCTCAACAATTTGGGCGGGACGACATTTCTATAGATGCTGTTGGGGAGAATCCAAACAATATAGCCGGGTTGGTCGTGGGGCCAGCCTGCGTAGGCTATCTTAATTTCATCCGGATCCATCGTGAACGAACGCGGCATCAGCGGCGAAGCGCGGCGCGTAAAAAACCATACAGCATCAGTGTAATTGCTATATAGCGTCGCCGACGGCTCATTTTTTGCAATCTCTTGCATTTTCCCGACGATCAGATTCTCGTGAAAAGCGCGGTTATTATATACATTGTAGCCGCTAGCCTCGCCGTTGACGCGAGACGTTGAAATATATTTCACGAGACTCCAACCGGGGTAAAGCGCCAGCCATAGAGCGAACAGCGCTATGCCGATTCTCTGAACGTTGAAACGATCCCGCTTCCAATGGGGTAAAACCAGCGCGTCGAAAACGGTAAAGAGAATGATCAGCACAAGCGCGAGCAAGCCCACATAATAACGGTCGGAAAATAGATCAACATGATCTTCGGTAGTGACCGAATACATCAACCCAAGAATTGTCCACGCGCAAAAGACCCACGAGACGAACGGGATCGGCTGCATCATCGCCTGCGCGAATATTTTCCAATTCTCTTTTTTATTGGTCAGCGCCAGCGCCGCCGCCGCGCCGCCGGCTACGATCCACACATGATCGAAGAGCGGGCGCGCAAGCGGATAATACGGTAAGAACCAGTGTAGAATCTTTGCCAACGACAAGCGCAAGTTTTCCAGTGGATCAACAATCGAGCCGCTTACGCCCCAAAACGACCCATATTGACCGAGATTATGAAAGCCGATCCACAAGGCAATCGGCAACAGCGACAGCGCGCCAAAAACAAATCCTTCGCGAATACCGCGCCAAATCTCCTTGCGATTCGCGTACAGGATGAAACACCCCCCCGCCGCGATAAGACTCGCGCCTAAATAACGTTGCAGCGGCGCCAACGCCGACATGACGATCATCCACCCAAGCGCGCGACGCGAACGCGTCTGAAGATACTCGGCTCCGGCAAACAGGAAAAGCATCGAGAAAGTTACGAACAGCGGTTCAGATGAAATATTCGCATGGATACGAAGCGCCATATCGGATGTAAGGATGAACAAAGCGCCGAGATACGAATACAGCGGCTTATCAGGAAAAGCATAATAAATCAGCGCGCTATTAAGCAAAACATTCATAGCGAAGGCGGCGATATTCAGCCAGCCTCCGGCAAACAAAACATCCGCGCCGGTGATCCAACTCGCGCCTGCAATTTCCAGCGGATACAACGGGGGCCACCACAACAGCGGACGCCCGGTATGATCGAAGAATCCTTTGCCGTCTAACAGACTTTGCGCGACAGATAGATATTTCGTTGCATCGGCTGAAACACCCGGGCCATATTTGGAAATAATCAGCGCCACGATCAACACTCCCAAAAGCGCAAGCGCGAGCAAAAAACGAGCGTAATTTCTACTTATGGAATAATTCATTTAAGGGTTACGCAGTTGCGGATAGGGTGTAGGAAGGATGTTTGAGGTAAGCACGGATAGCCTAGCGAATAAAATGATTTGTTTGACTTCAAACCAAGAGGCGTCAGTTTTCAAGTTTTCCAGACTGTTATACCAACCGTCGAAAGCAACCAACTCTGGCGTGAAACCGCGTTCTTGGGCAGAATACAACATATTTTGGAAACGATCGTTTTTGGTCAATCTACCATGACTATAATTGTACAAACGAAAATCACAGGGCAAATGGGTTTTTCCATCCGTCCATAACAATAAGATGAAATTGACGCCCGTCGCAACTGCATGGTGTTTGCCTAACCAGTGACTGCTCACTATTGCTATCTTTTCTGCATAAGGCTTATCCAGGGTCGTATCATCAATGACCAGCGCACTTTTGGTTTTCAAGGTACGTTGTTCGACCTCTTGCCAGAGCGCTTGGCTATCTGGTGGAATGCGTTGGAGCAGACGTGTGTAGGCGCGGCTTCTTCGCCAGATACAACTTCTGAGGCTTCTACCGCGCTAAATACATGTTGAGCCGCCAACAAGAACTGGATATAATCACACTCATCGCCTTTGGGAGGGTCTATTCCCTCAGCTTACTCACTCTTTTTCAATTGCGTAAGTTCTATCATATCTTTATTATAATAGATGGCATGAGCGCGCCAGATCGTCTCACAATCAAACAGGCTCTCGACCTAATCCACTCAAAAGAGCTTTCCGCTGAAGAGTTGGGTCTTCTCTGCCTTAATCAAATCCAACGTCTCAATCCATCGCTCAACGCTTTTATTACAGTCAGCGATTCTTTCGTCCCCGCAAAACCGACTCAAACGAAAGGGATAACCTCTTCGCTGGAAAATTCCTTACGAGGGATTCCCATCGCCGTAAAAGATATGATTGACACGGCTAGAATCAAGACGACCGCAGGCTCGGCTTTCTTCTCGGAAAGCATCCCAACGACGGACGCCTTTGTCGTCGGTAAACTCAAACAGGCGGGCGCGCACATTATCGGCAAAACAAACACACACGAAATCGCGCTCGGCGTCACCGGAGACAATCCGCATTTTGGAACGGCTCGCAACCCGTGGGACACAACCCGCATCCCCGGCGGCTCATCAAGCGGATCGGCGATCGCGGTAGCGACTGGCATGGCGCTAGGCGCGCTAGGCACAGATACAGGCGGCTCGATCCGCATTCCAGCTGCGTTGTGCGGAGTCGTGGGGTTTAAACCCACTTACGGGCGCGTCAGTTTGCGCGGCATTCTCCCCCTCTCATGGAATCTCGATCACGTTGGACCTATCGTCCAATCTGTGAGAGACGCAGCGTTGATGATGCTGGCGATCTCTGCATACGATACGCTTGATCCAGCGTCCGTTCACATGCTGCCCGGCGATTATCTCGGTCATCTTATGGACGATATGGAGGGAAAACGAATCGCGTTCGCATCTGGCGCGTACATCGAAAGCGCGGATACGGAAACGCTGAACGCGGTTCACACAGCCGTTGACGTTTTTTCGACTCTGAAATGCAAGATTGAAAAAGTCAATATGGATATTCTACGCGAAGCGGCACGAGTAAATAAAATCATCACGCAGACCGACGCCGCCGCCTTTCATCGCGACCGCCTACGCGATCACCCCGATCGGTTCGGCGAAGACGTACGCCGAAGGTTGCAGCAGGGCGCACAAACATCCTCCACCGAGTATGCGCTGGCGAGACGGGCGCAAGTGGAGATCCGCAACCGTTTCAAGATGCTTTTCGAGTCATACGATTTTCTCATCCTCCCGACCACGCCGATTCCTGCGCCGACCATTCAAGGTCACGATGCCGTGGAACAAGCCGCCCGCCTCACAAGCTTCACCGCACCGTTCAACTTGACAGGCTTGCCTGCGCTTTCCGTTCCGTGCGGATTTACCGCCAGCGGGTTGCCTATCGGCTTACAAATCGTCTCGTATGCCTGGAAAGACGCGCAAACGCTGAACGCTGGCTACGCTTTCGAACAGGCGACCGAGTGGCATACGCGTATGCCCGCTTTATAATCTTCAGCGTAAGTCCGTCATTCAATTCAGCCAAGTATTTTTTTGCTGTTTCTTATGGTAAAATTTTGCCCGCCTCAAGTGAGCGAAGTTTCGTGGAGGGATGGCCGAGCGGCTGAAGGCGCATGTCTTGAAAACATGTTTGGGTCACACCAACGTGGGTTCGAATCCCACTCCCTCCGCCTGACAATTTACGATTTCAGATCTTTGATTGACGATTATCTGAATTGGAAATCACAAATCCACAATCGTAAATCGTCAATCAAACCGGGGAGGTGCCAGAGTGGCTGAATGGGCTCGCCTGCTAAGTGAGTGCTGGGTTAAACCAGTCGCGGGTTCGAATCCCGCCCTCCCCGCCACAACAAAACACGTCCGTAAGGGCGTGTTTTGCTTTTCGGACGCACGTCCCCACTCCAAATCTATTTCGGTTTTGTCAATTCCGCATACTGAGGGTTTCGCCGCAAAAATGTAATCACATACGGGCAGACCGGTACAGCGCGCAACGATTTCTTTCGCGCATACTCAAACGCCGCTTCGGTCAATTTGCCAGCCACGCCTTGACCGCGATGATCGGGATGTACGCCAACATGCGTCATCGAAATCGAATTCTCATCCTCCACATAATCAAGTTTAGATAGTTTCCCATCGATCCAAATTTCAAAACGGCTCTCGGCCGGATTATGGATAATTTCCAACGCATCTGTTTTAATGTTCATAAAGATATCCTCTGCCGCGATTGTAACTTAAATCAATTCAAATTTCAGCGCATCCGCCAAAGGGACATTGACCTTGGTTTTATTTGCCCGTACAATTCAATATAATATGAACGTCAATCTACAGCATTGCGGCTTCTTCCGTCCCGATCACGATCCTCCAATACGCCCGCATGCCGCATTTTTATAGTCGCAACCAACTTTAACCTTCTCGGAGAAAATCTCATGCCTGAACCGTTTATTTCTAAGCGCGCTCCCATATACGCCGACGTTCCCGATGAAAAATGGAATGACTGGCGCTGGCAACTAAGCCACCGTATGAACTCGGTCGAAGACATAGAAAAAGTCTTACCGTTGACCGATTCGGAACGCAAAGCCCTGCAAACGCAAGGCTTATTCCGCGTAGACATCACCCCGTACTTCATCTCGTTAATAGATCCGGACGACCTCGACGACCCCATCCGTAAACAAGTTATCCCGCGTTCGGAAGAGTTGCAATCCTTTACCGCCATGATGGAAGATTCGCTGGCGGAAGATCGCCACTCGCCGGTGCCCGGGCTGGTTCATCGCTATCCCGACCGCGTATTGATGCTCGTCACGACGCAATGCGCGTCGTACTGCCGTTACTGCACACGTTCGCGCATCGTCGGCGACCCAGGGCAAACATTCTCTCGACAAGAATTTGAAATGCAGATTGAATACCTCAAGCGCACGCCGCAGGTGCGCGATGTGTTGCTCTCCGGCGGCGACCCACTCGTGCTCGCGCCAAAAATTCTCGATGAAATCCTGCGCCGCTTACGCGAAATTCCACACATCGAAATCATCCGTATCGGTTCGCGCGTACCAGTCTTCATGCCTATGCGCATCACACAAGAATTGTGCGATATGCTCGCCAAATACCACCCATTGTGGATCAATATCCACGTCAATCACTCGAACGAAATCAGCAAGGAACTTTCCGAAGCCTGCGATCGTTTAAGCAGAGCCGGGATTCCGCTCGGGAATCAATCCGTGCTGCTGGCTGGCGTCAACGACAATGTACACATTCAACGGAAGCTTGTGCACGATCTCGTCCGCATCCGCGTGCGCCCATACTACCTCTACCAATGCGATCTGGTGGAAGGCGCCGGACATTTCCGCACGCCCGTCGCAAAAGGCATCGAGATCATGGAAGGGCTGCGCGGGCATACCTCCGGTTACGCTGTGCCCCAATACATTATTGACGCGCCCGGCGGCGGCGGGAAGATTCCCGTCATGCCGAATTACTTGATCAGCATGTCGGATCATAAGGTAATTTTGCGCAATTACGAAGGCTACATTACCACTTATGAAGAACCAACCGACTACCTGCCGAACGATGCAGCAAAATTCAAGGGCGAAAAACGGATAGAATCCGGTCAAGCCGGTGTATTGGGCTTGCTCGAAGGTCAACAGATGTTTATCAAACCTGAAGGCTTTGACGAACTTCACGACCGGCACGGCATTCAACATCGCCTCAAAGATGAGAAGAAATGGCAGCCGCTCGGCATCGGCGACGGCGAATCAAATCCAACAAAGGAATAGTAACTACAGGAGAAACTATGACATCTCGCACAAAAAAAATCTTGGGCGTCGCGCTCAGCGCCCTCTTCATACTCAGCGCATGCCTCCCACAAAGACAACCGCCAGCGCCGACCGCCAATACGACGGAGCTTGCCAACCAAGTGGCGGAAGCCGTCGCGCTGACCCTTGCCGTGGCGCAAGCGCAAACGGAAGCCGCTCAACCTGCAGCGACCAACACCACGCTTCCAACACAGACTGAGGCTGTTCCGCCCTCGCTGACCCCCATCATCCCTTCAGCGACTCCGCTCATACTCGTTCAACCTACCTCTACGCGCGTCGTAAGCGGCGGAGGCGGAGGCGGAGGCGGAAGCAGCGCCGCGCCTCTCCCTTACGATTGCACAGTTTTCAGCAATGAACCTCGCGATTTAACCGTATTTAAGAAAAACAAAGAATTTGATATTGTGTGGACTATCAAAAATACCGGCACAAAGACTATTCCCGCCAATTTCGACATCAAATACTTCAGCGGTACAAAATTAATGAAAGACCCCAGCTACACTGTCCGCGAATTTGGGAAAGACCTCAAGCCGGGCGAATCGATCAAGATTGTGATCGACGCTATTGCCCCGGTAGACAAAGGCAAGCACGTGATGACATGGATAGTGGAAGGTCAATTGTGCTATCCCTATATTGCGATCGTCGTCGAATAATTGATCGAAAACAGGACGGATATGAAGCGTCGTAAATTCACGCTTTGGCTCGGAGCATTAACAGCGGCGATGGCTTGTCTTCCAACGCCTTATATGCCCGCGCCTACGTTCGATTCCAATTCGATTAACACCTTCATTGCACAAACCGCTGACGCCGCATCCACGCAAACCGCTTCTGCCGCGCCTCTCACGCAAACGCCTTCTGCGACTCTCAAACCGACCTTCACTATAAGCGCGTCGCCGGCGCCCACTATGACGTTTCTGTTCATCATGCCCAATCTAGCGACGCCTACCGGCACATCCACCTTAGCCACTCTTGGCAGCGGCACAAGCCGCTCCAAATATGGATGCGAGGTGCGCACCATAGATCCCGAGCCCAAGACCGTCTTCGAACCGCGAGCCGATTTCACAGCGACATGGGGCGTTCGCAATATCGGCACAGAGACTTGGTATCGCGTCTCGATGAGTTATGTTTTTTACAGCGGAGATAAACTCCATAAAGTCTCTTCATACGTTATACCTAAAGCCGTTGAAACCAGAAAAAATGTACTTCTCCCGGTGGAAATGTCCGCCTTCAAGAAGCGCGGCACATACTCTACGCAATGGGCGCTGAAAATGGATAACATCTATTTTTGTCCTATGACGCTGACCATCATCGTGCGTTAATCGGCAACGCCTGTAAATAAAAAACGGCGACCTTGAAACAGGTCGCCGTTTTGCGTTTTTACTCAGCGGGCGTCGAAGGCGGCGCTGGCGGAACCTCAGCCGCGGCATCGGCAGGTTTCTTCTTCAGTGTAACGAAACCGACGATCACTGGCACAAGGATCATGAGGAACGAAAGGCACAGGAACACATATCCGTATGTGAGCGGTATAGGCTGAGTAGCCCCGCTAACCGAAAAGTTTCCATTGCCTGTGATCGTGCCAAACCCAAAGATGCAAGCAAACAGGGCGCAGCATCCACAGAGTATAGCCGTAGCGACAGTCGCGATCATGCCAGTATTTTTATTGTTCATTTTTTCTCCTTTTTCTCTATCAAAAAGAATTTCCTAAAGTATACAGCGCTCCGCGTTAACTGCGCAACTTGGCGCCGACCTCATGCTCCAACCGCTTGACGATCTTCGTGCGGATCGCCGCCGCTTCGGCGTCGGTCAGCGTTTTTTCGGATTGATACGTGAGATTGTACGCCAGCGACTTTTTGCCCGCACCGATCTTCTCATCGCGGTAGACATCGAACAAGCGGACGCGAGTCACGATCTTTCCGCCCGTCTGTTTGATCAACCCTTCGACGCGCTCTGCCGTCACCGACTCGTCCACGATGACCGCGATGTCCTCCAGCACCGGCGGGAACTCAGAGACCGGCGCGATTCCGTACGTTGGAGTCGCGTTTCGCAAGGCATCCAAGTCAAACTCGGCGACGATGACGGGTGAATCTTCAAAGTCATATTTTTCTTTCACCAGCGGATGCAATTCGCCGAACACGCCGACAGTCTGCCCATTCACGCTGACTTGGGCGGCTTTGCCGGGGTGGAGGAAGGGAGCCGAATCGGTTGGGGTGTAGGAAACGCTCGCGAGGCGGAGTCCGCTCAACAGGAGTTCGAGGCGTCCTTTCATGTCGTAGAAATCGAACGAAGCGGAATCCTTCACATCCCACGCGGTTTGAGTCCGCAATCCAGTCATTGCAATTGCAAATTTGCGCGGTTCGTTTGGTAAATCATTCTTGTTCGGCTCGAACACCGATCCAATTTCAAACATCGAAATGGATTCAGCACGCGCGTTCTTTTCGACATTTTCCAACAGCGACGCGAGCAGACTGCGACGCATCACGCGGCGTTCAGGCGCGATGGGATTCGCCAGCGTGACATACTCATCATGAGCAACGAGGCGACTCTCGCGTTCGGGCGATGTCATGCGATAACTCACAACCTCCTGCACACCGAGGCTGGTGAGAATGTCACGGGCGTGTTCCTCCCACTCGTGGCGCGGATTGCCCACCTGCGGCGGGAGTGAATCGGACATGCGCGTTTCGGGGATGCGATCATAACCATAGACGCGCGCGACCTCCTCAAGCACATCCGCGAGACCGATAGCGCCTTCGCCGATGTCGAGACGATGCGGCGGCGTCTTCG
Organism: Anaerolineae bacterium UTCFX1; assembly: GCA_002050275.1. Taxonomy (GTDB): domain Bacteria; phylum Chloroflexota; class Anaerolineae; order Anaerolineales; family Villigracilaceae; genus Defluviilinea. The sequence continues at coordinate 300,694 of MWTB01000004.1, forward strand.
CTTTGACAGAATTTTTATCCACCGTGCATTTGAACTCGAGGCGCGTGAGCAGTTCGGCAATTTGTTTCGCAGTGAGATCAATGCCGAGCAAACGCTTCACATCTTTCGTCGTGACGGTGATCGTCGGGTCTTTCGGCTTGAGCAGATACACATCCACGAGGTCAGGCGCGATCTGCCCACCCGACCATTCCGCCATGAGTTCAAGTCCGCGCTTCACGCCTTGCTCTGCCATGGCGGGATGCACGCCGCGCGAAAAACGGAACGACGCCTCGGACGGCAAGTTATGTTGCTTCGCCGTCTTGCGGATGTTGATGAAATTCCACGCCGCGCCTTCAAGCAGAATGTTGCGAGTCTTGTCTGTCACTTCCGATTCTGCGCCGCCCATCACGCCTGCCATCGCAAGCGATCCCTTTTCATCGCATACGAGAACATTCGCGGATGTTAATTCTCGTTCTTTCCCATCCAACGTGGTAAGTTTCTCGCCATCCTTCGCGGCGCGGGTGATGATTTTGATCTTGTGGGACAAATTGCCAATTTGTCCTACACGGGAAACGAGCACATCATAATCAAACGCATGAAGCGGCTGACCGATGTCGAGCATCGCGTAGTTCGTCGCATCCACGATATTGCTGATGGGACGTATCCCCGCCAGCCTCAACCTGCGTTGAATGTAATACGGGCTCGGCTTGATTTCGATATCTCGTATCAATCCCGCCACAAATCGCGGATTGAGTTCGGGGTTGGTGATCTCGATTTCGACGAGTTCGGTGACTGATTGACCATTGACCGCCGACGATTGACCACTTTTCTTCGTCCTCCGTCCATTGTCCATGGTCGGTCTTTTCAACTCCCTCCCCGTCAACGCCGCCAACTCGCGCGCGATCCCGACCACATTCGCATTCCGCGCCATGTTCGGGACGATGGAAATATCCAGCACAGCATCGCCCATGTACTCGGCGAGCGGCATTCCAACGGGAGCATCGTCATCCAGCAAAATGATGCCCTCATGTTCTTCGGAGATTCCAAGTTCCTTTTCGGAGCAAACCATCGAATACGACTCAACGCCGCGAATCTTCGTCCGCTTGAGGGTCATCAACTGCAAACCTTCGGCATGGCCATCGTAAAGCATCGTCCCCTCTTTAGCATACGCGACCTTGATCGACTTGGCGAGTTTACCCGTCCCTTTCAAGTGGAAGATGTTCGGCGCGCCCGTCAACACGGTTTGATTTTCTTTGCCGTCGAATAGATCGAGCAGAGTCAATCGGTCCGCGTTGGGATGTTCCTTCACCTCGCGGATCTCCGCAACGACGAGTTTTTCTTTATCCCACGCAATGCCGCTGGTTTTAAACTCATGCTTCTCGCCGCCCTTGTATGTGGGCATCGGCAAGCCTGCATATTTGATCTCATCCACTTCGAGACCGGCGAGAGTCAACTTACGGGCAATGTCTTCAACTGACAAGCCATCTAAATCAATGTAATCTTTCAACCAAGAAATAGGTATCTTCATAACTTAATTCCTTTGAACCGCTAAGTTCGCTAAGACCGCGAAGATTCTTTTTCCCTTCGGCATACTCAGGGCAACGCTTTCCTCTTTCGTCTTTCTTCTTAGCGACCTTCGCGCTCTTCGCGGTAAATTTTTTAGAACTGCTCCAGGAAACGCAAATCGTTTCCCCAGAAATAGCGGATGTCGTCAATCTTGTAGCGCAGCATCAACTGGCGTTCAGGTCCCATGCCCCACGCAAAACCAGAATAACGCGCAGGATCGTAACCGCCATTTTGCAACACGACAGGATGCACCATGCCGCAACCGAGAATTTCAAGCCAGCCTGAATTTTTGCACACGCCGCATCCCTTGCCGCCGCAGACGAAACATTCCACGTCCACTTCGGCGGAAGGCTCGGTGAACGGAAAATACGACGCGCGGAATCGTACGCGCGCGTGTTGCCCGAACATCCTCCGCGCAAAATCGGCGAGCGTGCCTTTCAAGTCCGCGAACGTGATGTTCTCGCCGACGACGAGTCCCTCCACTTGATTGAATTGGATCTCCGAACGCGCAGTGATCTGCTCATATCGAAAACACATCCCAGGCAACGCGATTCGGATCGGCGGCGGGTTATCGGGATTCGTCGCCGCGTATTCCCTCATCGCGTGAATTTGTCCCGGCGATGTATGCGTCCGCAACAAGATCGGGTTATCGCCGCGTCCATCCGCCTCGACAAAAAATGTATCCTGCATATCGCGCGCGGGATGATTCGGCGGGAAATTCAACAGTTGAAAATTATATTCATCCGTTTCCACTTCGCGCGACGTGTAAATTTGAAAGCCCATGTCCGCAAGGATGCCCATCACTTTTCGCAACTGTTGCGTAGACGGATGCAGTCTGCCGACATGCACGCCTCGTCCGGGCAACGTCACATCCAACGATTCTTCTTCGAGGGATTTCGCCAGCGCGGCTTCTTTCACAATTTTGGATCGCTCCTCCAGCGCAGCCTCCAACGCCACTTTCACACGGTTCGCCCCCGACCCGACAGCTGGTCGCTCCTCCTTCGACAGTTTCCCCAACCCGGCGAAGACCGACATCAGCGGCGAACTGCGCCCAAGATGCGACACGCGCCAAGCCTCCAGCGCGGCTGAATCCGTGATGGATTGCAACGACTCCAGCGCGGCTTTTTCGATTTCGTTTAATTGATCTAGCATATAACCTCTTTTTTTACCACTAAGGGCACTAAGGTCACAAAGTTCTAAAGACTTAAGGCGAAACGGTTTTCCTTGGTGTACTTTGTGTCCTTTGTGGTTAATTAAAAAATCCCGTCCACAAAAATGGGACGAGAGGGAATTCTCGCGGTACCACCCAAGTTTCCCACAACAACATCGCGGGACGCTTTGCGCCGACATTCATCGGCATCTCGTGTAACGTCGAGAAAACGGTTTGCACTACGCGGTAGGACAAAATTAATTTTGTCCCACGTTCACGCGAACGGCTCAAGAGGGAACTTCGACTGGTTTCTATCGAATGCGACTTTCAGCGTTGCATCGCATCTCTCTGGCGGCTTCTGCCAGTTCACTTTCCTCTGTCGCAGCCTTTCAATTGATTTTCGTAATTATCCGCGGAAACGGGGGGATGTCAAGGTTAAGAGAATCTCGAAAAAAAGAGCCGTTCAACAAAACGGCGATATCCCCACCTTGCAATTCCGCCTATTCCTATCTGTAATATGACAACAGGCATACGGGTTTAAGTCATTTATAACTAACAAAACCGTCCCTTAACCGATACACTTTTTACAAGGAAGATTCAGCCATCCGTTTGTGCCTTAAGGAGCGATAATGGACAAACCTATCATCATGATTGACGGCAACGAAGCCGCCGCTTTGGTCGCGCATCGTTTGAGCGAAGTAATCGCCATCTACCCTATTACCCCTTCTTCTGCCATGGGCGAGTTCGCCGATGAATGGTCGGCAAAAGGCAAGCCCAATTTATGGGGAACCGTTCCTCTCGTCGTCGAAATGCAATCCGAGGGCGGCGCAGCAGGCGCGGTGCATGGCGCGTTACAAACTGGCGCGCTGACCACTACTTTTACCGCCTCGCAGGGACTCCTACTGATGATCCCAAATATGTACAAGATCGCAGGCGAGCTCACCAGCGCGGTCTTCCATGTAGCGGCGCGCTCCATCGCCGCGCAAGGGCTTTCGATCTTCGGCGATCATCAAGATGTAATGGCGGTTCGTCAAACAGGCTGGGCATTGCTTGCCAGCGCCTCTGTGCAAGAAGCACACGATTTTGCCGCTATCGCGCAAATGTCCACATTACAGGCGCGCGTTCCGTTTCTCCATTTCTTCGATGGCTTCCGCACCTCGCACGAAATCGCCAAAATCTTTTACCTGACAGACGACGAACTGCGCCTCCTTCTCGATGGAGAGTTGATTCGCGCTCACCGCGCGCGCGCCCTCACTCCCGAACGCCCCGTCTTGCGCGGCACAGCGCAAAATCCTGATGTTTACTTCCAAGCGCGCGAGTCGGTGAATCCGTTTTACGCCGCGACGCCCGATATCGTGCAAGAGACGATGGATAAATTTGCGCAAGTTACAGGGCGGCAATACCATCTCTTTGATTACGCCGGTCATCCTGAAGCGGAACGCGTCATCGTCACGATGGGTTCGGGCGGCGAAACCGTCGAAGCGACGGTGAATCATCTTGTAGAAAAAGGGGAAAAGGTCGGCGTATTGCGCGTGCGCTTGTATCGCCCGTTTTCCGTAGAGCGCTTCATCAAGGCGTTGCCCGCCTCCGTAAAGAAAATCGCCGTACTGGATCGAACGAAAGAGCCCGGCGCGCCAGGCGAGCCGCTTTACCTCGATATTGTGAACGCGCTCGTCGAAGGGGGCAGAAGCGAGATCGCAATCATTGGCGGGCGATATGGACTTTCTTCCAAAGAGTTTACCCCGGCGATGGCTAAAGCCGTTTTCAATGAATTATTGAAATCCGAGCCGAAGAATCATTTCACCGTTGGCATTTACGACGACGTAAGCCATACCAGTCTGGAATATGATAAGAACTTCTCTATTGAAGATGAACAGACCATCCGTTGCGTGTTCTTCGGGCTGGGTTCAGACGGCACGGTGGGAGCCAACAAGAACTCGATCAAGATCATCGGCGAAGAGACTGAAAATTACGCGCAGGGTTACTTCGTCTACGATTCGAAGAAATCGGGGCAGATGACCACGTCGCATTTGCGGTTCGGTCCCAAGCCGATTCAGGCGCCATATCTTATCGAAATTAATCAAGCAAATTTCGTAGCGTGTCACCAGTTCAATTTCTTGGAACGATTCGACATGTTGAAATACGCCAAAGAAGGCGCGATCTTCTTGCTCAACAGTTTATACAACCCCGATGAAATCTGGGATCGTCTGCCGCGCGAAACACAGAGAGATATTATCGCGAAGAAACTCCAGTTCTACGCGATCAACGGATACGAAGTCGCCGAACAAGCGGGCATGGGGCAGCGCGTCAATACGATCATGCAAACGGCGTTCTTCGCCATTTCAGGCGTATTGCCGCGCGAAATGGCGATCGCGCAGATCAAACGCGCCATCGAAAAAACATATGGCAAGCGCGGAGAAGCCGTCGTTAAACAAAATTTCGAAGCGGTGGACCGGACGTTGGCGCATCTACACAAGATCGAGGTTTTAGCGGAAACGACGGCTGAAGAAGGGCGGCGGGCTCCCGTCTCGCATGAAGCGCCAGAATTTGTGCGAACCGTGCTGGGGAAAATGATTCAATTCGAGGGCGACGAAATCCCTGTCTCCGCGCTTCCAAACGACGGCACATATCCATTAGCGACTTCGCAATGGGAGAAACGCAACATCTCAATGGAAATCCCTGTGTGGGATGAAGCGTTATGCATTCAATGCGGCAAGTGCGTGATCGTCTGCCCGCATGCCGTCATACGGCATAAAGTGTACAGCGAAGTCGTTCTAACGGATGCGCCCGCCACGTTTAAGCATATGCCGTCGAAGTTTAAGGAATTTCCGACAGCAGCGGGTTACGCTTACACGGTGCAGGTTGCGCCGGAGGATTGTACAGGCTGTACGTTGTGCGTGGAGGCTTGCCCCGTAAAGGATAAAACGCAAGCGGGGCGCCGCGCTATTAACATGGAATCGCAGCCGCCCTTGCGCGAAACAGAAACAAAAAACTGGGATTTCTTCCTAACGATTCCCGATCTGGATCGCAAATTGATCAATCCCTCGACGATTAAAAATTCACAGTTATTGCGCCCATTGTTCGAGTTCAGCGGCGCATGCGCGGGATGCGGCGAAACACCGTATATAAAATTGGTCTCACAATTATTCGGAGACCGAACCATCGTCGCAAACGCTACCGGCTGCTCCTCGATCTATGGCGGCAACTTGCCCACTACGCCATGGGCGGTGGATGCGAACGGACGCGGGCCCGCGTGGTCGAATTCGTTATTCGAGGATAACGCCGAGTTCGGTCTAGGAATGCGGCTGACGCTTGATAAGCAGAATGAATATGCGCTCGAACTCCTTCGCGCAATGGAAAACGAATTGGGCAAGGAATTTGTCGAGGCGTTATTAACGGCAAATCAAGACGGCGAACGAGGCGTCGAAGCGCAACGCGAACGCGTGAGCGAATTAAAAAATAAATTGTCCACGCAGGACGATGCGCGGGCAAAAGAACTGATCAGCGTGGCGGATGCGCTTGTGAAGAAATCCGTTTGGATCATCGGCGGCGACGGCTGGGCATACGACATCGGATACGGCGGTCTCGACCATGCGTTAGCCAGCGGGCGCAACCTCAATATCCTCGTCCTCGATACTGAAGTTTATTCCAACACAGGCGGACAAGCAAGCAAAGCCACGCCGCGCGCGGCGGTCGCTAAATTCGCGATGGGCGGAAAACACATGCCGAAGAAGGACTTGGGTTTGCTCGCCATGTCATACGGGTACGTCTATGTAGCGCGCGTGGCAATGGGCGCAAACGATCAACAAACCTTGCGAACATTCATCGAAGCTGAAGCCTACGACGGTCCCTCGTTGATCATCGCATACAGCCCGTGTATCGCGCATGGATACGATATGGCGCGCAGTTTAGAGCAGTCGAAACTCGCCGTGCAATCGGGTCACTGGCCGCTCTTCAGCTACGATCCGCGCCTCGCATTGCGAGGAGAAAATCCACTGTCCATCGAATCGAAGGAACCGAGTTTGCCATTCTCGCAATACGCATACAACGAAACCCGCTATAAGATGTTAACGCAAATGAATGAAGAGCGCGCTGAAGAATTAATGCGCGAAGCGCAAGCCGACGCCGATAAGCGCTGGACGCTATATCAGCAAATGGCGGCGATACGCTATGGAAACGACAATAATTAAAAGGAGCGCGTTATGACGGATCTTTCCACCGTTTATCTGGGATTAAACCTGCGAAATCCTCTCGTTGCCTCCGCCTCGCCGTTATCGAGGAAGGTTGACCGCGCTAAACAACTTGAAGAAGCGGGCATTGCTGCTATGGTGATGTATTCCCTATTTGAGGAACAGATCATTCACGAAAGCCTTGAACTAGACCACTATCTCAATCGCGGAAGCGATTCGTTCGCCGAGGCGCTATCGTATCTGCCCGACGGCGGCTTGTATGGAATTAGTCCCGAGAAATACCTGCGTCATGTGACCAGTTTGAAAAAGGCTCTAACCATCCCTGTGATCGGCAGTTTGAACGGCGTCTCTCAAGGCGGTTGGACAGATTATGCGCGCCGTATCGAAGAAGCCGGAGCCGATGCGCTTGAACTCAACATGTATTACATCCCCACCGACATCCACACAACCTCCAGCGACATTGAAAATATGAAAGTAGACCTAGTCGCCGAAGTCAAATCATCCATCAAGATTCCGCTGGCGGTAAAGATCAGTCCGTTCGCCTCATCTCTGCCGAATTTCGCCAAGCGACTCGTCGAAGCCGGCGCAGATGGACTCGTATTATTTAATCGCTTCTATCAACCCGATTTCGATCTGGAGGAGTTAGAGATCGTTCATAGTCTCGATCTCAGCGCCTCTTCTGAAATGAGGCTGCCTTTACGCTGGATCGCGATCCTATATGGGAAATTAAACGTAGATTTCGCGCTCACCAGCGGCGTGCATACCTACGCCGATGTCTTAAAAGCGATGATGGCGGGCGCCAAGGTTGCCATGATGGCGTCTGGCTTATTCCAATTTGGCGAAGAAATAATCGGCTCGATATTAAGTTACCTTGAAGCATGGATGAAAGCGCGAGATTACGAATCGATTAAGCAAATGCAAGGCAGCATGAGTCAATCATCTGTGCGCGAACCAGAGGCTTTCGAACGCGCCAACTATATGAAAGTATTGAATTCCTTCCATACATTGCCGTAATTTCTCCGCGCTGACCCGAAACAAAGAAGGCGCCTCCGCGTAATTGCGGAGGCGCCTTCTTACAACGTACTCGTACAGCGAACTTTGAGGAGGGCGCCCAACGCGCATCATTCTAGATCGGAACGTGATTCGGGTTGGTGCCACAATAGGCGCAGGCTATCTTTTCGTTCGTATTGCATTCGATAGCGTTCGAACATCGCCAAGCGACGATGCGCGACGGCTGGTCGGCTACGCTCTCAACTGGATCAATCACTTGCGCTTCCAGCCGCGCCTCGCGACCTGCGTGCTCACAGTAGCAGACTTCGACAACATGCCACCTTTTTTGAGCCATTGGGCGCCTCCAATCCTTTTCTTCTGTACGCTCATTGTAGGCAAACCAAACGACGCGCGCCAGTGACACGCGTCATCCATTCATATGACAAACTGCCCGCCTTTATGCAAGCAACTCTATTTGCGAACTAATTGATACATGCCGCCGCCATCCGTTAGAAGGTACGCTTCTCCATTCAAATCTTGACCAAACGAAGTGATGTTGAAATCCGTATCGAACAACAATTGATTTTGCCACGTCTCACCAGAGCGGATCAGTCCCCAGATCTGTCCGGTGCAATAATCTCCATAGAGATAAATTCCATACCATTCGGGCATCGAGCCGCGATAGACGTATCCGCCGACAACGGAGCATCCGCCTTCGCCATGATCGTATTCCGCGATAGGGTCAATCATATCGGCAGGACCTCTACCCTCAAAATCGTGCGCGCCTTCACGGTAATTCCAGCCGAAGTTTTCACCGCCGGGCGAACTGGCGGGGATGAAATCAACCTCTTCCCAGTCGCCTTGTCCCACGTCGCCGATGTACAGATCGCCGGTTGACGAATCGAATGACATGCGCCACGGGTTGCGCAAGCCGTACGCCCAGATCTCGTTGCCGAACGGGTTATCGGCAGGGACTGCATACGGCTCAGCCGAATCTACATCAATACGCAAAATTTTTCCAAGCAGGGTATTCAACGATTGCCCGTTGCCTTCGGGGTCGCCGCCAGAGCCGCCATCGCCGAGACCCATGTAGAGGTAGCCGTCGGGTCCGAAGTTCATTGTGCCGCCGTTATGATTCGGATACGGTTGTTTGACGCGCAAGAGGATCGCTTCGCTGTTGGGGTCTACGGAATTTTCACCGGCAGTAAAACGCGAGATGAAGGTATCGCCGCGCGCACCAGTGTAATTGACATAGAAATATCCGTTTTGTGAGAAATTAGGATGCAATGCAAGCCCAAGCAATCCCATTTCATTCGAATCATCATTCACGCGATCGCGGATATTTAGAAACAGATTCTCTGTCAGTTGCCCGTTCTGGAAGAGGTGAATATGTCCGATCTTCTCCACAATCCATAGCCGTCCTTGAGGGTCGGGCTGCGTATCTACCGGACGTTCCAGCCCATCAGTCATGAGCCGCCATTCATACGCATTTGCATCAGGAAAAACAGTCGTATCCTGCGATGGTTCGCTCAGCGGAAGCGTTGTCGGCGCAATTGTCGCCAGTAGAGGCGCAGAAGCAGGCGAAGCGTCGGCTGAGGCAGGCGCGCCGACTTGCGTCTGCGTAAGAGGCGGGACGCTAATTCCGCCGCAAGCCAGAATCAACAAACAAGAAAACATCACAAAATATTTCATCTATCGTCTATATCCGTCGTTTCCGCGTCTACAATATCGCCGGTCGAGTCGTCTTCGTCGCCAGCCAGCTCGCGCATGTGTTCCGCTACCACTTTAGGCGGGCAAAGTTCCAAAAAGAGGGTCGAGCCGATCCAAAGAACCGCCGCATCGTCGAGCACGCCGATGCCCGGGAAAGCGATTAAATCAAAGGGCCAGATCAGATATGTCAGAGAGACGAGCGGTAAAACTTTAAGAAAAATGCTGACGCGGCTATCGCCCATCAATCGTCCGATCAATTTAACGTGGGCGATGAGATCGCGCAACATCCCGCCTTTCGGAGGCGTTATAATTTTGTTTGGTCGTTTATCAGCCATCATAGTCTCCTTTTAAGGACATGAGGTTCGTCCTATATAACTTATTATAAAACACATCTCTAAACGGCAGCGTACGCATCGTCAATATGCAAAACTGCTACATGGAGAAATATATGGAAATATTAATTGACTTCCCCGGCGGGGCGCGCGTAAACGCGCATGTCCGGGATCACATCGTACAAACCGACCAGCCGACAAGCGGCGGCGGAGATGATTCTGCGCCATCGCCCTTCGAATTGTTTCTCGCATCTCTCGGGACGTGCGCGGGAATCTACGTTCTCGGCTTTTGCCGCCAGCGCAACCTGCCCACCGAGGGCATCCGCATCGTTCAGCGCGTTCATGCCGAGAAGATCGAGCTTGAGATTCAAGTCCCGCCCTCGTTTCCGAAACAATATCACAAAGCGTTAATCCGTTCGGCGGAATTATGCAAGGTGAAGAAAACGCTGGAAAATCCGCCGCAGTTTGAGATTGCTGTTCAGGAGACAAAAGTCGAATAAAATAAATTCATGAATCCGAGAATATATGCTCATACGCAAAATATCGCACAGGATTCTGAAAATAAAAATCTGCGGAGCAATTATTTCTCATGCCATACCTCATTGACGGACACAACCTCATTCCCAAACTCGGATTGCGGCTCGATTCGCTGGATGACGAAATGGAGTTGGTCGCCATCTTGCAGGAATTCTGCCGCCTCGAGCGCCGTCAAGTGGATGTGTTTTTCGACGGCGCTCCCTCGTCTCAAGCCGGGACAAGGAAACTGGGCGCAGTCACCGCGAACTTCTCGCCCTTCGGCAGTCCCGCCGACAACGCCATCCGCAACCGATTAAAGAAGTTAGGCAAAGCCGCAAAAAATTGGACGGTCGTTTCCTCCGACCGCGAGGTGCAATCCAACGCGCGCGCAATGCAAGCCGATGTCATCTCATCGGATGAGTTTGCGAAGATTCTCAACAGAGTCAGGAACTCGCCGCGCGTTGAAAAGAGTGAACGAGCCGTTTCAAAAGAGGAAGTGGAAGAGGGGTTGAGAATGTTTGGGGGAAAGAAAAAAGAGACTAGAGATTAGAGATTGAAAACTGAAGCGACCCCGAAGGGGTCAAATGATTATAGAATGGGTTAGATTGCATTCAACCCCGAAGGGGTGTCAGAGAAAAGATTTGCTATATCATCCCTTCGGGATTTGAAACCGTGCCTGAACTTTTCCATAATCCTGCCATCCCTTTGGGATTATTGATTCTTGACGTGAGACTATAATCCAACCATGCCCACCGTTTACACATTCGTCCCCTCGCCGAATCATATTTACCCCGATCATCCCGAAAGACCGGGGCGGCTGGATGTTTTGAAGCCGCGTTTGGATTCATTCCCAGCGGAAATGATCGAATCCAAACCTGCCACTCGCGCAGAAGTGGAACGAGTCCACAGCTCGAAGTTGATTGCCGCGTTGGAAAAAGTCTGCCGCGAGGACGCGCCCGGCATCATTGATTACGCGCCGACGTATGTGACCGAATCTTCGTTTGAAGACGCGCTTCTCGCGGCTGGCGGAGTCATCACTTGCGCGCGCGCTGTGCTACGCGGCGAGGCAGACAACGCCTTCGCCATCGTCCGACCGCCGGGGCATCACGCCGAGCCAGATCGCGCGATGGGATTTTGTATGTTCAACAATGTCGCTATCGGAGCGCGGGATGCGTTGGCACACGGAATGGAGCGCGTGATGATCATTGACTACGACGCGCATCACGGCAACGGAACGCAAGCGGCGTTTCTCGATGAAGAGCGCGTCGCATTTTTGTCGGCGCATCAATTTCAGCCGGGGTTTTACCCGGGCACGGGCGCAATGAAGGAAGCGGCACATGCGAAGAAACGAATCGTCAATGTGCCATTGCCTGCTCGCGCGGGAGATCAAGCCTACGAGCAGGTTGCGGATAAAATTTTCAAGCCGTTCGTCGAATCGTTCAAGCCGCAGATGATCTTCATCTCCGTTGGGTTTGACGCGCATTGGAACGATCCGATCACGTCGCTGGGATTATCTACGAATGGATATTTCATGCTGGCGCAAAAGTGCATCGCGCTGGCGGATGAATTCTGCAATGGGCGCATCGTCTTCGTTCTCGAGGGCGGCTACGACCCGGTCAACGTGGCTGAGGGGGCTGAGGCAACCCTCCACGCGCTGACCAAGTCGCCCCGTCGGAGTGAAGCGGGGGATCCGAGTCCGCATGAGGAACCGGATTGCGAATCCCGAATCGAAGAGATACGAAAGTGGCATGGATTTTCGTGAGTCGCGTTTTATAATAGGGAAGTCTATTTTTTCACCACGAAGGACACGAAGGTCACAAAGGATTTATTAAAGGAGCAAGCATGGCTCGAAGACGAACGCTTGGTTATGTTCAAAATGAATGGGTCTGCCCGAACTGCAACACGCGCAACAAGGGCGGCGAGAAAACGTGCGAGAACTGCGGCGCGCCGCAACCTGAGAATGTGCAATTTCAATTACCGTCCGAACAAAAATTTGTGACAGATGAAAACGCGGTGAAAGCCGCGCAAGCCGGCGCAGACATCCACTGCGGATTCTGCGGCACGCGCAACCCCGCCACCGCCGAGACCTGCTCGCAATGCGGCGCGGACTTGAAAGAGGGCAAGGCGCGCGAGGCGGGACGCGTGATGCAACAACCTGCCGCGCAACCGAAGATCGTGAAGTGCGATAACTGCGGGACCGATAACCCAAGCAGTAATTCGGTCTGCTCGAATTGCGGATCGCCTCTGCCAAAGATTGCGCCCGCTCAACCGGTGATGAACGCGCCGCAAGCCAGAAGCGGACTCTCCCCCGCCGCGCCGTTGACCGGGAAAAAGTCGTCGCGCGCGCCGTGGATCATCGCGGCGGCTGTGCTGGGATGTTTGGCTCTGATTTGTGTCGGCGTGTTGGTGTTTTTCGTTTTCCCCACTTCATCGGTGCAAGCCACAGTGACGGATGTGTACTGGCAGACTTCGGTTCCCGTGCAAGAAGTTCAGCCGGTGCGCTACAACAATGAACGCGGCAACGCTCCTTCAGACGCTTACGATGTTTCATGTCACGATGAAAGCCAGGATGTTTGCGAACAAAAGACAGTTGACAAGGGCAACGGCTATTCGGAAGTAGTCGAGGAATGTCACACGGAAACTCAGACGTATTGCTCCTACACGGTGGATGAATGGACGACGATCCAAACGTATACGCTTGAAGGGCACGACTTGCAACCGGTCTATGAAAGCCCAAGCGTTTCAAGCGACCAGCGGCTCGGCGACGACTCCGAAACGCTGACCGTATACTTCCTCACCGAGGATGGGTCGCAGGAAACTTACACCGCCGATTCAGTTTCGGAATTTCAGCAATTTTCGGTTGGCAGCACGTGGACGTTGAATTTGAATCTCGCGGGCGGCGTGGTGAGCGTGGAACCGTAGAGGAAAACGCGAAAACAAGTAAACAAGGAAACACGCGCACAGTTTATCTGTGCGCGTGTTTTGATTCTACGCAAATGTCTTTATAATGACCCCATGCAAAAATCAGTGGCGATCATCGGCGGGGGACCAGCGGGTTTGATGGCGGCGGAGGTCATCAGCGCGCGCGGCGTGAAGGTGGATGTGTACGACTCCATGCCGTCGGTGGGACGCAAATTCCTCATGGCTGGAAAAGGCGGGTTGAACATCACGCACTCCGATCCGTTCGAAGTGTTCGTCGCCAGATACGGCAAACGCCAACAGCAGATCAAGCTTCTGCTGAAAAAATTCGGCGCAAACGAATTGCGCGAGTGGGTTCATGGATTTGGCATTGAAACATTTGTCGGGACTTCGGGACGAGTCTTTCCCGTTGGGATGAAAGCGAGTCCGCTGTTGCGGGCGTGGCTCAAGCGGCTGAACGATTCATCCGTGACCTTTCACCTGCGCCATCAATTGACGCGGATTCGCCCCGACAGGTCCTTGCAATTCCAAACGCCGAACGGTGAAGTGATCGTGAACGCCGATGCGATCGTCCTTGCGCTGGGCGGCGGGAGTTGGCGCCGACTCGGCTCGGACGGCGCGTGGGTTGACTGGTTGAAACAAGCCGGAGCGGAGGTCGAACCGCTGTCTCCATCCAATTGCGGATTCGATGTGATGTGGAGTCCGCACTTCCGCGATAAGTTCGACGGGCATCCGGTCAAATCGGTTGTCTTGTCGTTTGGAGAATTTCGACAGCAGGGCGAGTTCATCATCACGAAAGAAGGCATGGAGGGAGGTTTGATCTACTCAGCATCGGCGATGTTGCGCGATGAAATTTATGCGAACGGTCAAGCAGTGATACTGTTGGATTTGAAACCCGACCGCGCGCTGGAATGGTTGAAAGAAAAATTATCGCGTCCGCGAGGCAAACGCTCGCTCGCAAGCTATTTGGAGAAATCGCTGGGGATCTTTGGCGTGAAGGCGGGCTTGTTGCGCGAGTTCGTATCGAAAGATGATTTTGCAAATGCGGAGCGGCTCGCCGCATTGATCAAAGCCCTGCCTGTGCCGTTGGTCGCGCCGCGTCCATTGGATGAGGCGATCAGCACGGCTGGCGGCGTGACATTTGAATCGTTGGACGAAAACCTGATGCTAAAGAACTTGCCCGGCGTTTTCTGCGCCGGTGAAATGCTCGATTGGGAAGCGCCGACGGGCGGCTATTTATTGACGGCATGTTTCTCTAGCGGCTACGCGGCGGGGAATGGGATGACAAAATATTTGGCAGAAACGTGACAGTCACCTTGAAGGTGACTGTCACGTTGTTTTGACTAGCCCAACTCCCCCACTGTCTTTTCCACCTCATCCAAAATCTCCCCGCTCTTCACCAACTTCTTCATCGCGTTGTGATCGTTATACAAGGGACGATCCACATGCAGATGCTCCACGTATTTGCGGATCACTTCGCGCGCGCGTTTCGTTCCATGCCCCGGCAGAAATTGGCGGAAGTCCATGGCTTGCGCCGCCGCCATAAATTCGATTCCCAGAACGCCATAGGCATTATCAAGTATCTGTCCGTTCTTCAGCGCGGTGTTCATACCCATTGATACAAAATCTTCCTGATCCGCCGCGGCAGGGATGGATTGAACCGACGCGGGCGCGGATAAAATCCTCTGCTCGACAATCAAATGATCGGCAGTGTACTGGCTGAGCATCATCCCGGAGTAAAAGCCCGGCTCATGGGCAAGGAAATCAGGCAGTCCCTGCGAAAGAGCCGGGTTCGTCAGGCGGTTGAGTCGCCGCTCCGATAACACGCACACCATCGTGATCGCCGCACCCGCCATATCCATCGGCAGTGAAACAGGCGAGCCTTGAAAGTTCGCGCCTGTCAATGTGAGATTTTCTTCGGGAATGAAGATCGGATTATCGCCCACGCCGTTCAACTCGATCTCCACTTGCGAACGCGCATACGCGATCGCATCACGCGCCGCACCGATCACCTGCGGGGTCGAGCGCATCGAATACGCATCTTGCACTTTCGTTTTCATCTTGCCCGTTTTCAGGTCAGACCCATCCAACATTTTCATCAAATTTTTAGCGGAGACGATCGCGCCGCTGAAACCGCGCAGTTCATGTAGTTTCGTGTTGTACGGTTTGAGATTTCCCAACAACGCCTCGATGGTCATTGCCGCGGCGATCTCCGCTTGTTTGATGAATCGTTCCATCTCGAAAATGTGCAGAGCGGAGATGGCGGTCAACACGTTGGAGCCGTTGATCGCGGCGAGACCATCACGCGCCTGCAAGCCGGGGATTTTGATCCCCGCCCGCCGCATCGCTTCTTGACCTGCGAGTCTCTCACCCGCGTAAAACGCCTCGCCCTCCCCCATCAACAACAACGCGGCTTGCGCCATCGGAGCAAGGTCGCCGCTCGCGCCGACCGAGCCTTTCGTGCAGACCACCGGCGTGACGCCTTTGTTCAGCATTTCGACGAAGGTCAGCGTGATCTCAGGTCGGCACCCAGAATTCCCGTGCGCGTGAACGTTGATGCGTCCCGCCAGCGCGGCGCGGACGTATTCGATGGGCAGAGGTTCGCCGATCCCCGCCGCGTGGTTGTAGATCAAAAATTTCTGAAATTCTTTTACTTGATCGTCATTGAGAATCTTTTCCGAAAACTCGCCGATGCCGGTGTTCGTTCCGTACATGATCTCTTTGTTGGCAAGTTTCTCCTCCAGCAT
>MWTB01000031.1 GCA_002050275.1 Anaerolineae bacterium UTCFX1
ACCGCGGCTTCGATCATGCCATCGGCATCAGGCTCGCGATTCACAATGCGATACAACTCCTCCGTGCGCTGCGAGAGGGTCAGGTCAAAATTTTCTTCTTCGGTCCAATCTTTTGGGTGACTCATTCATACCTCATGTCGTTGCGAGGAGGGCTTCAGCCCGACGAAGCAATCTCCTCATTACAAGAGTACACCTGATAATAGGAGATTGCTTCGGGCTATCGCCCTCGCAACGACATCAAATTATTCCATGCTTTCATAACTTCCGCCGTGACGAACATGCTCCCAGCGGAGAGCACAATGCTACCATCTTTTGCGGAGTTCTCCAACGCCCGCGCCAACGCAGACTCGACGGGACTCACCGCTTCATACGGGACCTCAGCCTGCCTCGCCAACTCGACGATTCTCTCCTCCTCCAGTGCCCGCGGATGGTTAGCGCGCGTGACGATGAGCCGCTGAATCTTCGGTTTCATCGCGGCGAACATATTAGGGATGTTCTTATCCTCCGACGCGCCAAAGATGAGATAGGCTTTCTTATCTGGAAAATACGCGTCGAGCGTCTCGCGCAATTTCAGGAACGAATCTTCATTGTGCGCCGAATCAAAAATCACTGGCGGCTCCCTTCGAGCGATCTCAAATCTCGCGCGCCACTTCACTTGCGCGAATCCTTTTTGGATTGCTTCGTCTGAAATTTCCAATCCGCTGACCTTGAGCGCGGCGTACGCGGTGGCGGCGTTTTCAAGTTGGTGGGAGCCGAGCAAAGGAAGTTGCAGGTCTAAGGTCAAAGGTCGAATGTTATCGGTGAGGCGAAATGATTGATAATCCAACGATGATGACAGAGATTCAAATTTTACATCTTCATTAACCAGCGTAACTTTTGATTCCATTAATCTGGCTACACGCAAGATAACTTCGAGGGCTTCTTCTTTTTGAGAGGAGGAAACCACAGGCACGCCGCGTTTGATGATGCCCGCCTTTTCGCCCGCGATCTTTGCGAGCGTATCTCCCAGCACAGCCATGTGATCATACGATAATGATGTGATAACCGAAACCCTCGGCGTGACGATGTTCGTCGCGTCGAGTCTGCCTCCCAAACCAACCTCGATCACCGCCGCGTCGCATCCTTGCTTTGCAAACGCGAGAAACCCAAGCGCGGTTGTGATTTCAAACGTCGTCAATTTCGCAATCTTCGCAACGGCTGGCTTGATCTCCTCCACTAAGTCAACCAAAAACTCATGCGAGATCGGTTCGCCGTTAATTTGAATCCGCTCGCAAAAATCCAAAAGATGCGGCGATGTGTACAAGCCAACCTTGTATCCCGCCGCCTGCAACGCCGACGCGCACAACGCGCACACCGATCCCTTCCCCTTCGTCCCTGCCACGTGGATGATGGGATATTTATCCTGCGGGTTCCCCAACTCTTCCATCAACGCAAACATGCGGTCAAGGTTGAACTCCGCCTTGGCAAGTTCGGAGGAATGTTTCAGGCTATAATCCACGAACGAATAGAGATAATCGAGGGCTTTGTTGTATGAGGCTTCGCTGTCCATGCGAGGAATTGTAAATCGCAAACTTGCGCTGAGCAAGGTCGAAGCATGGTGATTCGTACATTGGCGAGTGTAAGCAGGAGGTCGAAGTGAAGAAGATCATCCCCTTTTTAATGTTGGTTGCGCTTATCGCCAACGCGTGCAACGCGCAAGACGTTCAAACTGAATCGACGGCAACGGCTGTGCCATCTCACACACCCGCGCCGACTTCCACGATCACGCCGACCGCGACGGCGACGCTCACGCCAACACCAGCTCTCCCCTCCTACGGCGTGATTGACCCGAACATCGGGGAGAAACTCAAGGCAAGCGGTATCGTCTTCCCTGAGGAACTCAAGAACCCAGAGTACAAGCTAGATCTTGCGACAGAACTGCAAAAGACCAACTGGGGCAACGCCTACGGGATAGATATTCCCATCACCGTGATCCCTGAGAAGGGAATAGCCTACGGCAAGTACCACATCAAAGGCATCGGGGCGACGCAGGAAGCGTGGAATGCGTACGCTGAGCAACACATCAAGTACATGTGGATCCACTACAGGGAGTACGGCGACCCCGCGGACCGCGACATAACGCTCGAGCAGTATGTGGAGCTACTCAAGGCGGGGCGGGGCGGATTTGAGATCCCCCAGTACAACCCTGAGACGGGGTTCTTTGATAAAAAAGCGATGGTCAACCCACTATCAGGCTATGTCAAGATAATCTCGGATAATGAAGAGTTGCCGTTAAAGCGGAGTAATGTAGACTCATATCTGTTTTATGTGGATGAGGATGGTATGGTGTGGAGTGCGGGCAATGATCGTGAGTATATGATTGAACAGTGGTTGAATCCAGATGACAAAAGTCCCTACAAAAAGAAAACATATGAACAGGGACCTAATCTCGCTTATGGTCTGTTATCCGCTACTTACTCATTGGGGATTATTAAGAATGAGTGTCTTGCAACTGATGTGGCAGTTGCGTCGTGTTTGAGAGATAGTGCAAAGATTGAGAAAAAATACTGGGATACTAGTGTGGGATTAGCGCCGATTTATAAAGAGTGGCTAGCCAAGTACGAGGCAGGGGACCATAGCGCCAAGCCACCGTGGTGGATAGAGCAATAAACTAGGTGTTGATTGTAACCTCGTAAATATGGTAGGGTGATGAGGTGAGGGGCAAGATTTTATTATTCTCTGTGTTGCTACTTGTGGCTATGGGAGTGGCTAGTCTTGCACTACTTGTGCCTTTTACAACCAACTCAACGGTTGCAGGCTACGAGTACAGGGTGAATACTTTGCGAGCCAACTGGTATCTCATGGCGAATGGGTATGGCAAGAAATATGACGGGGTCAAAATATCACTGGTCGATGAGGTGCAAAATAGCTACCAACACACGGGCAAGGATGGGATGGTGTTCCAGAGTTTCTCGGCAGTGCGAGAGGGAGAGACCCTCGTGATGAAGGTACAGTATGACCCTGTGCAGAGAGAGAACTATGCTAAGGGCAAGGGGAGTGGTAGCTACAGCCGCGATCTCTATATGTATCTGTGTCTCTCCATGCAGGGAGGCAACCCCAAGGCGAGTGACTGCTACAAGAGGGCAGACCTGCAGATGGCGCGAGAGCGATGGCTACCTGGCAAGGCAGTGGATGTAGTCAGACAGGGAGCAGTGGGATGGCGACTGGTGGGGCGAGTGCAGGCACAAGCGTGCGCGGGGACGATCCCGTGTGGCATGACCACGCTGGCAGGGTATTGTTCGAATGATAGTACTATAAGTTGTACAGATAATAAACCATGTGGTTCATTTAATACCTGCATCGGTGGCGGGCAGGAGAGATGCGACCCGTCGCTTGGCCAGAGCCTCAACTGCAGTTCTCTCACAACCAAGGCGCAGTGCGAGACGCAGGGGTATACGAGCAACTGCGCCGCAGGGTGCTATGTCTCGTCGGAGAACTACTGTAGCTGGGGCGGGACGGGGGGCGGAGCGTGCCCCGCAGAGTGCAGGCAGGGATCGTCATGCGGGGCGGGGTACTCATCAACAGCCCATTTGACAAAATTTGAAAAGAAGCCGATAATGCCCACTGTGTACACAATGAGCATTATGCAATTTGGAGGCTGAAATGACCATTTTTATTGGCGCAAGAGACCTTCGGCAGAAATTCGCCGAAATCCTCGGCAAAGTCGGCTTTGGCGGCGATGTGGCTGTTGTGGAAAAGTCGGGGAAACCTATGGCGGCGATCATCCCCATCGAGATGTACCAGAAATTGGTCGCAGAGCGCGAAGCGCGCTTCCAGATCGTGGATAAGATCCGCAACCAACAGGCAGAGCGCCCCCTGAGCGAAATCGAAGAGGATGTTGCGGCGGCAATCAAACGCGCAAGGGAATAACGTATGTTACGGGTGGTTATAGATACCAACATCCTTGTCAGCGCGTTGCTCTCGAAAAAAGGCGCGCCAACCAAGTTGATTGACGCATGGCGTAACAGGGAATTTTTAGTTATCTCAAGCGAATCGGCGATTCTCGAAGTTGAACGAGTAATGGCGGAATTGGCATCCACAGGAAAATATTCCATTTCAAACGAAGACATACAATCCATGTCACGCCTTCTTCGCGAAGATGCGCTTTTGGTTTCAGGTCAAATGGATGCGCAAGGCACAGTTCCCCAAGACCCTGACGATGAAAAATTCATCGCTATCGCATTGGAAGGCGAGGCAACGGTCATCGTGAGCGGCGACCATCATCTATTGGATTTGGGCAAGCACGGAAATATCTCAATCCAAACCGCCCGCCAATTTCTCGACTCGCTTCACTCCGAACCTTCGGCATGATCGTCATCCTCACGATCCACCTCCACATCCCCGCCTGTGCCTCGCTCAAAGAAAAGCGCGGACGGATCAAGCCGCTCATCTCACGCTTGCACCGCGAGTTCAACGTCTCTGTGGCGGAGATGGACTTGCAGGATAAGTGGGACGAGGCGGTCATCGTCTGCGCGATGGTGGGGAACGACGCCGCGTTTTTGCAGTCCGCGCTGGGGAATGTGGCAAAATGGGTGGAAGCGAATTGGTCGGATGGGGATGTGTGGGATATGAAGATCGAAATCGTTTAATGTCGCTGCGAGCGTTCGCTGCGAAGCAGTCTCCCGTTTCATGCAAGGAGATTGCTTCTCGAAGACTCGCAACGACATATGAAATTGGAGGCAAAATGGATTTGGGCTTGAAAAACAAACGCGCATTCGTGGCAAGTTCCTCCCGCGGACTGGGTCACGCCACCGCGTTGTTACTTGCAAAAGAGGGTTGCCGCGTGGCGGTCAACAGCCGCGAGGAGGCGAATGCTAAAGGTGCGGCAGAAAATATAATAAAGGAAACAGGCGCGCAAGCGGAAGGCTTCGCGGGCGATGTATCTTTGCCCGATGTGCCTGAGAAATTGATTCAACGAACAGTGGAAGCCTTTGGCGGACTCGACATCCTCATCACCAACGCGGGCGGACCGATCTCAGGCTCGATTGACTCGCTTGACGATGCCGCGTGGCAAAAAGGGATTGACCTGTGCCTGATGAGTCATGTTCGACTCATCAAAGCCGCGTTGCCGCATTTACGAAAATCAGATTCAGCGAGCGTGCTGACGATCACCTCGTATTCGGTGAAACAGCCGATTCCGAATTTGCTCATCTCGAACAGCGTCCGCGCGGCGACAGCGGGACTCACCAAGTCACTGGCGCTGGAACTCGGTAAAGAGGGAATCCGTTTAAACTCCATTCTGCCGGGCTGGACCGAGACGGAACGCGTCGAAGAGTTGATGAAAGCTCGAGGAGAAAAGAATCAGACATCCCCGTCGAAAGAGAAGCGCAAGCAGGTTGAATCCACCGCGCTCGGCAGGATGGGTCGTCCTGAAGAATTTGCGAACGCCGCCGTCTTCCTCGTCTCGCCCGCCGCGTCATACATCACGGGCGTGTTGTTGAATGTGGACGGCGGAATCATCCAAGGGACTTTTTGACGCATGAACAATCAACGATCAATGAAACTCATCTATGCTTTTCTTTAAATTCGACACCTCAAAACTTTCGTTCCTCGCGCGCACGTCGTTTTTAATTGCGGCGTTCTTCGGCGTGGACAAAGTCCTCGCGTTCGTGCGCGTGGGCATCATCTCGCGCATCTACACCGACGAAGTCGGCTTGCTGGATGTGTTCAACTCCGCCAACAACGTGCCAGATGTGTTGTTCGCGCTCATCTCAGGCGGCGCGCTGGCGATGGCGTTCATCCCGTTGATGAGCGACTATCTCACCACCAAGGGACGCGAAGCCGCATGGGATCTGTTCTCGCGCGTTGCCAATCTTGCGTTTCTGGTCACGGGTTCGATCGCGGTGTTGATATTTATTTTCGCGCAACAAATTGTGGATCACGCCATCGTTCCGGGCTTCACCGCAGAACAGCGCGCGCTCGTGGCTGAACTGATGCGGTTGAACCTCGTCAGCACGATCATTTTCTCGATCAGCGGATTGGTGATGGCAAGCCTGCAAGCCAACCAACATTTTCTGTTGCCCGCGCTCGCGCCAACCATGTACAACGTCGGTCAAATTTTTGGCGCGATCGTTTTTGTGCCGCGCTTCGGCATTCAAGGTCTCGTGTACGGCGTGATCCTCGGCGCGGCGTTGCATCTTGCGGTGCAGATCCCCGCGCTGTTCAAGTTCGGTTTCAAATGGACTCCCGCGCTCGACCTGCGAAATACAGGTTTGCTCGAGGCGCTCAAACTGCTCGGTCCGCGTTTGCTCACGATGGGAGGCATTCAACTCATCGTGATCGCGCGCGACTATCTCGCCTCGTTGACCGGGCAGGAGGGCGCAGTCACCTCGCTCGCTTTCGGTTGGATGATCATGCAGGTGCCGGAGACTCTGCTTGGGACGGCGATCGCCACCGCCATGCTCCCCACCCTCTCAGAATTCGCTTCGCGCGACAAGCAGCATGAGTTCCGCTTGGCGATCGAACGCGCCCTTCGAGTCTTGATCGCCCTCACGATTCCCATCGCGGCGGTGATGGCGGCGGGGATCAACCCGCTCGTCCGCGCCGCGTTCGGCTTCGAGGCGGAAATGTCCACGCTCATCACATGGACAACGCGCGCCTATCTCATCACGCTCACAGGCTATTCGATCCACGAGATCGCGGCGCGTTCGTTCTATGCGCGCAAAGAGCCGATGTTCCCGTTATACGCGGTTGTTTTGAGGCTCGGGTTATTCATCGGCATCGGCTATCTTGGCATCACGATGTTCAAGCATATCGGAGCGCCGGTCATTGCCTTTGCGGAGATCGCCCTGCTCATCGAATCGATCTTCCTCTTCCTCTGGCTCAGCAAACGGATGCACGAACCCATCGTCGTGTGGAGCGCGGTCGTCAAAGGTTTGGTCGCCGCAGTGGTCGGCGGCGTGACGGCTTATCTGCTCGCGGTCTACATCCCCGGCTCCGCGGTCGTCACCGCGCTGATCGGCATGATCGTCGGCGGACTCGTCTGCCTGCCTATCATTTGGTCCGAAATTAAATTGTTGTTAAAACTCTAAAATCAAGGCTGATATAATCTTCCGTTGTGTAGGAGACGTTCTCTAACGTCCCCAAGAATAAGTAAAGCAAAAAGTGAGAAAAAATTTCAAATGTCTGAAGACCTTGGAAGCACACAACCAAACATCAAAGTGACAAAACCCGGTCGCGGCAAACGATTCCTGTTCAACGCGCTGGGCGTGATCGTACTCCTCGCCATCGCCATTTTTAGCGGATTCCGTTCCGGCATCGACACACGCCAGAGCTATCAAGCCTCGGTGATGAGCGAACAACTCAGCGAGCAATTCACCTTCGCGCTCGTAGACATTCAATTCGGACGATACGAAAACGCCAAACAGCGCCTAGAATGGATCATTCAGCGCGACCCATCCTTTCCCGACGCGCAACAGCAATTGACCAACGTGCTGGTGTTGATGAATCAGCCCACGCCGACGGTCACGCCTTCCCTCACGCCCACACCCGATTTCAGCGGCGCAGAGGAAGCCTACGCGCGCGCGCAACAGCTCATCGCCGCCGGAGATTGGGCCGGCGCGCTCGGCGCGCTCGACGAGATGCGCAAACTTGATCCAAACTATAACGCCTCTCTCGTGGACGGCATGTATTACTTTGCTTTCAGGAATTACGGCGTAAAACTCATTAGCGAAGGCAATCTCGAAGGCGGCATCTATCAGATCACGCTGGCGGAACGCTTCGGTCCGCTTGACCGCGACGCGAACGGTCTGCGCGAGGGCGCGCGCGTTTATCTGATCGGCGCTTCGTTTTGGGAATTGGACTGGGCGCAAGCCGTATCCTATTTCCAACAAGCGAGTAGTTGGGGCAATCTATGGGACGGCACTATGACCGCCAGCGCTCGGTATCAGGTTGCATTAATGCGCTACGGCGATCAACTGCTCGCAGCAGGCAGTTATTGCGACGCCTACCAACAGTATGCCAGCGCGCAGGGTTACGGCACGCTCGACAATGCCGCGCAGAGCGGTTTTGAACAAGCCACTGAGGCTTGCTATCCTCCTACCGCTACGCCCGCTCCCGCAACTCCGACAGAAGCCGAAACGCCCGTACCTACGCCATGACGCCTCCTCCCGTTTGGGCGCTCGCGGTCACATACTGGCTGCATTTTCTTGCCACAGTCATGTGGGTCGGCAGCCTCACGGCGATCTTATTCCTCTTCATACCCGCCATCAAACGCGCGCTCGATCTCAATACGCAGCTTACGTTGCTTGACGCCATTCAAAAACGCTTCGAGCCGGTCCTCTGGTTCAGTCTCAGTTTACTGGTTCTCACCGGCTTGTTCCAAATGAGCGTTAACCCACATTACGACGGTTTTCTCGCCGCCAGTACGCAATGGTCGCTGGCGATCCTTGCCAAACATATCTTCGGCATGGTGGCGATCGCGGTCAGTGCGATCCAAACCTGGGATGTTACGCCCGCCATTCGCCGCGCTCTTTTAGTTTCAAAGAAGACAAAGAATGTAGGAACGCTGGCGGCGCTTCAACGCCGTGAGACGCTCCTGCTGTGGGCAAATCTAATTTCCGCGATTCTGATCTTAGGGGCGACCGCCGTCGCGCGCGCCTCATAGAACCTTGCGAAGGTTGAGAACCTTCGCAAGGTTGCACAACAAGACAACCCGCCTCGCTTCGACGCTGCTCAGCGCAAGCTTTCTCAGGGGCGGGCTGTTTCTATTTTCGTCAACCGAATCCACCCGTGAAGCGCCTCGTACCGCAAAGTTCACTTTGCGATTGCACATGGCAAGATACCCTTCGACAAGCTCAGGGCAAGAATCTTGCCGTACAGATTACAACCGAATCAACTCCTGCGCGGAGATACCGGTCAGATCGTACGCCATTGCACCGGTAATCTTCACCGGAACGATCTCATCAATTTTCGCATCCCCTTCGACCAATACCAACCCGTCAATCTCCGGCGCATCGCGGTAGGAGCGCCCGATGGCGATATTCTTGTCGCGTCCTTCTATCAACACGTCCAAGGTCCTGCCGACGTACGATTGATTGATCTGCAACGAAATCCCCTGTTGCAATTCCATTAACCGTTCATAGCGCGCCTGTTTCACCTCGGTAGGAACCGGGTCGCCGAGCGGCTCGCTGGCTGTACCGGGCTCAAACGAGAATTGGAACGCTCCGACGCGGTCGAAACGAATCGCTTCCACAAAATCAACCAACGCTTGATATTCTTCGTCCGTTTCGCCGGGATAGCCGACGATGAAAGTCGTGCGGATCGCCAGGTTTTGAATTGTCGAACGCATTTTATCAAGCGTGCGATACACCCAGTCCATATTCGACGGGCGGCGCATCCGGTACAGCGTTTTGGGATGCGCGTGCTGCAACGGCATATCAAGGTAGGGCAGGATCTGTCCGCTTGAAGCCATAACGTCAATCAGGCGGTCGGTGACGTAACCGGGAAAGGCGTACATGACGCGAATCCAATCCATATCGGGAACCTCCGTCGTCAGACGTTCGAGGAGCGCCGCCAATCCGTCTTTCATCCCAACATCATGGCCGTAGTCGGTCGTGTCTTGCGAGATTAAAATTAACTCGCGCACGCCGGCGTCTCGCAGCTGCCGCGCTTCGTCGAGGATCATCTCCAACGGGCGCGAAACGGTCGTCCCTTTGATGAGTGGGATGGCGCAAAAGGCGCATGGGCGGCGACAACCGTCGGCAATTTTGAGATACGCGCTTGCGCCCGCCACCGATGCGCGCAATGCATTCCGCTCGTCTGTGCCGACCGTTTTCGCTTCGGGCAAATGGTACAACGGTTCGGGATGAGACGTCTTACGCAGCTCGCGCACCACTTGGACGATGTCCATCCAACGGCGTGTGCCGAGCACGCCATCCACGCCGGGGACTTGCTTCGCCACTTCTGCGCCATAGCGCTGCGTGAGACATCCCGCCGCGATCAGAATCTGATTCTTTTTCTTGCCGTCGGCGAGTTCGCGCAAAACGTCCAACGATTCTTGTTTTGCAGGACCGATGAAACCGCAGGTATTCACGATCAACACATTGGCATGCGACGGGGTATCCACCGCATGATAGCCGTCGCGGATGAGGAGCTGCGCCATCGAATCGGAATCGACCGTATTTTTTGAACAACCGAGCGAGACAAGATGAAAGGTATTTTTTGACATATCTATATTCCTCGAACGAAAAGCAAATTCTATAGACTCTTATGGCGTAGTCGTCGCTCTGGGCGTCGCCGAAGGAATCGGTGTGCGCGAAGGCGAAGCGGTAATGGTCGGCGTGAAGGAACTTGTGGGCGGTTGCGTCGGCAGCGCCGTAGGAGTGACGACGTCGTCTTCGCGGTAGATCACGCTGGCGCTCTGCCCCAACCTGCCGAGCAAACCGTAATCGCGTCCATTGTATACGACTCGAATCGCCGCGCCGCTTCCAACCGACACTTCCACTTGCCGCTCCGCCTCGAACGGATACATATTCCCTGAAATAACGCGCCCATTAAAGACTTCTTTCCCGTCTACGATCACGCGCATATATGTTCGCTCAAGAGCGATCAAGTTGATCTGTACGTTTACATTTAAGTTCTGCGTAGGGATAACGATCGTCGCGGTAGGTTCAATGTTTTGCGTCATTTCGAACGCGACGGTCGGCGTGAAGAGCGCAGCGTCTGGCGTGGCGAGCAAAATCTCGGAGAATGAAGGCGCGGTCGGCTCTTGCGCCGCCTGACCCTGCATAATCACAACACGGTTAATGCCCCAGACCAGAAACCCGACCAGAAATATAGCCATCCCCACGCCAAAGATAAGATCGCCTGCGGCAAAACTGCGAAACAGTCGAGGGTCGGCGATGATCGGTTCTCCGGCGCGACGCGCAGCCTTTTGCGGATATCGCTCGCGGTGACGCGCCTGCAAACCATCCGCATAACGTAAGAGGAGCGCGTCTACGTCGAGGTCAAGGAATAACGCATAATTTGATAACATGCCGTACGTCTGTGCGCCCGACGGAAGTTCATCGAATGCGCCGTTTTCAAGCGCGCCTAGATAATGCGCCTTCACATGCGTGCCGCGTTCGATTTCGTCCAAATGCAAGTTGAGCATGATGCGACGCTCGCTCAGGTCGCGTCCAATTTCCTTGAAGATCTCATCGGATGGCTTGAGGTCTTCCGGCGCGGCGAAAGCGTCATCAAGCGTTTGGGGAACATCCGCTTCTACAGGCAGGGCAACGCTGGCTTCAGAAGGCGCATCCATCTTTTGTGTAACGCGGATCGAAGCAATCGAGCTTAATCGCTTCAGCCATGATCGCCAGAAGCTATCACGAACCTCTGACAAAGGCGTTTCATCCGCCGCTGCGCTTTCGATGTTCTGTTCGAGCGCCGGCTCAAGTGTGAACGGTTCGGGCGGCTCAACAACCTCAGGTTGCGGTTCAGGGTCGGCTTTCGCGCGTCCGCGTCGAGATTTGACGGGCGCGGAATCCGCCGCGGGTTTGGACGTCTTCTTTTTAGGGCGAGCAGGTTTGGGCGCGGGAAGAGACTCTTCTTCCTGTTGTTGAGGCAGAGCAACCTGAGGCGGTAACTCCACATTCGCAGGAGGCGAATCCATCGGCGTGACCATCTCGTTCGACGACTCATTGGCAATGCGCAGCTCTTCCAGCAGGCTTTCAAAATCCAAGCCGAGGAAATCGGCGTAGTTGCGCAAATAGCCGTACGCTTGCGCAGGCGAGGGGAACGCGGAAAAATCGTCCGCTTCGAGCGCTTGTAGATACGAGACGCGGATGCGTGTGGTCTCAAACGCTTTTTCAAGCGTAAGACGTTTCGATATTCGCGCGCGTTTGAGGCTCTGACCGACGGTGATCATAGGAAAAAACAAAACATCGCCAGCGCCCGCCGTAGCGACGGAAATCAACTGGCGATGTTATTCGTGAAAACGTCCCTCTACGACGCCGCTTCTTCTGTCGCTTCTACGGCAACCGCGTCAACCGTCTCGGCGGGTTCGGCGGGCGCTGATTCTTCAGCCGTTTCGGCGGTCTCTTCAGAATACGCCTCGCCTTCACGGTAGACGATCACCTTGACTTCGGGGACAAGGTCTATCGTAAGGCGCACGTTCGCTTTGAATTCGCCGAGGTTACGGATCGGCTGCATGTCAATCTGTTGTTTTTTGACCTCGTAACGGGTCTGTTCTTGAATCCCGTCCGCCACATCTTGCGTGGTGATCGAGCCGTACAGTTTCCCAGTTTCGCCGGCTTTAGCGGGGAAACGAAGCACAACGTCGCCAATCTGCGTCGCCAAATCTTTCAGTTCGCTGTTGAGTTCCGCTCGTCTAACTTCAGCCTGCGCGCGGATACGTTCCGCCTGTTTGACCGCTCCGGCGGTGGCAAGCACAGCTAACCCTTGCGGAAGGAGGAAGTTGCGCCCAAATCCATCGGCGACTTTTTTGATGTCCCCCGCGCGTCCAAGTTTGTATACGTCTTTCACTAGCATTACTTTCATTTTATTCAAGCCCTTTCATACTAAAGATTATGGTACACCGCAAAAATTGCGGCGCCTCGGTCTCAC
The DNA here is from genome assembly GCA_002050275.1 of Anaerolineae bacterium UTCFX1. Taxonomy (GTDB): domain Bacteria; phylum Chloroflexota; class Anaerolineae; order Anaerolineales; family Villigracilaceae; genus Defluviilinea. Next base: position 12,586 of record MWTB01000031.1, read on the forward strand.
ACTGTGACGACCTCGGGAGCGAAGGGTACGTCGCCCGGCGGCAGATTGTATCACAGGATTCCACGCGAAAAACAAATGAAGCGGCAGGGGGGATTCAAGCGTTTAAAACCCCTCCGCCACATATTCGCCCCACACGGCGCGGAGCGCGTTGCAAATCTCGCCAAGCGTGATGTTATTCTCCACCGCTTCAATAAACAGCGGCATCAAATTCTCGGTTCCGCTCGCCGCGCCCTGCAACTTGCCGAGCAACTCTTCCGCCAGTCTCCGGTCTCTAGTCTCTCTCAATTTTTTCAGCCTCTCGCGCTGACCCAACTCAATCGCAGGATCAACCCTCAAGCGTTCCAGCGTCACCTCTTCTTCCACTGTGAACTGATTAACGCCCACCACAACCTGCTCCCCTCTTTCAATGGCTTGTTGCGCCGCGTAGGCGGCGTTTTGGATCTCGCTCTGCACGAATCCTTTTTCGATTGCTTGCAGCGCGCCGCCCATCTCGTCAATTTTGGAGATGTAGTCCTCGGCGCCTTTTTCGATCTCGTCGGTGAGATATTCAATGAGATACGATCCCGCCAGCGGATCAACCGAGTCCGCCACGCCCGATTCATACGCGATGATCTGCTGGGTGCGCAGGGCGACGCGCACGGCTTTTTCGGTGGGAAGCCACAGCGCCTCGTCCATGCTGTTGGTGTGCAAGGATTGAGTCCCGCCGAGGACGGCGGAAAGCGCTTGCATGGTGACGCGCGCGACATTATTCTCAGGCTGTTGCGCGGTGAGAGTCGAGCCTGCGGTTTGCGTATGGAAACGTAACTGCCATGACAACGGTTTCTGGGCTTTGAACCGTTCGCGCATGATTTTCGCCCACAACCTTCGCGCGGCGCGAAATTTCGCCACCTCTTCCAAGAAATTGTTGTGTGCGTTGAAGAAGAACGAGAGTTGACCGGCAAACTCGTCTACGTTCAGTCCCGCTTTCAACGCGGATTCGACGTAGGCAATTCCGTTCGCCAGCGTAAACGCCACCTCCTGCACAGCCGTCGAGCCTGCTTCGCGGATGTGATAGCCTGAGATCGAGATCGTGTTCCAATTCGGAACATCTTTCTCGCAGAATGAAAATATATCGGTGATGAGTCGCATCGAAGGCGCAGGCGGAAAAATGTAGGTGCCGCGCGCGACGTATTCTTTCAAGATGTCGTTTTGAATCGTGCCGCGCAGTTTACTCACGTCCGCGCCTTGGCGTTTGGCGACGGCAATATACATCGCCAGCAAAACTCCGGCAGGCGCGTTGATGGTCATGGACGTGGAAACTTTATCGAGCGGGATTTGGTCGAACAATTGCTCCATATCGTGAATGGATGAGATCGAGACTCCCACTTTGCCGACCTCGCCTTGCGCGATCGGGTCGTCGGCATCGTAGCCGATCTGGGTTGGAAGGTCGAAGGCGACAGACAAACCCGTTTGACCTTGTTGAAGCAAATAGCGATAGCGCTTATTGGATTCTTCCGCGGTGGAGAAGCCCGCGTACTGGCGCATCGTCCAAAAGCGGGAGCGGTACATCGTCGGTTGGACGCCGCGCGTGAAGGGGTATTCGCCGGGGAAGCCGAGCCGTTCAGAGTATGTTAAATCCGCTTCCCGAGGTAGAGCGAGGCGCGGAATCTCGATCTCCGAAGAAGTTTGAAAACATTCGCGCCGCTCTTTGAATCGTTCTAAAGATTTTTTCAGGATATTTTCCTGCCATTTTTTATACTGCTCTTGAAGTGTCATCGCGCCTCCATAAAATATATACTGACGCTAGTATACAGCAAACATATGCGCCTGAATTAATATCACAATCCTGACGTATATTATTTGATTTTCTGAACTCTTTGGGCTACACTATTTGCCGGCTTATACAACATTTATCATCCTTAACCTACGGAGTTTTCGCATGGCAAGCAAGACGCTTCTCTATATCGGCGCAGGCATCTTATTCTTGATTGGCGTATGTTTGTTCGGTTACGGAATTTTAAGCGTGATCGGCTCAACGTCCGCGCAAGGCAGTTCGAATTGGCTGTCGTTCGGGATCGGGTTCGGGTGCGTGGGCGTGTTATTTTTAGCGGCAGGCGCGGGGTTGATCTATGCCGCGCAACGGGGGACAAAAACTGAAGTGGTGCAACAAGTGACAATGAAAGTTGATCTGCCGGGCGAGACGAAAATCGAGCAGATGAAATGCCGTTCATGCGGCGGGAGCCTGAGCGCCGACAATATCAAAATGATCGCCGGCGCGCCGACAGTGGAATGCCCGTACTGCGGCACGACCTATCAATTAACCGAAGAACCAAAGTGGTAACGGATTCTTTTCATTCGGAGGCGCGATGAAATCCAAGAAGTTACAGATCGTTATTTTCCTTGTCCTTGCGTTGGCGCTGGCTGTCGCGCCAGCCGTCTCCGCCCAATCGGATTATTACTTCGCGGTGGAGCGCGAAACGGTCAACGTCTATTGGAACGCCGACGGCACAATGAGCCTCGATTATGTCTGGGATTTTGCCAATCAAGCCGGCGCGCATCTTATTGACTTCGTAGACGTGGGCATGCCCAGCGCCAATTTCAATATGTCCACCGTGCAAGCAGATGTAAACGGGACGTCTGTAGACGTTTCTGCCAGCGACTATCAGGGCAACGGTTCCGGCTTCGCCGTGGTAATGGGATCGCAAGCCATCCCCGGCAACGCGCGCGGACGGGTGCATGTATTCGTAGGGGAAATTACTCAAGTGTTGCGCCCCGATACGCAAGACGATCAATATACCAGCGGCGTATTCGGCACAACTTGGTTCGGCTCGCAATATGTGACGGGAACCACCGACGTTACCATGATCTTCCACTTTCCGCCCGGCATGAGCGGCGCCGAACCGCGCTGGCACAGCGCGCCGAGTGGATTCGCCTCCGAGCCGCAAATTGGAACGGATGCGGAAGGACGCGTCACCTACACATGGCGAAACGAAACGGGAACGGCGGACACGCAGTATAAATTCGGCGCATCGTTTCCCGCCAGTTACGTCCCCGAATCGGCGATCGTGCGCACGAATATCTTCACCAGCCTGATCGCGGGAATTATTGCTTTAATCGCTGGCGTAGTAAGCGTCGCAGCCAGTTTCCTACCCTGCTTGCTCTTTCTGGCTTTTATCATCGGCGCAATGGCGTTCGCCAACTCCCGCGAGAAGCGCCGAAAACTACAATACATGACGCCGAAGATTTCCATCGAAGGACATGGCGTCAAACGCGGACTGACCGCCGTCGAAGCGGCGACGCTGATGCAAACCCCACTCGACAAAGTAATGACGATGATCCTCTTTGGGCTGATAAAAAAGAGCGCGGTCGCCGTCGCGTCGCGAGAGCCGTTCGCCCTCACAATCGCCGAGTCGGCGCCGGAAGGCTTGCATGAGTATGAAACAGGCTTTATCAACGCTTTCCGCAAGGACAAAAAAGCGGAGCGCCGGGAACTTCTGCGGAACATGACCGTAAAACTCGTTGAATCTGTTTCCGAAAAGATGAAAGGCTTCAGCCTCAATGAAACCGTCGCCTTTTACAAAAGCATCACAGACAAGGCTTGGAAACAAGTGGAACAGGCGCAAACGCCCGAACTTAAAGGGCAGTTTTACGATCAAAACCTAGAATGGACAATGCTCGACAATGAATATGACGATCGCGCACGCCGCACATTTACAGGACCTGTGATCGTTCCCACCTGGTGGAATCGTTACGATCCGCTCTATTCGAGCGGCAGGAGAAGCGTCTCTACAAGCGCGCCCGCTCCCAGCGGCGGAAGTCACGGCGGTTCGTCTGCGTTGCCCGGCGCCGACCTCGCCGCATCCGTCGTCACCGGCGTTCAGTCGTTCGCATCCAATGTGATCGGGAACGTTGCAGATTTCACGAGCAAGGTCACCAATGTAACCAACCCTCCGCCCAAACCGTCCTCGTCGGGCGGCAGTAGACGCGGCGGCGGCAGTTGCGCCTGCGCTTGCGCCTGCGCGGGTTGCGCCTGCGCCTGCGCCGGCGGCGGACGATAACTAACGAGGTAAACGCTATGGCATTTTTAAACGCTCTCAAAGAAAAGATCGGCGGTTCGAACTTGAAGAATCCCCAGCCGGGCTTATATCATTATCAACTGGAAAAAGAGAACGAGAAGAGCCGCGCGCACCTACGCATCGAAGGCGATGGCAACGCCACCCTGATCGTCAACGCCAATCGCGTGATGCACCTCAACCCCACCGCCGCGTTGCTGGCGCACTTCATCATGGAACAGATTCCCGACGAAGCGATCATCCGCATGATGACCAAACAGTTCAACGTGCGTCCGGCGCAAGCGCGCGCCGATTTCGAGGAATTTCAATGGCAGATCAAAGAACTGCTCCGTCCCGATGGCGCCTGCGCGTTCCACGAAATGGACTTGGAAACAATGATGCCGTTCAGTGCGCGTCCCGCCGCGCCCTACCGCATGGACATGGCGCTGACCTATCGTTGCAACAACGATTGCGCCCATTGCTACAACGCGCGCGAACGCACCTTCCCCGAACTCAAAACCGAAGAATGGTTCGCCATCATAGACAAATGCTTCGATCTCGGCATTCCACACATCGTCTTCACCGGCGGCGAAGCCACTCTGCGCGACGATCTGCCGGAGTTGATCGCCTACGCCGAATCGAAGGGACAGATCACCGGGCTGAACACCAACGCTCGCCGTTTGATTGACGAGCGCTTTCTGCAAAAATTGCTGGACGCAGGGCTCGACCACATTCAAATCACGGTCGAATCGCACGATCCGCTCATCCACGATTTGATGATGCGCGCCAAAGGCGCTTTCAAACAAACCATTCAAGGGCTGAAAAATGCGCTAAATACTAACCTCTATGTGATGACCAACACCACTATGTTGCGCACCAACGTCCACACCATGCCGGAGACGCTCGATTTCCTCGGCGAACTCGGCGTGCCAACCATCGGCATGAATGCGCTCATTTACTCAGGGCACGGGCTCACAGTTGGAACAGGGCTGCGCGAAAGCGAATTGCAGCCTATCTTGGAAATGGCGGTGGAAAAAACATCGGCGCGCGGACAACGCCTAATCTGGTACACGCCCACGCAATACTGCCACTTCGACCCGACGCAATTAGACCTCGGCGTAAAAGGTTGCACCGCTTCGCTCTACAGCATGTGCGTTGAGTCGAACGGCAACGTGCTGCCATGCCAATCGTATTATCACCCGATCGGAAACATCCTCACCGACTCATGGGATTCGATTTGGAATCACGAGTTATCCATCCGCTTGCGCGAGCGGCGCGGACTGCCAGACATGTGCGGCGATTGCTCCATTGTCGTCGAATGCGGCGGCGGTTGCCCGCTGCGTTTCGAATCGCACCGTAAACAATACGAAGTAAACGACGAGATCATTCCTCTGCCGCTAGTGTCGTAAGACCTCTTGCTGTGTCATGGAGACGTTATGAATATTCTCGACCGCATCTCTCAACTCTTCGTCAAAGTCCGCCCGTTGCCCGAAGGTATGCATCATCTGCAAGCCGCGACGGACCAGGAAAAGCCATACCGCCTACATCTGCGTCTGCTCCAGGATGGGTCGGGCGTCTTAATCGTCAATGCAGCGACGGTTTTGCATCTTAACCCAAACGCGGCGGAGTGCGCGTATCACTTCATTCAAGGTTCGTCGCCCAACGAAGCGGCGCGGAAAATCGCAGCACGCTATCGCGTTCGCAAAGACGCAGCTCTCGAAGATTTCACCGACTTCGTCGCACGGATTCAAACCCTCATCCAAACGCCGGACCTCGATCCCGTTTCATATCTCGACTTTGAGCGGATCGCGCCGTATTCCGCCGATCTGGCTGCCCCGTTGCGCCTCGACTGCGCGCTCACCTATCGCCTGCCCGCAGGTGCGGACCCCGCCTTCGCGCCAACGCCGCGCGTCGAACGCGAACTCACGACGGAAGAATGGCAGATCATCCTCGACAAAGCCTGGCAGGCAGGAATTCCGCACATCGTCTTTACCGGCGGCGAGGCGACGTTGCGCGACGATCTCCTGCAATTGATCGCCCGCGCCGAACAAAACGGTCAAGTCTGCGGCTTGCTCACCGATGGTTTAAAATTCGCCGATAAAGCTTATCGCAACGCGCTCTTGCAAACCGGACTCGACCATATTTTATTTCTGCTCCAACCTGCAAACGAACGCTCATGGGAAGTTTTGGAAGCGCTCATCCCTGAAGATATATTCGTCACGGCGCATCTCACGGTCAACGCCGCCAATGCCGCGCAAGCGGAAGAAACCCTCGAACGGCTTGCAAATATCGGCGTAAGGAATATCTCTCTCACGACGGCAGATCGCTCTCTACAACCGCTCCTCGCCACGCTCCAAAACATCGCCGCCGAGTTGGGACTGACCTTGCGCTTCGATCTGCCGGTCCCCTATTCTGCGGAAAATCCAGTCGCATATGAAACCGCCGCAGATACAGCCGCCGATGGCGCAGGCAAGGCATGGATGTATGTGGAGCCAGACGGCGACGCGCTCCCCGCGCAAGGGATGAAGGAGCGCATCCTCGGTAATTTCCTCACCGACGAATGGGAAGCGATCCGCCGCGCGTAAATGGACTGGCACAAACGCTACGAACAACAGGCGGGCTGGACGCGCGACCTGCGCGCCTATCTGTTCGCAAAGGCGGAAGCGAAGTCCGCGCGTCAAATCCTTGAGGTGGGATGCGGCACCGGGGCGATCCTCTCAACAGTTGACTCTTCAGCGGCTCTTCACGGCGCAGATATCGATCTTCGCGCGCTTGCCCAATGCCGGGTCAATGCCGCGCGCGCAATTCTCATGCGTAGCGACGGTCTTGCCCTTCCCTACGCAAGCGCGTCATTCGATATCGTATTTTGTCATTACTTTCTGTTATGGGTCGGCAATTCATTGCAAGCCGTCCGCGAGATGAAGCGCGTAACGCGCCCCGGCGGGCATATCCTTGCGCTGGCAGAACCGGACTACCTCTCTCGAATCGACTCGCCGGACGAGTTGAAGCTTCTCGGCGCATGGCAGGTTGAATCATTGCGGCGGCAGGGAGCCGATCCCGGCTTCGGCGCGCGGCTGGCAGAGACATTCTTTGAGGCGGGGATAAAGCTTGAAGAAATGGGAATCTTTCAGCCTGTCGAAAAAAGAACGAACGCCGAAGAGTTCGAGTTGGAATGGGCGGTCATTGAATCCGATTTGGCGGGAATGATTGAGGAAGCGGAAATCCAAAAAATGAAATTATGCGATCAGGCGGCGCGTCAACGTAACGAGCGCATTTTGCATGTGCCTACACACTTCGCATGGGGGCGAGTTTAAGCGCAACAGCTTCGCTCGCGTAATATCGAGCCGTCAACCACACCGACGCGGCGCCGAGTATGTGCCAGACAGCGTGCCCTTGCACGAGGCTGGTTTCAAGACAAAAAATTCGAGCGGTATCCAGCATCCAAACGCCATATGCAACGGCGAGCAAAGCAAGCCCGAGGCGCAGTTTATCCACGGCGATGACCGGCGTTTTTCGCCGACGGTAACGCGCTTCAAAGAATAGAGCGACGAGCAGGACTGCCGCGAAAACAAAGCGTCGCGTGTCGGGCAGAACGATCTGTAACGCGCTGAGTAAAAGAACGATAACGAGATATATCGCGAAGGTCGTCACGAAGCGTAAATCCCAGAGCCGTTCGAAGGCATATGTCAACATAAACGTCGCCAGCATGAACATGCCCAACACATCGAAGAATTGACCGGCGAACGTGAGCGAGGCATGGTAAAACGCGGAACCCGCGCCGATCGTCATGCTCGACGCGCCGAAGATCGCGGCATGACCGAACGAGAAGCGTTGCGTCTTTTTAGATAAGGTCAGCGCCGCTATCCCGCTGAAGATATATCCTAACGAAGAAACCGTATTCGCCATCTGACGGATCGGATTGCCGTCATTTGGCGCCTCGCAGAAACAGCCGTGCGTTAGGCAGGTAGCAGGCCGCCAATCCGTCCAGATATCGGCGGGCAGGCTCGCCAACGCGCCCAGCGTGATCATAGTCAGCGCCAGAGCGATCAGAAGAGGAAAAACGCGCTTCATCATCGCAAGTATAAAACCAGACGTAGGAGATTATTTCTTGAATTCAGTTTTAGCGCGAGTGAACGTTGATTTCTGATAAAAATGAACTCGAAAACGTTTTTATCCATTTTAACTGCGGCGAATTGCATTTGGGAAACGCTCCCTAAGGCTGGTATGTTAAACTTATAACATGGAAATCTGCTACTTGATCGTCTTTCCCGATTCGGAAACTCGTCCCGCTCCGATCAAAGAGCCGATTAAGGGTTTAAAAGACGCACCCTACTTTCAACCGGTGGATATTGACCTCGTGCCGCTCGGCGAAGAGATGTTTTTATTTGAAGGCCATTCCATCAACATAATGCGCCATCGCTATGACGACTACGCGCAAATGATCGAGTGCCGTTATCAAATCAGCGACCCGTTCGCCTTGCCGGTCCTACAGACGCGGGCAAGCGTACAAAGCGCGCTGCAAAAACGCTACGTTCCGCAAGAACACTTACAAAGCGGAATGTACGAAGAATACTCCATCCTACTAACCCAAGATGCGCCGCCGGCGCCCGACGAGTGGATCGAGAAGAACGCGCTGGGGCTCGCCAACTTCATCCGTTCACAGCGCGACCGCTTCGACTCAGCCGAGATTGACGAAATACTCAGTTCGCGCATGCGCTACTCCGCCGAAGAGCTCACACTCGTAGATTGGGAAGGCGCGCTCATTATCGCGCCCAACGCCGACTATCGCTCCGATATCGTTCTATTGAAAATCGGAAATTACCAACTATTGCGCTATCGTATGCTAGACCGATCCATTGAAGACCTGTTAGACAAGATCAACGACTCGTTCTTCCGCAACAGACGACGACCCCGCGCCACCCGCGGACTCATCCGTCAGATCGCCGAACATAAACTCGAAGTGATGCTCGATTTCGAACGTGTCGAACAAAACCTCCTGCTCATCGGCGATTGGTACACTGCCAAACTCTACGCAGCAATCCAATCCGAACTCTACCTCGACGAATGGAAAGACAACGTGCGCGCCAAACTCGACAACCTCGAAAGCATCATGCAAACCATCAGAGACAACCTCGCTATTTCATGGGAAAATTTGCTCGACCAACTCCAACTCGTCTTATGGCTGGCGATGCTGTTCGGCTACCTGTATCTATACCTTCTGGACGCCGGCATCATCGTCCTCACAAAGAGATAATCCTCATGCTTCGACGTAAACTCGCCCTCGTAACCATCGCGCTTCTTTTCTCGACGCTAGCCTGCCGTGCCGCCACAAGGCTGATCTTCCCCGATACACCCACACCGCCGCCGCCAACGTCCACCCCATTGCCGCCGGCGACCCTTACGCCTACCCCCGCTTCCAACGCTAACTGCTCCATACTCGCTTCTCGCATTTTGGATGACGCTATCAACTTTGAATTCGACGATGAAGAAGCGTCTGAAAAAACTCTGCTCGTTTCCTACGTCGTTACAGGAGACGCCCTCAGCAAACCGTTTGACAGCGTCGTTCCCTCGAAGTACGCCGACGAACAGAGCGACCGCGCCGCACAGACGGAAATCTGGAATTACTTCACGCGCCTCATCCCGCCGGAAGATAGGGCGTTCGTCACCGCATACGCCATCGTCACAGACGGCGGCGGGAACATCCTCGCATCGGTCGCCCAAAATACAAGCGACGCTGAAGATTGGATTCTAGAAGTGGACCTCCTTGACGCGACAAACAAATATGTGCTCACGGTGACCCTTCTGCACGAATTCGGCCACTTGCTAACCCTGAATGCCTCACAGGTGCCGCCCAATTTAGCGATCTACAACAACCCTGAAAGCAACGCCATCTACGAACGCGAACGCAAGGCTTGTTCCACTTACTTCCCCGGCGAAGGATGCAGCCTTTCCAATTCGTACCTTAATCAGTTCTTCGAACGTTTTTGGCTCGACCTCTACGACGAATGGCAAAGCATTGACGCAGAGGACGACGAGACGCAGCGCGATGCGCTAATCGAGAAATTCTATACGAAATACGAGGAGCAGTTTCTGACCAGTTACGCGCCCACCAGCCCGATGGAAGACATTGCAGAAACGCTTACTTTCTTTATCCTTGCGCCCAAGCCCGAGCCTGATTCGATCACGAATCGGAAGATTCTCTTCTTCTACGAATATCCCGAATTAATCGAAATGCGCGAACAAATTCTAAACCGCCTCTGCGTTGAATTTCCGTAACGCCAGCCCTTACCTCTAAAAGGCAGTATAATTCTGCCCAATGGAAACGCTACAATCCTCTCAACAAACACAGCCTGAGACTTCCCCCCTCGACGAAACAATTCAACCCTCCGACTGGAAGCGTATGGGGCTCGACATCCTCGAAACGCTTTTTCTTGCGATCATCTTATACTTTGGCATCAACGCCATTTCTGCGCGCGTCCGCGTGGACGGCTTCAGTATGATTCCCTCGCTCGAAAACGGCGAATATATTCTCGTCAACAAACTTGCGTATAAATACGGCGAACCGGCGCGCGGCGATATTATCGTCTTTAGTTATCCGCTTGATCCTAATCAAGACCTAATCAAACGCGTAATCGGTTTGCCCGGCGAGACGATCACTGTGCATAATGGCGAATTATCCGTCAATAACATCGCCCTCAACGAGCCGTATATCGCCGATCCGCCGTATTACGACGGTTCGTGGACCGTCTCGGAAGGACAATTATTCGTGCTGGGCGACAACCGCAATCAGTCGAAAGACTCGCACGATTGGGGCTTGCTGCCCATGCAAAACATCATCGGTAAAGCCTCTCTCGTTTACTGGCCCCCCCGCGAATGGCAAACGCTTGATCATTTCGATCACACAAACGCCACTGTGCCAGAGGCTCAACCTTAACGATGAAACACGAAACTCCCACCGCCCACTCGTTTGAATCGGATCGTATTCCCTGCGATCAATGCGGCGTAGGTATGCTGCGCCTGCGGCGCGTCGTCTACCTCGCCTGGCTGGGCGAAGAATTGGTGACCGTCCCCAACTTCCCAGCGCGAATTTGCGACGTTTGTGGAAGACGCGAATACGACGAACGCGCTATCGCCTGGTTGAATACTCTTCTCAACCCCGAAGCTGGGAAACACTCCCCCCGCCTCTCTCGAACGCAGCGCCCCGCTTCGCCAAAGAAAGCGCACCCTCGCCCACCGCTGGAGTAATTGTTTATGGAAACCGCTTCTCGCACTCACCGCTTCCTCTCCGCCGACTTATATACTGCGGGGTATCGAGTTGTGGGAAAAGTTTCGGTAAGCGCTGGCGGTCTGTATGCCACAGTTAACGATCCTACAAAATCGCATATTGAGGTGCACGATGCGCGTTTAGCGCGCATTCATATGCCGACAAAACTTGTAGACCGATTCGAAGCGGTCCGCTTGATCAAAACTCACATACACGCTTTGTGCGTAGCGCGGCGCGAAGATCTCGGTCCGGCTGCGATTGTGCGCGGAGGATATACCAACGTTGCCAGTCTGCCCGTCCGCCTCACCTCTTCCGTTTACGAAACAGAAGGCAAGCTTGAGGTTATGGGACGCTTCGATTTCGCCGCGTTAGTCGCCGATGCCACCCGCAACTTCATTCCACTGTTCGATTGCCTGCTGACCGCCATTTTAATTCCAAACTTGAAGATGGAAAGCCCAGCCATCCTCTTCAACTGGGAGCATATAGATATGATGGCGTCGCTCAACCAACGCGTCAAAGAAGAGAAATAGTCCCCGAATCGCTTGACCATTGCCGGGGGCAATGATAAAATCCGCCCGCTTTATGAAACGCCCCCATCGTCTAGTGGACTAGGACGCAGCCCTTTCAAGGCTACGACCGGGGTTCGAATCCCCGTGGGGGCACTATCAAAAAAGACTCGCCGTGCAGCGAGTCTTTTTCATTCCATTAATCGTTCAAGCGATAGGTATGATACGCGTTCCGGCAGGGATTGCCCCAAGCGATATGCATCTCGCGCGCGGTCAAGTCAATCGTCAAAGCGGTGATTGTGCTCTCGCGATCCATCGGGTCTACGCCCGCGATGTTGTGATTGCAGATCGAGTTGGGTAAGTTGACGTGATCTTTTTGAATCGTTTGCAACGATTCGATCGTGTGCGTTGAATCTTCGCGCAATAAACGGTTTGCGCGAAAATAACGAACGCGCGATGAGATCAATTCTTCGGGGTCTTTCTCGATCCTCTTCATCGTTTGCGAGAGGTAGTGATTGGTATGAACCATGTACCCGTCTGTGCCGTGTAAAATATCAAAATAGCGAGCGGATACTTCGATAGAATACATCTCGCCGCTCTCGTGCACAAGCAAATGGTTATATCCCGCAGCGCGATGCGGAACAAGCATTCGACCGATCGCGCCTGAAATACGACGCGAAGACAACACAGCGCGCGCCACAACCAAGCGCGGTATCCCTGTGCGCGAATCGTTGGGGTAGACCGAATCGATCAATTGGGCAATGCCATACGCGTTAAACCCCACGTTCGGAAGCAAGCCGCCATACGTCATGGCAAGAAACGGCGGCTCCTCTTTCGGTCTGGCAGATACGACAAATACATCCGCTTCATCGGCGGGAATCCAATCTTCATTGTGCGCGGCAAGCACATGACCGTCAGCCGTTTGTCGCTCGTTGACGGCAAAACTAGTGCAACGCGTCAGATGGAGCGCGTCCATGGTCACCGCTTCCATCGTGTTGAGCGTAACGATATCGTCGAAATCAACCTGCGCGCCTTCGGCTATGCCGCGCATTTCATCCACATATTGCGGATAGCGTTCCTGCGCAAACGGCAGATATTTTCGGGACTGAGTCTGCGCGCCTTCCCAAGTGAGTTCCAACACTGAATAGGATTGGTCAATCAACGAACGCGCATTCTCGATGCCATGCCGCACTTGTTCGCGTCGCGCTTCCCCAATCTGGCGTCCCATCTCGCGATGCGTTCCAGCCACTTCGATCAACGGCGGCGGCGTTTCATGCACGATCGTGTTCGGGATCTGGATTTCTCTAACAGCCATACAACCTCCAAATAAATCAATTCGCCCCGGGAAATCCTACCCGGGGCGAAAAAATTATAACACGCTGAGTTTTACGGCTGCGAAACCGGGAGGTTCGGCGGGGTGCGGTTCACGCGAATCTTCAGCAAAGCGGCAATTGCCGCGCCGACGCTCAATAAAACAATCAGAAATTGTCCTATCCAGCCTATACATGGGATCAGCCCAAATCCGCCTCCAACCAACGTCAGCAAGAACGTGCCAACGCCAGCGACGACCACGGGAGACCAATTTTGATTCGTCGCTCTCGAAAGTCGTCCGCCGACTTCAACGCCAAGCGCAACCATGCCGAATAGAAAGGCGAATCCGACAACAATCAGCGGGATGATCGTCACAAACAACGCCGCGCTAAGCAGGATCGCCGCCAACCCGACCGCGCCAGTGATAAGGGGTTGCACAACCAGAGTCTCTCCAGTGCGCTCGATCTGGGGCATCCAAAATAACGCCAGTAACATGCCAAATCCTGCGGCAAAAACAGCGCTGAAAAATATGCGAAAGATCTTCCAAGCGGAGTTAAATGCCCAATCTGTACGCAAGTCGTTTATCGGTTTTTCATTCGATAATACCGCTTCAGGCTGATCGTTATTGATCACTCGTCCTTCAACGTTAGCGTTTTCTGAGCGTTCCAACTGTCCGGCGACGATCATAACGTCTCCACGCACAATTGTGCGCGAATCGAGGTTCGCCCGCCCACCAAAAACAACGATGTCGCCATTAACAACGCCATTGCTCGCTATAGAACCGCCTATAATGATCAGATCTCCATCGAACACGGCGTTTTCTTCGACAACGACGTCTCCGCTCAAGACGACCAAGTTGCCGCTGAACGTTTCGCCGCTTTTCAAGGTGAAATCGTTCCAAAAAACAACCGCGTTCCCGCCGGAGCCCCAGCCTTGCGCCAACGCCGCGCGCGAGGGCAAAAGCGCAAATATCGCTGTTAAGATAAGGGAGAAAAGTCGAAACGTAATTTTCATCGCGACCAAGTTCCTTGCGAGGCGCGAATCAACCGCCAAGTGGAAATTGACGAGATCAGACTAAGCCCTGCCGCGCCGGAGATCGCCGCCATCCATATCAACGGCGTCAGGAAATTCGCCAAGACGCCCAAAACGACCAAGCTAGCCTGCAGCGAAGCTAATGCGGTAGCGAACAGGAAAGCGCCCCATTGAAGCCATGCGGAGATCGGCTGCGCTTGCCAAGTCAAGAATCCATCAAGATAGGGCCAAGCCAACCAAAACAACAGCGCGAAACCAAGCACGCTAAATGGAATAATTCCTAACAGTTTGCGTCTGCGCTCAGCCGCCTTCCAAAGCGTCAGGCGCGTTTCAAAGCGCGCGGCAAAACCGTCCGCCGGAGAAAGCATACGCGCGTGACGCAACATTTCATCCGTTGTCATAAGCGCCGCGCAAGAAGAGCAGTGAAGCGTGTGCGTTTCCGATTTTTGCCTTTGCTCTATAGATAGAGGCGCGTCATTCGACAATTGCTCTTCAAAAAACCGGCATTGCATGGCGTTTCCTTTCTACTTGAATAGAAGCGTCGTCTTCTTCTTGCCACAGCCCCGCCAGCGCGCGACGCGAACGATGCAGGCGACTCTTAACCGCGCTGACTGTTAATTTCAAAGATTGGGCAATCTCAACTTCTGAGCAATCGTACCAATATCGTAGAATGACTGCGGCGCGGTCGGTTGCATCGAGTTTGCTTAAGAGACGGTGCAGGCGGTCGCGTTCCTCTCGTTCCACCGATTCAGTCTCAGGATCGAGAGAAGCGGGGTCCGCAAATTCGAAGGTCGTTCCATCGTCTCGTTCTTCATCCATCGAAAAAGCGGGCAATTTACGGCGGCGCAAGCGGTCAATACAATAATGTGCGCCGATCGAAAGCAACCAAGTAGTAAACGGGCGGCTGCGATCGTAGCGATGTAGGTTTTGATAAGCGCGCAGAAATGTCTCTTGCGCGGCGTCTTCGGCAGCCTCCGCCTCGCCTAACATTCGATAGCACAAATTGTACACATGCGCTTGATGCCGTTCGACAAGCTGCGTAAACGCCTCATCGCTGCCTTGCCGAGCTTGAAGCGCCAAAGCCAAATCGTCAGTCACTCACGCTCCTCGTTCTACATACGCCCAAAAAGATCAAAAGTTGCGAATAGAGCAATAAGTCGCCGTATCCACCCGACGAGCATTCTGTTCCATCTTGCAGAAAAGGTTACGCGCCCAGATCTTGCTTGATCAACGTCTCGCGTTGATTGAGTTCTTCCAGAATGCGCAATACCAGCCAGTAAACGATCAGTTGAATTCCGATCAAGAAGGTCATCGCGCCGCCAAGTTGATAGAACCACAGTCGCCCAATATCCCAGCCTTGCAGGCTGAGCGCAACGCTCACTACGCCGACGATAAGTCCGGTCAATATTGCAACGCTCCCCAGCCAGCCAAAGTGACGATCAAGCGGGGCTTTGAAGATCGGTTTGCCAAACAAGCCTTGCTTAATCGGCTTTTTATAGAATAATGCCACGAGATAATTGAACGTGATGCCCAGCGCGAACATATTGACGCCCGCCACCGCTGAGATCATTCCTATAAACAGAATCGCCACGCCGATCGGGTCTAACGTTGTAATGCCGCGCGCGCGAGCGACGATCACACCCAGCGCTACCAGCCCGGCAATCGTCCACGCCGCCAGCCCCAACAGCCCCAGAATGCGCACCGGGTTGTACGTCATCGCCGTCCACACCATACTTTGTAAAAAGACGCGCCCATCGCGGATCGCGCTCAACTTCGATCGCCCGACTCGTTCGCTGTATGGGATCGGCACTTCTTCGATCTTAACGCCTTCATGCACCGCGCGCGTGCTCATCACCGGAGTCAGGTTTAAGCCGTCAGGCAGCGGATAGATCCGCTCCAACGTCTCGCGTTTGAAGATCCGCATTCCGCTTGCGCTATCGGTGACGCGATGCCTACCGAGAATCGTCAACAACGAAGCAAAGATGAAATTCCCCACGCGTCGAACGAACGGCATCTGGCTGCGCTCGCCCGCCATACGCGTGCCAACCACCAAGTCGCTTCCATGTAGGGCGGCTTCGCAAAGTTTGGGAAAGTATTCCGGTGGATACGTGCCGTCCGCATCTAAAAAGCCAATCAAATCGCCTTTGGCTTTTGCGAAGCCGGTCTTCAACGCAGCGCCATAACCCTTATTGGTCTCGTGTTGAATCAGCGTTACGCCTTTAATTTTAGAAGCAATCTTCACAGTCTGGTCGCGCGAACCGTCGTCTACCACTAACAGCTCTAAACGTTTAATGCCGATTTTTTTCAACTCCGGCTTGACCGCCAGCACGCGCTCAGCGATCTCAGCGATGCCATCCTCTTCATTGTACGCAGGTATAACGATGGATAATATTGTCATGAATTGCCTTTCGATTCCATAGAATAGATGCGGCGATCGGGCTTCGATGCGCTGCCGTCAATCACGCGGATTAATTTGGCGGGCGCCCCTCCGACCACAGTATGCGCGGAGACGTCCCGTGTAACCACTGCGCCAGCCGCCACGACCGCGCCTTTGCCCACGCGAACGCCGTCTGTAATAATCGCTCCCGCGCCAATCCAAACATCGTCCTCGATCACAATCCCCTGCGCAGTAATACCCTGTTCTATAAACGGACGTTGCGGATCGTCGAAAACGTGATTGACGGCGATGATCTGCGCAAGCGGAGACGTATACACCCGGTCGCCGATCTGCACGCCGCCTTGTCCGCGAATGATCGAACCTTCTCCGATCAAACTATCGCAGCCGATTCGAATACCCGACTGCGGCATTCCTCGAAAATTATATACATGCAAAATCGCGTTATGCATCACTAGCGTCCCGCGTCCAATCTCAATCCCATTGGGGCAGGCGTGCAAATATACGCCATAGTCCAGATAGGAACCGCTCCCCAGTCGGATAAAATTTGCGAACCGCAGTCGCACATTATTTTCAATTGCAGCGAAGCCGTCCATCCGCAGAATCAGTTTATAGCACATGCTGCGAACGGCGATTCCCACGATCGTAGGAATCCAACCCAGCGCTGCGATAACGAGCTGTTCGTAGAAATAACGAACGCTGGAAGACGCCTGACGGCTTAGATACAGACGAATATTCGCCAGCATACACGACCTTTAACGCACGACTATGCGCCGCGCTCTAACGTCTTAAAATAAGCTACCGTTTTCTTCATTCCTTCTTCTAAATTGACCGTCGGAGCCCAACCCAATTCCTTGCGCGCTTTCGACGCATTCAGATAAATATGACGCGTTTCGCCCACTTTGGCGGGACCATAATTCGCCGTCAACGTGTACCCCGTCGTTTGCGCCAGCGCTGAAAAGATCTGATTGACCGAAGTCGGCGCGCCCCAGCCAATGTTATAGATTGCCGGTTCGAGGTCTACTGTCGCCGCGAGATAGTTCGCTTGAGCGCAATCGCTAACATAGACAAAATCGCGCGTTTGTTCTCCGTCGCCGTTAATGATCGTCGGCTCACCAGCCATCATTTTGCCCGTGAAGATCGCCACCACGCCCGCTTCTCCATTCGGATCTTGCCGCGGACCGAACACATTCGCATATCGCAACACAGTGTATTTCATCCCATAGTTAGCGTAATACATGAACAAATAATGTTCAACGGCATGTTTACTTGCGCCATACTGGCAGATCGGGTTAACCGGATGCGCTTCATCGCACGGAACGTATTGCGGTTCTCCGTATGCCGCGCCGCCGGAAGAAATATAAATAAAGCGTTTCACGCCGAATTCCTTGGCGCATTCGATCACATTGAGCGAGCCGAGAATATTAATATCCGCATCGAACAGCGGTTGCGCCACCGAACGTCGAACGTCAATTTGAGCCGCATGATGGCTGACAAAATCGGGCTGTTCCGCCTCAAAGATTTCGCGCAAGCGCGCGTCACGGATGTCCATCTCGTATACTTTCGCTCGCGGATTAAGACTGGACGCGCGTCCGCTCGAAAAGTTGTCAACCACGACCGCCTCAAAACCCCGCTCGATAAACAGGTCCGTCACATGCGACCCGATAAAACCTGCCCCGCCCGTCACGAGTATTTTCGCCATAATTGTTCATATCCTTTCGGGCGCGGCAAAAACGCCGCGCTTTCCATAGATTATAAGGGAAATCGGCGCGCAGACTCAATCTACCCGATTGCGCCGTCGTCCTACCGAAACGCGTCAGCCTCCTGTACAGGAGGCTGACGAAGCAACTATGACTCCGGGGGGACTCGAACCCTCAACCAATTGATTAAGAGTCAACTGCTCTGCCAATTGAGCTACGGAGCCGCTTGCGCGCACAAGATTATACACGATGAAAGAGGCGTGTCAATAACAACAAAGCGCCGATTTTTACGCATCTCCCCATAAGCCTCGCTCACCCTGTATAATTGACGCGCATGGATCGCCATTCGCCGCAACCCGATGACTCGGAGCAAGAATTCGTCTCTGCTCGCGCGCGCAGACGACAAACTCTGCGTCGAGCTTATTTTCCCGCCGATGAAACCGGTCGCGCGGCATTATTTACTCACCTTGCCCGCCGCGCTTACCCTTCTTATGAATTATTCCTTTTTTCGCTTGTCGCCGGCGCCATCCTCGGCGTGGGTTACTCTATCAATTCATTAGCGTTAATCTTCTTCGGCATCCTCGTGGCGCCCGTGCTCACGCCATGGATCGGACTCTCGCTCGCCGCCATTGCAGGCTCGTTTCGTCTATTTATACAAACACTCGCCGCTCTAGTCTTAAGCGCAGCGCTTGTCTTTCTAAGCGGATTACTCGCCGGTTTCGCCACACGAGTCTTCGGCCCGCTCAACTTAAACGAAGCCTTTACGTTCAGTCGTTTGTGGTGGCCCAGTTTCGTCACGCTCGCCATCGGCGCGATCCTCTTCACGATCTCCTTTGTACGATCTGAAACCCTGCCTTACCTGCCCAGCGCGTTAATCTCATCCGTATTACTCACGCCGCTATGCGCATCGGGGTTCGGCTTAGGAAGCGGCGTAATTAACTCCGGGCTTTGGCCCCAAGGCTTACTGGTCTTTATAATTCACTTCGCTTGGGCGACTTACTTCACGATCATCACGCTTTTCCTATTACGCTTCTACCCGATCACATTCAGCGGAATTTTATTGACAGGAATTACGCTTGTCGCAATTCTGTTGCCGATCATTTTCTTAACCGGCTTTAGCCAGTGGGTCGGAACTCAAACCGGCCTTAGCGCGCCTTCGTCTACCCCAACTCCACAAGCAACCGCCACCCTTGCGCTGGCTCCCACCGCCGCGCTTCCACAAACGCCGACTGCCACCGTATTCATCGGCGTTCCAACGCGCCACGCCTCACACACGCCGCGCCCTACGCAAACCGCCAGCGCCGTGTCTACGCAAACGGCGACATCCACCATCACGGCTGAGCCGACTCCTATCATCGCCCAAATTCGCGCAGCAGAAGGCGGCGGAGCCTTTATCCGCGAAAAGCCAGGTGGAAAAGTAATCGCGACTTTAAGCAATGGCGCCACTGTTACCATCGTCCCCAATGATTTTAAAGACGTTAACGGCACAGTCTGGGTGCATGTATTCGCCAACGTCAACGACGTGCGCGTGGATGGTTGGATGATTCAAGGCGTGCTCGTCACCGCCACGCCCATCCCTAACTGGCAAGCCACGCCTGAAGCCTCCTCAACGCCTTAATCTCTCACAGATAGCGCGACTCGGCGCACAGAAAAAAGGAACCCGTATGCCCATCCACTTTGGAACCGACGGTTGGAGAGCCGTGATCTCCGACACATTCACATTCGACAATCTACGCATCGTCGCGCAAGCCATCGCAGACGCGGTCGGCTCGGAACATTGGAACGTATCGCACAGATCCGAACATACCCTCGACCCAAAAAAGGTTGTCGTCGGATACGACACCCGCTTTCTCTCAGATCGTTTTGCCGGCGAAGTCTCGCGCGTCCTTGCGGCTAACGGATTCACCGTCTTGCTTGCCCAATCCGATTCGCCCACGCCGGCGATCTCGTATGCGGTAAAACAGAACGGCGCTATCGCGGGCATTATGATCACCGCCTCGCACAACGCGCCGCGCTATAACGGGGTCAAATTAAAGGGCGCGTTCGGCGGATCCGCTCTGCCCGAACAATGCCGCCGCGTGGAAATCTACATCACCGATAATGAACAACAGGCGCGCGGACCTAACTTGATGGATTTCAAGAAAGCGCGCACAACAGGCTTAATCCAAAAGTTCAACCCATTGCCCGCCTACTTCGATCACTTGCGAACGCTTATTGACACGAACATCATCGCAGACAATCCTCAACGTTTTGTTGTAGATGCGATGTACGGTTCGGGGCGCGGCGTGATCAAGTCGTTCCTGCAAGGTTCGGGCTGTGAAATCGCAGAGATTCGCGGAGAGATGAACCCCGGCTTCGGGGGCATTCATCCCGAACCGATCGCAAAAAACCTCGGCGCGCTTACCTCCGCCATCAGCGCAGGAATAGGCGCGTTCGGCATCGTGACTGACGGCGATGCAGACCGCATCGGCGCGATGGACGAGCACGGCTTATTCGTTGATCCGCACAAGATCATGGCGCTCTCGCTCAAATATCTTGTAGAACAACGCGGGTGGACGGGGGCGGTCGTGCGCACCGTCTCCACAACACGCATGTTAGATCGTCTTGCGCAACGTTATAACTTGCCGCTATATGAAACGCCGGTCGGATTCAATCACATCGCAGATTATATGATGCAAGAAGATGTATTAATTGGCGGCGAAGAATCGGGCGGGATTTCATTTAAGAAACACATCCCCGAAGGCGATGGTCCGATTATGGGGCTGTTGCTCGTAGAGATGATCGCAAAAGCAGGGAAAACATTGCACGGCATGGTGGACGAACTATTGGCGGATGTAGGACCCGCCTTCTACGAACGCACTGATCTGCGCCTCAGCCGTCCCATCGCCAAAAAGGAGATGACGGACTTTCTCACTCGCCAGACTCCAGCAGAGATCGGGGGCGAGAAAGTCACAGAGATCAGCCAACGCGACGGCGTGAAATATATTATGGCTGACGACTCATGGCTGTTGATTCGCCCCTCTGGCACGGAACCTGTTCTACGAGTCTACGCCGAAGGACGAACACAGGCGATGGTGAAATCTCTGCTCGGGTATGGGGAGCAAGTGGCAGAAAGCGTAGTGTAAGTCGCTGCAATCAAAGAGACCCTAAAGGCGTAAATCCTTTAGGGTCTCTTTATAATTTCAAAGGAAATTCTATTTGCTAGGCGCGGCACGCAGTCTTCTTGCAAGGAAGACAACAACAACCAACGCTAGCGCAGCGATAAACATACCGGGGATTCCCACTTCGTCGGCGAAGCCAGTATTCGGCAGCTGAGTCGAGGTCGGAATAACCGTCAGCGTCGTTTGTGTGGAAGCGGGCGCTTGCGAGGCGGCGGGTGTTTGTGAAACCGCAACCTGCGTGAGAGCCGCGCCCACAGTCGCAGTAGCGGGGTTTTCCGTCTGCGCCGACGTGGCGCTCGATTGGTTAACCACTGGCGTATTTGTCGGAGGCAATGTGGCGGTTATGGCGGAAGTGGCAGTCAGCGCTTGTGCGACGGCGGTTTGCGTCAGCCCCACTTGAATCGTCGCGGCTTGTTGCGTCGCTTGCGCGATAGCGGTTTGTTCCGCCGCCTGATTATTATTCATTGAAAAAAGAACATATCCGCCCAAGCAGAGTAAGGCAAGCAGAATCAGCAATCCTAAACCGCCCGCCGCAAACAGAAAGGTTCGGTTACTCGATTCTTCGGGAGGATTTGAGTCGTCTAAGGTTACATCGTCATGAAGGTCTGCCATCGTGTGCTCTCCTCGTCATCGTCGCATTTGAGTCATTTTAGCGTATTATCCCACAATTTCAAGGTTTGCTAAAGGAACAATCGCCGTTTCACCGCTCTCTATTTTCACGTCAGCGGCAGGTGCGCGCAAGCCGCTAGGAAGCAGACTCAAGCCTGGGCGCAATGATTCGATTATTCCAATCGCTCCCGCATAAGGCGGGCGGCGCATCCGCACCGTTTGCCCCGCCGCCAGATAATAGAAATCTTGCGGTTCGTCAGGTTCGGTTGACACCGGCAAAGGAATATAAACTTCAGGACGAACGCCCTCATAGCGATCGAAGCGCTCGGCGTTCACGGTTATTTCACGCTTCGCATTCGTCGTCAACAATTTGAATACGGCGGAGTTCATCGGCATTGCGCCGAATCCATCCAACACGAGGATGGGATATTTCATTTGGCGCGCCATTTGAATCAACGACGAATGTAAACTGGATAGGATCAGCCCTCGCACTGTCAGGTCCATTGCGGCGCGCAAGGTATCCGCGTCGCGCACATGCCCGCCGAGAATTACCAAACTGCGCATGCTCATATCAAGCCGTTCCGCGTTTAGCACGTCATCTTGCTTTTCGATCAGGCTGGTCATCAAACCGCTGTCAATGCGACCGTTGCCCCATACGCCTTGCGCCAGCGCGCCTACAGCGCGAATCTCCACGCCCCGTTCGGGAATTATACGCGAGACAACGCCAGGCAACCCAGCGCGCAATTCGATGCGCGCGCTGCCGGCTTCCATCAAAATTTGTCCGCCGCCGACCGCTATCACTCGCCCAGCGCGCGGCGCGCGAACCGTACGAGCGAACAATCCTCCTGTGTCGGCAAGCAACGCTCCCTGCACGACCTCGCTGCCTTGTTTTACTTTGATGAAACGATCCGCTTCACGGACGGATATATTTAACATTCGCGCCACATTAATCAACGCATGCTCGCGAGAGAAGCTCGCTTCCGCTACGACATCGGCGGCATTCACGCGTTGATTGGGATGCGCCAAAACTCGCCCTGCGATCGGCAGAGTCCGTTCGCGCACGATGGCGGCGAGCGGTAGAACGTGATATGCAGGCGCAAGCATGTTACCCTCCCACCGCGTACGACCAGCGTTTAATGAGTTCACGCCTGCGGACCGGGTCGGCGGGAAGATTCAACGGACGCCCGCGAGCATCAATGATGACGCCCAATGCGCCGCCAGTAACAGTCAGCGACCCGCTCCGGCCTGCGCCTAACCCTGCATCAGCGCGACCGAACGGCGCGAGCGTCAACCGCGCCGTCTTGCCGTTCGGCAAAGGCAGAGTTTCCAGTCCGCCGAACTTCACTTCAGCGCGGGTTTCAGAACCGTCTTCATACGTCAATTTTGCGCGCACAACTCGATCTCCGATCGCGGCGGAAGCGACCACGGATACGATTGTTCCCGCGCCGAGAAACGCGCCCGCTTCCACCACTTGTTGCGGCAGGAAGTTATTGCGCGCCGCCGCCGCGCCCAACGACCCCATAATATTATTTTGATCGAACATTATCGGGGCAATTCCTTCGGGTTGAACGGCGTCAAGCAACAACAGCAAGCTTTGTCCCAGCGAAGCGCTGTCGGCAATTGCGCCGCCGCCCGCCAGAATTAAATCCAGTTTTGGCATGCGGTCGGCTTGCGCCATTCTCATGCGAGCAGGAAATCTCCGTTGCGTTGCGCGCATCGCAAGATATAACGCCTGCCGCGCGATCGCTTGTAGGATGGCGTGTTCCTCCAACGTAGCAGGAACACTGACGGGATAAAGCGATTTTTGAAACAGGTATTCGCGCAGTGTATTTGCCGAAATATCAAGCGACATCCAACGCATAATTTGTTCGATCTCGGTGTGCTGCAACAACGCATTCAAGTTTTCGCCCAAACCGAATTGCGGATATACGCCAAGCGTCAAATCGCCATTAAAGCCGGCGGCGATCGTCGCGCCCGAAGCGCCGAGATTTACATGGAGCAACCCGCGCCGTGATTCGTAAAGTTGACTTAGGAAGCGCGTCATGCGCCCCTGCGCGTATGCGGTCGGTAAGATTGTTCCGCCCGTCCATAGATACAATTCATCTACGCCCTTAAGCTGACGTTTGCGAAGCTTAACCGTCAGATCGGCAAGTTCGGCGCTGGCTGGTTCGACATCTTCTACTTCGAGCGAAGGGCGCACGTTGGGGCTCGTCGCAAACACAGCGGCATGCTGGCTGAGCGTTTCTTGAGCATTGGAAGCCAACTGCTGATTCCCAGCGTACAAGATCATGGGACGTTTCTCTTCAGGCGTGACGTAACACGCCAGCCCTATCGTTTCAAGCATCTTCATGATCGAACGCGACGCGCCGCCGTCCACCCCGCCGGCGAGAAGGATCAAATCCGGTCTTGCCCGGATGATGTCGTCCAGCTGTTGGTCGGGCTTGCGGCGGTCAGCCAGACTAAGTGTGTCAACGATCTGAGTATATGTTGATTCAGCCAGCCGTCGCGCGCTTTGCAGCGACACGTCCGGGAGCAAACCTGCTACCACTGTCCGCATCGTCGGTCCTGCGGAGATAGTCGCTACGACCGCGTCTACGCCAGAACCGTCCGGCTGTGAAGGCACAATTAAATTATCGTCTTGAGATCCAAGCAGCGTTACGCCAAGAACGGCTTGCAGACTGCGAATCGCCTCACGCACTCCAATACCAACGTGTTTGTAGGGCGCTTCAGCGGTCGTAGGAGCCTGCCCTATTGCGATAAAGCGATATTGCCCTTCGACAACGTCAAAGAGTACAGCGCGCGTCGTGGCAGCGCCTATGTCAATAGCGAGGATAGACTCGGTTTGAATCAACGAAGTGGGCATACGCTAGAACCCGATCCATGGACGAATGAAATCTACCATCGCATTCAGCCGTTCGATCATAGCCGTCAACGCCGCCATATAGACTCCGGCGAACAAAACGCCGAACGTAATCGCGATAAATAAACGTCCTATCCCCGCAATGCCTTCAAAAACAATATTCCGTTTGGGCGTTCCATCGGGCGCGCGTCCCGCGCTAAACTGAAAATATGCCAGCGTCAACGCCGTGCCCGCCAACATTACGCCTCCTTCAACAAATCTTGCAAATGCGTCGCCAGAATCCGCTTGAACGTCTACAGCGCCGATCGCCGCGCCAACCTGCGGGATCAGCGTGCCTAACACCGCGCCGCCGAGCGCCGTCGCGGCGCCAACGCCCACGAATAGCGCCATAGCAACGCTGCCTAGACTCGATATCTTTGGGGAGAGTTTCGACAGCAACGAGACCCCTAAGATCAATGGAATCGCCGCCAACAGCCACTCTCCCAAATCTTCGCTATGTAATATGACGCTTACCTGCGGCGCCAATAGATATTGCCACACCACAGCCGCCGCATATCCTGAAGCCGCGCCGATGAACAAATACACAGCCATACGAAACAGAGGGTTGTCGTTGATCAAGTAGCTGAAGATTAACAACGTTAGAATAAAACCGATCAGTCCGGAGATAAAATCAAGCGTAAACATTATCCCGCCTCGCCATTTTTTCGCGCCCGCAAACCAGCGATCAGATTCCACAAGCCGCCCAACGCGATCAAGACGGCGGCGAGCGCCGCGCCTGCGCCAAACGAATCCCAATATTTCCGCGCAATGCCCGGGCGCGAATCATTGATAAATTCATAATACGCTGCATTCGACAACCCGCCGACTAAGCCAGCGATCTGTTGCGCCGAATAATACGGCAACAAGATCGGAGCCGCTTGCGCGCTGGCAGCGACCAGCCACGGTTGCGCAGCAAACGCCGGGTCAGCGCGACGACGCGCATATAATTGTTCCACCCACGCCTGCCCCGACTCAGCCCGGTCGGTCAGTATAACAATCGCGGCATAATCGGTCATTGCAGAGACAGAAAAATTCGGCGTTTGTCCTGCCTGTGGAAGCGCTCGCACCGGATCTTCCAGAAATTCGCGCATGCCGATCAATCCGCCCGGCAAATACCCAAGGTTGACATAATTCTCGCCTTCAAGATAGCCTAGCCCTTGCGGCGCAGCCCGACTCACACCCGTATTCATCAACAGCCGCGAGACCAAACCAACGCCGTTCGGCGACGTAGAAACAAACGCCAAACGCGCCTGCGCAGACAAGGCAAGTTGATCGAGCAACGGACCGCTTATCGCTTCCATTTCACCCGCGAGCGCAGGCTCGTAATCTATCGCCACTAATACGATTGAATTTTTTGTAAGACTATTGACCGCATTCAACGTCGAATCAACTTGCGGCGCGAACGCTCTAGGCGCCAATAGAGATTCCGTGCGCATAAACGCCATCCCGCCAAGCGCAATGAGGAAGAGCGCGGATAACGCCCATCGTAACGCGCGTTGCGGCACAACGTTCGTCCGCGCTTCAACCGGACGCGGCATCGTCTCGCTGGCGAGAATATTTTCCAATAAGGAAGCGCCCGCGATCTGCTCATCTGTCGGCTGAAGTTTGAGAGAAAAAGCTTTCGGTCTGCGCGACGAACCAATTGGAACAAGCGGAATTACACCTTCCAAGCCTGCCAGCGGACCTTGACTTTCAGGCGCAGCATAATCGCCCCGGCGAACCGCGTCGGTTTGGATTGTCGCTTCGGTCGGGCGCATACTCTGAACCCAACTCGGCAACTCGCCTGGCGATAGCGGAACATCCGCTTGCGTTTCGGGCGTTGCGAAAGGACTATCTCTACTATCGTCCGATTCGTTGAACTCGATTGCGGCAGAGGATTGAGCAGAAGGATCAGTCTCGCGAAACCAGTCGTCAAGCGCGCCCGAAGCCGGCATAAGATCGTCGCCAGCCAAGCCGCGTAACGGGTCTGTTTGCTCGGTCAACGGTGAAATTTCTTCAGGCGCAGATTCGTCGGCTAGTTCGTCTCGTTCGGGCAGCCAAACTGACATCGAGTCGGTCGCCGCCGCATCCGCTGTGGTATTGAGATCTTCAAGCCAACCCAAATTCGGTTGAAGTTGCGACTCCGCGTCAACAGTTGGCATCTCTTTTTGAGAGGATTCTTCTAGAGAATACAGCCAACTCAGGTCTTCCGCCGCTTGCGGTTGCGCGGGCGCTTCTGTGAAAGGATGTACGGGCGGCGCGCTTGCCTCCAATTCAAACGGATATGCCGAGTCTTTCGACGCTTCGGCAAACCATTGAGAAAATTCATCGTCTGCGGCTGGCGCAGGCTGAGCGTTTTCTTCGGCTGGCTCCTTGGCTGGCGCTTGAACGTCGGGCGCTGGTTCGTTCGCCTGTGGGCGTTTCGACGCCGACGGCACAATATCCGCAAGCCAATCTGGAATTTCTTCTCCGTCGTCCTCTGTTTGCGAAGCGAGCCCCGCCAGCAGATCTAGCGGCTCACTCTTCTGGGCTTTAGGCTTGTTCGCCTCCGCCTTGATCTCCGGCGGCGTTGTATCTCTTCCCTTCTCACGGATATCTCGTAGCCACTCTGGAAGAATCGGCTCAAGTTCGCCGGTATCTATCTTTACGGGGTCGTCGCCCGGGCGCACTATCGCTTCCGCCGCAAGCGGCGTTTGACAAAACTGACAATGTTCTAAGAAATCGGGATTATCTTTTCCACAATTGGGGCATCGAATTTCCGCCATATTCAATCTCCCCCATAAGGTCGGTCTATACCGAACATCACGCGCAGACCGGTCAACAATGCGCCCAGCGCAACGCCGATCAACAAACCGCGCGCGCCGCCTTGCGCGATCGTCCCAGCGACGTTGACGATCAATCCATCCAAAATTCCGTTGTCAAACGGTTTCGGCGCCATTGCCGCTAAGAAGAGGACAACGACGGCTAGAAAGAGAATCGCAGCCAAGTCTCTGCGCCAACGCAGAAGCCGGATGCCGGTATACGTCAACGTAACGACCAATAACGCCATCAGCGCGGCTTCCACTGGCGCGATCACGGCATTCATGGTCATCTGCATCAACGGATCTTCCACGCCGAACAGAACGCCGTATGTAAACACGCTAAGCAACGAAAAAACCAAGATGACGCCTAACTCGCTTCCTTTTTGGCGTTTCTGAATTTTACCGATATGAACCGCGACCAAGTTTAAAACGCCGATAAAAACCGCCATGCCGCCAATCGTCATCGCCCAGTTTGTGAGGATCGCCCGCAATTCCAACAACGCAGGAACTGGGAAGAAAAATCCTAACAGCACAATGAACGCGACCGCCATCGCCAGCGCCGTTGTTAAAATTGCCGTAACCCGCATTAGAAGTTCACCCCCAAAATCGTCAACGCCGCGCCAGCCAGCATGATCATAATGATCAGCCAACGCAATACGTCTTGCGCATTTAAGCTAGCTTCATGAGACATACCAGCGCCGCTATAAGCGCCAGCGGCAAATAATTCCTCGCCGACCAATGGATCAGGCGCAGCAGCGTATAGCAGCGCTTGCGCCGATAGACCGTCGCTCATGGCGACAAGGCTGGCGCCCTGCCGTTCCGCCGCATCGGCGATCAGCGCCGATTCGACGCCCAGATCGCCGATGATTATATGCGTTGAGACGCCTTCATCGCGCGCGATGGGAAGCGCCCCCGCAGCATAGGCAAAAGGCGAGAGTCCGGTTAAGCGTCCGGCGGAGACGCGAAAATCTTCTTCCGCGCCCGCAGCAGAATAGCCTGCGCGTAAAGCGTCTTGCGAAAGGATGGTCAGCGCGGAATCGCCGGATGTGACGACAGGCGGACGATCGCTGACGGAGGCACGTTCGACGATCTGACGCAACATTGCCAGCCCAGCAAACGCCGAAGCGTTGCGCGCGGTCAACAAATCTCCCCGCCCAAGCGAAATATGCAAGCGTTTTCCGCTTTCTACCGAAAGCCCCACGTCGCGATTAAGGCGATCGTATGCGCGAATGCGGCGCAGGCTTGCGGGAACGCGCTTCCGCCACACGATGAATATAAGCAAAAGCGCCCCAGCGGCGATTAATACAATAGCGCCGATAATTGTTGACGCGCTCATGCGGGCGTCTCGCCTTGCAGCAAGCGCGCAAACGCTTGCGTTGCTTCATTATTTTCAAGCAAGAGCGCGATCGAATTCCAATCTTTTCCCCCAACAAAAGGTTGAACCATATACATAGCTTGCGCGCCAAGCGCAGTGAACGGCGCGCCCGCTTCGAGCAACCAGAGCGCCAGTCCATCCAGTTTGAGTCGTTTGAGCGCTTCCGCCCAACGTGACCAAGCCAAATCCGATTGCATAAGCAAAGTATAGCATATTTTAAGGAATGAACCTCATAGTATAATTACGCTAGAATTCATTGGCGGAGGATGCATGAGCGAACATACGATACGTGTTTTAGTTGCCAAGCCTGGGCTAGACGGGCATGATCGCGGCGCTAAGGTGGTGGCGCGCGCGTTACGCGACGCCGGCATGGAAGTAATCTACACCGGCTTGCGCCAAACTCCAGAGATGATCGCCGAAGCCGCGCTGCAAGAAGATGTGGACGTAGTGGGGTTGTCCATTCTTTCAGGCGCGCACATGGCTCTCGCTCCGCGCATTATGGAGTTGCTCAAAGCCAACGGACAAGATCAAGTGAAAGTGTTCATGGGGGGCATTATCCCCGATGAGGACATGCCCCGTTTGAAAGCGATGGGCATTACCGGCATTTATGGTCCCGGCGCATCCACCGAGGATATCGTCAAAGAAATTCGCGAGGCGATGAAATCATAGAAGTACGCAATATATATTGCGTACTTTCGTTTTTACAGCCATGTCATTGACCCAACAAGTCCTCAAAGGCGACCGTCTTGCATTATCGCGCCTGCTTACGCTGGTAGAAAATAACTCACCCGAAGGACGCGCCGCGCTTGCGGAACTTTTTTCGCACACCGGCAAGGCGCACCTGATCGGAGTCACCGGTTCGCCAGGGACGGGCAAGTCGTCGCTTGTAAATCAGTTAGTTTTACAGTATCGCAAAACGGACCAAAAGAAAGTCGCCGTCATCGCGGTTGATCCATCGAGTCCGTTCACGGGCGGAGCGGTGTTAGGCGATCGCGTGCGTATGCGCGATCTCTCCGGCGACGACGGCGTATTCATCCGCTCGATGGCTTCGCGCGGCTCGGTCGGCGGAATCGCGCAGACCACCGCAGCGTTGGCGCAAGTCTTTGACGCGGCTGGATATGAAATCGTCATCATCGAAACGGTCGGCGCAGGCCAAAGCGAAGTGGAGATTGCGCGGCTCGCGCATACCACGCTCGTCGTTGAAGCGCCCGGGCTGGGCGACGACATCCAAGCCATTAAAGCGGGAATTTTAGAGATCGCCGACATACTCGTCATTAACAAAGCGGATCGCCCCGGCGTGGAACACACTGAACGCGCGCTGCGCTCTTCGCTCGAACTCGCTCGTCCCGTCTCGCGCGTATATCATCACGGACAAGCTATGACGGTCAAAGCGCATAAGCCTCCGCCCAACACATGGATTCCTCCCATCAATAAAACGATTGCAACCGACGGCTCCGGCATCGCGAAAGTGATCGAATCCATCGCCAAACATATGCAATATCTGCGCACAAGCGGGGAATGGAATGCTCGAGAGCGCGCCCGATTGCGCTCGGAAACGGAAGCGCTCGTGCGCGACACATTGATGACGCAATTTCTGGAAGGACTTCCAGAGGGCGCATTTGAATCTGCTTTAGAGCGAGTCTTCTCGCACAGCCTCTCGCCGATAGAAGCGGCGCAATTCTTAGCGCAAACAGAGCGCCCGCAAACGCCTCGCGCAACCAAGGAGAAGCCATGACCCAGCATCATTCGCACAGCATGAAAATGTACGGCAACATTAAACTATATGCGGGGTCAGGTTCGCCCGACCTGGCGCAAAGGATCGCCGCATATTTGAACCAACCTCTCAGCCCGTGCGAAATCATTGAGTTCCCCAATGAAAATATTTTTATTAAATTGAAAAACAGCGCGCGCGGACAAGACGCTTACGTTATTCAGACCACCTCTTCGCCGGTGCATTACAACTTGATGGAACTGCTCATTATGATTCAGACCATCCGTCTCGACTCGGCGGCGCGCATCACGGCGGTCGTTCCGTATCTCTGTTATGGACGTTCGGATAAAAAAGATCAGCCGCGCGTCTCTATTAGCGCGCGCCTTGTCGCCGATATGATCGAAGCCGCAGGAGCCGATCGTTATATGACATTCGATCCGCATGCGGGACAAATCCAGGGATTCTTCTCAATCCCTGGCGACGTGCTGACCGCTTCGCACATGATTACCGCGCATATCAATCAACATTTGCGCGCGCAAATGAAAAATCTCGTCGTAGTGTCCACCGATCTGGGATTTGCCAAAAAGGGGCGCAATTACGCCCGCGATCTGGACGCCCCAATCGCCTTTGTCGAAAAGCGACGCACGGGAAACAGCTCAAAAGCGGAGGCGTTAACTTTGATCGGAAACGTGCGGGGCAAAGATGCATTAATCGTAGACGATGAAGTATTAACCGGCGGTTCTATCGAACAGGCGGTTGGCGTGGTCAAAAGGAACGGCGCGCGCGATGTATATCTGGCATTTGTGCATCCGCTGCTTTCAAAAGGAGCGGCAGAACGGTTGGCAAAACTGCCGATCAAGCGCATCATTACCACCGACACCGTTCCTCTCCCGCGCCGAAAACTCCAAGCGCTCAAAGGGCGCATTACTGTGCTGTCTATCGCGCCCATGTTAGGCGAGGTCATCCAGCGCGCGCATGAAGGTCGCAGCGTGGGAGAGATGTTCAACGAGTAAAAATAGTTTCAAGTTCCAAACGCCGCGTGAGACTCGACGCTTGGAACTTGAAACCTAAACCACGACGCCCAATATCGAATATGCCCGAGCTCCCCGAAGTCGAAACGATCGCTCGAAAACTTAAGCCCGAACTGGTTAACAGGACGATTCTATCCGCCGACCTGCGCTGGGCGCGCACGCTCGCTACGCCATCGCCGAGAAAATTCAAAGAGCAGATTCAAGGACAGCAGATCGTAGATATTGGTCGGCGCGCTAAATATTTGATCTTTCGCCTCTCCTCATACAGTCTGCTCATTCATCTCCGCATGAGCGGCGACTTGTATATTAAAGACAGCGCTCTCTCAGCCGCAAAACACGATCGACTTATCATTAATGTATCAGGCGGCAGATCGGTCGCATTCAATGACACGCGCAAGTTCGGGCGCGTCTGGCTAACGAGCAATCCTGCAGATATTCTTGGCAAACTCGGGATCGAGCCTCTCGATAAGGAATTTACGTCGCAATGGCTCTATACGGCGTTACATAAAAGACATCGTCAACTCAAACCATTGCTGCTCGACCAAACGTTTATCGCCGGACTGGGCAATATTTACACCGACGAGGCGCTGAACATCGCCAAACTGCACCCGCAACGCGATTCGAGTTCGGTCACGGTAAAACAGGCGGAAGCGTTGCGCGACGCGATCCAAAACATCTTGCAAGAAGGCATCCGTCGCAACGGCGCGACTATTGATTGGGTCTATCGCGGCGGAGAATTTCAAAATTATTTTCGAGTATACGACCGCGAAGGATACCCATGTCAAAACTGCGGCGCTATAATTGAGCGCATGATCGTCGCCCAACGAGGCACGCATTACTGCCCAAACTGTCAAAAGGTAAAATAAATTATGCACGTCACTTGGACAATTAATTGGACGATCGTCGGATGGGTTCTCGCTGTTCTCGTCTTTTATTTAATCGGTTTCTATGAAGGACAAGCCAAAGGCTACAAACGGCGTAAGCGCGAAGAAGAGCAAGAGAAATTATCGAACGCTCCGAATCCGATTCAAACCGCGCCAGAGATCAAAACGGAAGTTGAAGCCGCGTCGCCGATTACGCCCTCCCCAGCGCCCATCCAACAGCCGCTTCCGCCGCCGCAACCAGCCCCTCTACCGCCTCTCCCAACGCCCCTGCCTGTAGAAAAACCAACGCCCAAAAAAGCGGAGCGTCCTTCTACGCCTACCAGCAGTATCGTCGAACAGATCAATTCGATTCTACAAGAACGCATCGCCGGAACGCCGTTGGCGTATAAGCGCATTTTCCTATCGCAATCGCTCGAAGGCGGCGTGGTTGTTCATGCCGGGCAAGAGCGCTACGACGGCATTAATGAAACGCCGGAAGGGGAAGTCAAAGACGCTATTCGCGCGGCGATCGCGGAATGGGAAAAGAAATACACTCCCGGTCTATGACCTGCGTCCGGTAAATCGCGCTGTCAGCACGGGGCGCCGCGCCGCTTCCGCCACTTCCGCCGCAATGTTCGGCGCATAGAATTGGCGCAGCGTATCGGCGCTGTATGCCGACCCCATACAAACAAGATCATACGCGCCCTCTTCGATCTCATCCACGATCTCTTCGATAATATCCCCCTGTCGCACTTTGATGCTCGCTTCCAAGCCCGCTCTCCGCGCAATTTCCAACGCGTTCCTTAGACTGCGCCCGGGCAACGTATCCGTCTCCGCTAGGTTTTCCACATGTTTTTGCACATTGCGCGCGCTGGGATAATCCAGATCGGTCGGCGGGATAACATACAAGATCGTGACCTCTGCGGCAACGGCGCGCGCGATCTGAATCGCGATGCTCTCCGCATCCTTCGCGTATCCTAGCCCGCCCACAGTGACTAGAATCTTCGTCACGGGCAAGTTTGCTTCAGGCACATATAAGATCGGATTGCGAATCTGCTCCATCAACAGGCGAATCGAACGTCCCGTCAGCCAACGCCTGAAGGCGGGTCTGCCCAGCGGACCGATAACCGTGATCAGGTCGCCTTGATTCGCAAATTCAGGGACGATCTTTTCAGCGGGTCCGTTGCGAACATCGAGAGCATATTCCACGCCAAGTTTCTGAAACAGTTCAACCGCCTGCGCAAAAACATCTTCTAATGGATGATGATCGTCCATCATCTCCGAGTCAAAGCTTTCGATCGCGCCGAGAAGCGTGCATTTAATTTTCATCGCGCCCGCCAGCGCCGCACCGAACTCAACTGCGGGCCAAGTCCCTTTAAACCCATTCGTAACGATTAAAAACTCAGTTGCCATTAGTAGCTCCGCCTGCCAAATAAAATAACGCCGAGAACGCCCGCGCCCAATAGAACAAACGGCGAGGGGATATTGAACCAGAACGCGACCGCGCTAAAAGCGGCGATGAAAATCACACGACGATCCGTTTTCCTACGCGAGCCAGCGCGGAACAATTCCCATGCGACCATTACGATCAACGCAGCGACGGCGGGACTCATGCCCGCCACAAAATTGGCTAACCAACCTGCATGTTGAATCCGTTGCAGGAATGCCGCGACGATTAACATCAATACGGTCGGCGGAAGGATCGCGCCCAGCAGCGCGGTGAGCACGCCGGGAATTCCGCCCGCTGCAAAGCCGACGAACATAGCAAGCTTCAACGCTTCACTGCCTGGCAACACATTCGAGAATCCAACCGCCTCCACAAAGCGCTCTTCGGTCATGATCTTGCCGACCGCCTCGTCGTATAAAAAGCCAATGGACGCGGGACCCGACGGAGAAAGAATGTTCACCTTCAAGAACATCCACAACAAGCGAAGCCAAACAGAAACGGAAGTCTTGTTCATTTATTTAAACAGGAAGACGCCGATCACTCCCGCAACAAGGACGACAATGCGCGCAGGCGCGTTATAAAACATTACAAGCAGGCTGACAATACCGAGCGTCCAACTTTCCCATCCGATTGTGCCGCCTTGCTGAAAAATTTTCGCCGCAACGAAAAGCATTAGCACGGATATCGCCGGCGTGAGCCCCTCGATAAAATTACTCAGCCAGGCTTCGCGGCGCAGGCGGTGTAGAATCATCGTCACGCCCAAGATAATGATCGTGGGCGGCAGAATAGAACCAATCAATGCGATGAATCCGCCGGGGATGCCCGCCACGGCATAGCCGACGTACATCGCCATTTGCAACGCATCGCTGCCCGGCAACACGGACGACAACCCGACTGCCTGAATAAACTGATCTTCAGTCACGAGTTTGCCGACCACCTCGTGATACAACAAACCGACGGATGCGGGACCCGATGTGCTGAGCAGGTTGACTTTTAGAAATATCCAGAAGAGTTCGAGTAATTGATCCACACGTTTTCCTTATGTTGGGATAATTCTAACAGAATAGAAACATGTCATTCTGAGCCGCGCTCTTGCTCTTTGCGGCGAAGAATCTTTACGATAATCTCAGAGACCCTTCGCTGACGCTCAGGGTGACATTTTCGGTCGTGTATTTGATATTGAACCTTCTCTACAAAGAACGGAGTACAATAGAAAAAAACATTTTCGGAGATTGTATGACCTCAAAAGAATTTCGCAAAGAAAAAGATTCGCTCGGCGAACTCAATGTGCCAGCAGACGCGCTCTTCGGCGTGCAAACCCAACGCGCGGTGGAGAACTTCCCCATCAGCGGACTCCGCCCGTGGCGCGCATTCATCTGGTCTATTGCGGCGGTCAAACGCGCGGCGGCGTCCGTGAATTTTGAATTGGGTCTCTTCAACGACCGCGAGGTGGACGGAAAAAAGTTTACCGCGAAACAGTTGGCTGATTCTGTTGCGCAAGCCGCGACCGAAGTGATGGACGGCAAATGGGATTCGCAATTCGTCGTCGAGCCGTTTCAAGCGGGCGCGGGGACGAGTCACAACATGAACGCGAACGAGGTCATCGCAAACCGCGCCACGCAAATCCTCGGCGGCGACCTCGGCAAATATTATGTGCATCCGAACGATCACGTCAACATGGCGCAATCTACGAACGACACAATCCCCACGTCAATTCGACTCGGCGCGTTGTGGCGCGTGGATGAGTTGCTCACGTCGCTGAAAAATTTACAGTCCGCGTTAGAGACGAAGGCGAAAGAATTTGATTCGGTCGTCAAATCGGGGCGCACACATTTGCAGGACGCCGTCCCTGTGAGGTTGGGTCAGGAATTTTCGGCGTATGCCAAAGCGGTCGAACGCGATGCGGAACGCGTGCGTCGGTCGGCTGAGGGGTTGCGCAGGCTGGGGATCGGCGGCACAGCCGTCGGATCCGGGTTGAACGCGCATCCCGAGTATCACGCCCGCATGGTGAAAAAATTATCCGAGATCACCGGGCTTGAGTTGCAGACATCCGATAATTTATTTGAGTCCATGCAATCCATGGCGGATGCGGCGGACTTTTCATCCTCACTGCGCACTCTCGCGTTGACGTTGATCCGCATCGCCAATGACTTCCGCCTCCTCTCCTCTGGACCTTCGACCGGGCTCGACGAGATCAGACTGCCTGCCGTTCAGCCGGGTTCTTCGATCATGCCGGGCAAAGTGAACCCTGTGCTGGCGGAGATGTTGGATCAAGCGATGTTCCATGTGATCGGATGCGACACGACGGTGGCGATGGCGGTGCAGGCGGGGCAACTCGAGTTGAATGTGATGATGCCGATCATCGCGCATAATTTATTCGAGATGATGCAGGTGGTCATCGGCTCGGTGAACGCGTTTACCGAACGCGCGGTGAAAGGCGTGACCGCCAACCGCGAAAAAGCGGAAGGCTGGCTGGCGAAGAACGCGATCATCGTCACCGCGCTCAACCCCGTGATCGGATATTCACAAGGCGCGGCGTTGGTGAAAGAAGCGATGTCGTTGAACGCCTCGATCAAAGAATTGGCAATCGAGAAGGCAAAGGCTGGCACGTTGAAACACCGCGACGAAGACAGACCCGTGAAGCCTGAGGAAATTGAATTCGCGCTGAACGATTTGAGGAAACTGACGGATGGTGGGATTGTGGGAGGGGCGTAACCTCCATCGGAACGGAGACAGCATGGCTCAATTTAAGATTCTACAGATGTTGGAAGACGCCATCTTCGAGATCATGGCGTGGCTCTTGTTGTTGCCAAAGACTCTGGCGCAAGTCGTTTTCAAACCGGTTCGCGCCATCGAATATATTAACGGCGAGTGGGAGAAGAAACCTGCGGAGCGCTTCGATGAATTCCTCTCCCCCGTTGTGTTTTGGATCTTCGTCGCGGTCCTGCCCATGACCTATGTCTTTCTCACAGAAACAGAAATTATAGAGAGCGGCGTTTTCGCTGTTTTTTCAGAAAATAAAATATGGTTGGGTGCGGGCATCGCCGCTCAGCCGCTCTTGGTCTACCTAATGTGGATCGAACTCATCAACAACCGTCCGCTCCGAAAATCAGCGTTGCAACGGATGTTTTATATCCAATGCTACGTTACCGCGCCCGCACTATTAGCAATAACACTGGCGCTCCGCCTCGCTTCCACGATACCGGCGGCTCAATTCTGGTCAGCGTTTGTCGTTGCATTTTTAATTTTCTATGAAACGCTCGTCATGAGAAGCGAGTTGAAGATGCCTTGGACAAAGGCAGTCCTTACCGCCGCGGCGCCATTGGCAATCGTTGGAGCGCTCATCGCCCTGATCGTGCTTATTGCGCAACTGCTCCGTCCGGTAATGTAGCGGCGCGTATCGCCGTTACGCGCATAACGCGCCGGTCTTTGCCGCCGAAGCGATATTTGTACTCTTCGTCTCCGCGCATAAAGTCAAACTCCGAGCGTCCGTTCTCGCAACACCATTGAATAGTGAGCGCGAGCAATACCCAACCGGGCGACAACTCCATGTGATCGCGGCTGACACCGGAGTTATATCCCCACAGTTTATTTTTATAGTCGAAGTTCAGCGACGCTGCCGATTTGACGCCGTCCACTTCGAGGAAAGCCAGCCACAAGTAACCGCTTTGGTGCGCTGCGCGTAGGGCGGCGGTCATATGTTCGCGCATCGCCGGGTGCAGAAAGTTCGCTTTGCTGGGGTCTTGCGTCATCAGGTGGAAGAAAGATTCCAGTTCCGGTTCGATCTCAGCGGACTTATCTACCAGACGGAAGACGACGCGTCCGCTTTCGGCGGCGCGGCGCATTTTACGGCGGATTTCATGCCGCTGTTTCTTATCAATGTTCGCCAGATAGTCGTCGAACGAGCCGTTCAATGCGATGCGCGGCGTAGGACGGTAGACCTCTTGCCGACATTCCCAGCCGCGTTTTTCCGCTTCCGCTTGCAAGGCGGCAAGAGTGGGCGAATCATCGGGAAGGTTATACCAATCGAGAGCCGACCAACTGCCGCTATGAGAGGACGTGAGAAAATCCAACAGTCCCGTTAAGAAACGCGGTAGATCTTGTTCGCGCACGATCAGATCCAAATAATCGGAAACCTCGACGCTGCCGACGAGCAGCAACGCCGCGCGTCCGTCATGTTTCGCGATAAACAGCGGAGCAACGCCCACCAGCTGGTCGCCTTCCATAGCCGAGACTAGAATTAATTCGGCTTGTTTCCATTCGCCGCCACCAAGCGTCTGCCACCACGCGCTCAGATATTCGTAGCGCGAAAACGGCGTATCGGCGACGCTTTGCTCAACCAACGCATTCCAGGCGATCGGGTCGAACTCTAAAAAACTCTGATGCAGTTTAAATTCCATTCACATTCACCGTCGTTAAGAATTTTCTTTCGCTTTGCTCCGTCGCTTCCGCCCTTATCCTTTATTCAAATTTTACCAGTATAATGATAGATAGTTTCTCATTATTCTTACGCCGTGCCAACCTTCGATCTCCACATCCTTCCTATTCGCCGTATGCATGGGCAAACACAAGCGGACATGCCCGGCTTGCTCGCGCTCACGCCTGCGCGCAAGGTCGCGCGCGGACGCGAAAAAGACAGCCTGATCGTCTACCTTGCGCTGTCAAATCATGCGTCGCTTTCCAACGCAGAACTGGCGCAGGTAAACCATAATGCGGCGGACGTTTTCTATCAAACGCCCGGCTCGCTGACCTCCGCCATGCGTAAAGCCGCCGATTATATCAACGCGGCGTTATTTGAGCGCAATCGTTCCGCCGGCGAACGCGGTCAGTACACGCTCGGTTTTCTCGCGCTTGCCGCTGTGCGCGAATCGCAATTTACCCTGCTTCTAAGCGGACCGATGCGCGCAATCTGGACGGGCGAAGGACCGACGCGTCAAGTCTACGATCCCGCGCTTTCAGGAAAAGGGGTAGGCGCGAGTCAGAACTTCCAATTTCATTTTTCACAACTAGAACTTCACCCTAACGATTTGGTTATATTATGCGCCACGTTTCCAAAAGATTGGGAAACCGATCTACTGGGCGAACGTCCGCCCGCTTCGTTCGATGCAATGTATCGCAAATTAACTTTTGCCAAAGGCGATCTTCATGCCGCGCTCATTCAGCCGCAACCCGGGCGGGGATTGATCACGATCTTACGCGTGGACGTCGGCGATACTCCGCCGGAGCAAACGCGCCATCCAGTCGCACCCATGCCTCCCGATACGGAAAGCGTAGAAAGCCCGCAGGAATCGGCTAACGCTCCGGTTTCAAACATCCAACCCGACGCTTCATCAAATGTGAGCATCTCTTCTCCTCCTATCACGGAAGAACAGCTCGATACTCTAGCAGATTTCGGCGCACATTTCATTCAAGCATCCGCCTCTGCGCCGCTCTCCCATCCAACAGCGACGCCTCCCCTATCTCCAGATGAAATACGCCCCTCCGCGCCGCGCAACTTTCCGTCGTCCATTCCACGAGCGGCGTCGGGCGACCCTGAGCCGTTAAAAACGGATATCGCCGATCAAACAACGCAAGACGATGCGGAAGAAGAGGATGAACGCCCGGTAAACGGCGCAACACCTGCAAACGTAAAAGCGGACACCTCCGACGCGCATAAGATCGTCACACGGCAGATGGCGAAAATGATCGTAGGCGTAATCCAAACTGCGCGAAATCTAAGCGCAAGGTTGGGAGACTCGTTGCAACGGTTTATTCCACGGTTATTGCCCGGAGCGGAATCATCCGCAAAGGAAGGAGCGCAACAGCCGATGCTCTTTGCGCCCACTCACTTATTAAGCTTCATCGCCGTCGCTATTCCAGTTCTAATTGCAACGATCGGAGTAGTCGTTTACCTACGCTCTGGTCAAGGCGTGCAATATAGCGAATATTATCGTCAGGCGCAGAACGAAGTCGCGCGCGCGCTAAGCGAGAAAGATCCGTTACACCAACGCGACGCTTGGGAGAAGTCTCTTGAACTGATCGATCAGGCGGAAACATACGGCGCGACCGAACAATCCGGTCAATTGCGGCAGATGGCGCAAGCCAACCTCGACGCGCTGATGGGTATACTGCGCCTTGAATTTATCCCTGCATTTACCGGCGGACTCGGCAACGACGCACATATCAGCCGTATGGCGGCGAACGAAAGCAATTTATATATGCTCGAAGCGACGCGCGGCGAAATCCTTCATGCATCATTCACCGGTCGCGGTCTCGAATTGGACGCTTCTTTCAAATGTCAGCCGGGCAGTTACGCCGGCTACAAAGTCGGCGCGCTGGTTGACTTGGCGATATTGCCCAAGGTCAACCTCGTCAGCGCCGCCGTAATGGGCGTAGACGCGGAAGGGAATCTGCTGTACTGCGCGCCGGGGCAAGCGCCGCAAGTCCTCCCGCTTCCGGCGCTCCCCAATACCGATTGGGAGCGCATCACCGGCTTTGCGCTGGATAGCGACACTCTCTATGTGCTAGACGCCTCCGCGCGTTCAGTCTGGGTGTATCAAGGACAAGAAAGCGCTTTCACAAGTACGCCTTATTTTTATTTTAGCAATCAGATTCCGACCACGCTCGACACGGCGATTGATATCGCCGTAAGCGGCGACGACCTCTACCTGCTTCACGCCGACGGTCACATCTCAACCTGCACTTTTAGCCGCATCTCGCAAACTCCAACGAAGTGCGCTGATCCGCTTAATTTTGCCGACCCATTTCCAGCGCATCAAGACCGCAATATCTTCGCGCAGGCGCACTTTACGCGCATAGCTCTCACCGCTTTGCCAAACTCCGTTCTGCTCCTGCTTGATGCGGAAAACCGTACCGTCTTTCGCTTCACGCCGCGTTCGCTCGAACTTCAAAATCAACTCACTGGCTTCGCAGGCAAAGATAATCCATTCCAAGCGGGCTCCATAGACGCTATGACCGTCAGCCCCAATTATGTGTTGTACCTTGCTATCGGAAATCAAATCTACTTCGCAACCAATTTACCGTAGTTAAGCGCTTGCGCGCCCGCATAATGTACGCATGAACTTCTTCTCTCTCTTCCGACGAAAACCCGCGCCTCGCGTGCAAGCGACAGTTGCCGCAAACTCGCCTGACGAACCGCTTGAAACGATAATCCTCAAGACGCTCGTCATTGTTTACAATCCGATCGTTGAACCGTCAGCGGGAAAAAGGCTATCCGAGTTCATGCGTTGGAACGCAATCGAGGACCTTGGCAGAGGCTTCATGTCCGACATTCTGCAAGCCAGCGGTGGAATTGTCCATTATCAGATCATCGAACGCATAGACGTGAACGCATTCCCCGTCAGAGTGGACGGACGCGCCTACGACGCGGAATCGTATCTGAGCGTTTTACGCGGCGACGCGCCCCCCCTCGCGCCCGCTGAAGCGGATTATTACGCGATTTTGAAAGATTTCAATATCCTGTCGCGCGTGGCAAAGAACGAAATTGACGAGGTATGGATCTTCAATTTTCCGCACGCGGGCTTCTACGAATCTATCATGGGCGGACCTAGCGCATTTTGGTGCAACGCGCCCCCACTTCAACACACCGACGCCGCCAAACGACGCTTTGTAATCATGGGATTCTCTTATGAGCGCGGCGTGGGCGAAATGCTCGAAAATATGGGGCATCGCGCCGAATCAATCATGGAAAAAACATTCGAGAAAGTTCCAACGGAAGCGAACCTCTGGCGCCGCTTCATTCGTTACGACAAAACATCGCCGGGCAAAGCCGCGCTAGGCAGCGTTCACTTCGCGCCAAACAGCGTCCGCGACTACGACTGGAATAATCCTGCCGCCGTCATGAGCGAATGCGACGATTGGCTCCATAACTTCCCCGACTTTAAAGGCATTCGGCGCGAGGTCTCTGCGAACGAATGGGGTAACGGCGATATACGCAAACACCACGTCTGGTGGCTGACGCACTTCCCGAAGACAAAAGGGCGCCTCAACGGCGTGTCGAACAACTGGTGGCGTTATATCGCCGATCCGAACAACGTCTCCGCTTGAACGCCATCTTTTTAACAGGGCGACCAAATTTGATATAGCCCCAAATTCCCTGTCTCACCGTCAGACAGAAAAGTTTCCACAATTTGGAAATCTGCCGCAACCGCCAATTCGTTTAACTCAGATTCGCTGAAACAGTGGACGTAACGCAAGCCTTCTCCCCCGCTCCGCCAGTCTAACAGATAATCGCCTGCGTCAACCTCCGACGAAGAGATAGATACGCGCTCCCATGGTTGGATGCGCTTCCTCAATTTCTCACTATTTAAGAATTGCCAATTCGAGTGAATGAATAACCCGGCAGGCTTAAGCAATTGACGAATCGTCCGTAGGATATCCAAACGCAGTTCGGTCGAAGGAATATGATGCAGCGCCGCAAAAGCGACGATCAACGAATAACGATTGGCGCATAGCGATGCGGACAACTTTGTAATATCCATCTGAACAAACGCAGTCGAAAAAGATGCGCCCTCCGAAGTCTCTACAGAAGGTAACTCGGCTGCGTGCAAGAGAGGCAGGCTGAAGTCCGCGCCGAGATACGAGCCGCGTTGTCCGCGCCGCGCCAATTCGCGCGCCAATTCGCCGTTGCCGCATCCCAAATCTAAAATAGTTTCGTCTTCCGCGAAGTTTTCAAGGATGCGTCGTACGCCGGGTTGAATCCGCTGCCGCGTAGCGGAGAACGAGTCGCCGAAACGCGCGTAAAAATCCTGGTTGAGTTGAATCAAACGCGCAACGACGGCGGAATCCATAGGAAGATTATAACGGGTATAATGCCGCCATGCTCACGCCGCTGGAAATAGAAGAACTTTCTACGAGTTTTGAATCCAGCCCGCCGCAAGAGATTCTAACGTGGGCGATCGAGAATTATTGGCCCCAGATCGCGCTCAGTTCGTCGTTTCATACTCAATCCATGCCTTTACTGCATATGATCTCGCAGATCAGGCGCGATACGTTGATCTTCTTCTTGGATACCGGCTACCACTTTTGGGAGACATTGATCTTCCGCGAAAAGGTCGCCTCGGAATGGAAGTTGAACGTGTTGGATCTCTACCGCGACGCGCGCTGGGATACGTTCGTTCGAGGGCAGGTCCGCACGCTGCCGCTTGACGACCCGAACCTATGCTGTTTCATTCATAAAGTTCAGCCGATGCAAAAAGCGCTGAGAGATATGCGAGCCTGGATCAGCGGCATTCGCCGCGACCAGACAACCGCGCGCGCCCGCGCCAAAATTCTAGAGTTGCAAGACGACGGTTTGCTAAAAGTCAACCCCATGTTAAATTGGACGAAAGCAGATGTACAACGATACATGGAAGAACACCGCTTGCCAACGCATCCACTATTCGAGAAGGGCTA
Organism: Anaerolineae bacterium UTCFX1; assembly: GCA_002050275.1. Classification (GTDB taxonomy): domain Bacteria; phylum Chloroflexota; class Anaerolineae; order Anaerolineales; family Villigracilaceae; genus Defluviilinea. Next base: position 56,094 of record MWTB01000031.1, read on the forward strand.
CCGCAGCGTCGGCTGCGCGCCCTGCACAACGGCGGTTGGCGTCGCCGACGATGAGCGCGCAGGACGTTGGCGAGGACGCGGCAAGACCGAATGCGGGCTGCATACCGAAATGTTTGTTAAGAAAGACGCGCGCGCGATAGAAACTATGCGTTGAAGTTTTAGAAAGAGGAAAACTGAACAAGGTGGACGCGTAAACGCATCCATTTCAAGATCAATCATGCAAACCGAACGAAGAGCATTATGGCGGGCGACTCGCCTGCTCACCCCCGATAAAAAAGAACTGGCGCGTATCGCGTTGGAAGAAATCCGCCGCGGAAACGATGTAGCCAAAACGCTGCGCAGTCATCCGCTGGCGGATGGCAGCGGCTATCTTAACAAATCCATGCTGGTAACGCTATACAAAGAATTAGTCGCCGCCGGCGAAATCTCAGCGGACGCACGACTGCTGGAACGATTGCGTATGAAACCCATGCGCACACTCTCTGGCGTAACGACGGTAACAGTTCTCACGAAACCGTATCCCTGCCCCGCAAACTGCATCTTCTGCCCTACCGACGTGCGTATGCCGAAATCGTATTTGCCCGACGAACCCGGCGCGATGCGCGCTGTAGAGCATGAGTTCGATCCCTACGCGCAAACTAGTTCGCGCCTCCGCCAATTACAGGTGGTAGGGCACCCAACAGACAAGATCGAGCTATTAATTCTAGGCGGCACCTGGTCGTCCTACCGGCGCGACTATCAAGAGTGGTTCGTCAAACGCTGTTTCGACGCAATGAACGATTCGCTGTCAGCCGCAAAGCAAGAAGAAAATCTGAAGATCATGCCAGTCGGGAAGAACGGACTCGAGCAAGCGCAAGCCGTCAACGAAACGGCGCATCATCGCAACGTGGGGCTAGTCATCGAAACGCGCCCCAACGAGATCGCTCCCGACGAGATCCGCTGGCTGCGGTATCTCGGCGTGACCAAAGTGCAAATGGGTGCGCAAAGTTTAGACGACCGTATCCTCGCATTAAATAACCGCGGGCACAACGTGGAACGCACACATCAAGCCGTCGCTCTGCTTCGCGCTGCGGGATTTAAGATCGTCTTACATTGGATGCCCAACTTGTTGGGGGCGACGCCTCAATCAGACCGCGCAGATTTTGCGCGACTGTGGACCGATCTCTGCCCCGACGAAATAAAAATCTACCCGACTCAACTGCTGGCAAACGCGGAACTCTACGAATATTGGCAGCGCGGCGAATTCACGCCTTACGACACGCGCGAGTTAATTGACCTGATCGCCGATATCAAACCGACCATTCCGCGTTACTGCCGCGTCAACCGCATCGTTCGAGATATTCCGTCCACCAACGTCGTGGAAGGAAACCGCCGAACCAGCCTGCGTCAAGACGCACAAAACGAGTTGAAACGGCGCGGGCAGAAATGTCAGTGCGTGCGATGCCGCGAGGTACGAAGCAAAAACGTAAACGTCGAGACGCTTGAACTGGACGATCTTATCTATCAAGCGGGCGCAGCGGAAGAACATTTTATTTCCTACGTCACGCCTGAAGATAAACTCGCAGGATTCGTCAGACTCTCCCTGCCAAGCAACGAATCTCCACAAACGGAAATTGACGACCTGCGCGACGCAGCGCTCATTCGCGAAGTGCACGTCTACGGGCAATCGTTGCCCGTCGGCGCGGAAAAAGACGGGGCAGCGCAACATATCGGACTAGGAACGCGCCTGCTCGAAGAAGCTGAGCGCATCGCCGTGCAACGCGGATATCGCCGCATGGCGGTCATCTCAGCGATCGGCGCGCGGAAATATTATCTCGCGCGCGGATTTAAACGCAGCGGGTTATACCTGACGAGGAATCTCGATTCGGCAAATCAAAACCAGAACGACGCGTCTGAGTTAGAGTTCCGTTAAACCTCCAATCAAACGCTTGACGTACATTCGTCGCAGTGTCACAATATAACTTATGGATTATAAAGACTATTACAAAATCCTCGGCGTGGACCGTAAAGCCAGCGAAGACGAAATCCGTAAGGCGTATCGCAAACTGGCAAAACAGCATCACCCCGATTACAACCCGAACAACAAACAAGCCGAGGACAAATTCAAAGAGATTAACGAAGCATACGAAGTGTTGGGCGATTCGAAAAAACGCTCGGCATACGATAAGCTGGGTTCCGATTACTCGCAGTGGCAACGACAAGGCGGAACGCCGGGCGATTTTAACTGGGGACAATATAGCGGTGGCGGAACTCGCGTAGATTACGGCGATCTTAACGACCTCTTCGGCGGCAGCGGCGGCTTCTCCGATTTCTTCCGCACGATCTTCGGAGGCGGAGCGTCGCAAGCGCGCTCGCGTCCGCAAACCTATCAGCAAGAACTCACTATTACGCTTGAGGAAGCCTATCGCGGAGCGACGCGTCTGCTCCAGGCGGAAAATAATAAAAGAAAACAAGTGCGCATTCCAGCGGGCGTGCGCACCGGTTCCAAAGTGCGCGTGGCGAGCGCGGGTCCCGGCGGCGCCGACCTGTACTTAATCGTGAATGTAACGGAAGATCCGCGCTTCGAACGCAAGGACAACGACCTGCATACAACAGCGACCGTCAGCGCGTTCACTGCCCTGCTCGGCGGTGAAGCGGACGTGGAAACTTTTGAGGGACGCCTTAAACTCACTATTCCCGCCGGCGCGCAGCCCGAGCAAATCTTCCGTTTGGTGGGACGCGGAATGCCGTTTCTAAAAAACGCCAAAGAGAAGGGCAATTTGTTTGTTCGGCTTAAGGTACAAATTCCCAAACACCTTTCAGCGAAACAACGCGAACTTCTCGAGCAAGCGTCGAAGATAAAATCATAGGTTTCTCTGCGCAACGCCGCTTTCAATTTCGATTAACTTGCATTTAACGACACTTAATCGTCGCATATTATGCTAGTTTAAAAGAATAAGGAAATTACTACGATGAAAAGAATTCTAACTGCAATTATCATGTTGGCGCTGGCGGCGACCGCATGCGCCCTGCCCGATAGAATGCAATCGGAAACACAACCCCCAACTCAGCAACCTATCGTTGCTATTGCGCCCGCTTCAAACGCTTCCATTCCATTAGACGGTTCGCTTGCCTCGCTCTATCAGCAAGTCATTCCCGGCGTAGTTGCCATCCGCACCAACACAGGACTCGGCTCCGGGTTCATATTCAACGATCAGGGATATATCGTCACAAACCATCATGTCATAGAAGGCGTCAGCGCAGTCGAGGTTGTCTTCGCTTCCGGCTACAAAGCCAACGGCGCCGTCGTCGGTTTCGACGCAGACGCGGATATTGCAGTCGTCAAAGTGAACGCGCCCGCTTCAGAGATTCACCCGCTTGCCATCGGCGATTCAAGCGCGCTGATGGTGGGTCAGCCTGTCGTCGCCATCGGCAATCCTTTCGGCTTAAGCGGCACCATGACAATGGGGATCATCTCCGGTTTGGGGCGCACCCAGCCGGCGCATGTCGCGCCTGACGGCGGCGGTTTCTTCAGCAACGCCGACATCATCCAAACCGATGCGGCAATCAATCCGGGCAATTCGGGCGGTCCGCTTTTCAATTTGAACGGCGAAGTAGTCGGCGTCAACCAATCCATCCGCACGGAATCTGTTAACCAAACGACCGGCAACGCCGTCAACTCAGGCGTGGGCTTCTCTATTTCCATCAATTTGGTCAAACGCATCGTGCCCGGCTTAATCAAAACGGGAAAATATAAGTACCCCTATCTGGGCATCTCCTCCGCCAGCGACATGAGCCTTTCTGAATTCGAGGCGCTGGGGCTCACACAATACACCGGCGCATACGTTATGTCGGTCGCCCCAGGCGGACCGGCGGATAGAGCGGGTATCCGCGCAGGCAATTCACCCACATCCATCGCCGGCTTAAAGGCTGGCGGCGACTTAATCATCGCCTTCGATCACAAATCGGTCAAAACTTTCGACGATCTGATCAGTTACCTCATCACCTCCAAATCTCCCGGCGATACGGTAGTCTTAACCGTATTGCGCGGCGATGCGCCGATGGATATTACGATCACATTAGGCGAACGTCCATAAACATTGATTAGATTAGATCAGCCCCTAGAGATTTTTCATCTCTAGGGGCTGATCTAATCAAAACGCTCCTCGCGCCAGACATCCGCGCGATTATGGTACCCGGCCTGCTCCCAAAACCCAAGCCGGTCGCGTGACATGAACTCAAGCGACCTCAGCCATTTTGCGCCTTTCCAGAAATAGGGCGTTGCCAGGTCATCGCGCCCGGGAATCAGCCCAACGGCTCCACGCAGCGGATAACCGTGTTCCAGCGTGATCGGTTCGCCATTGAGGTGAGTCGCCAGCAAGAAGCTATCTTGCAACGCAACTTCCAACGGCAAGTTAACGGTAAACCCGTATTCAGCGTGTTGCATCACATGCGTAGCGGAGGGTTTGATCTTGATCAGCCCCAGTTCCACCATCATTTTTACTGAAACGCCCTCCCAAATCGTATCAAACTTGCTCCAACGCGTCACACAATGAATATCCATTTGGATCTTGGCGCGCGGAAGGTCGTTGAATTCAGCCCACGTCCAACGCTTCTCTTCTTCCACTTCGCCCCATACGCGAAAATCCCAGACAGCGGGATTAAAACTCGGAACGGGTCCGTAATGCAACACGGGAAACTTAAACGTCAACGACTGCCCCGGCGGGAGCCGCTTTTCTTTGCGGACGCGCTCTTCTTCTTTGCGGCGGTCTTGCCCTTCTGTGGCAACCATGATCGCTCCTTCGACGCGAGATTATAACAAGTTTGCCTGAAACGCATCCGCTAAGTTTATAATGGGAAGTCGGTGGGAACGCCGATTTGTCGGAGGGGAAATATTTCAATTGAAATTGCAACAAGAGGACGAACTTGACACACAGGCAATTCGTTAAAGGCAGTATAATGCTTCGCCGAAAAGGTATTCAATGTTAAAAAGTTTTGTCAAAATGTTCGGGGGCGACCCCAGTAAGAAAACTATCGCGCAGTACGGCGGCGCCGCTGCGCAAGTCAACGATCTCGAAGCGAATTTCGAGACGTTATCTGACGATGCGCTCAACGCCAAAACAGACGAATTCCGCGCGCGGCTCGCCGAGTTGATCGGGGATACGGAAGGCTTGTCGGAGAAAGAACAGGCTAAAGTCTGGCAAGACGCGCTAAGCGACATCTTACCGGAAGCGTTCGCGGCAGTGCGCGAAGCTTCGAAACGCACTATCGGTTTACGTCACTACGATGTGCAGTTAATCGGCGGCGTAGCGCTTCATGAAGGCTCGATCGCTGAGATGCGCACCGGCGAGGGGAAAACGCTCGTCGCCACCTTGCCAATCTACCTTAATGCTTTGCTTGGCAAAGGCGTACATCTCATCACGGTCAATGATTATCTCGCGCGGCGCGATGCGCGCTGGATGGCTCCCATCTTCAACATGCTGGGCTTAACCGTCGGCGTGCTGCAAATGGCGGCGGCAACCGAAAACGGCAAGAAAGCGTTTCTTGTCGATCTGGAACGCGAATCACCGCACGAAGATCAACATCAGTTGCGCTTGGTAGATCGCCGCCTCGCCTATGAAGCCGATGTAACCTACGGAACTAATTCCGAGTTTGGCTTCGATTATTTGCGCGACAACATGACCATGCGGCTGGCTGATCGGGTGCAGCGCGGACATCATTACGCTATTGTGGACGAGGTAGACAACGTGCTAATTGACGAAGCGCGCACGCCGCTTATCATCTCCGGTCCCGCTTCGGGGAATTTGGAGTGGTATGGAAAAATGTCGCAGGTGGTCAAACAGCTTAAGCCCGAAGATTATGAACTCAACGAAAAAGATCAGAACGCCTCGCTCACTGAAACGGGATTGATGCACGTTGAGCAGGTCTTGGGGCAACCGCTCGCGGACCCCGACAGACCGGAAGATGTAACGCCCGAGCAAGCGCGTCTGCGCGGTTACCTCGAGCAAGCCATGCGCGCTCAATTCATCTTCCATCGCAACAAGGATTATCTTGTGCAGGGAGGCAAGGTTATCATCGTAGATGAACACACCGGGCGGCTTATGCCAGGCAGACGCTGGAGCGACGGTTTACACCAGGCGGTCGAAGCCAAAGAAGGCGTGAAAGTTGAGCCCGAAAACGTGACGTATGCCACCGTCACCCTGCAGAATTATTTCCGCATGTATAAGAAATTAGCGGGTATGACCGGCACCGCGTTGACCGAAGCCGAAGAATTCAGCAAGATTTACAACCTCGAAGTCCACTCGATCCCACCGAACCTCGAATATCAGGCGTTTGGCGGCAATGCGCCGCTAATCGAGATCAAAACCAAGGACAAAGACGGTTACGCGTTAGCCTACTTCGCCAAACGCGGCGACAATGAACGCGCGCCGCTCTTCTATCGCAGGCAAGATTTTCCCGACGTCATCTATAAGACAATCGAATCAAAACTACGCGCTATTGCAACGGAAATCGTCCGCGAGCATGTGCGCGGACGTCCCGTCTTAGCCGGCACAACCTCCGTCGAAGCGTCGGAAAAGCTTTCAGAGCGTCTGAAAGCCGACTCGGTGCGGCGGTTGCTGCAAGTGGCGCTTGTGCGTCATACTTGGATGCAAGCAAATCATCGCGAAGAAGACGGACGGCTCATCGCAGAACTTCAGCCGTTCAATGAAACGCTTGAGAAGATTTCGCCGGACGCGCTGCGGAAGTTCATCCAACCGTTCGGCATGACAAGCATCAACCCCGAAGATCCGAACAATATTACCGTAACGCTTGAGATTCTTCGGTTGGATGAAGCGGATAAAAACCGGCTAAAATCGGTGTTACAAGGCGGCGTTCCTCATCAAGTATTGAACGCGCGTAAACATACCGAAGAGTCGCAGGTGATCGCGGGGGCGGGCGCATTCGGCGCGGTCACTATCGCCACCAACATGGCGGGGCGCGGCGTGGATATTAAACTCGGCGGCGAAATCGCCGAAGAAGTCATCAGCGCGGTCAACCGCGTATTGCGTAAAGTGGGCTACGAAGACCCGTTCGATATGTCGCTTGAAGAACGCCGTGTAGCGTTGCAACAAACCGACCCGTCCGCCTTTAGCATTTACGACGCGGAAATCAAACTTTTCTTGCAATACTTTGAGGACATGGAGCGCGTCAAAGAACTGGGCGGTTTACATGTAGTCGGCTCGGAACGGCACGACGCGCGCCGCATTGATAATCAGTTGCGCGGACGCGCCGCGCGGCAGGGCGACCCCGGCTCTTCGCGTTTCTACCTTTCGCTTGAAGACGACCTCATGCGCATTCAAGGTGGCTCACAGGTGAGCGGGCTTATGGACCGCATGCGCGTGGACGAATCGCTTCCGCTCGAAGCGGGCGTGGTCAGCCGCGTAATCGAACAAGCCCAACATCGCATCGAAGGCGCGAACTTCGATGTGCGCAAGCATCTGCTCGAATACGACGATGTGCTTAACAAACAACGCGAGCAGATCTACAATCAACGCGATCGTATCTTCGTCAAAGCAGACCTACGCGAGGATGTGACAACGCTTCTTGAAACTGAAGTTGCTCAACGCGTCGAAGCGGAGATGGCTGACGAAGAGGGACCGTGGAAATTGATCGCTTGGCTCGAGCAGGTGCAACCGCCGTTTATGACGGGAGAGCGCCTTTTCCCCAGTTTCGGCTTATCTCTATTGCTGCGAGAACTTTCCGAACCTACACGCCTTTCTTCCGAAGTCCTCAGCCTGATCGCCCGCGCCGTCGAAGCCGAGAACGCGCATCATCTGCGCGCAATTGAAACACTAATTGACAACGGCGAAGGGGCGCTCAATGCGCAAATTGACTCGCGCAACGACGCCGTAGACGCATTCTTTGAAAGCCTGCGCGAACGAGAAGACGCTCCCCGCCCGCAAAAACTCCTAGAAGAACTCAACAACTTGATCGGAATGTCGTTGCGTCTCAGCGGCGAGCAATTGCGCGCGTTGGGCGAAGAGCCTGAGAACGTCAAAGACGACGTCCAAGGGATGATCGAAGCGCAATTGACCAGCGCGTATATGGCGCGCGTCATCGCCGCCGCGCAAAATCGCATCGGCGAATCGCTTGGCGAGAAATTTCAGATCGCCAACTGGGACGATGCCGCAGACCAGATCGTCGAAGCTTCACAAGCCGCCTTAGAACGCCGCCGCGAACGATTGAGCGATCAAATTTCACGCGATCTTGAAACTCTTATGCCGCCCGAGATCAACGAAAGCAGCAAACTGCAATTACTGCTCTCGCTCTCGCAAGGCGCACGCACGGTTTTCGATCAGAAGACTCACCGTCAAGTCAAACAAATCTTTTCGCGGTTCAGTTATATCTTCCTCATGGCGCAACTGCTCGATGGACGCGATCAAGAAGAGATTGCAGACGAGGCGTTAGAACATCTCGAAGAAGCGGAAGAAGCGCTGCGCGCCGCTTGGGGCGAGCGCGAATTCAATCGTCTCTCAGCTAACGCGCAAAAACTGGCGGATTTCGGCATTGCCGCAAAGAACGCTTTCGGCGAGGAAAGGCTAAGCGAATCAGCCGCTGCGTTGAGCGAAACAGATCGCGAAGTGTTAGTCGAAGCGATCGGACGTTACGCGTTGAACGAAGCCCATCGGCAATTATTGCTCAGCGCCACAACCGAATTATGGGTGGATTATCTAACGCGCATCGAAGCCTTACGCGTTTCCATCGGCTTGGAAGCGTACGCGCAACGCGACCCATTGGTGCAATATAAAGCCCGCGCTTCCGAAATGTTCGCTCAACTAGTAGAAGACATCCGCGGGCTGGTGATCAGCCGCATCTTTGCGTATCAACCGCGACCGGTCGAGATTACACCGGTAGAACTTTCAGACGCGCCCATAGAAACGCGAACCGTAAGCGTAGATCAAGAGCGAAAGAAAAAGCGACGCAGACATTAATCGTTATGAATATCGCCAACCGAGTTACCGCGGCGCTCAATCTTTACCGGGCGCTCCCCAAAGTGGAATTGCATCGTCATTTGGAAGGCTCGTTGCGACTTACAACCATGCTTGACATTGCGCGTCAGTACGAGTTAACGATCCCTTCAAGCATTCTGCGGTTAAGCGCGCTGGTACAAGTCATCGAAGAAGATCGACCTACTTTCCAAAATTTCCTCAGTAAATTTGCCACCCTACGCCTGTTTTACCGCTCGCCCGAAGTGATCCATCGCGTCACAAGCGAAGCGATCGAAGACGCGGCAAAAGACAATATTCAATATATGGAACTGCGTTTCACGCCGGTCGCATTAAGCCGCGTGCAAAGTTTCTCGCTCCGCGACGTTATGGGATGGGTAATATCCAGCGCCAAGGAAGCGTCTACCAAATATAAGGTCGCGACGCGACTGATCGCTTCCGTGAATCGCCACGAAAGCGTCGAACTCGCCGAACAAGTGGCGCGGCTGGCGGCGGATCATATTCAAGACGGGCTTGTGGGGTTAGATCTCGCAGGCAACGAGGCGGATTTTCCGGCGCAGCCTTTTTACGGAGTCTTTAAAGAAGCAAAGCAGGCAGGCTTACATATGACTATCCACGCGGGCGAATGGGGACCCGCCGAGAACATCCGCGAAGCCATCGAAACCATCGGCGCCGAGCGTATTGGTCATGGCGTGCGTATCTTGGAAAATCAAGCCGTCGTCGCGCTGGCGCGCGAACGTCAGACTGCATTTGAAGTATGCGTTACCAGCAATTATCAATCGGGCATTGTCTCTTCCCGCAAAACGCACCCGCTGGCAAAAATGCTCGAGACTGGCTTAAATGTTACAATCAATACCGACGATCCCAGCATTTCACGCATCGTCTTAAGCGATGAATACCGCGTCGCTTGCGAAGAATTGCATCTCTCGCAAAGCGCCCTCAATGAGCGCATCCTTGCGGCAGCGCGGGCGGCGTTCACTCACGAAGACGAAAAAGAAATATTGATCCAACGATTGGAAAAAGAATTAAAGTTATAATTTAGACGTTTCGCAAGGATAGTAAAGGCGCACCTTTATGTTCTTCGCAAGTTTGGTTGGAGTTGGTCGCGCCGAATAAAGTCAGCGCCGCCAAAAATTCAAACCGCCAAAGGAGAGCCTTATGAACAATCTGTTCAATACACGCGATATTTTAACAGTGGGGGATAAGACATACGTCTACTACCGTCTTGACGCATTAGAAAAAGCGGGCATTACGCAACTTGACCGTCTCCCGATTTCGATTCGTGTCATGCTAGAATCGGCTTTGCGTCAATGCAACGACAAAGAAATCAAACAGCAAGACGTAAAGAATATTGCCGCTTGGACTCCGCACGGCGAACGACCCGGCATCCCCTTCCTGCCCGCCCGCGTGATCATGCAAGACTTTACAGGCGTGCCAGCCATCGTAGACCTCGCCGCTATGCGCGCCGCAGTCGCCCGCCTCGGAGGCGACCCGAAGAAGATCAACCCGCTCGTGCCGGTAGATCTGGTCATTGATCATTCCATTCAAGTGGATTTCTTCGCCACGCCAAACGCGCTGCAACGCAACACCGAAATGGAATTTATGCGGAACCGAGAACGTTATGAATTCCTGAAATGGGGACAACGCGCATTTCAAAACTTCCGCGTTGTGCCGCCCATGACCGGCATTGTGCACCAAGTCAATTTGGAATTCCTTTCCAGCGTCGTGATGACAAAACAAGACGGCGATCAAATCGTCGCCTTCCCAGATACGCTCGTCGGAACCGATTCGCACACAACGATGATCAACGGTCTCGGCGTTATCGGTTGGGGCGTAGGCGGCATCGAAGCCGAAGCGGTGATGCTGGGTCAACCCATGGATATGCTCTTACCAGATGTGATCGGCTTCAAACTCTACGGTAAACTTCGAGAAGGAGTCACCGCCACCGACCTCGTGCTGACCATTACGCAAATGCTCCGTAAAAAAGGCGTGGTTAATAAATTCGTCGAATTCTTCGGTCCGGGGCTTGAAACGATGTCGTTGCCCGATCGCGCCACCATCGGCAACATGGCTCCTGAATACGGCGCCACCATCGGCTACTTCCCAATTGACCATGAGACCTTCCACTATATGCGGTTGACGGGGCGCTCAGAAGAAACCATCGCGCTCACTGAAGCGTACGCACGCGCGCAAGGACTCTTCCACGAACCCACCATGCCCGAACCTGAATTCACCGATATGCTGGAACTAGACCTCGGCGCCGTTGTCTCATCGCTGGCTGGACCAAAACGCCCGCAAGATCGCATTCCAATGACCGAGATGAAAGAGACTTTCGGCAAGATCTTAAGCGCGCCGGTCAAAGAGCGCGGTTTCGCACTCAAGCCCGAATCATTAACCGCCGAAGCGACCTTTGGGACTAACGGCGACTCAATGAAAATGAAACACGGCGCAGTCGTCATTGCGGCGATCACATCCTGCACGAACACGAGCAATCCATCCGTAATGGTAGCGGCTGGGTTGCTCGCAAGGAAAGCCGTAGAAAAAGGGCTCAACGTCAAACCGTATGTAAAAACATCTCTAGCGCCCGGTTCGCGCGTTGTGACAGAATATCTACAACAAGCTGATCTACTCGATCCGCTCGCCAAACTTGGGTTTAATATCGTTGCATACGGATGCACCACCTGTATTGGAAATTCGGGCCCGTTGCCAGCGGAAGTGGCGAAAGCGGTCACAGAGTCCGATTTGGTAGCGGCGGCGGTCCTTTCAGGCAATCGCAACTTTGAAGGGCGCATCCATTCGCAGGTAAAAGCGAACTTCCTCATGTCTCCGCCGCTAGTCGTTGCCTATGCGCTGGCTGGAACAGTAGACATTGACCTCGATAAAGAACCGCTCGGCACAGGCACAGACGGCGCGCCAGTTTATCTCAAAGATTTATGGCCCACGCTAAAAGAGATCAACGATGTAGCTTCTGCCAGCGTACACGCGGATATGTTTAAAGATAAATACTCTGATGTGTTCGGCGGAACCGATATGTGGAAGGAAATTAAAGTCACCGGCGGCGACTTGTACGAATGGAACGAGGCTTCGACATATATTCATCATCCGCCTTACTTCCAGAACTTGACGCTTCAAGTTAATCCCATCAAAGATATCAAAAACGCGCGGGTTCTGGGTCTGTTTGGCGACTCGGTGACAACCGATCACATCTCGCCCGCTGCGGCAATTGCAATCGAATCGCCTGCCGGGAAATACCTGCAAGAGCGCGGCATCGCTCCAAAAGATTTCAACTCTTACGGTTCGCGGCGCGGCAACGATCTGGTTATGACGCGCGGAACGTTCGCCAATATCCGCTTGAAGAATTTATTAGTGGCGCCCAAAGAAGGCAACTGGACGAAATATCACCCGACCGGCGAAGTGATGTCTATGTTTGACGCGGCGATGAAATATCAAAACGACGGTATTCCAGCCATTGTCATCGCCGGGAAAGAATACGGCACCGGCTCCAGCCGCGACTGGGCGGCAAAAGGAACGCTGTTGCAAGATGTTCGCGCGGTGATGGCCGAATCGTTTGAGCGTATTCACCGCTCCAACCTCGTCGGCATGGGCGTCTTACCGTTGCAATTCGCAGACGGACAAAACGCCGAGACATTAGGGTTGGACGGGAGCGAAGTCTTCGACATTGGAGGATTAAACGAAATCAAACCGAGATCCGTCGTTACCGTAAAAGCCAGAAAAGCAGACGGCAAAGTTATCGAATTTCAGGTCACAGCGCTGTTGAACACCGAAGTTGAGGTAAATTACTACCATAACGGTGGAATTCTACATACGGTATTAAGACACTTAATCCACTAACCTGGATAGACAAAGAAGAGGCTGTCGAAAGACGACAGCCTCTTCTTTAATTTAACAATCTACGCTTCAGCGCGATAGATCAGCGTTTACTTGCGCGCCAAAGGAGATCGCGCTCATCAGCACAGCCAAAACCAAGGCTAGAACGCCGCCCATCCAAAAGCTTAAATAAGTAGCAATTAACCCAGCCAAAACGATGAGCGCCAATGCCATAAGCCGCACAAACGCGCCATTCGGCGCAGCGCTAAACGAATCCTTCAATCCAAAGAGACTTCCGCCCATACCTAGTAAACTGCACAGCGCCAACCCCCACGCATAATAGACGCCTTTACCCGGCAAGGAAAGCACATACACGCCGCAAGAGCCTTCCTTATCCGGATTCGGATAGGCTCGATGCAGCCATGCGCGTATAAAGATAAAACGCCCAAGATCAATATGCTGGGGTCCAATTTCCCATTCTAATTTCTTCGTCTCGCCCGGTTCCAAAGAGAACAGCGTATTGGCTGTCTCCATCAGCACCGGCGTGCTGATATTTGTGATCAACGATGCATTAATAATGCGTCTCTCCGCCTTATTCGTTACCTCAACAGAGAATGATTCCGTTTCCGCCTTCGTCATGAAAATCGGGCATTGCAGCGTTGAAAAGGGTTCTGAGCCAGTGTAGTCGAATCCATAGTAGGCGGATTCTAAATCTGCCCATGTGGCGAAAAAAATCAGAACAAACCCCGCCGCCAATCCCATAAAATAAAGCGAGAGAAAAAGGGAAGAAAACTTTCGTTTATTATTCAAAGCGTCTTATCCATTTAAGAGATTTATTGCGATTACAGCCCGCCGCGCAAGAGGCTGCAAAGCAACGGTGAATTATAGGCGTTTTCTTATTTTAGGATAGATATTCTGAAGGGGATTTCGCGCCATTCTTTTCGCCGTTGAAAACGCTAAAGCCTCTTAAGGAGAAGTCCATTACAGGCTTGCCTTATGCAAGAATTTTCATACAGTTGAGCTTGTCTTATTACTTAAACTAATCCTTGCTTTCGAGCAATATCCGCCGCTTGAGTGCGGTTATCGGCTTGGAGTTTGGCAAGAATGTTAGAGACATGATTCTTCACCGTACCTTCGGTGATGAACAATTTATCCGCCATATCTTTGTTGGATGCGCCCTGCGCCAACAACACCAACACTTCGCGTTCACGTTCAGACAACGATTCAATTGTAGATACGGTCGGACGCATCATTTCACGCAGAGCGCGCGAGGCGATCTCAGGTTGGATAAACGCTTCGCCTTCATGTACGCGCCGAATCGTTTCGATCAATTTGTCGGCAGGCGTATCTTTGAGCAAATAGCCCATCGCGCCGGCGCGCACGCCTTGATAGACGTAATCATCGCGGTCAAACGTAGTGAGGATGATGATCTTTGCCTGCGTCCACTCGCGGCACAATCTCGCCGTCGCTTCGACGCCGTTGAGGACGGGCATCTGCACATCCATAAGTACAACATCGGGACGCAGTTCAAGCGCAAGTTGCACGCCGCGTTCACCGTCGCCCGCTTCACCCACGACGTGTAAGCCTGGTTCCAGATCGAGAATCGTTTTCAACCCCTGACGCATCAGAGTCTGGTCTTCGACGAGGAGGATGTTGATCGAATTAGGCATGGACGGAGAAAAGGTTTCAGAGGATGGGCAGTTTAACGTCGATGCGAGAACCGCCGCCGTCGTTCGAGAGCGTCAGCGTTCCGCCGAGCCCTTCCACGCGTTCGCGCATCCCGCGTAACCCAAAATGACCGGGGCGTCCCTCGGCGTCAGGCGGAAGTCCGCGCCCGTCATCTTTAATAACGAAAGTTGCAAACTGTGATTCAACAGCGAGATTTATATCCACATTGCGCGCCGCGGCATGACGTTCGATATTCGCCAACGCCTCTTGCGCAACGCGCCAAATCGTTTCAGCGTGAGCGGGAGACAGTTGATCCGCAGCATCGCCAATTTGACATGCGACGGCAAGACGCGCGCGTTGAGCGACATCCACGCTCAACGATTGTAGAGTCTCGTGTAATTTTCGTTCGCCTAATCCCGGCGCGCGCAGACCCGCAAGCGAACGACGCAGATCGTCCATGCTGGCGCGCGTGAGATTCTTGAGTTCATCCACTTGCGCAGAGGCTTTATCGGCATCAACCTTATACAGACGTTGAACCGCTTCAAGCTGAACGGACAACGTCGCCAACGAATGACCGAGACTGTCATGCAAGTCGCGCGCAAGACGCTCGCGCTCGCGCAAGGTTGCCAATTCGGCGTCGTGGCGCCGCGCAAGTTCCAATTCTTTTTGAGCGGCTTCCAATTGAGCGATCAACTTGGCGCGCTCGCCGCTAGTGCGGCTGATGCCATAAATATAGAGATAGAGCGCGTTGGCAAACATCCATTGCATGGAAAAGCCGAAGATCATGCCAATGGGAATAGCGGAAAGATTCCAACCCGAAATGATCACAACGATCAGAATCGCCAAAATAGCCGTGCCGGGCAACGTCGCTACCGGCGGCAGAATCCCAAACATTTGACCGAAATAGGTGAACCCCAGCCACCAGACGTGAGGGGTTAAGAATGCCGCCGTCGCCCACAAGGCAATCCCGCCGACAAAATAAATCGCCATACGGCTATGGGGAAAGGGCCACGGACTGTGTCTGATTTCAAAAAAATAGAGCAGTCCTTGCGCTATACATAAAGCCGATGCAACGATCTCGCGCCATGTGAGCGCGTCGGCGCGCGCAGCCAAAACGGATATAGCGGCAAACCCAAATGCCGTCAGCGAGACGATATCCCAGAAGCGACCGTATAGCTTCAAATGCCGCGCGGGCATGGGCAGATCGCTATTAGCCAATTCAGATTGACGCAAGTCGGTCATTACAAAAGTGTACTCCGTAAAATCCAAAGTGAACAGTGAAAGCAAGTTGCCTTTCACTGTTCACAGGTTTTGCAGGCGTTTACGCCTTCGGTTCCCAACGGAACAACTTGGCGGCGATCAGCGTTGCGCCGATCCCATACGCGGCAAGGAGCGCCATCTGAGAAAGCCAGTTCGGGTTAAGCGATGCGTCCAACATGGCGGAGCGCACCAATTGAGCGACTGGGTAAGCGGGCAAGTATGGCACGATATTTCTCAGCCAAGCGGGCAACATATCCAGCGGGAAGATCATGTCGCTAATGAACATCAGCAGGAAGTAAACGGTCATCCCGACCGCGGTCGCAGCGCCAGCCTTCGCCGCCACGCCGCTGATGACTCCGCCCAGCGCCATGAACGCCAGCAAGCCGAAAAGGATCATAGGATAAGCAAGCAATAGCCCCGAGATATTTACAGGAACTTTATAAAGCAGGGCGCCCGCCACAATGATCAGAGAGCTTTGCAAGACGCCGATCGCAATATTGACCAACAAGTACGAACCGATCAATTGAATAGCGGGCAAAGGCGTGGCTTGTAAACGTCGAAGTACGCCTTTTTCGCGCATTTCCAGCATCATGGTCGAGCTGCTGACCAGTCCGAAACTCAAGGCGTTCAAGACGATCACGCCCGGCGTCATATAATCCATATATTGGCTCATGATCGCGCCGTAGATGAACATGAGCAATATAGGGAAGATAAAGTTCCAAAATAACACATAGCCATTACGCAGATACATGAGGGTCATTGCTTTAGTAAGGATAATAAAACGTTTCATGGGGTATTCCTTTTAAAGATATTCTGCATCAATTCTGTTCAGCCAATTCGCGCCCCGTTAGCTTGAGGAAGACATCCTCTAGATTCGGCTGACGCAGCGCCACATCGCGAATGGAACGATCTAAACGCGCTGCAAGTTCATGGAGCGCAGTCAACGTCGCCTCGGGGCGGGCGGTTTCCACTTCCAAATGTTCGCCCGTATATCGCGCTGCGCTCACCCCGGGCAACGCGCGGACTTGTTCCAACGGTAGTTCCACTGTCGCTTTCAACATTGGATTCAATTTGAGTCTCGCGATCAACACGCTTGGCGCATCGCACGCTACGATCCGACCGCGATCAATGATGGCAACGCGTCCGCAAAGCGCTTCTGCTTCTTCCATCGCATGCGTGGTCAATACGATCGTGCGTCCCTCATTGTGCAACTGACGAACGATATCCCACATCGCGCGACGTGCGTGAGGGTCGAGCGCGGAAGTTGGCTCGTCAAGCAAAACGATTTGCGGATCGTTCGCAATCGCCACCGCCAGCGCGAGTCGTTGCTGCTGTCCACCGGAGAGGCGGCGCGCCAACGTGTTTCGTTTTTCAACGAGACCAAACCGCGCGAGAAGCGCGTCAATTTCTTTCGGCGTGAGGTACACCTCATACAACGCGGCGTACACTTCCACCAACTCGGCAACGGTCAAGTCGTCGAGCAACGCCGTTTTTTGTAATTGGATTCCCAATTGGCGCTTCGTCGCGGCAGAGTCTGCTTGTACATTGATTCCGCCAACAAGCGTCTCTCCCTGTTTGGGCTTGTGCAACCCTTCCACACATGCAAGCAACGTCGTCTTGCCCGCGCCGTTCGGTCCGAGCAAGCCAAAGATTTCGCCCCTTTGCACGTTCAAACTCACGTCGTTGAGGGCGGTCAGCGCGCCGTATGCGGCGACCACATTGTTTATGTTGATCATCGATTCTTGAGACATGACAACTCCTTTTCGTTGCCATGATGATACGCTTACCCGCCTCGCCGCCCCAGTCTCGAAGGCGCGATCCGCCCTATGCCAAAAGACACATTCCGCGCTATGACTACCTCCACATCTCTAAGAAGTCTTTCGCTATTTACGCGCTCTTCTTCTCGCCGCCCTCGTAAATAAAGCGCCCCTAGCGTTTCAACAAGATTAGGAATATAATGTCGTCTTCTAATAGTTAGAAAGGCTAATTAATTATGTCAAAACTTCTCGATGCCTGCTCACAGACGCTTATGGAAACTGCACCCCAGATCATGCAGGCGATACGCGTGGAAATGCGCCGCGGGCGCGGATCGGATATATCCATTCCGCAGTTTCGCGCGATGCGCTTCATTCAGCGTTATCCCGATTCATCTCTCTCGAGTTTAGCGGAACATCTCGGACTTACTCCTCCCTCTGTCTCCAAACTTGTAGACGGCTTGGTCAATCAGAAATTGATCTTGCGCGGAAGATCGCCTGAAGATAGGAGGAAAATTACGCTTTCAGTAACGACTACAGGCTCCGCTATTGTTAATTCAGCGCGGATAAATGCTCGTTCCACTCTGGCTGAAAAAATGAAGAACCTGTCAGATTCAGATTTACGGTCAATTCTGCAAGCGATGCAACTTCTACATCTCATCTTTAACGATCAAGGAAAATAAGATTCTCAGAGTGTTGCAAGCGGAGGATAAGTTTCGCGGACGCGTCAGAGTTTCACGCGGTTACCTTCTCGGTTTTGCACCTTTCGAATATCTGCTCATTGGCGCTTTCCCAAATTGTTCTCATGCGCGCGCTAGAGATTAAAGAACTCCTATAAAGAAACGATATGAAACACATCTCCAAACTCCTCCATTTCTTACGCCCATACTGGAAGTATTCGACCTATTCGCTCGTTTTTCTGGTTCTGGTGGTCTTGATCGACCTCGCCATTCCCCGCCTGATTCAGCGCGTTATTGACCAGGGCATTAACCAACACAACGCACAAGTGGTTCTTACGACCGCAATCATCATGATGAGTTTGTCCATTCTACAAGTATTATTCGCGCTTGGAAACAACCATTACTCCATCGAGGTCGGAGAGAGCGTGGCGCGGGATATTCGCGAAGCGCTCTTCCTCAAAATCCAATCGTTTTCCTTTGGCAACCTCGATCATCTCAACACGGGGCAACTGATGGTGCGACTCTCCAGCGACACAACAGCGTTTCAGCGCATGGCGCAAGTCTCGTTACGGATCGGGACTCGCGCGCCGCTTCTGATGATCGGAAGTTTGATCCTGATGTTCGTTACAGACAGCCGCCTCGCATTGATGGTTTTGCCCGTTTTACTGGTCACCTTTGCCGTGATCGCATTTTTTATAGCCAAAATGGGACCGTTGTTTATCCTGATCTTGAGGAAACTGGATCGTCTCAACACCGTGCTGCAAGAAAACATCGCGGGTGTGCGTTTGGTCAAAGCCTTCGTCCGCGCAGCATTTGAAAACGAACGTTTTGCCGAAGTCAACGAAGATTACACAGGTCAAAACATCCGCGTGATGCGGTTTATGGCGACATTGTTTCCTATTATGGGATTGCTCGTCAACATCGGCATGGTGATCGTGATCTGGGCGGGCGGGATTCAATCCATTCAGGGCGGGGTCTCGGTGGGACAGATCGTAGCGTTCATCAACTATCTGCAAACCACAATGGGACCGCTGGGAATCATGGTGATGCTGGCAAATGTCGTCGCGGCGGGGAGCGCTTCGGCGGAACGCATCAACGAAGTGTTGGATACAGTTCCAGAGGTGCAAGACGCCGAAGAAGCAACGAGCCTGCCCGAGGGGCGCGCGCGGCAGATCAAGTTCGAAGGAGTGAGCTTTCATTTCAACGGGATCAATCAGGCGCCCGTGTTAAGAAGCGTGGATTTGGTCGCCGAGCCGGGTCAAACGATAGCCATTCTCGGCGCGACGGGAGCGGGCAAGTCGTCCATCGTCAACCTTGTGCCGCGCTTTTACGACGCGACAGACGGAAGAATCACATGGAACGATATTGATGTTCGCCGAATCAGGCAAGGCGATCTACTGCAACAAGTTGGCGTTGTCCCGCAAGAGACAATTTTATTTTCTGGAACAGTGCGGGACAACATCCGCTATGGACGACCGAGCGCCAGCGACGATGAAGTGGTTGCCGCGGCGCAGGCGGCGCAGGCGCATGACTTCATCGCAAATTTACCGAATGGGTACGACACGCGCATCGAGGAGCGCGGCGTGAATCTTTCGGGCGGACAAAAACAGCGCATCGCGATCGCACGCGCGCTTCTTCTGCGACCCGCCGTGCTGATCCTGGATGACAGCACAAGCTCAGTGGATGTGGAAACCGAAACAAAGATCCAAAATGCAATGAAGGATTGGGCGCAAGACAGCACAAGTTTTGTGGTGGCGCAGCGCATCAGCACGGTATTGCGCGCCGACAAAATCATCGTGATTGACGACGGACAAATTGTGGCGCAAGGCGCGCACAACGAATTGATGCAAACGAGCGAGGTATATCGGGAAATTTATGCGTCGCAACTCGGCGAGGGCGCGAGGTTGGAGGCGGTATGAGCGACAAAACCTCAAAAGACCGACAAACCCAAGCCGATGTGCGCGGCATGATGGGACGCGGCGGGATGCGCCCAGGCAAGATCGAAAAAGCCCGAGACTCGCGCCGCGCGCTCACGCGACTGGCGTTGTATCTCAGTCCTTATAAATGGATCCTCGTGTTCGTACTTGTGATGGTTCTGGCGTACATCCTCCTCGGTTTACTTGAGCCATACCTGATCGGCCGCGCCATTGATAAATACATCTCGACCAAAAAAATCAATGGGCTGGCTCCGCTCGCCATTACTTTGTTGATCGCCTATATCTTCGACAACAGTTTTCAAGCCGCGTCCGCGTGGACAATGGCGCATATTTCGCAAGACGCCCTGCGTTCGCTTCGCCGCGACCTCTTCGAGCGCCTGCAAAAACTTCCCATCGCCTTCTTCGACGCGCATGGCGCGGGCGAACTAATGAGCCGCCTCACCAACGATATTGACGCCATCAATCAAGCCGTGTCGCAAAACGTGGTTTCGCTCATCGCCAGCGTGTTATCGCTCGTTGGCATCGTCGTCGCCATGTTTGCGCTCAATCCCTATCTCGCCGTTTCCACGCTCATTGTTGTGCCGATCATGTTTTGGTTCGCCAATTTCATCGCAAAATATACCCGCAAAGGGTTTCGCGATCTTCAGAGAGAACTCGGCGAAATTAACGCGGTGATGGAAGAGTCGATCAGCGGTCAGCGCGTGGTCAAGGCGTTTCGCCGCAGCGAGACCGCCATCGAGCGTTTTCGCGCGAGTAACGAGAAAGTGTACAAGGCGGGCGTTTATGCCAACACGTATGCCCTCATGCTCATGCCGCTGACGTGGGCGCTTGGAAACTTCTTTATCATCGTGCTTGTCAGCCTCGGCGGCTATCTCGCGCTCAAGAATCTCGCCACCATCGGCATGATCGCAACCTTCATCGGCTACGCTCAAGGATTTCTGAATCCGCTGCGCCAGCTTGCTAATATGTACAACTCGATTCAGGCGGCGCTGGCTGGAGCGGAGCGCGCCTTCGAGATCATTGACACAGACGCGGAAGTGGATAACGCTTCCGACTCGCCCCTGCCTGCCCCGGTCCGCGGCGCCGTTCGCTTCAGCAACGTCGCTTTCGGCTATCTGCCTGATACGCCCATCATTAAGGATATGACCCTTCAGGCAAAAGCAGGGCAAACCATCGCGTTGGTCGGTCCCACAGGCGCAGGAAAGACAACCATCATCAATTTATTGACCCGTTTCTACGAAATCAGTTCAGGCTCGATCTCAATTGACGGAAGAGATATTCGCGATATTTCCAAAGATGACCTGCGGAGAAACCTTGGTATTGTTTTGCAGGATACGTTCCTTTTCGCCGACACTGTGATGGAAAACATCCGTTATGGACGCCTCGACGCCACCGACGAAGAGTGTATTCAAGCCGCCAAACTCGCGGACGCCGACCACTTCATCCTGCAACTTCCTCAAGGCTATCAGACCAAACTCTCCGAGCGCGCTTCCAACCTCAGCCAGGGACAGCGCCAACTGCTCTCCATCGCCCGCGCCATTCTCGCCGACCCAAGCATCCTCATCCTCGACGAAGCCACCTCAAGCGTGGACACACGCACCGAGGCGCGCATTCAAAAATCCCTGCTGCGCTTGATGGAAGGACGGACCAGTTTCGTCATCGCGCATCGTCTCTCCACGATCAAAGACGCGGATAACATGATCGTCATCAACAACGGCGAAATCGTCGAGCAGGGAACGCATCAGCAATTGCTCGAAGCCAAAGGGTTCTTCTACAAATTGTATATGAGTCAGTTCAAAGGACTGGCGATATAAACGCATACTCCCAAACAAAAATCCGCCCAACGATCGGGCAGATTTAGTTTATCTATCAAACAATAAGGCGAGATTAATCTCGCCTTATTCATTCTTACACGGTTATCAACTCGATTTGTTTTTGCGAACGCACCCCTACAAGATTTGCCTGCATAGACCATGGTCCCGTCCATGTGACAGTGACAGGAAGAATTTTTCCCATCAAGTTCTCTTCCGATTCGACGAAGACAAGTTTGTTCGTGGGAGTTCGTCCCTTCCAGCGATTCTTTACCTTCTCCTCGAACAACACATCCACAGTTTGACCGAGATATTTCTTGTTGATCTCAGCCACAATTTGCTCTTGCAAATCATCAAGCAAGTGCAGGCGGCGCATCTTTTCTTCTTCGGGCACGTTATCTTCCATGCGGCGCGTAGCGACGGTCCCCTCACGGGATGAGTAACGCGCCAGATGAGCCACGTCAAGCCGAAGGTCGGAGAGGACGCGGTACGTTTCCATGAACTGTTCCTCGGTCTCGCCGGGGAATCCGACGATGATATCCGTTGCGATGGAACAGTCGGGAATTTTGTTGCGAATTTTTTCGATGAGCTCGCGATACTCTTGTTGAGTGTATCCGCGCTTCATGTTCGCCAGCACTTCGTCGTCGCCCGCTTGGATCGGCACCTCGATATGCGGCATCACTTTCGGAAGTTCGGCGATCGCGCCCATCAATTCCTCGGTGAAATAATTGGGGTGTGATGTGAGGAAGCGAATCCGCTCGACGCCTTCGACATCATGCACGATGCGAAGCAGTTGCGCAAGGTTCGGTCCATCGGGAACGTCTTTACCGTAGCGGTCAACAATTTGACCGAGCAGAGTGATCTCTTTCACGCCTTGCGCGGCAAGCGAGCGAACCTCAGCGACAATATCGCCGACATGGCGGCTGCGTTCAATTCCGCGGCGAAACGGAATGATACAAAACGTACACGCATGTGAACAACCATAGACGACCGGCACATACGCGCTGACAAGCTGCCCGCGTTCGTGTTGCGGCAGGATCAGCTCGTCGTCCATCATCAGGAAGCGCCGCGTCGTCTCGGAATCTTCCAGCGAGCGGATCTCGCCTTGACTCAAAAAGGAAATGAGGGGTCCGGGATCGGAGGGAGGCGAGAAGACATCTACATATGGATATTTCTTGCGCAATCTCTCCGCACCGCGCACGCCCACAAGGCATCCCATGAAGTTAATCACCAGATTGGGATTCTGTCGCTTCAACGGCAACAGGCTGGAGAGCCGCCCGATCGCCTTATCTTCCGCCGACTGCCGTACAGCGCATGTATTGAGGACGATGACGTCCGCTTCTTCGATGGTCTCCGTAAATTGATACCCGAGATGCTCCAACGACGAGCCGACGCGCTGAGAATCGGCGACGTTCATCTGACAGCCTTCAGTCCAAATATGATATTTCATAATGAAAGATTATACCAAGAGCGTTTGGGAAGCGCTATCATAGAATCGGCGACGCATCACCGTCGGTACAGCGCCATCTCCCATATAAGCAATTGTTTGACCGAAACTTTTTTCAATCCTTCGGCATTTAACAACGCTTCCATTTCACTCACAGGATGTAGAAACACGCGGAACGGGTCGTTCCTCACCCGCTGGAAAAAGTTCATCATAGACATTACCGTCTTGATGTACCACGCCTCACGCGGATAGGTAAACGCGATTGCTTTGCGGCTCTTCGACGAAGCCGCTTTCAACAACTCGCGAAAGTTCGGGTAACAACAGACAACTCGATCCAACGTGACCACATCCGCTTGCGGAAGCTCACCCGCAACGTCGGTAAAATCCGCGTGGATGAATTTCACCTGCGCCTCATGCCCCAACCGCTTCGCCTCCTCCGTAGCCACCTTCAAATACGCCGATGACGCGTCCACATGCGTGGCTTCGCGCGCCACGTCCTTCAACAACTCGTGGTGAATCGTCCCGATCCCGCCGCCCACATCCAGCAGAGACGCGTCTTTCAATCCCAACGACCGCACCGCTTCAAGGATCAACTTGGTCTGGTTCGCAGGTCCGCGGCAGCGATAATCTCTAAGATTTGCTTTCGCGTCGCCTTCGGTAAAGGTATTATTTTCGATTTCACAGCAATTGCAGGGCATAGAACCTCCGCTCAAGATCAAGGAGAATGAAATTCGATCAGCCGTAAACTTCCATCAAAAAACCATCGTTCACCCGCGACATCGAAAGCGGGGGAAAATAACGACGGCGCGTAAGGATACAATCTGAATTTGTCTGGCACATCCATGAGATCCAACAACGTCGGCAAGATGTTGCTGTGACTCGCAAGAAAATTCTCGTCAGAGGATGCAGGCAGGTTGCGTCCCAGCATGAGGAGCGGGATAGTCGCTTCCATTGGCGTATAATTACAATGCAGCCAACTTACGCCGTTTTCGAACAGCGTCTGCCCGTGATCGGATGTATACAGGATCGTAGTATCCGCAAGGATCTGCAGGTCTATCAAAAGACGCTCAAAGAAAGTGTTCACATTGTACAACACACCGTTATCGTACGGGTTCGTCACCAACTCCGGTTGGCTGGTGTACTCGCCGGGCACGGGTCGCCAGGTCTCGATATCCGCAGGATAGGAATTTTCATACAAGAAATGGACACCGCGTTTGTTCAAGACAATAAACTTTCCCTTATTATTCGTTACAGCCTTTGCAATCCAGTCCGCTGCGCGAAAATCACTCTGAATATCATCGCCTAGATCTTTCGCCTTGATCCACATATCAATGTATTCAAGATCATCTGGAGCAAGACCGTTCCAAAAGGTGTTCGTTTGGGCATCCATGTAAACTGTCTCGTAGCCCATTGCCTTCGCGTATTGAAATACGGTGGGATGCGTTTCTACCATCCTAAATTCATCCACTCCCGGACGAACTCCTGTCAGGATCAAAGCGTTGGACGGATAACTACATGTCGCACCTGCTACAGCCAATCGCCAATTCCGCACGAGATCGGTGTTTTGAGATAAGTTATCGAGAAACGGGGTCGTATCGCGGCGGTAACCATTGATACTAAGGTGGTCGCCGCGGATGCTTTCGTCTATTACCAAAACAATATTATTTTTCGGCGCAACGGATTGTTGAAAGCCGACATCTGCCCGCGCAGACGGACGCAACTCATCAAAAATAAAACGCGGGATCGTCTGGTAAAACGAGGTGACGGATGTCCCAAAACTGAGCGATATGCCTGTAAAAGTATATGAAAAGCAAAGGACCATCAGAAGTAGAAATAAAGCCCCAAATTGACGCGCACTGTTTGTTTTCTTCTCCCTTTCCCCAAAAACCAACAACACGATACCAAATCCTAAAACAGGCAGAATGAACCGCCAGTCAAAATACAATGCCCCGCCCCTTTCCATGTGCTATAAGGCGTTGAGAGAGCAATCTGCAAATCTGCAGATGACATAAACCGCTTCACAGCCTTCCAAAATCCATATTCGACGAGAGAGGTAACAGTAAGTAAGAATACGGGAACAATTCGAACTTTACTGGGAAGATTTAACGATGCCCATGTAAACCAAAATAGGATTGCCAGGGATGCGATCCCAGATAACACAGCGATCAATTTCTCGTCGAGCGGGCGAAAGATCAGAATGATCTGAAAAAAACGGATCTGAGGGAAATCGAACAGAATTTCTTCGAAAACATATAGAAACGTCACGAACACAAGCGCACCCGTGAACGCCCGGTTGGAAAACACCTTCCTAAAACGCAGGAATATTCCGGACATGCTTATGCTATAGCTGCTTTACGGCTTTCTCGTAAAACTCTAGCGACCCGGGGTTAATCAACGCATCCTTGTTGCTCACCACCCGTCCATTCAAAATATTCGTCACTGCACTTTCCACTTTCTTCATATTCAACGTGTAGGGAATATCTGGCGCTTCCAAAATCAACGCAGGGACATGCCTCGGCGAGGCGTTTTCGCGCAAGGTCTTTTTGATTTTATCTTTGAGTTCATCTGTCAATGAATATCCCGCCGCCAACTTGACAAAGAGAATTACGCGCTGATCGTCTTGATAATTTTGTCCCACCGCGAGGCTGTCTGCGATTTCGGGGAGGTTTTCCATTTGGGCGTAGATCTCTGCCGTGCCAATCCGCACGCCCGAAGGTTTCAACACCGCATCCGAGCGACCGTAAAAGGTCACGCCGCCGGTCTCTTTGTGGATCAAGACATAATCGCCATGACGCCACACGCCGGGATACACATCGAAATACGCCTTGTGATATTTTGAGCCGTCAGGGTCGTTCCAAAAATACAACGGCATGGATGGCGAAAGCGCTTCGCACACAAGTTCGCCTTGTTCATCGAGAATCGACTGTCCCTTTTCATCGTATGACTTTATCTTCATCCCCAACGCCGCGCTTTGCAACTCACCCGCGTACACAGGGACGATCGGACTCCCCGCCGCGAAACATCCGTTGATGTCAGTCCCGCCTGCGATGGAGTTGAAGTGCAAATCGGCTTTGATCTCTTTGTACACGTATTCAAATCCGTCAGCAGAGAGAGGCGAACCCGTCTGCGAAATCTCGCGCAGGGACGACAAATCAAAATCCCTGCACGGCGAAACGCCTTCCTTTTTCAAGAAGTGGATGTAACTGGCGCTGCATCCGAAGATGGAAATTTTCTCGTCTTGAATCAACTTCCACATCGCGCCCGCATCGGGGAAGTTTGGGTTGCCGTCGTACAACACGATCGTCGCGCCAACCGCCAGCGAACTGACCAGCCAGTTCCACATCATCCAACTACAGGATGTGATGTAGAAAATCTTGTCACTGCGCTTGAGGTCTGTGTGCAGGATCAATTCCTTGAGATGATTGATCAACACACCGCCCGCGCCCTGCACCAAACACTTCGGCTTGCCCGTCGTCCCCGACGAGAACATGATGTAGTGCGGATGATCGAACGGCAATTGCTCGAACTTAATCTCGAGATTTTTTTCTTTGGCGAGAAAATCGTCATAATGAACCGAGTTGGGGATTTGAGAAATATCGGGCTTCGCGCGCGCGTACGAAACAACGATCACTTTTTGCAAAGAGGAAATTCCCCGCGCTACCTCCGCCGCGTGAGCCAGCGTATCGAACGCGTTGCCCTTGTAGAAATATCCATCGGCAGTAATCATCACCTTCGGCGCGACTTGTCCTAACCGTTCGATTGCCGCGCCGGGGCCAATGTCTGTTGCGCACGAAGCCCACGTCGCACCGAGGCTCGCCGCCGCCAACATACAGACGACCGTCTCGATCAGATTCGGCATATATCCCACAACCCGATCCCCCGCCCCCACGCCTGACTCTTTCAACGAATGCGCCAGCCGCGCCACTTCGTCGTATAACTCCGCATAGGTCATGCGTTTCGATGTTTGAGTCTCGCCAATGAAAATAAAGGCAAGGTGATCGTCTCGATAGCGTAAAAGATTCTCGGCAAAGTTCAACCTTGCGCCGGGGAACCATTTTGCGCCGGGGAAGACGGATAAATCCGTCACTACGGAATCGTATCGTTTTGAGGCTTTAACTTCGGCAAAGTCCCACACATCTCCCCAAAAGTCCGCGATGTGTTCTACCGACCACGCATACAAATTCGCATACGAAGCAAGGTTCAATCCAT
>MWTB01000027.1 GCA_002050275.1 Anaerolineae bacterium UTCFX1
TCGTCACCAAGATCATTGAATAGGTAAAGGCATGGCGAAGCAGAAAATCCGTATACGTTTGAAAGCCTATGATCATCGCGTGCTCGACTCGACCGCGAAGCGAATTGTTGAAACCGCTGAGCGAAGCGGCGCGCATGTTGTAGGGCCCGTGCCCTTGCCAACTAAGAAAGAACGGTTTACAATTCGTCGTTCGCCTTTCATAGATAAGGACTCGCACGAACATTTTGAAATTCGCACGCATAACCGTCTGATTGACGTTCTTGATCCTGACTCGAAGACGATTGATATGTTGATGCGTTTATCCCTGCCGGCTGGCGTGGATATTGAAATAAAAATATAATTGGTCGCCTTCGAGAGCGGAATCTACAGTTACACTATCCGCTCTCGATTTTCGCCGGCGCAAGAACGATACCATTCGGGACAACAAAAACCCTGAAAGTCTCGTTGGGTCGTTTACTGCGCTGTCTGGAGATGATGCAACCCAAGCCCGGGTTGACAGTCTCGTAAATTCTTTTGAAGGAGAAAATTGAGTATGTTGAAAGGGCTTATAGGAAAGAAGATTGGCATGACCCAGATCTTCGATGAAAAAGGCGTCTCGTATCCTGTGACGATCATCGAAGCTGGGCCATGTTACGTTACGCAGGTTCGCAATCACGCTCGCGACGGATACGCTGCGATTCAATTAGGATTCGGGGAAAGTCATCCGAAAAAGTTGACTTCTGGCGAGTTGGGACACTTAAAAACTAATGAGCTTCCGCCGCTCCGCTTTTTGCGCGAATTCCGCACAAAAGAAGCGGCGAACATTGGCGATAAGGTCACTGTAGATGCGTTTGCCGTTGGCGAACGCGTAGACGTAGTCGGAACGAGCAAAGGCAAGGGATTTGCCGGCGCAGTGAAACGTCACCATTTCAGCGGCGGCATTAAGACCCACGGTCAATCCGATCGTCATCGCGCTCCCGGTTCGCGCGGCTCCGGCACAACGCCTGGGCGCGTGTATAAAGGCGCTCGCAGCGCAGGTCGGATGGGTAACGAGCGCGTTACCGTGCAGGCTCTAAAAATTGTGCTGGTGGACGCTGAGCGTAACCTGCTTGGCGTGAACGGCGCAGTGCCTGGCGGCAAAGGCGGCTTGGTGGTGATCAAGGAGGCGCGTAAGCAATAGGCGCGTGAGGAATGATAAGATGAAAGTAGACGTTTTAAACCTCGAGGGCAAGAAGCTTCGTGAAGTGGAACTTCCCGCCGCGATCTTCGGAGCCCCAATTAATGTTGACCTGATGCATCAGGCGTATGTTCGTCAAATGGCGAACGCGCGCCTCGGCACGCATGATACCAAAGTGCGCGGCGAAGTGGCTGGCGGTGGAGCCAAGCCATGGAAGCAAAAAGGAACAGGGCGCGCTCGTCAGGGTTCGCGTCGCGCCGTTCAATGGGTGGGCGGCGGTCGTATCCATACCCCGCATCCGCGCAGTTACGAACAACGTATGCCCAAAAAGATGAGGCGCGCAGCGCTTCGTTCGGCGCTATCCGCTAAAGCGAAAGAATTAAGCGTGATTGTCGTAGACGATCTCAATCTGACTGACGTAAAGACGCGCGTTATGGCGCAGGCTTTGAACGCGCTGGTTGGAGAATCTACCGCGTTGATCGTCATGCCGCAGAAGGATCAGTCGTATGAAACGACTGCGCGATCGGCGAGCAACCTTCAAGATACGAAAGTATTGTTGCTGGGCTATCTTAACATCCGCGATTTGTTCCGCTACGATAAGTTAGTGCTCCCCGTGAATGCGTTGGACGCTCTGGCGGCGGCTTTAGGATAGGAGATACAGATGACTACGATCTATGACGTGCTTCGCCGTCCTCTTGTGACTGAGAAAACGAATTTTCAGTCCGGAAAACTTAACCAATATTCGTTTGAAGTCGCAGACTTCGCCACGCGCACGACGGTGAAAGACGCCGTTGAAACGCTCTATGACGTAAAGGTTACGCGCGTGAATATTATCAACGCTCCAGCCAAACGCGGTCGCCGGTTACGAGGGCGTCGTTTGCTCATTCGTAAGAATAGCATGAAAAAAGCGATTGTGACGCTGGCTGAAGGACAAACGCTTCAAATCTTCGAAGGGGTGCAGTAATGCCCGTAAAAAAGTATAAACCTGTTACGCCGGGTACGCGTGGGCGAGCCGGCTACACATTCGATGAGATCACGAAATCTACGCCGGAACGCTCTTTGCTTGTCCCTTTACGCAAGAGCGGAGGGCGCAATAGCTACGGACGCATCACCGTCCGCCATCGCGGCGGCGGCCACCGACGCTTTATTCGCGTTGTAGACTTCAAGCGCGATAAGCGCGATATTCCCGCCAAGGTGGCGGCGATTGAATATGACCCGAACCGAACGGCGCGCTTGGCTTTGCTATTTTATGCGGACGGAGAGAAGCGATATATCATTGCGCCGACCGGCATCAAAGTAGGCGATAGAATTCTGGCAAGCGCCAACGCTGAAATTCACTCCGGCAATGCGCTGCCCATTTCGAGCATCCCTGTTGGCTCCATGATCCATAACATCGAGATCCAGGAAGGGCGCGGCGGTCAATTGGTGCGCTCGGCGGGCGGCTCGGCGCAATTGCTTGCTAAAGAAGGCGATTTCGCTCAAGTGCGTATGCCTTCTGGCGAAGTGCGGCTCATCCGCCAAACGTGTTATGCGACGATCGGTCAAGTCGGGAACCTCGACCATGGCAACATCAAACTTGGCAAAGCTGGACGCAACCGTCATCGAGGAATTCGCCCGGGCGTTCGCGGTTCAGCGATGACTCCGCGCGACCATCCGCACGGCGGCGGCGAGGGGCGTCAGCCGATTGGTTTACCGGGACCCAAGAGCCCGTGGGGCAAGCCCACTTTGGGTTATAAAACGCGGCGCAATAAGAAAACCGACCAATATATTGTGCGCCGTCGAAGCAAGAAGAATCGTTAATTAGATTTGAGGTAGGCATGTCACGATCATTGAAAAAAGGTCCCTTTGTGGAACCGAAGTTATTGAAGCGAGTCGAAGCCATGAACCAGAAAGGCGAGAAGAAAGTGTTGCGCACGTGGAGTCGCGCCAGCGTGATCTTCCCTCAAATGGTTGGGCATACCATTGCCGTACATGACGGACGCCGCCATGTGCCGATCTATATCACTGAGAATATGGTCGGTCATCGGTTGGGCGAATTTGCGCCGACGCGCACGTTCCGCGGTCACACGATCGGCGAGAAAGCCGCGTAGTAAGGAATTTGAGCATGCATGATATTCAGGCACATTTAAAATCTCTTCCTATGTCTGCGCAGAAGGTGCGTTTGGTAGTTGACCTTGTACGCGGTCAGGGAGTCAATGAAGCGTTGGAAACGCTGCGCTTTGCGAATAAAGCCGCCGCGACACCGGTGCGCAAGTTGCTTGCTTCTGCGATTGCCAGCGCTGAAGAAAACTACGGTTTAAGCCGCGACGATCTTGTCGTTGCAAAGATTTTTGCCGATGAGGCGCAGACGCGCAAGTGGAGACGATTTGGCGCGCGGGGACGTTTCAAACGGATATTTCGGCGAAGTTCACACGTCACAGTCGTACTGCGCGAACGCGGGTCGTAGGAGTTAAGGAGAAATTATGGGTCGTAAAGTTCATCCGATTGGAATGAGGCTCGGCATCAATCAAGGCTGGCAGGGGCGTTGGTTTGCCGAGGGTTCGGAATATCGCCAACAACTGCATCAAGATTTTGCCATTCGCAGCCTCTTGTTAGGAGTTGATTCTAAAGGCGGCGCCGCTAAAAACGCCGAAGTGCAGAAGCTCCGCAAGAATCTACCGGAAACGGTGTTGAATCGCAAGGCTGGCATCTCGCGCATAGATGTGGAGCGCTATCCCGGCAAACTCAAGATTTTTATTTACACTGCCAAGCCGGGCGTTCTGATTGGGCGCAAAGGCGAAGGCGTGAAGAGAATCCGCGCGGCGCTCGAAGCATTAATCGGCGGGAAAGTAGACTTGGACGTTAAAGAGATCGGTTCTCCCGATACCGATGCGACGCTAGTGGCGCTCAATATCGCCGATCAACTCGAGCGGCGCATTGCCTATCGTCGCGCTATGAAACGCGCGATCCAACAGGCGATCAAGCAAGGCGCAGGCGGCATCAAGATCATGGTCAGCGGACGTTTGGGCGGCGCGGAAATGTCGCGCGAAGTGTGGTTGCGCGAAGGACGCGTGCCTCTGCAGACGCTGCGCTCTAATGTTGATTTTGCCATCGCCGAAGCGAGCACTACATATGGTCAGATTGGCGTGAAAGTGTGGGTGTATAAAGGCGAAGCTGCACCCGAAACGGAAGAGAAAATCGAAACGACGGAAGGTGTGTACGTAAGCCAGTAAGCGGCGTACCGAAGAATGAGGTAGCAATTATGTTGATGCCAAAACGTGTAAAGTGGCGCAAGCAAATGCGCGGACGAATGAGAGGCAAAGCCTTGCGGGGCGCGGAAATCAGTTTCGGCGATTTCGGCTTGCAGGCATTGGAGCCCGGTTGGGTGACTGCGCGACAGATCGAAGCGGCGCGTCGGACGATCGTCCGCGAAATGAAGCGGCGCGGAAAAGTGTGGATTCGCATCTTTCCCGCCAAGCCGTTCACGCATAAGCCGCCTGAGACCCGCATGGGATCCGGCAAAGGCAATGTGGAATACTATGTCGCGGTGGTTAAACCGGGTCGCATCATGTTTGAAGTAAGCGGCTTGGATTCGGCTGTGGCTATACAAGCGTTGAAGAACGCGCAATATAAATTTTCGATCAAAACCAGAGTGGTTTCGCGCCATGAGGCGGGAGAATAAGTATGAAAGCGACGAAACCAAAAGAGTTGAGAAATTTGCAGAGCGGCGAACTCGAAACGAAGATCGCCGACGCGCGCGAGGAATTGATGAAGTTGCGCTTTCAGCAGGTCACCGGTCAGTTGACGGATACCGACCGATTGCGCATTATCAAACGCGATGTGGCGCGTATGTTGACCATTTTGCGCGAGCAAAAGGCATCTGAAATTACGGAAGGTGAAGCATGAACAATCGTCGTCGCATCATCGGCGTCGTCGCCAGCGCAAAAATGGCAAAAACAGTGGTAGTCGAAGTGACGCGTACGTTCCGTCATCCGGTGTATCGCAAAGTCGTCCACTCCAGCAAACGCTTCAAGGCGCACGATGAAATCGGCTGCCAAGTGGGCGATGAAGTGCGACTAGTCGAATCGAAACCGCTCTCGCGCGATAAGCGCTGGGTGGTTGAGTCTATTGTCAAGCGCGAGACGCGCACCGCTGACGAGGGCGTCGCGGATTTGAAGGCGGAGGAGTAACCCGTGATTCAAAAAGAGTCTCGATTGAAAGTCGCCGATAACTCGGGCGCCCGCGAACTGCTGGTCATTCATGTGCTTGGCGGTTCAATTCGCCGCTACGGGTCGATCGGCGACGTGGTGGTCGCTTCAGTTAAGTCGGCTTCGCCGCAAGGCGGAGTTAAGAAGAGCGAGAAGGTGCGTGCAGTCATCGTCCGTTGTTCGAAAGAGTATCGGCGAGAAGACGGCTCGTATATCCGTTTTGACGACAATGCCGCCGTTGTGTTAGACGCGGATGGCGTGAATCCTAAAGGCACGCGCATCTTCGGTCCAGTGGCGAGAGAGCTTCGCGAAAAAGGTTTCATGAAGATCGTTTCGCTGGCGCCCGAAGTGTTGTAGGCGCAGGAGTAATAAAGCATGAATGTGAAGATTCGCAAAGGCGACACCGTTGAAGTGATCAGCGGACGCCTTGAAGATAAAGGAAAACGCGGCGAAGTGATCAACGTGTTGATCAAAGATCGGCGCGTGGTGGTGCAGGGCGTAAACGTTCGCACCAAGCATCAGAAACAAGTGCAGACGCAGGCTGGGCGCAGCATTAACCCGGGACGCATCCAATTTGAAAATCCGATGGATATTTCGAAGGTGATGCTGGTTTGTCCGACGTGCAAAGCAGCTACCCGCGTCGGCGTGCAGCGCGATAACGACGGCGCGCGCCGCGTATGCAAAAAATGCCAGGCTTTTATAGATTAGCCGCGGAGTGATTGAGCGATGAACAGATTGCAGGAAAAATATAACGGCGAAGTCGTCCCGGCTTTGCGGAAGTCCTTTGGATACGGGAACATCATGCAAGTGCCGCGCGTCTCGAAAGTCGTAATTAATATCGGCTTGGGCGAGGAGATGGATAATTCGAAAGGTCTTGAAGCCGCCGCGAACGATTTGACCATCATCGCGGGGCAGAAGCCGGTCATGACGAAGGCGCGTAAGAGCATTGCGAACTTTAAGTTGCGCGAAGGACGCGTTATCGGAACTAAAGTGACCTTGCGCGGCGATCGTATGTGGGCGTTCCTCGATCGTCTGATGTCCACTGCGCTTCCGCGTGTGCGTGATTTCCACGGCATATCCGCCAATGCATTTGACGGCAGAGGCAACTATACGCTTGGCTTGAAAGATCAATTGATCTTTCCGGAGATTGAATACGACAAGATTGATAAACTGCGCGGGATGGAAGTCACTATTGTGACCACCGCGAGCGACGATAATCAGGCGCGCGCAATGTTGCAATTGCTCGGCATGCCGTTCGACAAGAAGGATGCGTAAACTTATGGCAAAGAAATGTATGCAGTATCGAGAAGCCCGACGGGCTCACCCAACGCAGGTGCGGAATCGTTGTGTCCGTTGCGGACGCCCGCGCGGCTATATCCGCCGCTTTGGGTTGTGCCGGATTTGTTTTCGCGAGCTGGCGCTGCAGGGAAAAATTCCCGGTGTGACTAAGGCGTCGTGGTAACGGGAGCGAGGTGACTTATGACCATCAATGACCCAATCGCCGATATGTTAACCCGCGTCCGCAACGCCGCTATGGCGGGGCACGCGCTTACGGCAATGCCTAACAGCAAACTTAAAGTAGAGATCGCCCGAATCCTCAAGGATGAAGGATTTCTCGAAAGTTTTGAAGTGGTGGAAGGCGAACAGGCAGCGCAGAAGATTTTGCGCTTGAAGATTAAATACGTCGGCGAACGAAGGGAGAAGCGCCCGGTCATTTCCGGACTGGAGCGCGTGAGCAAGCCCGGCCGCCGCGTATATACGCGAAAACAAGATATCCCCTGGGTGCTGTCTGGGATCGGTGTTGCGATCCTCTCAACGCCTAAGGGCGTAATGACCGGCGCGCGCGCGAGGCAACTTGGCGTGGGCGGCGAAATTCTCTGCAAAGTTTGGTAAAGGCAGGAGGTTGTAGTGTCTCGTATTGGACGATTACCCGTGGAAATTCCGAGCGGCGTGCAAGTTAACGTGCAAGGCTCGAACGTCCACGTCAAAGGACCGAAAGGCGAACTTAAGCGCGCGTTCTCCCCGCATATTTCAATTTCGATGGAGGATGGGCAGGTGATTGTGAAGCGCCAATCGAACCATCCTGTTGAACGCGCTTTGCACGGCACGACCCGCGCGCTGATCGCCAACATGGTGCATGGCGTGAGCGTCGGTTTCGTAGTGACGTTGGCGGTGGAAGGCGTGGGTTACCGCGCCGAGATGGACGGCAAAGCGCTGATGTTGTACGTCGGTTATTCTCACCCCGTCAAGGTAGAGGCGCCAGAGGGCGTCTCGTTTGAAGTAGACCAGAAGACGCGTCAGATCAAAGTGATGGGATACGACCGCGAAGTTGTCGGTCAGACCGCGTCGGAGATTCGCGGCGTGCGCCCGCCGGAACCGTATCACGGTAAAGGCATTCGCTACCTGGGCGAAAAAGTTAGGCGCAAGGCTGGTAAAGCTGCGAAAGGAGCGAAGTAAACCATGGCAAAACATACTCGTGCTGCCGCTCGCGTGCGTCGTCATGCGCGCGTGAGAAAGAACGTGACTGGCACAACGGAGCGCCCGCGTTTGAACGTCTATAAAAGCCTCTTTGCGATTTACGCGCAAGTCATTGACGACAGCGCGGGGCGCACGCTCGTTTCCGCCTCGACGGTGGATCGCGATCTGCGCGAAAAGGCAAAAGGCATGAAAAAATCTGAGCAGGCGAAATTAGTTGGGCAGGCGATTGCTGAACGCGCCAAGAGCAAAGGCATCTCCTCGGTTGTGTTTGATCGCGGCGGTTTCCGTTATGTGGGTCGCGTGAAAGCGCTGGCTGACGGCGCGCGTGAAAACGGCTTGCAGTTTTAGTCTTTTGTGGAGCAGTAAATGGCAGAATACAATAAAAACCAACAGAATTTTGAAGATCAAGACCAATTCGAAGAGCGCGTGATTGAGATTGCCCGCGTAGCGAAGGTAGTTAAAGGCGGACGTCGCTTTCGTTTTCGCGTAACGGTCGTGGTCGGCGATAAACAGGGAAACATCTCGATGGGTGTGGGTAAAGCCAACGCTGTGCCGGATGCGATGCGTAAGGCGTCTAGCCGCGCTCGCAAAGCGATGAAAACGGTCAGCCTATCTGGAACGACCATCACGCATGCGGTGGTGGGCAAGGTTGGCGGCGCAAAAGTTATGCTTAAGCCGGCGTCGCCAGGCACCGGTGTAATTGCGGCGGGCGGCGTGCGCGCAGTCCTCGAAGTGGCTGGCGTGCGCGACATTCTCACCAAGTCGCAAGGCAGCGCGAACGTATTGAACGTCGTCTTAGCTACGTTTGACGCGCTTGAACAGTTGAAACAACCGCATGTGGAAGCCGCTCGACGCGGCAAAAACGTAAATGAGTTGAAGCCGTTCTGGGAGCGGAGGAAGCAACATGCCTAAGAAAGACTCTCAAGACAAGACGATCTTTGTAACGTTGGTGCGCAGCCCTATCGGTTACACTAAAGACCAAAAAGAAACGGCGCGAGCGCTCGGACTGCGCAAATTGCAGCAGACTATCGAACATCGCGATACGCCAGCCGTGCGCGGCATGATCAACAAGATCGCGCATCTGGTTCAAGTGGAAGACGCAGGATAAACGATGAAACTTCATGATTTAGCCCCAAACCCGGGCGCCAAAAAGAATCGAAAACGCGTCGGACGCGGCATTTCCGCTGGACAAGGCAAAACCGCCGGTCGCGGCACGAAAGGACAAGGCTCGCGCTCCGGCGAAGGCGGCAACCTCTATCGCCAAGGCGGAAACCTTCCGTTCTATCGCCGCTTGCCGTTCATGCGCGGGCAGGGCTTCACCCCGCTCAGCCGCGCGACGTATAACGAAGTGAATTTGGATCAATTATCTGCCGCGTTCAAAGCAGGCGCAGATGTGACCCCCGAAACGCTAGAACAAGCCCGCCTGTTGCGCGACTCGAGAAACCCAATCGTGATTTTAGGACGCGGCGAGGTCGGCGTGGAGCTGAAAGTTCGAGCGCATCGCGTTAGCGCGAGTGCGAAAACAAAAATCGAAAAAGCCGGCGGAAGCGTCGAACTGATTGTTCCTTAAGCGAAACGAGAGATATTGCATCATGGCTGAAAAGAAACCATCCGCTTGGAGATATCTATGGAAATCGGAAGACATTCGCCGAAAACTGTTAGTTACAGTCGGGCTGTTGTTGCTGTTTCGCGTGGCGGCAAATGTGCCTGCGCCGGGCGTAAACCGCGAGGCGTTGACGGCATTCTTCCAATCGCAAGCCGCTCAAGGCGGTTTTATCGGATTTCTGAATATGCTCTCCGGCGGCACGATCGCTAACTTCTCACTGTTATCCATGGGCGTGTATCCGTACATTACCGCTCAAATTATCTTGCAACTGTTGATCCCGATTATTCCTTCATTGCAAAAACGCATGGAGGAGGACCCGCGCGAAGGTCGTCAATGGATGGAGAAATGGACCTATTATCTGACTGTCCCTATGGCGGCGCTCTCGGCGATCGGGCAGATTAATATCTTTAACTCGCTTGCCGCGCAGCCCATCCTTCCATTTGGCTTTAGCGGAAATTTATGGTTGCCGTCGGTGACCACGTTGTTGGTTATGACGGCTGGCACAATGTTCGCCATCTGGCTTGGCGAGCTGATCTCGGAATATGGCGTACGCGGACAAGGCTTATCGCTGATTATCTTTGCGGGCATTGTTGCAGAGATTCCTCGCAACGTGCAAACTCTCTTGTTGGACGAGCAGAACCGTTGGGTGTTATTAGCCGCCATGCTGATTGTGATCCTCATTACTGTGGTAGCCATCGTCTACGTGCAGCAAGGACGGCGCAATGTGCCCATCATGTTCGCGCAGAAGAGCCATGTGTTTTACGCGATACAGCGCGGTCGGTCAGTGCGCACACCCCAGCCGTTCCTGCCTCTGATGGTAAACCTCGCCGGCATGATTCCGCTGATTTTCGCAGGCGCGCTCTTGCAATTTCCCGCTATTGTGGCAAGTTACTTCATCTCTTCTGAAACGAAGTGGGTGAGCGATTTTGCGACAAGCGTTACGCTTTTCTTCAATCAAACGGGAAGCGGATCGTGGGGATATTGGACATTGTATTTCTTCATGGTCGTTACGTTCACCTATTTCTACACGACGGTGCTTTTCGACCAACAAAACTACGGCGAAAACCTCAAACGTCAGCGCGCGCAAATTCCCGGCGTACCGGAAGGCGCGGCGACGCAGCGGTACTTGAGTCGCATTCAGAGCCGCATCACGCTTCCGGGCGCGCTGTTGCTTGGAGCGGTTGCGATCATGCCATTCTTGTTGCAGTTAATTTTGCCGGCGGCGGGAAGCAACGCAGGTCTATTCCTGGTTTCCTCCTCCGGGCTCTTAATTGTGGTTGGCGTTGTTCGCGACCTATTCATGAACATTGAAGCCGAGCTGAAATTGCACGGCTATCAGGAAAAACTGCTCATTAGTTAGGAAGGCGCATGGCGAAATACATCGTCCTTCTAGGTCCGCCGGGCGTCGGCAAAGGAACGCAAGCGAGTCGTTTGTCGCGTCGTACGGGGCTCGCCCATATCTCCTCGGGCGATTTGTTCCGTGAGAACATTAAAAAACAAACGGAATTGGGCAAACTTGCCCAAACGTATATGAACAAGGGCGACCTTGTGCCGGATGATGTAACGATCGCAATGATCAAAGACCGGCTCAGTCGTCCAGACTGTAAAGCGGGCGCCATCCTCGACGGCTTTCCCCGCACTCCGGCGCAAGCGGAAGCGCTTGAAGTAATGCTGAGCGGTTTCAACGGGCAAGTCAACGTCGTGCCGCTCATCAACGCCCAGCAAGACGTGTTGGTAGATCGCTTGGGTGGACGCTGGACGTGCCGGGCGAGCGGACATATCTTTAATGAGAAATTTAGCCCGCCTAAAGAATCAGGCGTTTGCGATTTCGACGGCTCCGAGTTGTATCAGCGCGACGACGATAAAGCGGAGACGGTCAAATATCGGATCGTGGTCTATATGGAACAAACTACGCCATTAATCGCGCATTACCGCGAACTTGGTAAACTGGTCGAAATCAACGGTATGCAGTCCATCGAGCGAGTGACGCAAGAGCTAATGGACGCCTTGAAGAACGAATCATGAATTGGGCTCGCCAAATTCATATCAAAAGCGCCGCCGAGCTAGAGATTATGCGCGAAGCGGGGCGCGTCAATGCAGAAGTTTTGGCGACTGTAAAAGATCTTTTAAAACCGGGTGTTTCTACCGCCGATCTCAACGCGGCTGCTGAGGAAGCGCTGAAGAAACACAATAGCGTGTCGCCGTTCAAAGGCTACGGGTACCCTCCGTTCCCTGCCTCGATCACGACTAGCGTCAATCAACAACTCGTCCATGGGATTCCGAGTAAGAAGCGGATCCTCAAGGAGGGCGATATAGTTTCAATTGATTGCGGCGCGATCTTGGGCGGGTTCGTAGGCGATTCGGCGTTTACTGCGGGGGTGGGAGCGATCTCGCCCGAGGCGCAGAGCCTGTTGAACGTCACAGAAGAGGCGTTGCGTGCTGGCATCGCACAAATGCGAGTCGGCAATCGGACTGGCGACGTCTCTGCGGCGATACAAAATTATGTGGAAAGCCGTGGTTACTACGTCACCCGTGAATATACGGGGCACGGCGTAGGACGGCAGATGCATGAAGGACCGCAACTGCCGAATTACGGCAAGGCTGGAAGCGGAATGCCGCTCAAGCCCGGCATGACGATCGCCATTGAACCGATGGTATTGATCGGCACGGCGGAGACGCGTGTGCTGTCAGACCAGTGGACGGTTGTGTCGGCGGATGGATCATTGACGGCGCACTTTGAACATACGGTAGCCGTCACCGAAGGAGAACCCCTCATCCTGACTGCCCTATGATCCGGCGCAGGCAAATTGGCTAGACGAAAGAATGCAGTGCGTGTATAATTAATACTTCGGTTTTTGAAAGAAGAGGTTAGGAGTAATTGTAATGAAAGTATCACCGTCTATACGGAAACGCTGCGCCAAATGCAGAATCATTCGGCGCAAAGGCAGAATCTATGTGATCTGCGAAAATCCAAAACATAAGCAACGACAGGGATAGTGTGAACCATGGCGAGAATTGAAGGCGTTGATCTCCCGCGCAACAAGCGCGTGGAAGTAGGTCTAACTTATTTATACGGTATTGGCTCAACGCGCGCGCGCGCGATCTTGGCGCAAACGGGCGTGAATCCCGATGTGCGGGTGAAAGACTTGACCGAAGCGGATGTTTCGGCGATCCGCGAATTTATCGGCAAGAACTACAAGGTGGAAGGCGACTTGCGTCGCGACGTGCAAATGAGCATTAAGCGATTGATCGAAATCGGATCGTATCGCGGCTTGCGTCATCGTCGCAACCTACCTGTCCGTGGACAGCGCTCGAAAACCAACGCGCGCACCCGCAAGGGCTCCAAGAAAACCGTCGCTGGTCGCGGAAAACGCCGCGGCGCAAAGAAGTAAAGAGGCAGGAGAATTATGGCTCAAAGCGTTCGTTCCGCGCGCCGCACAACCGGCGCCAAGAAAGTCAAACGCGTATTGTCGGCGGGGCAGGTGCATATCTTTGCCTCGTTCAACAATACTATTATCACCGTTACCGATATGGACGGCAATACGCTGGCATGGGGAAGCTCCGGCTCGGCGGGTTTTAAAGGCTCACGGAAAAGCACGCCTTTTGCAGCGCGTTTGGCGGCTGAGCAGGCGATCAAAGCCGCGCAGCAATTCGGAATTCAGGAAGTTGAACTGTATGTTAAAGGACCTGGACCTGGCCGCGAGAACGCCATCCGCGCAGTGCAGGCGATGGGACTGAAAGTGCGTTTGATCTCCGATATTACCCCGATCCCGCATAATGGTTGTCGTCCGCCTAAGAAGCGGCGCGTGTAGTCCGATATAGAGGATAGTGAATTATGTCAAAAAATCTTAGTCCGGCTTGCAAACTTTGCCGGCGCGAAGGCGAGAAATTGTACTTAAAGGGGGAGCGCTGTTTTACCCCGAAATGCGCGTTTGAGAGGCGCAGTTTTGCGCCTGGGCAGCACGGGCGCACGGGCAGCCGAGGCGGCGGTAGCCGCATGGGACGCGAGTCCGATTACCTCCGTCAGTTGCGCGCGAAGCAACGCGCGCGTCGCGTGTACGGCGTTCTTGAGCGGCAGTTCCGCCGCTATTATGAGATCGCCCTTCAACGCCGCGGCTTGACCGGCTTGAACTTGTTGCAAATCCTTGAGTCACGTTTAGACAACGTGGTCTTCCGTCTCGGATTCGCATCGAGCCGCCCTCAGGCACGTTTGTTAGTGGCTCACGGTCACTTTACGGTCAACGGTCGCCGTGCCGACGTTCCCTCGATGTTGTTGAATCAGGGCGATACGGTTACGGTGCGCGAAGGCTCGCGCAAACTATCTTACTTCAAAGAACTCGGCGATCTGGCTGAGGCGCGCACGTCGCCTAGCTGGTTGAGCCGCGACTCGAAAGAGTTAACGGGCGCGATTCAACGTTTGCCTGAGCGCCCTGAAATTGACGGGACTTTGAACGAGCAATTGATCGTAGAATACTACTCACGGTAGTAGTTGGAACAGCGGCGAATATTTCCCGCCGTAAAGATTAGCGAAGCATAGAGGTGAACCGTGACGGGTATCATGAATATGGTCATGCCGAAGATCGAGCGTGAGGCTGAGGCTCGAAACTATGGCAAATTTGTTATCAGCCCGCTGGAGCGCGGCTATGGCGTTACTTTAGGAAACGCTTTGCGGCGTGTGTTGCTCTCTTCCCTTGAAGGAGCCGCCGTTACCGCGATTCGAATCGCGGATGTATTGCACGAGTTTAGCGAAATCCCCGGCGTGCGCGAAGACGTCATCCAGGTGATCTTGCAGGTTAAGCAATTGCGACTCAAGTTGGATGGAGTGGACAGCGCTCGAATGCACTTGGAAGTGCGCGGCGAAGGAACGGTCACGGCGGCGGATATTATTACCCCCGCTGAGATCGAGGTTGTGAACCCCGAACTCTTCCTCTTCACGGTGGATAATCCTAAAACTAAGCTAGACCTTGAATTCACGGTCGAGCGCGGACGCGGCTACTCGCCCGCTAACGAACGCAGCGGCCATATGCCTATTGGCGAACTGCCGATTGACGCGATCTACAGCCCGGTGAAACGCGTGAATTGGGAAGTGACCTCGGCTCGCGTTGGGCAGAGCACGAACTACGACAAACTGAATCTTGAGATTTGGACGGACGGCTCGATCTCACCGGAGCGCGCCTTGAGCGGCGCCGCGCGATTGATCATTGATCACTTGCGCTATATCGCCGGCGTCAACGAGGAATCGTTGACTATTGCCGTCGAGAAAGAAATAGGCGGAAGCCGCGCGAACAGCGAACTGATGGACACGCCGGTCGAAGCGCTCGATCTCTCGGTGCGGGTGTTTAACTCGCTCAAACGCACAGGCATTGCCACTGTTGGCGATGTGCTCGACTTACTTGAGAAAGGCGAGAACGCGGTTATGTCCATCCGTAATTTTGGCGAGAAGAGCCTTGACGAACTGCGCCAAAAAATGAGCGAAAAAGGCTATCTAAAAGACGAAACGAATTCTGCGGAGTAATTTGTAATGCGACATCAAATTTCTGGTTACCGGTTAGGGCGAACGTCGGGAGCGCGCACAGCGTTGCGGCGCAACCTTATCAAACAATTTTTCACGCATGGGCGCATTCGCACTACCCGCGCGAAAGCCGCCGCCATTCGCGGCGACGCGGAACGGTTGATCACGCTGGCGCGCAATAGCGTCGAAGCGACTCCCGAACAAAAAGTTCATGCGCGGCGTCTTGCCGTCTCTAAATTAGGCGACAATCAAGTCATCAAGCAATTGTTCGACGATATCGCTCCGCGCTTTACCAGCCGCAACGGCGGGTATACGCGTATGTTAAAACTCGGTCCGCGCATGGGCGATTCGGCTGAGATGGTAATTCTCGAATTAGTGGAAGAATAAGGATTAGAGAGTAGAGTCTATTCTCTTTTCATGGCACGTTACCAATTGACTCTTGCCTACGACGGCGCGAACTTTTTCGGAAGTCAGCGGCAGGCGCAGAAGCGCACAGCGCAAGGCGAGCTTGAACGCGCATTGCGTTCTTTAGGTTGGACGGGACGTTCGGTGATCCTTTCGGGGAGAACGGACGCGGGCGTTCATGCGACGGGACAAGTTGCCGCGTGCGACCTCGAATGGCGACATACAGACGAAGAGCTTGTTTGCGCTCTGAACGCGACGTTGCCGAAAGATATGGCGATCTGGAGCGCCAAAGTCGTTCGTGATGATTTTCACCCACGCTTCGACGCTGTATCGCGAACGTATCGGTATCGGTTGTTTTGCGGCGCATTGCGCGACCCGATGCGGGAACGTTTCGCATGGAGATTGAATTCCGCTCTCGATGATGACTTGCTCAGGGAAGCCTCACAGATGTTTCTGGGCGAACATG
This sequence comes from Anaerolineae bacterium UTCFX1, assembly GCA_002050275.1. Classification (GTDB taxonomy): domain Bacteria; phylum Chloroflexota; class Anaerolineae; order Anaerolineales; family Villigracilaceae; genus Defluviilinea. Next base: position 15,811 of record MWTB01000027.1, read on the forward strand.
ATTTCTTTGCTTTCGGTTCGCCAACGTCTCCAAATGGAACGACGGCGCGAACGGTGACGAGGGCGACTTGGACCCGCACAGAAGAGAATCAGTGGCAGTTCGATGTGGAAGCGGATTCTTTTCTATATCGCATGGCGCGGCGAATGGTTTTTGTTCAGGCGGCTGTAGGGCAACGAAAGATTCCGGCGGAAACAATCGCTGAAAATTTGAAGCCAACCGCAAGTCGCAAACGAAGCGCGCTTCCCGCCGGTCTTTCTCCCGCGTGTGGGTTAACGCTTATTGCAGTACAATACCGAGAGTCAATACATTAGATATTATAGAAAGAAAGAACGAAAGAAACGGAGAGACTGAACGTGTACAAATCGTACTATCCGAAAGCAAGCGAGATCGAGCGTCAATGGTTGCTTGTGGACGCTGAAGGACAAAACCTTGGGCGCGTGGCAACGCGCATCGCTCATGCGTTGCTTGGAAAACATAAACCCACTTTCACGCCCGGCGTGCAAATGGGCGACTTTGTCGTTGTGATTAATGCCGAGCGCGTAACCGTCACCGGCACGAAGACGCAATCGAAGCTGACGACGAAGATGTATCATCGTCACTCGAGCTACCCCGGCGGACTCAAATCGGTGAGCCTGCGCGACCAATTGGAGAAACACCCTGATCGTGTGTTGCGCGAAGCGGTCTGGGGCATGTTGCCGAAGAATCGCATGGGGCGCGCCTTATTGAAGCGTCTGAAAATCTACGCGGGACCAAATCACCCGCACGGCACGAACAACCCTGCGCCATTGGCATAGAGAAGAAAAGGAAGAAAATATGGCTGTTCAATATTATGAAGCGGTAGGTCGCCGTAAAGCCAGCGCCGCGCGCGTTCGCGTGATGGGTGGCTCTGGAAGTTTCACGGTGAATGAAAAGGAAGCTGGCGCGTACTTTCCTCGCCTAGGCGACTTGCAGGATATTTTGCGCGCTTTCGACGCGGTGGGGCAAGACGTGAAAAAATATGACGTGACCGTCAAAGTAAATGGCGGCGGCGCGGCTGGGCAAACAGAAGCCGTACGGCTCGGACTGGCTCGTGCGCTTGCCTCGCTCAACGGCGACTGGACGCCGGCGCTTCGCAAGCATGGCTTGCTCACTCGCGACGCTCGCATTAAGGAGCGCAAGAAGCCGGGTCTTAAGAAGGCTCGTAAGGCGCCGACCTACACGAAGCGTTAATTCGGTTCAAGTCTCACGTTCCAGGTTGTAACTGTAAACGTAATGCGCGACGTCCGTTTCGCATTACGTTTTATATTTAATGTATAGATTGGATCATCTTATGGATTTATCTCTCGCCGCTCAGGCTACTGGCGCGCTGCGCGTCTCTTTGCCCTCGCAACTGACTCTGATGGACGCATCCGCTTTCGCTTCAGCCCATGTGCCGCCGTTTCCGCCGGAGATGCCGGCGCTGATTCTCGGAATCAATTCAGAGGAGTTGGCGCTGAAGATAAAAGGCACGCTGTTGAAGGTTTACCCGAACGAACATGCGATTTACGTTGTAGAAGGCGGGGAATCGAAAGAAGAAAAAATAGGCGTTTTTTCTAATTTCTCAATTTCCGATTCGGTCTGTTGGTTTATCCCCGCGCTCGGCGAAGGGACGTCGTTCGAGTCGTTCGCCGGGATCGTGGCTCATCTGCGCGCGCCGAACGGTTGCCCGTGGGATCGCGAGCAAACGCATGAGTCGCTGAGAAGACATTTGTTGGAAGAAACCTATGAGACGATTGCCGCGATCGATTCGGGCGATTCCACTCATATGTGCGAGGAGTTCGGCGATCTGTTGCTGCAGATCGTTTTACACGCGCAAATTGCGAGCGAAGACGGGCGGTTTAATATAACGCAGGTGATTCAGGGAATTTACTCGAAGATCGTGCGCCGGCATCCGCATGTATTCAGCGACGTAAAAGTGGACGATGCGGATGAGGTGTTGGCGAATTGGGAGAAATTAAAGGAGAAAGAAAGAGGAAAGAAGAAGGACGGCGGCGGGCTGTTGGACGGCGTTTCGTTGATCTTGCCCGCGTTGACTCAAGCGCAGGAATACCAAAGCCGCGCCGTGCGAGTCGGTTTTAACTGGGGTGAGATTGACGGCGTGTTGGATAAAATTAAGGAAGAGATCGAGGAGATTAAACACGCTGAAACAAACGCCGAACTCGCCTCTGAGATCGGCGACTTGTTCTTTGTGTTGGTCAACTTTGCGCTTTGGAAGAAGCTGGACGCCGAATCCGCATTACGGGGAACGAACGCTAAATTCAAGAGACGTTTCTCGTATGTGGAACAAGGTGCGAGGAAGCAAGGACGGGTTTTATCTGAATTAACGTTGAGCGAGATGGACGCGCTATGGCAGGAGGCGAAAGGGTTGGAACGGCGTTGACTCGTCAGCGATTACAGATGAAGCGAGCGAGAGCCGCGTCGAACAACGCAGGCGCGGAAGATTCGTCAGGCGTATAGACTTTCCACGCAAAGACGCGGTCGCCGCAGGTCCATGCCGCTGCGCCGCCGTAAGGCAATAGCGACGTGGCGGCGGAGGCGATCGCAATGGAGATCACGTTCATGTTGCGAATTGACGTTATGCTAGGCGCGCCGAGACGCGTATCTATTCCTTCTTCCAGAATTAAGTCGAGTAAAAAATTAGGATCAGACGCTCCGGGCGCTAATTGCCAGATTATCTGAATGAACAAATTGCCGCTGTAGGCGGCGAGCAGTCCTTGCGAATAACCGCTGGGCGCGGCTGGGTTTTGTTGCGCGCTGACATCGTAGAACGCCATGTCAACGGGATGCCCAATGCAAAATTGATATTCGCAGAACAAGCCGGCAAGGTTGAACGGAGTCGGGGAGGGGAGCGGCGGTGAGATGGGTGCGGGCGCGCTTGTTGGAAGCGCTGTCAGCGTAGAAGCGACCGCTAATGGTATTTGAACGGCGGCGTCTGGCTGGGGCGCACAAGCGGTTAGAATTATCAGAAGTAGAAGGATGGCTTTAATTTGCATGGCAAGATTATACAGGTTTTGGAACATTCTGGCTGGGGCGCGCGCCCCTGTTTTTAAGGAGCAGAAATGAAACGTTTCGTATCGATCATCCTCTTTGTGGCGACTCTCTCAGCGTGCGCTCGCACGACGAATCCGCAAGAGCAGTCTTTTATCCCGGTGGACGGTATACGCGCGACGCCCACTCCGGTGCATCTGACGGTAGCGCAACAAGCGGCTGTTTTACGGCTGGCGTTTAATCTGGGCGTAAGTATGGATAGAATCCGCGTCATCAGCGACGTTGAAACGGAATTTACCGATACGTGTTTGGGAGTCTCGCTCGAAGGTGTGATGTGCGCGCAAGCGATTACTCTCGGTAGGGCCATCACGCTGGAAACAGACGGCTTGGAGTTTGAATATCGTGTTAATGCGGATGAAAGCCGCATGCTACCCGCCACTGTTGCGCTTGTATGGGAGCGGGATGGCGGCATCGCCGGGTTCTGCGATCGCGCGACCGTTTTCCTTTCGGGCGAAGTATATGGAAGCGATTGCCGTTCCGAGAACCCGGATGCGGCGGCAAAGTCGTTCGCAGACTTGATGACCGATGTGGAACGGACGCAATTCTTAATCTGGGCGAAGCAATTTGGATCGTTAAGTCTGGACGATTCTGACCCGGCGAATGTGGTTGCAGACCGAATGACAGTCACGCTGCGGTTTTACGGCAAAGGAGATCAGAAACCGACTGAATCTGAACAACGCGCGCTGTTCGATATGGCGCAGAAGTTATACCAAGGTTATAGAGGCTTGCGTCAGATTCAATAACTGCGAGCGGAGGGCGCCGTCGCCTCTAGTTCTAGCGCTCGTTCTCCGCCTTGAGCGGCAGATAGCGAATGGCGAGACTGAACATGAGCAGCCAGTAGGAGATCACTAGCGCAGCGACAGAAAACTCCACCCAAGTAGGCGCGTAGGAGTTAACGATAATGGTCGGCGTAAAGGGCGCGTATGTAGGAGCGGCGATTAACCCTGAGAAATTGTAATTCCAACGCATAAGGATGGCGGCGAAGATTGGTATGACTGCAAACGCCATCAGATAGCGGAAGTTTTTGATTGATTTCGCCGCGAGCAGCACGGAGCCGGCGATGATGGGCAGCAGCGCCTGTCCGATCCAAAATGACAACGAGTAAGGAGCGACTGCGTTCAGCGCTTCAGTTTGCAGGCTGATGTTGCGATCGAACGAATAGTAATTGGTGACCGCCCAATCCCATAGGCGCAGATAGGTGAGCAGCAACGTCACGCCGCCGGAGAGCCGCGCAACGTCGTATAAAGCGCTATCTTCAACTGTTCCGGGGCGCATGACGCGGAAGACGATAACGCCTAAAAAGAATAACAGCGCCGTCCCGCCGCTCATTGCGGATAAAACGAATTGCACTGGCGCGCTTTGATTGAACCAAACGCCGCGTCCCGAAATGACGGAGTATGTCGCGCCGAGCGAAGCTTGGTGGAGAAGCGATAACGTCAGCCCGATGATGGCCAGGGCGGGGCCGGCTTTGTGCAGCCAGTGAGCGATCGTTCTAGCGGCAGAGGCGGCTTTTTTGACAACGGGAAATTTCTTATAGAGCGGATGATCCGTGAAGAAAGGGTGTTCCACAATGATCGGCGCCATTTCGGCGACCAGCACAGTCAGGTAAAGCACCACGCACATCGTCACTTCCCAGAGGAGCGAATGAGGCTGCCAGAATACGACCGGGTGCCAAAAACGGAGCGGTTGACCGAGATCGAACAACAGCACCATGCCGGCGGTGGAATATCCGAGGAATCCGAGCAAGACCGCCAATTTTCCGATCGTTTCGAATCGTTTCAATCGCAGGAGGTAAACGATCACGCCGAATACGAACGCCGAGCCTCCCATAGCGATGGAGGAGAGATCAATAGAGATCCATAATCCCCAAGGGACGCGGTTGGAAAGCCCTGTTACTTGTAGACCGTCGCGCAATACGGTGAACGCCCCCACCAGCCCAAAGAGCAGCCCGGCGACCAGCAACCCCACCCAGTAGGGGAAGATGTCAACATTGTGTTTTCCGATTTGAAGTTTAGGACGATGAATCGTTGTTTGCATGATCAACTTCCTTGGAATGGATTTTCTGCCTTCGGATCGGGGGGGATGTAGTATACCCGCGGCTTTGTGCTGAGTTCCTCGCGCAGGCGGAGAGTGACTTTAGCGTTTGCCAACGCTTCGGAGATTGGGCTTTCGGAATCGTTCAAGTCGCCGAAAACGCGGGCAGATGTGGGGCAGGCGACCACGCAAGCGGGCGTCGCTTGCGAATCTACGCCGGGCATAAGACCTCGCTCCAGACCCGCGTCAATGCGATGTGAACAAAACGTGCATTTTTCCACTACGCCGCGCGGGCGGTTGGGAACTTCAGGGTATCCGAAAGTAGGAGATTGGGGGCTTAACTTGATGGGTTTCTTCCAGTTAAACACGCGCGCTTCGTATGGGCAGGCAATCTGGCAATAGCGGCAACCAATGCATAGGTCGTAATTCATCGCCACGATTCCGTCGGGACGCTTGTACGTCGCACCGACGGGGCAGACGTGTACGCACGGGGCTTCTTCGCAGTGCATACATGGGCGTGAAAGGAAGAACTCATCGCCTGATTGAGTCGTTTCTGTGGTGACTACGCAATAGCGCATATCTTCGGCGAGATTATTGACTGCGTCGCAAGCGAACGTGCAATACTGACAGCCAATACAGCGATTAATATCAATCAACATGCCCCACTGATGTTTGCTTTCTTCTTCGGAGGCGGCGCGCGCGGCTATTTTTGCGGACGGGATGAATTGAGTTACGCCGGCGGCGGCGACCATTGCTCCAGCCAGTTTCAGAAAGTCGCGGCGGGTTGTTCCTGCGTTCTCTTCCGCATTTACCTGCTTGCTTTCATGTTCCGTCATTGTTTTCTCTCCTCGCCCCTCAGTTAGGGTTTTTTCCTGTTTGCCGAGCCCGGTTCGCGACCGAATACCGCCCATGCGGCAACTCCGCCGATGATGACGCCCGCCAGCGCGTATACCCAGGCTGGCAGATGAACGCCGCCTTGCGGCGCGGTCGGGGGCGTTTGTTCCGCTGGAACTTGTGTGACCAGAGCCTTCGGGTTTGCCATTGCGTTCACTTCTACCCCGGCGTCGAGCATTTCTCTGGCTTGATGGAGATCGGTGTGGCAGTTGCTGCAAGTTGACGCTGATATGTTCATTGAGTGATCCTTGCCGTCGCCCATATGACAATTAACGCAACTGAGTCCCGCCGCGAAGTGAGTGGACTCGACCATATTGCGCATCTCAGCCTTATGGCAATTTTCGCAGACAGTGCGCGCTTCAGATGCGACCTTAAGCCCCTGCGAATGCTGTTCATGGCAACTGACGCAATTTAAGCCGACCGCTGCATGTTGGCTGGCAGCCATCTCGCTGGCGACGTTCTCTTTAGAGGCGCTGCCGTGACACACCAAACAAGTAGTCTCTTCGCTCTCCACGGTATATTTTGCAGTTTCAGGATGCGTCCCCGCGCTATCGGCGAGTTTGTGGCAAACGGTGCAACTGACGTTGTGTTCGCGATGCGGGCTGCTCTCCCAGAGCGCTGCAGGCTGTTCATGACAACGTAGGCAATCTTTTAAGTCTTGCTGAGCCGCTTCCGCTGGCGCGATTGCAGAGACTGTTTGAGCGGACATGAGAACGAGCGCGGCGAAAACGGCAAATAGCGTAAGCGCTCCTGCAATAAAAAAAAGAGATTTTGTCGGTTTCATTGTTTGCATTCTCCGTAAAAGAGCGGAATTCTTCATTAACGATAGTATCGGTTAATGCCAACGCAAGTTAGTGTAGACTGTCATAAATTTGGACAATAAAAGTCATCACAGTCATTATTGTCCGATATGAAAAAGGCAACGTTTTTGCGCTGCCTTTTTCGGTGGTTATCGAATGCGTCCTACGGCCGCGCGTAAGCGCTCACGTTGCCGCCGAGATCTTCGATCGAGTCGATCAGGAACTGGATGACGAACTTTGCGTTGTGAACGTACGCGCCCGGGTCTTTCTGAACGTACTGATAATTAAACGCGGCTCTCATAAGGCGAGGCGTCCATGCCGCGTAGCCTTTGCCGTTTGCGTCGAAGAAGTAGGGGTAGGCGTTTCCGTTATAGACGAGGAGACCGCCATGCGTTTCAGAGTACGTCTGCATCTGAGCGTAGAGGGCTTCAGCCAGCGTTGAGATTTCGCCGGAGATGCCTTCCTGCACATCGCTGTCGCCGTCGTAGTCCGCGTCGCTTTCGCGGATTAGAGCCGGGTTCGAAACGCCGTGACAGGTCTCGCAGGCTTTGATCTTAGGTTCGAGCGCGTGCACGTCATGGCAATCCTGGCATTTGTTGACCCTGCCATCCGGCTTAGCGTGCATAAATTCGCCAACGTACTGCTTGCCTTCGTAGAGATATGCGCCTTGTGCGTCTACACCGAACAGCGTCGAGCCAGCTGCAAAGTAATGAATGTTCTTGAAGCGGATCTTCGGATCGACTGTATCGAGGTCTTTGCCGCGTAAGGCGTTATTTACGCTAGTTGTAGATTCAAGCCCTTGGTGACAAGCGATACATAAATTTGAATCATCGGGTAGATACTTTCCGTCTGCGTCTTTACCGCCGTAGCTGACTGTCTTTCCGCTGGGGAAAGTGACGGAATTAATTGCGTAACGATCAGGGAAGGAAGCTTCGTTGTGACAAGTAGAACATTGGAAGCCGTTGCTGGCGGGCAGCGCTCCCAGCCCGACGATTTGCGTCGTTCCATTTGCGGCGACGACCGTTGTGCCGCCGTTTTGGATAAACTGCGGGAGCCCTTCGGCAGTGTGACATTTTGCGCAGGTATACGGCACGACGCCTCCGCCTTCCGCTTCGCCATCCCAATGACGGAACGGTTCGGTATTGCCGGCGAAGTGCCCCGCGTCGGTGCGCGCCAGTTTGACGACGTCGCCGCCGAGGTCGGCGATCGAGTCGTATAGCAGTTGGACGACATATTTATTACCGTGCGCGAACGCGCCCGTATCTTTGAGAGAAACCTGATAATTGTAGGCGGCTTTGAGCAGACGAGGCGTCCATGACGTGAAAGCGTTCGGGAAGATAGCTTCGCGTTCGTCTATCTCGCCGTTCGAGTTGATATCTTTGAAGAAGTACGGATAGGAGTGGTCGTCGTAGAGTAAGCCAGTGCCTACAGTTTGCGCGGCGTACGCTTGCATTTGAGCGTATAGAATCCTTTGCAAACCTTGGATTTCGTAATACATACCTTCGCGCGTATCGCCGTCGCCGTCATAATCGCTCAACGAGCTGACCATACGGATGGATTTAAGATCTTCTACCGCGCTTGCGCTGGGATGACATACCGAACATTCGCGCACTTTGACTTCCAACGTGTGCGAGTCGTGGCAGCCAATACAGGTGTCGTAGCCGGGCACATGATCGTTTTTCGAGTCGTAAGCCATGCCGTCGTATTGGTAGCCGCCGAGAGCCTTATTGCCGTACAGCGTCGCCGCCGCCGCGTAATAATGGATGCCGTTGAAGCCGAAAGCTTGATCATTGCCTTGATTGTCTTTGACGGGAGCGACGACCGTATCAGGATGATCCGCTGCGCTGAAGAGCTCGATCTGTGCGTCTACGCTGATCTTCGATTCAAGCCCCTGATGACAGTCCATGCAGCGGGCGTCGGCGCCGGCGGTAATCGTCGCACCGGAAGGAAAGGTTACCGTTGTTCTTGAAACGGTGACCGAATTATGACAGGTTACGCATTGAATGCCTTGCGATTCAGCCGCCGGGACGGCGGCATCCACTTTATTTGCCGCGCTGCCATCTACGCCGAGGAAGTCTTGATAGCCTGCGCTGGTATGACATTTCGCACAATAGGTCGGAACTTCGGCTGGGTCTTCTTCATCCCAGTGACGGAAGGGATAATTTAAAGCGTTCGCATGGCCGCTTTTTTCCCAATCTGCCAAAAAGGGCGTTTCAAGAACGCTTGTAGGAGGAGGCGTTTCTACGGCAGTGGGTTCTTGAGGAGCGGCGGTTGGCGTGGCTCTGCAAGCGACGAGAATCGCAGTAAAAATGAGCGTTGCGCCTATAACGATTAAGATGCTTTTGAGTTTCATGCGGCAGTCTCCGTTTGCTTAGCGTAATGTCGTTGTTATTGCGCTTGGAAGCAAAATATAGATTCGTAGAGAACTTATGCCTGAATTCTATGTGAGCCGCAGATTAATACACAGTTAAATTCTTTCCTGTTTCTTGTGACAAATGTCATATGCGTAGAGGGGAATTTTATGGATAGTTGGCGTAAATTTCCTGCGTCCCATCGGCGTAGAACAAGATCACATTAAAAGGTTCGGCTTCTACGCCGGCAACCTCCATACCGGGCGAGCCAATAGGCATTCCGCCGACGGCTATCCCAAGCGCGGCGGGTTGTTCTTGTAGCAGGCGTTTGATCTCTCTAACGGGAACATGTCCCTCGATCACATAGCCGTCTACGATAGCGGTATGGCAGGATTGAAGTTCAATGGGAACATGATATTTAACTTTGACGGGAGACATATCTCGCATATTTTCTTCCGTTGGCTTAAACCCGTTGTCTGCGACGTAGTCAGCCCAGGCGCCGCAACAGCCGCAAGTGGGCGAGCGATAAATCGTGATGGGAATCCCGTCTGCGGTTTGGCTTGCACAAGCGCTCAACAAAACGGCAAGCGCAGCCAGCAGGCTGTAAAACTTTTTCATATCAACTCCTTGATCGTTATTTCAACTTAATAGAAATCCCACTCCGCTTCCAAGCGCGAAGAGTATAAACGTTAGTAAGGCGTTTGCTTGCGCAGGGATGATTTGAGCGGTTGTTTCTGGGTTCGCAAGCAATCGCTTAGACGCGGAAAAGGCTGGAACGACGGCGATTAGCCCCAGCCAGAGCGCGGGGGAAAATTGTAGAAGCGGCAGAAGCAGCGCAATCAGGAATGCGACCGCCATGATAGCGACGAATAATCGGCTTGCAGGCTTTCTTCCCAAGAGCACCACGAGCGTTTGTTTCCCGGCGGTTTGATCTGCGTGAAAATCAGGGAATTCGTTGATAATCAGAAACGCCGCGATGAAGACGCCCAGCAAAGCGGCGACCGAGATGATCGCAGACGATACGGTTCCGCGCTGGACGAGATACGTCCCCGCGCCGATCAGCGGCCCGTAGGACGCAGCAACTGCTAATTCGCCCATTCCGCGATATGATAGTTTCAAAGGCGGAGCATGATAGAAGAAAGCGAGCGCTATGCCGATAATTCCCAGCCACAAAACGGACGGCTCTCGTTTGAGAAGGATAATGAGCCCTGTAATGCCGCCGATCGCATAACCAGCCAACGCAATGCCAGCCGTCTGACGTTTCGTCAATAACTTGTCTACAAGGACGCGTTTGCCGCCCGAAAAGGGAGAGCGATCTTCGGGCATAACCGCTTGATCGTTCCCGCTGTTCCAATCGAATATTTCGCCGGAAGCGTTTTTAGCGATCTCGATGGCGAAGATTCCGATAAGCGTCGCTGCCAACCATCCGAAATGAAGCGTTCCATCTGACGCCGCCGCGCACGCGCCCAGAAATATAGACGCAAAAGACGCCAGAGAGATTTTCGGATCTGCCAACCTCCAGAACCCTTGCCAAAATGTAGATTTTATTATTGTCTTCTCCTTGTGAGAAAGAATCCCCGCATTCTAAGCGGACTTCGCAGCGAGGCCTTTTGAAAAACACGATGTTCATCGAAATGATAAATCTAACGATGGAAAACAATCTTCAATAACGCAGGCGTAAATATTGTGGAGCGGAAAAGATCTTCCTCTGCTTGCGCGTAAGTTATGAATAGGATGAAGGAACGTTAGGCGATGACGCGACGTTTCACATCAGAAATTTACGGATCAATGTATCCGCCAACAACCCCAATAAGAAATAGGAACCGAAAGCGCGATTATACACAAACGATAGCGGGGCGAAGTATAGGGGCCAGCCGCCCTGTCCTTCGGGAAAATCTGCGGGACGTTCGGCGGGTTTGGGCTTAAGGAAGGCTGGAACAACTTGTCGTAAGCTGGGCAACGCCAACAGCGTGACTAGAAGCACGGGCGAGAAGACTTTGCTCCCAATCAGGTGAAAGATGATCAAATAGGGAAATATCATCATCCCAATGACCATGTAACGCGACGCTTTCTCGCCGATAACGACCGGCAGGGTGTGAATTCGTTTTTCTCGATCGATCGCAAGTTTGTCAATGTGCTTACCGAAGATAACCGTCGTTACGCCGAAAGCGTAGATTGAGCCGATGAGCGCCGCGTTCCAACTCCAAGCGCCGGTGATAACGTAATGACCGCCGCCGACCATGAGCGGACCCCAAACAAGGAAAACAGCGATCTCTCCAAGGGCGATATATTTCAAGGGCCAGGTGTAGAAGAGGAGTAAAAATGCGCCCGCACCCAATAGGAACCACGCTTGCGGCGCATAGCTGTTGCGCGCCATGAGGTAGAGTCCACAGACGAATGCGAGCGCGACCGTGAAGATAAAATAGGCGAGATGTTGTCGTTTTGTGAGAAGGTGGTTTTCAAGCGGATGCGGACCGTACATAGTGCGAAAGTAATTCTTTTGGTCTACGCCGCGCGCATGGTCCACATAATCATTTAGGAGGTTATTGCTGGCGTGCGCCAAGACCAAACCCAGCGTTACCGCGATCCAGGCGGAGAAATTGAACGAGGAGTCGCGCCAGGCTAACAGTCCCGCGAGAGCCGCAGACAGCACAGTCATCACAAGCACCGCCGCACGTGTCGAGATCAGCCAGCGTGAAATTGCGTCAAGCTGATCCCATTCTTCTTTTGAGACGTTTGGAATTACTGTAAGAGCCTTGCGCCACATGGATACGTTCATGAATCGTCCTTTTCTGCTGATTTGATTAAATGAATTGCGCAAATGTTGTGTTGCGTAATTGCGTCGTTAGGGCGTCTTGTGCTTCGCGCCAAACAAGTTGCATGGCGCAGTTTTCTTCGAGCGCGCACAGACCGACTCGGTCAACGCAGACGTTGAGTTGAACGGGCCCGTCAATTGCTTCGATGACTTCGAGCATGGTGATTTGGCTGGGATCGCGCGCGAGAGCGATGCCTCCTCGCGCGCCGCGAGAGGTGTGGAGGAGCCCCGCAATTGAGAGTTGCGAGATGATTTTCGCTAGAAACGAAGAGGGAATGCATTGCGCTTTTGCGATCTGACTGGTGGAGATGCGCTTACCTTGGCTGGCGCGCGTAAGGTGTAAGATCGCCCGCAAAGCGTAATCGGCTTGACGTGTAATTTGCATGTCTGCCTTTCTCTCATTTTGGCATGAGTTGCTCAACCTGTGTGAAGGTTTGAGCCTTGTTTGACGATAATTCGGACAATTAACGTCCTTGATGCGTAGTGTATGGAAGAATGGAATAGTAGAGAAGTGATGGATGTCATCAATGTAGAGGAAGAATCGCGTTTGGTAGGCTTGACAAGCGACTGACAGCGCGATATAGTATCCCTACCCCCTAGGGGGGGGGTAGAAGCGGGATAGAATCCGCTGTCAAAGAAGAAAGAGGAACATGTGGACACGAAGGCTACGCTCCGACGTTTGAGAACGGTTGAAGGGCATTTACGCGGCATTATTCGTATGGTCGAAGAAGACGCGTATTGCATTGACATAATTCGTCAGATTCAAGCGGTGGATGGGGCATTGAGTAAGGTTAGCGGTCAGATCCTTGAAAACCACTTAAATTCATGCGTCATTACTGCGATTCAAGGGAATGACAAGGAGGAGCGCCAGCGCGTATTGAAAGAAATTGCCGAAGTGTTTGATATGTCTACAAAAGTGTAGCGCAGCTTGTGCGTAAAAAGTAGGATTTATCTGCGAATGGATAATTCCGCAGTTAATCGCAGGAAATTTTAATAACCCTAAAGGAGAAAACTATGACTACCGTTACTTATTCCGTTCCCGCCATGCATTGTAATCATTGCACGCACACTATTGAAATGGAAGTGGGCGAGTTGGCTGGCGTGCAATCTGTTAAGGCGAATCTCGATGCGAGAAAGGTTGAGATTATGTTCGACGCTCCCGCTGACGAAACGCAGATCAAGGCGTTGTTGGCTGAACTGAATTACCCGGCGGAAGGGCTGATCACTCTGTAAAAAAGGGATAAATATCCCCTTGTTGTTTTGTAAGAGGCATAATGAACGACGCCCACAAAACGCATAAAGACTATCATCATGAAGAGATGAAACACGATTCGCATGCGCAGCCAGATGTGAAGCCGTCTCATTCCGCCCACTTGGGACACGAAATGCACGATTCGGCTTCTGCACAAAATAAACATGCGAGCCATACAGATCATAGCGGACATGAAGACATGTTCCGCAAACGGTTCTGGGTCTCGTTGTTGTTGAGCATTCCTGTTTTGCTTTACACGCCCATGCTCCAGATGTGGTTCGGGTTCAAAATGCCTGAATTCATGGGCAGTCAGTGGGTGGCGGCGCTGTTCGCCGTGATCGTTTTCATCTATGGCGGCGTGCCGTTCATTCAAATGGCTCTCCCAGAGATTCGCAACCGCCAGCCTGGCATGATGCTGTTGATCTCGCTGGCGATCTCGGTCTCGTTTGTGTACAGCCTCGCCGCGTTGTTCTTCAACTTGGGTGAAGGGTTCTTCTGGGAACTGGTCACGCTGATTGACATCATGCTCTTGGGGCATTGGATCGAGATGCGCAGTGTCCGTCAGGCTTCGGGCGCGTTGAACGCGTTGGCAAAGTTGATGCCCGACACAGCCGAACACATCATGCCCGACGGCAGTGTCCACACGATGCCAGCCTCTTCGTTGAAGTTGAATGATCTCGTGCTTGTCCGCCCTGGGGCGAGTATCCCTGCCGATGGTGTGGTGGCAGACGGCGAGTCTGATGTGAACGAAGCGATGATCACGGGCGAGTCGCTTCCTGTGAAAAAAACTGTCGGCGCGAAAGTGATCGCGGGCAGTATCAACCAAGATGGAAGTCTGCGCGTCCGCGTATCAGCCATCGGAGAACAAACCGCGCTGGCTGGCATCATGCGCCTGGTTCGTGATGCGCAACAAAGTAAATCGAACACGCAAATATTAGCCGATAAAGCGGCGGGTTGGCTTTTCTATCTCGCCATCGGCGTTGCCGCGCTCACTGCTATTTTATGGACGATCGCTCTGGGCTTCGACCTCTTCACGTTGGAGCGCGTTGTCACCGTGTTGGTGATTGCGTGTCCGCACGCGCTGGGGCTGGCTGTCCCGCTCGTCGTGGCGATCAGCACCACGTCCGCCGCGCAGAACGGGATCTTAGTCCGCAACCGTTTGGCGCTCGAAGCCGCGCGTGAAATTGACGTGGTGATCTTCGACAAAACTGGCACGCTCACGAAAGGCGAACAGGGCGTGGTTGCCGTCAAAACCAACGGCGTGGATGAAGACCACGCTCTTGCCCTCACCGCAGCTGTTGAGGCGGACTCGGAGCACATCATCGCCCGCGCGATCCGCGATGCGGCGAAAGAGAAAAATTTGCAACTGCCAGTCGTCTCCGATTTTGAAGCCATCAAGGGACGCGGCATCCGCGCCAAACACAACGGGAAGGATTTGTGGGTGGGCGGTCCGCGCCTGTTGGAGATGCTCGACATTCAACCCGATTCGGCAATTTCGGAATTCGCTTCTTCCTCAGGGACAAAGGGTCAGACCGTCGTCTATCTGATCGTTGATGGGAAGATTTTCGCCGCGCTTGCATTGGCAGATGTGATTCGTCCTGAAAGTTACGAAGCCATCAAAAAACTTAATGAGATGAACGTGCAAGTCGCCATGCTGACGGGTGACAGCAAAGATGTCGCCAAAGCCGTCGCCGATGAACTTGGAATCAAATTGTATTTTGCCGAAGTATTGCCTGAACATAAAGATGAAAAAGTGATCGAACTTCAGAAGCAAGGAAAGAAAGTTGCCATGGTCGGCGATGGTGTCAACGATGCGCCCGCTCTCACTCGCGCCGACGTAGGCATTGCAATCGGCAGTGGCACCGACGTGGCTGTTGAATCCGCTGGGATCATCTTGGTGAAAAGTAATCCGTTGGATGTGGTCAAGATATTCAAATTGAGCCGCGCCAGTTACAACAAAATGATCCAAAACCTGATCTGGGCGTCGGGCTACAACGTTGTTGCTTTGCCGTTAGCCGCAGGCATCCTTGCCTCGGCTGGGATATTGCTTTCGCCAGCCGTAGGCGCACTGTTGATGTCGGTGAGCACCATCGTCGTGGCGATCAACGCCCAATTACTGCGGCGCGTAAATTTAAATTAACAACAGAAATAAGGAGTAAAGTATGACAACAACTACAGTGCATGATCCTGTTTGCCACATGGATATTGACCCTGAAACTGCCGCTGGCGCCTCCGAGTACAAAGGACAGACTTATTATTTTTGTTCGCTTGGCTGCAAGAAATCTTTCGAAAAAGATCCTGAGAAATATTTGAATAACAGCGAACAGGCTTAACACCACGCCGCGCCTCTGTTATGGCTGGGAGCGTGGAAGAGCTGCTTGATAAACAGCAAGCCGCGACCGCAAAAACGGCATGTGAAGAAAGGCTGACAGGTCCCGCGAGCTATTCGGGCGCGATGCATCGTGGCGAGCGAATATATTTTTATACGGATATTTATTTGCGCGTTTCCGAACAAAAACCCGCCGCGTTTTTATGGCAGGCGAGATTGAGCATCCCTTGAATGAAGATTGAACGAATGTAGAAAGCAAATACCATGACCGATACAAAACAACTTACCCTTCCTATCACAGGTATGACCTGCGCCAACTGCGTCGCGACAGTAGAGCGCAACCTTAAGAAATTAGACGGCGTACAGACCGCCGTTGTTAACTTATCGTCTGAGCGTGCAACGGTGGACTTTGACGCGACAAAGCTGGCGTTGCCTGATTTTATCGCGCGCGTTAATCGCGCAGGATACGGCGTAGCGACGGGCGAAGCGGACCTCGTGATTAAGCGCATCGCAGACGATAATGATGCACGCCGACTCGAAGCGGCGTTGCTCAAATTGGACGGCGCGCTCGAAGCGCAAGCATCGTACGCCAGTGGAAAGGCGCGCGTCAAATATGTTCCAACCATTGTCAGCCAATCGGAGATTCGGGCGGCGGTGACGCAGGCGGGTTTTGAGGCGATGGAACTTGGCGGAGACGCCGAAGATGCTGAAGCCATTGCGCGTGAGCATGAAGTTAATGAACAGTTTCGGATGTTCGTTATCGGTTTAATCTTTACCGCGCCGTTGTTCGTCTTTTCCATGCTGCGCGATTTCAATTTATTGGGGCATTGGGCGCACGCGCCCTGGGCGAATTATGCGATGATGATCGTCGCTGCGCCGGTTCAGTTCTATGTGGGCTGGCAGTATTACGTCGGCGCGTACAAATCTTTGCGCAACGGTTCCGCCAATATGGACGTCCTTGTTGCGATGGGCTCTACGGTCGCCTACGTTTATTCCATATTTATTGCCTTCGGAATAATTCCAGGACATGTCTATTTCGAGACTGCCGCAGTGATCATCACGTTGATCCGGCTTGGAAAATATTTGGAAGCGCGCGCCAAAGGACGCACCTCTGAAGCGATCAAGAAGTTGATGGGTCTTCGCGCTAAAACAGCGCGCGTCATTCACAATGGGGAGGAAGTTTCCGTTCCGGTGGACGATGTTCGCGTCGGCAACGTCGTCCTTGTGAAGCCCGGTGAGATGATACCGGTAGACGGCGTGGTCATCGAAGGAAAATCCAGCGTGGACGAATCCATGCTGACAGGCGAGTCGTTGCCGGTGGAAAAAAAGCCAGGCGACGCAGTCGTTGGCGCGACGTTGAACAAACTTGGATTGCTGAAATTCGAGGCGACGAAAGTCGGTAAAGAGACCGCGTTGGCGCGCATTATCAAGCTTGTGGAAGATGCGCAAGGCAGTAAGGCGCCGATTCAAAGACTTGCCGATCAAGTTTCCGCTGTGTTCGTACCAGTGGTAATCGTCATCGCCGCGCTGACCTTTGCAGGTTGGTATTTCCTCGGCGCTCCGGGCGACCTGACTCGCGCACTAATCAATATGGTCGCCGTGCTCGTAATTGCATGTCCATGCGCGATGGGGCTTGCCACGCCTACGGCGGTGATGGTAGGGACGGGCAAAGGCGCGGAGATGGGCGTGCTGTTCAGAAATAGCGAGGCGTTGGAGCGCGCGGGAAAAGTGAACATTGTGGCGCTGGATAAAACTGGAACGCTTACAAAGGGCCAGCCTGCCGTGACGGATATTGTGTCTGCCGGTGCGGATTGGAACGAAGATAAAATCCTCTATATGGCGGCTTCCGCAGAAACAGGCAGCGAACACGGATTAGGCGAGTCTATCGTAGCCGCTGCAACCGCGCGCGATATTCGGCTGAGCGAAGCGTCGGATTTTAAAGCGTTGACCGGTATGGGCATTTCGGCAAGCGTGGACGGTCGGCGAGTCCTGATCGGCAACCTGCGCTTGATGAACGCGGAAGATATTTTCGTCCAGGACATTCACGCGGAGATGGAGCGGCTTCAGACGGAGGCGAAAACCCCAATGATCGTTGCCGTAGACAATGAGGTCGCAGGCGTGGTCGCCGTGGCGGATACGTTAAAAGAACATTCAAAAGACGCGATTGGCGAATTGCATCGCATGGGTTTGAAGGTGGCGATGATCACGGGCGACAACCATAAGACGGCTGAAGCGATTGCAAAACAGGTGGGCATTGACCGAACGCTAGCAGAGGTGTTGCCGGAAGGGAAGGCAGACGAAGTAAAGAAATTGCAAACAATGGACAATGGTCAACGCTCTGCGATCTCTGTAGTTGCCATGGTTGGCGACGGCATCAATGATGCACCGGCGCTCGCTCAGGCGGACGTTGGCATCGCGATCGGCACAGGAACGGACGTTGCCATGGCGGCGGCGCCTGTGACTTTGATGAGCGGCGACTTGCGCGGCATAGCGAAAGCAATCCGCTTATCGAGAAAGACATTATCAACGATCAAACAAAACTTGTTCTGGGCGTTCTTCTATAACGTGATCCTAATTCCCGCCGCCGCACTGGGTTGGTTGAACCCAATGCTCGCCGCCGGCGCGATGGCTTTTAGCAGCGTCTTTGTTGTGACGAATAGTTTGAGGCTAAAATCGTATACAGGTTAAGTTGACGATGGGAGCGACAGCGTCGTGGGCGACGCTGTCGCTCCCGTTTTTTTGTGCCTGCGTGTATACTTCTGATATGCCGATTTATTTCACCCTTGAGGAAGCCAACCGAGCGTTAGAAACGATACGCCCGCTTATCCACGAAGCGATGCTGATTCGCCGCCGAGTTCTCGCCGACCAGCCCGAAGTTTGGGCGATGATGGAAAAAGCCGCCGGTAACGGCGGCAGCCCGACCTTGAGCAAGATGGTCGTTGATTTTGAGCGCTTCGACGATTTGTTGCATGCAATTCAAGCCGCTGGCGCGCAGATTAAAGATATCAGCGCGGGACTTATGGATTTTCCCGCGCTTAAAGAGGGACGCGAAGTATGCTTGTGCTGGCGCTACGGCGAAACGGATATTGCGTATTGGCATGAAGTTGAGACAGGCTTTGCAGGGCGGCAACCGATTGCGACGTTCTGAGAATTGTCGCGTTCCTAATTCTAGATTTTCGTAAGGACACTTAATGAGCAAAGGCATCTTGAACGGCGTTGTCGCATACGCGCTGTGGGGCTTCTTCCCGCTCTACTGGAAACTGTTGCGCGAGGTTCCCGCTCCGCAACTATTGGGGCATCGCATTATCTGGTCGTTTGCGCTGCTGATTGCGATCATCGGCGTTAGCGGTCAATGGCGAGATTTCCACTCTGTTGTGAATTGGCGCGTATTTCGCGTTTATTTGATCGCTTCAATATTGATCGGCGTTAATTGGCTGGTGTATGTTTGGGCGGTCAACTCGGATTTTGTGATTGAGGCAAGCCTGGGATATTTTATAAATCCGTTATTAAGTGTGTTGCTAGGCGTGCTCTTCTTGCGCGAGCGATTGCGTTCAGCGCAATGGCTTTCTGTCGGACTTGCCGTGATCGGAGTCGGTTATTTGACGTTCGTTTATGGACGCTTGCCGTGGATCGCGCTCGCGCTTGCTTTCTCATTCGGTTTCTACGGGTTAGTCAAGAAACTTGCGCCGCTCGGCTCGCTCTATGGACTGACGTTTGAAACTGGCATTCTCCTCGTTCCGGCGCTCGTTTACTTAGGCGTTGTAGAAGCCGCGCGAACAGGCGCGTTTCTGCATTCCGGTGCAACAGCAGATTGGCTTATGGTCGGCGCAGGCGCTGTAACCACGATTCCGCTATTGTTGTTTGCATCCGCTGCTAAGCAAATCCCGCTCACTGTAGTCGGCGTTCTTCAATACCTTACGCCAACGCTTCAATTTCTATTGGGCGTATTCGTCTATCATGAATTATTTGATCGTTCACAGTTGTTCGGCTTTGGGTTGATCTGGCTGGCGTTGGGAGTGTTTGGAATCGAAGGTTATGTCGTTAGCCGTGCGAAACAAAGCGCGCCAGCTCGATTTGTTCGATAAGTTGAGAGTATAATCACGGCGTGCGATCGGCGATGGACTATGCCGAAAGACGAAAACTATCAGATCTTTTATGTCAGGAGAATCATAATGAATATCAATTTCGCTATGTGGCGCAAAGCCTCGTGGCAGCTCATCAAAATGGACGATAAAAAGGAATGGGATGCGCTCGACGTAGTCTCGAAGTGGCTGATTGCTACGCGTTCGGCGGTGACGTTGGTCACCGTCTATTCGTGCGTAATCGCAGGCATCCTTGCCGCGCGCGATGGATATTTTTCGTGGATTCCGTTCCTGATCGTCACGCTCGGTCTGTTTATCGCGCACGGCACAAATAACCTGCTCAACGATTACACCGATTTCTCGCGCGGCGTGGATAAAGATAACTATTTCCGCTCTCAGTATGGGGTTCACCCGCTTGTGCAGGGCTTCTTTACGAAACCGCAGCAGATCCGCTGGTTTTTAGCGAGCGGCACGTTAGCCACCTTGGCAGGCATATATGTTTTGATCAGCACAGGCTTTAACCTTGCCGTTCTGGGGTTATTCGTATTCGGCGCGATTACGCTGCTGGCATATACTTACCCCTTTAAATATTGGGGGTTGGGCGAGTTTGCCATCTTTCTCGTTTGGGGTCCCATCATCATCGGCGGGGTCTATTATGTGCTGGCGTTGTTCAGTGGAAACGAGATCGTCATGTCTAATGTGTGGAGCGCGGTTCTTGCGGGCGTTCCGTACGGACTCGGCGTCGCCAGCATCAACATCGCTAAACATATTGACAAACGCGACGACGATAAGATCAAAGGCGTCGGTACGTTCCCCGTTCGCGTCGGCGAAGCGTTTGCGCGCCGCACCGATCAGGTCGCGATCTGCCTCATTTACATTATCGTTGCTTATCTGGTATTCGTCTCGCGCTACTTCACCCCTGCGATGCTGATCGTTTTTCTTGCCGCGAAAGACGCTCTCAATGTCATCAAAGTTTTAAATCGCCCAAAGCCATCCGAAGCGCCGGAACAAGCTCGCGCATTCTGGCCCATTTGGTTTTCAGGTTTCGCCTTTCAACATAACCGAAAATTCGGCGGCTATATTTTGCTTGGCTTGATCATTGACGCGTTGCTTCGCACCTACCTGCCAACGTTTTGGGCTTTCTAATCTCTGATCTCTAGTTCCTTAATTTCCAACCATGCGGGTTCGGGGTTTGCCAATACTCCGAACCCGATTTTTCCATCGGGGATAAACGATGCATATTGATTATCAATCCAGACGACCAATCCCAGCGGCGGCTTCGGGCTCACATCCGATTTGAACGCTTCAATATTATCCACTTCAAACGACACGCGCTTCTCTTCCCACGTCAGGCTGTATCTGTGCCATTCAGTCGTGTTCACGCTTGTGTAGGGCGCATTCTCTAATGCGCCATTCGGCGCTAGAGAGCGCCGACTACGCAAATTAATTCCATCCTCGCCGATGATTCTTCCCAACAGCCGACGCGTCGTCTTGCGCGAAAAAGGAAGCGTTATCCCTGCAAGAATCAACAATGGATGAAACATCGGCGAGCGGAATGATTGTGCTAAAAAGCCGTTCGCTGGTTTGTCATCTTTGAACGACAAAAAGTTCTCTTTCGACGCTCTGAAGAACCAAACTGCATTCGGCAGCGTGGGCAATCGAAACGGATTTCCTCCGAAGCCGAACGACAACCCGAACGGATCGTTCCACAAGCCGAAGCCCCACGTGCCGGAGATAGAGTCGCTTGAAGTGCGAGCGAGCAGGCTGAAGGTCAGAGGGAAACGATGCGGGAATCGTCGGCGCGAGAGTCTGGCGTAATCATCTAGTTGCGCGTTGCGATATTCGTTTGCATTTCCAGCAGGGATGGAGAGTCGCCAGCCGCGCTCGATCTCCTCCACGCGCGCGTTGGGCGTGACGTGCGGAGTTAATTTCGCTTGAGCCATCTGCGCCCCAACGTGAATAGACCGATGGCGACCCACACCGCGTTGAGACCTGTGGTGGCGTATGCGCCGAGTGTGAATGTGTAGATGACGAGGAATGCGCCCGCCACGATGTTCATGCCTTGATAGAGAAGCGAATCACCGTCCGCTTTTTTGAGCGAGACAAGCGCGTACGCCAATAGGAAGAGGATGGAACCTGTCCAGCCGAGGATGTTGATGAGGAGTTGAGAGTTTGTCATTTAGACCCCATGAGGTCGTTTGATTTATGCATGAACTACGACATGCTCGCGCGTCAACTCGACAAAGCGATTATCCGTTAGATATTCGACGATCTGAACAAAGTTGGAGATGAGCAGTGATTCGAGTTCATCGTTGCTGATATTCCCCGTTGAAATCAAAAGTAATTTTTCTGGGCGATTATTTAACCAGAATGAAGTTGAGAAATCCGAGTCCTTTGTCGTGATGACGTGGTTTTCCCTGTCGGCGTAGTCTAACAGTTCGAGGTTGGGTGTTGAATTCCCCTTTGGCAAATCGAGGGTATGAATGCCGTGATGACCTCGCTCACGGAAAATATTGGTCAGGCGACGTGGGGGGGTGGCGTAAACAAGGAAATTCATGCCAGTGTAACGCTAACGCGTTTAACTTGGCTGATCCGCGCGGCATAGAGCAATGCCGCTTGAATATCGGCAGGCTCGAGGTCTTCGTAGTCTGCAAGGATTTCTTTTGGCGACATCCCTGAACTGAGCGTTTCCAATAACCATTCTACAGAGTAACGCAAGCCGCGGATGGTGGGTTTGCCAAACGACATGGCAGGGTCAATGGTGATTCGGTTGAGGAGTTCTTGATTGGTCATGATTCAATCTCCTGTGTTAAGTATAACCGATGACGATTATGTCCACTCCCCAACCTTCTCCATCACCTTGTATGGATCGAACGCGTCGCGGAGACCGTCGCCGATGTAGTTGACGGAGACGATCGTTAGGAAGATAGCGATACCGGGGAAGACGGCCAGCCACGGGTATTTTGTGAAATGACTTTGAGCCGCATAGATGAGATTGCCCCATGAAGGCGTCGGTTGCTGGATGCCGAAGTTGAGAAAACTTAAGCCCGCCTCCTGGATGATGGCGTAACCGAGTTGCAGAGTTGCTTCGACGATGACGACGCCGATGCCGTTGGGGAGAATGTGACCCAGCATGATGCGCCGATCTGACGCGCCGAGCGCGCGCGATGCAGAGACGTAATCCATCTCGCGCAGGGTGAGGAAGGCGGCGCGGACGAGACGCGCGAAGGTCATCCACGAAAGAGCGCCGATAACGAGACTGATGGTCAGCACGCTGTTGCGCTGTAAGATGGGAAGTTCCACTTCGCGCAAGATTGCCGCCAGCAGGATTAAGACGAGGAAAGACGGCAGCGACAGGAATGCGTCGGTGATACGCATAAGAATGGAGTCGATTTTGCCGCCGTAGTAGCCAGCCAGCGCGCCGATAGGAACGCCGATGAGGAGCGAAATCGCAACGGCGATCCCGCCGACGGTGAGCGAAATTCTTCCGCCGTAGAGGATACGCGTCAGCAGGTCGCGTCCGAGCGCGTCGGTGCCGAGCAGATGGACGGATGAGGGCGGCAGAAGCTTCTCGGCAAGACTCGATTTCTCCGGATTGAATGGCGATAGGAACGCGAAAATGCACAATAGTATGATGAGGCTGATGATAACCATGCCGATGATGGCGCCCCGATGACGGGTGAAGCGCTTCCAGATGGCGATGGAGAATTCGGAGGGTTGCGGGATCATTATTGCGTCCATCCTATGCATATGCGATTATTCATATCTTACTCGCGGATCAAGGTAGGCGTATAAAATATCGGCAATGAGATTGCAGAGGATGATGAATGCCGCGCCGATGATCAATACGGCAAGCAGCAGCGGATAGTCGCGATCTATGGCGGCTTGATAATACAAACGTCCCATGCCGGGCCAGGCGAAAACGGTTTCAGTCAAGACGGCGCCGGTAAAGATGTACGGTAGGTCGAGCGCGATTAATGTTACGATGGGAATCAACGCGTTGCTGAGAGCGTGTTTGAGAACTACGATACGTTCGGTGAGTCCGCGCGCGCGGGCGGAGCGAAGGTAATTTAGCGGCAGGATTTCGAGCAGGCTTGAACGGATAAAACGCGAATACCAGGCGATCCAGCCCAATGTTCCGGTGACGACCGGGAGGATCAAGTGAGCGAGTCGGTCGGAGAGTGAGAATCCGCTGCCGAGGGAGGAGATGCCGCCAGAGGGTAAAAGGGATTCTCCGGTCCATGGATTTTTTAACCACGCGTAGAAAATGATAATGAGGATAAGCCCCAGCCAAAATTCTGGGATGGCTTGTCCGGCGAAGGAGAAGGTGGTGGCGAAAAAGTCGAAGGAAGAGTATTGTTTGACGGCGGAGTATACACCCAATGGAATGGCGATGAGGAGCGCGACCAGTATGGTGATGCTCATAAGATAGACGGTGTTCGGTAGGCGCGATTGAATTTCTTCTAACACGGGTTTACGCGTGCGATACGAAAAGCCAAAATCGCCGCGTAGAACGCCTTTGCGCAAGCCCGCTGAATCTTTAATGCCGTCGCCGTTCGAGTCAATGGTCGTCCAATCGTTGCCGATAAGCCAATAGAGATATTGAGTGGGGAGCGGCTGATCCAGCCCAAATTGTCGTTTGAGTTGCGCTATCTTTTCGGGACGCGGACGCCGCCCCGCATATGCCGTGATAGGACCGCCGGGTGCGGCATTGACCAAGCCGAAAAGAATCACGCTGAGGAAGAAGAGCAACCCAACGGTTTGAAGAAGACGGCGGAAAATGTAAGCGGTCATCTTAAAGCGTTACGGCGCGGAAGCGGCAAACGCTCTGGACTTAATCGAATAAGCCAGAAGCGTTCGCTGCGGCGCTTGTCGCTTACTTGAGCGTCCAATCGGCGATATTCCACGTCACCATGTCGTTGACGGACGACTGAACGCCTTCAATGCGCGTGGAGTGGGCTTCGGCGTTCGGCGTAGTGAAAAGGTAGACCATGGGGACGTCTTCATCGAGACGTTCGGCGATGGCGCAGAAGGTTTCTTTGCGCGAGGCTTCATCAAGCGTATAGGCTTCGTCAATCAGCGCATCCACTTCGGAATTGTTATATCGCATGACGTTGTTGCCGAAGCCCGGCACAAGCGCTTCTTGCGAATACATTTCCCAGATATAGTCGGTAGGGTCAATGCCCGGGTATCCATCGTCCCAAATATCCATATCGAAGTTACCGCTTTGTTCGATGCCGCCGTTTTCGGCTTGATCCCATAAGATGCTGCCTTCGACGACGGAGATGTTCGCTTTAACGCCGATATCGCTCAACATTTCAGCGATGAGCTGTTGCGTGAGAATAAGCGGTTCGCCGAATTCAGGATAGGTGATGAATTCCATTTCCATTTTATAGCCCTCGGGCGCGCCGGTCGAACAACCGCGACATTCGCGCACGCCGTCGTTGTCAGAGTCGATCCAGCCCGACGATTCGAGCAGGGCTTTAGCGGCTTCGAGATCGTACGTTGGGCGCGGCACGTTGCACTGATAGGGCGGGCGAAAGAATTCCGACCAGACGGGAGTCGCCAGCCCAAAGTAGATTTCAGAATTGATCGTATCTATATCAATAGCGGAACGAATCGCTTTTCGCACATTGACGTCCGACAGAATCGGGTGCGGCGTTGCGGATGAGTCAACCGTTCCTTTTTGGGCAAGGTTGAAGAACATACGCATGAGCCAGCGATCGGTAGGACTCATGCTTACTTTGACAACATCCGACCCTTCCAGGTCTTTAGCGACGGTTGTATTAATCCACATATCAATATCCGCATCGCCTTTTAGCATCATCGTCTTGCGGACGGCATCGTCTGGCACGATGCGCACGATGACCTGATCAATGTTGGGTTTGGGAGCGAGGTAGTACTTCTCGTTCTTGTGGAATGTCATATGATCGCCTTTGAGCCAATCGTGCAGGACGAAGGGACCGTCGCTCAGTGGTTCGCGCCCGCAATCCCACGCGATAAATCCTTGCTCTAAGTCGCAATAATGTGCGGGCCAAATGGCGATTTGCTCGCCGCCTAGTTGCGTAAGGTAATTAGGATACAGCGTGTTGTAATTGACGACGAATGAATATTGGCTTAGCTTCTCAATCGAGTCGACGTAATCAATGCCGGGAATCCATGAGCCGTTGACCGGATCGGTGATCGCCTCCCAAGTGAACAGCGCGTCGTCCGCAGTGACGGGTGTGCCGTCGCTCCATTGGATATCTTCGCGCATCGTCCATGTGACCGACATTGTCCCCGCATCTTCGTCAACAATTACGCCGCCGTTTTCGATAGTTGGCAGTTCTGCGGCAAGCTCGGGAAAAACATTGCCGTAAGGGTCAATATCCGCCATGCCGAGCAATACGAGCTCCATAACGAGCGAATCGTAGCCGGTATCCGCCACCATAGGGTTAAACGACGGCGGATCTTCAGGGATAACGATCGTAATACTGCTGGTTGAATCTGGCGTGATTGATTGTTCGGTTCCCGCTGATTGCGAGCGCAGTCCGCATGAAACGATCGCCAGCGAGAGTATGACCATAAAGGCCGGAAAGAGCAACGTACGCGTTCGTGTGAACATTGGTCCTCCTGCAATTATTTTCTCTTGTTTAGCCTTGGGCGTTCAAAAGCGAACGCAACGGCGGGGAAGCGGGCGCGCAAAAGCCTTTGAGATTTCTTGAGCGCCTTCGATCCCTGTGGTTGCTATACTCTCACAAGAGTTGTTTTGCAAACGTGACGTATTATTGCATAGAATGCCCGCTGTGTTAAGGTTTTTAACCGACGAATTTTCGAGTACAATAATTTTTATGAGAACCGTATTTTGGGAAGATAACCAAGTCAAAATGATAGACCAGCGGGTTTTGCCCGCGCGTTTCGAGGTCGTTGCATACAGCGATCATAAGTCTGTCGCGCGCGCGATCACCGACATGGTCGTGCGCGGCGCGCCTGCCATCGGGGCGACTGCCGCGTTTGGTCTCGCGCTTGCGGGATTCGAATCCGCTTCCACCTCGACGGGCGATCTGCTCGCCGATCTTCGAGCCGCCGCGTCCACGTTGAAGGCTTCGCGTCCCACCGCAGTAAATCTCGCGTGGGCTGTTGATCGCGTGATGAACAAGGTCTCCAGTCTCCAGTCTCCAAGCGCAGACTCGCTTCGTCAATTCATCTTAGACGAAGCTCAGCGCATCGCCGACGAAGACGTAGAGATCAACAAACGTATGGCGGAGCACGGTGCGGCCCTCATCAACGACGGCGACACGATCATCCATCACTGTAACACGGGCGCGCTCGCCGCAGTGGACTGGGGCACCGCGCTGGGAGTCATCCGCACCGCGCACGAACAAGGTAAAAAGATTCACGTGCTGGTGGATGAGACTCGTCCGCGTTTGCAAGGCGCGCGATTGACGGCATGGGAATTACAGCAATACGGCATCCCGTTTGAGATCATCAGCGACAACACGGCGGGATATTTCCTCAAAGCGGGCAAAGCGCAGAAATGCTTTGTCGGCTCGGACCGAACAGCGGCAAACGGCGATGTGGCGAACAAGATCGGAACGTATATGCTTGCGCTCGCTGCGAAAGATAACGACGTTCCGTTTTATCCTGTCGTGCCGACCTCCACGATTGACCTCTCGCTTTCGCACGGCGATCAAATTCCCATCGAAGAACGCGACCCGGAAGAAGTCCTCGGCTTGGAGTTTAAGGGCGAGCGTGTCACTCCGAAGAATGCTAAGGCGCGCAACATCGCCTTTGACGTAACTCCGAATCGTTTGATCACTGCAATTGTCACAGAAAACGGCATCGCCTATCCGCCGTATGAGAAGAGTTTGAGGCGGCTAGTTTTAGGAGAATAATTTTCTAGACATTCTCCGTCTGACGTGATAAACTTTCGCCCGTTGAATTCGGCGTGACGCGATCCGCGTCACGCCTTTTGATGCGAAGATAAGGAAATTATGGACATTCTTCTCACTGGCTCAGTCGCTTACGATTACTTGATGACCTTCCCCGGCTACTTCAAAGAACAGATCCTTCCCGAACGACTCGCCTCGATCAGCCTTTCATTCCTTGTTGAATCCATGTCGAAACAGCGCGGCGGAATCGCGCCGAACATCGCCTATTCGATGGCATTGCTGGGCGTCAGACCGCGCGTCATGGCGACTGTTGGCGAAGATTTTAGCGACTATCGTCAATGGCTGGAATCAAAAGGCGTGGACACGTCGCTGATGAAGGTGGTTCCCGGCGAGTTTACCGCGTCGTTCTTTGCAACGACCGATCAATCTTCCGCTCAGATCGCTTCGTTCTATCCCGGAGCGATGGCGCATTCTTCCACGCAGTCGCTGAAAGAGTTGGATAAAGAGCCAGACTTAGTGATCGTCTCCCCGTCTGCGCCGGATGCGATGATGAAATTCCCCGCCGAATGCCGCGAGTTAGGAATTCCGTATTTGTATGATCCAAGCCAGCAAGTGCTTCGTCTGGACGGAAGCGAGTTGGCGCGCGATATGGATGGCGCGCAGTTTCTGTTTTGCAACGATTACGAATTTGGATTAATCTCGAAGAAAACAGGCTGGGATTTAAACCAGATGCTTAAGCATGTGAAGGCGTTGGCGATCACGCGCGGAAGAGACGGTGCAGACTTGTATGTGAATGGCGATTCTGTGCGCATCCCGACCGTTCCTGAAAGGGAGATCGTTGACCCGACCGGAGTCGGCGATGCGTTTCGCGGCGGATTTTTGGCGGGTTATGCGCGCGGATTTGATTGGAAATTATGCGGTGAAATCGGCTCGCTGGCGGCGGTCTATTGCTTGGAGAGAAAAGGCACGCAGAGCCATTCGTATTCGCTAGGCGAGTTCGTTGAACGATTTAGAGAACATTTTGACGATCAGGGAAAATTGGACAGTTTGTTGGAATCGTAAACTGGAGAATTAGCATTGCGGTTAATGCGCCAGTATATCGAATTATTGATTTATAGAAAAAGAAGGAGCAATACATGAACGCTTACGATATTAAGGATATTGGGCAAGCTGAGGGTGGACGTCGCCGCATGGATTGGGCGGAACGCGAAATGCCCGTCTTGCGTCAAATCCGCGAGCGGTTTAAGAAAGAGAAGCCGCTTAAGGGCTTGCGTGTGTCGGCGTGTTTGCATGTTACGACCGAAACCGCCAATTTAATGTGGACGCTGCAAGAGGGCGGCGCGGACATTGTGTTGACCGCGTCGAACCCGCTGTCTACGCAAGACGATGTCGCCGCGGCGTTGGTGAATCAATTTGAGATTCCCACGTTTGCGATCAAGGGCGAAGATAAGGTCACCTATTTTAAGCACATCCGTGCGGCTCTCGAGCATAAGCCGCACATGACGATGGATGACGGCGCTGATCTGGTCTCGTCGCTGTTCTTTATTGAAATGGGGCGTTTTGAGAAACTTGAGCCGTCTCTCGCTAGTTGGGCGAAGGGGCTTTCCGACGACGAGCGTAAAGAAATGCTCAAAGGCGTGATCGGCGGCACAGAAGAAACTACAACGGGCGTAATTCGCCTCAAAGCCATGGAGACCGATAAGGTGCTGAAGTTCCCGGTCATCGCCGTGAACGATGCGCAGACCAAGCATTTCTTCGACAATCGTTATGGCACGGGTCAATCAACGATTGACGGCATTATCCGTGCGACGAATGTGTTGCTGGCGGGCAAGGTCTTTGTAGTGGCGGGCTACGGTTGGTGCGGACGCGGGCTTGCGATGCGCGCGCGCGGCATGGGTGCGTTGGTCGTCGTCACCGAAGTGGATCCGATGAAAGCGCTCGAAGCGGTGATGGACGGTTATCAGGTGATGCCGATGAGCGAAGCCGCCAAGATCGGCGATTTCTTCTGCACGGTCACCGGCGACTTAAATGTCATTGATGGCCATCATTTCGAGGCAATGAAAGACGGCGCGATCGTCGCCAACTCCGGTCACTTTAACGTGGAGATTAACATCCCCGCGCTAGAGAAGATGAGCAAAGGCAAGCCGGAACTGGTGCGACCGTTCGTGGATCAATATACGAGGAAAGATGGGCGCAAGGTTAACATCCTCGGCGAAGGGAGACTGATTAATCTCGCTTCTGCCGAAGGACACCCGGCTTCTGTGATGGATATGTCTTTTGCCAACCAAGCTTTGTCCGCCGAGTTTATGGCGAAGAACGCCGACAAATTGGAGAAGAAAGTCTATTCCGTCCCCGCTGAAATTGATAAAGAGATCGCCCGCCTTAAACTTGAAGCGATGGGTGTGACGATTGACAAACTCACCGCTGAACAACAACACTATCTCAACTCGTGGGAAGAGGGAACTTAATTCGATTTAGATAGGATTGGCGATTAGCCTCGCGGGCGCTGACGCGCTCGCTGAATAGCAATGCTGCTGCGAATCGCGAAGAGAGGAAACATAATCAATAGAAAACCTCGGAGTCCTAAAAGACTCCGAGGTTTTTTATCTTGGTTGAACGTAGGCAGGCGATAGATCTAATTTTTGTTGCACGAGAAATTAATCCCATACGAATTGCTCGTATGCCCCGCCTGATCGCGGACGGTTACGACGACTGCCATGTCGTACTGCTTTGAGCCACAACCCCATTGTCCGATGACGGAAGCGCCGTTGCGTTGGTTGGCGGAGGGGGCGAAGGAGACGTCTTTAATGCCTCCGGTTACGGCTCGTGAAGCGCTGACGATTTGGAAGTTAGCAAGATTGGCGTCGCCTTCGCCGTCGCGGAAGAATACCTCCAAATAGACGATCATCGCGCCCGACGAAGCATCGAAGCGCACGGTTACGCGATCAATGACAGGCGCCGCGGCAATCACAGGGACGGCGGTCACGGTGGGAGGCGCGGCGAACTCTTCCAACCTGGCGGCGTCTCCGCTGATAATGATGACGTGTTCGCCCCATAGCCAGCAAGTACCGGCTTTATTTGGATTCTTGATGATCCAGTAGTTGAGAGCGGAATTTCGCCCAGTGGCTTCCGCTTGCAACCCAGCTGTCAACGCGCCGACGATGTCGTACGCGCCGCTCGGTCCCGAGCGGCAATTGGTGGTCTCTCTTACTGTAATGATGACTTTAGATGGTGCGTCTGTAGACGGCGGAGGAAGAGTGACGGCTGGCTCTGGCGTGAAAGTAGAGGTTGGAGGGACGAGCGCGGTTTGCGTCAACGCTTCGAAAATCTGCGCTTGTGAGGTGACGGTCAGCGCGAGATCGGGTCCCGCCGTCGGTTCGGCTGAAGGCGCGACGGTCGCTGTTCCGCATGCCGACAGCGCCAGAGCGCCGAGAAGGATGAGTCGTCCAAAATTCTTGATGTTCATGTTTCTCCTAAGCAAACGACCTTGTTTGAAAAAGCAGAAGATTTTATATCACAGAATCATGAACGTTTCTTAATGTTTAGGCCTGCTTGCGAGGAAATTGAGACGATTGGGCTACTCTACAGCCGATGTATTTTTAGGCTGTTGCTCGTGCCGACTGCGTGTAAGCAAAATAATTAGACCTACACCGATGATTAGCGCTGGCAGGGCGATCAGCCCCGCTTCGGGACCGAACCCGCCGCCGGTCCAAAGTTCGGGGCCGCTGACCTCGATGCGTGTCAATGGGTAGATGGTTAAGCCTGAGACGGGGAAGCCAAATCCGACGCCTTCAAAGAAGTTCCAGCCGATGTGCAATCCGATGGGGAGCCAGAGTTGCTTTGTGCGCAAGTAGGCGAAAGCGAAGAATAATCCTGCCAGTGCAGTTCCCAACGCCGCCGCCCAACTGGCGTCGGGGTTGAAGATATGGAGGAAGCCAAATATGACGGATGAAATAGCAACGCCCCAGAATAAATTGAGCCCGCTGGCGAGGGTTTGCAGATGGTAGCCGCGCGAGAGCAGTTCTTCGTTCCAACCGACGAGTAAGAAGATGAATAAGAATAGGAGCACGTTACCAACAACTTGGTCTGGCGGGTCGAAGTTCCATGCGAATCCCTGGAAGGTTATCCAACCGAATGCGCGCATAAGCAGATAGATGAAACCCATTTGGACGAAAGTAATGACGATGCCAGCCAAGACATCGGACAACGCTTGAAAATTTATTGTTAATCCGAGGCTTGCGATGGAGCGTTTATCGAAGAAGCGCCTTGTGAGGAAGATCGAAGCGGTGAATGCGAGCGCTTTGGCGATCATAGAGAGAGCCGTCATCGCTGGTGTGGATGAGTTTGTAAACTCCTCAATCAAGTCGGGAGAAGTTATGTAGAGCGCGACTCCAATAAGTATTCCAGCGCCCGCTAAAAATAGGAACGCGAGAATAGTCTGAAGCGCCAAACGCCAGCCTGCTCGCAGGCGCGACTTGTCGGCTGTCAGGAAAATTCGTTTCAAGATTATCCTCCGCCTTTTAAATAGATGCCTGTCGGGTCGAGCTCGTCGCGGAGGATACGGAGTTCGTCCGCAGTAACCGGATGAGTCGTCTCGATGCGCGCGGCGGTTTTTAAATCCCAGCCGGTGTTTGCCTGCGCTTCTTCCGCTGTTTTGCCGGGGTGTAGTTGCGTCAGAGTCATTTCGCCTGTTTCGTCAGGTTCCATCACGCCAATGTCGGTGACAACGGCAAGCATACCTCCGCCGCGTAAGCCGGCTTTTTTACGATCGTCGCGCCCGCTGATGAAGCCTGCCGAGGTCATAAATTCCACTTTTTCAGGGAAGCGGCGTTTTTGATGCAGTGTCATAATATAGCAGCGATTCGCCCATGCTGCGATCTCTTGCGAGCCGCCGGAGCCGGGCAAACGCACCTTGGGTGAATCATACCCGCCGATAACCGTAGCGTTGATGTTGCCGTATTTGTCAATTTGCGCGCCGCCCATGAAGCCCACGTCCACGTTGCCGCGTTGAAGATAATTTGAAAAAATATCGTACATGCTTACGACCGATAATGAGCCGCTCACCAGAGTCGGATCGCCGATCGAAAGCGGCAGGCGCGCAGGTTCCGCGCCGATCACGCCCGCTTCGTAGATCATCACAAGGTTGGGTGCGTGCGTCCGCTTGGCGAGGTTGCATGCCAGATTCGGTTGTCCGACTCCCACAAAGACCACGTCGCCGTCGCGCAATAGACGCGCGGCGTTGACGATCATTAATTCGGCGGGTGAGTAGCGCATTTCGCTCATAAAACCTCTTCGATAAATGATTGCATAATGCCGGCGACTTCTTTGGGGCGTTCCACCGGCAGCAGATGTGTGGACTTCGGCAACGCTTCGACTTGTACCTTCGGCTGTTTCCGTTGTATTAGCCTTGCCGCGTCCTCCAGAAAGGTGTCGGTTTCCGCGCCGCGCAGGCAGAGAATGGGAATGTCAAGTTGGGGCAATGCGCGCCACAGGTCGAAGTCTTGTAAGCCCGTGCGATAGATTTGCGCTTCCCATTCCGGCGAGTAGACCAATTCGTAGCCGTCCTTTGTTTTGCGCGTTATTCCATCGATGTAAATTCGCAGATTTTCGTCGCTGAAGTAGCGAAAGACGTTTCTCTTGCGGTAGCCTTTGAATACAGTTTCCAGATTGTTAAATGTGCGTCGTCGTTTTTTTGCTCCCGCAATG
The DNA here is from genome assembly GCA_002050275.1 of Anaerolineae bacterium UTCFX1. Lineage (GTDB taxonomy): Bacteria > Chloroflexota > Anaerolineae > Anaerolineales > Villigracilaceae > Defluviilinea. Next base: position 49,011 of record MWTB01000027.1, read on the forward strand.
AGCGGATGCAGTCTATCGCCCAAGCCGAGAGCGTTGACGAGCGCCCATAAGCGCATGCGAAACGGCGTGAAGAGGACAGGATCAATTAAGATCAAAGCGTTGAATTTATCGGGTTGGCGTATTGCTGCGCGTAGGGTGATGATCGCGCCGATGGAATGCCCGACTCCGATCACGGGCGTCGTTTTGCGCTCATTGAGGAAGCGCAGTAAGTCGTCGGTAAACGGCTGCCAGTCTCGAATTTCGTTTGGATGCGAGCCTTCCCATAGCGGACGGAGAAGCATTCCGAAAACGCGATATTTCGATTTTAAGAGATCAAATAATGGCTTATAGCACTCCGGTGGATAACCGTTGGCGTGCAGAAAATGCAGCGGCTGCCCCGCGCCGTTGAGATCGAAGTAATTCATCCGTGTTGTGTCGTGTTAATACTTTCCATAGTTGATCGGCTCGCTCATTAAACTGGGAGTGGCAAGCCGTTTGTGGACGTTTGCACCGAGTTTTTGCCAATACTGGTCGCGGTCTTTTACGCCGTACACCCACTTGTCAAGATATTGCTTTGTTGCCTCCGCTGAGGCGCTGATCTTGTCCCATGTGAGATAGAACTCGTTATCGCGGTCATAGCAGCCTTGCGCATAACTGGGATGACAGGCGAACGGAACATGACACACCGCGCTGACCACGATGCCGGGGATGATTGTGCGGTTCGGGTCGGAGCGGATAACCGATTCGGCTACGATCTCTTCGGCGGTGAGGATAACTTTTTTTGCGGCAAACGCGGCTTCCTTCTGTTCGCCGATAATGCCCCATAGGTGCGCGTTGCCATTCGCGTCCGCGCGTTGCACATGGACGATGGCGACGTCAGGATTCAATGCCGGCACGACGACTACGTCTGCGCCGCCGTAGGGATCGCGAATCTGCTTGATGTTGGGGTTGGCAGTTTGCAGGTCGGTTACGCCTGTTTGATTCATAGGGAGGAAAGGCAGACCCGCTGCGCCGGCTTGCAAGCGCGTGATCATCCCGAAGTGCGAATATTCTTCCCACTCTAATTCTCCCCGTTCGATCGCCGAGCGCACGATGCGAAGCGAGCCTACGCCTGGGTTCCCCATATAAGAAAAAATAACCTTATTGGCGCATCCTGCCGCGACCATCTGATCGTAGATCAGGTCGGGCGTGGCGCGGGCGAGCGTGAGATTCTTTTTGCCCTGCCGAATAATTTCGTGCCCGGCGGCGAACGGGATTAAGTGTGTGAATCCCGCCGCGTACACCGTGTCTTCGTCGCGTACGAAATTGGCGATCGCTTCGGGAAGCGAGATAAGTTTTGTCATTCCTCTTCTTTGCCTTTCAATAATCGTTTCAGCCATTCAAACCTGCCGCTGGCAGATGAGGGCTTTCTGTATTGTGCGCGGAAAGCAAACGCAAGAATAGCGAGAATCATGCTCCAGCAGAAATATTGCAAGGCAGGCGCGCCGGCGGAATCGGCTAGCAGGAAGTAGACCAGCAGCCCGATGGCAAGCAGAAGAAAGAACGTCCCGATGCGATGCATCAGTTCTTGACTTGTATATTGTTCAGGATCGCTCATGTTGAATCAATGTCCCTCTCCTTATATTTAAGGAGAGGGACGGCAGTTGATTAGCGTTACTTGCGAGACTTCGCTCTCTTTATAAGCGCTGTTTTAGCAACCTTCTTCTTAACAACCTTCTTGACGGCTTTCTTCTTTGCGGGGCTTTTGGGGGCAAGTTTGATCAGCGTTTGAATTTGTTCATGCATATATAACTGCACGTAGTAGTAGCCGCCGCCGTTCTTGCCGCTTGCGCCGGAGCCTTTCCAGCCGCCGAAAGGTTGGAAGCCAGGCCATGCGCCGGTGGTCGCGCCTTGCGGGCGGTTCGCATAGGTCACGCCGGCTTGGATGTTGTCGAAGAACCACGCGGTCTCTTTTGGCGAGCCATAGAAGCCGGCGGTTAGACCATAATTAACGTCGTTAGCGATGCTCATGGCTTCGTCGAGATTCTTCACTTTGCCGATCGTAGCGATAGGCAGGAACATTTCGTGCTTCCATAAGCGATGCTCGAAGGGCAAATCCGTGACGAGAGTCGGTTCGCAATAGTAGCCTTGGTCGTACATGCCGCCAGATTTGACATGTCCGCCGGTAAGGAATTGTCCGCCGGCTTGGTTGATCTCTTCGGCATAAGTTTTGAATTCGTTGTACGCGCCTTTATTGATGACGGGTCCGATATATGTGGAGTGTTCGGTCGGGTCGCCGATCGCAAGCGCGTCTACTTTACTTTTGAGTTTGGCGAGCAGTTCGTCGTAAACCGGCTCTTCGACCAGCACGCGCGAAGCCGCTGAACATTTTTGCCCCTGTAAGCCGAAGGCGGAGCGATAGATGCCCGTCGCTGCGTCTTCGAGATTCGCATTGCGCGAAACAATGGCGGGGTTTTTCCCGCCGAGTTCCAAGATGATCGGGCGGACGTAACTGCGATTCGCAAAATCGCGATGAATCTTCATACCTACGTCGTACGAACCAGTGAAGGTCACGCCGTCCACATGCGGGCTGTCTACGAGAGCCTGCCCTACGGTAGAGCCGGGACCAGTCACAAAGTTGACCACGCCGGGCGGGAAGCCTGCGTCGCGCAGGCATTCTATAAAGAGGCGCACGATCCACGCTGTGTCCGACGCGGGCTTAATGACGACGGTGTTGCCCGCTACGAGCGCTGCGCCGACCGGTCCGCCGGTGAGCGCGAAGGGGAAGTTGAACGGTGAAATAACGAGCCAAACGCCGTACGGGCGAAGCGCGGAGATGTTGGTCGCGTCGTAGCCGGCGAGCGGATCTTTGCCCATCGGCTTGATGAAACCGTGGTTCTCCTCCATCATTTGTGCAGACCAATACATTAAATCGGCGGTCTCTTGCACGTCACCAAGCGATTCCATGCGATTCTTGCCGACTTCGAGCGCCATCGCCGCTCCGAGTTCGAAGATGCGCTTTTCGATCAGCGCTGAGGCTTTACGGACTAACTGAACGCGCCGCTTCCACGACGTATGACTCCACGCAGGGAAAGCTTTCTGCGCCGCTTCAATCGCCATGCGCGAATGATTCTCATTCCCTTTTTGCATGCGCGCCAGTATCCAGTTGGTATTGACGGGGGAGCGATCGTCGAATTTCTCGTCGGCGAACACGTCTTTACCGTCAATGAACATTCCGTATTCCTTGCCGAAATTCTGTTTGAGCGTTGCCACCGCTTTATCGAATCCTTTGTGCAAAGCTTCGGGCGGATTGAACATCGTGCCGTAGGTAAGCTTGAAACCAGCCATTTTTCCTCCGTATGAATAATTATGTTAGATATTTTAGAGTCTGACGAGCAGGCAGGCGGGAAATCTTACGCCGGTTGCAGCGTCTTTTTCGAAACGCTTGTAGTATAGCGTAGGATAAAGCAGTCGTCAAAGACGTTGCGTTATAGCTTATGCGCTGAACGCGTTCGCACAAGGAGATTTAATGTCTATAAAACCGTTCCTTGCCTTATAATGGACGCAATTAAATTAAAAGGAGAGCGCGTTGATGGCGACTGCCCTGTTGATTAATTTTGATATGAAAGGCGGGACTATGGAATATGCAAGCGAGGCTTCGCTCTCATGACCGAAGCGTTGCCGCTGGCCGTTAAAGACCTATCCTTTCGTTATCGCGATCGTCAGGAAACTGCGATCCGAAATATTTCGTTCGATGTACGCGCGGGCGAAATCCTTTTGATCGCCGGCGCAAGCGGCTGCGGCAAAACGACGCTGATCCGCTGTTTGAATGGGCTGGCGCCGCGCTCTTATAAAGGCGAGATCAACGGACGCGTCGCCGTATTTGGCAAAGATATTCAAAGTTGGAAACTTTCACAAATTTCGCAGAAGATCGGAACGGCGCTTCAAGACCCCGAACGGCAGATCCTTGGAACGAAGGTGGTGAACGAAGTCGCTTTCGGGCTGGAAAACCTGAATATTCCGCGCGGAGAGATCTTTCAACGCGTGGATGAAGCGCTGACCTTCTTGAAGATATTTCATCTGCGCGAACGCGAGACCTTTAGCCTTTCGGGCGGCGAAAAGCAGAAGCTGGCATTGGCGGGCATATTGGCAATGAAACCGTCTATCTTGTTGCTCGACGAGCCGCTGGCAAGCCTCGACCCTGCTTCGGCTCAAGACGCATTAGACACGGCGCGTTTTCTCGCCGATCAGGGCATTACCATCTTGATGGTTGAACACCGCGTCGAAGACGTGTTGCGGATTAAGCCGGAACGTGTAATGCTTATGGATAGCGGAGAAATTCGTTACTTGGGAGATGCGGCGGGGTTATTTAACGTGGCGAGCTTTCGCGAGATAAAGTTGCCGGCGAACGTCATCGTTGAGCGCGCCAAGGCAGAAACGCCTCCCGAGGAGATTAACCTCCTGCCGGGCGCAGCGTCTGCCGTCTCGAATGATGAAGCCATCGTCGAGTTTGAGAATGTTGCATTCGGATACGAGTCTAACGTCGAAGTCCTTCACTGCCTTAACTTGAAGATCAAGCGCGGCGATGTGATTGCCGTCTTAGGACCCAACGGCGCAGGCAAGACAACTTTCGTTAAACATGCGATTGGTTTGCTCAAGCCGAAAGCGGGGCGCGTGCTGGTAAATGGACGCGATACCAAGGAAATCAGCGTCGCGCAAATCGCAAGCGTCTTGGGCTATGTGTTCCAGAGCCCAAGCCATATGTTGTTCGCGCCGACCGTGCGGGAAGAATTGGCGTTTGGTCCTACAAATTTGCGACATTCACACGAGCGGATCGAAATGGAGGTGAAAGAAGCGCTGAGAATTGTGAACCTATCCGATAGAGAGAACGACCCGCCGCTGGCGTTATCGTTTGGCCAGCAAAAACGCGTGAGCATCGCCGCGATTCTGGCAATGCAGTCAAAAATCCTTGTGATGGATGAACCGACTGCCGGGCAAGATTATCAAAATTATATGAACTTCATGGATTCAATTTTGCAACTGCCTTCGTTCGAAGCGATCCTTTTCATTACGCATGATGTGGATTTAGCGGTCATTTACGCTAACCGCGTATTGATCGTGAACGATGGGCGACTCGTCGCCGATGGCAGACCGCAGGATGTCTTGCGCGATTTCGACCGGCTAAAAGCCAACCGCCTAGCGCCCACTTCGCTGTTGAGGCTTAATTTGGAACGCCTTGATGAAACAGGAAAATTTATGCGAGCCGAAGCGTTGGCGCATTTGTAAACAAGCGTTGCGAAAACATTCGTCGCTTGTCATAACACAATATGAGGAGAAGGAAAATGTCTAAGAATTTACGCAGTATGCTGTATTCTCTGGCTGGGATTTTGGCGATCATGTTATTCTTGATCCTATTTCTAGGGAATGCGTTAAAGATAGAGAATTTTCAAGTAGAACAAGCCACGCTCGGCTTACGTTTGGGATTCATGTTCATCGGGCTGCTGATCGTCTATGCAGTGTACGCCGCTACAAAAGAAAATAACGCATGGGAAGTGGGTACGCGTCAGGTAGTTTGGATGGCGATCGGCGCGGCGCTGTACGCCGTGTTCTCATGGTTTTTCAACGCCACTGTATTCGTCGTGCCGTCGTTGAGCCAAGTGGCTTTGCGCCCTGCGGTCGCTATTCCGATGTTCTTCGGCTATGCGTTTGGTCCCGTCGTCGGATTTTTCACCGGTATTGTCGGCAATACCTTCGGCGATGCGATCTCCGGCTTTGGCTTGTCTCCCCAGTGGAGCGTGGGCAACGGCTTGATCGGCTTTATCGCCGGCTTGCCCGCTCTGTTCTCTGACCGTAAACGCAGCGCGAATGCCGTCCTGTGGATTGGCGGCGTCTTGACCGCTTTGGCGACCGTTCTCTATTTCATGAATAGCTCTGAGACGAACATGATGTTTTTTGACCCCGCTAGAGACGTCTACGGCGACCAGCCTATCGCGTTAACCGCCGGCATTTCCGTATTGATCGGCTTTATTCTAGTGTTAGCAGTTCGCTTTGGGTTTGGCAAAAATGTTGACGTAGCCGCTGCGGTCACATGGGGCATGCTTGGCAACTTGATTGGCATCGGTTACGCCGCGCTCTCCGATATTTGGATTAATGGCTATAGTTTCGTTACGGCTATTGTAGGCGAGTTCCTACCTGCGGCTGGACCAAACTTGATCTTTGCCGCCATTCTCGTGCCGCTGCTTGTCGTCGCATATGCAGCGGTGCAGAAACAATCTGGTAGATGAGAAGATTTAAGGCTTGCCGGGGCGCGTCCCCGGCAAGCGAAATATAACATGCTCATTCCTTGGCGATACCGTAAACGCGAACGCTCTTTCATCCAGAGTTTTGATCCGCGCGCTTGGCTGATCTTTTATGTTTGCTTTCTGTTCTCCACGCTTACGTTCTGGGACGTTCGTTACCTGATTCCCTTTCTAGCTTTTGCTGTCTTTACGCTGATCTCTTCGCGCATTCAATGGCGGGAGATTCGCCGTTCGTTTTTGTTTATTGTCGGATTTGTCTTTTTCTTTTCCATCATGACCTTTTTAACGGGGCGCGGCGGGGTGGAAGTGTATGCGGAAGAGCATCTTATCCGCCGTTTTGAAGCGTCTTTTTCCATCCTCGGATGGACGCCCGCGCTTGACATCACCGTCGAACGAATTTTCTTCGCTCTGAGTCAATTTACCCGCGTCGCCAGCATGGCGATCATGACCGTGTTGATCCCTTTTTCTCTCAACCCTGCCTTATACGGCGTTACCTTCAAAGGATTGGGACTCAACGATAAATTTGCATACGCGATGGACCTGACCATGCGCTTCATCCCCACGTTTGCGCGCGATTTTCAGTTGACGGTGGATGCGCAACGCGCGCGCGGCTATGAGTTGGAGCATTTTAGCGGCGGGCTGATCGAACAAGTTCGTAAGATGGGACCTATCTTCGTACCGGTCGTGATCCATGCGATCATCGGCAGCGAAGATATTATTGACGCGATGGATTTGCGCGCTTTTGGAATCGGGCCGCGCACATGGATTGATGTGCTGGAACGCAAAACGCGCGATCGAATTTTAATCTGGGTTGGTGTCATCCTGCTTGTCGGCTCGCTCGCCCTCGGCTTTACAGGATATGGGATGTTCTGGGCGCCAACCGCCTTATAACGCTAGCTTTACAGTTAATGCGACATTCCGCCTTTGATAAACGGAATGTCTTTTTATTTAATGATGGCGCTTGCGTTGATAGTCGGTATATAGCTCGCCCGCTTCGACCGCGGTTTGTAAATGATTCTCTTGCGGCGGGAATGTACAGGTGGCGTACTCGGTAAAAGAGCATGGCGGACTATAGGCTTTATTGAAATCAATAAAAACGTTCCCATTTTCATGCGGGTCGGTGTGGTGATAGCGCCCCGAAGGATAGGTGGACCGATTGTTCGTCTCATCCATAAATTGGATGAACAGGCGGCGATCGGGCAATTCCTGCGCCATCAGTTCGCGTTGTTGACCGTTCAACTCGAACGATACATAACCATGCATCTGCTCGTCGAGGATCGAGCCGAGGATATCGGGCATTTTGACGATCTGCGGCGTTTCATATTTCGTGTATGTAGCGGGGACTAGATATTCATCTTTCACCGCGTACCACTCGCGGGGCGGATAGACGTTTCTGTCTTCGCGGGTGTTATCCCACAAACGAATGCCCACACCTTTAGAACGGCGCACAACAACCATGCGCATATTGTCGAACGTGATGAAGGATGGGACGTTCTCTTCGTCGGCGCTGAGCGCGGCAGATTTAGTCTCGACGCCGTTGATCTCGACCGGCAGGCTTGCTTCAATCTGGATGGCGACGTTGGAGCCGTCGAACTCAAACACGCCCAACTTTGCCGGCGCGCGCTTCGGAAGCAGAATATCCACGTCGGGCGCTGAACCGACAATATTTTTGCCTTGACGAAGCCAGAATAATCCCGCTAGCGCGAGCCAGCCGTTCTCTCGCCGTAGGTTATCATCCATTTCTTCGCGCCACATATACACGTTCTTTAGATGTTTTTCACTTGTCATAGTAAGACTCATTTCAGATCTATTGTTGATAAATTCCTGTTTATCGGGCGATTATACTAGACGCCGACAGGCATAGCGAGGGCGACCCTACGCCGGTTTCTGCGATGCGGGAATCGTATAACCCTTTGCTGCGCCTCTTAATCTTCCAACGTACTTAAATCGCCTTCGGGTAAGCCCTGCATTCTGGCTTTCAGTACGCGGCGCATGATCTTGCCAGAGCGCGTCTTGGGCAGTTTGTCGAGGAATTTCACCTCTTCCGGACGAGCGATAGGACTGATGACTTTTGAGACATGCTGACGGAGTTCCTCGCTTAGCGCGTCGGAAGGGACGATGCCGGCGCGCAGCAAACAGAAGACGTGAATACCCGTCCCTTTAACCTCATGCGGCAAACCGATAGCCGCGGCTTCGGCGACGGCAGGATGACTGACCAGCGCCGATTCGATCTCTGCCGTTCCGAGCCGGTGCCCAGAGACGTTAATCACATCGTCTACGCGCCCGATGATCCAGTAATAACCGTCTGCGTCACGGCGAGCGGAATCCCCGGCGAGATATTTGCCCGGGAATTTAGACCAATACTGGCTGACGTAACGCTCTGCGTCGCCGTAAATAGTGCGTAACATGGCGGGCCATGGTCGCGTGATAACGAGGTAGCCCTCGTCTCCGTCTTTCACAGGTTCGCCGGCGTCGTTGAGAATCTCAGCCCGAATCCCAAAGAAAGGTTTTGTGCCGCTGCCTGGTTTGAGCGGCATAACTGGTGTGGGCGTGATCATAAACATGCCCGTTTCGGTTTGCCACCAGGTATCCATCACCGGGCATCGTTCCTTGCCGATGACGCGGTGATACCACTTCCACGCTTCGGGGTTGATCGGTTCGCCGACGCTGCCGAGCAAACGCAACGACGAAAGATCGTGCTTGTTGGGCCAGGCTTCGCCGAAGCGCATCAAGCCGCGAATGGCGGTCGGGGCAGTGTAGAGAATTGTGATGCCGTAGCGTTCCACGCATTGCCACCAACGATTGGGATACGGGTAGGCGGGTCCGCCTTCGAACATGAAGGACGTGGCGCCGACCAGCAGGGGACCGTATACGATGTATGAGTGTCCCGTCACCCAGCCGGGATCGGCGGCACACCAGTAGCGGTCGCCGTCTTGCGCGTCGAAGACGTATTTAAGCGTGGAGTAAATACCGACCATGTAGCCGCCATGCACATGCAAAACGGCTTTCGGTTTACCGGTTGAGCCGCTGGTGTAAAGAATGTAAAGCGGATCTTCAGCATCCATTTCTTCGGTGGTGCATTTACCGTTGGCGATGGGAAGTTTTTCCATTTCGTGATACCAATGATCGCGGAGCGGATCCATTTCGATTTCGTGCCCGGTGCGGCGAATCACTAGCACGTTCTCCACTGACGGGCATTTTTTGACTGCTTCATCCACCGTGCGTTTGAGTTCAATGATCTTGCCGTTCAAGAAGTTGCCGTCTTGCGTGACGACCAATTTGGAATCGCTGTCTTCGATGCGCCCGCGCAGCGCGTCCGCTGAAAAGCCGCCGAAGACCACCGAATGCACCGCGCCGATTTTGGCGCACGCCAGCATGGCAAACGCGATCTCAGGGATGCGTCCCATGTAGATGGTTACGCGGTCGCCTTTGCGCACGCCCATGGCTTTGATGATGTTCGCCATGCGCGTCACTTCGCGGTTCATCGCAAAATAGGAGAACGAGCGGGTTTCTCTGCCGTCTTCCGATTCCCAGATGAGCGCCAGTTGGTTTTTACGATGCGTTTTTAAATGCCGGTCAATGCAATTATGGACGATATTTACTTTCCCGCCGGTGAACCATTTGTAGAAAGGTTTGTTTGAATCGTCGAGAACTTTATCCCACTTCTTGAACCATTCAAGTTCCGAAGCCTCGTCCGCCCAAAAGCCCGTAAAATCTTTATCCGCTTTCTTCGCTAGCGCGTCCCAATCTTTTACGCGCGCCTGCGCCATAACCTGCTCAGATGGATAAAAGACCTCGCCTTCTAATTCCTTCTTCGTCGCCATGCGCAACTCCTACGTAAGTTAGAGATATTTTTCTATTCTAATACTATTTATCCGATATGTCACTCCGAGGCGATAAAGCCATGCTCGATACAAAAAAGTCTTTCGGACTTATTTTACTCCAGCCCCGAAGTGGCTTTTATGAACTGAAGTAGAGCTCGTACCCTACAGGTTAGCCTGCGCCGAGTGACGCGCAAAGAGTAATTCTCTCTTCTCTTAATTCACCCCGTCCAATCTAAAATCTTGTGCCACGCGCCCGCAAATGGTAGAAACCACGGAAAACCGTTGTACAGCCCCAACGGTGCGGATGGAAAAGCAAATTTTGCAAACGGGTGTTCTTGGATGTTGCCTTTCAACAACGCTTCGGCGGTCGTCGCGCCTAAATACGTCGCCAACGCCACGCCATGCCCCGCGTAGCCCAGGGCGTAGAAAACCCCGTCCTCTTCGCCCACATGCGCCATATCGTCGAACGTAAAATCGAGGACGCCGCCCCACACATATTCGACTTTCGCGTCTTTCAACTGCGGGTAAACCCTCGTCATATCGTCGCGTAGAATTCTTCCGCTCTGTTCCAGCGTCCTTTTGTTTTCGGGGAAAAATGCCGCCCGTCCGCCGAAGATCAGGCGCTTATCCCAGAGACGAAAATAATTGAGAAAATTCTTGTAATCAAAGAGCATGCGCTCGTTTGGGATCAGTTCGCGCGCGACTTCATCCGGCAGCGTTTCAGTAGCGAGGATATACGATCCGAGCGGAATGACCCTCCTTTGCAGTTTTTTGACGAGCGCTCCGGTATAACCGGACGTGCCCACTAGAACTTTCTCTGCGCTTAAATTTCCGCGCGCGGTTTGGAGGAAGAAACTGTTCTTGCCGCGCTCCAGTTTGATGACGCGCGCTCGCGCGCACAGCGTTGCCCCAGCCCGTTCCGCCGCGTCCGCCAGCCCCCGCGCGTATTGCGCCGGGTTTAACCCGCCGCTGACTTCGTCCAGCAAACCGCCAAAATATAGTTCGGAACCGATTTCCGCTCTCAACTCTTGCGGAGCGATTAATTTGGTCTCATAGTTGAATTCTTTTTGCATAAATTCAACGTCTTTTTTGAGCGCTTCAAAATGCTCAGGTTTATTGGCGAGCAAGATATGCCCGCGCCGCGCGAAACCGCAGTCAATATTTTCTTCTTTGACGATACGCTCGACCAAGTCTACTGCGTCTAACGAGCATTGAAATAATTCTCCAGCCAGTTCTCGCCCATACGTTTTAAGGACCGTTTGCATGGCGGGCTTTAAGCCGGTTAGCGTCATACCGCCGTTGCGTGAACTGGCTCCCCAGCCGATCGTCTCCGCTTCGAGTACGACAACATTTATGTTGTTTTTTGCCAGCGTCCGCGCCGCGCTCAACCCTGTAAACCCGCCTCCGATAATGGCAACGTCCGCTTTTTCAGGGATAGGCGTAAGAACGCTGTTGTCCGGCATGTGAACGGTGGTGTGCCAGTAAATTTGTCGCTGCATAAACGTCCTTCCTTTTCATGTGGATATTTCGCGCAGGAGTTCCCGCGCCTCGGTTTGGAGCCCCGCTGGCAGGTCTGGGGAGATGCGGCGCAGCGTGATTGCGGGCAGCGGGCTTTTCGTCTTCCTTAAGATGTGTTGGAGGAAATGGATCGTTTCTTCCGGCGAGGCTCCATATAGCGCAATCAATAAATCTCGCAGATCGGATTGCAATATGGCTGGCGACGCTTTAAAGACCGGCTCGACGAGTTCGAAAATGGCTGGCAGGTTGTCGAAGTCTTCCGATTCGACCAGTGGAATGAGCGCTTGCACCCCGTTCGGCCACATGCGCTGACGTGTAGGATAGAGCCATTCCTTCACCAGCACAAGGAAAAGTTGCGGCGCTTCTTGGCGCAGGCGGGCAAGGCTGGTCGTCAGCAACGCGCTGCGCACGGATGGATCGCGTATAGCTTGCGTCCAAGCGGTGAGACGGGCGAGCAAGCGCTCTTCTTGCGGCGGGATGCGTCCGAGCAGGAACGCGGCGAGCAGACGCGTTTCCAGCCAGCCTTCATCCCAAAGCGCATCGGCGAGCGCTAACGCTTGTGTTGGGTCCGCCGCTATGGCTGAGCTGAGTTCCGCTTCGATTCTACGCAGGACGACGACTGGAGTTCGGTAGGTGGGCAGGACGGACGATGGCGCGATGTCTTGACTTCGCAGTGTGCGATTGACGTAGAATTCAAGCAGCTCTTTCAGTTCGCGCAAGAAATCGTCGGGCTGATTGAATAGATCAGCCAGTTGCGCGGTCTGTTTTCGAAGACGAGCGAGGTCAATAGCGGGCATGAGGAGGGGGCAAGTATCAGGTCTTAGGTATCAAGTATCAGGTATCAGGTTGATAGCTGCTCCTGATACCTGATCTCTAAAAACCTGACGCTTTAATACGCTTTAGCAAAATACACTTTGCGTTTGCTGGCTTTTTCGCAAACGACGCATTTGCCTTCTTGATTTGGTTGATCGAAGGGGATATTGCGCGTGGTGGCTTTGGTCTCTTCTTTGACTTTCTTTTCGCATTCGGTTGATTCGCACCAGTAGGCGAACGCCCATCCGTCTTGAACGACTTTCTGCAATTCTTCGTACGTCTCTACGGGATGGATGTTTGCGTCGCGGTATTCGACGGCGCGTTGCAAAAGCGAATCCTGCACGTCGTCGAGCAAGACGCTGACAGTTTGCGCGATTCCTTCTTGCGAGACGAAGACCTTGCCTTCTTTGCCGGGTTTATCGCGGCGCGCTAACGCCACGGTCCCTTTTTCCACGTCTTTGGGACCAATCTCCACGCGGACGGGAACGCCGCGCATTTCCCAATCGTTGAATTTGAATCCGCTGGAGACGTTGTCGCGGTCGTCAAATTTGACGCGAACGCCGGCGGCTTTCAAATCTAGGAAGAGGCGGTCGGCGACTTCCATCACTTTATTTTTTTCCTCGTCGTTTTTGTAGATCGGCACAACGACCGCTTGAGTCGGCGCGAGTCGCGGAGGCAGGACGAGTCCTTTATCGTCGCCATGCACCATGATCATCGCGCCGATGATGCGCGACGAGATCGCCCATGAGGTTGTTTGAGCGAAAGTCAATTTATTATCTTTGTTCAAGAACTGAATGTCGAAGGCTTTGGAAAAATTCTCGCCAAAATAATGCGACGTTCCCGATTGTAACGCGCGCTTATCCCACATCATCGCTTCAATGGACGTGGTGATCTGCGCGCCGGCGAAGCGCTCGGTTTCGCTCTTTGTGCCTTTCAACACAGGGATAGCCGCTTGCTCGTAACAAAAACGTTCGTAAATGTCGAGGATGCGATACATCTCTTCTTTGGCTTCTTGTTCGTCCGCGTGCGCGGTATGTCCTTCGTGCCAATAAAATTCCGCCGTGCGTAAAAAGAGTTTTGTGCGCAATTCCCAACGCATGACCGAACCCCATTGCACAATCAACAGCGGAAGATCGCGCCACGACTTAACCCATTTGGAATACATATGCCCGATGATGGTTTCAGACGTGGGGCGCACCGCGAGTTTTTCTTCCAACTCTGCGCCGCCGCCATGCGTAACGACCGCCAACTCCGGCGCAAATCCCTCGACGTGTTCTTTTTCTTTTTCAAAGAACGACATCGGAATTAATGTCGGAAACGCCGCGTTGACGTGACCAGTTTTCTTGAACTCCGCGTCTAGCCAATCGCAAATATTTTCCCAGAGCGCCCAGCCGTAAGGCTTGACGACCATACATCCGCGCACGGGGGCGTAGTCCGCCAAATCTGCGCGTACGACCAATTGGTTGTACCATTCTGAAAAATCTTCCGCGCGGGTGGGTAATTTATCTTCTGCCATTTTTCCTCTTTGATGTTCAATCTTCCAGATTTTTTACCGCCTCGTTCGCGTCGTTTACAAAAGACAATAACTCGCGTTGAGGGGCGGACATATAACTTCCTAGCGCGTCGAAAAAGCGGTCGAATGTGGAACGCCAGCCCTGCCCGATTAAAATTAATGGTCGGCGGGGGAGAGCTTCGACGATCATGAGATTCCACATGGACGTAATTTCGGTCAACGTGCCTGCGCCGCCGGGCAATGCCATCGCTGCATCGCAGCCCTCGATCAGCGCTTGGATGCGTTCGGGGAGCGTTTGGAAGCGCCGCTCTTCCTGCACCCAGCCGTTCGCTTTGGTCGGACGCCACGCTTCAATATCGCCGCACGTTACGCCGATGACGCGCCCGCCGGCTTCGCTTGCGCCGCGCGAAACCGCCTCCATAACGCCCATGTAACCGCCGGTCAATACGGCGTGTCCGCGTTGGGCGAGGAGCGCGCCCAACGTGCGCGCTTCTTCATAAGCAGGAGAATCCGGTGCAGGTCGCGATCCACCAAATACCGATATGTTCATTGGTCAACATCCCATCGTCGCGTTTTATTTTTTTCGATCTTCTTCAATACCGCGTCTTCTAAATCAATTCCAGAAACGGACGCCAACTGTAAAAGATATAACATCACATCCGCAAGTTCGGCGCCCAACTCGTCGCGAGCTGCGATCGCGTCGGTGAATTGGAAGTGCTCCAAAATTTCCGCCGCTTCAATCGAAAGCGATATCGCCAAATTGCGCGGAGTTTGCGGACGTTTGCTGCCCGGCGCATACCAGCCTTTCGACGTTACCAGCGTGTGCATGCGTTCTGTCAATTCTTTGATTGTTAAATTGGTCATGGTTGTGCTATCCGATAAAAAAAGAAACGGCTCGCCGAGTCTGGGAGCCGTTTGGACGCGCTTAAGCGAACCTAACCAGACTGGCAGGAACAACTCGCTGTAGGGGACGGGTTGGAACGCAGAGACATTCGCTGATTATAAGGGTAAAATTGATTTTATGCAAAAGGATGAGATGCTTCGCCGCTTACGCGACCCGCGCCTGATTCCGTTCAAAACGCAGACGCTCCTCTTGCGCATCGCTGCGCTTGCCTCGGAATTGCGCGTCCCTTGTTATCTGGTCGGCGGCGTAGTGCGCGATCTTCTTCTTGATCGTCCCGTTCACGAGAGCGATATTGATTTTGTTTTTGAAGGCGATGCGATTGAGTTTGGATATCAACTGGTTAAAGCCTGCGGCGGCAAACTGACCGCTCACCAGAAGTTTCGCACTGCTGTTTGGCATACGCCTGAGAACGGAGATTTAGCCCCCGATACCGTTGATTTGATCACTGCTCGCAGAGAAGTCTATAAGTGCCCCGGTGCGCTTCCAACCGTGACGCCTGCCATGCTAATGGACGACTTGCGCCGCCGTGATTTCCCCGTCAATGCGATGGCGATTCGTTTGGGCGGCGACGACTCCGGCGAATTGATTGACCCGCTGGATGGACAAGGCGACTTGGCAAGGAAATTGATTCGCGTTTTGCATCCCGCTTCCTTTCTCGACGATCCGACGCGTATTTTCCGCGCGCTTCGCTACGTTGCGAGATATGGCTTTACGCTTGAAGCGGAAACACTGCGGCTTATCAATGCTGAAGCGCGCGCAGGGCTCGCCCAGTTGAGCGGCGAACGTCTTCGCCACGAATTCGACGTAACCTTTGAGGAAACGAATCCGCCTGTAACGCTTCAACAGTTTGCCGACTTCGGTTTGCTGGAGGCGATCCACCCGGCGTTGTTAACCGCGCAGTGCGGCTTCATGCCTTTAGAAACCCCATCTACGCATTTTGGCGAATTTGCTGTCCCGGAGATATTATCTATGCGCCAGTCCCTCGGTTGGATTTTTTATCTGATCGAGTTAAACAAATCGGATAGCGCGGCGCTTGCCAAGCGATTGGCTTTTCCCGTCGCGCTTGCGGAAGCGGTTCGCTTCGCCTTCATTCTGAAGCGAGATTTGCCTTCCTTTAAGGACTATTCGCCCAGCCAATGGACGTTTTATCTTGACGAGGCGCCCCCTCTTTCGATCTATGCCGTATATCTCATCAGCCGAGAAAACGCTCTGAGCGAATATCTGTCGAAGTGGCGGCACGTTAAGCCGATCGCGACAGGCGCGGATCTAAAGATGCGCGGGCTGCGTCCGGGTCCGCATTTTGGAGAAATCCTCCGCCGACTTCGCGCGGTGTGGCTGGATGAAATTGTTGTCAACCAAGAGCAGGAAGACCGCTGGCTTGATTCAGCGCTGAACGCGCAGAAATAGAAAGGAAAATAACGCTATGCGAAAGGTTCTTCTCATCATGTTGGCGCTTTATGCGATACTGACAGTGGGATCGTATGGAGCGGTACACGTCGCTCATCCATTTCCGTTTTTTCTCTTCCCGTTGACGACTTTGCTGGGTTTCGTCATCGCCTTGCTGCATGCTTCGACGCGTTTAAATCGTTCGCGCATGCTCACGCTCTTGCTGACGGCATTCGTCGTCAGCCTTGCGTTCGAGAGCGTGGGCGTGCTGACGGGGCTCGTGTACGGTCCCTACCATTATACAGAGAAGCTCGGCTACCGCTTTTTGGGATTAGTGCCGCTCATCATTCCGATCGCATGGTTTATGATGATGTATCCGTCTTTTATAATTGCAGATTGGATCATTCCTAAGACGATGAAAATTCGTTCGGTCTGGGTGGCTGCGGCGGGCGCCGCGGCAATGACGGCGTGGGATGTAGTGATGGATCCAGTCATGGTGAAAATCGGTCACTGGGTTTGGGAAGTAAACGGTCCATACTTCGGCATTCCTTTGCAGAATTTCTTCGGCTGGTGGCTCACAACCTTCGTAACTTTTCTGGTTTTTATCTGGTTGGGCAAGCCGCTTCTAGCGGATCGTTCGGATGCGAAACTTGACCGCATGGCGGTCGTCTTGTTCAGCGTAACCGCTTTGGGCAGTATCTTGGGCGCGTTAACAGGCGGATTAGGCGGCGCGGCGCTAGCAGGCATCTTCGCTGTCGCTCCGTGGGCGTTCTTTGGTTGGCTTCGTATGTCGGAGAGGGAGCCGGCCTGATACAGAAATGCGCGAGTTGTGAAATCCGCTAGAAGTGTCGCTTCAATTCGGAAGCGTAACGTGCGCCCACTGTTGCGCGATTCTCGTACAACCAATCTTTTAAGCTGGTTTTGCAACGCGGCGGCTCATTGGAAACGAGCAGATTTGCCATCAACCCATCCACTTCTTCGGGAGTCAGCATTACATCGCCGACGAAGAGGCTGAGAAATTGCGCGGCGAATAACGCCAGACGCGGGGGCAGGGGGAGCGTCAGTCGTTTTCTCCCGATCGTGGAACCGATCAGTCCGACCATTTCTTTGAACGTGAATTCATTGGGTCCGACGGCGTCCCAGATATAATTTTCCTCCTTGTAAACTGCGTCCACCGCCAACTCTGCGAGATCGTCCACATAGACAGGCGAAAGCCGGTAGGAGCCGTCGCCCGGCATGCCGAAGACAGGCAACCGTCGCAATAGCCAAGCGATGTTGTTGATGAGAATATCTTCTTTGCCGAATAGGACCGTTGGGCGCAGGATAGCGTAACTTATGCTCGATTCGATCACGGTCGTTTCGTTCGCGGCTTTGCCCCAATAATAGGGCAAATGCGAATCGGCGGACGGATTTGCAATACTGATGTGGACAATGCGCTTTACTCCCGCTTTTACCGCCGCGGCGATTAGCGTTTTAGTATTCTCGACCGCTTTAGGTTGAGTGTTTCTCCCTTTGTCGAAGCGCACCCAATAGGTGTTGATGAATGCATCCGCGCCGCGTAAATTTGCAGCGAGTTCATCCGGATCGTCGAAATTCAAGGGAAAGGCTTTGACTCGTCCGCCGAATGGGTCGGGACGGTCGGGGTGATTGGTTAGCGTGACGACCTCTTCGCCTTTTTCGAGGAGTCGTTTAGCGATGTATTTGCCCGAATAACTAAACGCGCCGGTCACTGCGATTTTCATTTCAAAACTCCTAAAATGGATTTGACGTTAGCGAATCCTAATTTCTCCAATTTGATGACCGCGCTAGAAAGACTGTCAATCGCGTTAAAGAATTCTTGCAGCGCTTTGACGCGCTCGTAGATGAAATTAACTTCCGCTTTGTCGCCAGACACCGAGCCGGTCTCCAGACTTACAAGCGTTTCTCGCACTCCGCGCAGCGCTCGGTCGAACTCGTTGTTTTGACGTTCTCGTAACAGCGAACGCACGGCGGCGTAGAAATTCGTTTCCGCTTCGTAATAATCTTTGCGATCGCCGAGTTTGCTCGACCGATGAACCAGCCCCATCCGCGCTAACGCTCGCACTTCGGAGCTGACTGCGCCTTTTGTCAACCCGGTCTGTTGTACGATCTCATCCAGCGAAAGCGAGGCGGGGGAGAGGTATAGCACGGCGAAGATCGCGCCCATTCCTTTGGGAAAGCCCCAAAACCGACTAATGTGGCTCAGGCTTTCTATAAAATCTTTTTTAATTTGAGGAAGAGTTAACGTTGGCATAGTTAATATTGTTTATTTAGTGAAAACTAAACGAAGTATATATTAAATGCCATATTTGTCAAGAGGAAAGGAGAGCCGCCAGCGGCGGTTTTTCGCGGTGTTATTTTGTTTGCGCGCTCGCGACGACGCAATTCTTGCCCGCCGCTTTGGCTTGATATAGGAATTGATCGGCTGCGGCGATGAGCTCTTCGATGGTTTTTCCGTTCGCGGGAAATTCTGCGATACCGCAAGAAATGGTGATTTTGTTGGAGGCAACCTTGTAGATCGCATTTACTTTCTGAAAGGAATGCCGCCACCGTTCGGCGATTTGCGCGGCGTGCGCGCTTGCGCAGTTGGGCATGAGCGTTAGGAATTCTTCACCGCCGTAGCGGTAGACGGTGTCTATCGCTCGCGTTTGACCAAGAAGCTGCTTGGCGAAATTTCTTAACACATTATCTCCAGCGGCATGACCATACGAGTCGTTGAGAAGTTTGAAATCGTCAATATCAATGATCGCCAGGCTGATCAGGTAATTTTCGCGGGCGGCGCGCGCCAGTTCGCGCGTCAGAACATCGTTTAGATAACGGCGGTTGTACAGCCCGGTGAGAGGATCGCGGATGGCTAACTCTTGCAGCTCAATGTGCGCGGTTTTGAGCGGGGTAATATCCCTCCATACGATGAGCCGTCCTAAGAAGTTGGAACGAGAGTCGTACAATGGAGAAATTTTCAAGTCGTAGAATGTGCGGCGCGGCTGTTCGAACGAAACTTCGGTGCGAAGATCGACGCTTTCGAAGAAGTCTGTTATGAGGCGGGGCCAGGGAGCGAACGCTTCGCTGGCAGGTTGACCTATCTGGAGCGCTCCTGTTCCTCCCAAGGCCTGAAGCGCGACGGGGTTGAAATCTACGATACGGCTTTGAGCGTCTAATACGATAACGCCGTCGCTCATGTTCTCGATTAATACGTCTCGCGCAATAGGAATGATATCCAGTAGACGGTAGCGCAGCAATGCGTATATGAAGATGATTCCTGTGAGGGTAAATAACAGCGGAGTGTGGTCTATGGTAGGCAGCGGGGTTAGTTTTAAGACGAAGAGAAAATTGCCGAGCAGCGGGACGCTGACGCCGAGAAAGACGGTCGCTAATTGCTTTCGATACATTCCGCTTGTTAATTTGAAACGGCGCGCCAGAAGGATCAATCCTGAAAGGATGAGGATGTAAGCGTAGGTGACGTTTACCCAGAAAACGGGACCGCCGCTGAGGATCATTTCAGCGTTTTCGATCTGGCGTCTCCCAAAAAACAAGCCGTGATACGAGTCGGTCGCTAATAACATTAGAATGATGATGGGAGTAACGCATAAACTGATGATCGTCGAGGGCGCTGTCCATTTCTTAGCCCCCGTTATTTGAATAATAAACCATAAGACCGACGGCGGGGTAAAAACGACGCCGATGTAGGCGCTGTACATCCAGAAATTAGGATAAGGTTGGGAAGCGCCTGCCAGAAATAAACCGTAAGAAACATCCCACAAACATAGATTCAACATTAAACTTATTAAAGAAAAAATACCTGGCGTGTTCTTACGAGTTTGAAAAGCGATGAATCCCCCGGCAAGGCAAAGCGCCCCTGCGATGAATAAGATGGCGCTTATACCAGTGTTAGGATGGGGCATGAGATGTCCCTTTTTCCAGGTCGAACGTCAGTTCGTTGGCGGAGCGTTGAGCAATGAAATCGTTCTTTACGATAAGAGTCTTGCCGCAGCAGACGCCATTAATGCCGCGCCGTTGATCAGGGCGCGTTCGTCGAAATCGAACTTAGGATGATGATGTCCATAGTTGAGATTCCTTTCATCGTTAGCGGAACCCACCATGAAGTAGCATCCGCCAATCTTTTCTTGCATATAACCCATATCTTCCGCGCCCATGGTCAAGTATTGGGCGGTATCAATGTCTGCCTGAGGGAAAAGTTTTCGCGCGGCTTGTAAGACTGTTTCAGTCGTTTGCTCTTCGTTGATTACCGTTGGCGTGACCTGTTCGAGCGCGATCTCCACTTCGCACTGCATGGCGGTTGCCACGTTGCGTACGATCTGTTTGAAGCGTTCTAGCGTCGTCTTCCGCACGTCGGGGTCGAAGTTTCGAATCGTGCCGTTGATCTCGGCGGTTTGCGGGATGATATTAAAGGCGGTCCCCGCGTGGAGCGATGTGACGCTTATGACCGCCGGCTTGAGCGGCGAGACATTGCGCGCAACGATGGTTTGCAGCGCGACGACAATATGCGCCGCGGCGGCGACTGGGTCAATAGTTGTATGGGGCGCGGCTCCGTGCCCGCCTTTACCGGTCAACTTAACGGAGAACATCTCGGCTCCCGCCATGACAGGTCCTTGAGCGACGCTGAACCAACCGAGCGGCTTGTCATTCCATAAGTGGAGGGCGAGCGTCTTGTCCACTTTGGGCGTATCCAGTACGCCGTCGCGCATCATCATTAACGCGCCGCCCATCTCTTCGCCGTTGTTGCCCTCTTCGGAAGGCTGGAAGCAGAATTTTATGTTGCCCGCTAAATGCTCTTTGTGAGCGTTTAATAATTTTGCTACGGTCAACCCGATGGCGGTATGACCGTCGTGCCCGCAAGCGTGCATGACGCCGGGATTAGCGGATGAGTATTCCGCGCCGGTTTCTTCGTTGATGGGGAGCGCGTCCATATCGAAGCGCAGGAGGATCGTGGGACCCGGCTTCGAGCCTTCCAGATAGGCGACCACGCCGGTCTTGCCGACTCCTTTGGTCACTTCGAGCCCAAGTTCCTCAAGTTCTTTTGCAACGATGCCGCCGGTGCGAATCTCATTGAACCCCAGTTCGGGATGCTTATGAAAATCGCGGCGCAAGGTCTGAGTGTAAGAGAAAAGTTCTTCGGCTTGTTGGAGGAAGTTGGGCATAATATCTCTGTTTTCAATTGGGATTATAAATTGAGACTTTGAAGGCTAGTCTGACGTTCTGATGCTCAACGAATCTGCGCCCGGCGGCGCTTAATCATATTTGACGACCTTGAAAGTTTCTTCATAGCGCGGATGCTCGTCGGAGCTATTTTGGGCGTGGCGCGCTTTCATACGTTCGGTTAGTTTGTCGGCGTCTTGCACTTGCGTTTTATGTTTGAGAATGGCTTGCAGTTTAATATCCCACGTTTCGGTGACGTCTACGATGATATTGGGCTGCGTGGTGAGCGAACACCAAACTTCTTTTGGCATATGAGGCTCGAAACCTTCGGCGAGCAATTCGGGGAAGAAGACCTTGTTGCCGGCGGCGGGAAAGACCGCGTCGAGGACAACTTGTCCGCAGGCGCGGTGGTCGGGATGATTGAGACCGTATAAGGCGAATAGATTTTGCGGGTCGCAGGTGACGAGGATGTCTGGCTTGTAGCGGCGAATCTCACGGACGATGTTGCGGCGCAGATCAAGGTTGGGGGTGAGGTAGCCATCCTCCACGTCCAGAAAATGGACCGCTTTTGCGCCGATCACGTCTGCCGCATGGCGTTGTTCCGTATGACGCAGCGCGCATAATTTTTCGGTCGTCATATCCGCTTGTGTGACGGGATTGAAACCTTTATCGCCGCAGGTCAGAAGCAGGTAGGTGATCTCATGCCCGGCGCGCGCCCAGAGGGCGAGCGTGGCGCCGCAGAAAAATTCGGGGTCGTCGGGATGCGCTAGAATGACCAGAATTTTTTGAGAGGTTTCCCACACGCCGCTGATGTCAGTCATCGGTCTTCTTCTGAGATGTGGATTTGCCGCAGGTGCAGCCGCCCGAATCGTGACGGTCGCAAGGACCTTGCGCTTTGCGCCGTAGGGCTTCGAGTTCGTCCCAAGGCTGCAGGTCGGTATGAGCGAAAGTTTCGGTAAATCTCTTGCCGTCTTCTGTCTCGATGAATACTATCACTTTGTTGCTCATCGGCAAGATGTCTACCACTTTACCTTCGCCTTTGGGGGTAACGACGCGTTTGTTGCGTTTGGGCAATTGTTTGCGTGCCTCGACGTATTGTTCATATTCATAAATGAGACAACAGCGTAAGCGTCCGCACATACCGGTGATCTCTTCGGGCGTAAGCGAGATGCCTTGTTCCTTTGCCATCTTGATCGAAATGGGCGAAAACTCGGTCAGGAATTTGGAACAGCAGCGCGTTTCGATTCCGCACGCGCCCATGCCGCCAATGATCTTCGCGACGTCGCGCGGACCGATCTGCCGCATCTCGATGGTCGCGTTGGGGTAGAGGTTGTGCATGTCTTTTTTCAGCGACTTAAGATCTACTTTATCTTCTGTTTCGGAACTGAATAGCAAAGCGAGGCGCGAACCGTCGTAACTATATTCTGCGGCGACGATTTTTACGCCGTCGAGTTTAAGCTCCGCTGCGCGAGCGCGGCAGTTGATCATCGCTTCCGTCTGTTTGGATTGCCATGACTGCTGCAATAAGAGATCGCGCGGGGTTGCGCGTCTTTCTACGGATCTCCAGCCGCCGTCTGGTTTGGGAAGCGCTTCCTTTTCCAAACGGATGACCTCGCCGAGGTGTTTGCCGCGCGAAGTATCTACGATCACATGCTCGCCAATATGCACATCGGGCACGGCGGAAGCGTCGAAATTGTAAATTTTGCCCACTTTGGTAAAGCGGACGCCGATAATAGGTGTTTGCATAATATCGAAATTATACCGTAAGAGGACGCGCCCGGCTTGAAGACGATTCATGGTAGCATTTGCTTCGTGAGCGATTTTGATCAATATCTGGAGAATATATGTCTGAACGGAATAAGGCGACGATTCGTCGTTTTTACGACGAATTAGTCAACCAAAGGAAAATTGAGCTTGCCGATGAAATGATTCTCGAAGATTTTGACGACCATGCCGCGCGAGGGACGGGATTGGAGAATTTCAAGACGCTGTACGCCATTATGGTGCGGATATTTCCCGACATTCAAGCCAGAATCGAAGATTTGATCGCCGAGGACGATAAGGTTGTGGCGCGGGTGGAGTTTACCGCTACGCAAGCTGGGTCGTTTCGCGGATTTTCGCCCGCCAACCGTTGCGTAACCTTTTCAGGCGTGGACATCTTCCGCTTCAAAAACAACAGAATCGCCGAACGTTGGGCGCAGCGCGATTTCCTTGGTATGCTGGAGAAGTTAGGGCATGTGAAGCGGCGTTAGCGCGTCGGACAACCGCGCTTTATAGGATAAATGTCATACTTGAAATCTGCAACGAAGGTTGTACACTAGTGTTGTGTCTTTTAACCTATGTATTAACGAGGAGGCAGTTGTATGAACGTCAAACGGATCGTTCAAATTAGTTTGGTTCTGGCGTTGTTCGCGTCGTCTTTTGTGAGCGCAAGCCGCGTTCAGGCGGTTCAGCCGTGGCCCTCTTGCTCGAACATCTACTACGTTCAGCCGGGCGATTGGCTTTCAAAGATCGCCAAAAATTGCGGGGTTACGCTCTCAGAGCTGGTCGCGGCGAACCCGTGGGTCAGTTACTCTTACTATATCTATCCGGGGCAGATGCTCACGATCCCGGGCGGATATAACCCCGGCGGTTATTTCTGCGGTCCGGGCTACGATTATTACGGCGGTTATTATGTCGTTTGCCAAGGCGATACGCTGGGCGGCATTGCCATGTATTACGGCGTGTCAATCAATTATCTGCAATGGAGAAACGGCATTTCCAATGCCAATCGCATTTACGCCGGGCAATGGATACGCCCCTAAAGAACGGCGGAAACGCAATTTGATAATAAAAAACGCCGGCGCGCCGCCGGCGTTTTTCTATTCCGTGATGCTGACGGCGATTTCGTTCACGCCGCCCAGCGCCGCGACGCTGACCTTTGAGGCGAGATTTTCAGCGATCTGGCGCAGGGCTTGCGCCGCCGCCGAGTGGGGATGCGAGACGATGATCGGTTTGCCCGTGTCGCCTCCAATGCGGACGTTTGGATCAATTGGCACGTTGCCGAGGAAGGATGTGCCGGTGACTTGTGCAAGATGTTCGCCGCCGCCGGTTCCGAAGAGGTCCATGTGCGCTCCATCGGGCAGCTCGAGATACGACATATTTTCAACGATTCCGAGAATCGGCACTTCAAGCGTCTTGAACATATTGAGTCCGCGCCCGGCGTCTTCGAGCGATACCAGTTGCGGAAGCGTGACGATCACCGCGCCGCTAAGCGGCAAGGCTTGCGCCAGCGAAAGCGACGCGTCGCCGGTGCCGGGCGGAAGGTCAATGATTAAGTAATCCAGTTCGCCCCATTCCACGTCGCCCAAAAATTGACGGATCGCTGAATTAAGCATCGGTCCGCGCCAAATAAGCGGCTGCCCCGGCTTGACGAGCAGTCCCATCGAAATCATCTTCAAACCGTACGCGTCGGCGGGGATGAGACGCTGCCCCTGCGGGGGCGGAAGTTTTGTCACGCCGAGCATAGTGGGTGTGTTGGGACCGTAAATATCCGCGTCTAGCAATCCGACGCGGGCGCCGCTTTGCGCCAATGCTACCGCGACGTTGACTGACACGGTGGATTTGCCCACGCCGCCCTTGCCGGAACCGATCGCAATGGCGTTGCGAATTGGGGTTTTGACCAATCCGCGCATACGCCCATCGTTTGGCACGTCCGAATCCATCTTGATGTTGACGGATTTCACGCCGTCAATTTTCATGACTGCGTCGCGCGAATCCTTTTCGATCTTGACGCGGAATGGGCAGGCGGGCGTGGTAAGCATGACGGTAAATGAAACCTCTCCGCCGTTGATTTCAACGTGCCTGACCATGTTGAGGGTTACGAGGTCTTGTTTTAGATCGGGTTCTTGCACAACGCTCAGCGCTTGCAGAACCGCTTCTTTTGTAATGGCTGTCATTTGGTTTCCTTTGTGTGTATAACGGACAAGGAGGCGCGCAAAAGCCGCTTTGCCCGTCTGTATTTGCTACGCTGTCGGCGCCGCCGGCGGATTTGCCGGCTTGGCGGCTTGTGCGGCGGCGCGAGCCGCTTCCTTCGCTTTCTTCGCTTCGGCTTCCGTGATACGGGCGGCTTCTTCGCGTTCATAGTTTAATGGGCGGATGCTTTTGTAATACTCGCTCGATTTGAGCAGTTTTTCCATATCGTACACATTGCGCCCGTACGAAGAGACTTCAAAGTCGTGATCCATTTTGATCGCGTCGAACGGGCAGTATTCTGCGCAATAGCCGCAATTCATGCACAGATCCATGTCAATGTAGAATTCGGTTGGCTCGGGGATCGGTCTGCCGGTGACCGGGTCGTTTGAGCGCACGATCCAGATGCATTGCGGCGGGCAGACTTTCGGGCAAATGCCGCATGAGGTGCAGAGAATCTCCCGCTTGCCGTCGGGCAGTTTGTTGTACACGAGGAACGGCAGGAAGCGCGATTCTTCCGGCTGAATTAATTTCTCTTCCGGATACTGAACCGTGAAGATGCCTTTCTGGTCTTTGCTGGAGCGATGTTGCACACCTTCTTCTGTGTAGTAGCGTTTCTTCCCACGCAAGACCCAGGCGATATCTTCGGTATAGGTATCCCAGAAGCGTTTCCATGTGACGCCGAGACCTTTAAGTATTCCTTTACCATACATAGTTGCTTCTCCTTAACGGTCGCATTCGCCCATGACCATATCGAACATGGCGAGCAAGACGACGAAATCTGCGATCTTGGTTCCTACGGAAATTTTCTCCAACGCGGTGACGTTGACGAACGATGGAGCGCGCACGTGATATCGCCACGGGTTGGGCTTGCCGTTTGACAGCACATAGAAACCGAGTTCGCCCTTCGGCGATTCGATACGCCCATACGCTTCACCCGCTGGGACCCGGACCTGATAGGCTGGCTTCTGCGAGTTGATCGGTCCCTGTGGGATCTGGCGGATGGCTTGATCCAAAATGCGCAACGACTGGCGGATTTCGTCAATGCGGATCAAGTAGTTATCCATCAGATCGCCGTTGTAACGCACCGCTACGTCAAAATCGAAGCGATCATAAATGCCGTATGGGTCGGCGCGACGAATGTCGTAAGGCACCCCAGCCGCGCGTAAAACGGGACCGGTGATCGAGTAGGCGACCGCGTCTTCCGCGTTAATCATGCGGATGCCCCGCATGCGCGCCAGCAAGACCTCGTTCTCCGATAACATGCGATCGAGTTCGTCGGTTTTGGGCGGAATGCGTTCGTACACTAAATCCTTGATCTTCTGCATGACGTCGTCGGGAATGTCGCGCACGACGCCGCCGAAGCGATAATAGTTGCACATCATGCGCGAGCCTGAGATGGCTTCGAACACGTCGAGGACGAGTTCGCGCTCTTCATAGGCGTAGAGCGAGGGCGTATACATCGCGCCGAGGTCGTTGAGCAATGTTCCGATGAAGACGAGGTGATTCTGAATACGGCTCAGTTCGGAAACGATCACGCGGATATAGTCGGCGCGTTCGGCGACCGGAATCTTCATCAACTTTTCGACGGCGAGCGCGTAGCCAAAATTATTCGTCATCGAATTAAAGTAATCGAGCCGGTCGGTGTACGGCATGTTTTGCAAGAAAGTATTCCGCTCGCCGATCTTTTCGTGGTTGCGATGCAAATAGCCCAGCACGGGTTTCAGCCCTTTGATCGTCTCGCCTTCGAGCGTCATCACCGCGCGGAAGACGCCATGCGTAGAAGGATGATGCGGACCCATATTTATGACGATACGGTCGGAACTGATGCCGTCTTCGTTCTCAACCGTGTAACGCGCCAGCGCGCCGTAGAGCAGCGCCTCGCCTTCGGGAATCCATTTTTCGGGGTCGAAATTTTTGGGAAATGTCAGATTGTCGCCAAAGGGATTCAGGTCTTCCGCCATGGCGAACTTCCCTTGGGGCCAGCGGCTTTTGAACGGTTTGACGTCTTCCTCGTAAAAGCCCTCCTTCCAATCTTTGCGGAGCGGATGCCCTTCAAAGCCTTCCCACATTAGAATGCGACGCAAGTCGGGATGACCGCTGAATTTAATGCCTAGCAGATCCCATACTTCGCGTTCTTGTAAATCTACGCCGGGCCAGAGGTGGATCAACGAAGGGACTTCTACCGGGTCTATACGCGGAATTTGAACTTTGAACGCGAGTCCCGGTCCGCCGCTAGTGCGGTACGCGTGATAGACGACTTCCATTTTATCGGGCGCATAATCCACGCCAGTGACGGAAGACAGCAGATCAAAACCGAATTCATCGCGGATCGCGGCAGCCACCTCGAGCAGCGAATCTTTTTCGACGATGAAGCCGGTGTAGTCGGGACGCGCGTCAAGTTGGACGACGTCGGGGAAGCGGGCGGCAAGGTCAACGGTTGCGGTGGAAGCGGGGGCGGGCATTGTCATCTTATTCCTTCTGTGCGGCGGCAGCTTTAATGTCTGCCGTTCGACGTGGGTCAATCAAGTCGGGTCCGAGGATCGGAACTGGAACATAGTTTGGATCTTTGACTTTGCGTTTGTACCACGAGGCTTCTTTGATGGTTTGTTTATCTATTTTTTCTTGCAGTTTGATCAACCCAGCGATAAGGGCTTGCGGGGTCGGGGGGCAACCGGGGATGTATACGTCGACCGGTAGGAATTTATCAATGCCTGCGACGACGTTGTAGCCTTCTTTGAACGGGCCGCCGCCGGAAGCGCATGCGCCCATTGCCACCACATACTTGGGTTCGGGCATTTGGTTGTAAAGACGGATGATGGGAGGCAACATTTTCTTGGTGACGGTTCCCGAAACGATCAAGAGGTCGGCTTGGCGCGGCGTGGGGCGCATGACTTCCATGCCGAAGCGCGCCATGTCGTAGCGGGCAGTTTGCGCGGCGATCATTTCGATCGCGCAACAGGCGAGACCGAACATGAGGGGCCAGACCGACGAACGCCGTCCCCAGTTGTAGAGGCGGTCGAGCGTGGTCACGGCGACGGCGTGCCGCAGGTCTTCTGGAATTTCATATTGAGGCAGGTTGAAAGTTTCACTGTCCATAAAAATTCTCCTCGAACCAATCTTGATATATGGCGTACAGAATTTCGTCGTTGGCGAGCGCAGGGTCGTCGTCAAACTCCGGCAAGGCAAGCGTCCAATCGTAGATCTGTTTCAGCGTGACGTCTTCGATGTTTACGCGGGGATATGCGCGCTTCAGAGCGATAGCGATGGCGAAGGACGCTTCCCAGTTGAGGGCGCTGTCGTTTATCATGATGAGATCTAAATCTAGTTTCGTTCACCGCTCCTTATTTTCCGGCGTTTATTCTTCTCGATTATCAATCTGCGCGCGCTGCAACTTGCCCGAATAATCCACATAGATAGATTTCCATTCGGTGAACACTTCGAGCGCGGCTTGCCCGGCTTCGCGATGACCGTTGCCGGTTCCGCGCACGCCGCCGAAAGGGAATTGGATCTCGGCGCCGGTCGTGCCGTGATTGATGTACACTAAACCAGTGAAGATATCGCGCATGGCGGTGAACGCCTGATTAACGTCTTGCGTAAAGATCGAAGTGGAAAGCCCGTACTTGGAGCGGTTGTTCACTTCGATGGCTTCCTTGAGCGAGCCAACTTCGATGATCGAAAGCACGGGACCGAAAATCTCTTCGGCTTCGAGCATAGAGCCGGGTTGGACGTTGTCGAACAGCGTCGGCGCGTAAAAGAAACCTTTGCCGTCTACATTCGCAATAGAAGCGCCCGTCAAGACGCGCGCTTCCTTCGCGCCGGCTTGTACCATGCTGTCAATGCGCGCGAGCGCGGCTTTATTGATGACAGGTCCGACGTCCACTGCAGGATCGAGTCCGTCGCCCAGCGTAAGTTTTTTAGCGCGCTCGGTCAGCGCTTCTTTGAGCTTGCTCGCGATTCCTTTTTGAACGATCAGACGGCTGGCGGCGGTACAGCGTTGACCGGTAGTGCCGAACGCCGCCCACAGGCTGGCATCTACGACGAGTTCGAGGTTGGCGTCGTCCATTACGATGATGGCATTCTTGCCGCCCATCTCAAGCGATAACTTCTTGTTGAATTTGCCCGCCGCTTCCGCGATGGACCGCCCCGTTGTTGTGGAGCCGGTGAACGATAGCACGCGTACATCGGGATGGCTGACGAGAGCCTTCGCCACGTCTGCGCCGGGCGCGAGCAATAGGTTGAACACACCGGCTGGAACGCCTGCTTCCTCAAAGATTTTTACGAACGCGGCAGAAATGGCGGGAATCTCCGGCGAGGGCTTCCAGATGACTGTGTTGCCCGCGACGAGCGCAGGAAAGATCTTCCATGATGGCACTGCGATAGGGAAATTCCATGGTGTAATAAGCCCGACGACGCCCGACGGATCGCGCACTGCCATGCCGAATTTGTTCATCATTTCTACGGGCGCGGTATAGCCGAGCAGACGGCGTCCTTCGCCGCCCATGTAAAACGCCATATCAATGGCTTCTTGCACGTCGCCGCGCGCTTCTGCGATCACTTTGCCCATTTCGCGCGTGAGCAGTTGTGAAAGCTCTTCTTTCTTTTGTTTAAGAAGATCGCCGATGCGGAAGAGTATCTCTCCGCGCAATGGGGCGGGGGTGAGACGCCACGCGTCAAAAGCGTCCTTTGCCGCATGGACCGCCGCGTCTACATCGGAGATTTCCGCTTGCGCGATATCTGCGATAAGTTCTTCATTGGCTGGGTTGATAGTTTGAAACGCGCTTTTGCCTGCGACCCATTTGCCGTTAATGTAATTCTTGAATTCCATCGAACACCTCCGGGATTGAAAGCGTTACCGCTTGAACTGCTCGCAGATTATAGCGCTTGAATTGAAATTCGCTGATTATTTCGTAAATATATATTTGCATAAATTAGAAAGTGAGTATAATCACTTTATGACTGTGACAACCGCTCGGCGTAAAATACTGGCTTATGTGACCGCGCATCGAACAGCATCGGCGCGGGCTATCTCGCGCGGACTGGAAATGTCGTCGGCGACGGTGCGGCATCATTTGCGCGTTCTGCTTGCGGACGGGAGAGTCGCTTTAACTGCGTCGCGCGAACGCGGCGCGACGCGCGGCAGGCCCGAGAAGGTTTATTCAATTCCGCGCGCGACATTAGGCAATAATTTACCCGCGTTGAGCGAAGCGCTTTTTGCGGAATCCGGCGGAAAGATCCGTGTGGAAGCGTTGGCGAAGCGCTTGGCAGGCGAAGCCAACTTCAGGAATCAGCCAGCGGCGAGACGGCTGAATCTCATCGTCGAAAAAATGAACCAAATGAAATATCATGCGCGTTGGGAGGCGGGCGCAGGCGGACCGCGCATCATCTTTGGGCATTGCCCGTATGCGGCGATCATCGCGAAACGACCCGAATTATGCCGGATGGACGCGGCGTTATTACGCGAATTATTTGGCGAGGAATTTCAGCAGATCGCAAAAATAGAAAATCTACAAGGCGTATGCGTCTTTGTGAAGTAAACTTTCCCTGAACGAACATCAACTCTCTCGCGCAAGCCGCGTCAGTTGCTTGTGTGCGGGTTTTATAAACGAGGATGCGTTATGTCTATTGTGAAGCACGCCCCAACGTTGACGCTGGAAGAAGCCGCGAACTTAGCCGAACGCCTGTATGGTGTGCGAGGAACTTTGCGACCGTTGCCTAGCGAGCGCGATCAGAATTTTTTGTTGGACGCGGGCGAGGCGAAGTATGTGCTAAAGATCGCCAACGCAATGGAAGAGCGCGCTTTGCTTGTTGCGCAAAATGAGGCAATGACTCGCGCCGCTGGCTTGGGGTTGTTGCCGCAAGCCATCCGATCGACGCGCGGAGAGGAAATTGAAGAGGCGCACTCTAACGGCGAAAAGCATTTCATCCGTTTGATCGCGTATCTTAACGGAACGCCGATGGGGGGTGTGAAACGGCATTCATCCGAACTGTTGTACGATTTGGGCGATAAGTTAGGTCGGTTGGACGGAATCCTGCAACGTTTCGATACGCCTGCTCTTCATCGTCGTTTTCATTGGGATTTGGCGCACGGATTGGAAGTTATCCGTGCGAATTGTAATCTGTTGCGCGATGCAACGTTGCGCCGTATGGTTTCACAACTGACCGCGAATTTTGAAAAACATACCTCGCCGCTGTTATCGCACTTACGGACGAGCGTTGTGTATAACGATGCCAACGACAACAATATTTTGGTCGGCGGCGGAGCGGATATTTATTCCAGCGATCAAACGGTGACGGGCTTCATTGACTTGGGCGACATGACGCATAGTTATACCGTAAGCGATCTGGCGGTTGCGATCGCGTATGCGATTCTGAATAAGCCGAATCCGCTGGAGACGGCGGCGAATATAACGAAGGGGTATCACGCGTCTTTTCCGTTGCGCGAAGATGAGATAGCGGCGTTGTGGGGGTTGGCAACATTGCGGCTGTGTATGAGCGTGTGCATTGCCGCCGAACAACGACGCTCTCAGCCCGCTAACGCGTATCTGAACGTCAGCCAGAAAGCGATACGCGCGACGTTGCCGAAACTGCTGGCGATTCATCCGCGTTTTGCGGAGGCGGCGCTTCGCGAAGCATGCGGGCTTCCTCCTTCGGCAACGTCGTCGCAGGTCGTGAAATGGCTGAAAGGGAACGTGGCATCATTCGCGTCAATTCTATCGGTTGATTTGCGGCGCGAAAAAGCAGCGGTTTTTGATCTGAGCGTTGGCAGTCCTATTTGGCGCGGCGATCCACGCGACAATGTAGAACCGCAATTGACGAGACGTTTGAACGTATTGTTAGAAGAGTCGGGCGCGCAGGTTGGCATCGGTCAATATAACGAGGCGCGTTATGTGTATGTGCCGTCTATGGAAGAAGCCTGCACAATTCATCTTGGCGTGGATCTGTTTGCGAAAGCGGGCGCGCCCGTCCGCGCGCCGCTTGCAGGGAAAGTGGCGGCGCTGACGAAGACCGCCGATAGTACCCCGACGGTTGTTCTGGAGCATGAAATCGCGGCGAGTGGAAAAAAACGGCTGAAATTCTTTACCCTTTATAGCCGTCTTGATAAGGCATCGTTCAAAAAGCTTAAGCTCGGACAGCGGATCAGAAAAGGACAAAGATTCGCCGCGATTGGCTCCTCTGTGGAGAATGGAGGTCGAACGCCGCAGGTGCACGTTCAGATTCTATTGGATGATCTGGATCTGGGCGTTGATTTTCCGCGCGCGGCGCCGCCCAGTCAACGCGATGTATGGCTGGGGTTATGCCCCGACCCGAATCTAATTCTGAACATTCCTGAAAGGATTTTCCCCAAGCATGCGCCGAGCAAAGATAAAACGTTCGCGAATCGTCGTCGAAGACTGGGGGGGAATCTGAGCGTTGCGTATCGCTCGCCGGTCAAGGTTGTGCGCGGATGGATGCAGTATTTATTCGATGAGCAGGGACGGAAATATCTCGACGCGTATAACAACGTCGCGCATGTTGGACATTGTCACCCGCGCATGGTTGAAGCGCTGCAGAGGCAGAGCGGCGTGTTGAACACGAATACGCGCTATCTGCACGATAATATTAACAAATACGCCGAACGTTTGACTGCGTTGTTGCCCGACACGCTGGAGGTCTGTTACTTTACAAATTCTGCCAGCGAAGCCAACGAATTAGCATTGCGGCTTGCGCGCGCCTACGCCAAACAGAAAGATATGATCGTTCTGGAAGCGGCGTATCACGGCAATACTACCTCGCTGATTGACATCAGCCCATATAAGCACGACGGTCCCGGCGGCGAAGGCGCGCCGGAGTGGACGCATACCGTTCCGATTCCTGATGTGTTTCGCGGCGAGTTCAAAGCGGACGATCCGCAAGCGGGCGCGAAATATGCGCTCTATGTACAGCGCGCGATCGAATCGTTGCGCGCGCGCGGACGAGGACTCGCCGGCTATATCGCCGAGTCGTTGCCGAGCGTAGGCGGGCAGATCGTTTTTCCCGCGGGCTATCTAGCGGATGTATATCGTTACGTCCGCGCGGCAGGCGGTGTGTGTATTGCCGACGAAGTGCAAACGGGGTTGGGACGCGTCGGCTCGCACATGTGGGGTTTTGAAATGCAAAATGTTACGCCCGATATCGTAGTAATCGGTAAGCCGGTCGGTAATGGGCATCCGTTAGCGGCAGTGATTGCGCGGCGCGACATTGCCGCAGCGTTCGATAACGGTATGGAATACTTCAACACGTTCGGCGGTAACCCTGTTTCATGCGCGGTCGGTTTGGCGGTGTTAGATGTATTGCGGGATGAACGCTTGCAACAAAACGCTTTTCGCGTTGGCGGGCGGCTATTAGAAGGGCTGAAATCCTTTGTTGGAAAATATGATATGGTTGCGGACGCGCGCGGCGCGGGACTCTTCCTCGGACTTGAACTCGTCTCCGATCGTTCCGTTCTGACGCCCGCCGCGTCTGAAGCGGCTTTCATCGCCAATCGAATGCGCGACTGCGGCATTTTGCTCGGCACGGATGGACCGTATCACAATGTGGTGAAAATTCGCCCGCCAATGCCGTTCAACGAATCGAATGCGGAGTTTTTGCTGGAGACGCTGGAGACGATTTTAAAAGAAGATTTCTCGCACCGCGCCGCTGATTAACTGTCGAATCCCAAGCCCATGCGATCCATCAATTTGAGCCATAGGTTTTCTTCCCCACCGTGATTATCGGCGCGCGCCAGCGACCAGCGCGAGAGGTTGATGCCGATGGAGCGCAGCGGCTCTGGCGGGAAAGGCAGCGGCTTTGTGCGAACCATCTCGAGTTCAGTCCGTTCGGTTTTTCTGTTGTCGAGAATGTCGAGAATCACTTGCGCGCCGAAACGCGTTGCGCCGACGCCAAGACCCGTATAACCCATTGCGTAGGCGGTTTTGCCGCGATGCGCGCTGCCCCAAAATGGGCTGAAGCGCGAGCAGGTGTCAATCGCGCCGCCCCAAGCATGAGTGAAGCGCAGCCCTTCGAGGGCGGGAAAAGCTTGGAAGAAGTGATCCGCTAACAGGGCGAAAGACGCAGGTCTATTTTCCAGATGCGATCCGAATCCATTGTTCCAATGATAAATGGCGTCGAATCCGCCCCAGAGGATGCGACCGTCGGCAGTCGTACGGAAGTAGTGAAATTGATTGCTGGCGTCGCTGAGTCCTTCGCGCCCATGCCAACCGATGGAATCGCACTGCGCGACAGTGAGCGGCTCGGTCGTGAGGACATAATCGTATACGGGGATGACGTAATGCGAAATGCGCTTGAGGAGCGGAGGAAAGGCGTTGGTGGCAAGCGCGACTTTGTTTGCGCGAACTTTCGCGTGAGGTGTGTGCGCGACAACCTTATCATTTTCTTCGATCAGTTTTGTGACGGGCGTCTGCTCGTACAAACGCACGCCGAGATCTAAACAGGCTTTACGAAGTCCCCAGGCAAGCTGCGCGGGGTTGACAATGGCAGCCTCGGCGCTTTTTATCCCGCCGAGAAAGAGCGGAGATTTGACGATGCTTTGAAGTTGATCGCGATCAAGGAATTGGAATTCGATTCCGTATTGCTGCGCCAGTGCGATGGTTTTGTGAAAATCTTCGAGCATGTGCGCTTCAGTCGCGAGGTCTATGTCGCCCGTGCGCTGGCGGTCGCATTCGATGTTATAGCGCGCGAGCGTGGTTTCGATCTCTGCAAGGTTTTTCACGCCGAGCGCGTGCAGCGTTTTAATCTCATGGGGCCAGCGCGCCTGCCCATTTAGAAATCCGTGCGTGATGGAGGCGTCCATGAATCCGCCGTTGCGTCCGCTCGCGCCGATGGCGGCTTCGCCCGCTTCGACGATGATAACATCGCGATTCGGGTTTTCTTCCTTGGCGAGCAGGGCGGTCCACAAGCCTGTATAGCCTGCGCCGATGATGAGCAGGTCGGTGGAAATATTTTGAGTTAGAGGCGGTTCGGGGTTGGGTTTGGCTGGGTCGTCGAGCCAGAAGGGGGTATGCGAAACGTCGGCAACGGCTTGCTTTGCTTTGGAACTGGGGGTGGAGGAGTAGATCATGCTCTCATGGTTGTTTTATACCTCAGGGGTAGTTTGGCTTGCTACTTTCGATTATACCTTGCGTAGTAGTGGATGTGCAAAGTTAACGCTTTCGACCTGTCGCCCTCACAAAGAGCATCGGGTCGGTGTGAGCGATAGCGAAGAGTCGCATGGATAGTCTCGGAGATTCTTCGCGGAGTTTGTCCTGAGCCTGTCGAAGGGATCAGAATGACATGCCTCAAGAATAAATAAAAGGAGAAAAAATGATCGCAAATCAAAAGAAAGCCCTGCGACGTTCGCGGAGCAACCGAATGTTGGCGGGAGTATGCGGCGGACTGGCAGAATTCTTCGGGATCAGTTCGTTCTGGTTCCGACTGGGGATGCTGATCGCCTTCGTCCCTGGCGGAGTGCCCGGCGTGGCGCTTTATCTGCTATTGTGGTTGATGATTCCGAGCGAGTAGATCGCCATACGCAAGATCAGTTCTGCTTGATGGATGTTATTTCTCGAGAGAGGTTACCGTCCACGAATGCGCACGAATAAACGAATTGGCGCGCTGATATTCGCGAATTCGTGGCTTTATTCGTGGACGGTTCATCGCCGAGGCTAAACTGCGTAACATGCGCGAGTAAACGAAGTGACTGTCGCCTGCAAGGTGACAGTCACTTTTTAATCAGCGTTGAATTCTTTCTGCACCACTTCAATTTTTGCCGCGTTGAGGAAGTTCATGGCATTGTCGTCGGTTCGATAGGACATGCTGTAGACGATGCGCGCAATGCCTGCATTGATGAGCGCTTTCGTGCAGTTGATGCACGGAAGGTGAGTCACGTAACACGTCGCGCCTTTGGTGGAGACTCCGTGCAACGCGGCTTGAATGATGGCGTTCGTCTCCGCGTGGATCGTGCGGACGCAATGCCCGTCTACCATGAGGTGACCGATCTCGTCGCAGTGACCTTGTCCTTTGGGCGAGCCGTTGAAGCCCGTGGTGAGGATGCGTTTGTCTGACACCAGCACACAGCCGACGAAGGCGCGGTCACAGGTGCTGCGTTCTGAAACGGCGTAGGCGATCTTCATGAAGTACGAGTCCCAATCGGGGCGCATGGTTTCTCCATATATGAATTGTCACGTCATTGCGAGGAAGCCCGAAGGGCTGACGAAGCAATCTTCATCAAAGTGTTGGAGATTGCTTCGCTTCGCTCGCAATGACGGGTTGTTTTTATTCCACCGTCACGCTCTTTGCTAGGTTTCGCGGCTGGTCAACGTCCAGTCCGCGCAGGGCGGCGATGTGATACGCGAGCAATTGCAGGGGTATCACCGTCACGATGGGGGAGAGCATCCACGGCGATTCGGGAACCCAGAGGATATGATCCGCCATTCCATGGATCAATTCATCGCCGTCGGTGGCGATCGCGATGACCGTCCCGCCGCGCGCTTTTGCCTGCTGAATCTGCGAGATCATCTTTTCATGCCACGGATCCTTCGGCGCGAGGCATAACACGGGCATGTGTTCGTCAATCAACGCGATGGGACCGTGTTTCATCTCACCCGCGGGATAACCCTCCGCATGGATGTAGGAAATCTCTTTCAACTTCAACGCGCCTTCGTACGCGATGGGCATGTTGATTCCGCGACCGAGGTACAAACAATCGCGGATGTCTTTCAGCGTTTGCGCGACCTTCTCCACTTCGCTTTCGCGGTCGAGCGCGCGGCTGACGAGATCGGGAACGAGCCGCAGGTCTGCCACAAGTTCTTTGCGTTGCTTTTCGTTGATCGTGCCGCGCAAGTCTGCGAGCAGAATCGCCAGCATGTACTGGTCAACGAGAGGGGCGGTGAAGGCTTTCGTCGAAGCGACGCCGATCTCGGGTCCCGTTTGCATCGAGATGAATCCATCAGACACGCGCATGGCTTGCGAGCCGATGGCGTTGACGATGCTCCAGATCACCGCGCCTTTGCGGCGTCCCTCTTCCATCGCGGCGAGCGTGTCTGCTGTTTCGCCCGATTGCGAGATGGCAAGAACGACTGTTTTGTCATCCAAGATCGGGTCGCTGTATCGAAACTCCGATGCGATGACAACTTCCACAGGCACACGCGCAATTTTTTCGATGAGATATTTGCCGACCAAGCCTGCATACGCGGCAGTTCCGCACGCGGTGATGTAAATCTTTTCGATTCGTTTCGCAAGTTCTTCGGTCAACTTTAGATCGGGCAAGCGGATTTTCCCGTTGGCAAAGTCCACGCGACCCGCGAGTGTGTCGGTCAGCGCGCGGACTTGCTCGTGGATTTCCTTCTGCATGAAGTGACGATATTCGCCCTTCTCCGCCGCAACGGGATCCCACGACACGTTATGGACTTGCGGTTTTACTTTTGCGCCGTCAATCATTTCGACAGTCACTGTGTCGCGCGTCACCACAGCCATTTGCCGCGACTCTAAAAAGATCACGTTGCGCGTGTGATCCATGATCGCGGGCGTGTCGCTGGCAATAAAATTTTCGCCGTCACCCATGCCGATCACCACGCCGCCCGCGTTGCCGATCCGCGCCGTCACGATCTTGTCGGGTTCGTCGGCAGAGATCAGCACCACCACGTTCGCGCCGCGAATTTGATTGAACGTTTTCCGCGCGGCTTCCACCAATCCAATTCCCGTCGCGAGATAATGCTCCACGAGATGCACGATGGTCTCGGTGTCGGTCTCCGATTGAAATTCCACGCCCTCGGCGGTCAGTTCGTCTTTGAGTTCGAGAAAATTTTCGACGATGCCGTTCTGCACGACAACGACGCGCTTCGTCTGCCCGAGATGCGGGTGCGCATTCCGCGCGTTCGGCGCGCCGTGAGTCGCCCAGCGCGTGTGACCGATCCCTGGCGCGCCCGCGATGGGAGATTTCTCGACGAGATCAATTAATTGGGATAACTTGCCCGCGTCTTTTCGGACTTCGAGCTGGTCGCCGTTGATGACAGCGACTCCAGCCGAATCGTACCCGCGGTATTCGAGTCGTTTCAAGCCATTGAGGATGATCGGCGTCGCGTCGCGCGCGCCGATGTATCCGACGATTCCACACATAGGGGTCCTCCGGAGCAATCAGATGAAAAGTGAAGATAAGGAAAAGAGCATCAAGCGGCGGGATTATATCGCAAAACAAAACCCGCTGAGCGGTTGTACGTCAGCGGGTTTTGTTCTAGGTTGTTTTGAACGATTCGTTAGCCGTCAATTCTGCCTCTAGTCGGCGTCGGTACCGGCGTATTTGTCGCCGGCGGCTTGGGCGTATTTGTCGGCGGCCTCGGCGTGTATGTGTTCGTCGGCTTGGGCGTATTTGTCGGCGGCTTCGGCGTGTATGTGTTCGTCGGCTTAGGTGTATTTGTCGGCGGCCTCGGCGTGTATGTGCTCGTGCGCGTCGGCGTTGGGACCGTATTTGTCGGCCTCGGCGTGTATGTGCGCGTCGGTGTTGGGGCTGTATTCGTCGGCCTCGGCGTGAGCGACGGCGTAAAGGTAAGCGACGGCGTAAAGGTAAGCGACGGCGTAAAAGTGAGCGACGGCGTAAAGGTGAGCGACGGCGTAAAGGTGGGCGACGGCGTAGAAGAAGGCACGGTCGCAGTCGGTATTGGCGTGTTCGACGGCGTCGGTGTGGCTTGCGGGGTTACGCTAATCACGCAACCGTTATCAAGGACCACGGTGAGACCGAATGAATTGGCTGGCACAATTCCCGACCAACGCGAGTCAGAGTAGCGGTAGTCGAAATCGAGGTTTTTCGATTGCCCGGCGTTTAAACGCGAGTCGTTTGTAGGACCCGAATCCCACTGTGAAGGGGAATCCGAATCATTTACGTTTTCAAGGGTGTCGCCGTCAAAACGAATCCGGTAGAGCGTTTGACCGGGGTTGGACACGTCGTAGGCGTCCCAAATGAAGATTAGGCTCTGAATAGCGGTATTTGTGCCGCTCTGGTTTCTGATCTGAATCCTCACGCGCGGCTTCGAGCCGTTGCTGCTATATGTTCTTTGTGAGAATGAGCCTGCGGTATATTCTCGGCAATCGGGCGTGGGAGTGGGGGTAGGCGTATACGTCGTTGTAGGCGTGAACGTCTCTGTAGGCGTCATTGACGGCGTAAACGTTTCTGTAGGCGGAGGCGTGTTGGTGGGAACGGTTGGAATGGCCATGCTCAGCGGCGTGTTGATGGCGCGCACAGCGCGGAAGTTCTCTACGATGCCTTCGCGATACGAAGCAAGGTGGATCATCTCCGGCTGGATGCCGAAAGCGGACAACACGATGAACGTGAAGTTGTAATCTGCGGCGACTACTACACGCTGACCCGACGACCCCGGATGTTCGCTTGGGCTTCCGCCTAGCAAACAGCTAGCGTAGACCGGCTTATTGTTGACCGGCGGCGTGAAAACGCGCCCGTCTTCGGCGGAGCAGACGGTAATATTAAAATAACGTTTATCCGCTTTTGTGACGCTTTCAGTGCGCGTGTTCCGCAGGAAGAATCCGATGACGATTCTCTGCGTTTCATCTTTGATCGAGGGAATGCGGGCGGCGTCTTTTTGTGCGTCAGTCTTGCATTCCCCGCCGGAATAGCCGGCGCAGTAGGCTGGATTAAACGAGCCGGCGGTAGCATAACGAACGCCGAAGCGCGTTGAGTTCTCGATGACGATCCATGCGAACATCAGCCGCGAAACTTCCATGATGCCGACCAGAACCAGCAACAGGATAGGCAAGACAATGGCAAACTCCACAATGGCTTGCGCTTTAGCGCGCTGTTGTGTGCGACGTGGCGGGATGAGGCGTAATATTGTCATAATAACTTACCTTCGATTGTATCAAAATCCGGGCGGAATTTCATCGTCGGCGCCCGGCAAACGCTATTGTGCGATGCGAGTAAAAATGTTATCTGCGATGCTTTTGAAAATTTCGGCAAGCCCGTTAGCGTTGGGCGAAAACCTATAGAAACCGTGGTTGGCGGTGTAGCCTGAACCGTCGCCGGCATCTTCCGCAATATATTGTAATAACGCTTCGCCTGCGTTTGCATCTCCCGTCCATGCGTTGCGTACGAGTTCTCCCAGACCGATCGTGAAGATGGTGATGCCTTGCCCGGTGACGGGATTCGCTATAAAGTCGGCTTGGTCGCGGGCGTAGTCGTCAGCGTCGTATGCCGAGTTTGTGTTTTTGTGTCTTGTGGAGACGGAGCCGTCGCGGCAGGTAATTGTGCTCCAAGTGGCTGGCGGACAGAAACCATGAGGGAGAAGTGTTTTCCCCGGCTCGTTTTCTGGACGATCTGTAGCATTAGCGGGACCGCCCGCTAACAGAATAGTGACCCAGAATGAGTCGGTGCGCGAGGGAGGGCGCGTAAACTCACCCCCGGCGCGGAATAATGCGCCGCCGATGTTGGAGGAGTTGCAAGAAGACGGGTTGCCTGTGTTAACAAAAGCGGGACAATCTAGACCGTCGAAAACGCCGCCCTCGTAGTATAAGCAGGGACCAGATTCCGGGTTGGTGTCGCACTTAGGCGGCTGAAATACTTTTAAGCTCCTAATAGCGTTTGTGACCTGCGTTTTATCATCGGAGAGAGATAATACTGTAACATGGTCGCGGGTGACTTCGGCTTTCTGGCTAGGGAAAGAAGGATCGTACACCGCAACATCAGCCTGACCCGTTAATGCGACAATTGCGACGCGGTCGTAGGGGAAAAATATCATCTCGTCAACAAATTGCTCCGCTACCTCTTTCACTTTTGCCAGCGGCTGACAGGGATCGGTCGTAGAGAAATTACAGTTTCGAGGGTCGTCCAGCGGGCTATCTGGATCGTCAGGTTCTCCGCCGGTTTCATAAGACATGGAAGATGACGTGTCAATGACCAGCACAAGGTCAATCGAAGCGGCTTCGCCGACCGAGTCGGCGCGGATGGTGGTCCCATTCCAGCCGACTAAACGCAAGAAATTGAAATTTACCCATTTCTCCGCTGTGACGCGCACCAGTTTGCGTTGTGGGTCGTTTACGTTTTGAGGGCAGAGACGAACATCGTGTTCTGTCCCGTCGTCGGCGGTGGGGTTGTCTGCTTTGCAACGATAGACAGTGATGTGATCCGCTTCGGCTTCGTTCAAACGCAGAAAATTCTGCGCGGCAGCGGCGAGGTCGGAGCCTTGAAAACCTTGACGAAATTGCTGGGCGGCGGCGATCGAGGCGGCGTCAATGCCGCGTTTCAAACGCCCATATTGGATGAATAAAATCCCGCCGTCAGTCATCATGCCCACGAAAGCGGCAAGGCCGACCATAGCGGCAGCGATGACCAGGATGGCTTGTCCGCGATCGGACGCGCGAAGTTTGGCAAAAGGTGGTTTCATGGCGTAGGTGTCACTACAGGTTCCGCCGCTGACAGCGGCATAATGGTATAGGCTCGCAACATGAGAGGGTCTGGCAGGAAAGGCGCGAGCCAAGGCAATTTCATGACTTGATGATAATTATAGTGGACTTCGACCACGAGAATGCCTGCGTTCGGCGAGTCTTCGCCAAACGCGGCTTGAATTCTTGCAGGCGTAAATAGAGAGGTCGCATGGCCGTACATACGGTATACGCCCCCGCTGGGATGAGCGACGGCTGCGCCGCTGCTTCTGGAATAAACGGTTATGACAATGTCGTCTGTATTCGGGTCAAGCGGGATGCGCCGCCCGACATATGAGGAATCGACGA
The DNA here is from genome assembly GCA_002050275.1 of Anaerolineae bacterium UTCFX1. Taxonomy (GTDB): domain Bacteria; phylum Chloroflexota; class Anaerolineae; order Anaerolineales; family Villigracilaceae; genus Defluviilinea. The sequence continues at coordinate 91,083 of MWTB01000027.1, forward strand.
CGAACGGATCAAGAGCGGCTCTTGTCATTGCGGCGGCGGCGGAGTAGAAATCCATGTCGTCGCTATTGTCATCTTTGAATGGGGAGCCATTGCTAAAGAAGCGCGCCGATTCGCGCGTAGCGTCGAGCAACGAGAGGTAATAGTTTAACGCGAAACCGAACTCAACCACTCCCGAAAGGAACAAGAGCAGAATCGGCAAAGTAATGGCAAATTCAACCAGACTTTGCGCCTTTCTCTTGTGCGGCGTTCTGGGAGCGGATGATTTGAACAGACGCGAAAATTGTCTTTGAAGCGTTCTCATCATACGATCGTATTTTTCTTGCGCGAGACGTTCCATAGGCTCGACTGCCCATGCAGAACGGCACGCATCATTAATTAAGCGAATTATACTCTTGGGGGGATTGAAATGTAAGCGCGTGGAATAATTGCAATGATTACATAATTGTTAAGGCGGAGCCGCGTTTAAAGGCGTTTGGCGTTCGAAATTCCGTGTGATATCGGCGAATTTGTCCGATCATCCTAAGAAGAGCATGTAGAAAGCGCCTGCGATCAGGTACGGTCCGTAGGGAATAAAGATCATCAACAATTGATTGGAGTATTTTCGTTGAATGAGGGCGGCGATGAGTAGGGCAAAACTCGCCAGCCCGCCGAGCAATATGCCGTAGAGCAACCCGGAAAGAATATATTGCCAGCCAAGCATCAAGCCGAGCACGCCGCCTAAGTATACATCGCCGCCGCCGAAGGCTTCTTCGCCGTCATCGGCTTGCCCTGCGGCTTGCATTTTGCGGGCGCGGTAATGCGCGAGCAGTGCGCCGAGTTGATAGACCAGATACATCAAGCCGAATCCGATCGCTCCGCCGAGTAGAGACGCCCCCAATGCCGCGCCGAAGGATAACCCTTTGGCGGAATAATAGATGCGCGTCCCAACGATTACGCCCAGCGCTGCGCCAAATACACTGGTGGGAAAAAGGATCAAGCGATGTTCGAGGTCAATGACAACGATCAGCGCGAAATAGATCAGCGTGATCAGGCTGAGTGGAAGCCCCAGCGCTTTGGGCGTATAGATCCAAAAATAGACGAAAGAGACGCTCATTGCGATCTGCGTGATCCACGTCCGTAGACTGCGCACGACTCCGCACGAGCGACAGGCGCGTAACAGCGCATAATCGCTCCATGCGATTTTTGCGCCGCAGTGAGAGCAGGCGGGCTGACTGAAACGTCGCGTATGAGGCAGCACATCGGAGAGATAATTAACAAGGAGTCCGCCTGCCCAGCCAAGCGCGAGCGGAATGAGAAGCGTTAAGGTCATGCGCCGAATTATAGCCGAATCTCATTTGCTTGATGCGCGATTAACGAGAACGCAAGGACGCCCGCGCTTATCTTGCGAAGGGGCGCAATCTACCGTACAATCTCAATCCGTATCGAGGAGGCGTATATGACGAAATTTGTGATCGAAGGCGGCATTCCGCTTAAAGGAGAAGTGACGCCCGCCGGAAATAAGAACGCCGCGCTGCCCTTGTTGGCGGCGTGCCTGTTGACCGATAAAGCGGTAACGCTGCGAAACGTCCCGCAAATTCAGGACGTGCGTGTGATGAGATCTCTGCTCGAAAGCGCCGGCGCGCGCGTGGAAGATTTGGATGACTCTTCATGGCGCATCGCAGCGCGAGACCTCAAACCGAGCGATTTTGATGCCGACCTCTGTCGCCAGATCCGCGCTTCGATCCTTGTGGCGGGACCTCTTTCCGCGCGAGTGGGCGAGTTTAAACTGCCCACGCCCGGCGGCGATGTGATTGGACGCCGCCGTCTAGATACGCACATTTTAGCGTTGCGCGCCCTTGGCGTGGATATTCAATACGATCGCGGTTTTGCGTTCCGCTCAAAAGGCTTACGCGGTGCGAACATTCTCATGGACGAAGCCAGCGTCACCGCGACAGAGAACGCGATCATGGGAGCCGTGCTGGCGAAAGGCGAGACCGTCATTCACAATGCCGCGTCCGAACCGCACGTGCAGGAGTTGTGTCGCTTTTTGAATGCGCTTGGCGCGCAGATCGAAGAAGTTGGGTCGAACACGCTGCGCATTCGCGGTGTGCGAGAACTTCATGGCGGCGAGCATCGTATCGGACCGGATTATCTCGAGGTGATTAGTTTCGTGGGTGCGGCGGCAGTGACACGCGGCAGCGTGCGCGTAAAAAATGCCGGCGTGGGCGATCTCAAAATGATTGCGCATGTCTTCAATCGCATGGGCGTGCGCTGGCAGGTGGAAGGCGATGATCTGATCGTGCCTGAGAATCAAGAATTAACCGTCGCGCCCGATTTAGACGGCGCAATTCCGGAGGTTAAGACCAACGTGTGGCCCGCCTTTCCGACCGACCTGATCAGCATTGCGATCACAGTGGCGACGCAAGCGAGCGGTTCGATCCTGTTCCATGATTGGATGTTTTCGGGACGTATGTATTTCACGGATAAGTTGGTTGGGATGGGCGCAAAGATTATTCTATGCGATCCGTATCGCTGCTTGATTCAGGGACCGAATCAGCTGTACGGTGAAAATCTTGAAAGCCCCGATATTCGCGCGGGAATGGCGATTTTGCTCGCCGCGCTCGCCGCGAAAGGACAATCTACGATTCGCAATGTCAGCCAGATCGAACGCGGCTATGAAAACGTGGATGGCAAACTGCGCGCGTTAGGCGCGCATATCGAGCGGATATAGAACGGCGAATGGAGGTTAGATTGAAATCCTGATTAACTTCCAACGATGATGCGATGAGGCGCGGGTAAAGAACGCGCGTCGTAGAGCGTCTTGATAATCAAGAAAATAAACGGGAATGTGAGAGATTATGTCGTCAAACGAAAATGCAAAAGCGGTAAGAGTGTTGATTTTGGGTTCGGGTCCCACGGGGTATTCCGCTGCGTTGTACGCCGCGCGGGCGGAACTTCAGCCGGTAGTGTTGACCGGATTGCAGTTGGGCGGTCAAGCTGCGCTGACGTACACTATCGAAAACTATCCCGGCTTCCCGGAAGGCGTCGGCGGCGTGCAGCTGGGTGAGTTGTTCCAGAAACATGCGGAACATTTCGGCGCGATAACCGAGTTTGCCTCAGCCAATAAAGTGGATTTATCCAGCCGCCCGTTTAAAGTCGAAGCGGACAGCGGCAATTATCTTGCCGATACGTTGATCGTTGGCACGGGAGCCAGCCCGAATCATCTGGAAATCCCCGGTGAAGAAGAATTGACCGGGCGCGGCGTGTCATATTGCGCCACTTGCGATGGCTGGTTCTTCAAAGATAAAAAAGTTGTTATCGTCGGCGGCGGCGACAGCGCGCTGGAAGAAGGTTTATTCATCACGCGCTACGCTTCATCTGTGACGATTATCCACCGGCGCGAAGAATTCCGCGCCAGCGCGATCTTGCAAGATCGCGCGAGACAGCATCCTAAAGTTAATTTTATACTGGACACGATCGTGACTGAGATTGTCGGCTCGGATAAAGTAAAAACGTTGAAACTCAAGAACGTGAAAACGAACGACGAGACTGCCCTAGAAACCGACGGAGTATTCATCTTCATCGGTCACACGCCGAATACGCAGATGTTTGCGGGACAGTTGGATATGGACGACTTGGGCTATATCAAGGTGAACGACAAGATGGAAACCAACGTGCCCGGCGTATTTGCGGCGGGCGAGGCGGCGGATCCGCACTTCAGACAGGTGGTGACATCGGCGGGGATGGGTGCGGCGGCGGCGATTCAGGCGACGCGTTTCCTTGAGGCGGCTGAATCGAAATCAAGTTAAGGACGAAGCGCACAGGACTTCCGAAAAGGAAGTCCTGTTTCTTTTTTCCGATCAGGATTGGTTTTTGTGTTTTACATTCTTTTATTTTCGGATAGAATTGCTTCGATAAAATAATTTGGAGGATGTATGAATAAAGTCTCGATCATTGGGGCTGGCATGACAGGCTCGACCGCCGCGCATTGGCTGGCGGAACGCGAATTTGCCGATGTGGCGCTGGTTGACGTAGTGGAAGGGATGCCGCAGGGCAAGGCGTTAGATATGCTGGAAGCGATGCCGATCATCGGTAAAGATGTTTCCATCGTCGGCTCGAACGATTACGCTGCGACAAAGAATTCGGACGTGGTGATTATCACGGCGGGAATCGCCCGCAAACCCGGCATGAGCCGCGACGACCTGTTAAAGACTAACGCAGAGATCGTTGGCAACGCGGCGCTGGAGGCGCTCAAGCATTCGCCGGACGCCATTTTTATTATTCTCACCAACCCTCTCGACACCATGGCGTATCTCGCCATGAAGAAGACCGGCTTGCCGCGCGAACGCGTGATCGGGCAGGCGGGCGTATTAGATTCGGCGCGGATGCGCGCGTTTATCGCCATGGAAACTAGCGTGAGCGTGGAGAACATCAATTGTTATGTGTTAGGCGGTCATGGCGACGAGATGGTTCCGCTTACACGCCATTCGAATATTGCAGGCGTGCCGCTCGACGAATATATAGCGGCGGATAGATTGCACGCTATCGTCGAACGGACGCGCAAAGGCGGCGGCGAAGTGATCAACTTGCTGAAGACCGGTTCCGCGTTCTATGCGCCCTCTGCCGCGTTGGCACAGATGACAGAAGCGATCCTTAAAGATAAACATTTGATCGTCCCTGCGTCGGCGTATGTGACCGGCGAGTATGGCTTGAACGATATGTACTTCGGCGTGCCGGTTCAATTGGGACGCGGCGGTATGGAACGCATTGTCGAATATTCGCTCAACGACGATGAAAAAGCGATGCTTCAGAAATCCGCTGCGGCGGTGAGAGAAACACACGACGCGCTAAAGAACTTGGTGGGATTAGGGTAAACGCGCAGACTTATCTCCAAAACTATAAGGAGTTATACGATGATTTTACATGAGAAGATTGAGGCGCAATTGCCAGACTGGCGTGCGCGCGTTCACACGCTTGCGAAAGAACATGCCGACGCTGCGATAGATACGGTCAAGGTCGGCGAGATCATAGGAGGTATGCGCGATATTAAATCGTTGTGGACGGATATTTCATCCGTAGATCCCGGCGAGGGCATTCGTCTGCGCGGCTTGACGGTGAACGAAACCTTGAAAGCGTTGCCGAAAGCGCGCGGCAGTAAAACGCCGTTGGTGGGCGGCTTATACTATCTGTTGGTCATAGGCGAGACGCCTACGAAAGAACAGGCGTTGGAGGTGGAAGCCGAATGGGCGAAACGCGCCGAATTGCCCGATCACGTAATGAAAGTGTTGCGCGCCATGCCGAAGGATGCGCACCCCATGACGCTTTTTTCGCAAGCGGTTTTGGCAATGCAGAACGAATCAGTCTTTGCGAAAAAATATCATGAAATGAAGAAAGACGCATACTGGGAAGCCGCTCTGGAAGACAGCCTTAACCTTACGGCGCGCCTGCCGTTGATCGCCGCGTATATCTATCGGCTGAAATACTTCGGCGAAACGAAGAAGCTCAAATACAACCCCAAATTGGATTACGGCGCGAACTTTGCGCGCATGATGAAAGTGGACGATAAAAAAGGATACGCTGAACTGGCGCGCTTGTACTTCATCATCCATTCCGACCACGAATCGGGCAACGCCTCGGCGCACGCTATGCATCTGGCAGGTTCCACGCTTTCAGACGCATACTATTCTTTCTCCGCTTGTCTCAATGCGCTGGCGGGTCCGTTGCACGGGTTGGCGAATCAGGAGAGCCTTGGCTGGCTGTTGAATGCTCGTAAGCAATTTGACGGTCTACCGACGCGCGATGAATTGTACAAATACACATGGGACCATCTCAACTCGGGACGGGTCGTTCCCGGTTATGGGCACGGCGTTTTACGGGTGATTGATCCGCGCTTTACCGCACAGTTAGAATTCGCTAAAGCGCGCTTCCCAGACTTCGACCTGCTTCGGCTGGCTGAGATGGCGCTGGAGGTCGTGCCGACCGTGCTGAAGGAGCAGGGTAAAGCCAAGAGCCCCGCGCCCAACGTGGATGCGATCAGCGGCACGTTGCAATACTTCTACGGCGTGCGCGAATTTGAAATTTACACCGTGTTGTTCGGCGTAGGGCGCGCCCTTGGCGTAACCGCTAACTATATTTGGGCGCGCGCGTTAGGACAGCCGATCGAACGACCGAAATCGGTCACGACCGCGCAAATGGAAGAAATTGTAAAGCAGCAACAGGCGCAGCCCGCATAGCGTGGGAAGTTGGAATCAAAAAACGGCGCATAGCGGCGCCGTTTTTTGATTCATTGAGATTCATTGCGCTTGCAGTGTGTCAATCAAAAAGGCGTATTCAAAGGCGGTTTCTTTCATGAAGTCGTAGCGTCCTGAAGAGCCGGCGTGCCCCGCGTGGAAATTAGTTTTAAGCAAAAGCAGGTTGTCGTCTGTTTTGAGTTCGCCTAGTTTTGCCGCGAACTTGGCAGGCTCCCAATATCCTACGCGCGGATCGTTAAAGCCGCCCGTTAGTAGGAAGTGCGGATATGCCGCACGGCGGAGGTTGTCGTAGGGCGAATAGGACATCATATAGTCGTAATGTTGTTTTTTGGCGGGATTGCCCCATTCGTCGTATTCAAGCGTGGTTAGCGGAATGGTCGGATCGCTGATCGAGTTGACCACGTCTACAAACGGGACTTTAGCGATGACCGTTTTGAACAGATCGGGGCGCATGCTCGCGCTGGCTGTAACCAATAATCCGCCTGCGGAGACGCCATAGATCGCCAGTTTTTCTTTCGACGTGAATCCCAATTCGATCAGGCGCTCGGCGCTGGCGATGAAATCGGTAAATGAGTTCTTTTTATTCAAGACTTTCCCTTGCTCATACCACGCGCGCCCTAGATCTGAACCGCCGCGCACATGTGCGATAGCGAATACAAACCCGCGCTCAAGCAGGCTGATGCGGCTGGGCGAGAATGCGACGTCTAAGTTTGCGCCGTACGCGCCGTAACCGTGTAATAAGGCGGGATTAGAGTTGTCTCGTTGGAGCGTCTTTTTGTAAGCGATCGAGATGGGAATTTGCGTTCCGTCTGCGGCGATGGCGAAGATGCGTTCGGTCGCGTAATCTTCTTTACGATAGCCGCCCAAGACGCGATCTTCTTTCAATATTTCCCAGGCGCCGCTGTCCATGTGATACGCAACGGTCGAGAGCGGCGTGATGAGCGATGAATAGTGAAAGCGCAGGATATTCGTCTCGAAAGTAAAGTTGTTTTCCAGTTCGATGTAATATGCCGCTTCCGAGAACTGCGCGTAGCGAGCGTCATTGAGATTGTCCGGCGCGCAGATGCGAATCTGTTGCAAGCCGCCTGTCCGCTCATGGATGACGATATGATTTGCGAACGAGGAAACGCCCTCGACCAGCGTATCTTCGCGATGGGGGATGAGCGTTACCCAGTTCTCTTTGCCGGGCTTCTCGACCGGCGCAAGGCTGACCTTGAAGTTTTTAGCGTTGTCGTTATTGCAGATGAAGAAATTCCCTTGATGATGCGCGGCGTAATATTCCAAGCCTGTGATGCGCGGCTGTAGGACGCGTAATTCGCTGGCGGGTTGGTCGGCGTCAAGAAAGCGCGCTTCGCGCGTCGTTGTGTTGGCGTGCTGGGTCATCAGATATTTTTCGTCGCGCGTTTTATAAATCCACAAAAAGAAAGTCTCGTCGGTTTCATGGAAGAGCAGCGCGTCAGCGGCGGGATCGGTCCCGACCTTGTGACAGAATAGTTGATGCGGGCGCAACGCGGCGTCGAGCGTGACGTAGAAAATATGCTGATTGTCGTTTGCCCATTCCACGCCGCCCAATTCGTAGGCGCTGCCGGAGACATTCGGAATCGTTTCAGGGTATTCTTTGCCGCTGGTCAGGTCGCGGATGTGAATAGTGAACGCTTCGTTCCCCTCGAAGTCAAGCGCGTAAGCGAGTTTGCTTCCATCCGGGCTGATGCTGACCGCGCCAACGCTGCAAAATAGTTTTCCCTCGCCTAGCGCGTTTTGGTCGAGCAGAATTTCTTCCGGGTTGTCCAGCGACTCTTTTTTGCGGCAGTAGATGGGATATTGCTTGCCCGCTTCGGTACGGACGTAATGCCAATACGCGCCTTGCTTCTCCGGAACGCTCGAATCGGTTTCCTGAATCCGTTCCTTCATCTCGGCAAAGAGCGCGTCTTGCAATGGTTGTGTGTGACGCATCGTCTTTTCAAGGTGATCCATGTGTGCGGCGAGGAATTGCAGCGTTTCGGGGTCTTCGCGCTGGCGGAGCCAAAAGTAATCGTCGGTGCGAGTTTCGCCGTGTTGAGCGATGGCGTGAGGTCGTTTAGGGGCTACGGGATAGGATGGCATGAGGCTTTCTCGATGAACTTGAATCTCCTTTCCTGTGAGGAAAGGGCTGGGGGCTTTGCAAAACAATGTAAAATTCTATCATGTCCCGACGGCGTATTTTCTCGCAACGAAAAAGCGCGGCGCGCTCCCGGCTTCCGATCGGATTAATCCTTTTGGCGCTCACAGTTGTTTTGTGCCTGATCATTCCTACGAATCCTCTGGATAACTCGATCATTGACTTGCCGGGGCGCAAACTGCCCACGCCGTTGCCGACGCGCACCGCCCTGCCAGCCCCTACCAAACCGCATATCGGGCGCATTATCTTTACCTGCACGCGGGGCGACTTTAACCAATTATGTTGGATTAACGCCGACGGATCGGGCTATCAGCAGTTGACAAACACCGAAGCGCATAACTATTATCCGGTCTTTTCACCGCGCGGCGGCTCGATCGTATATGCGTCTAACCAGAATGGGGGTACGTTCGATCTTTTCCTCTTTATTTTTGAAGGAGCGCGGCTGTTTCGTCTGACGAATTTTATCGGCAATGTGATTTCGCCAAGTTTTTCGCCGGATGGAACGCGTATCTTGTTTGCCAATCGCGCCGGCGAAGGACCGACTTCTTTGTGGACGATAGACAATACCGGCGACAACCCAGACCTGCTTTATGCGGGGTTAAATTCCATCGTCGCCGCCGATTGGTCGCCGGATGGGAAGACAATCGCCTTTGTTATGGCGGTAGACCGACCGGGCGCGTACGAAGTTTTTCTGATGGACGCGGATTCGTCCAATGTGCGGCAGTTGACGCGCGGTTTGGTTGGGATTGGCGGCAGCGTGGACTGGTCGCCTGACGGCGCGTACTTGCTGATCCATGCGGGACCCGAGGGCGACAAGAATATTTTCCGTATTGACGTCGCCGCGCAAACCGCAACGCAATTGACTAACGGAGGCAACAACGCGTCTGCAACGTATTCCTATGACGGTCAGTGGATCGCCTTCAATTCGTTGCGAAATAACGATCAGGCTGATATATTTATCATGCGTCCGGACGGCGCGGAGATCCGGCAGGTAACCTCAGATGCCGAGCCTGACTGGCAGCCGCAATGGGAGTCGTAAGAGTCGCGCTGGAAAACGCTAACGCGTACGCTGACAAAGGTGATTCATGAAACGCTTCGTTATTATTAATATCATTGTCGCTCTGCTGGCGGGGTGCGGCGCGCTTCCCGACCTATCCTCTCTGTTAGCGCCGACAGCTGTGGCTAATGCGCCCGCGTCCACTTCGACGCCCTTCGCCTTGCCTGCCACGTTTACGCCCGACCTATTTGTAATTAATACGGCAGAACCGACGACAGACGCGGGCACAGCGGCGCCTTTAATTCCCAGCGCGAAGCCGCCCACTGCCACGCCGTCAGTCCGCCCAACTATCACGCTGGAGCCGGTGGATATCACATTATTTACGCCTTCTCCGCAATTGTTCGGTTATACGCGGCTTTCTACCAATCAATTAATCTGGGGCTATAACTGCGACGGCGACCGCTCGATTAAATTTACCGTGAACGCCGTTCCGACTACGGGATTAAAATACGTCCTTCTGTACGCTCGTTTGCAAGATAAATATAGCGCGCGTCGCTCCGATTGGGGATTGGGCGCCATGATGAACGATAACGACCTTGGAACGTATTTCTACACGCTCTACGTGGATCAGATCGCTAACTATGAAGAATATGAAGACGCCTGGCTGCAGTATCAGTTTGTCGGCTCGACGGCTGGATTGAGAGTTTTAGGGCGCTCGGTTGTTTCACGAAATGAAATCTCGCTCACCAGTTGCCGCGCGATTAATCGCTGACGGCGCTGGCAAAGGATATTCCATGAAGAAATTTATTCAAGCCGCGCTGATCGCCGCCGTATTCTTGAGCGGATGCTCCGGGTTAACGCCGCTTCTCGATCTGGTCGCTACGCATACGCCTTCGCTCCCGCCTGAAACGTTCACGCCTCCGCCGACAGTGACGTTAATCCCCACGCGCGATCTGTTCGCTATGGCGACTCCGACTCGCACAACCTTCACGCCTGTGAGAACGCCGCTCGCGCCCGACGATCCGACTGAAACGCCGACCATGTTCTTTCCGTTGGATCCGTTGACCTTAACGCCCGTTAAACTTGGCTTTCTGATGATCTTATTGTCCTCGTACACCTTATATTACAACACGGGTCCTTGTTCGCCGCGCATTGTTACGTTTAATATCGCCCTGCAAGACGCGAGGACGACCGATTATCTCTTGCTGTTTATGCGCCCACGCGAGAAATCGGATACGATGTTGCTGGGCGAGTGGAGCTCGCTCCAATTGGACAAGAACGAAGACAATACTTTTTCGTATGATGTGAGCGCAGTCAACATCCGGAAATACTACTGGTTTCGAGATGCGTGGATCGAATATCAGCTGATTGCCTACGATAAAAAAGGCAATGAACTTTTCCGCAGCGATATCTTTAATCAGAGTTTGTCGCTTGTAATGTGCCGATCGCTTGTGCCGTGAATATTTCCGCTGAATTGCTCTCGTTTCTTCGCGGCGCGTCCAGGGCGGTTGCATTGACCGGCGCCGGCGCTTCGCAAGAAAGCGGACTCCGCACCTTCCGCGATTCTCAAGTCGGTCTGTGGGCGCAGTATAGACCCGAAGAGTTAGCCTCGCCCGAAGCCTTTGCCAGCGACCCCAAACTCGTCTGGGATTGGTACGCGTGGCGGCGTGAAGCCATCAAAGGGGCGAGACCCAACGCCGGGCATTACGCGCTGGCTGAGATTGAATCGAAGATTCCCCAATTCACCCTCATCACCCAAAACGTAGACGGCTTGCATCGCATGGCAGGGACTCAAAACCTGCTTGAACTGCACGGCAACATTCAGCGCGTGCGATGCTCCGAATGCGGAATGTTCGCCGAAACATGGGGTGAAGATTCTGAAACGGTTCCCCGCTGTGATCATTGCGACGGCTTGCTCCGCCCAGACGTTGTCTGGTTCGGAGAGTCGCTTCCGCGCGACCAACTCGAGGCGGCGGTTGAAGCGGCTCGCGCGTGCGACGTCTATTTTTCGATTGGCACGTCTGGCATAGTCCAGCCTGCCGCGTCGCTGGCGCATGCCGCGAAGAAAAACGGCGCGGTCATCGTTGAGATCAACGCCGAACCAACGCCGTTAACTCCGCAAGCGGATTTTTGTTTTCACGGAAGATCAGGCGAGATCCTGCCCGCGCTGGTGAAAGCGATGTGGGGATAAACGAATTACCTCAACACCACTCCGCTTCGAGCGGGGATGGTTAGGTTGAGCCGCCCGTCCACTTTCTTTATCTCAGACGGATTCCCAAAAACCGCCTTTGGAAGTTTTTGCGATTCGTGCGTGACGTGAATCTGCTCCGCCTTTTCAGACGCGTTCAGCGCCACGATGAACGTTTTCCCCTCGAACGCGCGCGAGTAGGCGTATACGCCGTTCGCCGACCAAAGCCGCTGCATGTCGCCGCGCCTGAAAGCGGGGTTTTTCTTTCGCAATGCGATGATCTCTTTGAAGTAGCCGAGCAGATCTTTGTCCCACGTGTGTTCATCCCATTGGAACGATTTTCGGCAAAAGGGATCGTG
>MWTB01000006.1 GCA_002050275.1 Anaerolineae bacterium UTCFX1
TGATCCACGATGCCGCGCCCGCCTTTGCCGAGGACGCCTTCGCCATGCGCGTCATCCACCATAATTAGAATATCGTATTTCTTCGCAACCTCCACCAGATCAGGCAGTGGGGCGATGTCGCCATCCATACTAAAGACGCCATCGGTGATGATCAACGCGCGGCGATAAGCAGAAGCGTGTTCTTTGATCGCATCCTCCAACGCGCCCGCGTCGTTGTGTTCATACGCCACGATCTTCGCGCCAGAGAGTCGGCATCCGTCAATGATCGAAGCGTGATTCAAACGGTCTGAAAAGATCACATCTTCTTTTCCGACTAGCGCCGAGATCGCGCCGAGATTGGCGGTGAAGCCCGATTGAAACGTGATGACATCCTCCGCGCCTTTGAATGTTGCGAGTCGTTTTTCCAGATCAACATGCAGATCGGTTGTGCCAGCGATTGTGCGCACGGCGGCGGGACCCACGCCGAATTTTTTCGTCGCTTCTTTTGCGGCTTCAACCAACTTCGGATGATTCGCCAACCCCAAATAATTGTTCGAGCAAAAGTTCAACACATCTTTTCCGTCCACGATGAGACGCGCCCCCTGCGCCGAGCCGATCGTGCGGATGCGGTTGTACAAGCCTTGCTCTTTCAATCCGTCAATTTCCTGCGCGAGCCAATCAATTTTTGACATAGTGTTCTCCTGTTTTTATCCTTGCGAAGGTTCTGAACCTTCGCAAGGATCTATTCTTCAATGTCCGCAAACAAACCCAACTCGATCATCGCTTCCATCACTTTTTGGATTGCCCCGCTTTTGACGACAACCGCCGTTGGACTTAATATCTCGCCGAAAAATTTTCCCGCCTTCGACTTACGCGCTTCTTCCAACACTTCGGGCTGACTCACCCGTAGGATGGTTTGAGTTTCCATTCGAGCTTGCGTGCCATTAGCGTCCCACCGTTTGAGCGCTTTCACCAGCGGCGGCGGGACTTTGTTGTCAGTATGCTTCACGAGCAGTGACAACAATTGCTCGGCTTTCAATCCCTGCTCCTTTGCGTGTTTCAACGATTTCGCGGTGATGTGATATTTATATTCATTCCTGGTGGTCGAGTAGCCGCGAAGCGGCGTATCGAGACCACGTTCATCCCACGCACAGAATCGCGCGATCTGATAACGCACAACGCGCGGCGCATCGCGCGGAATGGAAATCTTTCCGTTTGACGCGACTCCAATCTTGCCTTTTTCGTCGAAGGTCGAAAGTCGAAAGTCGGACGTTCGACCTTCGACCTTCGACCCGATTCGAAACGCAGTCGCTTCTGCCGTTCCCTCAGCCACCGCTAAATCCAATCGTCCCAACCAATGAAGTGTATTGATGAAGAATCGAATCAACGCACCATCCACTTCATTCCATGAATCGAATCCGCGCAGATACTGTCCATCGGAGGCGCGCTTGATGAACCACGAGTCGTAATCGCCTGCGGGACGTTGGTAGTCGGGCTGTGATTGTTTGATGGCTCGGATAAATTCTGTCACGCTCCACCATTTGTTCGCGGGAATAGTTTGGATATAACCGAGTATCGCGTTTCGAGTATCGCGCGGAGAGTTTTTCCATTCGCCTTCGCAGACGATACTTGGCATGAGTTTGAGTTCGTTGAACGTATCGCTTGCGAGCCATGAGTCATGGAGCATCTTCAATGCATCCGTGCGGGAGGCTTCGAGGAAGGTTTTTACAGGCTCGGCTCGGGTTGTGTTGTTCGAGATGAGATTCGCAGAGATCAGCAATGCCACAAGCCGTGGGGCGGATTGGTAATCCGCCCTACCCATGCGCAACGCGGCGAGCAAGGTGGTGGCATCGTCGAGGATGGAATCGTCCGCGAGAATCTCTTTCCCTTTTTCAGCGGGGGATGCTGGGCGACCGAGCGGCACAGAATTATTAACCGCCAAGCCCGCGAAGTTCGCCAAGTTCTTTTTTGTGCGACTCAATAACAATAATAGATCATCGGGAATATATGCGAACTCCTGCGAACCTTTGTCGGTGTCAAAGAATGCGCGCGCCAGTATGCCGCGATAGAAAAGAATCTCTGAGGTTGAGGTTGGATTCCGATGCGGATGCTCTCTGTCGCGTTTGCCTGCGCCCATTTCGCGGATGTCGCCGAATTGACGCGCGAATGTCGCCCACGCGATTCGTCCGTTGGAGGCGATGAGGGCGGCGAGGGCGGAGTCCGCTTCGGGGGGGAGAGAGGCTAGATGGTCTGCGAGCAGGTTGAAGTCGAGGAGAGAGGCGGATAGTTCATCCCGCGCTGAATCTGAATCCGTAGAATCCAATTCGAGTCCCCATAGTTCCGCGATGATGCGGAGGTGTCCGATGTCTTGGTGGAGGAGGGAGTGAATTAAGTCGGGCATATCTACTTTCCACTTTCTATATTCTACGGTAGAAAGTGGAAAGCGGGAAACTTTCAGCCGCGCACAACTTTGAGCGCGCTAGGAAGGGTTTCAAATGAAACGTTGCGAACGTCGGTGCCAAGTCCGGCGAAAATCTCGCCGTCGGTGTGAATGTATAACGGACGATCCGCAGAGACCGAGAATTTCTTACATGTCCCCATTTTCACTTCTTTGAAGCGCCCGTGCGTGCCTTTCATGACCTCCGGCACAATGCGGAACATCATCGCGCGGCTCACGTCGGTGATCATGGCATAGTGGAGGATGCCGTCGTCAACTTTCGCTTCGGGGGCGATGAGGAAGCCGCCGCCTTCGCGCGGACCATTGCACAGCACAAGATAGATAACTTTCTGCTCCCAACTTTCCGAATCGGTCTGAATTTTCATGGTAATGGGGTTGTGATCAACGACGATGGCTTGTATAACGGAAACCAAATACATTAGGAAGCCGCGCAATAAAGGCAGGCGATGCGAACGGATCGTGACCATAGCGCCGAAACCAACGCCAAGCGTATTATCAAAATATACTTTCCGCCCATTGCCGTCCGTCATCAAGGCAAGGTCAATCGCAGAGGCTTCGCCACTAAGCGCGTGGCGCAAGGCTTGATCCGACTGTTTGACTATACCGATGCCATGCGCAAAGTCGTTGCCCGAGCCGACCGGCACAACGCCCAGGATCGGACGCTTCCCTTCCGGCGCTTGCATAATGCCGTTTACAACTTCGTGAACTGTCCCATCGCCTCCCATGGCAATCACTCGTTCGTATCCTTCCTCGCTCGCTTCGCGCGCCAATTCAATAGCGTGACCCGGATAGACCGTGCCGCTCCATGTGACGTTGCCGCGCTGCTCGGTGATCGAGCGCAGATCGCGCGCAACGCGCCAAGCGTTGCCCATATCTGCCATAGGATTGAGAATGATCTTTGTTTTTTGGGGCATGGAAGTTCCTCCGTGAAATGATGTGTTGTTTCAGATAAAGATACTTCGCTTGCAACAGCCGCCCTGCGCGTTGTCCCAGCATTCTCGTAGGAAGGCTTTTATTATTATAGATTATAACCCGCTTTAGCCGTCTACGTTCCTGTTACCCGCTTAGAGAGTGTTTCTTAAGTCCGAATCATTACTCTTTTGGTACACGGATTTCGCGAAAAACACGGAAAAGGAAAATTTCTTAAATGGTTTTTCCGTGAAAATCAGTGAAATCCGTGGCGTCCGCGTTCAAAAAAGAAGTCAAGAAACAGTCTCTTAATCAGATATAGCGGCGATTTGGAACGTGCCCTGGCAATGCTCTTTTGCATAATAGAGAGCCGTATCAGCCGCTCGCAAAAGATCCGATCCTACTTTCCCATGGATAGGATACAATGCGATTCCGCCGGAGATCCCCAACTCTAATTTTCTTCCGTTCGGCAATTTATACTTAATGGCGTCAACAATCTCAGACACTTTCTTCGCGACAGTCTTTGCCGTAGAAATGTCGGATCGCGTAAGAATCAGCGTCAACTCATCTCCGCCGTATCGCGCAAGAAAATCCGTCTGACGTGTATGACGCGCGATACGATTAAAAACAATTTGTAAAACTCGATCGCCCACGAGATGCCCATATGCATCGTTAATAGATTTGAACCCGTCGAGATCCATCATGATAACGGCAAAGGAATAACTCTTCTGGCGCGCGGATAAAATCTCCGCTTCCAAACGCGCATCCAGCGCGCGGCGATTTGGCAGACCCGTCAGCATATCGCTATGCGCCTGCCGACTAATTAACTGGTGCAGGCTGGCATTTGAGATCGCTACCGCCGCCTGATCCGACAGCAATTTTAGCAAGCGCAGCTCAGCGGGAGAAAAGCCGCCGGTGATCTGACGCGATAGATTCATTACTCCTACGACCGTATCTCCAAACTTTAGCGGGATGCCAATAATTGAGCCGCTCCAGTAGGGCGGAGCGGCAGCATAAAGCGGATGTTCGCGCATGTTCTCGACAACGACGATCTCACCGCGCCGAGCGACCGTATACGTCAACCCGTTCGAGCGCGGGAACGCCCAAGGCGCGTTGCGCATCCCGTCCAAGTCAAACGCCACGCCGAAGGAGAGACGTCTATTCTTATAGAGAAAAATATTGACGTCATTCGCCTTGTAGATTAAACGCATAACCTCCGCCACGACCGCATCCAACACGGCGGATAACTCGAGGCTGGAAGTTAGATTCAGACTCAACCTCTTCAACGCTTCAAGTTCCTCAGTTTGTTGTTTTAGCAGAGAAAGCAGGGGGCGATTCTCAATTAATTGATCCACCAACTCCACCGGCGAATTTTCGCTCTCAGGCGCAAACTGTCCTTGCGCCGACAATAGAACGTCCAGCAACGGCAACATCGCTTCAGCCTCAAGCGAAGCTGCCCCTCGCTCAATTAAGAGCTTACGGACCTCGTTCGATAGAACGCTTAGGTCTCGGCTCATACATCACGCATAGTTATAAGTAGAATCGCACCGCTCATAGAAACTGCGCAGGTCGCCTCCCCCGATATTATATAACCATATCGTTGGAACGTTAAATTACATACTCGTTACAGCCTTTTCAAAATTGATATGCTACAATGGAAGCAGCTTTATTTATGGAGAAAACGTGTCTTTCTCGCTTACATCTATCCCCGCCACCCCGCTACGCCCACGCCGCCGTGCGCTCATCCTCGGCGCATCCAGTGGGCTCGGCGCCGAACTCGCCCGAACGCTTTCCACCGATGGATATTCATTAGCGCTGATCGCGCGCAACAAGGAAAAGTTAGAGGCGCTCTGTCGGGAGATCAATACAAACGGCGGAGATGCTCATCCCTACGCGCATAATGTAACAACGTACGCTGAGATTCCCCCGCTGCTTCTCAAGATCGTCGCAGAGCTAGGCGGCTTGGATGCCGTCCTTTACGTTGCCAGCGTAAACCTCCCACCCGGCGGAATGGATAAGTACAATTTTGAAAATGATCGTCAAATGATCGAAGTGAATTTAATCGGCGCGATGGCATGGCTGACGCCCATCGCTGAAATGTTCCAATCCGCAAAATCAGGACAGATCGTCGGCATCTCGTCGGTCGCAGGCGACCGCGGACGAGTTGGAAATCCGGCCTACAACGCATCTAAAGCTGGGTTAACAACTTATCTGGAAGCGTTACGAAACAGGCTCACTCACCACGGCGTGAACGTATTGACGGTGAAACCCGGCTTCATGAAAACAGAAATGCTCAAAGCCGCGTCAGGACCGACGCCGTTTGCCGTCGAGCCGTCTTTTGCCGCGCAGCATATTATCCGCGCGATGAAGAAGCGTAAACAGACCATTTACATCGCCCCAATTTGGCGTTGGATCATGCTCGTCATTCAACATACGCCTTCGTTTATCTTCAGAAAACTCTCTTTTTAGCGGGAGCAGAAAGACGCCGCTCCTACAACGCTTATCGTTATGTTCTCTCCTTTTCATACATTCACAACATTTGAGAATTTCGGTCACTCGCTTCAAGCGTCTTCCTATCGCATCGCTATTCAACGCCCAGACGATCTCCATCGCGCATTTCAAGTTGCAAAAAAACTTGGTTTAAAAGTCGTCGCTCGCGGAACCGGCTTAAGTTATAACGACGCTTCACTCAATGGCGGCGGCTTCACGCTGGATTTACGAGGAATGAACCAGATCACTGCATGGGACCCCGCTTCAGGCGTCGTACAATGCGAAGCCGGCGTTACACTTGAACAGTTGTGGCAGCAAATCGAACCCGATGGCTGGTGGCTTCCGGTCGTCTCAGGCACGATGAAAACTACACTAGGCGGATGTCTCGCGACAAATATTCACGGCAAAAATAACTTTCAAGCCGGCGTGATCGGCGAACATGTAATAGAATTTACTGCGATGCTGCCGACTGGCGCGCTGGTGACTTGCACACCCAAAAAGAACGCCAATTTGTTCTACGCGCTAATTGGCGGCTTCGGCATGCTCGGAGTTTTCACATCCGTCACATTGCAAACGAAACGCATCTATTCGGGGCTGCTCGTCGTGGAAGCGCGCCCGGTGCGCAACTTGCGCGAACATCTCGCCGACCTGCTGGAGAACGCGCCAAATTACGACTACATCGTCGGCTGGCTGGATACCTTCCCCGGTGGACAGAACCTCGGGCGCGGACAAATTCATGCGGCGCGGAATTTGGCTGAAGGCGAAGACTCACGCGCGCAAGAGACGCTACAGCTAGCCTATCAACGTTTACCCGACCGCCTGCTCGGCGTTATGCCAAAATCGTTATTGCATTATTTTATGCAGCCTTTTGTAAACAACTCCGGGGGGCGAGCGGTAAATTTTGCGAAATATATATCTTCCTTGCGGCGACATACGTTTAAACAATCTCATGCCGCTTTTCATTTCTTGTTAGATTACGTTCCCGCTTGGGAACGCTCATTCGGACGCGGCGGATTGATCCAATACCAGTCGTTTCTACCGCAAAAGACAGCGGAAGACGCCTGGCGCGAAATGCTCCAATATTCGCAGCGACAAAGCTTGCCCTCCTACCTCGGCGTGACGAAACGCCACCGTCCCGATAAATTCTTATTAACGCACAGCGTGGACGGCTTTTCGCTCGCGCTCGACTTCAAAGTGACCGATGCAAAGCGAGCCAAGTTAGCGCACATGCTGCAAGAGTTCGACCGCATCGTCCTCAATGCGGGCGGACGTTTCTATTTCGCAAAAAACAGCGAAACCAACGCCGAATTAACGCGCGCGTTCCTAGGCGCTGAAACGATCGCAAAATTCAAGAGACTTAAAAAACGTTGCGATCCCAATGGAATACTAGAATCGGATCTCTATCGCAGGGTTTTTTCATAGAGACAAGCGCAATCAAATGAATATCGTCGTTGAAGACCTCGGCTTAATCGAATACGAATCCGCATGGAAGTTGCAGAATCAATACGCGGCAGAGATCGCGGCAGGGAAGCGCCCGCCGACTCTTCTGCTCCTTGAACACCCTCACGTTTACACATTTGGACGGCGAGGGAAACAGGAAAATTTATTATGGGGCGAAGCGCAACTCAAAGAAAAGGGGATCGCCATTCATTGGGTAGATCGCGGCGGCGATGTAACCTATCACGGACCGGGGCAGTTGGTGGGATATCCGTTGCTGCCTCTCGCCCCAGCCCTTCTTCCAACAAACGAAGGAAGAATTCCACAAGCCGACTATGTCGGCTACATTCGCCAAGTGGAACAATCTCTTATCAATGCGCTCGCCAGCCTCGGGCTTGCGGCAGGGCAGCGCCCCGGGTTGACCGGCGTATGGGTGCAAGCCGACGTTCACTCGCGCTGTCCGCGTTGCGCGCCGGAAGATCGCAGAAAGCCCGCTAAGATCGCCGCCATCGGCGTTAAAGTAGATGCGCGCGGGGTATCGCGTCATGGCTTCGCATTAAATGTTAATCCTGACATGGAATATTGGGAGGGAATTATCGCGTGCGGTTTACAGAACGAACCGATTGCATCGTTGGCAGATTTGTTCACAGAGCCGCCGTCTATGGCGCGCGTGAAAGAAGAAGTGACTCAAGCCTTTCTGAATGTGTTCGGATAAATTCAACCGCTTCTCACGGATTCTCACTGAGTCAAAAAAGACGGCTGTCGCACCGCCTCTCCGATCTATTTCCCTTTTCTATGTCCGCCCTTTCCCTTTGCCATTCGCCGATACGGCGGCATATCAATTACATGAATCTGACTCTTCGTTGCATCGAGAATCTTATTCCATAACCCGGAGTAATTGATCGCGAACGCCTCGGGTTTGAGTGTAGACGTGATGACGGTCGGCAAATGAGCGTAGTAGCGATGATTTAGAATCTGGTAGAGTTTATCCTCCGCCCAGATTGAACTGGCGCCGCTTTCCTTTAGATTATCCAAGATCAACAGCGGGGTAGTTTTAATTTCATTGAAACGACGATCAAACGAAACGTCGGAGGTAGGACGAAAAGTTTGGCGCATGTAATCGAGCAGGTCCGCCACTTCCACCAAGATAGCTTGTCCGCCAAGGTCAATACGATAGTTGCCGATCGCCGTCACAAGATGAGTCTTGCCGCTGAACGAGTCGCCCAGCAGAACAAGCCAACCTTCGGGTTCTTCGGCGAACGTCACCGCCGCGTTGACCGCCTTGCGAAGCGTCTTCAGATCGTCTTGCGTTACTTTAACGCGCGTCACTTCCTTATCTTTGACTTTATTGCCGAAACGATCTTGCTTTTCGACGGTAATCGTAGTCACTGCGTCTTTACCGAGTTCATCTTCGCGCGTTTCAAAATTCTTGAACGTCATCGCTTTCATTTCGGGCAGCGACAACATCGAAATGCCCGGGTTACTCGTCTCGGTAGGACGGCGGAAATCGGGCGCAGTGATGCGCATGTGCAAGACGAACTCCTCGTCTTGCAGGCGCGAACGAATGCGGCTTTCGATCTCATCGAGCATAAGATTGGTAGTAATCACCGTCGGCAGTTTATTGATGTAACGGTAGTTTATGATCTGGAATAACTTTTCCTGCGCCCAACCCGTCGCATTCTGCGTGCCAAAATCGTCCAACACAAGCAAATCGGCGCCGCGCACTTCCTCGAAGCGCGCCTCAAAAGTTGTTTCAGGATCGCTATACGCGAAGCGCAATGTGTCGAGCAGATCGGGGACGGTGATAAACAATGTCGGCGTTCCCTGATTCACGGCAAAATTCGCGATAGCCGCCGCGAGATGGGTCTTGCCGCAACCGTATCCGCCCTCGATAAGCAACCAATTCTGCGGATTCCGCGCAAAGTTTTCAGCCGCCTCTTGCGCGACCTGCAAGCTGGCTGCATCTTGCGGAGTCATAAATTTGGCGTTTTTATTGCCCTTCGGCTCAAAATTCTCAAATGTTAGATGACTCAACCGGTCAAGCCGGCTCATCTCGAACAGGCGCGCGCGCGCGCCCTCGGCAATATCCGCCGCGCGGCAAACGCACACCTCCAACCGCCCAAACTTCGGATCATCTATTGACACATCGAAACGCACATAGCCCGCGCCGCGGCAATGCTCACAGTTCGGGTCGCCCAACGTCCCTGTCTTGAGCGACGTCGAAGGGTTATTCGCGGAAATATTCCGCGAATTCGTCTTCGGTATATCGCTTGAAATCTTTGACAGCGTCTTCCCGATTTTTTCCTTCATGGCGCCCTTGTTCCTTCCACCGTTTCAAAACTGCTTCGCAATATCGCCAATTGCGTTTATTGTTCTTCACTGCCAGTTCAATCGCTTCGGCGATCCACTCGGCATGATACGTCTCTTCCGCGTCTTTCAACGCATCCGCGATTAACGGCGTCAGCGGACCGATATTTTCCTCATAGAGTCGAAACACATTTGGACGTTCTATCAACATTGTCATCGCGGGCGGATTCCACGATCCGTCTCTCAGCGCTTTGACTCCTGCGCGCCCACGCGGGCTATTCAGGAAGAAAAACTCACCCGCGTCGTTTTCGACCTTCAGCAGAGTTCCGCGCAACACAGCTTGGTCTACGCCCGCAGCCAACTCGCCAAAATCCGCGCGCCGCATACAACGGAAAGATCCTTCCACGCGTCCTATCCACCAGATGGCGTAGAGCGTCGCCCGCAATTCTGCCGCATCGTCAATCTGACCTAGCAATTCACGAAACAACCTATCGGGCACTGCGGTAAACGTTTCGAAGGAGGTAAAACCCTCAAAGGAGGTCGTCATCGCCAACCGCCGCCTTGTTAACACAAATAGCGTTATTCATTGAATTGCACATGTTTTGTCGCCGCATTTTCGAATTTTGCCAACGCGCCGCGGAAGATTAATTCCACGCTGCCTACGGGACCATTACGATGCTTCGCTACGATGATCTCGGCGATATTTTGCTTTGCCGTATCCTTCTCGTATTGATCGGGGCGATAGATGAACATGACGATGTCGGCGTCCTGTTCGAGCGATCCCGATTCACGCAGATCCGAAAGCACTGGGCGTTTATCCGAACGCTGCTCCACCGCGCGACTCAACTGCGCCGCCGCAAGGACCGGTACGTTTAACTCGCGCGCCAACACTTTGAGATTGCGCGAAATATATGAAACTTCTTGCACGCGATTATCGTTGCGCGTGTCGCCGCTCATTAATTGGAGATAATCCACGATGATCAGATCGAGACCAAATTCAAGATGGAGCCGGCGGCACTTCGTGCGCAGTTGAAGCGGAGTGATCGCCGGCGTATCGTCGAGATAAATATGCGTATCGCCAAAGACTTCGATGGAATGCGTAAACAGGGGCCATTCATTCTCTTGCAATTTTCCCGTCCGCAAACGCTGCGAGTCGATTCCCGTCTCTTGCGCGATTAGCCGCTGCACGACTTGCTCATTTGACATTTCAAGCGAAAAGATGGCGACGTGTTTTTTATGCGTCAACCCGGCGTTCTTCGCCACCGAAAGCAGAAAGCCCGTTTTTCCCTGACCGGGGCGACCCGCAATAATTAATAGATCGGACGGCTGTAAGCCGGTCAACATCTTATCGAGGTCAACAAACCCGGTCGGCACGCCGACGATCTCGTCGGGGCGTTTGGCGAGCGTATCAATACGATCGTAGTAATCGCTTAACACATCAGAGATCGGCTGAAGGTCGTGTTTAAGTCGCCGCTCGCTGACTCCGAAGACCGCCTTCTCCGCCTCGTCCATCACATTGTCAACGTTCGTCTTTTCGTTGTACGCAATAGCGGCGATCTTGTTCGCCGCATCAATCATCTTACGGCGGATGGAATGCCCCTCCACGATGCGTCCATACGATTCGGCATTAAGCGACGACGGCGTCTGATTGATCAGCGCGGTCAAATAAGCAGACCCGCCCAGTTCATTCAATTGGTTGCGTCGTTCAAGTTCGTTCGCAACCGTCAGCAAATCCACTGGGATGCGTTGCTCATACAAATTGACGAACGCTTCCCATACCCATCTATTGCGATGAATATAAAAATCGTCGGCGTTCAGAAACTGCGCGACGTCGTAATACACTTCAGGGTTAATAAACACCGCCCCAAGCACGGCTTCTTCAGCCTCACGACTGTGAGGCACAACCATTGAGGCTGGCGCAGGGGCGGAATCTTCTGCAGGAAAAAAGTTTGTCATTTTTTCTTGGGTTTTTTAGGCTTGTCCGGCGCATTGTCCTCAGGCTTGTTCTCGTCGGGCTTGTCGAAGTCAAGTTTCTCCAGAAAGTCTTCAAAGACAGACAACCGTTCGACGCCCTCCTTAGACAATGGAGCAGGCTCGGCTTTCAACATGGCAGTCGAACTTTCAGCCGCTTCCTCATCGGGAGCGATGCTCGCCATCTCCATGACGCTGGCATGCACATAGATTGGCACATGCGCGCGTATCGAAAGCGCAATAGCGTCTGATGCGCGCGAATCAATCTCAAACGTCTGTCCGTTCAGCTCGGCGATAATAGCGCCGAAAAACGTATCATGTTCCAGTTTAACGATCTCCACTCGCTTAATCTGCGCGCCAAACGCGTTGAAGATATTTCGCAACAGATCGTGCGTAAGCGGACGGCTAACTTCCACCTCTTGCAACGCAATCGTAATCGCTTCCGCTTCGTACGGACCAACTACAATCGGGATGTAACGCTCTAAATCGATATGCTTCAGCACAACCAGCCGGGTGGGGGTCATTAAGTGAACGCGCACGCTGTCAATTCGCACTTCAACCATATTACTCATAAGAAAACTTCAACTCCGTTTTTTAGTATAACATAGTCGCCTTGAGTTGTCAGAAAAATGAAACGGGGATATAATTCCGCCCTGTCACCGGCGACCAATTCGACAGTTCGGGGCGTGGCGCAGACCGGTAGCGCACTTGCATGGGGTGCAAGGGGTCGGAGGTTCAAATCCTCTCGCCCCGACTAAAAAGAGACTCGTTCGCGAGTCTCTTTTGTATTTGTCGCTTATTTCTTCCACACTGTAAAATCTTTCAGGATCGACCCGCCTAAGAATTCGCGTAAGATCGAAGTTTCGGGAACAAAGTTTGTATCAAGCGAGATAAACCATTCAAGGAATGCGAGTAAACGCTTGGCTTCGATAAACTCAGGCTCGCCGTGTTGCACCTGCCGCAACAGCGGCTCTGCCAACGGCTTCAACGCCGCCATTTCATAAACTAACGCAGAATTAAACATTACATCCGCATTCTCCTGAAACGGAAAGATGTGCTTCACTTCGCCGTGCCGCACCGACTCCCAACGCGAGATTGTCTGTTGGGCGGTGTAGCCGCGTTCGCGCGCATCGCGCACGATACGGCGCAACAGGCGTGTATCGGTCGTAGAGATGCGGTTGTGACGATCTAAATTCAGCTGCGTCAACGCCGAGATATAGATTCGGAAGGCTTCGCCTCTCAAATTTTCGGGAATGAGAAGCGGATCAAGACCGTGTATCCCTTCCAAAATAATCGGCTGTCCACGCGTTAGCCGGATACTCTCTCCCTCTTCGCGCAAGCCCGTCTTAAAATTGTAGCGCGGCAACTGGGTTTCTTCGCTGCGTATCATCTTCTGCAAATGATCGGCTAACAGCGGCAGATCTAAGGCGGCGAGCGCTTCAAAATCGGGTTTACCGGTTTCGTCGAGCGGAGTCTCATGGCGCGGCAGAAAATAGTTATCCAATTCAAGCGGAAACGGTGAAATGCCAAGCGCGAGCAATTGCACCATCAGCCGTTTGGCGAAAGTGGTCTTCCCTGCAGAGGATGGACCTGAAACTAGAATCAAATGCGTGCGATTCACCCTTTCAGCGACCTGATATGCGATCTGCGCCAGACGCTGCTCATGGAGCGCCTCCGACACAAGCACGATCTCGCCGCCGCGTCCGCTTTCGAGAGCATCGTTCAGTGCGCCAACATTCGAAATTCCCAACTTTTCCAGCCAACCGCCGTACTGCAGAAATGTCGCCAACAGTTTGGGATGATTAGACGTGGGCAAAAGTTCGTTCGGATTCTGGCGATTCGGATATAACAAAATGAAACCATCGCCCGCAAGAACGAGATCAAACCATTGCAAATAGCCGGTCGAAGGCGTCATATAGCCGTGATGGTAATCCATGTACTCTTTCAGCCGGTATAACGTGAGATAGTCTTTATGGCGGTATTTCAGCAATCGGATCTTATCCATCTCGGCGCGTCCGAAAAAGTACTCCGTCGCTTCCTGCAACGGGACCTCTTTACGTTCGAACGGAAGATCCGCTTCAACCAGCGCCCGCATCGAATCTTTCAAAGCGTCAAGTTCAGGCTGGGTCAACGGCTTACGCCCCTTTACTTCGCAGTAGAACCCACCTGAGGCGACTGAGTGATCAATGGACAAGGAAGCCTGCGGATGTTTCTCTTCAAAAGCGACTTCCAATAGGAAAGCCAGCGAACGCCGATAGATGCGCGTGCCGTCCGACGTAGACATAGTGACTGGGTCAACGCGCGCATCCATCGTTATGGGAAATGTTAACTCGCGTAAATCGCCGTTGATGATTGCTCCGACAAACTGCGAATCATGCTCGATGGCGGAAAGGAACTCCCCCACTGCCGCGCCGCGCGGACCAGATAACACGCGACCATCGGGAAGGTGAATTTCAACTTCGTCTCGGGGCTGTACAAGTTTAAAAGGCATAATCTTCCACCTACGAGAAAGTTTTCAAAAATTTCTCAGGCTGCTTTGTGAATTCATCCAACGGAATCTCTCCGCGCGTCAACGCCATTAACGTTTCAGTCAGCGCCTTGTTGACAGGCGTTAGCTTATTAAGCTTCTCCCCCGCGCGGACGATCTCGCCGTGCAAGTATTCAACTTCGCTCTTACCGCGACCCGAACGCAAATCAATATGAAAAGACGGCATTTTATTGCCGCGTCCTGTGCCTGCCGCACGGCTCAGAAATGGCTTTGAAAGCCACAACGGAAGCTGCGCCGCAAACGCCAGCGCGCGGACCGGCACGCCCGGCAAGTCAACGACTTCGATGCCCTGCGCTTTCATTACCATAAGACATTCGCGCAACATGTCCACTTCCATTTTATATAATTTTTTGTCGGCAAAGACCTCAGCGGCGGTCATATCTAAAATCGCGGATGAGGGGTTGGCGATCAGGTTCGTCAGCAGTTTCGACCATTTCATCGCCGCCGCATTGTCGAACAAGCGCGGATTAAGCAGAGCCTGTTCAAAGAGGACGTATATATCCATTGCAAGAGAATGCTTCTTAGCGATGCCTACGCCGCGCAGCCGCTCAAGGATCACGTCGCCAGCGCCGCGTTTACCGACGGCAGTCGTCACTGTGCCGTAGATCACTTTATCCTGCCCGACAACTTCTGCGATCGCTCCCTCGTTTGAGACTCCGTTTGATAAACAAAGAATGGGCGGCAATTTATCCGCATATGGCTTGAGGGTTTCAAGCGCGTCTGAAACGTCATACGATTTCAACGCAAACAAAACCAAGTCAAACGGTCCATAATGCAACGCGTCTTCCATCGTGGAGGCAACGACAACCGTGGAAGAGTCTAGATGGAAGGCGTCCTTTGTCTTTCGTCTCGCATCAAGAGTTAAATCGAGCCTCAAGCCGCGCGCGCGCAGTTCATCCACTTTTTTCGCGCCGCGTTCAAGGAAAACGACTTGGCTCCCCGCCAGCGCAAGGCTGCCGCCTATATACGTTCCGATCGCGCCTGCGCCCAGCGTCAGAATCTTCATTTTTGCGCCGACACGGCTGGAGGCATCACTCAGGATCACGGTCTCTTCCCGATTTAACCTTCGCAGATTTCGCGGAATATATATGCGTGCGATCATTAAGCGTGTCAATTACCCAACGATGCAAGTGAGGATGATAAAGTACGCGCGCGAATGCCGTGTTGTCAAACCGAAAGCGCACGCCCGACGGGTCGGCGTGATGGGAAATACCGACAATAGCATGCATTAATTGATTCAATAGACCGCCATGCGAAACCACAAGATAGCTGCCCATGGGGCGCTTCATTAAATCATGCAAAGCTTTACCCGCGCGCAAAAATAATTCCCAATCGCCTTCGCCGTCGCCCCCCACCGCGTCATACGGCGTACTGTATGGCGGATGCGGTATTTGGCGCATTTCCTCTGCGGTTAATCCTTCGAATTCACCGGCATCGCGCTCAAGCCAAAGTTCGTCAAGTTCCACGCGCACATTCAACGCAGAAGCAACGATCTCCGCTGTTTCTCTAGCGCGCTGTAGCGCGCTCGAAATAACGAGATCGAACTGCGCGCCCTCTTCTTTCCAATGTTCGGCGAGCGCCTGCGCTTGTTCGCGTCCGCGCTGGGTCAGTGGATAATCCGCCTGCCCCTGCCAGCGCGATTCGGCGTTGCCGGTCGATTCGCCATGTCGCAAGAATACAAATTGATACATGCCTTTTTGAGTCGCGTTCAATTTATCCCTCTTTCTTCAGTAAATATATAGGTCTGCGTTTTACCTCTTGAAAAATATAGCCCACATATACGCCGATAAATCCCAGCAGAATCATAATGATCCCGCTGGCGATCAACACCACTGCCATCAACGAGCTCCAGCCCGGCGCGATCACATGCTCGGTATTCTTCGAGATCGCCAGCCAAAGCACCCAACTTAATTGGATCAACGCCAGCGCGAAGAAAAGCAACCCCGAACTCAAGCCAATATATAAGGGAATGAGCGAAAATGAAAAGATCGCATCGGAGGCGAGCCGAAACATTTTTCCAACTGAATATTTTGAATGCCCGGCAATCCGCGCAGGCTGATGATACGGAAGAATGACGCTTCTATACCCTATCCACGAGATCATGCCGCGCAGAAAACGATGATATTCGGGCATGGCTTTGAGCGCGTCTACCGCCTGGCGATTCAATGCGCGAAAGTCCGCCGCGCCTGCCACCATCTGCGTGCCGCTGACGGCGTTGATGAATTTGTAGAAAGTATCAGATGTAAATTTTTTGAAGAACGACGGGCGCGCTTCCTCGGCGCGCTGTCCCTGCACGATGTCGAATCCTTGTGCGATCAACTCGATCATCTGCGGGATCATCTCAGGCGGATGCTGACCGTCGCCGTCCATCGTTATAACAATATCGCCCGTTGAATGATCTAAACCCGCAGTCAGCGCCGCCTGATGGCCGAAGTTCGTGCTGAGCGACAACGCAGTCACACGACGGTCAATCTGCCTCACCGAACGCAGCGACTCCTCCGTCCCATCCTCCGAGCCGTCGTTCACATAGATGAAGCAGAACTCGTGCGGCAACTTATCCACCACGCTGCAAATCTGCGTGTGGGCTTTCTCAATCACCTCCGCTTCATTGTAAACAGGGATGACTAGATCAACCCTATACTTGCGTTTTCTAGAAGGCATAAGGGCGATTCTACCACTTCGCTGCATATCATTCCGAGGAGCCCTTCGATACGATCAGGATGATGCGTTTGCGCAATCTCGCAGATCCATTCTGCCGTAAAACGCTGGTCGTTGAACGGAATAAGAACGGAAGCGCACAGCAGGCTTGCAACGGTTTATAAGGTCTTCGAGCCAAGTAGGAGCCGTCTCGCTTTGTTTACAGCGATCTATACGCTTACTTCCGCACCAAAATCGTGAAATCGTATATCCCATAATCGTGCAAAAGCGCCACGTTACGCGAGAAATTGCGTTTGCAGAAATCAAAGAAGAACAGCGGATCGCCATAAAAAAGCTCAGGACGTTGCGCCATACGGTCGGCGTCGGAATATTTCGTGAGTAGGTTGAAGGAAAATCCTTTCGAACAAAGCGCGTCCATGCGTTTGAGAGTTTCGCAGGTGAAGTCCTGCCAATCTGAGTACGATTCTTCCAATCTGACGTTAAAAATTCCGCTTGCTAAGACATAATCCGCTATGGGAACTTCGCGTTCATCTGTAGTGAAGCGCGCGTTCGGGAAGTCCTTATGCGTCTCGCGCCCAGCGAGGACCATCCCTTCGAGCAGGTCAATGCCGTAATATTCAAAGCGCCAACCTTTGCTGTGCAAGAAATCAAATAATCCGCCATAACCGCTTCCATAATCAATAACGGAAAACGCCTCGGAGGGGTCAATCACTTTTGCAAGTTGCTCGAAGCGAAGGACCTGCGATTCGATCCCGTTGTAATCCACGCCTTGAGGCGTCGCGCCAAACTCTTCCAACTTTCCGACAAAGTATTCGCCAAGTTTTCTCTGGGTTTCATCTATGCTCATACTTGCCTGCTTTCTATATATCAAAATAGCCGCTTGCTTCGTTGCCCGTCATGAATATCAGATCAAGGATCGAAATATATGGGTCATACGGCGGATACATCTGTGAATATTCGGGGTAATTATAGTTTATATATTCAAACGTAATCCCCGCCGCGTCGAACTTTTCGGGCTCCATATAGGAACTCGCCGATGGACCGCAAATATAATGCGTTGCGCCGACTTGCTTGAGCACATTAATGACGCGATCGGCCTTACGACCCGTAATATCAGTCAATTTAGAAGAGCGGATAAATTCCGTAGAGTTGAATCCCAACGTCCGCGCAAGGAGAATCGAACTCTCAACCGTGAAATCGGCAAGGAATTCATCGCTCCGTTGGTACAGGTCGTTCAGCAACGGCAAATATTCCTTAAAGCAAGG
Source organism: Anaerolineae bacterium UTCFX1 (assembly GCA_002050275.1). Lineage (GTDB taxonomy): Bacteria > Chloroflexota > Anaerolineae > Anaerolineales > Villigracilaceae > Defluviilinea. The sequence goes on from MWTB01000006.1 coordinate 18,023, forward strand.
CGCCTTAGAGTATGAGACCGTCAACGCCTTGAGGTGACTTCTAGCCCACGGCTTTGACCAATCTATACGAATATCTTTGACGAGCGCGCCCTGCGTAGCGCCTTTGGAATGGACAGGAATCGTAAGCCATTGTTTCCCCTGATGCGTTTTAATCTGGTTGCGATTGCGCCAGCCGTGTTTATCGTACTGTATATCGTCGTAGAAGATAAACAAGTCCGCGCGGCGGATCTGATCGAAATAACCGCGCCACGGAATGTACGAAGGCTGTAAGATGACGACGTTCATTTACCCGCCGTTTCTTGAACGACATACGCGGGGCGATCCATACTGCGGTCGAACATGCGCGCCAGATATTCGCCGAAGATTCCCAGCGCGAATAATTGCGCCCCGCTGAACAACGCGATGATTGACGCCAGAAATGGAAAGCCCGGGATGCCGCCCTCCATAAACGAAATGATGACCACATAAATGAACACGCCCAGCCCAAATACAGTCATCACAAATCCGATCCAACTTGCCAGACGCAGGGGCGTGGTGCTGTAGCCTGTGAGGATCAACAATGCGGCTTTCACCAACGCGGAAAAATTATAGTTCGAGCGTTCTTCGGGTTTTTCGATCTCAACATGGACCGATGTAAATCGTGTCGTTCCCCACGAGAGCAACACGTCAATGATCAACGTGGGGCTTTGAAAATTTTCGAAGGCGTTGCGTAACTCTGTGCGGAAGGCGCGGAACGCGGAAATGTTTTTCACCGAAGGCACACCCATCACACGCGCAAGAATACTCTTGATATTCTCGGTCATCACGTTGCGCAGGAAACCCTGCGGCAATTTTTTCGGCGCGCCGTAGACCACGTCGAATCCGTTTTCGAGTTCAGCCAACAAAACAGGAATTTCTTCGGGCGGATGTTGCAGATCTTGATCCATCGTGATCGTGATCTCGTATTGCGCGGCGCGAACCCCACACAATGTGGCGTTGTGCTGTCCATAATTTCGCATCAGGCAGATACCCCTCACCCACTTGTATTTTCGCGCAAGTTTTTGAATGACATCCCAACTGTTGTCCGGACTGCCATCGTTGACGAGCAGGACTTCATATTTTTTTGAAAATTTGAGTAACGACTTCGCCAATCGTTCGACAAGCGGTTCGATCAACGCTTCACCGCGATAGACAGGAACGACAATTGATATATTCATTGGGATGCTATTTTATCGTCCCCTTCACAAGCGGACCTCGTGCCTGTCTGCCAGAATGGTGAGCGCGCGCGCCGCCTCGGCTTTTTTGCGTTCGTCGTCCCAGTTGAGAGAATCGCCGAGCGCGCCCGAGAGCTCATTAACCGTCTCACGCGTCAGTTGTCCTAATATAGCGAGCATAGAACGTCTCAACAGCAGATCATCGAGATGCGCAATTTTTTCATATTTCGCAAGATAAGCGATTTCACGCGCCGAATAGTTTGGCAAAGATTTAATCATAAAGTCTATGCTGCCGTTGATGTAGGTGGCAATGGCTTCGGCGCGTGTGCCGTAGCGCTCAAATAGGATTTTCAATCGTTCCTGCGAAACGCCCGTCCATGCGAAGAGACTCCCCATTTGACGATTCGGCTCTTCGACATCACGCGCGTACCCGCGTCCGCCGCCGATGGGCAGGGAGCGCGTGTCGCGCTTGCGCGTCAAGCCGAGGTGGGCGAGCGCCTTATCTGCCGCTTGTTCGCCGAACGCGCGGAAGGATGTCCATTTGCCGCCGACGAGGGAGAAGACCGGGAAGGTGAGATTCGTCCAGTCGCCGCTGAGGACTTCGATGGTGTGATCGCGCGAAATTTGGCTGACCGTCTTCGCAGTGGAGCGCGGGAGCGGACGAACGCCGGAGAATCGAAAAACGATGCGCTGGCGAGTCAGGACGAGATCCGGGAAGACTCGGTTCGTCATCCGCAGAAAATAATCCACTTCCTCTTCCGCGCAACGCGCTTCTTCGGGATTCTCAATGGGAATATCGGATGTGCCGATGAGGACTTTATCGAACAGCGGAAAGATCAACACGATGCGACCGTCGTCGTTCTCGAAGAAAAATTCGTGGTCGCCGATCGCCGCGCGGAGTTCGGGATGATCCACCACGATGTGCGAGCCTTTCGAGCCGCCGATGAAATTTGTGGACACGCCGAGTTTTTTGTTGGTCGAGTCGATCCACGCGCCCGCCGCGTTGATGACCAATTTCGGATGCACATCGTATGTTTCGTCGGTGAGTTCGTCGCGCAGGATGATCGTGTTCTCCGCGCCGCCCACCATGCTGACGTAGTTGAGCGCGCGCGCGTTCGGGTTTTCGGATTCGGCGTCGAGGATCAATTCGATACCGAGGCGTTCGGGATTTGTGATCGCGCCGTCGTAATACACCGCTGTGTTGACGATGTTCGGGTTCAGCAAATTCCAATTGGCAAGGGACTTCTTGCGCGACAAAAATTTATGACGAGGAACCGCGCGTTGCTTGCCGGTGAACGCGTCGTAGAACATCAAGCCGATCTTGATGACGAGCGAGCCGCGTTCGCTGGGCTTATCTAACATGCCGAAGAATTTAAGCGGCGCGTTGAGCAGACCGGAGAATCGTTTGAAAATAGGAATGGCTGTGGGAAGCGGTTTGACGATGTGCGGCGCATTCTGCAACATGAGGTTGCGTTCGCGCACAGCCTCGCGCACGAGACGGAACTCGCCGTTTTCAAGATAACGAATCCCGCCGTGCGCCATGTGCGAAGAAGCGGACGACGCGCCCGAACAAAAATCGCCGCGCTCGACGAGCAGGACATCCACGCCGTTGATGGCGAGATCGCGGAACGCGCTAATGCCGTTGATGCCTCCGCCGATGATGAGGACGGAGGGGTTTGGATTTTTTTTGAGGGCGGTGAGGGTTTCGGAACGATTCATTTGATTCTAAACACAAAGGACACGAAGTACACAAAGTTTTTAATTCAACACAAAGAATCCTTCGTGACCTTTGTGTCCTTCGTGTTAAAGATTATCCCGTCCAATTAAAGGTTCGCGTCACTGCTTTCTTCCAGCCTGAGTATAACTTCTTTCGTCCTTTCGAGTCCATTGATGGTTTCCATTCTTTATCTTTGCCCCAGTTGTTTTTCAATTCGTCGAAATCTTTCCAAAAGCCGACGGCGAGTCCCGCCGCGTATGCCGCGCCGAGCGACGTGGTTTCCGCCACTTTCGGTCGCACGACAGGCGCGTTCAACATATCCGATTGAAATTGCATGAGCAGTTCGTTGAAGACCATGCCGCCGTCCACTTTGAGCGCGGATAATTTCACGCCCGAATCTTTTTCCATCGCATCCAGCACTTCGCGCGTCTGGTAGGCTGTCGCTTCGAGCGCGGCGCGGGCGATGTGACCTTTGTTGACGTAGCGCGTCATCCCAACGATCACGCCGCGCGCGTCGGATTTCCAATACGGCGCGTAGAGTCCGCTGAACGCGGGGACGAAATAGATGCCGCCGTTATCCTCGACGGATTTTGCCAACGCTTCCACCTCAGGGGATGCTTGAATCAACCCTAGGTTGTCTCTCAGCCATTGAACCAACGCGCCCGCAATTGCAATCGAGCCTTCGAGCGCGTAGACGGCTTTGCGGTTTCCAATTTTGTATCCCAGCGTAGTGAGCAACCCCGCTTTGCTTTGCACGGGCTTCTCGCCTGTGTTCATCAACATGAAACAACCCGTGCCGTAGGTATTTTTCGCTTCGCCTGCTTTGAAACAGGTTTGACCAAACAACGCGGCTTGCTGGTCGCCGAGGTCGCCTGCGATGGGCACGCTCTTGCCGCCGTCCCCGGCGGCGAGGACGCCGCCTCGAGCATTAACATAACCATAAATTTCCGACGACGATTTGATCGTCGGCAACATCGCGCGCGGGATGCCAAGCGCCTTGAGAATCTCCTCGTCCCAATCCAGCGATTTGAGATTCATCAACATCGTGCGCGAGGCATTCGTCACATCGGTGACATGCTCGCCTGTTAAATTCCAGATCAGCCACGAGTCAATTGTCCCGAACAACAAATCCCCTCTTTTGGCTTTCTCTTTCGCGCCTTGCACATTGTCGAGAATCCATTTTATTTTCGGACCCGAGAAATAAGTGGCAAGCGGCAATCCTGTTTTCTTGCGAAAGCGATCCTGCCCGCCTGATTTAGCAAGTTTGGCGCAGATGACATCCGTCCGCGTGTCTTGCCAGACGATGGCGTTGTAGACGGGCTTGCCGGTGTGTTTGTCCCACACAACAGTCGTCTCGCGTTGGTTTGTGATCCCAACCGCGGCAATGTCTGCCGACTGGAGGTGTGCGGACTTAAGTCCGCGCTCCGTTACCTCAAGTGTATTCTCCCAAATCTCCACCGGATCATGCTCTACCCAACCGGGTCTGGGAAAAATTTGCTTGTGTTCTTTTTGGGCAACAGACACAACATTCCCGCCGTGATCGAACACAATGAAACGAGCGCTGGTTGTCCCTTGATCAATTGCCGCGACATATTTTGTCATTAGAAGCCTCGCCTAATTGTAAAACAAAAGTCCCCGTTAAAAATATCGGGGACTCTCTTCTTTCCGCTTTCGTTTTTCATTTCTTCTTCGGCGGCTTCTTTGCGACTTCCACTTCACTGCTATCCAAAAACTTGAATACGCTCACTGACAATGCCGCGCCCGCTAACGGACCCAGAAAATAGATCACATACGTGAACGGGTTGACAAGGCTGGGCGAGGCAAAGATCGCCGGACCGAATGTGCGAGCCGGGTTGAGCGATGCACCGGTCAACGGACCGCCGACGAGGATCGAAACAACCAGAGTCAAACCGATAGCCAAACCCGCGAGGTTTCCAGACTTGCCCGCAACAGCATTATGCAAAACGGATGTGACAAGGAAAAATGTGAGGACGAGTTCCACCAGCGCGGCATTGACCGGCATGGAGTTTGTCAACGAGCCGATGGTCGCGCCGGCAGAAATGTCCCCGGTAAAAATGTTGAGCAAGAACGCGGCGATCACCGCCCCAACAAATTGCGCGATCCAATAAAAGACCGCCTCGCCCCATTTGATCGTATTGTTGAGCGCAAGTCCGAACGTCACGGCAGGGTTGATATGCGTCCCGGAAATATAACCATAGGTATAAACGAACGCCGCCACAGTGAGACCATGAGCCAACGCCACACCCAGTAACCCAGCCCCGACGATCGCCGCGCCCGCGCCGATGAACACCAGCGCAAACGTGCCGATCAACTCGGCAACGAACACTTTTGAATTGAACATGGAACCTCCAGAAAATTTAGATGATCATGAAACCCCGTTCTTGAAGTTGAGTCACGCCCAATGACGCGCACCCGCAAGAAACGATTTTCCGCTCATGGATTTTTTCCCGGCTGGCTGAACTTCATCCAGGATGAGAACCCCGCCTCTCGCGCCGACGGCGGGCTGATTCGCCTGCGTCAGCCTCTGCCCCGCCTCAAAGGACAAATTGGCAATTTGTCCTACGTGCGCGTGATGGACTTTGAGAATCGCGCCATCAAAATCCATGAACGCGCCGGGCCACGGGTTCAACGCGCGGACTTGTCTTTCGAGTTCGTTCACATCGCGCGTGAAGTCGAGACGCCCTTCCTCTTTCTTCATCATCGGCGCATACGTGGACAGTAGATCGTCTTGCGGCTCCGCTTGAATTTCACCGGCGATCCAGCGCGGAAGGGTTTCGATCAGCAAGTCGGCGCCGAGGTGAGATAACGTCGAGGTGACTGTGCCAGCCGTCCCGTCGGGAGGGAGGCGCATGGCGCGTTTTGCCAATATCGCGCCGGTGTCGAGTCCCGCATCCATTTTCATGATGGTCACGCCGGTCACGTCATCCCCATGCAAAATCGCGGCGTTGATGGGAGCCGCGCCGCGCCATCGCGGAAGCAACGAGGCGTGCACGTTGAGGCATCCGTAGCGCGGCAAGTCCAACACATCTTGTTTGAGAATCTGCCCGAACGCGGCAACGACGATGAGATCGGGCGACCACGCGCGGAGATTTTCCATCGCTTCGGGCGCGCGGAGTTTTTCGGGTTGCATCACGGGGAGTCCCAATTCGAGCGCGAGCGTTTTGACGGGCGGCATTTTCACCTCGCGCCCGCGCCCTGAGGCGCGGTCGGGTTGAGTGACCACGCCAGCCACATCGTACACGCCCGCCAGCGCGCGCAGGCTTGGCAAGGCGAATTCGGGCGATCCCATGAAAACGATTTTTGTCATGCGGCGATTTTACCAGCAGGAGCGGTATGCCTCTGCCCCTATTTTCCTATTAAAGCCTGTTGCACATTATTTCATTTGGTTGTAGAATAACAGAAATCTACACTAATTTTGTCTATCTTTGGAGGAACACATGTCTCAAGAACCTATGTCTGATGTCACCAGTGACGATAAGTTGTGGGCGGCATTAAGCTATGTCTTCGCGCCGCTTATCGGCATCATCGTTCTGCTGATGGAAGATAAGAAAGCACGTCCCTTCGTAAAATTCAACGCCGTGCAGTCCATTGCGGCAAGCATTGCCTTCTGGATCGTCGCGACCATCATCACGACCGTGACTGTAGGTTTCGGCGGGTTGTGCGTTCCGGTGTTGTGGCTGGTGTTCCCCTACTGGGCATATCAGGCATATCAAGGACAAGCGGTTAACATCCCTGTCGTCACTGACTTCATCAAGAAACAAGGCTGGGCATAAGTCTCAGCAAAACAATAAAAGGCTCACTGTTTTGCGGTGAGCCTTTTTGATTGCCGCACCGGATGCAGAACGTCCCGCAGGTTCGGTTGAACAAATGGCATATTGCGAGAAGCCTGCGGGACGGTATGTAATTGATTCGGAGATAACAATGAACATCGGCAAGTCATTTTCATTTGTGTTCGACGACAAAAATTGGTTGAGCAAACTCGGCTTGGGAGCGTTGATCACGCTCATCCCCATCCTCAACTTCTCGTGGACTGGGTACATGGTCGGCATCATCCGCAACGTGATGAACGGCTCGCCTGAGCCTTTGCCCACGTGGGACGACCTCGGCAAGAAATTCATGGACGGGTTGTTATTGACCGTTGCGGGTCTTGTGTACGCTCTGCCAGCCATCGTCGTCTTCTGCCTGCCATTGAGTTTTATGATCGTGCCAGCTATCCTCTCCGGCAACAGCGATCTGGACGATATTGCGACCGCCGTTGCGGGAATGGGAAGCGCGTTGTTCGTTTGCCTGCTGTGCGTATTCATCGTCTACATATTGGCGTTATCGGTCATTTACCCCGCCATTCTCGTCATCTTCGCCCGCGAAGGGACGCTGGCTTCGTGCTTCAAATTCCGCGAAGTGTTCAGCCTCATCAGTCAAAACTCGTCCCCGTTCATCACCGCGTGGGCGGTCAACATCGGGCTAAGTTTTGCCATCAGTATTGTAGTTGGAGTCGTGCAGACCGTTTTGAATTTCATCCTATGCCTCGGGCAGATCGCCGCCACCGTGATCACATTCGGCGTCATCGTTTACGCCACAGCAGTTTACGCCCATTTGTTCGGTCAATTTGGGAATGCCGCCGGGCAAAACGCGTCCATAACCACAACTTGAACGATTCAAGAATGAACCATCAAAGCCCGCGTTCCCATGCGGGCTTTTTTGTTTGCAACCAATCGTCCGAACTCTCGTATGTAAGGATAGAAAATAAAACAGGAGATCGTTATGAACACGACCAAACCCACCCTCGTCCACGTTATCGCGTGGACCACCCTCGCCAGCGGCGTGGTCAATCTCTTCTGGGGATTCGCCGCCTCGGCTACCGCAATCGCCACTCTAATCGGCATTATCTGTGTGCCGCTCACGATCCTACCAACCATCCTCGGCATCTTCGAACTGATCTATGCGGCAAAACTCTTCAGTAACCCGCCACAAGCCATCAAACCATCCACAAACATCGCCGTGCTTGAGATCGCTTGCGCGTTAACCGGCAACTTCTTTGCCGTGGCGGTCGGCATCCTCTCGCTTGTCTTCTACAACGATGCCGCCGTCAAGGACTACTTCGCTCGTTTGAATGAGCCGTTTCACTCGACGCCTCCGCCGCCTCCTTCTCCTCTGCCCGCCTCGTTGCCCGATCCTCAGCTCGTCGCCCCAACTCCAGTGGAAGAAGCGCCTGCGCCGCCGGAGGAAACTCCCGTCAAACCCAAGCGCGTTCCGCGAAAAGTGTCGAAGAAATAAAGAAGAATCAACGTCAGACCTCCGAGTTTTTGAATACTCGGAGGTCTTTGATTGTGGTATGCTCGTTGTATGAACCCCATCGCATCCGTCCTCGACAATCATCGCGTCCTCGTCCTAGACGGCGCACTCGCCACCGAACTTGAACGTCGCGGCTATGATTTGAAGAACGATCTCTGGTCGGCGAAAATTCTATTGGAACAACCCGACGCGATCCGACAACTCCATTACGACTATTTCAAAGCCGGCGCAGATTGCGCTATTACCGCCAGTTACCAAGCGACCATTGAAGGTTTTAAAAAGAACGGCTTAAGCGGCAAGGAAGCGATCGCGCTGCTTCAACGATCCGTCCATCTTGCGCGAGACGCACAGACAGAATACTGGGCAGACGGAGCCAATCATAACGATCGCTCCATCCCATTTGTCGCCGCGTCCATCGGACCATATGGCGCGTTTCTCGCGGACGGTTCCGAATATCGCGGCAATTATGGGCTATCCGAAAAAGACCTGATGGATTTTCACCGCCCGCGCATGCGGGCATTGATGGAAGCCCATCCAGATATCCTCGCATTCGAGACTATCCCCTCGTTGATCGAAGCGCAAGCGCTGTCCAAACTATTGCACGAGTTCCCCACTACCGTCGCCTGGCTCAGTTTTTCGGCGCGCGATGAGAAACATATTGCCGAAGGTCAACTTTTTGCCGATTGTGTCCGCTTGTTAAATAACAATCCGCAAATTGTAGCGATTGGGATCAATTGCACCTCGCCTCAATATATTTCATCCTTAATTCACGCCGGGAAAATGAAAACAGAGAAGCCTATCCTCGTCTATCCGAATCTGGGCGAACAGTACGACGCGACTGCTCACGATTGGAACGGCAAGCCCGCCGTCCAATCTTTTAGCGAAGCAGCAAAGACATGGTTTCAGGCTGGCGCGCAACTCATCGGCGGTTGCTGCCGCACCTCGCCGACAGACATCCATAAAATAGCGGAATGGGCAAGAGGCAGACTTTTTTTCGACTGAATCATTAACAGTATAGAAGGCGTTAGATATGTCGCCATCCTTGAAGAAACGCATCCTCGTCATCAGCGGAATCTTGCTAATTCAATTCAACTACTCGATTGCTACGCGCGTCATGCAGGATGGCATCATTCCCAAACTGCCTATAGACGTATTTCCGTTGCAACCGATCTGGGCTGTTCCTTACGCTCTTTGGTATCCGATCATCGTCGCAGGAGGAATCTGGCTGATTCTGAAAAGCGACGAAAGACTCTTTCGCGAATTTTCCGCGGGCTTCCTGTTAACCTGCGTCCTCGGAGTCCTAACGTTCTATTTCCTTCCCACCTACATTATCGATTCCCCATTGCCCGAGACCGATATTTTCACAAAGCTATTGCTGCTCTTACGCGCCATGGACGGCGATTACGCCGCTTTTCCCAGCGCACACGTGTACGTCACAGCCATCCTCGCGTTTTCTTTCAACCGATGGTATCCTAAATACGGTTGGTTGTGGCTGTTCATCTACGCTATGATCTCCCTCTCCACATTATTCACACATCAACATTACATCCTCGATGTAGTCGGCGGCACGATCTACGCTTGGGTTGGTTATCGCTTCGGGTTATGGCGAATGGAACATATTCAAATAAATAATACAAGCAAACCGGAGGTTACATGAAAGCTGTACGCTTGACGCAAATCGGGCATCCGCTGGAACTGCAGGAGATTCCTGTCCCAACGATCGGCGAAAAGGACATCCTCGTGCGCGTCCGTGCGGCAGGGATTTGCCATTCTGACGCGCATTATCGCTCTGGGCGTTCCACAATGGGACCTCTGCCGATCACGCTGGGACACGAAATAGCGGGCGTTGTAGAGAAAATCGGCGCGCAGGTAACGAACGTCAAACTCGGAGAGCGCGTTTGTTTACATTACAATATCGCTTGCAGCGATTGCTATTATTGCAGCGTTGGCAACGAACAATTCTGCGATTCGGTGAAAATGCTTGGTCATCATGTGGACGGCGGCTACGCGGAATTTATCGCCGTGCCGGCGCGGAACGCGATCTCGTTGCCCGACGAGATTCCCTTTGAAGCGGGCGCGACATTGATGTGCGCCTCAGCGACCGCGTTGCACGCGTTGCGCAAGGGCAGAATCAGCGCTGGAGAAACTGCGGCAATTTTCGGCGTGGGAGGACTTGGTCTATCCGCTGTTCAGTTGGCAAAAGCGATGGGCGCGGTTGAAGTCTACGCCGTGGACATACAACAAGATAAACTCGAACTCGCATCCGAATATCACGCCGTCCCGATTAATGCGAGTCGCGCCGACGCAGTGGAAGAAATCCGTAAGTTGACGAAAGGACGCGGCGTAAATGTCGCGATCGAAATGATCGGGTTAAAGAAAACGATGGAGCAAGCGATTGACAGCCTGGGTAATTTGGGTCGTGCCGTGATGGTGGGGCTCAATCAGCAACCAATTTCAGTCAACGCCTATACACAGATCATCGGAAAAGAAGCGGAGATCATCGGCTCAAACGATCACCTATTAAGCGAACTGCCGCTGCTGGTCGAATGGGCGCGTCGAGGCGTTTTGGATACCTCGCGCGTAGTATCGCAGGTTATTCCGCTCGACGCGGAGAAAATTAATCAACGTCTCGACGATTTGGAGAAATTCACCAGCGACGTACGCGTGGTCATCGCGCCATAACAAACGAGTAGATTACTCGCGCTACCTTGGAGGTCCCTCTCCCCACAACGCCTTCGCCGACTGTAGTTCACGCGTCGCGTCCATCGTCTCAAAGATTCGAATCGCGCTTTCAATATGCGCGTTACGGTTTTCGCCCGCTTCTGCAAGTTTGAGTCGGAGTAATCCTTCTTCATACAGCAGGTTAAATTTTTGCGCGATTTCAAGCCCTTTGCGCCAGAATTTCAACGCTTGTTTGACGTCGCCGTTCAACGATCTCTGCCAACCGCGATAATAAGCCAAATATGGAAACCCAATGGGAAATATTCTTTTATAAGCGCTGAGTAAAGCCAGCGCTTTCAATGCCGAAGATTGCAACGCCTCAAGGTCGCGCTTGCGCGCTAGCGACAGGGGCGCGCGCAACGTTTTTTCCCATAACGTAAAGTAAACCTGAGCGACGGCGGAGAATCCGATTAATAACGCATAGACTGTGGGAGAAACGCCTTCCGCCAGTTTTAAAACATCATCGGCATACTGCAACGCTTTTTCTTCATTGCCTAAACGTAGATGAGCCAGCGCGAGTTGCGCGTGCGTGTTAATGGAAGCGGCTTGGTTCGGAATTTCCTCAAGGATTTGAAGCGCTTCCTCCAACATCGGAATGGCGGTTGCTTCGTTCTCCAGCCGAATATCGTTCCACGCTACGCCATCTAAGCCCCAGACGATCTGCAACGGGCTGTTTCTACGACGCGCATCTTCCAGCAACGTTTTTTGGACGCCTAATCCTTCGGCAATACGCCCTGAAAGAAAAGCGCTCTCCGCCAGAACAGACAGAGCGTCGCCCCATTGACGATAGTCGCCAAGTTGCTCGCACAATTCACGAGCTTGTTGCGCCTTAATGCGAATTTCGTCCCATTTCCCAATCGCGATCTGATACACGCTGGTAAGCACGTTGACCGTGATCAGATTCGAAGGCTGGTTCACTTCTTCTGCAACAGCCAGCGCGCGACTCACATAGCGTTCCGCAAGCGAATGCAGCTGGGCAAACCCAGTGAGGATCGCCATCCCCGAATAAGCGTTGGCAAGCTCGGGAGAAGTTCCAACTTGTTCGGCAAAGTCCAACGAATGCAAAATGCAATACATGGTCGGCAAGGCTTCGTTAGAATAGAAATAGATTCTGCCGAGCAATTCATATAAACGCGCCATTTCCAGCATAAGTTCTTTGTCCGCGCCGCCTCGTCGAGCCGTCTGTATAGGAATGAATCGCCGCCCAATTTGTTTCAACAACGGCGGGAGCGACCCAACTGCGAAGGCGATCGTAGAAGTAGGCTGAGGGCGTTTAAAGAGCCGTAAGGCTTCGCGGACGTGCTCGTTACAGTCTGGCAATAACCCTAAACCGTAGTAGGCTACGCTGATTTTTCGATGCCAGTGGATGCAACGTTTTCGACGTTCAAGCATTTGGGCTTTACTTTCCGCTTTAGGCAGCTTCGCTTCCCACTCGAGCGCTTGTTTGAAGAATTGAACAGCCTCGCGGTTAGCGAAATTCTGCATGGCTTGATCGCCCGCTTTTTCAAGACACTCCATTGCCTTGGCGATCGTGCGGCGATCATCCGAAGCGTCGGTCTGCTCGATGGCTTGCGACCAGTGATATGCCAACAATGGAAAATAAGACGACAAGTTCCCTTCGTTGCTGTTCTCGATCCATTCCGCTATCGCGCGGTGCAACTGTCGGCGCTGCGAGAACAGCATCAGGTTATACGCCACTTCTTGCGTAACAGCATGTTTGAAAATATAGGAAAGGTCGGGCGTCTCCGACTCGATCGCCGTCAGGCTTAGGCGCGTCAACGCCTCCATATACGCCGGGAGAGAGGGTTTATCTGAATCGATCGGGTAAATCGCTTGAAGCAATCGAAGCGTAAAAATACGCCCGATCACGCTGGCGACTTTGAGCGCCAATTGTTGCGAAGGATCAAGACTATCAATACGATTCGTAATAGCCGCCTGGAGCGTATCGGGCAAAACCAGATCATTAAAATCGGCGAATCGTTTATCAATCTTCGCCTCATCACCCTCTACGACTATCAGCCCGCTGCTGAGAAGCGTATGCGCAAGTTCTTCCGCAAAGAAAGGGTTGCCTTCCGATTTTTCGCGGATAATCCTTCCAATAGCGGAAGGAATAGATCTGACCCCCAAACGCTGGCAAACCACCGCTTCCACATCGTCTAACGGCATGGCTTCGAGCCGCACTAATTGAGTTCCGGGCATTTCGGCGATCTGCTCAAATGGTTTTGGCGGGGGCTCCGGTAAGGGGCGGGTATTAAGCGCCAGCAGAATCGGATTCACTTTCTGCCTTACGTCAACCAGCAGCTCCCACGAAGCAGAATCGAACCAGTGCAAGTCCTCCATCACGATCAACAACGGCGCACGCTGAGCGACATGATTGAGCAATCGCGCCAGAGTTTCACGCGTATTGCTGGCGCGAATCTCGCTCGTCATCGCGGCGGTCAACTCATTGTCAGGAATCAGAGTCGGCAAAAGAACGTCTAACAGAGGCGCGTACCGCGCTAAGCCAGCGTCCGCCTCATCGAGTTTAGATTCAATTCGCGACTGAATTTCAAGGCGATCTGCTTCGCTCAAGTCAGGCTTTGCAAGGAGCTTATCCAACCCGAGAACTTGATGAAAGATTCCGCGCCACGCATGATAAAGACTATTCCTTTCAATTGCATCGCCTTCGCCGCGCAATATTCTCAGGTCTAACGTTTCCGCTTGCCGAATTAATTCTTCGAACAAACGCGATTTCCCAATGCCCGCTTCGCCGTACAAGATGACCGCCCGGCTCGTCGCATCGCGCTCTAACCCTTGCAGCGCGCTCCCTAAGATTATCTTCTCCTCCCGACGACCGATTAGTTCAGCCTTCGGACGGATAACGCTCTTTTTACCCTCAAGCGGAAAAAATACTTCAACCAGCTCGCTTCGACCTTTGATTGGTTGCGGCGCAAGCGTTTGGAATACGACCGTATCTTTCGCGCTATCGTATGTCGCGCGATCGCATAAGATCGGAACGCCGAATTCCTTAATCAACCCGCCCTGCAAGTTTGCGACGGACATCAAGCGCGCCGATAGGTTGACTGCATTGCCGATAGCGGCATATTCGCGCCGCGATTCATTGCCGATCGATCCGCAAAAGATCCGTCCTGTGGCAACGCCGATCGAACTCCGCACATTAAGCGCATTCAACTCACGGCGGATCGCGAGCGCGGCTGACGCGCCTCGCGCAGGATCGTCTTCATGCGAGAACGGCGGCAATCCAAACGCCGCAATCAGCGTCACGCCTTTATCATCCACATTAATTTTATTGATGCTTCCCTCGTAACGATAGACGGAACGTTGAAGCATTTTCGCAACTCGCTGCGATGCCTCTAGTTTTGTATCTTGATTCAAACCCGGCAAGTTGATGAACAAGACCGTCACACGCCGCAATTCGGCAATCCAACCGCTTTGACCAGCGGCTAGGCGGTTAATGATCGCGCCGGGGATGTAAGGACGCAATGCGTTTTCAATGCCGCTCAGAATAATCGGCGCCTCGATCGCTGCGGCGGCTGGCGCGCCCTTCAAAGCGCTCAACCGCCCAGCCTGCGCAATCGATTCCGGCAGTTCAAATTCCATCAATTCAGCGACGCAATCATTGCGGATCAATTTCCATGCAGAAGGCGCAACGAGAATTTCGCCCGCTTTTGCGAGGCTGTTAGCGATACCCACTTCCACCAGCGGGTTGCCGGTCAGAAGGAGCTCCCAGCGATTAAACTCACCTCCTACGTGCGCCGCAACGATATTGCCTGCGCTCACTGCAAGTTTAAGATAAAGGTCGAGATTTTCTGTCTTGTAATGCGTGAGTTCTGCACGGATTTTGAGCGCGCATTCAGCGGCGCGCAACGCTCGGCGCCGCTGGTCATCCAAAGAAAGCGTGTCGGTCGCCTCTTCGCTCGAAGCGACAGCCCACACCGCAACAACCGCATCGCCAGCAAATTTCACCACATCGCCGCCATAATCATGAACGATATCTATCAAACGGCCGAAGTATTCATTGAGGATGCGCGCAAGGGACTCAACGCCGGAAGGTCCGCGTTCGGCGAGGCGCTCAGTCAGCAAAGTAAAGCCCGAAATATCGGCAAACAGAACTGCCGCCTGAAATTTCTCCGTTACAGGCTCGTCAATGGGCGTCGGATGCGCGATGACGTATTTATGGATAAGTTTCGGCACATAACTGCCAAGCATATCCGCCAGCGTCGAGTTAGAATCCAATTGGCTCACAGCGCTATCTTTCTAACCTTTCGTTCTTCCGCCTACGCGCGAACGCGACGAGAAGCGCGATAATTATCCCATAGAATAACGTATAATCAAATAAAGCAACTAATTATAAGGAGGCAGATATGCAACTAACCGAGGATGTTCGGAAACTCATTCTGGATTTTCAACAAGCGGAAATTACAGAATATCAAATTTACAATAAGTTGGCGGATAAGATCAAGTCCGCCGAGAACGCCGCCATCTTAAGACGCATTGCGCAGGACGAGTTGCGCCATTATCGCGAATGGAAACAGTACAGCGGCGAAGACGTCCAACCGCAATGGCTTAAAGTATGGGGATATTACTTCATCAGCCGCATCTTCGGTTACACCTTCGGCGTCAAATTGATGGAACGCGGCGAAGAGAAAGCGCAAGAACATTACGCCGCAATCGCAAAAGTCATCCCCGATGCGGCGCGCATTCAACAGGAAGAAGACGGACACGAAGCTCAGTTAATCTCCATGCTGAGCGAGGAACAATTGGAATATGCCGGCTCAGTCGTATTAGGACTCAACGACGCGCTGGTCGAATTGACGGGCGCGCTCGCCGGGTTGACGCTGGCGCTGCAAAACGTGAAACTGATCGCCCTTTCAGGGCTGATCACTGGTATTGCCGCGTCGTTCTCGATGGCTGCGAGCGAATACCTATCCACCCGTTCCGAAAATACGCAGAAAGACCCCATCCGCGCGGCGATCTACACCGGCATCGCGTACATCACCACCGTTATGTTGCTGGTGATGCCCTACCTGCTCTTTCAAAACTATATTTCCAATCTCATCATTACGCTCGCTATTGCGGTTACGATCATCGCTGTTTTCAATTACTACATCTCCGTCGCCAAAGGCGAATCGTTCCGCAGCCGCTTCTTAGAAATGGCGGGCATCAGCCTCGGCGTAGCGCTGCTTTCATTTATGATCGGTTACTTCATCCGCCTGTGGCTGCATGTTGAGATCTAAAAAAAGAGACGATTTCCAATCACATGCAAATCTTAACCGTTGATATTGGCGCGGGCACGCAGGATATTTTCCTCTACAATTCGAATCTCGATATCGAAAACGGATTCAAACTTGTGTTGCCTTCGCCAACGTTGATGGTAAATCGTCGTCTCAAACAATCGCTTCGTACGCGAACCCCTATCCTGTTGACCGGCTACACCATGGGCGGCGGACCCTCCTCCTGGGCGATTGAAGAGTATATCCGCGCAAAAGTTCCAGTCTATATGACGCCGAACGCGGCAAAAACGCTCAACGACGAGTTAGAAAAAGTGGAAGCGCTAGGAGTGCAAATCGTCGGGGACGACGAGGTCAAGCGTTTAAAGAAGAACGCGGACTGGCTCGAACTGCGAGACTTCGACTTCAAATTAATCTCCAAAACGTTCAACGATTACGGCGTTTCACTGAATAATTTGAGCGCCGTCGCAGTCGCCGTATTCGATCATGGCGATGCGCCAGCGGGAGTTTCAGACCGGCAATTTCGCTTCGATTATCTCGATGCGCGCATCCAAGCCAAGAATTCACTCTCAGCATTTGCATATCTTTCTAACGCGATTCCCGCCGCTATGACGCGCCTGCAAGCCGTTGCCGACTCAGCTGGAGACCTGCCCTGCCCGTTAGTGGTCATGGATACAGCTCCTGCCGCCATCTTGGGCGCGTCGCTTGATCCGCAAGTCGCTTCTCGCAAGCGAAAGATCGTCGTCAACTTGGGCAATTTTCACACGCTGGCATTTCGTCTAAGCGAAAGAGGCATCGAAGGCGTTTTCGAACATCACACCGGCGAAATTGATCTGCCCAAACTTGAAGCGTTAATCCGCAAATTAGCGGACGGTTCGTTGAAGCATGAAGACGTTTTCAACGATATGGGACATGGCGCATTAATGTACACAGACGAGGTATTTAAGTTTGAAAAGGATGGGTTTGACGCGGCAGCGACAGGACCGAGACGTTCGCTCTTTAATCGTCAATCGGAAATCGAAACTCATAAAAAATTGCGTCCATATTTCACTGCGCCATTTGGGGATATGATGATCGCCGGCTGTTTCGGTCTGCTAGCCGCAACAGCGGACGCGCTGCCCGAACTCGGCGAGACGATCCACGAAACGCTGCAAGGCGGACATGGCAATCCTCCATGGGATGTAGGATAGATACAAACGCGAAGCATAGAAATTCGTTTTACAACAAGAAAAGTATTAAGAATGAGAGGGGTTGTTCCGCTACGACGAGAATTTTTCCAACATACGTCATCCACCGATCTCCGCCATCTTTAGTGGAGGCTCATAATCGGGCAACAGAATCTCTGCATTACGAACGCGACGCGAAAAATATCCGACCACTCCCACTAACGCAGCAGCTACGCCTACAAATACGATCAATAGTCCCATGCCAGAACCGGCGCCCGTTCCCACCAGCCCTGAGAATACATGCGGCAAGCCTGTCCCTGCAACGGCGGCGGGTTCAAGCGCAAAGTCGGCGAGCGCGCCTCCAATCAACGGTGAGATAGGATTCGTCATCCAAGCGATCAAACGACGAGCGGAGAAGACGCGTCCTTGCAGGTCAGGCGAAACCTTTGCCTGCCAGATCGCCTGATTAGACGCGCTCACGAACGGGCTTACAAACGCCGTCAATGCGAGACCCGCAATCCAAACCATCAACCCTCCGGTAAACCCGACGATTGCCATGCCGATTCCGCTGAGGATCCAGCCGATCAACACGCCATGCACGCGACGCTTAAAGCCGCCCGACACACTCATCGTCACGCTGCCCACGACAGCCGCAATCGCCGCCGCCGATTGAACGGTTCCGAATGCGAGGCTATCCCCGCCGGAGCGCGTCAAAATCATGGGAGCCAAAACGGCGAACCCAATGCCCGAGAAGAGATTCCCAAAAAGAAAGATAATTTGCAACCCAAGCAGGCTGGGGCGCGAGAAAATATATTTGAACCCGTAAATCGCATCGCGGAAAATTCCTTCGTTCTGCGACCTCATGCCTGCTTCCGTCGGCACGGGTTGCGGGATATGGACAAATAGCAACGCACCGACAGCAAATAGAAATGAAACTACATCCAACGCCAAAATGCCAGTCAGCGCGATCACCGGCAACAACGCGCCCGCTAGAAGCGGGGCAATCACTTGAGGTCCTGCTTCGATCAACGACATCATACCGTTGACGCGTCCAAGTTGCGCTTTCGGAATCATTGTAGAAATTGCAGCAGAGTAAGCGGGCCACTGAAACGCCATACTCAACCCGTAAATAATAGATGCGCCGTAGATATGCCAATATTCGAGAACGCCAAAGGCTTGCAAGATCATGATAAGGATCGTAGCGACGCCTGCACCTATGTCGCTGACCATCATCATCATCTTACGATTGTAACGATCAACCCACACACCAGCCAGCGGCGAGATCAACAAAAATGGGGTGATGAAAAATACCTGCATAGTCCCCATTGCGAGCGCGCTGCCGGTCTCTTCGAACATAAATATAGTCAATGCGAATTGACTCATCGAACTGGCAAGCGTAGAGATAATCTGCCCAATCCAGACAATAGTAAAACCCAGCATCCCCGAAGGGCGCTTTGAATTAGATCGATTCATATGCTTAATTCAAGATAGATTGGCGCGTCAATCGCAAGCGGTTCAACCGAGTTCATTCAACGTAGATCTCAACATGTTCGCCGTCTTCCTCGTCGGTTACGTCAATGATCTTACCGGTCATACCTAAGCGCAAGGCTTCCATCACACTCGACATATCCACGCCTTCCACCTCTGGAGCGAAATGCGCCCCGATCTTTAAGCCGGCGTCCACGAGCGCAAGCGGAATTTGCACTGATGCTTTCGAACGTCCCGTGCGAGTATCGGTGACGCGAATCCGCAATGATTTCGCCCCTCCCGGCGCACGAGGCGAAAGCGGCCGTTTGGCGCTAAGAGCCGCGAGAAGTTTCGTCCCTTCTTCCGCGCTCAATTTACCTTCCTCGATCATTTTCAATATTTTCATTCTCTCTTCAGTTGATGCCATGCGGACCTCCGTAATATGCAGTTAATACTGCCAGTTTTTCCAAACTCTTAACCGATATACACTTGCACATGCGCGTCGTCATCGTTTATATCAACCATCAACGGATCGTCTGAATTTTTCGCGGCTTCGAACATCTGGGCGATGGCTCGCCCTTTCTCTGCGCCCATGCCTTGAATGTTCTGCCCAAACGTATTGAAGAGCCGTTCTAATAAGCCCAGCGGTGCGGGGAATCCCAACGTGAGGCGACGAGGTCCCTCGCCGGGTTTTTCGTCGCGGCGGTCCACGTCAACATAGACCCAACGCGAAGAACGTCCGCCCGAACCGAGCGCGATGAGTAACACACCCAACAACAACGGCATGGTCATACAATAGAACCAGAAATTCACGCCAGCGCTTTGCTGGATAGCGTAGATGATCCACGCGCTCAATACGGTAACGGCGATTCCGACCCACAGTGGAATCGACGCGAAGCGTCGCGCGCGCGCTTTGATCTGATCGAACTCAGGAGTCTCTGTTTTTTCGAAGTCTGAATCTGCCTCGCGATAGATGACTTCTACCTCTGCATCCATTTTCTCTGCGCCGTCGTCGAGCGCGCGCATCAAACTCGCAGCATCTTGAGCGGAAATCTTCCCTTCTTCCACCATCCGCAAAATCTTCTTACGTTCTTCCGACGACATTATTCGCCTCCATCAAGCGCGTTCAGCAAGTCTTCCGCCTGCTGGGCGGTGATTTTCTTATCGGCAAGCATTTTCAAGATAGATAAGCGCTCTTCTGCCGTCGCCGCCTGAGAAGGGGGTTCCGGAGGCGCAGGCGGCTTGACTGTGCTCTTAACGTCCCAGTTCCAACGTCCCGTCCGTCCCGTCGCTCGTTGGGCATGCCGTGCAGCGTGACGTTCCGCGCGGCTGGCAGCTTCTTCGGCGCGTTTCATAGCGCGCGTTGTCGCTTGCTTCACTTGGCGCGAAATATGCTCGCCAAAATCCGACCAGTCGAAATTCAAGCCGGCAAAGTTGCCCCATTCGTCGGCTGAATCGCCCGCTTCCGAACGATTCGATACGCGTGTTTCACCGCCGGCGCTCAAGTGAATCTTCGCAGCCCCATCGCCTAAAATAACGACGCGCTCAGTCTCATCGTTATTTTCCATATTTTGCCAATCCACAAAGATTCTATCGCCGCGAAGATCGAGAGCGGCGTCAACTTCTTTTGGCAGCACAAGCAAAATATCATCGCCGGCGTTAACAGAGTATTCAAACCCCGCTTGCGGCTCAAGGTAAACGATCGCATCTTCGCCAACATTGGCTTTAATGCCGCCGTGTGCATCGCGCAAGGCTAAGTCATCCGCAACGGAATCGAGGCGAATGTTGCCGTTTACGCCGCGAATGCTTACGTCGCCCAGCGCATTCTTAACATATAGATCGCCTTGCGCTCCACGCAACGAGAAGTCGCCGTGAAGTTTATTGATCGCCGCCGCGCCCACGTCGCGCATAGCAAGATCGCCAGCCGTCTCCTTGATGTCGCATCTGCCAGACACGCCGCGAATAGAGACGTCTCCGTTGGCGGCGGTGAGTTCGATAGCTGCGTTGCGCGGGACTCGCAAGGAGAGGTCGCCGCTGGACGAAACTGAAACAGATTCCCCCGTCTGCGTGAAACGGATTTCATCGTCGCTGCCTTTAAGCAGCAAGTCGTTCCCATCCCAGCCGACAACGCTCAAGTCGCCAGCGACGGTTTCAATTTGAATCGTAGGTTTATCGCCGACTAAAACCGATTTAGACATGTTTACTCCTCCTCGCCGCGCAAGATGCGCATGGCATCGTCGGCTGATATTTTTCCCGCGTCAAGATCGGCGAGAACGGCGTTTCGTTTCGCGGGGCTGATCTCGACAGACTCATCTTTACCGGGTTCATAACCAAGCGCGCGAATCACTTCATGCAAACGGTTGCGGATGGTCGGGTAGGATCCCCAGCGTTCTTCCTGTTCGATGCGGTTGATCTTACCCTCACAGCGAACAAAGGTTACGATAAAATCAACCTGTTCAGCGCTAAGATGGGCGATAGGTCCGCCTACGAAGCGCCCTTCGATAGAAGTATCGCATGAGGAACAGTGCAAACGAGTCACTTCAAGTTCAGATTGGCAGACAGGACAGCGTGTCGGAGCGGCATACATAAGATTCTCCTTGAGAGGTTGAGAAAACTGGTTAAAATTACTTTATCTCAATTCGCAAATACATATTTATAATGCGATTATACCGATTTACTATTTTCTGTCAAGAGTAAATAAGGAAAATTAATTGCGCGATTTATATTATTCAAGTCTCTATAAATATAATCAATATTCACTATTGGAGATCATATGATCCGGACACTATATTACTCCCCAGGCAAACCTATCCGCAAAGACATTCCTCCATCAGAGTTTGCCAAACTTATTCGCAACCACCGTTCGCTCCTCTGGGTGGATTTCGTCAACGAGCCTGATGAAAACTCCCTCCCCATCTTGCAAAACTTCGGCTTCCATCCATTATCTATCGAAGATGCGTTGCAACAGACTCATTCGCCCAAGCTCGACGACTGGGGAAGTTATCTCTATATCGTCATGAACTATATAGACCTTCAAGAAAACGGCAATACATGGGAAAGCGAGATAAACGAATTGGATATTTTCCTCGGATCCAACTATATTGTTACTCATCACGAATTCTCCATCCCCGCCATCGAAGCAACTTGGGCGTCATGCGAACGCGATATCCGCAACGTGCAAGACGGCGCCGATCACTTGCTCTACAAGATCATGGATTTTCTTGTGGCAGGCTACATGCCCACCGTCGAACGAGTCGATTCGGCGATTGACGAACTCGAGGATCACATCTTCGATAAACCTTCGCCGCAGACGCTCGCAAGGCTGTTCGCTCTCAAGCGCATCTTGCTCTCCATGCGGCGGATTCTTCTCCCTCAACGCGAGGCGTTAAACAAACTCGCTCGCGACGATTACCGCGTTATTGACCCGCGCGATCGGATATTCTTCCGCGATATCTACGATCACCTCGTGCGCTTGCACGATCTGAATGAAAATCTGCGCGATCTGGTCAGCGGCGCGCTTGATACATATTTGTCCGTCGTAAACAATCGCATGAACGAGATTATGAAAACATTGACCACGATCACGGTTCTATTCATGCCGCTTACCGTCCTTACAGGCTATTTCGGAATGAACTTCTTCGAGCCGCTAGGGTCATTAAAAGGCTGGACGACTGACCTAATTTTTTATCTGACCTTAGCCGTTATCTTCATGTTGCCTTTGAGCATGTATCTCTGGATGCGTCGCCGCACGTGGATTTAGCCTGGCTTATCAGCGTAGATGTCGCAAAAGGGCGAAAGATACAAATTCTGAAATCCTTTAAAAATTGCGACATTAGCCCCACGCCTCGCGCCAAAAATCGGGCTTGACACAGAACAGGCGTTCGAGTATCATTAATAGCACAAATGAGCGAAGAATGCCTATGATTGAGTTGGAGGTATCGTAATGATGATGGTCCGAAAAAGTAAAGGGTTAGGCGAACGCCACCAAAAAATTTTGGATTTCGTGTTGACCTATCAACGCGAAAATCGCTATCCCCCTTCGATACGCGAAATCGGCGAGAAGACGGGAATCACATCCACTTCTGTCGTTAACTACTACCTCGATCAACTTGAAAAGATGGGGAAGATCGAACGCGATCGTAAAATCTCGCGCGGCGTGCGTATCTCAGGCGCCAGCGCCTCGATAGACACGTTGCGCATCCCTATCCTCGGGCCGATCGCGGCTGGTCCTTTCATGCTGGTCCCCGATCCGGGCATCAATTACATGAACGATAAAGAATACGACGCGGTTGACGTAGCGCGCAGTCTGCTCCCCTCCAAAGAAAAAGGCGACGGTCTCTACGCTCTCGAAGTCAAAGGGGATTCGATGATTGACGCTATGGTTAACGACGGCGATATCGTCGTCATGAAGCCCGCCATCGAAGCGCGCAACGGCGAGATGGTAGCAGTGCGCGTGAACGATGAATATACGCTAAAGTATTTCTACAAAGAAAAAGACCGTTATCGCCTGCAGCCGGCAAACCCGACCATGGAACCGATCATCTTGAAGAAATCGGAACAGCCTGAAATCAACGGCAAAGTCGTCATGGTCATCCGCAGGTTAGATAGAGCCTCTTAATTCTTGAATAAAAAAAGGACGGCGATTGCGCCGTCCTTTTTTTATTCTCTTCAAAGAAATTATTCGAGTACGACGGCTGCGCCGGCTTCTTCGAGTTTCTTCTTCGCTTCATTGGCGGCGTCTTTGCCCACGCCGGTCAACACTTTCGCGCCAGCGGTTTCCGCCATCGTCTTGGCTTCGCCAAGACCCAGGCTGGTGAGTTGACGAATGACCTTGATCACGTCAATTTTCTTGCCGCCTGCGTCTTTGATGACCACATCAAACTCAGTCTTCTCTTCAACAGGTTCAGCCGCCACAGCCGCGCCGCCGCCTGCCGCAACAGCCACAGGAGCCGCCGCAGAAACGCCCCACTTCTCTTCCAATTTCTTCACCAGATCCGCAGCTTCGAGAACGGATAAGGTGGAGAGTTCTTCCACAATCTTTTCAAGCTTATCAGACATCTTTCAATACTCCTATAACGTATACGTAGTTTTATATTTAATCGCGTAATGATCGAGCCGATTACGCCGCGGCTTCCGCTGTATTCGCCTTCTCAGCGAACGCTTTAACGACAGCGGCTAAACCGCGCGCTGGCTCGGCAATGGTGCGAACCAACTTACCGGCGGGAGCCTGTAACACGCCCAACAATTGCGCGCGCACAACCGGCAACGGCGGCAGGTCGGACAGAGCCTTCACTTGCGCGGCGCTCAACGCCTGCCCATTCATAAAGCCGCCCTTGACCTTGATGAAATCTTTGCCTTTCATCCCATCTGTCAGAGCTTTCGCAGTGGCGGCTAGGTCGCTAAAAGCGAACGAAATCGCCGTGCTATTGAGCAGGAAATCTTCCGGGAGCTTTATATCGTTCTGCGCAAACGCGCGACGCGCCAGCGTGTTCTTCAAAATATGAAACTCGCCGCCCGATTCGCGCACCTTTGCGCGGATACCGTCCAGGTCTTTCATATTTGCGCCGGTATACTCCACTAGAAGCATTGCCTGGCTCTTCTTCAACCATTCTTCATAGCCGGCTTGTATTTCTCGTTTACGTTCCTTTGATACTGCCAAGAGACACTCACCTCCTTTCAACAAAAAGTCTTTGCCACGCGCACGGCAAAGACTTAAGCAACTCTCACAGGAGAGTAGGTTGCATTTCGTCTTCACCTGAGCGGGAGATTAAGCGACGCTTTCGGCGCCGCGCCCGCCGTCACTGGCGAAGTGGCTTGTTAGGTTTTAACGGGCTTTATTTTACCCGATTCCCTCAAGTTTTTGGGTCTCGCTGGCATTCACTTTAATGCCAGGTCCCATCGTTGTAGTTAACGTCACGCGCTTGATGTAATCGCCTTTCGCGCCAGATGGGCGAGCCTTATGGATCGCCGCCATCAACGCTGAAAAATTATCATAGAGTTGCTCAGCGGAGAACGACGCTTTGCCGACTGAAACATGAATATTGGCGGTCTTATCGAGGCGAAACTCAACGCGTCCCGCTTTCGCTTCTTTGATCGCGCGAGGAAGGTCATCGGCATTAACAACCGTGCCCGCCTTTGGATTCGGCATCAGTCCGCGCGGACCGAGGACGCGTCCAAGACGCCCCACTTTGCCCATTGCATCCGGCGTCGCGATCGCAACGTCAAAATCCAACATGCCGCCTTCGATCTTCTTCAAAGTTTCGTCATCGTCGGCGACCAAATCGGCGCCCGCCGAACGAGCCGCAGTCGCGCCTTCGCCTTGCGCGAAGACTAACACGCGCACTGTCTTTCCAAGTCCATGCGGCAGGACAACGACGTCGCGCACTTGTTGATCGGCTTGACGCGGATCAAGACCGGTGCGGATATGCGCCTCGACGGTCGAATCGAATGTCGTCGTCGTCGTTTCTTTCGCCAACGCAACCGCTTCGTGGACCGAGTATTCCTTATCTAACTCCACTTTCGCGAGTGCGGCTTTATATTTTTTACCGTGTTTTGCAGTCATAGTTTACCTCCGTGGTGCCAGCGGGCAGCGTTTATACGCCGAAGACCCTCCCACAAAATTAATCAACCACCGTAATGCCAACCGAGCGGGCAGTGCCTTCGATCTGCTTCATCGCGCCTTCAAGGTCAATTGCGTTTAAATCTTTCATCTTCGCTTCGGCGATTTCCTTGACCTGCGCGCGCGTTACCTTGCCCACTTTATCTTTGTTCGGAACGCTCGAGCCTTTTTCCACTTTGGCGGCTTTACGAAGCATCACCGCCGCCGGCGAGGTCTTCAATACAAATGTAAACGACCCGTCGGTATATACGGTAATTTCCGCAGGAATAACCTCGCCCGGCTTTCCTGACGTGCGGGCATTGTAGTCCTTAACGAAAGCCATAATGTTGATGCCATGACCCGCTAACGCCGGTCCGACCGGGGGCGCGGGAGAGGCCTTTCCAGCTTCAAGCTGGAGACGAACGATTGCTTTAAACTTCTTTGCCATTTTTACTCCTTGTGGTTTTAGCGGACGATTTCTTATGCGGGACGTCCTCCCACTGCATCAAGCCGACGCCGAACTACGCTTCCATTCGACCTTCAGTCTTGGTACTGCCTACAAAACTCTTTCTCAGCCTATCATGCCTTCTCAACTTGCAAGAAGTCCAACTCTACCGGCGTTTCACGCCCGAAGAAGTTAACCATCACGCGCACCTTAGTGCGCTCTACGTCAATTGCAGCGACATTGCCGCGGAAGTCATTGAACGGGCCATCTACAATGCGCACGCGTTCGCCCACCTTGAACGACACTTTGATCATCGGCGCCTCCGCTTCCATGCGCTTGATGATCTGCGACACTTCTTCCGGGCGCAACGGCGTTGGGTTATCTCCCATGCCGACGAAGCCCGTCACCCCCGGCGTATTGCGGACGACAAACCACGAATCATCGCTCAGCAACATGTTCACAAGCACATAGCCAGGGAAAATATGCCGCTCAAACGTACGGCGTTTGCCGTCGCGCACCTCGACCTCTTCTTGCGTCGGAATAATCACATCGAAGATCTTATCTTTCATGCCCATCGTTTCGATGCGTTGCTCAAGGTTGTGACGCACTTTGTTTTCGTATCCCGAATAACAATGGATCACATACCACGCGGGACCTTCCTGCTCTTCCGTTTGAGACGGCGCACTTGCCGGCGCGGGAGGCGCAACTTCATCGTCCGCGCTTTGCGCCGCCGCTTCATTTTTAGGAACGCGAATAGGTTCGGAATCGTCAGCAAACGGCTGAGCGTCCTGTTCCATAAATGTCGAAGCGTTCTCCGAAGTTATTTCTTCAGTCGCTTCCACTGGTTCGCGTTCGAATTCTTCCTGCGCTGACATTCGACCTCAAATTCCGTTCGTTAACGAATACCTAAAACTAGATTCAATACTTCGCGGGCGCCGCCGTCGGTCAAGCCGAGAATCACGCCCATGATAAACATGACGACCAAAACGATCCAAGATAAATGCAAAACCTCGGGCCATGTGGGCCATGAAACTTTACGAAGCTCGCCGGCGGTCTCGCGAAACAAGGCGGTCACCGGGTTTGGCTTACTCACTTTCGCTTTCGTTTTTGCTTTCCTATCTGCCAAGGCGTCGCTCCTTCATGGTTCTTTACAGATTAAACGCCGCAAGGTTCTAGCGGCGTCGCATAGATACAGGCCAGGCAGGAATCGAACCCACAACCGCTCGTTTTGGAGACGAGTGCTCTACCAGTTGAGCTACTGGCCTTCGATGTAAGACGCAATTAATTGCGTCCTACATTACTTCGTTTCACGATGCAGCGTATGTTTTCTGCACCGCGGGCAAAATTTCTTAAATTCGATCCGATTTGGATCGTTGCGCCGATTCTTCTCGGTGGTATAGTTCCGTTCTTTGCAATCGCCGCATTGAAGCGTAATCACCGGGCGAACGTCTTTCTTTTTAGAAGCCATACTTATTACCTTTTACAGTATCATTCTGAGCGAAACGAATAATCTCGCTCAGAATGAAGTCTGAATACTATTCAATGATCTTGGTGACGA
>MWTB01000013.1 GCA_002050275.1 Anaerolineae bacterium UTCFX1
GCCATTTCGTGTTGGATGCGGCGCACGAGGGATGGACCTGGCGGCAGATCCACCCAGCGTTCGCCGTTGAGGACGGCGGAGATGGCTTGCTGCGTTTCATAACGAGTATCTTCCATGTTGTCGCGGGTAGGCGCGGCGCGAAGATTGTAGAGGTCGCTGAGGAATTGCTCCACTTGTGCAACAGTATTGGCGCGTAACACATAGATCGGCATACCGCGTTGCTCGGCTTCCATCACGGTCTGCTGGCGGTTGCGATAATACGTCCGCAGGGTGACGAGCGCGTCGGCTTCGGACACATCGCGCACGACGACGGCTGGCACGCCGAGTCGCTTGGCGGCTTGTTGCAGCCGGTTCTTCGCGACGCCATACGCGTACACGCGCACAGTTTGCAACGCGGCTCCGATGGGCGGCGTCGGCTGAGGCGTGGGCGAAGCCTCCGTAGACGAGGCAGACCGAAGTCCGCGGCGAGGCGTTTTTACATCTGCTTTCGGTCCCTTCGACCTGCTCAGGGCAGCGTTTGCAGGCGGCGCGGATTTCTCGATCTGGATTTTTCCCTCGGCGTCGCGCTGTCGCACTTCGGGAGGCATGGGCGCGTCGCGCAAGAGCGAATCCACAGATGACATGATGTCCGAATGAACCGCAAAACGATCGCGATGCTGGATCTCGATGAGGACGTCGAACGTGGGCGGAGCGCGTCTTTCGAGGACCGTTTTCTGGGTGCCCCTTCGACGCGCTTCCTCGTCTGACAGCGTGACTGCTTCGATGCCGCCGACGAGATCGCTGAGCGTTGGGTTGAGGAGCAGATTGTCGAGCGTTTGACCGTGCGCCGTGCCGATGAGTTGCACGCCGCGTTCGGCGATGGTGCGCGCGGCGAGGGCTTCGAGTTCGCGCCCGATCTCGTCAATGACGATCACTTCGGGATTGTGATTCTCAACCGCTTCGATCATGACTTCGTGCTGGTGCGTCGGCACTTTGACTTGCATTCTGCGCGCTTTGCCAACGGCGGGATGAGGCACATCGCCGTCGCCGCCGATCTCGTTGGACGTGTCCACGATGATGACGCGTTTATTTTCCGCGAGAATGCGCGCCGACTCGCGGAGCAATGTTGTTTTGCCAACGCCTGGTCTGCCGAGGATGAGGACTGATTTGCCCGATTCGATGATGTCTTGAATGATGTCCACCGTGCCGTAGACGGCGCGTCCAACGCGGAGAGTGAGTCCCACCACTGCGCCGCGTCGGTTGCGAATGGCGGAGATGCGATGGAGAGTCCGCTCGATGCCTGCGCGGTTGTCCGCGTCGAAAGTTCCGACACGTTCAATAACGTGGTCGAGTTCAGCGCGAGTGAGTTCCACGTTTGAGAGCGCCGTTTCTTCATCTACGAAGCGCGCTGTAGGAAGACGCCCAAGGTCGAGGATAACTTCAAGCAACAAGTCGGTATGATTGATTTGCTCCATCGCATGGCGGATGTTGGCGGGAAGCACGTCGAGGAGGGCGTCGAGGTCGTCGGTGATTTTGAGTTGGGTCATGGTGGTTTTAGGTGTCACGTTTCAGACTTGCCTTGAGTATATCGAAGGGTTCCAAGTTGCGATGCGTGACGGGGAAAATTGTTTAGAGAGATAACGAATTTTAGGGCGGGGAAGTTTTCCGCCTGTTTGGTATGACTATTATACAAGGAATACTGAAATCCCCGCATTAGAATGTGATTGTAAGCTTTTTGTCGCCTCTTTGTAAACTTTTTTAGGAAGATTGTCAACTTTTCCCCTATAGCGGCGAATTACTTCTTCCCCTCAATCCGACTCGCCCTGCTCGGCTGAACGCCGACTCCCTTCGGCACAGTGGGGGTAGGCAGCCCTTCCTTTATAAGTCGCGCGAGGTGTTTTACCATCACCGCTTGACGAGCTCCCGATTTCGCGCCCAAATCTGCAAGCACAGGTTCGAGCCACGCTTGATATGAGCGAACGCAAATATATACGGGACGGTTTCTTCGGTCGGGCAGATTGCCGATTAACGCTGCAAGTTTTGCGCCGACACGATTGGCTTCGGGGTGAATTAGCGGCGTTAGAACGATGCCGCGCGCGCCATGAGTTATGTTGATATAACATTTCGGTCCATCATTATTTATCCATCCCAGTGGAGTCTGCGGCGGCGGTTCGATGGGTTGCAAAAGAGGCGGCACAATTTGATAATAAAGACTAAACGCTGCGGGAAGATTCGCGGATCGTGCGCGCATCCACGTTTCGAGATCGCCTGCGCTTCGCTCGGCGCGAATCGCGTCTGAAACATTCCACATCCTCTGCCAGGTGTAGACGGAGAAGCCCGATTTTCGCAACGGCGGGAACGCGCCGCTGACCTCGTCCACTTCTGCAAGCACATGGAACGCGCCCCATGCCCCCGCCTGAGCGGATAGATTTTCGATTAACGCAGGCAATTCGGGGTGGGTTAAATTTGATGACGGCGCAAGATACTGCATTTTTGCAAAAGTGTCCGCCTGTGAATGGGCGATTCCCCCCAAGACTGAGTCGCGTTCGCCGTTTGCGATCGCACCGTAAATGTGCCGCGCAGGATTCATGTGCGCGAGCAACCGCGCTGTGTCAAGCGGGTTGCCGCGCGTCAAGATGCGAGTCGTATCTAACCCTATTGCCTCGCCGCGAAAGCGGTAGATATGAGGTAGGTCTAACAAAACGAGCGAGCGAATAGCCATACAATATTATGATTGTGTTTTTTCGCTCCCGGTTGTAGATTTGTTCCTGAAATTCAGCAATTGTTGATATACGCCCGAGAGCGTCTGTCCTTCGCGCGAAAGTCCGATCGCGCCCACAACGATGCTGTTGATGTAATTATACAACCGCATGGCTAATGCGGCAGCAAACGCCGTCGATTCGTCAGGGATGAAGCGTGTGAGGGCGAACACGATCGCGCCTTCAAACGTGCCCAACGCGCCCGGCGCCGAAGGGATGGCTCCGCCAAACGCCGCCATTCCCAAACCGAACATCGCCCAGACCGCGTTTGCCTGCGGGAAGAACGCGCGGATGATGAGGTAATACGCGACGATGGAGATTGTCCAGTTGACGGTCATCCAAAATAAAAGTTTGACGAAGAGCCAGCCGTCGTTCAGCACGCTCAGACCGGAAAAGAACGATTCGAGGAAACTGCCGCCGAGTTGTTGCAAGCGCGGGAAACGCGCGGTGAGTTTGTGAAAAATATCGAGCGCCCATTTGTTGTTGCGCGCCAGAATGAACATCAACACGAAGCCAACCAGCACAATCCCGCCCATGATGTAGGCTGTGCGTCCGCTGCCTTCCGCGCCGACGACGAACGGAAGAACCGAAATGAAAATGATGGCAGTATAGATCAAGTCCATCGTGCGTTCGATGACGATGGTGGGGAGAATCTCCATGAAGGTCAGCGACGTTTTGCGGCTGAGCAAGAACGCCCGACCGATTTCGCCGAGGCGGAAAGGGAGGAAGTTGTTGAGCAAGTAGCCTTCGCCGATAGTCCAGAAGACATCCGTGTACGAGGCGCGGTTTCGTAAAAGCGTTCGCCATACTTGAGCGCGTACAGCCATCCACGCGAAGCCAATGACCAACGCGACGCCAAGGTAGATGTAATTTGCGTTGCGAAGCGCTTCGATCATTTTGCGCAGATCAACGAAGTAGAGAATCGCGGCGATCAAGCCGGCGCTGACAATGACGCCGGGCAGCCAACGTTTTGCGTCTTTCAAAAATTATTCCTCATTCAGCTTTAACACCGCCATGAACGCTTCTTGCGGGATTTCGACGTTGCCAACCATCTTGAGGCGTTTCTTACCCTTCTTCTGTTTTTCGAGCAGTTTTTTCTTGCGGCTGATGTCGCCGCCGTAGCATTTTGCCAGCACGTCTTTACGCGTGGCTTTGACGTTGGCGCGCGAGATGATTCGTCCGCCTGACGAAGCCTGCACCGCCACGTCGTAGAGTTGACGCGGAATCAAATCCTTCAATTTGGTGATCAGGCGTTGACCCTTGTGGTACGCATCCTTTTGATGGACGATGGTTGCCAGCGCGTCCAAAGGTTCGCCGTTGACGAGGATTTCTAGTTTCTGCAATTCATCGGGGCGATACTCAAGAAATTGATAATCGAGCGAGGCATAGCCTTTGGTGCGCGATTTCAAATCGTCGAAGAAGTCAATGATAATTTCTGAAAGCGGAATTTCAAAATTGAGTTGCACACGATGAGGCGCGGGATATTCCTGTTGCTTGAAGATGCCGCGCCGTTTGGTGACAATGTCCATGATGGGACCGTAATAATCGGTGGGCGTGATGATCTCGATCGTCATCCATGGTTCGCGGACCTCGACGATCTTCGATTCATCGGGCAGTTCGGCGGGTGAGTCAACGGGGATGACCGAGTCGTCAATCATCAACACTTGATATTCCACCGACGGCGCGGTGAACAACACATCCAGATCGTATTCGCGTTCGATGCGCTCCTGAATGATCTCCATGTGAAAGAGACCGAGGAAGCCCGCGCGGAATCCGAATCCCAACGCTTGCGAGGTTTCGGGTTGATACGTCAGCGAGGCGTCGTTGAGTTGCAGTTTTTCGAGCGAGTCGCGCAGTTCGGGATAATCGTCGGCTTCGACGGGATAAATCCCAGCGAAGACCATCGGCTTCGGGGTTTGGTACCCAGGCAGAGGATCTGAAGCAGGCTGAACGGCGCGCGTGATCGTATCTCCCACACGGCATTCGTGTACGGTTTTGAATCCTGTCGCAACGTAGCCTACTTCTCCCGCTCCGAGCGAATCGGTGGGTTTCATGTTCGGCGCAAAAATTCCAATTTCAACCGGGCGCATATCTTTGTGCGTCGAAAACATCCGCAACACATCGTTGGATTTGAACGAGCCTTCGACCACGCGGATATAAGCGATGACGCCCTTGTACGAGTCGTAATGCGAATCGAAGACGAGCGCGCGCAACGGCGCGTCATCCAAATCTTTTGGCGGCGGGACTCGCGTGACGATCGCCTCGAGGATTTGATCCACGTTGATGCCTTCTTTTGCCGAGACTTGAAGAACCGCTTCAGGCGGGATGCCCAGCAGACTGCCCACATCTTCAGCCACCTCGTCTGGGCGGGCAGAGGGCAGGTCAATCTTGTTGATGACGGGGATGATCGTGAGATCGGCGTCGAGCGCCTGATAAAGATTCGCCAGCGTCTGCGCTTCGATGCCCTGCGTGGCGTCCACCACCAGCACGGCGCCTTCGCACGCCTTGAGCGCGCGGCTGACTTCGTAACCGAAGTCCACGTGACCTGGCGTGTCGATCAAGTTGATCTCATATTTTTGATTGTCTTTCGCGGTGTAATACATGCGGACGGCGGAGGCTTTGATGGTTACGCCTTTTTCGCGTTCGAGGTCCATCGAGTCCAGCACTTGCGCGGTCATCTCGCGTTCCGAGATCGCGCCTGTCAGTTGCAACAAGCGGTCGGCAAGCGTGGATTTTCCATGGTCAACATGGGCAATGATACAGAAATTGCGTATGTGGTCAGTCATAGTAGCGGGGGAAGTATAACCGAGTTTCTCTGCCGCAGAAACGCGGAGAGCACGGAGAAAATATTTAACCGCGAAGACCGCCAAAAGCGCGGAAAATTCTTCATAAAGCCCAACTCGGTGGTTTCGATATGACGGCGGACAAATCTCGCCGTCTACTCAACCACCAGAGTATGAAAGAAAATGAAGATTTCAGCCTTGACCTCTGTCTAATCCAGTAGAATGACCGTCATGGACAGCCGCTGGCTCGGGCGATGCCGTGAAGGAGATTCGCTGGCTATCGAACGACTGGCACAAACTCATCAACAGGATGTGTGCCGCCTCGCATTCTCCATCTTCGATGACGCCGACGATACAACGCAGGAAGTATTTATCGCGGCTTTACGCGCCCTCGATTTATTGTCTCAAGACGATCAGTTCATTGCTTTCAACATGGCATTTAACGACCAAAATAATTTGTATATTGTAAACGTCACTGAGGCTCTCAAAGACCCGTCTGCTTATCCTGCGAAAATACCGCTTGGCGCTAGCGAGCTTGTTTTTCCATCATCGTGGCAGCCGGTTTCCTGACCATTATCAGGCGCTTTGGCGATTTGTTGCTATCCGTCAACTCTACCCGCGCTAAAAATTCGGCGTTGCTTTTCGGTAACAGTAGGTGGCACAGCGAATCCGTTCAGGATTTTGACGGGAGATCGTCTCACTGTGCCCTACGTTGGATGAATTGCCCGCTCTATCAAGCCCTCAAAATCGCCTCTTTCTGGACTTGAAGCCTGGTCCATCCACACCAAAAACTCGACATTCCCTTTCGGTCCCAACAGTGGACTCTTGGTCAGTCCGCGGATGCTAAAGCCTGTGTTTTGCGCAAAAGTCAGCACATCGAGGAGCACCTGCTTATGGATCTCCGGGTCGCGGATCACGCCGTCGCCGCGCGAGACATCCTTTTTGCCCGCTTCAAACTGAGGCTTGATGAGGGCAATTGTTTCACCGACGCTCTTTTTTGAACCGCTAAGACCGCCAAGATCGCTAAGATTTAAATTTTCTTTGCGGTCCTCGCGCGCTTGGCGGTTAGAATCAGACTTGACAATCCAGCGTTTCACCACTGGCAACAAAATCTTCAACGAGATAAACGACGCGTCAATGGTTACCAAATCAATCCGCTCCGACAGCGATTCAACATATCGCGCATTTGTCTCTTCCATCACGGCCACACGCGGATCGTTGCGAAGTTTCCAGTGCAGGATGCCTTTGCCTACATCAATCGCGTAGACTTTCGCCGCGCCACGTTGGAGCAGGCAGTCTGTGAATCCACCAGTGGATGCGCCTACATCCGCGCAGACGAGTCCGTTCACGTCAATGTTGAACGCCTCGAGCGCCGCGTCGAGTTTTTCGCCGCCGCGTGAGACGAAGCGTGGACCCGAGTCGACGGTCACAGTTGACGCGCTGTCTACAGACATCCCGGACTTCAACGCAACCTGATCTGCCACGCGCACTTGCCCTGCCATGATGAGGGCTTGCGCTTTCGTGCGCGATTCGGCCAGTCCGCGCTCGACGAGCAGAACATCCAAACGAATTCTTGGCATGAATCTATTGTAACCAATTCTTCACTTTTTTAATCCACCTTCGCTCTTTGCTTGCCGCCTTATCCTTTCTGTTATCATTGTCCTATGTTTTCCGCCCTGCTTAAAACCATGCGTCTGCGCCAATGGACGAAGAACGGCTTCGTCTTCTTCGCGCTCATTTTTGACAAACAGCTGTTTTTGCGCGAATCATTTTTACGCACGCTGGCGGGATTCTTTTTATTCTGTTTGATCTCCAGCGCAGTTTATCTCTTCAACGATATTTCTGATATGGAGGCTGATCGAAAACATCCAGAGAAAAAGCATCGCCCCGTTGCATCAGGCGAACTATCGGTCGGCGCGGCGTGGGGCGCGGCGCTTGCGCTCGCGTTGATTTCGCTGTCGCTTGGCTATTTGCTTGCGCCGTTATTTTCCGCGTTTCTCGCCGCGTATCTCATCATTAACATCGTCTATTCGCGTTGGCTCAAGCATGTGCCGATCCTCGATGTGTTATTCGTCTCGTCGGGTTTCGTTCTGCGCGTGGGCGCGGGCGTGACTCTCATCACGGTCGAACGTTTCTCGCCATGGTTGTATGTCATCACGACATTATTCTCGCTCTATCTTGGTTTTGGCAAACGCCGCGCTGAAATAAGCCTGCTCGAAGAGAGCGCAGGTTCGCATCGTAAAGTGTTGGATGGGTACACGCTTCCGCTTCTCGACCAATTCATTACCATCGTTTCGGGTATGACGATCGTCACCTATGCGTTGTATACATTCTTCGCCGAGAACCTCCCCGCGAATCACAGCATGATGCTCACGATTCCGTTCGTGGTCTATGGCATCTTTCGCTATTTACAATTGATCCAAACCGGTCACGCGGCGGGCGCGCCGGACGAGGTCGCGCTGAAAGATCGCCCATTGCAAATCACTGTCGTATTGTGGATGTTGACCGTGCTTGTAATTTTTTATCTTTCGTAGGACAAATTGTCAATTTGCCCTACATGACTACGTCATCCGCGCCCGGTAAAATCATTCTCTTTGGCGAACATGCAGTTGTGTACGGACGCCCCGCGCTGGCTGTTCCGGTTGCGCAAGTTCATGCGGATGTAGAGATTCTCGCTTCCGATTTGACGGGCATCTGGATTCACGCTCCCGGCGTTAATCTTCATGCAGAACTTAACACGCTCCCCTTCGACCATCCAATCGCTTCAGTCATTCGCAACTTTTTCTTTCTTGCACGCCGATCCTCCTTCCCCAACGGGAGAGGGGCTAGGGGCGAGGGTAAATCCCCCAACCTCCAAATCAACATCACTTCATCTATCCCCGTCGCATCGGGACTCGGCTCCGGCGCAGCAGTGACGGTTGCCCTCGTCCGCGCGTTGTCTTCACATTTGAATCATCCAATGACAGATGAGGACATAAATTCCTTTGCGTATGATATTGAAAAACTTCATCACGGCAGACCCTCGGGAATTGACAACACGGTTGTCGCGTATGCCAAGCCGGTTTATTTTGTGAAAGGTCAGCCAATTGAAGTTTTCAAGGTTGGTAAACCGCTCACCATCGTCATCGGCGATACGGGCATCTCCGCGCCGACGAAAGAGTCGGTGGCGGATGTGAGAAAACTGTGGGAAGCGGATAATACAAAATGGGAAAGTATGTTTGATAAAGTTGGGGAGATTGCGAAACACGCGCGAGAAGAAATAGAGATTGGAGACTGGAGACTGCTCGGCGAGTTGATGAATCGAAATCATGCGCTGTTGCAAGAAATGACGGTCTCCTCGCCCGAGCTGGATACATTGGTCGAGGCGGCGCGAAAGGCTGGAGCAGTTGGGGCAAAACTAAGCGGCGGAGGACGCGGCGGGAACATGATCGCGCTTGCCGAGGCGGAAAAGGCTGATGATATTTCATTCGCTTTAATTTCTGCGGGCGCGAAGAATACGATCGTCGCGCGAATTTCATGAAACAGATCGCGCGCGCAGACGGCGGCTTGCTCGCGCCAGCGCTGGATTGCATGGCGGCGGATTTCACCATCTTGATGTCGATCCGCGCCATGACGTTGTAGTCTGTGGCTGAACCATCGCCGCGGGATGAAAGTTTATGAGTTCTGAGATCGTCTCAATTGCGCTGGAGAAAAAATGAACCAACCACAGACAGAAACCAAATCAGAATTTTCGATCCATCCCAAAACAATGATGGGAGCGATCTCGCTCACGGTGGCTAATCTCGACAATCAGCTCGAGTTCTACCAAAAGGTGATGGGGTTCAAACTTCATTGGCGAGAGGGGAACAAGGCTGGCTTGGGGTCGGGCGGCAAGGATGTGCTTCTCCTTACCGAAGAACCCAACGTGAAAAAATATCGCGGCGTGACGGGTTTGTATCACGTGGCATATTTGTTTCCGAATCGCCGCCAACTCGCCATTGCGGTTGGTCGTCTATTTGCGTTGAAATATCCCAACGCGCCGACCGATCACATCATGACGAAGACCACCTACCTCGATGACCTTGAATACAACGGCATCGAACTCTATTGCGAGTCGCCCGAAGACGGCGCGTGGACGTTCAAGGATGGCAAGTTCGAGACATATCGCAAAGACGGCTCGTGGAGCGACGGGCGCGAGGCGCTTGACCTCGATGAACTATTCAGCCATCTCAAAGAAGATGATAAATTGGATGTCTCTGTTCCGCCCGAATTGAAGATCGGGCATGTGCATCTCCACGTCCGCGATGTGGATGAAGCGGTGGATTTTTATCACGGCGTCATCGGCTTCGACATCATGGGCGTTGCGAAGCCTTTCCAAATGGGATTCGTCTCCGCGGGCGGCTATCATCACCACCTCGGACTCAACACCTGGCAGGGACGCGGCGCGCCGCCTCCTCCGCCCGATGCGGTTGGACTGCGTTTCTTCACTATCGAGTTGCCGAATCAACAAGCGTACGATGCTGTCGTCGCGCGCGTGGATAAGGCTGGCATCTCATCGAACATGACCGAGGCGGGTCTGCTGTTGCATGATCCGTCGCAGAATGGCGTTGTGTTGCGAGTCGCATCGTAAGGCGGATTGCCCCTTCGACATGCTCAGGGCAGCATCCGCCCCACGAAAATGTCAAAAACATCCGAAGCCGCGCTGACTTCGGATGTTTCGATTCTATTTCAAAACTTTTAGCACGTTTCGCCCCGCCGCCCCGCTAACTCCGCCCCCGCCAT
Source organism: Anaerolineae bacterium UTCFX1 (assembly GCA_002050275.1). Lineage (GTDB taxonomy): Bacteria > Chloroflexota > Anaerolineae > Anaerolineales > Villigracilaceae > Defluviilinea. The sequence continues at coordinate 10,283 of MWTB01000013.1, forward strand.
GGACTCCGCTTCCGCACAGATACAAATTGTCAATCGGGGTTTTGTGATTCGACCAGCCAGGGATGGGACGCATGAATAGGAATTGATCGAGCATCAATTGCCCGTGATTGATATCGCCTTCTGAGAGGCCGTAGGTCTGTTCAAGATCAAGAGGGGTGATGGATTTACGATTTACGATTGACGATTTTAGATTGGGAAAGTGTTCCGCTAATGTATTGATCGCCAGATTTTCAACCTTCGCACGTTCCACTTTCCACTCACTACTTTTCAGGTGGTATGGCGCGAATTGAAAATGAATCGAAACCACATTTCCTAAAGTTGTGACTTCCAGATAGGGCTTCTCAGAAATCTCACCGTACTTCGCCGCATCATACGCCTTCTCCAAATATTTGATAGATGGCGCAACACACAAAGTCCCTGCGGGGATTCCGTGATTACCATTTGTTTGCAAATGTATCTTCGCCACCGAGCCGCGCATTTTGATGGATTGTGTGTGCCAGACAAATTCGGGCGGTAAATCTTGCGCGCCGACGAGTTTGAGCAAGGTGTGTTTCGGGTCTGCGGATGAAAGGATCGCATCTGCAGAAATTTCTTCGCCGTTTGATAAGGTCACGCCTTTGGCGATTTGATTTTCGATTTTGATTTTTGCAACTTCGGCATCGGTTCTAATCTCGCCGCCAAAGGATTTAACGGCATTTGCCAAAACAGATGTAACCTCGCCTGCCTTACCAACATTTGAATGAGCCAACTCGCCGCGATTCAACCAATTATGGATTAGCGTGTATCCCGTCCCCGCGGACATGGGTCCCAGCGTGGAGCCGTGAATCGCCACCGAAGCAATCGCCGCTTTGACAATTTCAGATTCAAAATATTCTTCTACCAACTCCTGCGCAGACATCGGCAATGCGCGGATAAAGTTAAGCATATCCTTTCTGCCAGCCAAGCGCAGTTCGAGACCGAGTTCTAAAAGTCCATAACCATCACGCAGACTCATGTTCTTTGGCAAGCGCGGCATGATGGTCGCGTAAGCGACATCTAAAATGCTCGCGGCTTTATCCATAAAGCGGACAAATTCATTCCATCTGCTCGCATCTTTTTTGGAGAATCGTTTTATGGATTCTTCGTTGAGAGTTAAATGATTTCCATCTGGCTGTAAAGAAATAAACGCTGGTCGAGACGTTCCGTCGAGACCAGAAAGCGGTAATTTCAAATCTTTGATAATGTCAGGTCGTAGATTTCCGCCCGTTTGCACAGAATCGACGGCGAAATTTTCGCCGAAGGATTCTGTCACTACCGTCCCGCCGACGATGGAACGGCGTTCAAGGACTAAAACTTTTTTGCCTTGCTTGGCTAGATATGCGGCGGCAACTAAACCGTTATGTCCAGCCCCGATGATGATGTATTCAAATTGATTTTGTGCCATAAAAATTCCTTTTTACTCGCAATGTTGTTTTACCTGCCATGCCCGCACGGGGATACCCTAACGGGCACATGTGAACCCCCGTGCTATTCGTACAAAGTCCGCTGAAAGCGGATTAGCCGACTTTCAGTCGGTTTCGTAAGAATAGCGTGGACGTTCACGTCCATGCGGGTTGCCCCGCCCCGCGCCGATGATTATGGTGGCGTAGTGATTAGATGTCATTTTGTTCTCTTTTATTTATGTTTTAAATTGAAATAATATCCATCAGCATAATATCCAATTTCGTCATTCGACAAAATATCGAAATAAGCTAGAGGTTTTCCGCCACAAATTACTATCAATTCGCCAATAGACGGTATTCCATACCATGATGCTCTTCCTTTGCCATAGAAAGGTTTATTGAATTCGTATTCAGGAGATGGGCATGTGCAACCGAAATGACAAGCGGTGTCAGTTGTGTATTTATTTTTTTCAATCGAGACGGATTGAAATTTTTCTACGTCTTCTCTAGACATCAAACTTCCCCCAACACTTTGGTATGAATCTAGTTGGTAATCACCAAAAACAAATTGGCTTTCAGGATAATCTGGGTGTGCAGCTTGGGCAGTTGCACCTTCAACTGTTGTAGGAGTAAGACTACGAAAAGAACAGTAATCACCCATTCTAATTATCAGTATTTTAGTATCGCTACAAGTGCTTTCTTTGCAAATTGATGAATACCAGACGTCGCCAATAAGAACACCATACATGTTTATAAAAGTATTTTCCAAGTTGGCATTTAGAAAAACTAATTGATTTTCACTACTGAAAATCTCATTGAATCTTTCAACAAACTCATCTTTTGTTTCAATCTTATCTCCTTTATTTCGCCCACACTGCGAAATTGGAAGATAAATCTTATCTGCAAGAGAACTGATATTTTTATCTTTTATATCTAAATGTACTTCCTCATAAAAAGAAAAAATTTCTTCTGGAGACATTCCACTACGAAAAGCATTATCCACGATACTTGCGGGCAGTGATGTGTTAGTTGGGTTTACAGTAGGTAGTGATAATGGTGTATTTGTTGAAATAGGATAGACAGTTGTTTCCTGATTTGTACAAGAAATCAAAGCAAGAACAAGAAATAAGCAAAAAACGATTTTTTTCATATATTTAATTCACTCAACTCAAAGCGTAGACCAAACTCCATTTGACAGAACCAACTTCCACTCAAGAACGAAGCGGTTCTTAATCCACAAACCAATTCTCCAATCCTCTAATTCTCCAATCTCCAATTACCACTTACTAATTCCCATCCTTCAAAATCTCCTTCGCCGCCAACATCCCCGCCGCGCCCATCACTCCGCCGCCTGGATGCGCGCCGCTTGCGCCGAAATAATAACCTTTGAGCGGCGTGCGGAAGTCCGCCCATTGCGGCGTGGGGCGTAGGAAAAAGATTTGATGCAATAACAACTCGCCGTGAAAAATATTTCCGCCCGTGATGCCCGCGATGGCTTCGATATCTTTCGGCGAAATCACTTGCATGCCCACAATACATTTGCGGATGTTCGGCGCATATTGCTCGATGGTCGAGATGACGGCTTCACCGAGTTCATTTCGTTTTTCATCATTCCAGCCGCCTTCCAAATCATACGGCGCATATTGCACAAAGCAAGACATCACATGTTGCCCAGGCGGCGCCATATCGGGGTCAATCATCGAAGGGAAAATCATATCGAGATACGGTCGCTTCGAAATCTGCCCATACTTCGCGTCGTCATACGCGCGCTCGATGTAATCAATGCTCGGGCTAATTGAAACCGCGCCGCGATGCAAAATCGATTCGTGTCCTTTTTCAAACGGCATTGCCGTAAAGTTTGGCAATTCGCTCAGCGCGATATTCACCTTGCCCGACGAGCCGCGTGTGCGGAAATTTTTTATAGACGTGACAAAATCATCGGGCAAATATTTTTGTTCAACGAATTGCAGGAATGTTCTTTTTGGATCAGCGGCAGACATGACGACTTTGGATTGAATCTCATCGCCATTTTCAAGGATGACGCCCACTGCGCTTCCTCCCTTGACCTTGACCTGGTTCACCGAACAATCGACTCTTATCTCCACCCCCAGCGCTTGCGCCGCGTTAAGGATGGAGCCGCTGACTCCGCCAGAGCCGTTCTTGGCAAAACCCCACGCGCGAAATGCGCCGTCAATTTCGCCCATGTAATGATGGAGCAAAACATACGCCGTCCCAGGCGAACGCGGACCGAGAAACGTGCCGATGATTCCGCTGGCGGCTTTTGTGCCTTTGAGCGCGTCGGTCTCGAACCACTCTTCGAGCAAATCCGCGGATGATTGTGTAGCAAGTTTGGCAATCGTATAAAGTTCTTTTTCTTTCAAACTTGCGGCATATTGACCGACTTTCAATAATCCCATCATGTCACGAACACTTAACGAAGATGGGTCAGGCGGAATCAAATTGATGATCGGCTTGATCGCTTTCGCCGCACGCGCCATGACTCGCGCATATTCATCATACGCTTCGGCATCTTTCGGCGAGTGACGATAAATCTCGCGGCGAGTCAGATCGTGGTCATCCCACGCGGCGAGATAATCCCCGTTTTCCATTGGCGTGAATGTGGAAGGTAATGGAAGAATTTTCAATCCATGCTTGGGCAATTCCAAATCACGGATGATCTCTGGGCGCAACAGACTCACCACATACGAAAATTCCGTGAATTTATACCCAGGGAAAATCTCCTCCGTCACCGCCGCCCCGCCGACGATATGCCTGCGCTCGAGCACAACCACTTTCTTGCCTGCTCGCGCCAAATACGCGGCGGCAACTAAGCCGTTATGTCCGCCCCCGATGATAATTGCGTCGTAAGTGTTTGATGTCATGAATAATTCCTTATGCTTTTGTTTTACTAATTAAATTTTCACAGATTTGTTGATTTTTAAGTAAATTCCGCATATACTCTAATGAAACATAAAACAGAAATTTAGTTGGGTATTTCAAATAATTCTCTCCGAAGTTTCATTAAATAGCAAGGAGTAATCAAAATGGAACAAAACGAACTTATCTCTGCTCTCATAGCATTTCTTCTTGGTCTTCTGGCAAAGTTTATTTATGATATTTGGAGTGAAAGGCGAAAGAAAAAATCTTTATTTATAACAAAAACGACTGTAAATTCTTTCACTCTTGGAAATCTAGAAAAAGAAATTCGTAATCAAATTGAAGTTACTTATAAAAACCATCCGATAAAAAGCGTACAGATTGTTAGAGTGGATGTTGAAAATAATGGTTTTTCAGCGGTAAAAAATCAATCAATTTCTGTTAGATTTGGCAGTGAAGCAAAAATTATTGGTGAGCCAAAAAGTGAGAGTTCGTCGGAAGATTTGCGCTACGTTGATTATGACCCTATCATTAGTCCAAACTCAAGACGAATTCTTGTAAAACTCCTAAGAAAAGGGACAAGACTTTCTTGGAATTTCACTGTAATAAATCATACTCAAAATGATTTTATAGTTGAGCATGGAGTTGCCTCTCTTGATAAAGATGTAACAGATAGTGACCTTGATGTATCTAGTGCCATTTCAAACGAAAAAATTAGCCTTGATGTGGTCAGCAGAATTCGGCGGATTCTTGTATATATAGTTCTCATTAAAATTTCTATGCTGTTTCGAGACTCCTTTACTTTTGGTATGCAAGAATTATCAAGACCTGTTATGAATGTCTTAATTATATGGATGTGGTTCTTGGTAATTCAAGAAATTAATCGGGGTATCGTACCTTTTGTCGAATGGGTAAAAGAGTTCACTAATCCTCAAAAAACTATTGAAATTAATAATGCTTCTTTGTCTGAAGGTTCTAACATTATGATTTCAACAGATCAAGGTGATACAAAACCTTCAATTACGAAATTAGAGCTAGACAAGAAGATATTACAAGAATTACTAGAAAAATCAGATACTAAAAAAAGTTTACCTAAAAAAACAAGTAGAGCCAAAAAATAGGCTAGAGTATTCGGGCTACTCAACCAGCGGGTTTTACTGATCACTGATAACTATTCTCTATTCTCTTACTTTCTTTTCCACTCTGGCTCATAAAACGGCAACTTGACCACCTTCGCAGGCGCGTGCTGACGATGATGCTCGACCGTGATTTCCATTCGTACATCCGTGCCAACTTCAAAATATGGTTTTTGTAAATGTGCCAAAGCGATATATTTCTTCAACAGCGGCGACCACGTTGACGTGGACGCATACCCAACCTGTACGTTACCAACTAAAATCGGTAAACTTCCACGCACAGCCATACCAGGGATTTGCGGCGGCAAGCCGACTCGCTTGAAGATATTTTCCATGCCCACCCAATCCACCTCCAAGCCGACCATTTTCCACAACGAGTCTTCGCGCTTTTCTTTTTCCAATGCGCGGCGACCGACGAAATAACCTTGTTTATCGAGCGCGACCGTCCAATCCAAACCCAACTCAAACGGAGATGATTTCTGCGGTTCGATCCACGCGTGGGTTGTGGACGTGTAATCTACATCCAACATGAACAAGCCTGCTTCCACACGAGCCATGTCCATGGCGAGAATGCCGACGGGCGTAATGCCATAGTCCGCGCCTGCTTCCATCAGCGCGTCCCAAATTTTGATCGCATCTTTGGCTGACATCCAAATCTCATAGCCGAGATCGCCTGTGTAGCCTGTTCTTGAGATCGTAACTTCGACCCCGTTAATTTTGTTTTTCATCAAGCGGAAATATTTCAACTCATCTACCGATTTTTCAGCGACAATGTTCAACACCTTGCGCGTGTTTGGTCCCTGAAAACTTAACGCGGCGACTTCATCCGTGACCTCGCTGATATCAACTTCCATGCCGACAGCATTCATGGATAGCCAACGCAAGTTTGGTTCAGCCGCAGTTAATCGAAAAGTAGTTTCATCCAGCCGTGAGACCGTGCCATCGTCAATCATCTTACCTTCTTCATCACACCAGCCCGTGTAAGCGACTTGTCCCACTTTCATTTTGTGAATATCTCTGGTAGTGACTCGATGCAACAAGTTCGCCGCATCCTTGCCTTTGATGATGTACTTGATCAATGGCGAGACGTCAATCAGCGCCGCTGAATTGCGGATCGCCCAATACTCGCGGTCTAGCGTGTGTTCGTATGAGCCCGCCGCGAAATATCCCGCCCATTTGCGCCAATTGCGCGGCTGACACAACGCGGACGTTCTTTCATGGAAGGGGGTGGTTTTGAGATTGAACATGATTTCCTTTAACCTCGCGTGCTTTTTTCTTCCAATAATTTTGTAAGCAGTTGAATTTGTTCCTGCTGCATTTCCACCAACTCCGCCCATTTCTGATCGCGTAACTCGTCTAGTTTTTGATGCAAGGCTTCGATCTCCATTTCGGCTTTGAGGTTGACTTCGTAATCGTGAGCCGCGTCTATGCGATCTTTGACAGCTTGCCGATTCTGCGACATCATAATGATCGGCGCCTGAATAGCCGCCAACATGGAAAGAAATAGATTGAGCAAAATATAAGGGTATGGGTCGAAGACATCGTTGGATTTAACAAGGAACACGGAGTTCAATCCTACCCATGTCGCTAGAATCAAAACAAAGATAGTAATGAACGTCCATGACCCGCCGAACTTTGCCACGTTATCCGCTAATCTTTGCCCGAATGTTAGTTGTTCGTCGAACTCCTTGTTGGCGTTGCGGGTGGAATGGCGGCGCTCTATAATGCGACGGATAAACTCGCGCTCCTGTCTAGTGAGAATCTCTGTTTTTTCCAATAGAAATTTCTTGAATTGTTCTTGCGAGAGATTATTCATAGTCAATGCCTTCTTTGGCGCATTGGTATAATGCCGATACAACCTTAACGCTTAGTATTGTACATTATATATAATTTAGCGGCAAACGTGAGTTTTTAGGAATAATTTTGGGACTGCCCATGCACAACGATTCTTCTCTCAATAAACCAAATTTATTCCATTTTTGGCGAGATAATGTTTCCGTCCATTTGACGGCGCTTCTTACCGCCGCTATGGGCGTTGTTAACGTGATCTCTGCCATGATGCCCGCCGCAAGAGAGCGCTTGAGGTTGTTGGAACAGTTCTCCCCGCTGGAAGTGGCGCGCGGAAGTCGCCTTACGACGGTGTTGGCTGGATTCGTCCTTCTATTACTTTCAAGCAACTTGTGGCGAAGGAAACAGATCGCGTGGCTGTTGACGGTCGCCGTGTTGATCGCTTCCGCGTTCAGCCATCTGCTCAAAGGGTTGGATTACGAAGAAGCGACGATCGCGATTCTTCTCGCGGTCTTCATCTTTTCTCTCCGCTCCCATTTTCATGCCCGATCAGACGCTCCCTCGATTCAACAGGGCATCCGCGTGTTGATCTCGGCGACGCTGTTTACGCTCGCATACGGGACGCTCGGCTTCTATTTGCTCGACAGACATTTCAAAACGCATTTTGAACTCCTCCCCGCGTTGATGCAGACGTTAACGATGTTTGTCGAATTCAGCGGTCCCGCACTGGAGCCGGTCACGCGCTTCGGACGTTACTTTGCCGATTCGATTTACGTCATCGCGGTTGCTACGCTTGGCTATGGATTTTTCATGCTCGTCCGCCCAGTGCTGATACGACAGCCCGCCACAGCGGAGGAACGCAAACATGCGCGGGAAATCGTCGAGGCGCATGGACGTTCGCCGCTGGCGCGGATGACTCTCTTCGACGATAAATCGTATTTCTTCAGCGCGTGCGAAACGCTGATCGCGTACGCGGTCAAAGGGCGAGTTGCGCTCGCGCTGGGCGACCCAATTGGACCGGGGGAAGACGCGAAGGCATCCATCTTGGAATTCAAAAAATTTTGCGCGGTCAACGATTGGGATCCATGTTTTTATCAGACCCATCCAGATTATTTGGCTGTATATAAAGAAACGGGATTTAAATTTTTCAGCATCGGCGAGGAAGCGATCGTTGATCTGTCCGCGTTCACGCTCGAAGGCAAGGCGGGCAAGGAATTTCGCAACGTGACGAGCCGCCTCGGCAAACTCGGTCATCGCGTGGAAATTTTCGAGCCGCCGCTGAGCCGCGAATTGCTCGACGAGTTAAAAGCGGTGAGCGACGAATGGCTGTCCATGACGCACGGCAGTGAGATGCGTTTTTCGCTGGGCTGGTTCGATGACGATTATGTGCGAAACGGCAGTGTGGCTGTGGTTCGCGCGGCGGAGGGGCGCATCAGCGCGTTCGCCAATATCGTGACGGAGTATCAACGCAATGAAGTTTCTCTTGACCTCATGCGCCGCGCGCATCGAATCGAAAACGGCACGATGGATCTGTTGTTCGTTTCGCTGTTCGAGTGGGCGAAGCAAAAAGGATTCGATACGTTCAGTTTGGGACTCAGCGGGCTTTCGGGGATCGGGGAAAAGTCGGACGATCCCGCCGTGGAAAAAATCCTGCGGCTCCTCTCGGACCATTTGAGCCGCTTCTACAACTTCAAGAGACTCCACGCCTTCAAGGAGAAATTTCATCCGCGCTGGGAACCGCGCTATCTGGCATATTCAGAATCGGCGAACTTACCTGCCGTCACCGCCGCGCTCATCCGCGCCCACAGCGGAGATAATTTTCTGTGGGCATATTTGAAGAAGTAGGGAAAACAAAGACTTCGGAAGTCTCATTGTGCGGATGTCCGTTCGTGAAAAGGGGGGGTGAGATTCAACATATATAATCCCCAGATTACCGCTTTCTTCCTTTGGAAATATGTTCAATTCTACCTTCCGATGGCGATTTTCATAAATGGGAGAATCCTCATTGGCGTATAATACGTCGCTGTCCATGAAAAAGACACTCTTCTACCTGCATCCTTTCCTCTTTGCGCTCTATCCCATCTTCGAGCTGCGTAATTTCAACATCGCCTATGTGGATTCGGCGGCGCTCGTCAGACCGATCTTGCTGTCGCTTCTTTGCACGGCGCTGATCTGGATCGTTCTGCGTTTGTTCACGTGCGAATGGCGGAAGTCTGGCATCGTCACAACGCTGATCGTCATCGTCTTCTTTTCGTACGGTCATGTCTATTTGCAAATTCAAGCCGCGCTCGGCGAGACGATCCGCCATCGTTATCTCTTGCTGCTCTTCGGGGCGTTGTTCGCGTTTGCGGTGTGGTTCGTTTTTGGGCAGATGAAAAACGCGGAAGGACTCGTTAACTTCTTCACTGTGGCGGGCGCGTTTCTGGCGCTCTTTTCAGCGGCGCGTTCCGTTCAGCATGACGTTGCAACGTATCTGTTGGCGCGAGAGGCGCGGACGGCGATGGAGGCGGCTCAGGAGAAGGCGGACAGTTTGATCATCGGCGAGCGACCGGATATTTACGTTATCCTGCTCGACGCGCACACCAGCGCTTACGCGTTGGAAAAATATTTCAACTACGACGAATCCGCGTTTACAAAAAAATTGGAGGAGTTGGGGTTCTACGTGGCGCAGTGCGCGCAGAGCAATTACCCGGTCACCAAGCTTTCAGTGACTTCCACTTTTTACGCGGACTACCATCGCGAAGAAACGCTCTTCCCTCTGTATTCCAGCCTGGTCGTCGAGACACTTCGTTCGCAGGGTTACCGGGTCGTCACATTTGAGAATCGCTCGAACGGTCATTTTTCTTTTGCGGAGGATGTGCGGCTTTCGCGCAATCAACTGTTCGCCGGCAAAGTGGATTTGACCGGCGGCTTGAGCGAATTTGAATTTAAATTATTGGAAACGTCGCTGGCGCGACTTGCGCTCGATTTGCCCGCTCTGATCCCCGGCTTCGACGCAGCGCAACAAAAAGAAACAGAATATTACGAACATTATCAGCAGACTTATTTTATTCTCAAGGAATTGAAGCGTTTGTCGGAAGAGATCAAAGAACCGAAATTAGTTTTCGCGCACTTCCTTGTGCCGCATCCGCCGTTCATTTTCACGCCGGAAGGAAAATTCTATTGGAATGATAATGAAGAGGCTGGGTATCTCTCGAATGTGGAGTTTATCGATTCGCAGATCACCGGCGTGGTCGCCGAGATCATCGCCAAGTCGAGGATTCCGCCGGTGATTATTCTTATGGGCGATCATGGTCCCTCTGGCGTGCCGAGCAAGGATAATCCGCAGCTGCGTATGTCTATTTTGAACGCGTACTACGTCAACGATGCGGCGAAGGCAGATTTATATCCCACCATTACGCCGGTCAATTCGTTTCGCGTGGTGTTCAATAATTATTTTGGCGCGGATTATCCCTTGCTAAAAGACGTCGCCTATCACACGGGAACCCCGGCTGATTTTAGGCGAAAGAATATTGTGAAGAATACCTGCCAGATTACGCCGTAATTATTACTTCGCGCGCTATCTAGAATATCCCGTCCCGCACATTACTACTGCCAAAAGCACAAGAGCCCATCTTATACCCCTGGCATACTAACAATGTCATCGCCTTGCAAATCCCCGCTATTTAATCTGGAAGTCAAATGCTCTCTCGCTCAAAGGCTCCATTTCTCTAATACCTAGTTCGGAGAGAGCATCATTCAAAGCATACTTATTCCTGCTCCTATCGCTCTCTCTCCCCCCGGTATCCACAAAGCTCTATGTACTTCGTCTGCAAGACAAGCTTTTGTTATAAGTATCTTCCTCGCAGCGTTCCGTGAATTCACTTTTATCCAACCAGAAAATTCCCTGTTTGCCACAAATATTTGTGGGCGACTATCCTCTTCCGCTCAAAATAACACTCCTTGATCCATCCTAGGGTCCCGCTTAATCACAAACTTGGCTTGCATTTCCTCTGGCAACTGAGCAAACTGCTCGGCGGGCTTTAGCCCCGCTCGTCAAAGTTTATCTGCAACCTTTTAGCGTGCATGTGTTCTCTACCTTCGCGTTCTTTGCGCGCTTCGCGGTAAAACTTGTACTTACGCTTTTTCTCCGCTCGCTTTCATCCACGCCTTCATCATATTCAGCGCGTCCTCTTCCATGATCGGACTTTCGCACAAGATACGTCCCGCGCAACCGAACTCCTTCAGCGCCTCGAACAGAAAATTGATCTTCAGATCGGACTCATTCAACGCGAGATGATTCCTCTCACCTTTCGGACCGTATTCGATCCCCGACAAATGGATGTGCAGATTCTTCAACGCCTCTTTCCCCAGGGCGGCTTGATAGGCTTCCAGCAGCCTCGTCCACTCTTTGACCGTGTTCACCGTCCCGTCGCCTGGACGCGCATGTAGGTGAGCGAAATCCAGACATGGCTGCACGTTCTTGACCGCCTTGCTCATCTCCAATGTATCTTCGAGCGAACCCAACATCGCAGATTTGCCCATCGTCTCCGGACGCAGGGTGACTGGGTTGCCTTTCTTCTTCAATTCATCCGCGCAATCTTTCAAGCGCGGGATGGCGACCTTCAACACCTCGGCGGGCGGGCGCCCGAAATACGAACCGGGATGGAAGATGATATCTGTTGCGCCGGCTAGGTTGCCGTAGTGCGCCGCGTCCATGAGACGTTTGCGCGACTTGTGCCACTCTTCCTCGGTCGCATTCAAGTTGAAAAAATACGGCGCGTGGACGCTCAACGCAACGCCATGCTCGTTCGCCGTCTGCTTGATCGCCGCGCAAGTTTCCTCCGACACGCGCACCGACTGCACCCAACCTAACTCGAACGCGGTCAAACCGATGGATTTACTGAACTGAATCGCGCCGACCGATCCGCCCGGCTTCTTGGGCGTCCCGATAGGCGAACCAACCGTGCCGAATTTGAAAGAGAGCGTCATAAAATCTCCAGTCTTAAATCTCTAATCTCAAGCGATCAGTGGACAGTAGTCAGCATTGTGATCTTCGCCCATAACGGCGGACCGAGGATCAACAGCCCAATCAACACGCCCGCCAGCGCCGCGATCAACACCGCGCCTGCGCCTACGTCTTTGCCGACCTTTGCCAGCGGATGTTTCTTCGGACTTGCTAAATCCACGACCGCTTCAATGGACGTGTTGATGAACTCGGCGGTGAATACGACGGCGATCGTCAACACAAGGATCGCCCAATCGTGTAAATCTATCTTGAGCCACAAGCCCAAAATAACTACCAACGCGGCGATAAGAGAGTGAATCCATGCGTTGCGTTGGGTCTTCAATACATATTGCCAGCCGCGCAAGGCGTACCCAATAGCGGCGATGCGGGAAAGGATAAAGGATTTCATATTGCGTACCGCGCTCGCTTCGTACGGCAGCATTCAAGTTGCTCTCAACGGCAAGATTTATCTTGTCGTACCGTGAAACGCCGGTTAATTATTCCTCTCGAATTTGAATTGCACCCAACCCCAGCGATTCTAAAATTTCTTTTTGCGCTTTCCACATCTTGGCTTTTTCTCTCGGCTGAGCATGGTCGTGACCGAGCAAGTGCAACACGCCATGCACGATTAGCAATTGTATTTCTGATTCTAACGCGTGACCGGCGATCTTTGCTTGCGCCTTCGCACGGGGAATCGAGATCAGGATATCGCCGAGATAGGGCGAGCCGGTGTCAGGGTCCGATTCGGAGGCGGGAAAAGACAGCACGTCGGTGGGCGAGTCGATTCCAAGATAATCTCGATTGAGTTGTCGTAGCCGCTCGTCGCTTGTCAGCACAATGGACAGTTCCGCCTCGGACGCTTGATTTTGGTGGGTCAGCGCGGCGTTCGCGGCGCGTTCGACGACTTTTTTGGAGAAGTCAAATTTGGATTTGATATTGATCATTGTGCGCGCGGTTCATTTTCTCGGCGTCGTGAGTACGTTGACGATCGCCGCCTTCTCGTCGGGGTACGAGATGCGTGGATGATGCGTGCCGCGCAGAATGTTTACGAACGCGTCGGTGACGATGCTGAGGTCGTGCAGAGTAAGTTGGGTGTTGTCGAGTTGCCCGTGTTTTTGCGCGAATTCGATCGTGGAAAGCACCAATTTGGTAAGCGACGCTTCGTCTTGTGGATGTTCGGCGCGAGCGCGCGCTTCGGTTCCGTCGGCGAGCATGAGCAGCGCCGTTTCGCGCGAGCGTGGGCGTGGTCCGGGATAGCGAAAGCGCTCAAGGTCCACTTTGGACGCGTCGCCGCCGGCGGCTTCGACAGCTTGGTTGTATTGATAGCGCGTGATCATCGTGCCGTGATGTTCGAGGATAAAATCGTCAATGCGGCGCGGCAGACGGTGCTGACGCGCCAACGTTATACCGTCGAGAACGTGCGCGATGATAGTTTCCGCTGTCTCCGCCGGGTCTTTATCTTCATGCGTATTGATCTGTCCTTGCGGTTGGTTCTCGATAAAAAACATGGGATTCATAGCTTTACCTACGTCATGAAACATTGCGCCGACGCGCGTCAGCAATGCGTCGGCGCCGATCAACTCGGCGGCTTGTTCGGCAAGATTTGCCACTTGCAAACTATGCTGATAAGAGCCGGGCGCGTGACGCAGAAAGAACTGTAATAACGGCGAATCGGGACGCGAGATTTCGATCAGTTGCAGGGCGGTGGTTAAACCGAGCATTTGGGCGAGGAAGTATTGCGAAAGAAGCGCGATGCTCGAAGAAGCAAGTCCGCTGAAGATTGCCGCGCCAGCCAGTTCGAGCAGACCGGTCACGTCGGTCAATGTGAAGGGGAAGCGAAAAGCAATTAATGCGATAATGCCGGTAATCGCGATCGCCAACCCTGCACGGAAGAACGTCCACACGCGCCGCGCCGCGCCCAACGCCAGCACGCCGATCAACGAGGAAATTAAGTAATAGGGCAAGAGGTCGAGCATATTGGGCAGCCCGTAGGGCGCAAGAATTGCAATTGCCACCGAAAAGACGATGCCGGCTTCCATGTGGAAGAGCGTCGCGATCAGCAGCCCCAGGGCGGGCAATGGAAAGGCATAAGGCACTACGGTTCGCCCCGGAACGCTTAAACGCGCGGCAATGATAAAGGCGGAAAAAATGAACGCGATAACGATGAGGCTGCGCGCGTCGCGCAAGAATGGCATGCGCCGCCGCGAAAAGTACAGGTAAATAAACACGGCGACGCCCAGCGTCAGCGCGCCCGCGCCGGCATATCCTTGCCAGGCGTTCTTTGCGCGAATCAAGCGGAATTGTTCAAGCGCTTCGTATTGCGCTGTCGTGACGATCTGTCCGCGTAAGACGATGATTTGCCCCGCTTTATATTCCACGATGATGGGCGTTACCGCGTCGCGCGCCGACTGACGGGCGGCTTCGGTCAATTCGGCGTTATACATACTGTTGGGCGCGATGAACGCGGCGACTAACTCCGTCACAATGGCGGCTTCGCGTTCGTTCATCGCCAGGCTGACCAGCGGCGGCAAACTGCGCCGGACCGTTTCTGTATCTTCCTCGCGAATGCTTCGCCGCATGACCTGCTCCAGCACGCTTAACGATTCCTGCTGAACGGCGTCCCAGCGCGAGGCGCCCAGCAGCAGGATTTGCGCGGCAATCTCCGGCTTTAAAGCGATCTCGGTCAGCGCGGCGAGAGCGGTTTCCTTTTTGGAGCGGGTCGCGGTTTCATCGTCGCGCACTGCCGCGATAGCCTGTAGCGCGCCGCGTAACAATTCGATCTGTTGACGCGCGGTTGCCGGGTTGGGTGCGGCGTAGACCGGCGCGACAGCCTTCTCTGCGGCGGCGCGGGCGTCTTCCGTGCGGATTTTGCTCTCATATTGCAGCGCACGCGGAGCCTGAAAATCTTCAGGCGACACGTCGCCGGCTTGTAAGGTCGTCGTTGTTGGGTTTAATAAGTCTGGAAGAGTCAACGCCGCGTACGAGATCGCGCTGACGATAAAGAGTAGAATGGCTTGCAATACCCGAATACGGGAGGAGGTCGGTCGGTACGGCGAGTTAGTTCCCATATCTACTTGATAACCGTTGATGCGGAGTTGTGCGATTCCGCATCGGCATAACGCGCATGATGGGAATCATTGCTTCGGTTGAAGCGCTTCTCTCACTGCCGCGCTGATCTTATCGTTGGCGGCGCGCCCCGCCGCTTTCGCCATAACGATCTTCATCACTTTGCCCATGTCGCTAAAGCCCGTTGCGCCGCTTTCTATAACGGCGGATTGCGCGAGCGCGAGCAGTTCTTCGGCGGGCATGGCTTGCGGGAGGAAGGCTTCAAGAATTCTGATCTCGGCTTCGTTGGCTTCCACGAGGTCTGAACGTTGCGCGGTTTTCGCTTCTTCAATGGCTTCGCGGCGATTCTTAACCTCCTTTTGAATCAAATTCATCACCGCCGCATCGTCGAGTTCGATGCGTTTATCCACTTCGACTTGCTTCACGGCGGCGAGAACCATGCGCACGGTGCGCTTGCGCGTTTCATCTCCGCTTTTTAGCGCTTCTTTGGCAGATTCGTTTAGTTGTGTTTTAAGCGTCATGGGAGAGATTATAACGTGAAATGAGGCTTATCTTATGTCCCCGCGAATAGCGCGATCAATTCTCGCGACAATCCTGCCATTGTTTTCTGATATTCGATGCGCGTGCGTTTAATTGCGGCGCGCATGGCGTAATCGAATTTGTATCCCTGCTCTGGCGCGTCGAGATTCATCCACGCGTGTGAATCGCGCGGCAGGAAGCGAAGAACGCGAGGGCGAATTCTGCGCACAAAATATAGCAGTTCGAATGGATTGTACGTCCTGCCGGAACGCAGGTCGGGGCTGTGAATCAAATCGAGGTCAAGCGGGTCAATGTCATCGGGCGACGGAAGCGCGGCGCCGTTGAAGCGTTCCAGCCAGAGGGTAACGTAGTTTGAATGAGCGTAGAAATCTTGCTCGGTGTGAGTCATCCGTCCGAACGCCTGCCAGGCGGAAACGACGTTTTGCGTTTGAAGCGCAGCGATCGTTAGCGCGCGTTGTTCTTCGATGTAAGCGTACGTTTTGGCGAAGGCGTTGTTGTCGAAGTGAAATTCGTCGTGACCGAATTGTCCAGCCAGGCGGTCTTGGTTGATATTGGCTTTGGTCATCGTTCCCAGCGCGCGCGGGCTGAGCGAGTCGCTGAGCGCCTCAAACATGATCTCAATGTGGTATTCGGTGAGCATGGTCTAATTATAAACGGTTATAATGCCGTCATGAAATTTTACACAACGAAAGGCGACGACGGCACAACCGGCTTGCTCGGCAAGGGGCGCGTATCGAAGTATCATGCGCGCATTGAAGCGATTGGTGCGCTCGACGAGTCGACCGCCGCGATGGGATTGGCGCGCGCGCAATGTTTAGACGCTCGCTCTGCGCCGATCATTCTCGAGGCGCAGCGCGATCTATATAAATTGATGGCGGAAGTGGCGGCAACGCCCGAAAACGAAGAGAAATTCCGCTCGATAGACGCGGCGCGCGTGACGTGGCTCGAAGAACAGACCGACGCGCTGAGCGAGATCGTTCAGATGCCGAAGGAGTTTATTCTGCCGGGCGATTCGCCGGCGAGCGCGGCGCTCTCATTGGCGCGCACGATCGTCCGCCGCGCCGAACGCCGTGTAGTGGAGTTGCACGATGCGGGAGAAGTGGCGAACCTTGAACTGCAACGGTATTTAAACCGGCTGTCGTCGCTCTGCTTTGTATTGGAACTGTTGGAAAACGAAGCGGCGGGGCGCCAAACTACTCTAGCGAAGCGCTAAGTTTTTTTATGAATAAGCGTATAAACCGCGCTGTGTGAAAGCGCCGCGCGGTGTTTTGCGCAATATTGACTCTTTGGAGCGCCATGACCGGCACTTTTCTCAACATTGCAACTGTTCTCGTCGGCGGCGCAATAGGGCTGGCGTTCGGAGCGCGGATACCTGAAAAACTGAAAGAGACAGTTATCGCCGGCATGGGTCTTTTCACCGCCGCAATGGGGTTGCAAATGTTTTTAGAAACGAAGAATTCGCTAATCGTGCTGGGCGCGTTGCTGGTGGGAACGCTGTTTGGCGAATGGATTCGCATCGAAGACGGTTTGCAAAATTTGGGGAAGTTTCTTGAACGGCAATTTTCCAGAGGGAGAGACGGCGATTCAAATAAATTTGTACGCGGATTTCTGACCGCATCGCTGTTGTTTTGCGTGGGTCCCATGACGATCCTCGGTTCGATTCAAGATGGGTTGACCGGCGACTACAATTTATTGGCGGTTAAATCTGTGCTGGATGGATTCGCAGCGATGGCGTTTGCGTCTACGTTGGGAGTCGGCGTGTTATTTTCGGCGATCGTTGTGCTTGTCTTTCAGGGCGGAATCAGTTTGTTCGCGGCTCAGTTGGACGCGATTGCGACTCCCTTGATGATGAACGAGCTTGTCGCTACGGGCGGCGTGATCCTGCTTGGGCTGGCGATCAGCAGCCTGTTAGAGATCAAGAAGATCCGCGTGGGAAATATGTTGCCGGCTTTATTTTTCGCTCCGTTGATCGTATGGATCGTGTCGCTGTTCTGACGCTATCCGTAGAGCGCGATCGTTAAAACCCCCGCAAAAATAACGAACGCGCCGAAGACGCGCATTTTTCCTAATCGTTCGTTCAACAGTCGCCAGCCAACCAGCGCGCCGAAGACCACGCTGATCTCTCTTACGGCACCGGCGTAACTCAGCGGCGAGATCGAATAGGCGAAGACTGCCATTAAGTAGGCAAGCACGCCCAATAAACCCGCCAACGGAATTTGGACGCGCTGTTCGAGCAGCACGCGTCGAATGCGAGTCCACTCATATCGTCGAAAAACAAACGGGAGAAGCGCGAAAGGAACTAGCGCGAACATCGTCATGACATACGAGACGGCATGTCCATGTTTTACAGCAGAACCGTCAATTGTCGAGTAGATAGAGATCAGAAAGGCGATGAAGAACGCTATCGCGACCCCGCGCATGTGAACGCGAGACGTTTGCGCCTGCATCAACGCGTTGGCGCCGATGATGATTAATCCTCCGATGATCAACGCTACCCCGAACCCGCCGCCGCTGGTCAAACGTTCGTGCAGGAATAGAAACGACCAGAGCGCGATGAACGCCGGTGCCGCGCCGCGCGCGATGGGATAGACGAGCGAAAAGTCGTTATCGCGATAAGCGTAGGACAGGGCGCTAAAGTACGCTGCTTCTACGCATACGCTGGCAATCGCATATCCCCACATCTCACGCGGCGGCAAGCCTGTGAAGAAAAGCGCAATGAGCGCGCACGCGCCTCCAAACACGACCATCCAGAAAGTGACGATATATCTATCTTCGGCTCGTTTAATAAGAAAATTCCAAGCGGTGTGAAAGACCGCGCTGACCAATAGGATGGAAATAGCGAAAAGCGACATAATAGGAAGAATGTACCATAAAAACTAGGTTGATTTTTATTGCATTCCGTCTATTTTATACTTATACTTGACGCATATCTAATCTTTGGAGGATGAGATGAAGTCGTTTAAACCCCTGTTTTTCCTAGTTGCGTTCATTTTGATCGTAGGGTTGGCTTGTATCAATTCTGGCGTAACGCCTGAGCCGGTTCAGCCGACCAGCCCGCCGCCCGTTCAACAGCCGACCGACGCGCCGCAACAGCCGGCAACTGAAGAGCCGCAGCCGCCGGTTGAGCCGCAACAACCAACTGAAGAGCCGCAACAGCCAGCCGGTCAGAAATTCTTTACAGAAGAATTCGATTCCCCGCTTTCCAGCGACTGGACGCTCTTCACAGTCACCGGATCTGATTCGACGGATCCCGAGAAATTCACCATGGACGTCAAAAACGGAAAGTTGATTTGGAAATTTGACGATAAGCAGTTGTACGAATATCTGTTTTATACCGCTCACGAATATGACGATGTGACCGTTGAGGCGCGCGTGGATAACCGCGGTAAGAACAACAATAACGTGAGCTTAATCTGCCGCTATGACCCCGATACAGGTTGGTACGAATTCAACATTGCCAACAATGGATTGTACGACATTTTATACGCTGAAGTTCAAAAGGACGGCGATATTAACTACAGCACAATTACCAACGGCGGCTCTAACGCCATTAAGGCCGGCAAAGAAATCAATGAATATTCTATTACCTGTAAAGGCACTAAACTATCTCTGCACATCAATGGCAAGGAGACGAACAGCATCACAGAGAAGAAATATGCCTTGCGCAGCGGCGGCATAGGCGTATCGGTTTCCGCGTTCAACGTGTTGCCGATCGAAGTCGAAATGGACTGGATTAAAATTCTCGAGCCGTAAACAAATGCAACAAAAAACTCCGAGTTCTGCAAGAACTCGGAGTTTTCGTTTAATGCAACAGTATCCGCGTGCACATGAGGCTGCATTATCCGCGTTGTTGTTTTACCGAATAGGTCAATAAAACTCCGCCGTCTTCCCACGTCTCCGTGTTCAGCAGATTTAATGAAATAGCGTCTGCGCTTCTTTCCAGACCTGCGCCCGACGCAAGCGTCGGAGCGGATTGCCCCCCGAAGATCATCGGCGCAACGAACGCATGCACTTCATCCACTAACCCGAGTCGCAAAAGTTCAAAGTTTATAATCGCGCCGCCTTCGACCATCAAACGCTTCACGCCGAGTTCGGCGAGCGTGTTCATCGCTTGCGGTAGGTCTACGCGTTCGCCGGCGTGGACGAACACATCCGCTCCTTGCGAGCGGAGCAGGTCAAGTTGATCTTTAGCGGTTCGGCTCGTTGTGAATAGTACGACGCGCGAGCCGCCTGCGTGTAAAAATTCGGCGTGCGATTCGACGTTTGCCTCTGAAACTACGCCAACCTTGAGCGGATTTGCCGGAAGTCCGCGAGCGATGCGCTCGGCGCGCAACGCTTCCGATTTCACCGTCAGTTTTGGGTCTTCGTCGAGCAGTGTGCGACCGCCTACCATCACCGCATCCGCTTCGGCGCGCAATTGGTTCACGCGCGCCTTATCGCGCGGCGAAGAGATCGCCGAGCCTTTGCGCGCAAAAGTATCTATTTTGCCGTCCAACGTCATTGCAACATTGATAAAAACAAAAGGACGTTTCATGCGCTTATTATAGTAGACCTTGCATACAAGCGCGACGACGCCGAACGGAAGCGCTTATGAAAATTCTACTAATCTTCATTGTGTGAGAAAATAAAGGGAAACGCGTTTGGCGCATTCTATGGTTATGTTTACAAAAAATTCGCGCAACCGATACGACAAAAAAGATTCGCTTGAACTTGGGCGTCAGGCGGAGGATCGTTTTGCGCGACTGGCGCTTCAGCATGGGTTCAAAGCGAGTCCGTCTTCCAAACGAGGCAACATAGACGAACATTTCGACTATGAGATCGAGCGCGGCGGCAGAACCTTTCGTGTGGACGTGAAAAGCCTCAAGCGCGTCTCGCGCAGCGATAACGAGACTCAAAGCGAACTGCTTTGGATCGAGCTGCACGGCGTTCGTAAAGACGATCAAGGTTGGCTGTACGCCGGCCGCGCCGATTTGATCGCATTTGAATTGGCTGAAAGTTTCCGTATAGTAGACCGGCTCGAATTGATCGCGCTCGTTGAAAGGCTTGTGAACTTCGAGGCGAGAGTCTCCGTCTCTCACGACGCGCTGTATAAAGTTTATTCGCGCGCATCTCGCCCCGATCTATTAACAATGATTCGGTCCGACGACTTGCTGCAACTCCGTTGCGCCGAATGGAAGAAATGACGCGCCAGTTTTGTCGTATACTGTCGCCGCGCCGCTATGAAACGAATCTTCATCTCCGCCGATCACGGCATGGCAATTATTTATTTCCTGCAAAGCGACGTTGTTTCAACTTTGCTCAATGCGGGCGTTGAAGTCATCCTTCTCACCGACGACGACACTCGCGAAAAGATCGCGCAACGCTTCGCCCGCGACGGTTTAATCTTTGAAGGTCTGCGATTAAAGCAAGCCAACGATTACGCCAGAGAAGTCAGCCCGCGAATGCAATGGCTGCTCGCCTATTTACGCCGCGTGGGCGGATCGCGCCGAATCAACACCGAAGCCATGGACAGTCACATCTGGGAGGTGTGGGCAGAGAATGGATGGAAGTTCCGTTTGGGGATTTGGATACCGTCCGCGCTGATAATTTTGCTCTTGCGAAATTTTTCATGGGCGCGCAAACTTCTCGTCAAACTTCAAAACCGCTTCATGACAAATATTTATTCCGACCTCTTCGACAAATACAAGCCTGACATGGTCATCGCTTCAACTCCCGGCTGGCGCATGGATCGTTACCTCCTGCGCGAATCCGCCAAGCGCGGCATCCCAAACATGACCGTCATCGTCGGCTGGGACAATTCGTCGTCGTACAACGTCTCAGGCGCGGATGTTCAATACGCAACCTGTTGGTCGCAACTGCAAAAGGATGAACTGGTCTACGGCTCGGACTGGAATCCCGAAAACGTGAACATTGGCGGCATCCCCTCGTATGACGGATATTTCCGTAAGCAATGGCTCATGCCGCGCGACGAATATTTTAAGTTACATAAACTCGACCCAAATCGCAAATTAATTTCATACGCAAGCAGCTTCGTCCACTTCGCGCCGAATTTTCCAAACATCGAAGCGCTGGCGAAATTGGCATCCTCCGATTCGCTGGCAGAACCTTCGCAGTTATTGATTCGCTTGCACCCGAGTCATTTTCAAAATAAACCGAAAATTTTTGCAGAAGAAAGACAGCGCGTGTTTGACTTGGAAAAGAAATATCCGCATGTGCATGTCGTGCAGCCTGTGGCATTAGGCGGTTCGCTTGGGTATTACGGCGGCGAGGACATGGACGAGAAATCCTCCATGATGGCGTATTCGGATGTGGTGGTGACGGTCTATTCGACCATGCTGGTCGAGACCGCCGTCCACGATACGCCGATGATCGCCGCGACGATTGACATCCCCGGTGGGTGGAATAAGAAGAATAAGTTTTCACTGCCGCTCAAAGAGATCGGCGACTGGCCCACGCATAAACGATTCAGAGATGCGAAAGCAGGACGCGTTGCCGAGAACGAGAGTCAACTTCGGGAAGCGTTAAATCTCTACTTGGCGAATCCAGCTACCGATGCGCAAGAGAGACGGAAATTCGTCGAGGAAGAGATCGCCTTCACCGACGCGAGTTCTGGAAAGCGCACGGCGGAATTCATATTAAGTCTATTATCGCGCTAGACGAAACCGATAGCGGATAATGATGTACGATATAATCGCCTTGGAGGAACTATGACCGAAATAAAATCCCTCAACTGGAAACCTCAACCCGGCGTTGGTATGACCGTCGCGCGTCGCGCCGACGGCGGTATGAACGTTGTCTTTTCTGATCTATCTGATGCGACGCTCAACGCTTGGCATACGTTTGCTATGGAACATCTGCTCGGCGTAACGGGACGCACGCGCAACTTGTACGACTTGCGCGCCGTGAAAGAAATTCCCGAACAAGCCATCCGCGCCGCGGTGGAAGCGAACAGCGATCCCTCTGCGCGCAATATTCGCGTGGCGGTCGTTGTGGTGAACGAACAAGTGAAAGACTCGGTTCGCGACGTTGCCGCGCTTGCATTGGCTGGCTCCGCTTCTGCGATGAAAATCTTTTCCGATATAGACCCAGCCGAAGCGTGGCTTGCACGTCCGTTAGATCAAATTCCGTAAAGCAAGCGCACAAGATACAGTCAGTGAAATCCGACGTATTGCAAGTTGGAGACTTTGTATTTAAGTGGGGGAGTCGCACCTATGTGATGGGCATTCTCAACATCACGCCCGATTCGTTTTCAGGCGACGGGTTGTTGCAATCCCCTGAAAAAGGAACGCGTCTTGCGCGCGAGCAGGCGCAATACTTTCTGGATAGCGGCGCGGACATTTTCGACGTCGGCGGCGAGTCGACGCGCCCCGGTTCTCAACCTATTACTGCGCAAGAAGAGATCTCGCGCATCGTCCCAGTCATTCGAACGCTTCGCGAACGCTTCCCCGGCGCGCTTATTTCGATGGATACTTCTAGAGCGGAAGTTGCCGAAGCAGGCTTTAATGCGGGCGCGCAAATTCTCAACGATGTGTGGGCGCTTCGCGCCGACCCTCAACTCGCTTCGGTTGCGGCGGCTTTTGGCGCGCCTGTGATCCTGATGCACAATCGCAGCAATCCCGCGAGCGTCGAGGTCCGCGCACGACTTGGAAACGCGTATATCGGCTCCGAGTATGACGATCTGCTCGAAGATGTGAAGCGCGAACTGCTCGCCAGCGTGGAGGTCGCAGTGAAGGCTGGGGTGAAGGAGACACATCTGATTTTAGATCCTGGTATCGGTTTCGGAAAGACGCGCGACCATAATCTGGAACTGATCAACCGATTGGACGAGATTCGCGCATTGGGGTATCCCGTATTGTTAGGCGCGTCGCGGAAGTCGTTTATCGGCTTTACGCTTGATTTGCCTATGGATCAGCGGATAGAGGGAACGGCAGCGACGACCGCGGTGGGCATCGCGCGCGGCGCCGATATTATCCGCGCGCATGATGTGAAAGAGATGGCGCGCGTGGCAAAGATGACGGATGCGATTGTGCGTAAAGCGGGAAGGGCTGTGTAACGTGAGCGCAAGGGAAAGTAAATGGGCTGACGCGGCGAACTTTTTCTTAATAGCGGGGTTGCTGATCGGAATTTTCTATTGCATCGTCGTTCCTTACGGCGCAGGCTTTGATGAAGAACGGCATCTGGTTCGCATCTATGCCATGTCGAAGAACCAGTATCTAACGTTCTCCGGCTTGGACGTTCACCAAGAAGCGTTTCAATTATCGTATCAACGCAGGCTGACGCAAACTCCCGCTTTTGATATGTTCAGTCGCGAACAGTTCTCGCGGAGATTTAGCGACTCGGCTGACCTTCGTTACGGGCAAACAACTCAGTCTTTTTATTCGCCGGTTATTTTTCTGCCTCAAGCGCTGCTTGGGAGGATGCTATGGTGGCGATTTGACTTCCCGATTTTGCCGACGATCGTCTTGTTGCGCGTTGTCGGGTTGCTTATCTACTTGACGGGCGCATGTTTTGCGATTCGTCTCATTCCCATCGGAAAGTGGACGATCGCTCTGCTCGCGCTTTCGCCGATTGCCATGTTTCAAGCTTCCACGTTGAGCGCAGACGGCTTCACGAACGGACTCAGTTTCGCATTTATCGGTTTGGTTCTTGGGATTTATATGAACGAAAAGCAGGGGATTAAACCTGCTTCTTTATGGGCGTTGATTGCTATCTCGCTATTATTGGGAAGCGCAAAGCCCGGTGCGGTCATTTTGTTTCCCTTGACGTTGCTTATCGTTCGGCATCCATTTCCCTCTAAAAAATGGATCGCCTTCCTAGGCGTTGTGTTGTTGGCGGCTGTTATATTTAATGTCGGCTGGTCAGCCTTCGCGACGAACGTTTCCGAGTTTGGGACGGGCGGCAGACAAAGCGTTCCGCGCCAGATGGGTTCGTTGCTATCCGACCCGATGGGCTTTATCGCTCCCCTTGCGCAAGGAATGGTTCTGACGTTTCCCTATCAAGTTCAAGGATGGATCGCTTCGTATGGATATGGGGCGGGCAAAGTCCCCACTCCTTTGTATCTGATTTGGTTGATCGGTCTCTGCGCGACGTTTTTTACCGAACCTCAACGCGCAACGATGTCGCGGCGGGTTCGTTTCTTTCTGATTGCGTTCTGTTTGTTTTGTTGCGCTGTTATGTATACGGTTGCTTTCGTTGCAACTTATGCAACCGGGGGCGTTCTCGCCCTCATAAAACATGGACGCTATTACATCCCATATGCGCCCATGTTCTTTTTGGGTCTCTCGGGGCTGGTCGCTGTCAACAACAGGAAGCGGCGGTTGGCGGAATATGTCAGCGTTGGCTCAATCTTGCTAGCCTCCGCTTTTTATTCATTGGGTATATATACGACCTACTATACTTATTGCGGTTATGACGCTTACATGGGGAGCGCATGCGTACTGCCCCTCTACAAGAACTTGGAAAAGGAAGACGCTCAACTTGTAAAAGTCTATCAGGGTGAAGAGGTCCGTCAGTCGTTTATCAATCAGTGTGGAAGATTACAGACAATCTCCGTGTATATTAAATCCGTGCCCGGAGAGTCTAAAGACAAATTGCGGTTTGTCGTATGGGATCAGAAGCATATTGCCGTTGCAGAGAAAGAAATCCCTTTCCGTGAGATTGTGCAAAACGATTACTTAACGATCGGCGTAAACTTGCCCTCTGATGCGCGCGGCGGAGAATTTACGATCCAACTGACAGCGAACGCCCGCGTCCCGCGCAATGGGGTTACAGCGTTGCTCGCGCGCGGTGATTATTATCCCGGTGCGCTGACCCTTAACGGAATAACAAAAGAGCGGAGCGACCTGTTGATCCATTATTCGTGCGCAAGCCCTTAAAGGAGAACAGCCATGACGGACGATTACGGGTGGGAGCTCCTCAAACGCGGAATTCTTGAGGCGAAGACAGGGCGCAAAGACGTCGCGCTCCGCTATTTGGACCGCGCCGCATATATGAGTCACGATCGCGGCGCGCTGGCGGAAGCGTGGTTTTGGATAAGCCAGTTAATAGACGATAAAATCGAAAAGCGTAAAGCGTTAGAGAATTGCCTCGCGCACGATCTACAGCACACGCGCGCGCGGCGCGCGCTGGCGATTCTCGACGGCAAACTCAAAGCGGATGAGATCGTTGATCCCGATCATCTGCCGCTTCCGCCGCAGGGATTGCAAACAGTGGACGCTCAGCGATTCGTCTGCCCGAAATGCGGCGGACGAATGACATTCTCTCCCGACGGCCAATCGCTGACGTGCGAGTACTGCTCGCGCAATCAGAAGTTTGCCGTCCAGCCTGGCGCTGCCGACGAGAAAGATTTCATCATCGCCATGGCAACCGCGCGCGGACATGGCAAGCCGTTGAATCAACAAGTCTTTCACTGCGAAGGCTGCGGCAGCGAATTCATCCTGTCGCCTAATCAAATTTCGACAACGTGCGTGTATTGCGGTTCCTCGTATGTCGTCCATTGGGAATCGGAAGAGCGATTGCTCGCACCCGATGGGATCATCCCGCATGCGTTCGATCAACAACGTGCAACCAAATTCTTAATCGAATGGGTGGAGAAACATGCGATTCGACCTGAAAAGAAAGTTAATCTGCCGCGCGGCGTATATCTCCCATTGTGGACGTTTGACGTCGGCGGCGTTGTCGATTATGTCGGCGAGAAAGTGGACGATAGTGAAATTCAATTTGGATATAAGTATCAAAAGACTGTGCGCGTAAATGAGACTTATCCCGTTCACGTCAACGACCTTCCGATTCCCGCCGCACGAAAACTTTCAGGGGTGTTTCAACGCTTGATCTCCACGTTTGAATTTCGAGCGATCAAACCATACGAGGCAGGCTATCTTGCAAACTGGCCCGCCGAAGTGTACGACATTCCCATGGCGGAAGCCTCGCTCGATGCCCGCGTGCAAACGCTGGCAAAATATAAACGCGACCTGCCCTTATTAATTGATCCTGTAAAATTGCTCTCAATTTCTTCTGCAAATATGGCTGTCGAATCGTTCCGCCTCACCCTGCTCCCCGTATGGATGACCGAACTTCCCTTCGACGGGCGCGAGCATCTAGTGTTAATCAATGGGATGAATGGAACCGTGAAAAGCAATCTGCCCGAAAAAGAATCGAGCGGATTGATGGAATGGCTAGGAGATTTGATCGAGGAATGAGTTTCACAACAACGCCATAATCCACTTTCTACTTTCCACCTTCTTTCCTCTTTCCTCTTTCATCTTTCCCGTTTACCTGTCTACTTGTTTCCCTGTATACTTGCTTCATGCCCTCCACTCTCCCCATCCTGCGCGCGCGGCGCAAGCGGCGACTCGCCAAACAACGCGCTAGCGGCTCGCGCAAGCGCAGCCTCTTCATCAACGCGGGGATGATACTTTCATTAACGATCGCGGCGCTCATCATCGCAACCGCGTTCGCGTATATGAACCTCACGCGCGATGTGCCGTCAGCGCAAAACCTTCCGATCCTCCTCAACCCTCCCAACGGACTGCTCCTTCAACCGACAAAAATCTATGACCGCGCGCGCGAACATGTTTTGTTCACCTTTGCGCCCGACGATTCGCCGCGCCGCTACATCTTCCTCAGCGATGCAGACTCGCAACGCCTTCCGCAATCGCTTGCCGATGCAATCATCACAACCTCCGATCCAAATTTTTGGAATCATTCAGGTTACTCGCTCAACTCAATTACTAATTACGAATTGCACGACACCCTTGCTCAAAAGCTCGTATACGATCTCCTCCTCTTCAACGAACCTCCCTCCCTCCGCCGCGCGTTGCGTGAACGCATCCTCGCCGCGCAGATCACTTCGCAGTTCGGACGTGCGCAAATCCTCGAGTGGTATCTCAACTCGGCAAACTTCGGTCGCTATGCCTTCGGCGCTGAAAGTGCAGCGCAACTCTATTTCGGGAAACCTGCCGCGCAACTTTCAACCGCCGAGTCTGCTATCCTCGCGGCAGTGAGCGACTCCCCCAGCCTCAATCCATACGATGCGCCGCAAATCGCCCTCGAACGCGGACGTGAAACGATTCGGAAGATGTCGGCTCTTGGGCTTTTATCGGACGAAGCAACCGCCAACGCGCTGGGAGAATCTCTCCTCTTTCAGCCGCCGCTTCCTTCCGACGTTCAGCCTTTCGGCTCTGCTCCGGGCGAGCCTGCCGCGGCTTTCGTTAACCTTCTCCTTACTCAACTCGATTCGCAATTCCCGCGCACGCGCATCGAACGCGGCGGCTTGACGATCATTTCAACGCTTGACTTCAACGTGCAGAAACAATCGTCATGCGTTACGGCGTTTTACGCAACACGGCTTGCGGGTCTGCCCGATCCATCCATCCAATGTGACGCGCTGCGATTCTTATCCGCGTTGCCGCCTTCGATAACGCTTCCCGATTCGTCTGCCAGCGCGATCGTCACCGACCCCCAAAGGGGACAAGTCCTCGCGGCGGTCGGCGAGACGTTTGGAGGACGAGAGACGCCGCTGATCGGCGCGCACAAGCCTGGCTCCGCGTTAGATGCGTTGATCTATCTCACAGGGTTCACGCGAGGTTTGAGTCCCGCTTCGTTAATTTGGGATATTCCGGGCAAAACGGACGTCCAAAATTTCGATGGCGCGTATCACGGACCGATGCGTTTGCGGACTGCGTTGGCAAATGATTATCCCGCGCCCGCCGCGCAGGTGGCGGCGCAAATGGGAGCCGAGAGCATAGATAACGTTATGTTGTCGTTTGGCGTAACGCGCGGCGCAGAACTTTCTTTGCTGGATGCGGCGAGCGCTTACGGCGTGTTTGCGGAGCAAGGCGCGCTTTTTGGGCAGGATATAAATGGCAAGATCGCATCAACGACGATCTTAAAAGTGGAGGGCAACGATGGCGGTTTGTGGCTCGATTGGACGACGCCGCAAGCGAAGCCGATCGTCTCCCCGGCGCTGGCATATTTGGTGAACCGTTCGCTGAGCGATCTTAGCGCGCGCGCAGAGCGTTCCAGCGCGCTCAATGTCGGCAGACCTGCCGCTGTGAAGTTGGGGCAGACTGCCGATGCGCTTGAAGCGTGGACGATCGGCTACTCGCCCTTGCGCGTTGTAGCGGCGTGGGTCGGCTCGCGCGAATCTTCGCCCCCCCTTCAAGAAGGACCGAGAAATGGAGAAGCGCATATCTCTGTCGAGTTGTGGAATGCGTTGATGCAGATTGCGTCGCAGAACCTACCGCTGGAAGATTGGCCCCTGCCTGCGGGCGTTTCGGCGGCAGCCGTGTGCGATCCATCGGGTATGTTGCCGACTTCCGATTGCCCGAACGTGGCGCAGGAAGTTTTCTTACAGGGGAACGAACCTGTGCAAGCGGATACGATGTATCGTACATATGCGATCAATCATGAGACTGGCTTGCTCGCAACTGTGTTTACTCTGCCGCAATTGATCGAGGAACGCACATATCTCGTCGTCCCGCCGGAGGCGCGAGCATGGGCTGAAAGCGCGGGTGTGGCGATCCCGCCGACCGCCTATGACGTGATTCAGTTACCGCCGCCGAATCCCGATGTGAATATCGCCTTTCCCGAACTATTTGCAGAAGTAGGCGGTATGGTGCAAATTAGCGGAACCGCGGCAGGCGCGGATTTTGCGTCGTATCGCGTGCT
The DNA here is from genome assembly GCA_002050275.1 of Anaerolineae bacterium UTCFX1. Lineage (GTDB taxonomy): Bacteria > Chloroflexota > Anaerolineae > Anaerolineales > Villigracilaceae > Defluviilinea. The sequence goes on from MWTB01000013.1 coordinate 39,766, forward strand.
GGTCGGGCGGGGACTCAATCCGCAGGAATGGGTCGAGGTCGGCGGAGGCGATATGCCTGTGGAAGATGATCTGCTGGCTGAGTGGAATACAGCGGGATTAAGCGGGTTGTACGCTGTGCAATTACAGACGGTGAGAACCGATCAACGCGTGGAAACCGCTGTGATTCAAGTAACGATAAAGTAAAAATATAGGCGGCGAGGTCATCTGTACGACGCAACGGTATACTTGCGTAACGATGTCGTTGTCAGCGCATAGTTTGAAAAGGAGAAGACGCGCGATGAGCGAACTTCCTATCCCAGAGTTTTTTGACGCGAAGAAAGCCGAGACGGTTTGGCGAACGCCTTATGAAGAACGCGCTGGACAGGCGCGCACGTGGGCGCATCAATGCGGATTGCAACCCGCTTCGGCTGATGCGACCGTTACCCGGTTGCTGCTGGTGGACGAGCAAAATACGTTTTCCATCCCCGGCTTTGAATTGTTTGTCGGCGGGCGCAGCGGACGCGCCGCCGTGGAAGATACCGTTCGCTTGTGCGAATTCATCTATCGTAATCTTGCGAAGATCACGCACATTACCGCCACAATGGATACGCATAGGGCGATGCAGATCTTTCACGCTGTCTTCTTTGTGAACGAAGCGGGCGAACATCCCGCGCCATATACCGACATCCGCGCCGCCGAACTGCTGAGCGGCGTATGGAAGTTCAACCCTGCCATTGCCGATGAGTTGGGCGTCGCTCCAGAGTATGGGCAGCAAATGGCGCTTCATTACGCCGAGGAATTAGCGAAGAAGGGAAAATACGCGCTCACGATCTGGCCCTACCATGCGATGCTTGGAGGAGTTGGGCATGCGCTGGTTTCGTCAATTGAAGAAGCGTTGTTTTTTCATTCTGTGGCGCGGAATACGCAATATGAAATAGAAATTAAAGGAGATAAAACGTTTACCGAAAATTACTCGGCGATCGGTCCCGAAGTGTTAACGGGTCCGATGGGCGAGACGCTCGGCAAACGCAACTCAAAATTTATCGAGCAATTACAGCAAGCGGATAAGCTCGTTATCGCCGGGCAAGCCAAGTCGCATTGCGTCGCATGGACGGTACAAGACCTTCTCGACGATATCAATGCGGTTGACCCCGCGCTGGCGAAAAGGGTTTATCTGCTTGAAGACTGCTCTTCGCCGGTCGTCGTGTCTGGCGTTGTAGATCATACCGACGCGGCAAATGCGGCGTTTGCCAAGTTTGCCGAAGCGGGAATGAACATAGTGAAATCCGCCGATAATTTCTTGTAAACAATTATGAGCGTCTTTGATAATGTTCGTCTCACTAACGAAGCCTTTAAACTCGACGTCGAGCGCATGCGTCGCGGCTGGTACTCGGATAAATACTTCGAGAACATTGGGCGCATGCTTACGGTCCTCGCCGCGGAACGTTACTCGTACGCCGGCGAACGAAACAACCTCCCGCCGGCGATTTCCGCCGAAGATATCGCGGTCGGCGATATTGAAGTTGAGATGCAGTGGTTTACGCGGCGTATCGGCAATACGGTCGTCGTCGGCGTAGATAAGGCGCTGGCAATGCTCCGCCACTGTACAGGATATTGGGAAGGCGATACATTCATTGACACCTCGGATAATCTTGAGGTCTGGGCGGTACAGGATGGGACGATGGTGAAATCGGATGGCAATCCGTTAAACGCCGAGCCGGTGATCAAGGCGCGCGGACGATACCGCGATTTCGCTCTGCTCGAAACGCCGACTCTCGGTGTGTTGACGCGCTCCAGTCGCGTAGCGACAAATGTGTACGAAACGCTCATGGCGGCGCGCGGCAAGCCAGTATTGTTTTTCCCAGCGCGCTTCGACCTGCACGAAGTGCAAGCCGCCGACGGCTACGCTTACAATATCGCGGTCAAACGCTTTAACATGGATTTCTCGCGCGAGGTTGGTCCGTTCGTTTCGACCGATGCGCAGGGCGATTGGTGGGGCGGCGCAGGCGGTGGAACGGTCGCGCATGCGGCGATTGCTTCGTTCCTCGGCGATACAGCCGAGGCGATGATGCAGTTTGCGCGCATCTTGCCGGCGCGGATTCCGCGCATTGCATTGGTGGATTTCAATAACGACTCGGCTGGCGATTCGCTGCACACGCTCGAAGCGATGTTTACGAAATATCGTGAATTGCGCGATGCGGGGAATGAAACGGAAGCGGAAAAATATGTTTTATACGGCGTGCGTCTCGATACAAGCGGAAGCGTGCGCGACGTGTCGGTCGAACCGCTGGGCGACCCGGCGTTAGATCTAGGAGTTAACCCGCGGCTGGCATTTATCGTGCGGCGGGCGTTAGATGCAGCATGGGAAAACTGGAGCCTTCCACCCGTCTGGAAAGAAGCGGCGCGCGAATATTGCCGCAATGTGAAGATCGTCGTCTCTGGCGGGTTTGGTCCCGATAAGATTCGTAAGTTTGAGCGCTTGGAAGTGCCGGTAGATATCTACGCGGTGGGTTCGTGGCTGTTCAATAATAATGGCGACACCGTGACCGACTTCACTGCCGATGTAGTGCGCGTGAAGATTCGCAGCGAATGGGTGGAAATGGCCAAAGTAGGGCGTAAACCGTTGGCGAATAAAAAATTAGAGCGCGTATGGTAACGCGCTCATACTGTGAAAAAATAGATCGCCGAGAAAGCAAGCGCAATGCCGATCGCCTGTTTGCGCGAGATGCGTTCTTTTAAGATAAACCACGCGAGGATAACCGTCGCGCCGGGGTAGAGCGAGCTTAAGATCGAGGCAATATCTAGCCTGCCGAGTTGGCTGGCTAGAATGAAGAAGAAATTGCCGCCCACGTCGAGCGTGGCATTGGCGAACGTGATCGCGCGCGCATCGCGCGGGACTGAGAGCCGGTCGCGCCGCGCTACGACAATAAGGAAGACTAACAGCGTCCCGGCGAAGCGCGAGAGGATCATGGGCCATAAGACGGCGCCGCTATTATTAACGGCGTTGTGAATAAAGATAAAGTAGCCGCCGAAGCCCAGTCCGGCGAGCGTCGGAAGCTTCAGGTCGGAGAGTTTGCGGATGTGGAATCCGCCGTCGCCTTGCGAGATCAGCCAGACTGCGGCGAGCGCGAGCGCGAAACCGACGAATTGTATCGAAGTGGGAAGCCCTTCGGTCGCCGCGCTATACAGGACGGGCAAGAGCGCTGAGAATAGAGCGGAGACCGGCGCGGCAACGCTCATCTGTCCTACGCTTAGGCTGTAATATAGAATTAACAAGCCAAACGTACCGAGCGTGCCGCCGATTAATGAATTGATAGTTATAGTTAAGGCGGGAAATGTTTCGCGGTAGAAGAATCCTGCCGCGGCAAGAAGCAGCAACCCGAAGAAGTCCGCATATAACACGGCGCGATACGCGCCGACCTTGCGGCTGGCTAACCCGCCCGCGAAATCTCCTGCGCCCCATGAAAGCGACGATGCAATACCATATAAAATAGACAACAAATGAATTTCCTTTAGCGCGCTTGAACGTATGTGATGTCCTGCCTATTGTAGAGCGTGTGTTTCGCGTTGTCAAAAGGAAGTTTTCGCTTGACTTCCCCCTCTTTCAACCGTACAATTAAGTCACAATTTAACGGCAGTCAGGGAAGAGTCTCGTTGTTGTCGTCACGACGACAAGAGCGCCGAAGGTGCAAATCTGGGAAGGCGAAACCAGATGAATCTCTCAGGCAAAAGGACCCTGTCCCGGTTAAACTCTGGAAAATTCCGCGAGGAATACCGACGGTGTAAAGTTTTGGTCTGCTAGTAGGCTGATTCTCAGCCAGATGCTCAGGGCGTTGGAACGCAAGCGAACTGAAAAACTAGGAGACGACGCTAATCTCTCAGGTCACGACACAGAGGCGCGCGACGATCTTCGCGCGCTTTTTAGGTTATCAAATATTTTTTCACCAAGGAGACCTGCGACAATGAACGCCCCTTCCACTTTTAAATATGCAAAATCAGATGAATGGTTCGATCCCACGACGGGCAAAATAGGGATCACCGATTACGCTCAAAATCAACTTTCCGACGTTGTCTTTGTTGAGATTCTCGTCGAGGCGGGACAGGAGATCGCGGCGGGAACGCCTATCGCTTCAGTAGAATCGGTGAAGGCTTCGTCCGAGATCTATGCTCCGGCAGGCGGAAAGATCATTGCAGTTAATCAAGATCTTATGGATAAGCCCGAAACCATCAATGCCGATCCGTTCGGCGCGGCGTGGATGATCCAACTTGAGGGCGCGGCTGAGGGCGACGTGATGGACGCGGCGGCATACGAGAAGCATTGCGAAGAAAGATCGCATTAATCAATCTGTTGTTGCGAGGAGTCTAAAGGACGCTCCTGTTAATTGTGCATCTTGCAATAAGGAGATTGTTTCGCTTCGCTCGCAATGACGTGAGGAAACTATTATGACCTATATCCCTATCTCCCCTCACGAGCGCGATGAAATGCTCGCGACCGTCGGCGTTCAATCGCTTGACGAGTTGTTCGACGCCATCCCCGCCAAGCAGCGCTTCCCAAAATTAAATTTACCTCCTGCGTGGACGGAAATGGAAGCGTTGGAAGAACTCTCCAACATCGCTAACGCGAACGAAAACGCGCGCGGCGATCTGATCTCTTTTCTCGGCGCCGGCATGTATCATCATTACATCCCGTCGGTGGTTGATCACATGTTGAGGCGCGGCGAATTTTACACCGCGTATACGCCGTATCAACCTGAAATTTCACAAGGCACATTGCAAGCCATTTTCGAATATCAATCGTTAATGGCGGCGTTGACGGGTATGGACGTGTCGAATGCGTCGCATTACGACGGTGCGACCGCCGCCGCTGAAGCCGTCACGCTTGCGCATGTTCAATTTCGAGGCAAGCGGAATAGGGTCGTTCTATCGCCAGCGATTCATCCGCAATATCGTCAGGTCATTCGCACATATACGCAAGCGATGGGCGTTGAGATCGTCGGCGAAAATGATGGGCTGTCCGATGTTCGTTTCTCCGCTGAAGACCTGCAAGCCCTCGTCTCCGAAGAGACTTGCCTCGTCATTGTGCAATACCCCGATTTTTTTGGACGTGTATACGATTATAAGAAATTCATTGACGACGCTCACGCTAAAGGCGCGCTGGTCTGCGTAATTGCCAACCCGACCGCACTGGCGCTTTTCAAGACGCCCGGCGAAATGGGCGCCGACATCGTCGTAGGCGATGGACAGCCGCTTGGAATCCCGATGTGGTTCGGCGGACCCAGCATTGGCTTTTTCACGACGCGCAAACAATACATTCATAAAATGGCGGGACGGTTGGTCGGCGAAACGGTGGACAACAAAGGTCAACGCGGATACGTCCTCACGTTGACCGCGCGCGAGCAGCACATCAAGCGCGAACGCGCCACATCGAATATCTGCACTAATCAAAGTCTGCTTGCGCTCGCTTCCGCTGTTTATTTGAGCGTGCTCGGTAAAGCCGGTTTGAAGCAGGTCGCCAATCTGTGCTATCAAAAAGCGCACTACGCTGCAAATGAACTGAACAAGGTCAAAGGCTACGGAGTTTCGCGGGATGTTTTCTTCCATGAATTTGTGTTAGAGTGTCCGCAATCCGCCAGCGAGATCAACGCACATTTGCTGGAACACGGCATTCTCGGCGGATATGATCTGGGTCAAGATTATCCCGCGCTTAAGAACCATCTGTTGATCGCTGTTACTGAGATGAATTCAAAAGAAGAGATTGACGCGCTTGTGAGCGTATTGTCGGAGGTGAAATATGGTTAACGCATTAGAAGCGACGTCGCCGAAAGTAGTCGAGCCGACGGTCTTCGATCTATCCTCGCCGGGACGAGTCGGCGTACAAATGCCCGCGCCCGACGTCCCTGCCATGGAAGCGCCTCCGTCGCATTTACTGCGCTCCGAACTGCCGCTTCCCGAACTCGCCGAAGCGGATGTGGTTCGCCATTATACGCGCCTCTCTTCGTTCAATTATTCGGTAGATGGCGGTTTCTATCCTCTTGGTTCCTGTACGATGAAATACAACCCGAAGATAAATGAAGATGTGTGCCGCTTGCCCGGCTTTCTGTTCACGCACCCGCTGCAGCCGATTGAAACCGCGCAGGGCAATCTGGCGTTGATGTATCAACTGCAAGAATGGCTGAAAGAGATCGCAGGCTTTGCCGGCGTAACCTTGCAGCCTGCGGCGGGCGCGCAAGGCGAATTTACCGGTATCTTGATGATGCGCGCCTACCATAAATCGCGCGGTGACGATAAGCGCGTGAAGATGCTCATCCCCGATGCCGCGCATGGCACGAATCCTGCCTCGGTCGGGATGATGGGCATGACCGTTGTCACAATTCCATCCGACTCGCGCGGCAATGTAGACTTGAACGCGCTCGAAGCGGCATGCGACGACACGGTTGTCGGCATGATGCTCACTAACCCAAATACGCTCGGCATGTTCGATGAGAATGTCGAGAAAGTAATCTCGCTGGTGCATGGATGCGGCGGTCTGATGTATGGCGACGGCGCGAACTTGAACGCGCTTCTCGGCATCGTCCGTCCGGGCGACGTGGGTTTTGATGTGATGCATTTCAATTTACATAAGACATTTGCTGTCCCGCACGGCGGCGGCGGTCCCGGCTCCGGTCCCGTTGGGGCGGCGGAACATCTTCTAGATTTCTTGCCCGACCCGCTCGTCGGCATTGTTGAAGAGGGCGACGATGAGACGCCTCCGCTGTACGGATTTATCACACCTGCAAAAACGATCGGACGCATGAAAACTTTTCACGGTCATTTCGGAGGCGGGCTGGTGCGCGCGTTTGCTTACATCGCCATGCAAGGTCCCGACGGGTTAAAAGACATCGCGCAATATGCGGTGCTGAATGCGAATTATTTGCAGGCAAAATTGCGCGATACCTATAAGATTCCCTATGATCGCATTTGTATGCATGAATTCGTCGCAGAAGGACGCTTTGAAGGCTCAGACGTGCGTGCCCTGGATATTTCTAAACGCCTGATGGACTACAATTTTCATCCGCCTACGAATTATTTTCCACTCATCGTCCCTGAGGCGCTGATGATCGAACCGACCGAGACGGAGAACAAAGATACGCTCGATGCTTTTGCCGACGCGATGATTAAAATTGCGGAGGAAGCGAAGACCGCGCCCGAGGTCGTCAAATCTGCGCCGCACACGACCCGCTTCGGCAGAATGGACGAGGTCAAGGCCGCGAGAGAACTGGTATTGTGTTGTTGGCTGCCGGAAGGATATGATTTGAGTTAATAAGATAGCAAACGACCTCGGAGTTCTCAAGAACCCCGAGGTTCTTTCTTAAAGCGCTGAAAATACGCTGAGAAATCCCGTTAGCGCGTCTGATCCAGAGGTTTCGCCGACAGACAATATTTTACTTAGCGGCGCATAGATGTTCTCGTCGTGAATGAAAGCGTTGAACAACTCATGCCATACTGCGCCTGCTTCGCCCCGCGCCGCCGATTGCAACCACGCGCCCGAGAGCGATGTTGTTAACGACGCGGCAGCACGCGCCATTTCTTGCGTTACGCTTTCCGCCGTGATTTGCGGATGGACGATCCATGTCGCATGCATCGCGCCCATCAGAATATCGTCGCCGGCGGGGGTGAGACCAATTCCCAATCCGGCTAGTTTTAAAGCGCTGTTTCGCGCGGAAGGAAGGTCTGCATGAATGATCGCGCGAGATAAGGAAAGAGAGAGTCGAAGCAGCGTCTCATTTTCGCTGTCAAACGGCAATAGTTTTAAACGGCTGGATATCTCTTCTTTACGGCTGCGAAGCGCTTCCCAATAGAAGACAGAATTCCATCTCTGCGCGTTGCTCAACGAGATCGTCAGATTTCCAATTGTAAGACGACTGCCGTTCACTGAAATATTGTCGTCAAGATTAAGATAGTTCGAGAACCGAAAGGATTCCTCAAGAACCAGATTGAACGGTCCGTTTCCGATCTCTGGGCTGACGATAGAAAGGACGTCTCGATCTGCGTTGATCAAATTGCATACATCGTCGAATATATGTAAGATTTTACGCTTGCTGGGATTTTTTAGCCAACGCTTTGCGCCGTCAGTAAGGGAAACAGCGTTCATAGTTAATAACGTTCCCGTCATGACATTAGTTTCTGAATCCGTTCGGATTCTTCCAGGGGCTATACGGATCGTGTTCATTTACGATTTCAGATTGACGATTGACGACATTGTTTCCAATAGATGTTGAAGAATCTGTGAGTGATACGGCGACGAGCGATTCGAACGACGGGGCGGGCGGAGTCCACTTGAAATTATTTTCCACCCACTTCGTTGACACGTTGCCAGCGGCAAAGTCTTCGTGCGTTAGAACGTCTTGCAGAAAATCAATGTTGGTTGTCACGCCATGCACGACGAATTCGCGCAACGCGGCTTGCATCTTTTGAATCGCGAGAAACCGCGATTCTCCAAACACAATTAATTTTGCGAGCAACGGATCGTAAAAATGTGTCACCTCATCGCCCGCACGGAAGCCTGCATCAACGCGGATGCCTGGTCCGCGCGGCTCGATGTATTGCAGGAGTTTGCCTGTGCTGGGTAAAAATCCGTTGGCGGGGTCTTCGGCGTAGACGCGGCATTCGATGGCGTGTCCGCGTTGAGTGATTTGCTCCTGCGAATATGGAAATCGCTCGCCCGCCGCGACGCGAATTTGCCATTGGACGAGGTCGAGTCCCGTTGTGAGTTCGGTGACGGGATGCTCCACTTGCAGGCGGGTGTTCATTTCGAGAAAGTAAAAAGGTTGAAGGTTTAAAGTTGAAGGTTGGGGATCGAAGATAAATTCAATTGTCCCAGCATTAAAGTAATTCACTGCTTTTGCTGCGGCAACAGCGGCTTCGCCCATTTGTTTTCGCAATTCTGGCGTGAGCAGTGGCGAGGGCGTCTCTTCGATAATTTTTTGATACCGCCTCTGCGTCGAACATTCGCGCTCGAATAGATGAACAAGATGTCCGTGCTGGTCGCCGAAGACTTGAAACTCGATGTGATGCGCGTTCGGGATATATTTTTCGACGAGCAGACGTTCATCACCGAACGCGTTCAACGCCTCGCGCCGCGCGGACTCGATCGCTTCTTTCAACTCTTCAACTTGGTTCACCACCCTCATGCCTTTGCCCCCTCCGCCCGCCGCGGCTTTGACGAGGACGGGATAACCGATCTCCTCTGCGGCTTTTTTGAAATCGGATTCGGATTCGAGTCCCTCCGCGCCGGGGACGGTCGGCACGCCCGCTCGCTTCATGCGAATCTTCGACTCGGCTTTGTCGCCCATCGCGCGGATCGAATCGGCTGAGGGCCCGATAAAGGTCAGATGGGCTGAGGCAACTGTCCCTGCGAATGAGGCGTTCTCAGAGAGGAAGCCATAGCCCGGGTGGATGGCATCCGCTTGAGAGGCGAGGGCGGCTTGAATTAAGACATCCGCATTTAAATAGGATTCTTTTGCGGGAGCCGCGCCGATGTGAATCGCTTCGTCGGCGAATTGCGCGTGCTGTGAATTTTTGTCCGCGTCGGAATAGACGGCGACAGTTTTGACGCCTAGCTCTTTGCAGGCGCGCATGATGCGGATGGCGATCTCGCCGCGATTGGCAATGAGAATTTTTTTGAACATCATTTTGCGCGCGTCAATGTCGCTTCGGTGGCTTTGGCTTCGCCGTATTCGGGGTGGATGTTATAGGCGGTGATGATGAGATGATCTTTATCGAGCAATTGAAGTTCGGTGCGCCAACCCCAATCGGGTCCGCCAGATGGATCGGGGTAACTGCCGAGGACGGAGAATCCGTTTTCGATGGCGTTGCCTGTGCAGAACATGATGGCGGTGTTGTTGTGGAACGAGTCGAGCCATGAACATTCGTAACGGTCGAGGGTGGTGTTGTAGCCGAAGGTGAACATGCCGTGTTGCGGTTCGCCTTGGATGGTGGATTGATAGAGGAAGAGGGCAAAGCGTCCATCAAGGATAATTTGTATGTTGCCAACTAGCGGCGACTCGCCAGCAAGTTTATCTGGTTCGAACCATAACTTGGAAGGACCTGACCAACTGCCTGCTAATTGAGATAGAAAGTGATGAGGACTGCCTGATGGTTTTTCGAAGGTCATGGTGAACTCCTATATTCATTATGTCGTTGCGAGGAGGACGTAGCCCGACGAAGCAATCTCCTCAAAACAAAATTATATTTGTAATCAGGAGATTGCTTCGCCACCTCGGTTTCGATACGCCCTTCGCAACGAACGCTCAGGGCTACTCAACCAGCGGTGGCTCACAACGACATTTGCAACTTACATTCTGAAAACACCAAAATTATTTTCTTCAATCGGCGAATTCAATACAACAGATAATGCAAGTCCAAGAACTTGCCTTGTATCCGCTGGATCAATCACGCCGTCATCCCAGAGACGCGCCGTTGAATAATATGGATTCCCTTCGTATTCGTATTTCTCCAAAATGGGACGTTTGAATTCGTCGGCTTCTTCTTTTGACATGGCAGGTTTGCCTTCGCGGGCGAGTTGGTCTTGTTTGATGGTGAGCAGAACGTTCGCGGCTTGTTCGCCGCCCATGACGGAGATGCGGGCGTTGGGCCACATCCACAGGAAGCGGGAGCCGTAGGCGCGACCAGACATGGCGTAGTTGCCCGCGCCGAAGGAGCCGCCGATGATGACGGTTAACTTCGGCACACGAGTCGTGGCAACCGCGTGAACCATCTTCGCGCCGTCTTTGGCGATGCCGCCGACTTCGGCTTCACGTCCCACCATGAAGCCCGTGATGTTTTGCAGGAACACGAGCGGGATGCCGCGCTGGTCGCACAACTCGATGAAGTGAGTCGCTTTGAGCGCGGACTCGCTGAACAGGACTCCGTTGTTGGCGATGATGCCGACGGGGTATCCGTGAATCCGCGCGAACCCGCAGACGAGAGTGGTGCCGTAGCGGGCTTTGAACTCGCGAAACTTGCTTCCGTCCACGAGGCGGGCGATGATCTCGTGAACGTCGTAGGTCTCGCGGAAGGTCGCGGGGAGGATGCCGTACAAATCGTCGGCGGGGAATAAAGGTTCTTCGGGCGCGGCAACTTCCAGTCGAGAAAGAGCCGTTTGAAAGTTTGCAGGTTGTAGCGTTTCGACGATATCCCTGAGTAGCTGAATCGCATGATCGTCGTCATCCGCAAAATGATCTGCGACTCCGCTCAGTCGCGTGTGGACGTCTGCTCCGCCCAAATCCTCCGCGCTCACATCCTCGCCCGTCGCGGCTTTCACGAGCGGAGGTCCGCCGAGGAAGATCGTGCCAGTGCCTTTGACGATGATGGCTTCGTCGCTCATCGCAGGGACGTACGCGCCGCCCGCCGTGCAACTGCCCATCACCGCCGCGATCTGCGGAATCCGCTTCGCGGACATTCTTGCCTGATTGTAGAAGATACGACCGAAGTGATTGACATCGGGAAAGACTTCGTCTTGAAGCGGCAAAAACGCCCCGCCCGAATCGACGAGGTACAGGCAGGGCAGATGATTCTCTTCGGCGATCTGTTGTGCGCGCAGATGTTTCTTGACCGTCATCGGGAAGTACGATCCGCCTTTGACCGTCGCGTCGTTGGCGACGATGAGGACTTCGCGGTTGCTTACGCGCCCGATGCCCGTGACGATGCCCGCGCCTGGTGCAACCGACTCGCGGTCGCTTGCACTGGCTGATGTGCGTCCTGATGACGCACTCGCCTTGCCCTCATTATCATAAAGATCGGTAGCGGCGAGAGCGGAGAGTTCGAGAAATGGAGAATTGGGGTCGAGCAGGCGTTCGATCCGTTCGCGGACGAAGAGTTTGCCTTGCGACTCGTGCCGCTTGCGGTATTTTTCTCCGCCGCCTTCACGGACTTTGGCGAGGCGTTGCTTGAGGTCGTTTGCCAATGTGCGATGATGCCCGGCGTTTTGTTTGAATTCGGTTGAGGAAGTGTTGATGGAGGAAGGAAGTGTTTCCATGTGTTGAGTCTAGCATAAAACGACCCCCTCTGTCCTTTCCTCTTCAAGGACCTTCGGCGGGCATCCTCCAAAAAAATGATCCCACAAAGAGCGTGGGACAGATGAGCACAATTGGGGGAGAACGTGAATATGAATTTTCATAAAACCAGAATCTTCTCCCTCTCCAAATCCAACAGCAAAATTTTCCTTTGTATCCCCAATCCCCATGTCGGATTTTGGGAGAGGTAACAACCACCTTCCATCCTGTGATACCATTCCCCGCATGAACTTCTCGCAGATCACCGATAATCTCTTCGTCGGCACCATGCCCGCGATCCGTGACTACGACTCACTGCGCGACCTCGGCGTGCGGCTCATTATCAACATGCGTTTTTCGCAAGCGCCCAAGCCCGACCCAAATTCTCCGTCTATCAAAATATTGTGGTTGCAAAGCATAGACAGTCCATTCTTCCCGCTCTCGGTTCCGAAATTGATCGCGGGCGCGAACGCCGCGCTCGAAACGATTCGCGACGGCGGCAAGGTCTACGCACATTGCGCCTACGGACGTCACCGCGGCGTGGCGATGGGCGCGTGCATCCTCATCGCGCAAGGATACGATCCGCAAGCCGCGATGCGACTTATCAAAGAACGCCGTCCTTTCGCCGACCCGTTCGCGTTCTACATCCGCCCGCGCATTTTGAAATTTGCAGAAACTTGGAATCATAAACAGTAAAAAAATCTGCCACAGAGACTCGGAGTTCGCAGAGAAAACCAAAAAGAATCTCAGCGCTTTCAGTGGCTCTGTGGCGAAAAATTACTCAACCTGAATTTTCAGCCCCTCGACTCGACACCCTTAAATGAAATATTCTACTTTTCAGTCCTGCTTTTAAAAAGGCACGTGCCATAGCCTCCTCTATTCTTACTTCATTTCTACCGACAACCCAAGCCTGAATTCCTCGTTCGTCGAAACCGCGCTGAATCTTTTCTATATTCTCACTTAAATCTCCCACAATTCTAGAGAACGCGATCAAGCT
>MWTB01000025.1 GCA_002050275.1 Anaerolineae bacterium UTCFX1
GCAGATAATTTTGAAACAGCGGCTTATTTCACTTTCAACGGTTTAAATCCCGCGCCCAATACTTCATGCGCCGCGCCGATGACCATAAACGCTGTCGGATCGCATTCGTCAACAATATCTTTAAGCGCGGTCACTTCGGCGCGAGTAATAACGCAATACAAAACGAGACGCTCCGATCCCGTATACGCACCCGCGCCTTCGAGGACCGTCACGCCGCGTTGAAGTTCTTCGATGATGCGATTGGAAACGGCGTCCGGCTCAGACGTGACAATCGTCGCCGTGCGAATCGTGCGGCTGCCTTCCAAAGTCGTTTCAGCGACCAATCCGCTCACATACAACGCGATCATCGCGTAGAGGGCTTGCTTCCATCCGAAGACAAACCCCGCGCCGAGGATGACGGCAGAATCGACAAAGAGATAACTTTGCGTGACGGGAATCCCGCGCCAATGGCTGAGGATGCGCGCCAGAATATCCGAGCCGCCGCTGGTGCCGCGCGCGCGATAGATCAGCCCATAGCCGATGCCGCTGACGATAGCGCCGTAGAGTGTATTGAGGAAAATATCTCCTTGTAGATCATGCACCAACGCCGCGCCGAATCCACCCTCTGTAAAAAGCGGCGTATTCGGCAATATGTCAATAAACGTGGAGTAGGTCAAGATCGCGATCGCGGTTCGCAACACAAAGCGGTGTCCGCCGAGGAAACGCCACCCCAGAATAAAAAGCGGCACATTACCGATAAGCACCATCAAGCCGATGCGCCAACCCGTAAAATAATTAATCAACTGCGCGATGCCGCTCACGCCGCCCGACGCTAAATTAGCGGGAATAAAAAATGCGCGCAACGAAAACGCCTGGATCAAGGCAGAGAGGATAATCAGAAGGTAATCGCGAAAGGCGGGAAGGTATTTTTTCATTGGGTTTGCACAGCGCTTTCCATACTTCTTTTCGTAGAAAAATGTCGGATGAAGTTCATCCCAGTTGCGAAGATTAAGATAACCAATAAGGGAGGAAAAGCATTGCCTAAATACGCGGGTCTATATTTGAAAGGCGTCAGAATCAACGCGTACGATAGAGATATGCCGATAATCAATAGTATTGAGACGACCTTGTTTCGAGAGTCCTTAATCTCCGGCAAGCTGGCAAAAAACAGCGCCATCGGAGCGGCAAGTATCGAAAGAGTGTAGTCGTTGCTGACCGGAACGGTAAGCGCGACGAGCGTACAACTTAATAGTAGATAATAATCCACGCCGCCTTCGCGCCTCATGTAAGAAATCCATACGCTTAAGAGCAGGCACACCGCGATAATCAGCAGGAACAGTGTGGAGAGACGTTCAGAATTCTGTTGGATCAGCGTCAGCGTTGCGGCGTTGGTTAGCCCTAACTGTCCGCTTTCCAGTCCTTTAACGAACGATTTAATAGAGTGGTTGCCAATCCAAAGCCAGCCGGGAGTCGCCAGTTGGGTTAACGCTGAACTTGCAAATTCTAGAAACGCTTTATAGCCCATAGCGAACAGAAAGATAAAATTAAAAAATCCGATTCCTGCAAAGCGCAATGCGATCCGTTTCCAGTTCCGCCAGTCATCCACTAACATAAGGATAAATATCGCCGGGTACAGTTTTAATTGAATTGCGAGCGAAAATAAGAGATATGCAAATATGCGATGCGCGGGGCGATAATGAAATATATAGATCGAGAGTATGCAAAATAGGAACGCTAGAACGTTATATTGCCCTCGTTCAAGTTCAAACTGAAGGCCGTATGAGATCAACCCAGTAAGAAAGAATATCAGAACGATCGCCGCTTTTTCCATTCGAAAGACTGCAACCGGAATTAAAAATGTCAGCGCGAAATAACTAACCAATGTAATTGACGTGAAAATTGCGAAAAGGGTCGCGTAGTCGCTAATCAACAAAGCGGGAGCGTACAGGAGATAAGATAACGGCGGATAAAATTGAATATGATACGGAGATTGTCCATTCGCAAACCAGTTCTTGATCAGATTGACAAAATCAATCATATCGTTGCCGATCGGAAATCTGTCCGGTAGATATGTAGTGAAGTAACGCATGCGATGAATATCGTTCAAAAATACGGGCGCGATAAAGAATAGAAGATAGATTGTTAAAAAGGAAAGCAGCAGCCATGTCAGAAGCGGCGCGTTCAGCAGCCGTCGGAAAAAATCAGCGATCTTTTTCCGCGCTTGGATCTTCTCAGGCGTCTTTGTCAACGCGATCCAAAAGCCTGCTAAGGAAATAACGACTCCGACTTCAATTCCTGCGATTTGTGCGGCTTGAACGCCTGCTTTCGCCGTCGGAAGCAAGTCAATTAAGACGGAGAGAAGCGTTCCTGAAATTCCAAGAACGATCAAGCCTATGCCTACTTTATGCGCATTCATAGCGAGTTTTATTCTACGCGTCCTTACAAATTTAAATCCGCTTCGCTCAAAATATCCACTCCCGCCGCTTCTTCGATCACGCCCACGACCGCCGAGTTGTCGAGCTCGCCCATGCCTGCGTCAATCATCCGCTGGAAGAATTCTGTATTCTTCGCCGCAGATGGAATGGGAACGTTATATTCCTGCGCGGTTTCCATCACGATCCGCAGATCTTTTAACTGCATACGCGCTTTGAAGCCGGGGCTGCGGTTGCCCTCGAACAAACGCGACGGTTTCACATCGAGAGTCCAGCACTGCGCCGCGCCGCCTTTAATCGCGTCCACGACCTTACGCGGATCCACGCCCGCCTTCTTCGCGAAGACAAGAAGTTCGCCCATTGCGACCATCTGTGCGGCAACCATGATCTGATTCGCGGCTTTCGCCACCTGTCCTGCGCCTGCTTCGCCAACATGCGTGACCGTTTTGCCCATCGCCAGCAACACTGGCATGATACGCTCCAACGCAGACGCATCACCGCCGACCATGATGGTGAGCGTTCCGTTGCGCGCGCCTATATCGCCGCCTGAAACGGGCGCGTCAAGCGCAAACGCTTTTTTCGCCTTCAACGCTTCAGCGATCATCCGCGCGGATGCGGGCTTGATCGTGGAATTGTCAGCATACACAAGCCCGTGATGCGCGCCTTCGATGATTCCTTTCTCGCCGAGAACGACTTTTTCCACGTCGGGCGAATCGGGCAGATTGGTGAAGATCACATCCACTTGGGCAGCGACTTCTTTAGGCGACTCCGCAGCGGTCGCGCCTTCCGCCACGAGTTCCTCCATTGCCGTGCGAGAACGATTATGCACGACCAGCGGAAATCCCGCTTTGAGGATATTCCGCGCCATAGATTTGCCCATCAATCCCAATCCGATGTATCCGACTTTGAGCATATATATTCTCCTAAACGCCGCTATATAGATAGCCGCTTCGCGTTACCCCCATCTCCACGTTGTGCCGTCTTTGCTGTCTTCGATTGTCACGCCCATTGCTTTGAGTTGATCGCGGAGTTCATCGGAGCGCGCCCACTGTTTTTGCTTGCGCGCTTCGGTGCGTTCGGCGATGAGCGCGGCGACCGTCGCTTCGTCCTCGCTTGAGCCAGTCTTTTCTTTAAGTTGCAGACCAAACACGCCGGTCAATTCGCGCAACATGTTTTGCGCGGGTTCGAGTTGCGAATCGTTCGCGTCGTTGTCGCGGGCGGTGTTGATGGCTTTGACGAGTTCATACAACGCGGCAAGCGCAAGCGGGGAATTGAAATCGTCGTCCATTGCGTCGATGAAGGATTGTTTCGTCGCTTCGGCTTGCGCGGTGAGTTCGGCGGCGGCTCCAGCGGAGAGTCCGCTTGAGGAGGGCGATCCTTCGACTTCGCTCAGGACGCGGGCAGGTCGAAAGGCGGATTTGATTCGTTCCAGCGATTTTTCGGCGGCGTCTTGAGTCTCGTCGTTGAAGATCAATGGCGCTCGGTACGATCCCATCAGCACGAGCATCCGCATCACGTCGGCGTCGCGCGTTTTCAAAAAGTCTTTGATGCTGACGATGTTGCCCAGCGACTTGGACATTTTCTCGCCGCCGAGTTGCAGCATCCCGTTATGGATCCAATAGCGCGAAAATTGTTTGCCCGTGTACGATTCGGTCTGCGCGATCTCGTTCTCGTGGTGCGGAAAAATTAAATCGTTGCCGCCGCCGTGAATGTCAATTTGTTCGCCGAGTTCGGCGAGGTTCATCGCGGAGCATTCGATGTGCCAGCCGGGGCGTCCCTTGCCCCACGGACTGTCCCATGAAATTTCGTCGGGCTTCGCGGCTTTCCACAACGCGAAATCCATCGGATGATTCTTCGCCTCGTCCACTTCGATGCGCGCGCCCGCTTGCATGTCATCCAATTTGCGCCCCGAGAGTTTGCCGTAATCTTTATCTTCGGCAACGCTGAAATAGACATCGCCGTTCGAGGCGGCGTACGCGGCTTCTTTTTGTATCAAGCCCTGAATGAATTCGATGATGAGCGGCATGGTCTTGCTCACCTGCGGATTCGATGTGGCGGGAAGCACGTTCAAGTTTTTCAGGTCAGTGGCGTAATCTTCGATGTAACGTTGCGACAATTTGAGCGGATCTTCGCCGAGCGTGTTGGCGCGGTTGATGATCTTATCATCCACGTCGGTGTAGTTCATCACATGTTTGACGGTGTAGCCGCGATATTCAAGATAACGGCGGATGATGTCGAACACGATCGCAGACATCGCATGACCCACATGCGCGTCGTTGTAGACCGTCACGCCGCAGACGTACATCTTGACGACGTTCGGCTCGAGGGTTTGAAAATCTTCTTTTTTGCGAGTGAGGGTGTTGTAAAGTCGAATCATTTCTAAGCCTTTGCCACAGAAAATAAACCGCAAAGAACGCGAAATTCGCAGAAGAATTAAGAATCTTCGCGCTCTTTGCGCGCTTCGCGGTTAAATATTTTCTAAATCTGCGGATTATTTTTTCTTGCGCCCATTCTCATCTTCCACACGCGCGAAGATCATGCGTCCCGCCGCCGTTTGGAGGACCTTCGTCACGACCACTTCTTTGTATTCGCCAATGTAATCGTGACCATTTTCCACAACCACCATTGTGCCGTCGTCCATATAGCCCACGCCTTGACCTTGTTCCTTGCCTTCTTGGAAAATATTTAACGTCATGCGTTCGGCGGGTAAAACAACCGACTTGACCGCGTTCGCCAGTTCGTTGATGTTGAGGATCGTCACGCCTTGCAGTTCTGCCACGCGGTTCAGGTTGTAATCGTTGGTGAGAATCGGACATTTTAATTGCTTAGCAAGCACAACCAGTTTATCGTCCAC
Source organism: Anaerolineae bacterium UTCFX1 (assembly GCA_002050275.1). Classification (GTDB taxonomy): domain Bacteria; phylum Chloroflexota; class Anaerolineae; order Anaerolineales; family Villigracilaceae; genus Defluviilinea. The sequence continues at coordinate 5,266 of MWTB01000025.1, forward strand.
TTCGCGCACGCCCTCCGCGTTGATATCGCTGATGCGCACGAGGATGTTCGGAAGTTTCTGCAGTTCAGCCAGCGCTTCCATGCCGCGCCGTCCGCGCTGCCGGCGCAGACCGTCAGCCGAGTCGGCGATGTATTGCAATTCGTTCAACACAAAACGCGGGATCAAAAGCGTGCCGGGCAAAAATCCCGTCCGGGCGATGTCCGTCACGCGTCCGTCAATGATAACGCTGGTGTCAAGTAAGGTCGTGCGGTTTAGGTTCGTCCATGAAGAAGACGAGCCGCCCTCGCCGCCCCGTCCGCTCAGTGCGCTGAACAAGCCCATAATATCTCCCTGCCGCATGACGAACAACGAAATGCCTAGCCACACGCACGCGATCACACCAGCCAGCGGCATGATCTGACTAAACGGTTTGGGCAAAAGCGAAAGCGGAAAAGCAAGCAAGGCGGCGGCGAGCAAGCCGACAATCATGCCGAATAATCCGGCGAACAGCATTTCCGCTGAAAGCCGTCCTAATCGGGCGCGCACCGCATGCGCCGGGCGCGTGGTCACATACGGCGTAAGCACCAGTCCCGCCAGCCCGCCAAGCAACCCGATAACCGCCATAAAACGAATGGATTCTGAAAAATTATCGCCGCCCAAACTGTAACCCCAAAAACCTGCGATAATTCCAACAAAGATCATACCAATAATCCGAAGAATAAATTCGACGCTGACTTTCATAAAAACTCCTTAATAAAGTGCAAATAATGGCAAATGATAGCACGCCTGAAAGGGCAAGTCAAACACAATAATTGAGTAGACGTTTCGCGCAGAGTTGTTATAATGAAAAACGCTTTCGCACACTCGCCTATATTTAAACCATGACCATTACAGACACTCTACACCGCCCCTTGCGTGATCTGCGCATTTCTGTGACCGATCGTTGCAATTTTCGTTGCGTATATTGTATGCCAAAAGAAATTTTCGGCGCCCGTTATCCTTACCTTTCGCACGATGAAATCCTAACCTTTGAAGAGATCGCGCGGCTTGCGCGTGTTTTTACATCTCTGGGCGTGCAAAAGATTCGTTTGACCGGCGGCGAACCGCTCGTGCGCAAAGACCTGCACATCCTTATAAAACAACTCGCTGAGATTCCCAATCTCGACCTTACGCTGACGACTAACGGCTCTTTACTTGCCAAGCAGGCGCCCGCCTTGAAAGCGGCGGGATTGCAGCGCGTCACCGTCAGTTTAGATTCGCTGGACGATGAAACTTTCAAAGCTATGAACGACGTCAATTTCCCTGTCGCAAAAGTCATCGAAGGCATGGACGCAGCCGCGCAGGTTGGGCTGAGACCAGTGAAGGTTAACATGGTGGTCAAACGCGGGATGAACGAATCGAGCGTTTTGCCGATGGCGCGCTTCTTCCGCGAAAAAGGTTATATTCTGCGATTTATCGAATATATGGACGTCGGTCATTCCAACGGCTGGCGGCTGGACGATGTGATGCCTTCTGCGGAATTAATCCGAATTATTAACGCCGCCATGCCCATCGAACCGCTCAACGCCAGATACCGCGGCGAGGTGGCGAGTCGCTGGCGTTACAAAGATGGAAGCGGCGAGATCGGGTTCATTTCATCTGTCACGCACGCATTCTGCCGCGACTGTACGCGCATTCGCCTGTCCGCCGAAGGCAAGCTATACACTTGTCTGTTCGCCGTCAAAGGTCACGATTTAAAATCGCTCTTGCGAAACGGTGCGTCAGACGAGGAGATTCTAGAAACTGTCGCCGGTGTATGGGGTGCGCGTGCCGACCGCTACTCGGAACTCCGCTCGGAAAACACCGCCGGTTTGCCCAAAGTGGAAATGTCGCACATCGGCGGGTAAAATCTCTCGGTCGCAGGTTAGCGCGTTCATCCTTCCGACCCTCAATCTCCAACTTTCGAACCTTCAAACATCAATATGAAAATCAAAGCCATCTTTTTCGACTTCGACGGAACGTTGCGACACAGTGTGCCCGGCGGAGGCGTCACATCATCCGAATACATTCGTTCTTTAGGCGTTGAGTTCAGCGACAAGGACTTCCATCGCGCTATGCGTTGGGAATTTTCTTATTGGGCGAACTCGACCGACCTCAACGCCGACTTAGAAGCAAATAACGGCGAGAACGAAGGCTTCTGGGTCAATTACAGTTATCGCCAATTGCTCGCGCTGGGCGTTTCGCACCGGCAATCGAAAGCGCTCGCGCCCAAAGTGCTTGCATACATGCAGAAATTCTATACGCCGCGCAGCATTGTTCCTCCAGACGTACAAAACGCCTTAGAGAAACTGAAAGAACGCGGCTATTTTATGGCGGTCATCTCGAATCGTACGCAGCCGTTCGGCGAAGAATTAGCGGCGCATGGCATTGGCGACTTCTTCAACTTCACGCTCGCCGGCGGCGAAGTCGATTCGTACAAACCTCAGCCTGAAATCTTCGGACACGCGTTGCAACGAGCGAAAGCGCTCCCTGAGCAAACCGCCTATGTGGGAGATAACTATTATGCCGACGTGGTCGGTTCGCGTCGCGCGGGACTTCAGCCTGTGCTGTACGACCCCAGTCGCTTCTTTCCCGAAGCCGACTGTCCGGTCATCCGATCATTCGATGAATTAATTTCAACGATTGAAAATTTCTAGCTTTAACGAATTGACCGGCTCGTATTCGAACGAGCCGGTCAATTCCATAGAATCAGAACAGGTTACGCGTTTGCAACCGTTTCCTTTAACGTTTCCGCCAGCCTCGCCATGCCTTCGCGAATGATCTCCGGCGATGAATAGGAGAAATTAAGTCGCAGGGTATTCTTGCCGCCCCCGTTTGGGTGGAACGGTTCGCCCGGCACAAACGCGACCTTCCGTTCAATTGCGCGCTTCAGCATCTCCGACGAATCCATGCCTTCAGGCAAAACGCTCCATAAGAACATGCCGCCATGCGGTTTTCGCCATGTCACCCCGGAGGGGAACATTTCTTCCATCATCTCAATCATTACATCGCGACGTTCTTTATATGTAGCGCGGATTAATTTCACATGCTCGTCGAGGAAGCCGCCTTTCGCCACCTCGTAAGCGACATATTGATTGAACGAAGAAGTATGCAAGTCGGCGGCTTGTTTTGTCACCGCCAATTTTTGAATCACTTCCGGCGGCGCAACGACCCACCCCAACCGTAAACCCGGCGCCAGCAACTTCGAAAACGTGCTCAAATAAATCACGTTGCCGCTGTAGTGTCCGCCATTCGGACCGCGATATTCGCTGTCCAGCGACACAATGGATGGAATATGTTCGCCTTCATAGCGCAATTGACCGTAGGGATCGTCTTCAATGATCGGCACGCCGTATTTATCTGCGATCTCGACGAGTTGTTTGCGCCGCTCAAGGGGCAGCGTAGAACCGCCCGGATTCTGGAAATTGGGCAGAACGTAAATAAACTTCGGTCCGATGCGAAGCGCGGCTTCTAATTCATCTACGATCATCCCGTGCTCATCCGAACGGACGGGGATGTATTGCGCGCCAAAGGCATTCCACGCTTGTAGCGCACCCAGATAAGTTGGCGATTCAAGCACGATATAGTCGCCGCGATTGATGAACAGCCGCCCGATAAAGTCGAGCGCTTGCTGCGAACCGGAGGTGATAAGAATGTTATCGGCATTCACTTCCGCGCTAAAACGCGAGGTGTGCCGCGCGATCATCTCGCGTAGGGGCAAATACCCGTCCGTAGCGCCGTACTGAAGCGATTGCGGACCGAGATTTTCCAGCACATAAGCGCACGCTTCGCGAAACTTTTGGATCGGAAAAACCTCCGGTGCGGGCAAACCGCCGGCAAATGAAATGATGTCCGGTTGTTCCGTCAACTTTAATAGTTCGCGAATGACCGAGCTGGTCATCCGTTGCATACGATGCGCGTAACGGTAGTCCCAAGGCGTTTCCCAAATTGTTTGCATTGTACGATCTCCTTTCTTATTTTCCATACGTATAAAGAGCGTTTTAATCCGCGCTAGGAATAAAAAAGCCCGGCGGGTAAGTAAATACCCGTCAGGCTGGCGACTTGACTGCCGATAATTCGGAGAAGACATGAAAGAAGTTGGTCCATATGTTCTTAATCCTAACACGAAATTTCTTTTTAGTCGGAAGAATATGCAACCTTACAGAAACGGCGAACCTCATTTTCCAAACGGCAGGAAAATTGGCGTGCTATAATCCAAACGCGTGAACCTCATGCCCGACTCCAAAATCTTTTTTGAAACTAAACAAGTAAAGATCATCCACGATGACGTGATCGCCACGGACTGCGTCGCAGATTCCAGCGTTGACCTGATCGTTACCTCGCCGCCGTACAACGTAGACATCGCTTACAACTCGCACAAAGACGACATTTCATACGCGGCGTATCTCGAGTTCAGCCAAAAATGGATGGCGCGTTGTTACGAATGGCTGAAAGATGACGGGCGTTTCTGCTTGAACATTCCGCTCGATAAAAACAAAGGCGGGCAACAAAGCGTCGGCGCAGATTTGACCACGCTCGTAAAACAGATCGGCTTTGGCTATCACTCCACCATCATTTGGAACGAGGGCAACATCTCGCGCCGCACCGCGTGGGGCTCGTGGATGAGCGCCAGCGCGCCGTATGTCATCGCGCCGGTCGAGTTGATCCTTGTGTTGTACAAAAATAAATGGAAGAAGACAGGCGGGAGCAAAGTCTCCGATGTGACGCGCGACGAATTCATGGAATGGACCAACGGCGTGTGGACGTTCAACGGCGAAAGCAAAAAGAGAGTCGGCCACCCAGCGCCGTTTCCGCTCGAATTGCCGCGCCGTTGTGTCAAACTATTCAGTTATGTCGGCGATACTGTGCTTGACCCGTTCAGCGGAAGCGGCTCGACCATCGTCGCGGCTGTGACGAATGGACGCCAAGCCGTCGGCATCGAAGTGGATGCGAAGTATTGCGAGTTGTCGAAGAAGCGCGTCGTTGGGGCAACAGAGAGAGCGCAAGAAGAACTTGAATCTGGCGCATCGAAAATCAGGAAAAGAAATAAAGCTAAGGCAAAATAATTTTGTCGTTAGGAGTCATTTAAATGGGCGTGATGATGCAAGCCTTCTACTGGGACTGTCCTCGTGTGGAGAACAAAGAATTCCAATGGTGGAAAACCATTCGCGAGCAAATTCCTGTACTGGCAAAAGTGGGGTTCACCGCGCTGTGGCTTCCGCCCGCGCATAAAGCCGCAAATTTGGCGGGACCTTCGATGGGCTATGACCCGTACGATTATTACGACCTCGGCGAGTTTGATCAAAAGGGGACGATCTCCACGTGGTTCGGTCCACGCGCGGAGTTGGAGTTGCTGATCGAAACTGCGCACAGTTATAAGGTCGGGGTGATCGCGGATATGGTCTTCAATCACAACAGCGGGGCAGACGCGCAGGAATTGAATCCGCTGATCAATCAAATGCGCTGGACATTGTTCCATCCGAAGAGCGGAAAGTTCCCGCGCAATTGGGAATGTTTTCATCCGTGCATGTACGAAAGTTGGGACAACATGACCTTCGGCGACATGCCCGACCTCGCGCATCGCAATCCGTATGTGTATGCCGAACTGCTCAAACTGGCGCGCTGGCTGATCGAAGACATCGGCTTCGACGGCTTTCGCTACGATTTTGTGAAAGGCTACGGCGCCGACACGATCACCGCGATTCAAGAATATCGTTACGAGCGCAACGGACAACAGTTTGTGCCGTACGGTGTGGCGGAATTTTGGGATAACGCGCACGCCATCGAAAACTGGGTAGACCTTGCCAACTTCTCCAACACGAATCCTGTGGAGGCGTTCGATTTTCCCCAACGCGAAATGCTCAAAGCGATGTGCGACTCATACGGTTTCAGTTTGAAAAATCTCACCACATGGGATACCGTTGTGCGGCGCGAGGAACAGAACGCGGTTTCGTTCGTTGAAAATCACGATCTGCGCGACGAGGGACGCCCCATCATCAACGATAAATTGCTCGCATACAGTTACATCCTCACGCACGAGGGTTATCCCTGCGTGTTCTGGTACGATTATTTTAATTTGGATCTCGCGCTCGCCGACACTCCCAACGGTATCGCCGCGCTTGTGGACGCGCACGAAAAATACGCGGGCGGCGATGCCGAAGTTTTGTACGTGGACGACAACCTCTACATCATGCAGCGCGTGGGATATGGCGATCAGCCCGGACTGGTCTACGTGCTCAACAATCGCGGCGACAACTGGAACGGACGGCTCGTGACCACCAAATGGACGAACGCCTCTTTCGCCCCTGTGGCTTGGTGGTCCAAAACCGACTTTTCACGCCCCATCAACCAATCCACCGACCGCGACGGGCGCGCCCAGTTCTACGCTCCCCCGCGCGGGTACGCAGTGTATGCGATTAAGTAATGTACGAACATCGCAACCAGCCGCTTGCCAGCCGAAAAGTATTCGCCAGCCGACTCATACGCAACGGGCTGATCGGGTTGGCGCTCATTCTATTTTCGCTCGTCGTTGGGATGCTCGGATATCAATTCATCGAAAACCTTTCGTGGATAGACGCCTTGCTCAACGCGTCCATGATCCTCAGCGGAATGGGACCTGTTAATCCTGTAAGAACGGATGCGGGAAAACTCTTTGCTTCCTTCTACGCGTTGTATTCGGGCATTATTCCCCTCGCCGCCGCTGGCGTGTTAGCTGCGCCGATCCTGCACCGCTTCCTGCATCACTTCCATCTTGCGGAAGAAAAGTAGAATGCCGGCGTTATCGCATCATTCTGAAACAGGCCGGCGCAAAATTTTAACGGTATTGAAATCAAGAATTAACCCGCAACCGATACCCCACCCCCGCTTCAGTGACTAGATACGTTGGTCTTGCCGCGTCTGGTTCGATCTTGCGACGCAAGTTGCTGATGTTGACGCGCAGGATGTGCATATCGTCGTAGCCTTCGCCCCAAACCATTTTTAGCAGTTGACGATGCGTGATGACTTTGCCCGCATGGGTAATCAACGTTTTGAGCAAATCATATTCCGTCGGCGTGAGCGCAATTTCCTCTCCATCCAACGTCACCAGGCGGCGGGAGATATCCATTTTCAACGCGCCGGCTTGAAAGACGGGTTCGTCTGCATTTGTAATTTGCCTGCGTTGAACAACGCGCATACGCGCCAGCAATTCGCCTGTGCCAAAGGGTTTGGTCAAATAATCGTCGGCGCCCGCGTCGAGCGCGGCGATTTTATCGTTCTCGGCTTCGTGGACAGATAAAATGATGATCGGCGTTTGCGACCATTCTCTTAATCGTTTTGTCACTTCAATGCCGTCTATATCGGGCAAACCCAAATCTAAAATGACCATGTCGGGGCGGTGAGATAACACGGCTTGCAAGGCTTCATTCCCATCGCTGGCTTCGTAGACCGTAAACCCTTGCGCGGTTAATGCGGCGCGCAAATATCTGCGGATAGGCGTTTCATCGTCTACAACCAAAATTCGTTGATTGGTCTGCGTCATATCCCCAATGGTAATTCAACTTCAAAAATTGCGCCTCCGCCCGCGCGATTCAAAGCGCGAATCGTTCCGCCATGCGTTTCGACCAGGCTCTTGCTGATGGACAAGCCCAAACCTGTGCCAGGCACGCCTTCAGGAAGTTGCGCCCGATATAGTTTGTCAAAGACGCGCGCCAAATCGTCGGACGGAATGCCCACCCCACGGTCTGCGATGTGGAAGCGGGCTTTTGAATCCGCAACGGAGGCGGAGATATCAATCGACGCATCTTCGGGGGAATATTTGAGCGCGTTTTCCAGCAGGTTGACCATCACCTGCACCATCAACGTGAAATCCATTTGCACGAGCGGAAAATCTGCGGGGACGTTAATGTTGATTTGGCGTTGGCTGGCGCGCCTGCCAAGTTGCTCGATGGCTGTGCCGAATAGATCCTGCGCGTCGCACGGCTCCATTTTTAATTTGACCGCGCCGCTTTCAATGCGCGTCATGTTAAGTAAATTTCCAACCAGGCGATTCAACCGCTCGGCTTCGTCGCGCGCATTTTCAACCAACGCATTGCGCGAGGCTTCGTCGAGGCTGACTTCATCTTCATCCAATGCGGTTAATGCGCCTGTGATCGAAACCAGCGGGGTGCGCAGGTCGTGCGAAACAGAATTTAGCAAAGCATTTTGCAGTTTTTCGGCGGATTGCAATAACGAAATTTTTTGCGTTTGTTCTTCCAGCAAGGCGCGTTCGATGGCTTGTGCGCCTTGATTGGCAAAGGCTTCCATCAATCTGCGTTGCGCGGGCGTTAGATCCAGGTTCGATTCGCTTGGCTTGCCCGCGCCCAGTACGCCCACCACGCCGCGCGCGGTTTTCAACGGCAGGTATCTCAGTTCAGCGGCGGGTAATGTGTTTGTAAAACGACCCGCAGGTTCGGCATGGCGATAGACCCAATCTGCCACCGCAATTTCTTCCGCGCTTAAGTTCAAGCTATCGCTGTTGGTTTTCACTTCAAGGCGATTTTCGTTGGATAACAATACGACAATCGTGCGGTTGAAAGTTTGTTCGAGATGTTTTCTGAATTGCTTTAAAATGGATTCCATGTCTGCAGACGATGCCAAATCCCGACTTAAATCATATAACTCCGCTGTTTCCGCCTCGCGCTGACGCGCCGTTTCGGCTTGTTCGCTCGCCCGAGCCGCCAACTGGCTGATGACGACTCCCACGAAGAACAAAGCGATGAACGTGATGATATATTGCGTATCGGAAACCTCAAACGAAGAGTATGGGATGATGAAGAGATAATCGAATGCCAATACGCCCAATAACGAAGCGAGAATGGCAGGACCGCGCCCCAAGTAAATTGCCGCAATGACAACCGCCAGCAAATACACCATGATGAGATTCGTCGGTTCAAGCCGCCCGCCGATGAGAAAGCCAGGCACGGTAGCTAACGCAACGAGGAAAACGCTCCAGGCATACTTGATAAGAGGGCTATGCAGTTTGAACGGGTTTTCATCAGCAGGAAGGGACGGGATGTCGGCGCTTGCGACCACATACACGTCAATATCCACGCTTTTGTGAATCAATTGATCCACCAGCGAGCCGCGAAGAATCTCCTGCCAGCGTGGGCGCAGGGGTTTGCCCGCCACAATTTTTGTGACGTTATTCTTGCGGGCAAAATCCATCACCGTTTGCGAAACCGATTCCATCGAACTGCTGGATGTGACCGTATGCGCCCGCGCGCCCAGATCTTCTGCCAGTTGTAGAATTTTTGAAACCCGTTCGCGCTTCGCTTCGGACATCGAAGTTGCCTGAGACGTTTCAACATATAACGCAAACCATTCGGCATTTAATTCTTCAGATAATCTTCTGGTTGTACGAACCAAACGTTCGCTCAACGGGCTAGGGCTGACACAAACTAATAATCTTTCCGTTGCCGCCCATGGACCAGGAATTGCCCGCGTTTGCATGTATGCCCGCATCTGGTTATCCACGCGTTCGGCGGCGCGGCGCAGCGCCATTTCTCTTAATGCCGTCAGATTCCCTTTGCGGAAAAATTTTTCAATGGCGCGGCTGGCTTGTTCGGGGATGTAAACCTTGCCCTCCTTCAAACGCGTCACCAGTTCATCGGGCGGCAAATCAATCACTTCAATTTCGGCGGCTTGGTCAATGACCGAATCGGGCACGGTTTCTTTCACCACCACGCCCGTCACCTGCGCGACCACATCGTTCAAACTTTCCAAATGTTGAATGTTCAATGTGGTGTATACGTCAATGCCAGCGTCCAAAATTTCCTGCACATCCTGATAGCGTTTGGGATGACGCGAGCCAGGCGCGTTCGTGTGAGCAAATTCATCCACCAAAACAATTTTGGGGTCTCGCGCTAGAACCGCGTCCACATCCATTTCGGGCAAGGTCGCGCCGCGATATTCCACCTGTTTGCGCGGAAGAACTTCCAACCCTTGCGCAAGTTCTTCCGTTTCTTTGCGTTTATGCGTTTCGATATAGCCGACTACAAGATCAATGCCCTGCTCCCTGCGTTGATGCGCGGCTTGAAGCATAGCGTAGGTCTTCCCCACGCCCGCTGCATAGCCGAGAAAAATCTTTAACTTTCCGCGACTGTGAGTTTCGGCATGAAGGTTCTTTAACAGTTCATCTGGGTCGGGGCGTTGCATAAACTTATTGTATTCCTTTTTTCCCTCACCCTAACCCTCTCCCGCTGGAGTTCAGGGGTAGATAGGTTCGAGACTCGGTTTGATTTTTCGAACCGCGAAGCCCGCTAAGGATGCCAAGTTTTAATTCTTTCTTTGCGTTCTTCGCGCTCTTGGCGGTAAAGTTTGAGCCCTGTCCGTCTTCAAGCCCGTCGGAGAAGGGCTGGGGATGATAGTAAGAGTTACTTGCTTCCATCCAGAGCCAAATTCAACAACAACACATTGACTCGCGGCTCGCCCAAAACCCCAAACTGACGACCTTGTGTATGCTGATTCACCAACGCGATAACATCCGCTTCGCTCAACCCTCGGCTTGATGCCACTCGAGCAACTTGATACAACGCCGCTGCGACGCTGATGTGAGGGTCGAGTCCGCTGCCTGAAGCAGTGACCAAGTCAACGGGAATCGGAAGTGTGTTGTCGGGGTCTGCCGCTTTCAGAGCGTCAATCCGCGCTTGCACGGCTTCAATCAAAGCGGGATTCATCGGTCCGTAATTGGAACCAGAAGATGTGGAAGAGTCGTAATTGACTGCCGATAAACGTCCCCAAAAATATTTTGGGTCGTCAAATTGCTGACCGATAAATTCAGAGCCGTAGGTCTTTCCGCTAATCGTGACTAAACTTCCATTGGCTTGATGCGGAAAAACGAGTTGAGCGATGCCCGTCACTGCCAGCGGATAAATCACGCCCGTAATGAGGGTGAGTAAAGCGAAAATTGTAAGAGCGGGACGCAGTTGTGCGTTCATGAATTTAATGTTCCTGTAAAGTAAAGCACGGACCAAAAAATAGCTGCGATGAATAACCAAGGTTGCCATGCCAGCGGGATATTCATCACATCGGGAGCGACCGCGCCAGCAGCCAAAACGGCTGTCAGAGCCGCCAGCAAAAACGGCTTGATGAATTTTGAATACTCTTTTGGTTTCATGGTAACTTCCTTGCGAGCGGAAGCAATCGGCGTGCGCCTGACGCTTTCCACAAGGTACGGATGAATTAAATTGTGCATTGTCATCTCAACCTCCTAGACCAGTTTGAGCAAAACTAAAATGATGTCAATCAATTTGATGCCGATGAACGGCACGAGCAAGCCGCCGAGACCGTAAATCAGAAGATTGTCTCTGAGCAACTGCGCCGCGCCGACTGCCCGATATGGCACGCCACGCAACGCCAAGGGGATTAAGGCGACGATGATCAGCGCGTTGAAAATCACGGCGGAAAGGATGGCGCTCTCAGGCGTTGCCAGCCGCATGAAGTTCAAGGTTTGCAATTGCGGATATGTGGCGGCAAACGCGGCGGGGATGATGGCGAAATATTTCGCCACGTCGTTGGCAAGGCTGAAAGTGGTCAAGGAACCGCGCGTCATCAAGAGTTGTTTTCCAATTTCAACGATCTCAATTAACTTGGTAGGGTTGCTGTCCAAGTCCACCATGTTGGCGGCTTCGCGCGCGGGCTGTGTGCCTGTGTTCATGGCAACCGCCACATCGGCTTGAGCGAGCGCGGGCGCGTCGTTTGTGCCGTCGCCCGTCATCGCAACCAGTCGTCCGCCCGTTTGATATTCACGGATCAATTTCAATTTTGCTTCGGGCGTGGCTTGTGCCAGAAAATCGTCCACGCCTGCTTCGGCGGCAATGGCGGCGGCGGTGAGCGGGTTATCGCCTGTGATCATTACCGTTTTGATGCCCATTTTTCGCAAATGCGCGAAGCGTTCTTTCATGCCACCTTTGACGATATCCTTCAAATGGATCACGCCCAGGGCTTGGTTATCGCGAGTCACAACCAGAGGCGTGCCGCCTGTGCGGGCGATTGAATCAACTGTCGGCTTGAGGTCTGAGGCGATGGCATGTCCATTAGACTGAATCAATTCAATCATCGTATCGGGCGCGCCTTTGCGAATTTCCACCCCCCTCGGTCCCCCCAAATTGGAGTGAAGTTTCTCCAATTTGGAGGGATGTAAGGGGGGTAAATTGACTCCGCTCATGCGCGTCTGCGCGGTGAATGGAACGAAGTGCATCCTCTCCATCGTTTGACCGCGCGAACCAAATTTTTCTTTTGCCAGCACAACGATCGAACGACCTTCGGGCGTTTCATCGGCAAGCGAAGCGAGTTGCGCGGCTTCGGCAAGTTCTTGCGCGTTGATTCCATTCACGGGAATAAATTCAACGGCTTGACGATTGCCCAACGTGATCGTCCCAGTTTTATCGAGCAATAACACATCCACATCGCCCGCCGCTTCCACCGCGCGACCCGACATGGCAATCACGTTGCGTTGAATCATCCTATCCATGCCTGCGATGCCAATGGCAGATAACAAACCGCCAATGGTGGTTGGAATTAGACATACCAGCAATGCCGCCAGCACGGTGATGGTGATTGCTCCGCCGCTATAAATGGAAAAGGGCAACAGCGTGGCGCACACAACCAAAAAGATGATCGTGAAGCCCGCCAATAAGATATTCAATGCAATTTCGTTCGGTGTCTTTTGGCGTTTCGCGCCTTCGACCATGCTGATCATGCGGTCTAAAAATCCGTGACCGGGATCCGCGCTGACTTTGACAATTAACCAATCGGATAAAAGCCGCGTGCCGCCTGTGACTGCGGAACGATCGCCGCCCGCCTCTCTCACCACGGGAGCAGATTCGCCCGTCACAGCGCTTTCATCCACCGATGCAATTCCCGCGACGATCTCGCCGTCGGCTGGCAGAATATCTCCCGCGACGACCAAATACAAATCATCTTTGCGAAGCGCGGTAGATGAAACAACTTTATGCTTTATATTTGCGCCTTCCGCCTGCAGACTTTCGAGCTTCAAGCCTGCAATTTGTTTTGCGGGCGTATCTTGCTTTGCCTTACGAAGCGACTCGGCTTGCGCTTTGCCGCGCCCTTCGGCAACAGCCTCGGAGAAGTTTGCAAATAACACCGTGAACCACAGCCACAACGCAATTGCGCCAATAAATCCCGTCGGCGCTTCGCCCTGACCGAGGATGGCTTGAATCCACAAGAGGGTTGTCAGCGCGCTCCCCACTTCCACCACGAACATGACGGGGTTACGAACCATCCAGCGAGGATTCAACTTGAGGAACGATTCCACGATGGCGCGTTGATAAATTTCTTTGCGAAATGTTGTTTGTTTTTTAGTTGTCATTTTTCACCTCTTATGTCGTTGCGAGCCGCGCTTTTGTTCTTTGCGGCGAAGCAATCTCCTGATTAACGGGGAGATTGCTTTGGGCGGAAGAACACCGCCCTCGCAACGACATGATTATTTGAAAATCATCAAATGTTCCACAATCGGACCCAGCGCCAGCGCGGGCAAATAACTCAACGCGCCAACGATGACGATGACCCCGATGAGCCAGCCGATGAATAAAGGCGTGTGCGTTGGCAATGTGCCGCTGCTGACGGGTGTTTTCTTTTTGTTCGCCAGCGCGCCAGCAATTGCCAAAACAGGAACCGCCAGCCAAAACCTGACGATTAACATGGCAAGCCCCAAAGCCGTGTTGTAAAACGGATTGTTCGCCCCCAGCCCGGCAAACGCCGAGCCGTTGTTCGCCGCCGTGGATGAAAAGGCGTATAACACTTCGCTAAATCCATGCACAGACGGGTTGAAGATTGTGGCTCTACCCGCTTCGCTCATCAAGGCGCTGGCTGTCCCCGCCAGCGTGACGATGACTGGCGTCAAAATGATGATGGATGCCATCTTCATTTCGTAGGCTTCAACTTTTTTGCCAAGATATTCAGGCGTGCGCCCGACCATCAGCCCCGCCACAAAAACCGCGATGATGACGAAAGTCAACATGCCGTATAAACCAGAGCCGACCCCGCCGAAGATAATTTCGCCCAATTGCATCAGCCACGTTGGCACAAGCCCGCCCAGGGGCATGTACGAATCGAGCATCGAGTTGACCGCGCCATTCGACACAGAAGTTGTGGCTGTCGTCCATAAAGCGGAGGCTACGATCCCAAAGCGGACTTCCTTACCTTCCATATTTCCGCCGACGACGCCCAACGCCTCGATCGCAGGGTTGCCTGTTTTTTCCGCCCAAACTGTTACTCCAAGTAAAGCGACAAAAACAATGGTCATGGCAATTAATAACGACCAGCCCTGGCGCGTATCGCCGATCATTTTCCCGTAGGTGTAGCAAAGCGCGGCGGGAATTAACAAGAGGGCGAGCATTTCAAGGAAATTTGAAAAGGGCGTTGGGTTTTCAAGCGGATGCGCGGAGTTGGTGTTGAAAAATCCGCCGCCGTTTGTGCCGAGTTGTTTAATCGCGATTTGTGAAGCGGCTGGACCGACCGCAATCGTCTGCCCGCCAGATTGGAGCGCTGAAGCCGTTTGAGATTCGTGGAAGGTCTGCACAACGCCTTGTGAAACCAAAGCCAGCGCAAGCGTCAACGCAAGCGGCACAAGGATATACATAGTTGTTCTGGTTAAATCGGTCCAAAAATTCCCGATCTCTTTTGTGGTGTGGCGGATGATTCCGCGAATCAGGGCGACCAAAACCGCCATACCCGTTGCAGCGGAGACGAAGTTTTGCACCGTCATCGCCAGCATTTGGGTGAGGTAGCTCATGGTTGTCTCGCCGCCGTAGCCCTGCCAGTTGGTATTGGTGACGAAACTGGTCGCCGTGTTCCATGAAGAATCGGGCGTGACGGCGCCGAATCCCTGCGGGTTCAACGGCAGAAAGGCTTGTAGTCTTTGCAGGAAATAAACCGCCAGCAAGCCGATTGCATTAAACAACAACATGGCGACGGCGTATGTTTTCCAATTCATCTCGGTCTTCGAGTCAATGCCTGAGATGCGATACATGAATCGTTCAATAGGACCAAGGATCGGGTCAAGAATGAGGCGTTCGTTCTGATAGACGCGCGCCATATATCCGCCCAACGGCTTGACCAGGACGAATAAAACGGTCAGGTATAAAAGGATTTGAAGCCATTCGTAGAGATTCATGTTATCCAAACCATTCTGGCTTCAGCAGGGCTAAAACGAGATAGCCAAACAATAGCAGGGCAATAACGCCCATGATGAAATACAAGGCGTTCATTTGTTCTCCATCAGCTTCTCACAAATGGCGAGCAAGCCAAAAGTGAGCGCGAAGAATACAAGAGTTAATCCAACAAAAAGAATGTCATTCATGCGTGCCTCCATTGGATGCAGTGTATTCAGTTGTCGGTCAAATTGGGATTAAGAAGGCGGGGGTGGGCGTCAAGAAAGCGTCAAGATTTGTGCGATAATCAAGGTATGGAATTTACCCCGCTTCATTTTTTAGACCAGCCCATCGAACCCATCTTCGACACGCCTCCCGCGCTGGAGAAGAGTCCCGCCTGCCCGAATGGATTCATCTGGGAAGGGAAAACCTATCGCGCGATCGAAATGCTCTCGGCGTGGACAGATTTCAAACGGCGCGGAAAGATGGCGCGCAACATGCAGCCCGAACACGCGGCTGTGGCGTCTAATCGCGGGTCGTTGAACGTCGGCAGGTTTTATTTCCGTGTGCGGGTTTTGATGCCCAACAGTTCAACTGCTGGGCAAGCGCTTATGCAAATCTTCGACATTTATTACGACCGCGCCATGAAGAACGTGGACGATCGCAAAGGTCAATGGGTTGTTTATCGAGAATTGAGAGAAGGCTGAATGGAAGAGAATCAAATTGAGGTCCCGCAAGAAGCACGGGGTTATTCGGTCCCGTGGTCAATCATAGATACATGGCTGGGCATCGTTCTGCTCATAATGATCAACGTCGGTTTGCTTGTAGCGCTCTTTTTATTTCGAGACGAGGCAAAGCAATTTGCGCAAGGCGCAGGAGTCGTCCTCGCCGAACTGATCTATCTTTTGCCTGTGCTTGTCATCTTCGCGTTCAAGCGCATCCACCCGCGCTTTCTTGGTTTCGAGAAGTTCGATTTGCTCACGATGGGCTTGGGCTGCGGCTTGATCGCGATCTCATACCCGCTCATCATAGCGCACAACTTGCTCCTAACGTATCTCGGTGTGAACACGCAGGGAGAAGCGATGATGAAAATGTTTTCCGAATTGAAATCGCCGGCCTGGTTATTCGCCACCGCTGTGATCGTTGCCCCTCTTGTGGAGGAAATTTTCTTTAGAGGGTTTTTATTTCAAGGATTTCGACAGCGCTACGGCTGGATCGCGGCGCTCCTCTTGAGTTCTGGAATCTTTGCCGCCGCACATCTTGACCCTGTCTCGTTCATCCCGACGTTCATCCTAGGCGCAGTTTTGGGATATGTGTATCACCGCTCCAACTCGTTGTGGCCCAGCGTTATCCTGCACCTTCTCAACAACGGGTTTGCCATGTGCGCCATGCTCGTCGCCATGCGATTCCCGGAACTGTTTCCCTCGTGAAAAGCTCATGCGGCAGTTGAACTGCATATGAACAATAATGCAACAATCGAATCGATACCTCGTGATCAACCTCGCTTGATTATCGTAAAAGAAATAGCCCGCGTCTTATTCGGGCGATAAAGCAAAAACTTCCGAGGTCAAAGCGACTTCGGAAGTTTTCATCAATGGGCGCTAAGGGACTCGAACCCCTGACCTCTTCTGTGTAAAAGAAGCGCTCTAACCAACTGAGCTAAGCGCCCGCGTCGCCATTATACATCATGATACACTTGCGCCCGGAGGAAATATGCGCATCGTTCGCTACGAAACACAAGACGGTAAAAAACAGAAATATGGATGGCTGCTGGACAATAAGATCGGCGAGATCGGCGGGAATATCTATGGGCGCTATCGCCGGCAGGAAGCTCTCACGCCTCTTTCCGACGTGCGGCTGATCGGGCCGTGCGAGCCGGGCAAGATTGTCTGTGTGGGCCGCAACTATGTGGAACACGCCAAAGAGTTGGGCAACGAAACGCCGAAGGTCCCGCTCCTCTTCCTAAAACCGCCGTCGTCAGTCATCTCCAATGGCGAAACGATTCTCCTGCCGCCGCAATCTTCGCAAGTGGAACACGAAGCGGAGTTGGTCGCCGTCGTCGGCAAACGCGGGCGTCACATCGCCGCCGATGACGCGAAGAAGCACATCTTAGGATATACCATCGGCAACGACGTAACTGCGCGCGACTTGCAAAAATCCGATACTCAATGGACGCGCGCCAAAGGTTTCGACACGTTCTGCCCGTTTGGTCCATGGATAGACACCGACTTCGACCCGTCCGATTCGGTCATCACCTGCCGCGTCAACGGGCAGATGCGCCAGATGGCGTCCACACGCGACATGATCTTCAATGTGGGAACGCTGATCGCCTACATTTCATCTGTGATGACGCTGGAACCCGGCGACTTGATCTTCACCGGCACGCCGGCGGGAGTCAATGAATTGAAAAATGGCGATGTGGTCGAGATTGAGATCGAAGGGCTTGGCTCAATAAAGAATCCCGTACGCGCTGAGACTTTGTAAGAGTTAGCGGTATATCATCCTCCCAAAGGACACACTATCCTTGCGTAAGGAGTTGACATGACACTCACACGTCGAGATTTCCTCAAAATGTCCGGGCTGTTCGCCGTGTGGACGACGCTCGCCGAACGATGTAATCACCCAAACCTGCCCGTTACATAATCCTCTGTTTTCTTTTGCTTGGGAGCGGTGAAGAGAGATTTACCTTCGCCGTACTCGATCAGTTCGCCTTGCAAGAAGAACGCTGCGTGATCGGCTGTGCGTCCCGCCTGCTGCACAGAATGAGGCACGAGGACGACGGTGTACTCTTTTTTGAGTTCTTGCAGCGCAGCTTCGACTTTGCCAGTGGAGATTGGGTCGAGTCCCGAGGTCGGTTCATCGAGCAAAATGATTTCGGGTTGAAGCGCCAACACGCGCGCCAAGCAGACGCGCTGTTGCTGTCCGCCGGAAAGGGCGACGGCGAGCGTGTCCAGGCGGTCTTTCACTTCGTCCCAAATAGCGGCGAGTGTCAAACTGCGTTCAACCGCTTCGTCTAATGTAGCGCGACGCTTCTCGCCGGCGAGTTCCAACCCATAGGTCACATTGTCGCGGATGCTCATCGGCAATGGCACTGGACGGGCAAACACCATACCGACCTTGCGGCGCAACGCGATCACGTCTACTTTGGGATCGAGGATATTTTCGCCGTCAATCAGGATGCGCCCCGACGAGGCTTTGACTTCGGCGAGGTCGTTGAGCCGATTCAGGCAGCGCAGCAAGGTTGACTTCCCGCCTCCCGCCGGACCGAACAAGACCGTCACCGCGTTCTGGTGAATACCGAGGCTCACGTCGCGCAATGACTCTGTGCCGTCGGAGTATTGTAAGGAGAGAGATTCGATGATGATCTTATGCATTTACGATTTACGATTGACGATAGGGTTACCACTGCCGTTTGGCGCGCGCTCGCGAACGGATCACGGTAGCGACGAGGTTCATCGTTAACACAAACGCCAGCAACGTCAGCGCCACGCCATACTGAATTTGGACCGGCATATTCGGAACTTGCGTAGAGATCACAAATAAGTGATACGGCAACGCCATCGTTGCGTCGAAAGGCGAGTTGGGGAGACGCGGCAAGAAGAACGCTGCGCCGGTAAACAAGATGGGAGCCGTCTCGCCGACGGCGCGTTCGAGACCGAGGATCACGCCGGTGAGGATGCCGGGCAACGCCTCTTTCAACACGATGCGGCGGATAGTCTGCCAGCGCGTCGCGCCGAGGGAAGCGCTCACTGTGCGAAATGACTGCGGCACTGTGCGCAGCGCTTCCTCGGCAGTGCTGATGATGACCGGCAGCGTCATGATCGAAAGCGTCAGCGAGGCGGCGAGGATGGATGTGCCGAAATTGAGGAAAAGCACAAACAGCCCCAGCCCGAATAAGCCATAGACCACCGACGGAATACCTGCGAGGTTGATAATGGCGATTCGAATCGTTCGTGTGAGAGGCGTATCGGAAGCGTATTCCGCTAGATAGATCGCCGCCGCAATCCCCAAAGGCACGGCGAAAATGGACACACCCAACGCCAGATACAACGTGCCGATAATGGCGGGCAAGATTCCGCCGGCGCGCATACCATCGCGTGGAAAACTCGTCAGAAATTCCAGCGAGATCGCGGGCGCGCCTTGAATGAGAATATAAACAATCGTGCCGACGATCGGCAACGTTGTAACGAGCGCCGTTGCCGTGAGACCGGCGAAGCCGATCCGTTCAATGAAGCGGCGGTTAGGGGAGAAGGGGCGTTTCATAATGTTTGTTATTTGCGTAGGGGCGAGGTTCTCTTGCCCCACTCATGGACGGGAAATCTCGCCTATACGATTTCACGACAAAATCCTCTCCGCGCGTTTCTTTGCGTGGAACACAACCGACGACGCGGCGACGTTCACGCCCAGTGAAATGAGGAATAAAACGATGCCGATGAAGAACAACACATGATAGTGCGCGCTTCCGTTGGCGACTTCGCCCATTTCGGCGGCGATGGTGGCGGTCATCGTGCGGGCTGGCGCGAACCAACTTCCCAAGGCGGTCGCTAACACGGGCGCGTTGCCGGTCACCATCATCACAGTCATTGTTTCGCCGATGGCGCGTCCGACTCCAAGCATCACGGCGGTCAGAACGCCGGATTTTGCGGCGGGCAAGGTCACATACCAGATCGTCTGCCAGCGGGTCGCGCCGAGCGCCCACGCACCCTCGCGGTATGAGCGCGGAACTGCGTCAAGCGCGTCCTCGGCGACCGACACGATGGTTGGCACAGCGATCCCGCCGAGGAGGAGCGAGCCGGTAAATGCGGTCAGCCCCGTCGGCAGGTCGAGAAAGGAGCGCAGAAACGGCGAGACGAGCAGAATCCCCAAAAACCCCAATACGACGGAGGGAAGCCCGCCGAGTAATTCGACCAGCGGTTTGAGAATTTCGCGGATCCAGCGCGGCGCGATCTCTGAGATGTACACTGCCGTGCCGATTCCGAGCGGAAAGGCGATCAGCATCGCGCCGATAGTGACGACAAGCGAGCCTGTGATGAGCGGCAAAATCCCGAAATAATCTTCGATGGGATACCAGCGCGCGCTGAAGAGCGCGGAAAGTTTCACGTCGGTTAAAGCGGGAGCGCCCTCGCGTAGGAGGAAGAAAAAGATCAGCGTGACGAACACGATCGCAGAATACCCTGAGGCTTGGATCGCGCGCGTGACGATGAATTCGCGCCAAGTTAAAGATTTTTCCATTTTTTTTCTTTACTGCGAAGAACACAAAGTTAAGTTGAACAATGGCATTAATGCTTTGCTTTCGACTATTGCGAAAGAATCTCTAAAAGAGGTTGTCGAGTTGCGCCGCATAAAAAGCCTCCGCGACCTTTGCGTCCTTCGCGTATAAAAAATTACTCAACAGGTACAAAGCCGAGTTCAGCCACAATTCTTTGCGCTTCCTCCGAAAGAATCCACGCGAGATAATCAGCAAGAGCGCCCGTCGGTTCGCCGTTGGAATAAAAGTAGAGGTCGCGCGCGATCGGGTAACTTCCGTCGTTCACCGTCGCAATAGATGGTAACACATACGAGGAACCGGGATCTTCCGCAATGGCGATCATCTTTAGGTCGTTCGGCACATATCCTAAACCATCGTAGCCAATGGCGTTCGGATTTTGCCGCGTTTCAAGGATAATCCCTTCAGACGAGGGCAGCAACAACGTATCGGTTGAAAACAACGTTGTGTCGCTTTCGCGCCCTAAACGTAAGACGGTCTCTAGGAAGTAAATGTGCGTGCCGGAGTTCGTCTCGCGCGAAAGACGAACGATCGGGCGGTCTTCGCCGCCGACTTTGCTCCAGTTGTTAATCTTGCCGCTGTAAATATCTGAAAGTTGCTGAAGCGTCAAATTCGAAACGGGATTTTCAGGATTCACAATCACTGCGATCGCATCGCGCGCGATGACATATTCTATGGGATTCACGCCTTTTGCGCGCGCCTCTGCCAGCTCTTCCGGCTTGATCTCGCGCGACATGTTCGCAATATCCACTGTATTATTGATGAGCGCGGCAATGCCGGTGCCAGACCCCCCGCCTGTAACGGAGATGCGCACATCCGCATGTTTCTCTTGATAGCGCTCCGCCCATGCCAGTGCAAGGTTGACTAATGTGTCCGAACCTTTGTTTTCGATATACATTGTCGGCGAATTCGATGAGGGGCGCGAGGAGGGTAAATTGCAAGAGACGGCGACAAACGAGAGAAGGAAAAGTGCAATCAGGGCGCGTTTCATTAGCGGGAATTATAGTCGAAAGCGGTTCCCTGATGAAAAAATCTGCCTCGAGCAATTTCATCCGTTCGTACGGATTATTCTTTTTCTTTGATAAAATCGTTTTATGATCGCTGTCCCATCCGCCTTCTCGGTTCAAGGACTCAACTTCTATTACGGGCAGAACCAAATCCTTTCGAACGTTAATTTAGAAATTCAACCTCGGCAGGTGACGGCGCTGATCGGCCCATCGGGATGTGGAAAGTCTACGTTCTTGCGTTGTTTGAACCGAATGAACGACACGATCGCCAGCGCCCGCGTCGAAGGGACGATTCTGCTCAACGGCAAAGACATCTACGCGGAAACGATGGACGTGGTTAACTTACGTCAGCGCGTGGGCATGGTGTTTCAGAAGCCGAATCCGTTCCCCCAATCCATTTACGATAACGTAGCCTTCGGTCCGCGCGTGATGGGCATGAACGTCAACCTCGATCGGGTTGTTCGCGAAAGCCTCGAACGCGCCGCCCTCTGGGACGACGTGAAAGGCGATCTCAAAGCCGACGCGCTCAGTTTGGCGTTGGGGCAACAACAACGCCTGTGTATCGCCCGCGTCGTTGCGGTGCAGCCCGAGGTGATATTGATGGACGAGTCCACCTCTGCACTCGACCCAATCGCCACGCTGCGGATCGAAGAATTAATCGCTGAGTTGAAGCGGGATTACACCATCGTTATCGTCACGCATAACATGCAGCAAGCTGCGCGCATCTCCGACCAGACCGGTTTCTTCTGGCTGGGCGAACTCGTTGAGTTTAGAGATACGAACTCGATGTTTACCAATCCGCGAAATGAAATCACAGAGGCGTATCTTACGGGAAGAATGGGGTAAGCGAAACTGCGCCGGCGCAGGCTACGAAGTTTGTTCCTGCCAAAACTCATCGTCCGACGATTTGATCTCTTTCATTTCGCCGGTCACAATAAACACCGTCCGTTCGCAAATATTCGTCACGCGGTCGGCGACGCGCTCAAGGTTATGCGCCACCCACAAAAGCCAGTTGGCGCGTTCGATCGCCTTGGGGTCTTGAATGACGAACATCATCAGCTCGCGGTACACTTGATTATAGAGCGCGTCCACTTCGTCGTCTTGAATCGGGATGGCGCGCGCCGCCTCGACGTCTTCATTGACAAAGGCAGCCAGCGCGCGATGAAGCATATCTACACCGATCTGCGCCATGCGCGGAATATCAATCAGCGGCTTGAGCAAAGGCGTGTCGCCCATACGGATGTTGATGTTCGCAATCCCTTTGGCGTAATCGCCCATACGCTCCAACTCTGAGATAATTTCCATTGTCGAAGCCAACAGGCGCAAATCGCGCGCCATCGGTTGCTGCGTGGCGATCAGAATCATCAACGTATTTTCGATATCGAATCGTTTCTGGTTAATCTGCTGATCTTCCTGAAAGACCTTCTCGGACGTTTTCACGTCGCGTTTCTTTAACGCCTCGACCGAATCGAGGATCGCCTGCTCCACCATGGCGCCCAGCGCAAGCACTTCATCTTTCAGCTGTTGGATTTCGTTTTCGAACGTTTTTCGAATCATGTGATCCTCGTCGGGTTGGGCTATTATACCGTCAGTTCCAGCGTGAATCGGGCTGATGAGTTTAAAATCGCAGGTGCTTCACCTCTTCCCCTTTATTGATCAGTTCCTTAAGCGAATCAATACCGATGCGCAGATGCATATCCGTATACTCCTGCGTCACTTTCTTGTCGCTTTTTGCGGTTTTAACGCCGCTCGAGATCATCGGCTGATCGGATACCAATAATAAGGCACCGGTTGGAATTTTGTTATAGAAGCCGGCAATGAAGAGCGTGGCGGTTTCCATATCAATCGCCATTGCGCGAATACGGCGCAGATATTTCTTGAACTCATCGTCATGCTCCCAGACGCGTCGGTTGGTCGTGTATACGGCGCCGGTCCAGTAATCTCGCATACGGTTGCGGATCGTCGCCGAAACGGCTTTTTGAAGATTGAAGGCGGGCAAGGCTGGCACTTCGGATGGGAAGTAATCGTCTGAGGCGCCCTCGCCGCGAATTGCCGCGATCGGCAGAATCAAATCTCCAACCTTGCTCTTTTTCTTCAAACCGCCGCATTTGCCGAGGAAGAGACAGGCTTGCGGTTTGATCGCGCTCAACAAATCCATGATGGTCGCGGCGTTGGCGCTCCCCATCCCAAAGTTGATGAGCGTGATGCCTTCTGCCGTAACAGCGGGCATAGGCTTACCCTCGCCTCGAACGGGAACGTTGAACCATTTTGAGAACGTATGTAAATAAGACTCGAAATTGACGAGCAAAATATGCTTGCCAAACCCCTTGAGCGGCGTATCGGTATAGCGCGGCAGCCAGTTGCGCACAATCTCTTCTTTTGTTTTCATCGGAACTCCCAAGAATAAAATACAGCCTAGAGCCAATCTTACCTGAAATTAAGCGCTGCGGTTTAGGAAAGTTTTCAAATACAATCAGCTTTGTCGTCGCTATATGCTCTGATCAACGTTAAAGGAGAACTCATTATGGAAGCGGCGCCTTGCCCAAAATGTAAAACGCCCGTGGATAAAGATCGTATGAGTTGGACCGGGAACAATTCAGCGGGGTATGCATCTAATAAGCAAACGGGGATGCTCAGAGTTGTGACGAAAATATCGCAAGCGCGCGCCTGCCCGAACTGCGGATTTGTGGAAATGTACCTTGATCCAAACGAGTTAAAGCTAAGGTTATCGGGAAAGTAGAAATGAAATTAAGAAACGACTCATGCAAATCGCCGTCGAATCGTCTGAATGATGTAGGGTAGTCGTCAAGCGCCGTTTGCAGGCTGGCGCTACAGTTGCGTTCTCTTCTCCTCCTTAGAAGTTGAAAGAGCCGGGCTTGGAGCGCCCGGCTCGCCTAAATCGCTCATGTGGGAAGATATGCAAGAAGTCCGCCGCCAATACGACGCGTTGATAAAACGCGCTTAGCCTTTGGGCGACTTCGCAAAGTCTCGCAACCCTTTTATGCTGACTGCCAGCATCTAGTTGAAGGTTACACGCTGGATGCCCAGAAGTCTCTCTCGTTTAGAAGTTCGATTGTGTTGTAGTTCATGCGCCTATTATGGCGCTCTTCTGCAACAAGAGGTTTATTATATGAATCAGTTTAGCGCTGATTTTTAGCCAAAAGCAAGCGGCTTATTTATCTGTTCTCAAAACAATTGCAGATGATCTAATAATTACAATTCCATCAGTGGAATAACCATCTACTAATTCACTGTATGAACGGGTTGGTTCAATGACGTTTTCTAATTGGTTTATGTCTTGTCTTGATGATTCCCAACTTCCAACCTGATCTTTATAGAGAAATATATAATAAACCATATTTTCCTTAATGCTTTTTCTTTCACTGGTGCCATTTAGCCTTCCAAGCGCTTTTTCTTCTCCAGTATTTTCGTCAACAAGAACTAGTCCTCCTTCTGCTCCAACAAAAGCTCTAATTCCAACGCCATTTCTGACTACTAGCACTTCTATACAGTTGTATCCAAAATATTTTCCTTGTGCAAACACCATTTCTGCAGGCTCTTTATTAATTGTAATCACTTGGGTTATGTTATAACCACCATCTAATAAAAATCCCAATAACTCATTCCCCAGTGCTTCTTGGCTAATATTTTCACCAGCATTATTTTTATTTCCAACCCAATCCCAATCTACGTCACCACTATTTTCAACAACAATTTCTTCTCCAGTATCTGGATGGATGTAAGTGGTCAAGCCTTGTTCATTTCGACCAATTTCTACATAAATATCGAAACCATGTTGATCAATGATTTCTTTGTTATCCTCATACGTTCCTTTGAGAGTTTCAAATTTTCTGGTTTCAGTGTTGTAGAACATGACTGTTGGATTGCCACTTGCATCAACGGCTTCAACGTAAACAGGCTTAGATCCTCTTTGAGCATTCATTTCTTTTACTAGGGCAGAATATTGCTCTGGATTAACATCACTTGGGAACTCTGTTTTGCCTGACAAAACATCACTTGCCATACTAGCAATCACCTCTGGATTACTAGTTAACAAGTTTTCTTCCTCCAGATCAGTTTCGCTGTCGGTGGGCGGAGTGACATAAAGCGGTCCATTAGCGTCCCATTTATCAAAAATTATTTGACTGCCGTCATCACTCTTAGCATAACAAATGCCATATTGGTTAATGCCAAAGGTGAAATCCGCCAAGTTTTCGTCGAGCGCGCCAAGTTTGAATGCGAAGTCCGCACAAATTTCAGAGATGGATTGTCCGCTGATTTCTTCAAACGCTTGCACATAAGAAGATTGATAATTTGGGTCTGCTTGAATTTGAGCAATTACATCTGCCCGAAGTTCTTTTTCGAGATTTGGCGTGGCGGTTGGAACGGCGGTTTCAGTTTGAGGAATGGAAGTAGCAATCACTTCAGGAGTGACCGTTACTTGTGGGGCACAAGAGACAATCAACAATACTAAAACAACAAGTAAAACTTTTTTCATGTTTCCTCCAATGCAAATTAAGGTTTTGCATTATATATTAGACCTCTTGCTCAAGCTGCCGTGGATTTTATGCCCAGTCATGGGTACGGCGGCGGGGACGTCGCCGTACTATTTTTACCTTTTCATTAGGTAACCTATAGCTAGTAATAAAATGTCCTTATCGTTGCTATTTTCCCCACTTACCACATCAAAAGCTTCTTGGCCATGGATAAGACCAGTATATTTCTCTAATTTGCCATTGTAGCCTCTGTTATAAACTGAATTTTGATCTTTTGGAATTGCCATATAGTAAGTGGCATATTGTTCCAAATTCTTCCAAAAATCAGAATAATCATCTATTACAGCTCCAGCTGTAACAGACTCTGTGTTTTTTCCAGATTCATATAGTCTAATTACTGGACTACCAACAACTACTAATTCTCTGCCAAAAATTATATTTCCTGAGCCATCATCTTCTAAAATCATCAATCTAATTCCTGAAGCTTTTCCATAGCCTTCCACAAACACTTCGCCAATTGTCTCTCCGATTGGCACAGCCATTCTCAAAACAACTGGATTTGGTCTATCTGACCCCATGAGAATTTGAGCTGGAGAAACTGTTTGCCCATTGGCAATATTTGTCGGCCACTTAATTCTAGGATCTTTTGGATCAGTGTATATTTCCTCCCAATTTTCAATTCCAGCACTATTTTGAATGGTAATAACTTCTTCTCCATTTCTCATTTTAACGTTGCCTTGTTCATCTCTGCCCGCATAGCTCCAGTACATCTCTATGACTTCAGATTTATCTGGGCTTCCATCATAGTTGAGAAGTTTGCCAGTTTCTGGATCAATGACAGCTTCACCGTTATAAACGGCTGGATTCTTATCTCTAGCAGAATTGAGTTGATTGGTTAAAGCTTCGCTTAGTTGGATTAGATTGGCTTCATTTAAATCTGCCAAATCCACAACCTCTCCAGTTTCCAAAGCCCGTAACAATTCTTCCATAAAGGCAGTGTACTGCTCTTGATTGAGATCGGTAGGAAATTCAGTCTTGCCTTTGGCAAAATCCGCCACCATCTTCGCAATCATTTCTTCATCGCTCATCAGCAAGTTTTCTTCCTCAATGTCCGTTTCGTCGCTTGCGGTAGCAGTGGGTTGCGTTTCTACAATTGGCGTTAAGGTAACAGTCACTTCAGGAGTAACCGTTACTTGTGGGGTACAAGCGACAATCAACAAAACTAAAACAACAAGTAAAACTTTTTTCATGTTTCCTCCAATGCAAATTATGGTTTTGTATTATACATGTTTCTAAACCTTATTTTTCACTGCCGCAAAACCAATTGCATTGGTACCCAGATGAGTTCCAATTAGGGCAGTCACATTAAAAACATTTTTTGCACGCGCTTCTGCAGCAGACACTGATCGGATCTTGATGTATGGCGTTTAACATTTAGCGCATCACACTATATAATGACTGTGCGATCAAAACCTTCAAAGATGCCGAGACAGAGAAAATTTATCAACGTGAACGCTCGCGGAAGTTGCCATCCAATATTCAGTAAGCAGCGTTGCGCAAATTACGCATGATCAATAAACTCTTACCCATTCACCCAGGCGAAGTTTTACAAGAAGAATTCATCAAGCCGATGAATTTGAGCCAGAACCGCCTCGCTATTGACATTGGCGTGGACGCGCGCCGCATCAACGAGATCGTGCTTGGCAAGCGCGCTATCACAGCCGATACCGCTTTACGTCTCTCACGCTTCTTTGGCAATTCCGCTCAATTCTGGATGGGACTGCAAACCCAATACGATCTGGATGTTGCTGAAGATCAACTCGGCAAACGGCTGGATCGTGAAGCCCGCCCGCTGGCAGTGGCGGGATGAATGTAACAGAACTCCGAGATTTTGGAAATCTCGGAGTTCTTTATAGACAATGACCACTCTTTTCATGTTCAAATCAATTCTTTGATTATCTCCACCACCGCGGACCGCTACGCATCCTCATCACCTCATCATTCCCGAATCGGGCGATGCTCAACCCCATCTCAGTCAGCGCCTTCTCTCGCCTCACATCTTCCTCTTTCTGCAACTCGTGGATGTCGCCATCCACTTCAACGACCAATGTCGCTTTGTCGAAGATCCCGTGCGATCTTTACGGGGTGACAATAGAAGTCAACGATGAGTCCTGCAGTGACTTGCTGTCGTCAAAATCGAACTCCCAACTTCTTCGCCCGCAATTTATTCCATGTGGGTTATTCCACTTCAATCGGCAAATTTCGTATTCTCAAACTTCTATCTGAAATCGAAACAATCGCGCCATTTCGTAAAGGTAATTCGATTTCACTCCAAACAACATCAAGGCGGGATGAAATTTCGTCTGAGCGTAAATCCCTCAACCGTAAAATGATCACAGATGGCGCGTTATCGCCTGAAAACGCCAGCAGGTTTCCATAATCCAAGTCATGCGTCAGGATGGTTTCGCCTGTCTTTTTGGCTTCCGCAACGATTTCAACATCCTTCGCGCGTGACATGCCAATATCGCCCACATGCCGACAAATATGACCGCGCTCTTGTAAAGGCGCAATCATTTCACGGCGAATGTTCATATTGAGCAGGAAATTCATCCCGCCACCGCTCCAGGCATGGGCAGGACACTTTCATCCATCGCCCACGATGCATACGCCAATGCCTGATAAATATCATCGGCTTCCAATTCAGGATATGATTTGAGAATATCCTTGATCGTCATGCCAGAGCTCAAGTATCCTAACACCGAAGCGACAGGCATCCGCATCCCGCGGATACACGGCTTCCCAAAGCAGACTTCGGGGTCGAGGGTAATGCGGTCAAACTTGTAATGTCGAATTTCCATCATGGACTCCTTTGCTCTTGTCCAGCCCATATTTTACACGCTTATGAACCTGAAGTTCATGATTGCTTCATCAGAATTGTTTCTTTGATCCTCCCCACCACCGCGGACAGTTCCCTCATCACCCCACCAAACCCCTCTCCCGTCTCCCCTGAAGGGGAGAAGCCAAGACATCCTCGAACAAAATCATCCTTGGAAACCCAACACGCCTATCAGACAGAAAAGAAGTCAACTCCATACCCTCTCCCTTGGGAGCCCCACAGGGGTGCTTCGCGAAGGGACAAACGGACACGCCGATCAATCACGCTAATCAGGCGCCGCACTGAGCTTGTCGAAGTGGTGAGGTCCTTCCCTCCCACGTTTGGTTTTGACGTATTGCAAAACAAAAAAACTCCGAGACTGTGAAACGCTCGGAGTTCAAATCAAGACCTTGCAGATTATGCAGCGCTATGTAATTCCTCGCGCACAACCCGTCGCAACAACTCTTCCAACGGTTGTTGCTGCTGATTCAGATATTCTCGTAAAGCCTGATTGATCAAAGTCTGATAATTGCCGCCACCTGCCGCTTCCACTTCGCCGCGAAACCAATTCAAAATATCATCATCAATGCGAATGGTGATGCGGGTTTTTCCCTTCGGCGCATGAACTACCGCGCCGCGTTTGCCTTTGCTAAAATCATATTCTTTCTTCATTTTGCTCCTCATACATCTTTCGTTCACGGGCTGTGGCTTTTCGCGCTGAAATGATTCGAATGACAATATCGCGAAATGTGTACACCACAACCAGGATTCGACTCAGGAAATCCCTGCCAATCGTGATGTGCCGTTCTTCTCGGTCATGCTCATCCTGGATGGTAATGGCATTTTCATCTTCGAACACGCCAACGGCGTCTGCAAAACTGATGCCATGTTTCCTGTAATTCGACTTGGCTTTATTGGGATCCCATTCGTAGCTCATCAAACCCTATTATATGCACAATTGTACACAGGCGCAAGAGCAAAAAAACCTCGCCTTGGGAAACCCAACACGCCATCAGACAGAAAAGCGATCAACTCCATACCCTCTCCCTTGGGAGCCCCACAGGGGCGCTTCGCGAAGGGACAAACGGACACGCCGATCAATCACGCTAATCAGGCGCCGCGCTGAGCCTGTCGAAGCGGTGAGGTCCCACTTTCCTTCCCTCCCTCCACTCCCTCGTTTGGGTTTGACTTCATAATCAAAGACTTCGGTACAAACTTCTCACATCTTCAATTCTAAAGTAAAATTAGAACAGTTATTCGATTTCCCCATAATCTGGTTCTAACAAGAAAAGCCCATGCCAAAACAAGATAATCAACCCCACATAAATTATGCGCTTGTGGAAGATACTCGACCACCGATGTATACGGCTATGAAATATTGGGGCAAAAAGCCGCATAACATTTGGGGAGAGTTTATCAAAAGATATTGTCCTGAAGATGGTGTTGTACTCGATCCATTTGCTGGCAGTGCTGTCGCTGCATTTGAAGCCGCTAAAGCAAGTCGCAAAGTTATTGCTTTTGACCTGAATCCATTGACTTCTTTTATTGTTGAAGCCTTAACGTCAAGATTTGATGAAACTTCTTTCCTTATCGCATTCAATCAAATTGCTAATGAAATTGAAAAAGACCCAGTTTATATTCATCATTACACAAAAGAATACAATCGGCAGACAGGCACTGTTGCCAATTACAGATGGAATCTTGATGAAGTTGTGAAGGTCGCCTTAGAAATACCAGCAGAAGAAGTTGCTCAAAATGGTAAAAAGAAAAAAGGTGAAAGGCATTTCGTCACTGCGGACAATCAAGATAAAGAAAATGCGTCCCAGATGAGAAGTTTGAAAATTCCCTATTGGTATCCGACTGATGAATTTCCTGATACTCCATCAATTACCCATAAATTCATTGCAGATGTAGGTGGAAATGGGTTTGAATATTTGTGGACAAGGCGAAATCTTTATGTCCTTTCACGTATTTTTGATTTGATACAAAAACAAAAAGATCAGAATGTTCGCCTTCAACTTACATTCGGTTTTATACAAACTTTGCATTTGACCTCAAAAATGGTTGTGCCGAGACATGAAACTGCCAAACGTGACTTTTCTGGAAGTTGGGGGCGCGCAGATTACATGATTCGCCGCAGACAGATGGAACAAAACCCCCTTGTCGTTTTTCGCCGCTCATGCGTGGACAAGCAAGGCGTAATTTCGGCTCTTCGTGACGTGAAAGCTACTCTTCCAGAGAATTTGAAAGTTGCAGATTTCAATGCCACGAAAAAACTTCGCCAAACAGCAAACATTACCTATGGGATTATGGACGTAGCGGACTTGTCGAGATACATTGCAGATAAAAGCATAGACTTTATTATTACAGATCCGCCGTATGCTGGTTTAGTTCCATATCTTGATTTGAGTATGGTCTGGTTAGTATGGCTACAAAGAATTGACAAAAAGTATTTGCCTGATCTAAATTCCGAGATCACCATAAAGAAGGGGCGAGTTGGCAGAGATGAATATAGAAGGAAGTTGGAAAACGCCTTCAAGCAACTCCACCGCGTACTGAAAGATGACGGTTATATTGTTATTACATTTCATCATAAGAAACTGCAAGAATGGAATGACTTTGTGCGCTCTGTTCGGCTTGCTGGCTTCAAATTTGATAAGGTTACTCATCAGTACAACAGACGCTCTGGTGAATCGAACGTTGCTAACCCATATGGAACATCAGGGGCAGACTTTTATATTCGATGTGTCAAACGAAGAACTGTGGATTTTAGTGATGACACTTCTGGGCTGAATCATTTTATTGTGCAAAAGGCAACAGAAATTATTGGTCAAAGGAATGAACCAACCCCATATGATTTCATCATTGCTGGCTTAGTTCCAGAGATGTTGCAAGCAGGATATATGCAACCAAGAGAATACAAGGATGAAATACTAAAGGTCTTGTCAGATAATACAGGTGAAGATAAGACCTTCACAACTTGGCAAAATAAAGACAATAAAGCAGGAGATTATTGGTGGTTTGCTAATCCCAGTGAAATTATCAATTTCCCCGATAGACCTTTGCAAGATCGTCTTGAAGAAACAGTCATTTCTATTTTGCGCCGTAAAGTTTCTGTAAAGCTTGATGATGTTTTGAGTGAGTTATTTAGAAATTACCCGAATGGATTAACGCCTGATCCTAAAGGCATAAAGCAAGTTTTGGAAAAATATGCCTATAAATCAGCAGGAAATTGGAAAATAAAAGAAACTGCGCTTAAAAATAGCACCCAACATTCAGAAGTAATCAGGCAACTCCTTGCAATCGGCAAAAATATTGGGTATGTTACCTATGTTGGCAAAAGAGAACAACCTGAAATGTGTGAAGACGGAACTTTATTACGTGACGTTGCTGATTTGCAATCTCTAAAACGCTTCCGATTCTTGTATCATCCTCGTCAAATAGAAAGAATCGAGATGATTGATGTGGTTTGGGTTTCCGAGTCCCAAGATAACATTGAATGCGTGTTAGAAGTCGAAAATTCAACTGGATTTACTTCTGCAATTGTTCGTGGCTCAAATATCGAAAAAGACAAGCCGAAGTATATGGTAATTCCTTCAAGTCGAGAGAAGGAACTTCAAAACATAAAAGATCCGCTGTTCTTAAACTCATTTCACGAGAATAACTGGCGATACATAACTTACGAAAATATTGGTAGACTTGTTTCCTACTCAAATCCTTCACTAGACGACTTAAAGAAAGTATCAAAAAACCTATGAGTGCCATGCCTACTGTTGAAACACAACTGAATAAAAGAAAAAAACCAAGAAAGCCCCTTTCTGAAGAAGGAAAGCCTGGGCGATACGACGAGCGAAATACACTAAATGACCTTACTGGAAAAGATTGGCTCTTGCTCACGGGAAGTTTTTGGTTTTCGGAACCATCATCAGAAGATAAACCAGCCTATAAGCACCCTGCGCCTTTTATGGTGCGTGATGTTGAAAAACTTATCAGCCTCTTCACAAAAAAGGGAATGAAAGTGCTCGACCCTTTTGTTGGGAGTGGAACTACCTTGTTTGCTGCCAATAAACTTGGACGGCATGGTATCGGTATTGACTTGAACCGACAATTTAAACAGATTGCCAAGGATCGTTTAAAGGCACAGGGGTATTCTGACTATAACTATATTGTTGGCGACGCTCTGGAAAAACTAGATGAAATTGAAGAAGTTGATTATATAGTCACATCTCCGCCATATCACAATATTCTACGAAACAATTCAAAAGGCACACGACATAACAACGGTAAACTTTATCGAATGGGAGCGAGAGAAGGTGTTCAATACTACACAGAGCACGAAAATGATCTGGGTAATTTTGATGAATATTCAGATTTCATTTGCGCTCTGAAAAAGATTATGCAAAAGGCATTTTCCAAACTTCGGGATGGAAAATATTGCACTATTATCATTAGTGACTTTACAGTAAACAAGGTTGAAGTGTGCGTGCAGGCAGATGTGGTAAGGGTAATGCAGGACATTGGTTATGTGTTTTGCGGAACAACCGCTCTACTTCAAACCGTAAAGCCACTATATCCTTT
The DNA here is from genome assembly GCA_002050275.1 of Anaerolineae bacterium UTCFX1. GTDB lineage: Bacteria > Chloroflexota > Anaerolineae > Anaerolineales > Villigracilaceae > Defluviilinea. The sequence continues at coordinate 38,616 of MWTB01000025.1, forward strand.
TGGTTATCCTTACGCCTACAAGATCAATCATCACCATCAAAACATTATGACTTTCCGAAAGCCAAATGGTCAACTGCCAGCGAGTCGATCAAATGGAAATAAACCTCATAAAGATTGACTTGTTATAAAACTAGTCTTGGAAAATCAAGCACTAATAGCCTAGCACACCGTCCATCGAAACAGCGACCAGTTCCCCCGTTGAAAGAAGCGGGGGATTTCTTCATCCCAAAAACAATCATCAGGTAAAATACCTCCACTATGACCTCCGAATCCCTCGTCATCTACTCCATGAACAAAGTGGGACGCATCGTCCCTCCCAACAAACAAATCCTGCGTGACATCTCGCTCGGCTTCTACTACGGCGCCAAGATCGGCGTGCTGGGGCTCAACGGCGCGGGCAAATCCACGTTACTGCGCATCATGGCGGGCGTGGACAAAGACTACATCGGCGAAATATCCATGAGCAAGGGCTACACCGTCGGACTGCTTGAACAGGAACCCAAACTCGACGAAAGCAAAACAGTCATCGAAGTCGTGAAAGAAGCGGTGACTCCCATCGTCGAAATGCTTGCCCGCTTCGACGAAGTCAACGCCAAGTTTGCCGAACCCGATGCCGACTTCGACGCGCTCGTCGCAGAGCAAGCCAAATTGCAAGAGCGCCTCGACAAGCACGACGCCTGGAATCTCGACAGCCGACTCGAACTCGCCATGGACGCCCTGCGCTGTCCGCCATCCGATACGCCCGTCAACATTTTATCGGGCGGAGAAAAACGCCGCGTCGCCCTCACCCGACTCCTGCTCACCGAACCCGACATCCTCCTGCTCGACGAACCCACCAACCACCTCGACGCCGAATCGGTGGCGTGGCTCGAACATCATCTGCGCGACTACAAAGGCACTGTCATCGCCGTCACGCACGACCGCTACTTCCTCGACAACGTCGCAGGCTGGATCCTCGAACTCGACCGCGGCTTCGGCATCCCATACAAGGGCAACTACTCCTCGTGGCTCGAACAAAAACAGGAGCGCGTGCGCCTCGAAGAAAAATCCGAATCGAAACGACAGAAGACTCTCGAACGCGAACTCGAATGGATTCGCATGTCGCCCAAAGCGCGTCAATCGAAGGGACAAGCCCGCGTCAGCGCCTACGAAAAATTGTTGAATCAGGAAGCCGAAGCGCGCCGTGAAGATTTGGAAATTTACATCCCGCCTGGACCTCGCCTCGGTGACGTTGTTTTTGAATTTGATAACGTGAGTAAGAGTTACGACGACCGCCTCATTCTCGACGGGCTGTCTGCTTCAGTTCCCCCAGGCTCTATCGTCGGGATAGTGGGTCCCAACGGCGCGGGCAAGACCACCCTCCTCAAGATGATCACAGGCAAAGAGACTCCCGACAGCGGCTCGATCAAAATTGGCGAGACGGTCAAACTCGCCTACGCCGACCAATCGCGCACGCTCGACCCCGATAAAACCGTCTACGAAGAAATCTCACAAGGCGCGGATACGCTCGAACTCGGCAAAAGAAAAATAAATGCGCGTGCTTATTGCGCCTCCTTCAACTTCCAGGGCACCGACCAGCAAAAGAAAGTTGGCATTTTATCTGGTGGAGAAAGGAATCGTGTCCACTTAGCCAAGACCCTCACCGAAGGCGCCAACGTCCTGCTCCTCGACGAACCCACCAACGACCTCGACGTCAACACCCTGCGCGCCCTCGAAGAGGCACTCGAAGAATTTGCAGGCACCGCCCTTGTTGTCAGTCACGACCGCTGGTTCCTCGACCGCATCTGCACCCACCTCATCGTCTTCGAAGGCGACTCCGTTGCGAAGATGTACCTCGGCAATTGGTCCGATTACGAAACAATGATGGCAGAGAAGTTTGGGAAAGATTTGACTCCGCATCGAGTGAAATATCGGACGTTGAAGAGATAAAAAAGAATCATGTCATTGCGAGGGCTGGTGGTCGAGTGTCGTCGAAGGCGATGTATCGAGACCACAGCCCGAAGCAATCTCCTCGCCGCAAAAGATTGCTTCGACTCGCTTCGCAGGTCTCGCAACGACATTCTTTGGCGTCGCGTAAATATAAGGGGAGTGAAGAGTTTGCGAGAACGGGACGACTCTCGCACAGGAACGTTACTTGCAAATCCCATTTAGGAAGATCGTTGCTACTTCCTGAATTACTTCGTTCGGCAAGGGAGCGTCGCCCGAATGCGTGGGATAAAAATAGGGGAACATGATTCCCAGCAGCGCCCAAACCGCCACTTCAATTTCTATCTCGCGAAATTCGCCGCCGTCCATGCCTTGCTGCAAGATGGATTGCACTTTGCCAACGAACTTCTCGCGGTACAGGGCGTCGAACGCCTTCCGCGCTTTCGGGGTCAGATGGACAATCTCCTGGCTGGCGAGGCGGATGGTGGCGCGCTGTTTAGATGGCTGAGCAAGCACATACTCGATGAAATGACGGATCTGTTCACGACGGGGAGCGGCTTCGGATTGGATGCGGTCCAACGCCGCGCTCATATCGTCCAAATATACTTTCAGGATCGCCAGAAAAAGTTCTTCCTTGTCCTTGAAGTAATAATACAAGGCGGCTTTGGAAACATCCAGCGCGTCAGAAATCTCGCGCATGGACAAGCCGTGATGTCCCTTATTGATGAAGCAATCCTTTGCGGTTTCAAGGATCTGTTCGTCGAGACCGGTCGCTGTGTTTGCCATGAACG
>MWTB01000019.1 GCA_002050275.1 Anaerolineae bacterium UTCFX1
TCCCTTCATTGGGAGCGTGGATTGAAACGTCCTGCGCTTGCTAAGATTCTTCTTGGACTCTTGTCGCTCCCTTCATTGGGAGCGTGGATTGAAACACCGATGCCACGTATGAGGAGTACATCTCAGAAGTCGCTCCCTTCATTGGGAGCGTGGATTGAAACAAGTGGGCTGACGGAAGCGCGCCAACGCTCTCGAGTCGCTCCCTTCATTGGGAGCGTGGATTGAAACCTTGCCTGTCTCCCATTGCGGATCTGCGCCAAGTCGCTCCCTTCATTGGGAGCGTGGATTGAAACCCCCGAAGCCACCGAGATCATGTTGGACATGTCGTCGCTCCCTTCATTGGGAGCGTGGATTGAAACTTTGTAGGACTGTCCCCCGCCCCACAACGTAAACGTCGCTCCCTTCATTGGGAGCGTGGATTGAAACAACGATATGCTGATTGACATTAAGCGCAACCCCAGTCGCTCCCTTCATTGGGAGCGTGGATTGAAACGAATTGCGGTGATTATATTGCGCTGGTACGCCAAAGTCGCTCCCTTCATTGGGAGCGTGGATTGAAACCTATGACGTGACTGCGCCTGTGCAAGAGATTTTGGTCGCTCCCTTCATTGGGAGCGTGGATTGAAACCCGCTCCCGCCTCCGCCTATCCATATCCCTGCCATGTCGCTCCCTTCATTGGGAGCGTGGATTGAAACGTCTTGACGCCGGCTTTCACCGCGACAACCTTTTGGTCGCTCCCTTCATTGGGAGCGTGGATTGAAACGTACCCCAAAAATCGCGGGCATGTGCATAGCGGGTCGCTCCCTTCATTGGGAGCGTGGATTGAAACAACAGCAAGCGGTCTACTACGTCTATATCCCCATGTCGCTCCCTTCATTGGGAGCGTGGATTGAAACATCCTCAAAAGTAACATCAAAGTCATTGAAATTGAGTCGCTCCCTTCATTGGGAGCGTGGATTGAAACACGGTCACAACCGCAATCGCCGCGTCTGTCATTCTGTCGCTCCCTTCATTGGGAGCGTGGATTGAAACGTTTGGCTGGGGTTAGAGCCTGCCGAGGATGAAGTCGCTCCCTTCATTGGGAGCGTGGATTGAAACTGGCGTGGTCGTGCTGGACGTTGACGCAGATCACGTCGCTCCCTTCATTGGGAGCGTGGATTGAAACACTTTGGCGCCCATCTGCATTCCGCTTTGTTCGGTCGCTCCCTTCATTGGGAGCGTGGATTGAAACGATAATACGCTTTACAATCAGCGCGCCGAGCAGTGTCGCTCCCTTCATTGGGAGCGTGGATTGAAACTGTTTCCCAAATGGAGTTACCATGAACACAGATGAGGTCGCTCCCTTCATTGGGAGCGTGGATTGAAACGGAATAAGTCAGCCAGTCGTTATAGCGTCCCTTGTCGCTCCCTTCATTGGGAGCGTGGATTGAAACGCTTGCGTTTGATTTTTCAACAGCAAGCGGTCGTCGCTCCCTTCATTGGGAGCGTGGATTGAAACCAGCCGTCGTAAATGTGGAGCCTTGGATCAAAAGTCGCTCCCTTCATTGGGAGCGTGGATTGAAACCCGAAGCCGCCGTAGATGGACAGAAAACCTTTAGGTCGCTCCCTTCATTGGGAGCGTGGATTGAAACCTTCTTGCAAAGTTTGCAGGGTAAGCAGTCTACGTCGCTCCCTTCATTGGGAGCGTGGATTGAAACAACTGGTTTGTATGCGAAGCCGAAAAACGCCAAGCGTCGCTCCCTTCATTGGGAGCGTGGATTGAAACGATCAGGGCTTGGGTGAACGGTTGGAGATCGTGTCGCTCCCTTCATTGGGAGCGTGGATTGAAACCTCAAAAACTCAAGATTATCGCTGATCTCAAATTGTCGCTCCCTTCATTGGGAGCGTGGATTGAAACACGTTTCCGAAGCCGCGACAAGCCCCTCGTCCGAGTCGCTCCCTTCATTGGGAGCGTGGATTGAAACATTATCCTTGCTGGGGAACCCGGTGTCGGCAAGGTCGCTCCCTTCATTGGGAGCGTGGATTGAAACAGGCGGGTTTTGACGGCGAGTCGGAACGCAAAGTGTCGCTCCCTTCATTGGGAGCGTGGATTGAAACTATATAATAATCGGGGAGGACAAAGTTTTCAACGTCGCTCCCTTCATTGGGAGCGTGGATTGAAACCCAAGTCCGCCACGCCGATGGAATCGGTGACGCCGCGTCGCTCCCTTCATTGGGAGCGTGGATTGAAACTTGGTGTTTTGGTCGGCAAAAGCCGACTTCCCGCGTCGCTCCCTTCATTGGGAGCGTGGATTGAAACGATTTCCTGAGCGTACAGGTTGACAACATCGTGGTCGCTCCCTTCATTGGGAGCGTGGATTGAAACAAGTTGTCTAAGTTTTATCCTCTTTTGCCCTAAGTCGCTCCCTTCATTGGGAGCGTGGATTGAAACGGTTTCGTTCTCTGCCGACTGGCGCAACAGCGAGTCGCTCCCTTCATTGGGAGCGTGGATTGAAACGAGACGGTGCGGGGGTACAATTCCATGTCATAGGGTCGCTCCCTTCATTGGGAGCGTGGATTGAAACGTCGGTTGTCTCTCGATAGGCGGCGAGTTGGGATGTCGCTCCCTTCATTGGGAGCGTGGATTGAAACGTCCAAATCGCGCTCCGCCTCCGTGCGCGGGTCGGTCGCTCCCTTCATTGGGAGCGTGGATTGAAACGACGCATGGACGGAGCAGGGCGCTGGAAACGTCATTGCGCCTCGCATCCCAACTCGCCGCCTAGTCGCTCCCTTCATTGGGAGCGTGGATTGAAACTCGAACATCAATACGTACGATAAACCGAGTGCAATTCCAATCGTGGGGTTGCGCTTCCGGAATGTGTATTCCCCACACACATGGGGATGAATCAGTTGAGGTGGCAAACTTTCCGAATCCCCGTGGCGTGGAAGACCAAAATCGAAAAAGGCAGGATGCCGATTATCTCGCTGCTCAAGGAATATCAGAAATACGTCACGAAGGCAATGTCCGCGAAGAGGAATGACCTTACAGCACATCTTGCGGGGCGCGCGCTGATCATCCACGCGAGCGAAGGCGGAAGTTTGGAGGGTCAAGTGGAGAGGTGGAAGGTGGGAAGTGTTGATGTAACATATTTATCCGAATAGGTGAGAAATTGTGGTAAATTTGCATTTATCCTTGTGAACTAAGGGAGACATAATGAAGGCAAAGATAAGCGCAAGAGGATATACCAATGTAATTCTCGTGCTAAATATGAAACGGTTCATTGCCGCCGAGGATCAAAAAAGGTTTGAAACCATCCGTGGAACGCCTCAATTTGCCGAGGTGCTTCGAAATGGATGGTGGAATGCAAAAAACAGTAAAACACCCTTCACAAGAAATATCCATGAAACGAAACAGGGTCAAGCGGCGAGCAACATGTCCACTGAACAGGTGGGATTCGCGACGGGAGTATTTCGCGCCCTCTTTCTTGAAGAACATGTAGTCCCTACCTATTTGTTGAGAAAGGAAACGATCAAGTTTCCAGAAGATTTGATGGATAATTTCCAGTTTCGTAATTTGTTCCTGCATACGTGGAAAACTTGGAAGATTTACATACGACCTACTGTCACTGGAATGTTCGTCATACGGCTGACGAGGGAGTACAACAAACCTCGCGAACTTGTGAAAATAGCAGAAGATGTATTGAAACTGCATGAGTCGCTTGATGTACAAAGCGCCAGGGATTGGCTTATTAAAAAGAAAGATGAATTAAGAGATCAGACTGAGGAATTGAAGAAAGTACAACGATCAGTTACGGCATTCCTGAGGTGGCTGGGGAGTAAGGCGTCAGACAAGGGCGATCTACTTTACAACCCTGTTCAATGGAAAATAGCGATGGAAGTTGCGTCATTGTTCGTCAAAGCAACAGGCGAGATTCCCATCCCTGATTCAGAGCCGCTTCATTTGTCCAAGCCTGAACCGCGATTGTCGATACCATTGCATGACTCCTATGTCATCTATCATATTGATGATATCTACGCGGATGAATCGATTGTAATAAAAAAAGAAAAATCGAATGAAGCAGCTCAACAGGCAAATTACTCAAAATCAAACGAGAGCAGTTCTTCAAGGCAAATTCCAGTTACGCATGAAGCATTAAATCATTCTCCATTAATAAAGCGGGCGTTGATCAATTTGCTGGAAGGGGCGATTCTGGAGCGCGACTCGAACGCGAAAAATAGCAATGCTGGCGACAAGAACATGCTGTTGAATTTTCCTACGCAAAGATGGCAAATCATCGATCAAATCATGGAGAGGAATCTGGCATCTTGGATGGGTGAAATCTCCCTGCTTACTTCAAGAACCGCCTTGATCATCCCATCACGCAAGTACAAAGAAGATAATCTCCTTGTCTCCACTACGCCAGGAGCCACATTGAAAGTTAAATATGCGCGATACTGGGGAGCCATCGAGCGCATGATTGAGTTCGGCATGGAAATCCGCACACTGGCTCAACTGGTCGAACGAGCAAGCTATGAATCCTTGGAACAAACAGCGCAAACCGTCGATAACGCCCGTAAAACGCTTCAAGCTGGCGATATCGAATTGGACAGTCATCTTCCTCAACACGTAAGCAGTGCGGGTAATTTGCGCAGGCTGGCAGCGTTGTCCCAAGGCATGAGCGACCCGTTGGTTTGGAGTCGATCTGAATACGCAATTATCAAAGCGCAATATTTGTTGGAACAATTGGGCGTTCCAACATTGCTCACTCATATTGACAGGAATATGACCAGCCTTAATAGCCTCGTTGATCACATCGATGAGTTGTACGCCTTGGATCTTGCAGAGAAGAACAACGATCTTTCCGCAGTGATGACATTGAGTTTAACAGCCGTATCTTTTATACTGACCTTGATCATGCTGCCGTCTTTTTGGACGGATCTCCAACAAATAGAGCAATCTAGCCCAATCCTGGGAGTAATACTTAGCAAGCGTTTATTAAATGTCATTGGCTACACTGGAACTTTTGTTGGCTTCGCATTAATTGCTTTTTCCCTTGTGATTGCCTATAACTCAAGAAAACATATAGGTCAAATCTGGAATGTGATAAGGCGAGCGCTGAAGCGGATGGGTCGATAGATTGATTTTTTCAAAAAAGACAAGCCTGGAAGTCCAGGCTTGTCTCACGTTGTACGGTGGTTCCATTATTAATACCTCCAGTAGATGTTTGTCGCCGCTTGTCGTTCCCCTTACTGTATCGGCGGCGCTCTGCCTCGATGGTTGTTCGGAAGAAACAACGGCGCAGCTTTCGATTGAGGGGTTGGGGATTTCATTGTTCGTCTCCTCAGACTGCCCAGGGATATTTTGCAGGCTGTAGTTCTTCGTTTGCGCTCTTCGCGCTCGCGCTGACGGGCTTTTTGCGCGGCGAGTGAAGGCTGACGATGATACTTGTGTACAACGACCGTCTGAGGCTGGCTGGGTTGGATAGCTTGCGCCTTGGCGTTCAAGATTTTGAACAGACCGATGGCAGAGGAGATGCCAGCGATAGCCAGCCCAATACCGAAAGCGATCATCACAACCATAACTCCAAAGTTAACCGTGCCGTACAAGCCTGCCTGGAAATTCGCCTTCTGGATGGAAGCGGTGGTCAGCGCGGTCAATTCCTGTTGCTGTTTGGCGGCTTCATAGTTCGCCTGTTGCCGCATTTGGTTAACCTGAATCTCGGTTTGCGCCTGGAGAACCTGCAAATCCAGGTCCGCTTTTTGACGGTTAATATCCGTTGCCACATTCATCTCGTTGGCTGTTGCGGAGGCGATCTCACGGTTTAGCCACTTGGCGTCTTTGACGTTTGCGCCGAGGGCGAATGCTCCGAGCAAGACCACGATCGCCAGAAAGAAAAACCATTTTGCGCCTGATGAGTGTCCGTTTTGGTTATACATCGGATGCTCCTTTCTTTTTGAATGCGGCAAGTGTACGACCGCTTTTCAAAGTGGCGCTCACGGTCAACTTGTATTTGTCTCGCCTGAATCTTCGTTTTTTCTCACAATTTTCTTGCATAAACGAAAGGCGGATTGGAGTAACTCCAATCCGCCAAAGTATGTGATTTGTATTTCGCCTATGGGTTATCGGCTGTTGATATCTGCCTGAAGCAGTTGCAGCGCCTGCAATCTTACCAATTCGGGGTAGATAGTCTTATACACACTGCAATACGGCGAAGAGACGTTTGACGATCCCGTAACGTTCTTCGCATGGATGGGGCATCCGCCCGCGCACCAGTAACGCCACTCGCAGGTGTTGCATCCGTTTCGGTGGTCAATCGGCGGGTTGTAGAAATCGTCAAAGCGCGGCGATTCCAGCATTTGGAGGGGAATCCCTGGCATGTTGTAGCCCGTCAACATATGGCAGGGCAACACGCTTCCATCCGTGTCAATGCTGAGGTAATTCCGCCCCGCGCCGCAGACGTGCTGATGCGCCGCGCCGAAGTTACTGCGGTCTATCAGCCCTTCCATGAAGTTGTAATCGGGCAGGTTCGCTTCGATGACCTTCAACGCTTCTTGCAGGGCGCGAGTCAACGATCTGTTGTCTGCCGCGAGGGTGTCGGTAAGATCATGCGGACGGTAAAAGTTCAAGTTCAGCATGAGACGATGTTCGAGCGCAAAAGCGACCAGCGCGGGGACCTCGTCCACGTTCAGTCGCGTAATGGTAGTGATCAGGTAGGGCTTGAGCCCCGTCTCCAGCGCGAGCAGAACGGATCGGAAGACTCGCTCGAAGGTTGGGTTGCCGTTGCGAACGGGACGCTGACGGTCATGCCCCTCGCCGAAGCCATCCAGCGAAATGGAGAGGCGGAATCCCTCATCCTTGATGAATTGCAACCGCTCGTGATTCAGCAAAGTAGCATTGGTGACCAACACCTCATTCAGCCTCAAGCCCGTTTCCCGCGCGCGCTGTTTTGCCCGCTCGTGCAGGGCAGGGATCAACTCCCAATTCATGGTCGGCTCGCCGCCCGCGTATTTGAGTTTAACCTCGGGATGCCCATGCGCTTCCGCCAACTCGAACAGGCGATCCACCGCCTGTAAGCCTGTTTCCAAACTCATGCGGCGCATATCCTTGCTGACGAAACAGTGCGCGCAAGCCAGATTGCAGGCGCGGGTGAGATACAGCCAGGATTCGAGAGGCGATGCGGCTTGAAGAAAATTTGTTATTTGGGGTGTGGCTGATACTTCCCGTAAAAGTCCTGCCTCGTAAAATTGCGCGATGGCGAATTGCGCGTCCGCATAACTTATCGAACTAGTTTGTGACCATTCAGCGGGATCGCGCGGCTGGGAGAAGAAATCGAGAATCTCCTGCGCGGGAGTATTGAGGACGAAGAGCGGGGCGTTGGCGTTCGTTACAAGCGCGGCGGAATAATTTCCTAGGGATAGAGAATATCCCTGCCCGAAAGCGCGCTCTAATTTTTTGCCGTTCAATGAATGTTTGACTGAGAAAACTTCCCCATCGCCGTCACAACCATATCCGCGCTCTGCGGGTAATCCCTGCAGGTTTGGAGTCACGATAGGAAACGAACAAGCGCAGTCACCATCGCAGCCACCGTTCGAGTTTTGTTGGATGATGTCCAACGGATGAGAAAACAATATTTTTGGTTTCATGAGGCGCCCCAGACATGGTAAGGAAAACCAACTTGACCGAATGGCGTGATTATAGCCGAAACCATTCTAGGCGCAAGAATGAAAAATCCCCGGTTGGTAACGGGGATTTCATAAAAGTCAGAATTGTCTATATCGGTTATTCGGCAAACCATAAGGCGTGATCGCGCATCACTCTTTGAATTGTAGATTGTTCGTTCTTCTCGACGATTTTTTCGGATCTCTCCGCTTCCAAAACATAACCGCCGAATTGTTTCAGTTCTTCGGAATTCAGTTTTGCTAATTCCAGCAGTAGCGTGCGGCGTCCTTCGCGTAAACCGCGATGATCCTTCGCGAATGTCACGCTATATTTTAGCCCCAGCATCATACAGCGCGCGGCTTCTTTGAGAAACTCATCCTTCTTCTCATCTCTCCACTTTGCCAGCGCTACCATGCCGCGACCTACATAGTGCTTGCCGATCTGCGACCACAGTTGCGGATTTCTGCGCGCTTTTTCCTCGTCAACAAACTTTCCGTTTCTGAGCCAGTAGGGTTCAAGCACGGGGAGCGATTTGAAGTCTTTAGCAACTTGTTCCGCATGTTCCATATCGTTGGCAAAATATCCGAGCCAGACGCGGTTAGACTTGGCATCCGCCTGGCGGTATTCGATCCCCGCCTTTTCCGCTTCGTTTGCAACCGACTGGAATTGTTTGTCTGATTTCTCGAACCAGGCTTTTTTCTTCGCAGGGTCGGTCTCGACGCGGATGCGGTCACGATACAAACAGGCTTGTTCTAGATTGGCTTCGATCCTCCGCGCCGGCTCGGTAAGTTCCTTGAGCGCAATTTCAATGGCATCCTGCGCCTCGCGCAGATATTCTATCTGATTGGAAGGCGCTTGCGCGGAAAAGGCGAATCGCCGCGTCGCTTCTGCCAGCGCCAGATTGCCGAACCCGACCCCGCGACGATACCCCACCGCATTGGCAATCCGTACGGCAGATTCTGCGTGTTTGCGCGCTTCCTCATATGCTCCTGTAGCGATGAAATACTGCGCCAACGAACTATGACTGAGCGCGGTACGATGCCCAACGGCTAGCTTGTACCGAAGATTTAAGCCATCCCACATGTTTTCGAAGGCGGGTTGGAATTGTCCATCCAGCATTTGGGCAAACCCCAAATCATTGCGTAAGGTGGCTTCCTCATGATCGAAATGAATCAAGCGGCAGTATTTCAACCCCCGTCTAAAATCCTCGATTGCATTTTCAAACGATCCGCGAATACGATATAGATACGCTCGTTGGCGGCGCGCCAAGCTAAGGATAACATTCTGGAACCATGTCAAACGCTGTTCGACAGCCATTTTTTTTATTTCATCAATGATGTCGCTGAATATCGCCTCAGCGCGGCCATAATCTTGTTGTTCGCCGAAGGCTAATCCCGTTCCTTGCCAGGTTTCCAGCAGGGCATGGAGAAGCATCTTTTGGTCTGAGGAGAGCTCGGAAATGGCGGAAAGGCTTTTTTGAAGAGTGGGAACTTCGTCTCGATAATTTTGACCCGTTGCCACCTTGAGCCAGACCTCGTGGACCAACAACATGCCTTCAATGAACGGCTTCCAGAAATTTCTATCTTCCAGGTTAAGCCACCCCATCAATCTCCATAGATTTTCGTCGTTCAGTGTCAGCCAGAAGTTGGTCAGCTCGATTTGTAGCGGTATCAAGATCTCGTCGTTGTTGCTGGTGGCGGCTTCGTGACCGTAACGGTAATACATTTTCAGACCCTTAAGAATCGGATCGTCCTCGGACGATTTTCTTTTGTTATCTTTCGTCACTTGACTGCGTAAACGGTAATGAATAAATTCCGTTTTCAGGCGTTGGCGGGAGGATTCGATCTTACGGATTTCTTCGACATACTCTTTCGATGGCGCAACGGATCGTTCAGAATCTTCCTGCGCCAGGCTGGCAAAAATATTCTGTAGTTCTTTATTCTTTTGCTTGATGGCTTCTTCTATGTAATATACGTAAATAGCTTGTGCGGCGGCTTGCCTCTCGGCGGTATCGAAGACCTCTCCATAGACATACTTTTCGAGCAGGTCATACATATCATCATGGAGGTATACCCGCTCATCGTCAGGAAATGTCTTTGCAAAAGACATTTCTTTTAGCATATCAAGCGCCGTTTTAGCGTCCCGCTGAGACATGCCGCAAATTTTCATGAGTAGTTCGAGATTGATCCCCTTGCGCGCGCGCCCCGCGGCTTTGAGCGTTTCGCCCAATACGGGCTGGTTGAGCAAGTATTCGATGACTTTCTGCTCGAAAGTTTCCGTCTGATATTCCGATAAATTCTTGAACGTCTGCGAAACGCGCATGCGCGATTCAAGGAAAATTGCCAGCAGGATCGGGCGCCCTTGGCTCAACGCGTGAAGTTTTTGAACTTCGTCCTCCGCGAAGGAGACGGATTGACCCGTTTCCTGCGACCAACGATTCGCTACCGCTGTCAGATACGCATTGCTTTCCTCCAGAGTGAAGAAACCCAGCGGGATCGTCGTGGAAAGCGGAAAACCTTGGAAAAGGGCGGAGGCGGCTGGGCGTCCCGCAAAAAACACCACGCCGCGCGGCAGGTCCCCGACCCAGCCTTTCAACCAATCCCAGGCAGGAGCAAAGCGCTTGCCCGTGGGGTATACAAATTGTTCGGCGGTATCGAAAAGTAATAGAACACCGCGATCGGCGCTTAACTTTTTCACGCCTTCAGCGCAACTATCTAAAAGTTTCTGCAACCATTCGTGAATGGCTTTGCTGTCTCCGCCCGCGCGCGCCTCATCCAGCCTTCGCCGTGCGGTAATGAACGGATTAAAGTAATGTTCGTTCTCGGTTTTCTCGAAACATTTATAGATCGCGCGCGCCAAGCCTTCGGGGGTGTGATGATCAAAATGGTACAGGTCAATCAAGCGCGCCGGCGCGCCGTCATATTTCTTTTCTACTTCGAGAATCCGTTGGAGCAAGCGCGTCTTACCGATGCCGTATTCGCCGCTGAAGAAGGCAAGGTGGAATTTCCCATCATTCAGCCAGCCACGGGCTTGGTCCAGGATGGTTTTCCGCCCGATGAATTCTTCAAGTGTTTTGTAGGAAAAATGTTCTGGAAACATAGTGTGAGTCTCCCCGGTCTTATGCGTGATGCGCCTTACTCGCGCTTAACGAATTGAAAATATTTTTAGGCAAGGATGTTTTCGACGGCAACATTTGTTGATACCATGCCTTGGCGGCGGGATATTCCTCTTGCAGTTTCATGCTTATTTGTTGTAATTGTTTCATATATTCAGTGTCTCGTCCTTTCAAAGCCAGCCATTTTCGAATGGGATGGACTACAGACTGACCGAGTTGGTAGCCCTTGCCCTCGTAACGTAAAAGATAACTTTCCAATAACAGATTGACGAGATGGTTAGTTTTTGCCCGCCGATTTGAATCGTCACCGTAAAGGTATTCATCCACATCGGGAATACGAAAAGGAATACCCACGAGAGCCAATCTTTCGATAAAAGGACGGATGTTTTCTAAATTTCCCCGCTCCCTTTCTGGTAGCGTTTCCTCAATAATAATACTGATTGCCTCATCAAGGGCGGCAGATATTTGTTTGCTCGATTCGGCTAATATGCGCACGATTAAGGGATATCCGCCGCTGAGATCAGCGATTGCATCGTATTCGCTCGGGTCGCGCTTTAACTTTCCCTGTTTTTTCAAGTTGTCTAATTGCTCAACTACAAAGTTAGCCTTGAGAGGCTCAAGTTTAATAATATCGGCGTCTCGCAATTCGGGTCTCGACCAAATAGGGCGTTTGCCGCGCCCGGACAAAATAACGAATACGCGCTCAGAGGCAAGAATAGGCGCCAGAATATATTTCTCAAATTCGATGCGGATATCGTCGGGACATTCGTAGATCGAATCCACCAACAGCACAGGCGTGTTTTTTGCTGAACGGTACGCCAGCCCGCGTGCAAAATAATCTTTCTGGAAATCGCGGTCATCGGTTTCGATGGCGTCAACTTCCAGATAGATTGCCAGGTGATTCAATATGGCGGAGACATCATCTTTTTGAAAAGGTCTTTCTGTATTAAGCCAATTGTTTTTGTTCGATTCGAACTCAGGAGCAGAATAAGGAAAAAGGCCGATCAAAAAAGGGCGCAACTCCCTATATTCATTAAGACGGCGATAAAGTTCGAATAACAATGAAGTTTTACCGCTGCCACGTTCCCCTTCAAAAATGAGAACGCCTCTGTTTCGTTCCTTCGTGAACGCTTCGACGCGCTCAAACTCCGTGTCCCGATCTGTGAACTCGGCTGAATTGAATATCTTATATGGCTGTAACATAGAACGACTCCCTTGAAAAAAATAAATCCTCTGGCAAAATCTCTGTTCTATTGGATTGAATAATATTGCGAAGCAGATCCTGACATTGTAGAATGATCTGTCGGGGTAATTTTTCTTTCTCCCCCAACTGGCGAGCCAGGCTTAATTCCACGTTGCGGAGGTCGGGCGCGCTGATGGCGTCCAAACTGTCGAAGGTCCTGCGACTGGCGACGAACACGCGGCGGCGGATCACTTCGGCAAGCAGGTGATCGTCCCACGTCAGCGCAGCGGCGCGTAAGGCGCGCAAGTTCGTCAGCGCAGGCGCGTCGGAGATATCCATTGGCAGAAAAAACTTGAGGTAGATATTTTTCTTTTCCCATGTTTCCAATGTACTCAGCAGGGGTTCTATCCAAGCCAGTAATGCTTGTGGCGATTGGGTTTCGATGAAGCCATCCAGCCCGTCTACCAGAATGTGGATGGATCTTGCGCCGAAAACATTGTTGAGCAATGCGAAGTCGTCGTCTAATGGCTGAGATTGGGCAGGAGATTCATCATCCAGTTCATGAGCGAGTTGATGGTGGGCGCGGTCCAGCCGGGGGAGGTTGGAAAAGGCTGGGGATCCAAGAGTCCGCTCGAGGTCCGAAAGGAAGCGGGAGTCGCGCAGGGTCTGTAAGTTAAAGTCGAGGCCAAGAGGCAGTTCCAGTAGTAATCTTTTTAATTTTTGCTTATCGGTAGGACTTAAAGCAAAAAAAAGATCGGGATAAGACGCCAGGTACATGAACGCGGCGCTTGCCAGAGATTTTGTGATCCCTTTAAAATGAAAATCGTTTTCCGTCGAATAATCATCGGGGACGTACGTGACGGGAAAACGAATGCCGCGGCTCTCTTTGTAGAAATTCTCCGTGTAGATTCTTAGCGCGCTCTTGCCGCCGCCCGGCTGGGCAAGGATGGCAACGGGCTGATCCGAGAGGGCGATCTCCACCGCTTTGGGGATGATCAGGTACTCTTGCAGATGCACATCTTTTGTGCTGTCCAGATATTCGAAGGGGTCGAACGCGAATCCGAAGGCGGAAAGCCCTCTTACGGCAGGTTCCATATTCACAACTTTCCCTTATTTAATGAAGAGGGAACTTCCTTTCCGATATTTGCGTATACAGATTGATTTGACGCCCAGATTGTAACCCCGCTTATACGGCTTGTCTTCCAACCATCTAGTAGTTTTCTCACAATTTTCTCACAGCTCATGGTGAAGCAATTCCACCCCTTTCCCATGACGCGTAACCAAATAACGCGGAGTTTTGGGATCCGGCTCGATCTTTTGCCTAATTCTCATCAGCACGTTATCCATCGCTCCGCGCCATGTATCAGGGGCAGACCAGGCTGGGTCGCCTTTGTCTGGAGGCGCGCTCAACTCTTTGTAGGCATAATAATATAACTCTTCCAACGAGGCTAATTTTTCCGGGCGGGCGGCAAGATACTCCAATACGCGAAATTCCAGCGCCGAATTGCTAACGATGCGTTTTTCTCCCAGCCAGACTTCGCTGCGTTCATGGCGGAGGCGCAGTGGGGCGGGATGTTCGCGAATAAACTCGCGGGTTTGGGCAGAAGTTAGCCGTTTACCGTGTTTTTGATATGTTGCTACGAGTGGTGCGGTAAACCCAAGCCAGGCGCGGGGAGAGGTTCCGCCGTATTCTTTCAGCCAATTCAGAAACTCATCTCCATCGCACAGGGAATCCAACGATGCTTTTTTAGCGGAAAGCGCACATCCCAGGCGTTTTTCCGCAATCCCTTGCAACGCCTCCGCCGACCATGTCAAGTTCGCCTCGCTGGAGCGGTGACGCTCCACGCCGCTGGTTTTATGCAGGATATTCTTGAGCGAGGTGGGGATGAAGAACTTGAATGCGATATCCGGCAGGTCGAAGAAAACCAGCGTGGACAAAACCGCTTCTAACGCCGCCTCGATCTGTTCGCCCGTCTGACGCGGAGTCCATCGTTCGAGTCCATCCACCATCAGCCACAGGCGTTCATACTTTGCCGCCCGTAAAACCATCAACAAAAGACGCAGTTGATCTTTTAAACTGGTTTGATTCTTGACGATCAGGGATAGCGGTTGTTCCAGCAACTTCAGATACCATTGCAAGTCATCCTGTGAAAGACGATTTGCCTGATTCTGAATGTAGAAGCCAGCCTCGAAGGGAAGATGATTGTGCAAAAACCACTGCAAAGCGGATCCGATATCCCTTGAAGGTTCCCCCAACCGTTGCGGCAGGTTGCCCTCCAAAACTAAATTCTCTACACAAGTCTGCAAAGCCTGATTTATGGACTGTTGAGCGAGCGCGGTTCCTGTGGCAGGCGCTTCAAGAATTGGTTCTGGTCGCCACGCTACGGTAAAAATGTTTTCCTTTTGCCGTCTTCTCAACTCTAGAAGCATTGCCGTCTTGCCGCTTCCCGGTTCACCATACAAGATGGTCGAATGTTCTTCCTGGAGACGTTCGAAAACAGGCAGGGAAACGAACACATCGCCCAGCCAGGGCTCGTTTTCCGCTTTGAGCGTTGTGAAGAGGGATTCGACAGATAGTTCGTTTTTCATGCTTGGAGCGCTTCTAGGTCTTCGATATGCAGGTCTTCATGAGGTGAGTATTTTTCCATGTGTTGTAACAGCAACTTTTGCCCCAATCTTACCATTCTGCCGGGAGAGCCAGCGGCTTTACGAGCCAAAATATTCTCGGCGGGTTCTTCTTCATTGTGAGGGGCAAACAGAAAATTAAATGCGTCAACCTTGTTTTGAGAACATATTCTTATTCTATTATTACATTGCGTAACCAGGCTATTCTGTGGCACAAGTAGTGGGCTCTTATTGCCTATCTGAAAGTGAGTCTGCTGGCTGTCATGGACGCTCAGCCAGTCGGATTCTTCGCCAAGTTTTTCGTGCAGGCTGGTAGATATTTGACTGTCCACATGCGGATTAAGATCAATGGTTGAAATCAGGAATAGAGTATTTTGTTTAGGTAATGGTCTAAGTCCAATGAGGGCATTGGTTTCTTCCATCCGAAGATCGTCTGAACCAACCATAGCTAGCCACTCTTTGATCCTCAACAAAAAGGCTGTTTGATTTTTTATCTCCGCTTTAAAATGCTTGGCGCGTCCTTCAATTTTATTGGCTGTGATTGACGGGGAAAGATCGTGCCAGCGAAGCAGTCGTCCTGCCAGATCGCGGTGTTCATCTTTTAACGAGTATAGCAACGCCGGCGTTTCTGCCAATGACCATATCCACTGCTCTGCCAATGCGTGGAGATATAGTTTACGAGGCTGATCCATGCCGTGATCTTCTATTAGGCTTGGGGCGATGGCGATAAAAAACGTTTCTTCCTTGATCTTGACGGCAGATTGAAAAGATTTGCAATATTCGAACAACGCCGCGCCGGCGTCCCATGAAATTGCAAATTCAAAAGTCGTATTTTGAAGATTGGATAACTGCAACGTAAAGCCCGGCGCCACCGAGTCTATTAAGAGCAGTTTATTCGAGACAGAATCAAACGGGCTATCAGCGTCTGCAAAAGGAGAGTAATCCAGTTCTCGGGCCCTCAGCCAGGCGGTCAAACTTTCTTCAGAAGTATGCGGTTTTGCATAAAATGGAAATTGCCTCTGCAGAGGGAAACTGTCCAAGTCTGGAAAGTCCAACTCAAGCCTGAGGATACGAATTTGATCTGGAAACTCGTTTGCATTTTCGGAAACAATTTTCCTCTTGAGGTCAGGCGAAAAGGCGCTGACGATCTGTTTGGCAATTTCGATGCTGACGGGATATTCTTTGAGCATGATAAGGAGTGCGCGAGGAGCATTTTCATCTGTTTGGAGTGCGGATTGTAGTTGTTCCAATGGGAGAATCAGATTTCCTTTTCCGCCATCGAATATTCTCATACACACTTGGCTGCAGTGATCAACACAGTTTCTTATTTCGTCGAGAGTTTCCCCTGCGATGACAAACCATAGGTCGTTCTTGAGTAATGAAGAATATTTGTTTCTGAATTGATCTTGCAGGGCTTTATCCCACTCATCCCTGTCAGCAGTCAAGTTCAGATGCTCTTCCACCATTTTTGCAAAATCGCTTCTTGCATCGGCATCGAAGGTGGCGATAGCTTGTTTGACTTGTTCCGCCCTTTGCCGTTTCTTTTCCTCCTCCAATTGTTTAATTCCCACGAATATCGCGGTGATTAGGGAAACAAGCGTACCGCCCGTGTTTAGAAAGTTTGTTTTCCAACTGCGGATTTGAGAATCGCGTTTGCTTTCCATAAATATTTTCCAACCCTTTGTTTCCAATTGTTTTCCACTGTAAGCCAGATTTAACTGAACAGATTGAGAATCCGTTTCCAGCGATTTAGAGGATTGCACCAATAAAGCTTTTGCAGTCGTTGCCTGGTCAAATTTTAGAGTAAGTTTATCGCTCCACGCCAAAGACTCATCAGAGGATGGCTTGATGGCAAAGAGAAGTCCATCGGCAGAAACTTCCAAGTCAACACAATTTACTATCCCGGTGACCCACAAACGGATTTCCGATAGTTCAGCGCCATCAAAAGGAATTTGACGAGGATATTCTGCATGAATTTGAAAAATATCTGGCGAGGTTGCCTTAATCTCGCTTTTTATTACACTTGATGTAGAAAGCGCCGACTGCGCCCAAGATGTGTCAATAAGAAACAGCAGGATGAGAACAGCAGGAGCGATGATCCAGCGGTAAGCCCTCCAAAACTCCCCGTGTGGTCGGCGCCAAAACGCGAAAAGAACTAAAAGAAGCCAAGCCGCCACAACCAGGATATTCGTCTGAAGCAGAGTCTCATCGCAGCCGAAAAACAAGAAGAAAAGGGACAGCAGAATTGCTGCCAGTAGCGGAACCACCACCAGCACCTGCCAGCCGTAGCCTGCCCAAAAATGATTCCCCCCGTCGGGTTTATCGTTTTGCTTCACCATGACGCCAGCCCTCGCTTTGCAATCTGTAAATGAGGAACGATGGGTGGATTATACAACAAGGCACAAGTCTGTTCGCCAGATTTTTGCGACTCGTAATAGCCGTACTATAACAAGAATCTGTCAAAGCCCCCGCGTCAATCTGGCGATATTCTCACGTTTGTCTTGCGGCAACGTCAAGTAGGATGAAGGGAGACGCCGATAAAAAACAAATTCAAATATCCGAAACTTGACGAAATCCGCAGCCTGTTTTAACATCCTTACACTTGCACTTTCATGTGCAGGGGATTATCAAAGTGATAATTATTCCAAAAAATCGCCATATATGGGCAAGAGTGTTGGACAAGGTAAAGTTTTCCGCGCATATATGGGCAAAAATTATTGTCTATTGTGTTTCTAACTCATAAGCCCTTGGTCGGGAGTCCGAATCTCCCCCTCGGCACTACAAAATAAGCGGGGCGTTCTTCTTATGTATGGTGGTCTCTAGACAAAGGAGATCACCATGTTCGTTTTAAGATCGCGCAGTTAGGGGTTTATTAAAATTTCCGTCGTGTTCCGCTCCATCATCACAGGGGGAACGATGAGGTCGAGGTTGAGGCTATAGGCGACAAATTCCTGCAAGGCAAGGCGATACCACAGCGTAGTCTCGACCGTCAGCGGACCTTGCGCATCGGCGGGAACAGTAAACGTATAAGGGATCGTGTCGCTCCCATTCGCGGGAATTGGGTCGCGCGTGAAGGTATATTGCCTGACTGCGAAGAGAATATGTTTATAGATGATCTCGTCGTTGGCGTCAGTCATCACTTTGAGGTAGATAACCGCGTTGGGGTCAATTTTACCGGTCTTCTCATCGAACCAACCGCTATGATAGACGAGCGCGCCGCGCGCGTCGGTCGCTTTAACTTCAAGCCAGATATGCCGCTGATCGAGCGCGCCGGTCGGCAGATTGTGAGCGGCGCCCGTGTTGGCGATAGTGACATTCAACGTCGCCTCAGAACCGAGAACGACCTGTCGCGGCGCCGAAACGCTCAATTCTGCCGCCGTTTGCAGCAGATCAAGCGTGAGGCGGCGCTGTTCAAGCAGATCGGCTTTCCATTCGTCGATCGGAATACCGCCGGGTGGAAGTCCGCCGCGCAGGTAAGTTACCAAGTTTGAGGGCAGATCGGAATCGGTCAACAGATAGTTAACTCCTACAAAACGATGCGAGACAACGCGTTTGGGAATTTTGCCCGTTTCGTTTAATTCGTTAATATACGCGGCAGGGTCGGGATGCATGTGACAATCCTGGCATTGAATGCCGCGTTCGGCATATTCGCTGTTCTGCCATTCTTCGTAGGTATTTTGCAAGTCGAGCGGTTCGCCGCCGTTGATCTCGACGGGACGAATTTCTGTATGGCAGGCGCCGCAGAAATCGGAACTGCTCATCAGCGGGTTATGCGTTTTCGATTGCATGGCGCGGGCGTGTTCGGCGGGCGCCGCCATGATCAGGGCTTCGTTATACCGGTTGAGGTTGTTAATATCGAGCGTAAGCGCGCCGTTGCCCGCCAGCGGATCGGCGTGTACGGCAGTATGACAGATCACGCAAGTCGTGCCTTCCGCCGTCGCTTTGCTAGGACCTACAACCGCCAACGGATTAACTTCGCCCATCAGCAAATTGACGGGCTCATGGCACGAATCGCACCAGCGAATCTTCTCCGTGCCAAGGCGATTCTTGTGCGCCAGTTCATTATTGTCTATGGCAGTTTCATAAAGGATGTCGGGACCTGTGACCGAATGAATAGAACTGATCCATTCGCGGTACTCAGACTGATGACATTGCGCGCAAAATTCAGCCGAGAGGACGCTCGAACCGTCGAGCATTTTTCCGTCGGCAGTTTTAAGATTGCCGGGGGCGAAAGGATTATCGCCCCACGGCAAAGAGTAGAAGGGAACGTCGGAGCCGAGATTCAGCCCATCGCCCTGCGGCTTGGGAATCACAAAGACAGCGAACAGAAACGCCAGAGCGGTTAGCGCCCCACCGACGAGCAAATATCGGACCGGCTTGGTTCTCATGGATGAATGCGCTTGCGCTTGCGTTGACGCGCCACATGAAAGCCAATGAACGCGCTCGCCAGCAAAGCCAGACCCAAATGCGCCAGATTAGCGATGCGATAAGCAGGATAGCCCGCCATCCACACCACGCCGCTCACCCATAGGACGCTGGGAATGATGAGCATAAAACCGCTTAAGCCAAGCAACGCCAGCGTCCAATTTAGAATGTGTCCGAAAATACGCTGTTGATACGACCAGCCCGATTCATGCTCACGGCGGCGGAAAGCGCGCCAGAAGAAGACAATATTCAGCGTCGGCTCGTTCTTCTTCGCGTGATGAAAGATTACATAGGGGATCAGGAAATAGAAGCCGAGCGCGCCAACGACAAGATGAATCCATAAAGCGCTCTGCGAAGCGCTCCAATTCCAAGCGTGCGGCACAAGATAGTAGAACAATCCGCTGATGAGCGAAACGGCAAAAGACGCCATAAACGGCAATAGATGACGACGGACCGCGCGCGCAGCGGGCGTTTGCACACGACTGCGAGCGGACGGTCGGGATTTGGCGGTTGCGTTTGTAATCATACGATTAATTCTCCGCAAAAGGAATGCGTCATCGCGTTCTGCCGATCACTCGATCGGCGCAGGCGCAGGAGCGTTCGCCGTCACAACAGGCGCGGAAGCGGGCTCCCAACTTGGAGCGTCGAGGTTGAGCGTGATGTTCGTTTTGACGGCGGCTTGCGCGACTAACGCAGCGAGCGCGGTGGCTTTCGATTGCGCCTCCACGCCAAACGCATCGGCTTCCTCAGGCGAGAAGACCGTTCCAGATTGCTCTTTAGCGTACAGGTCGGCGACATAGGTTGTTAGGTCGGCGAAGCCGGCATGGATCTGCGCGTCTAATGCGGCGTCTGCGGAGCCAACTACCGGGCGGATGTTGTCGTAGGCGACGCCCAAACCGCTCAAAATGCCGTTAACATCTACCAAACGGCTTGCGGCAACGAATCCAATCTGTTCAAAGTCGTTGCCAGCGATAAAAGTGGATAATTTCCACTGTTCAAAATATTCGTTCATCGTGGGGATCATGGTCACCATCGCCATAAAAGCGTCTTCGAGGGTCGGCTGCCAGGCGTTGATGGCTGCCAATGTTTGCGCTGAAGCTTCGTCTAACGCTTGCGTAGAGGCGAGCAAAATTTCAGCTTCCGGCAGACTTTCGCTCACGCCGGTCGCGCCATCGCCGTTCAAGTCCACCGGCAAGCCGACGTATTTATCCAGCGTGCCATATAGGATCGGCTCGGTCAGGCTGTGATATAAGTTGCCGGGGCTTTCGAGCGTCGCGCCATTCGCCAGTTTAAGCGTCCACTGGATGGCTTCCTCGGGGTCTTCATCGGCGGAAGGAGCGGCATCCAGCCAGCCGTCGTAATACGCCAGCGCAGGCGTGCCGCCGATAATGCCTTCATTCAATTCATAATGGGCGTGCGATTCGAGCCAGTCGGCGCGCATTTTCTCCAACAGAGTTTTGGCGGCTTGCGGGTGGTTTTCCCATAAATATTCGTACGGGTTAGCATTGGGATGATCGGCTTTAATTTGGGCGATAGCGGCGTAGTACTGTTCCGCGCCGGCGCGTAAAGAAGCGGCGGCGTCTTTCATCTGCGTCGCTTGATCGATCGCATAGGCTTTGACCGCGCTCAAATCGGCTTGAGAAGCGACAGGCGCTTGGGGAGCGGCATCCGTCGTGGGGGCGGTTTGAGGCGCGCATGCGGCGAGCAAGGCGCTAAGGGTCAGAATCCCAATGAGAGATGTGATCCATTTTTTCTTCATTCGTGCTTTTCTCCTTCGAATCGGTTTTTTCTTCCTTCAGGCGAAGGTAAGAGTCTTCTCTTGCGCCACAGACTATAACCAAATGTAGCGGCAATCAATAACAAAAATAAAATTTGCGCGAACGTTGTCTCAAGCGTAGGATAAATGCCGAAGAGATTCATCAAAATCAAATTTTCTGGAATCCAAGTTGATAAATGAGCCGAGACCAAGCCTGCTTCTTGCAAGCCGCGTACGCCCGCGCCGGTAAAGTTGAACGCCAACAGCATAAGCAACAGTCCTGTGGCGGCAAAGAACGGCTTAAGGGGCAGACGTTTGCTTAATTTAAGGATGGCATAAGCGATCGCAAAAATAATGACGCTGCCGAGCGCGAATCCCAGCCAGATCGAATTCGCGTCCGCATCGAAGGACAACGCTTGATAGAACAGCACGGTCTCGAATCCTTCGCGGAAGACGACTGTAAATCCCAAGCCAGCCAGCGCCAGCGCGGAGCCGCTATTAAGGGCTTTGCCAACTTGTTCTTTGACGTAGGCGATCCAATCCACAACGTATACTTTTTCAAACAACCAGTTCGTGACGTAGAACAAAACGACTACCGCTGTCAAACTGGCGACGCCTTCGATAAGCTCGCGTTGCGCGACCGTGATCGTGATAAGACTTTGCGCTAACCACCATGTCAACACGCTCAGAACAATCGCCGCGCCGGCGCCGGCGTACACCCACAGACTGAATTTATACGGGCTTTTCGTGGCGCTTAAATAGCCGAGGATGGCGCCAAGAATCAGCACAGCTTCCAAACCTTCACGCAGGATAATAACCATGCTATTGACGACGGCTAAGAATGAATTCATGCCGGCTGAAAGGAAATTTTCGGCTTCGTTTAGTTTCTCGGTCAGTTTCGCGGCGCGCGAGGCGATCTCCTCAGCGGAAGCCCGTTCAGCGATCAACGTCGCCAGACCTTTTTGACCATCGGCGCCTTCCCAGAACAAACCTTCCAACTCGCGCGAAAGGACAGGAGCGCGGTTCTTTAGGCGCTTTTCGGGTCCGCTTTCAAAGATGGCGTAGGCTTCGATGCGCGCGCTCTCAGCATCCGTATAACGTCCTTCGCGCACAGCGTTCAGCATATCGCGAATCAACGTGTCGAGAATGGTGAACGAGGCAGCCGCGTCGCTGGCGTCGGCGCGCGCGCCGAGCGTGGTCTCAACGATCTCCAACGCTTCATCCACCAGGATTTTCATGTCGTTGGGTTCGCCGCGCTTAACGATGACTGCGTTAATTTCATTCAGCAGCGTTTCGAAGCGCGCCGCTGCGGCGGCATCTACAGCGGCAATGTGCGGACGCACTTCCTCAAAAACAGCGGCGGCTTGCTTATGAAATGTGATCGTTTCTTGATATTCAATCGGGATGACGATCTCGCCGCCGCGCACGCCGCTTTTGTATTCGATATAGATCAAATCGGTAAAGAGATACAGCAACTGTCCGCGCTTGGCGACCTCGGTGGAGGTTAACTCAACGGGTTGATAGTCGCTCAGTAACGCGCGGATAGAAACGACCTGCGATCTCAGCGCCGACCAATCTTCGTTCAACGCGGCAGATTCGAGCGCGGCGAACGAACGCCGCAAG
Organism: Anaerolineae bacterium UTCFX1; assembly: GCA_002050275.1. GTDB lineage: Bacteria > Chloroflexota > Anaerolineae > Anaerolineales > Villigracilaceae > Defluviilinea. The sequence continues at coordinate 22,368 of MWTB01000019.1, forward strand.
GCAGCGTCGGCATCGGCGCCGAGTTTCTCGCTTATATCTGATTGCAAGATAGAGAAGTAGCCCGATGCTAACCCGCTCCATTCGGCGGCGCGGGTGGAGAAATTCTTCTCGGCGGCGGCTTCGATCTGCGCGAGCGAATCACGCAAGCGGAAGAAGTACGCGTCGCGCAAGTCGTTTGAGACGATCTGCACAGCGGCGTCCGTCGTGAGTCGCCCCTCAGCGACGGCGGCAAGCGCTTGCGCTGAGGAATCGTCCACACGGCTGACGCGAGTCGACTCGCGGTACTCGCGCACTTTCAACCATTCAGCTGCAGAGGCGACGTCTCCCGCCGCCAACGCGGATAAGGTCAACGCTTCGCCGCCGCGCAATAACGCCGTCCACAAATGTCCGCGCGCAATAGCGAGGGCGGCGGCATCTCCATCTAACGCGGCGCTTCGGGCGCGCGCCAGCGAGTCTGTAATCTGCGCGTCGATTTCAGATGCGGATCGTTTAAATGCAGGCTGCAACTCCATCATGTACGCCTGCGCTGCTTTGTCCAGCAGATCGGCGGCGGCTTGTCGCTGCGCTACGGGATCGTCGGCGCGCGCAGCGGCGTACAACTCATTCTGCGCCTGAAATGCGAAGTCGCGCATTTGCTGCGCTGTTTCCCAAACGGGAAGCGTTTGGGCGCGGACAGGCAACGCCGCGCCGGCTATCAGCAGAAGCAGCAATATAATGTGAGCGTACCGAATCGCGCGTATGCGCGGAAGGAACATCGTCATGCGTCTTAAAATCTCTTTTCAACAGCCGGGGCAGTATACCGATTGTTCCAATGAAATTCTAGATAGGCATGGGAACTTAATAGATGGATGCGTTGAGAACGATTCTCAATGTGATTGAAGATATGGCGGGCATTAAAAAACAATGCCGCCTTGAAGAGTCTCCTCCTCAAAGCGACATTCGTCGTCCGCGCCCGTCTAGCCTTCTAACAACAAGCGTTCCGGATCTTCGATCAATTCTTTGATATGGACTAAAAATTGAACGGCTTCGCGCCCGTCTACGATGCGGTGATCGTAACTCAGCGCCAGATACATCATCGGGTGCGCTGCGATCTGACCGTTTATAACGATCGGACGTTCTTCCACTTTATGCAAGCCCAAGATGCCCACCTGTGGCTGGTTGAGAATCGGCGTGCTGAGCAGCGACCCGAACACGCCGCCGTTCGTCACCGTGAACGTCCCGCCGCGCAAATCTTCCACCGTCAGCGCGCCCTGATTCGTCTTTACGGAAAATTCCTTAATTTGCTTTTCGATCTGGGCAAATGAGAGGCGATCCGCGTCGCGAATCACTGGGACGACCAAACCCTCTTCCGAGCCGACCGCTACGCCGACATCGTAATAGTATTTCAGCAGAATTTCATCGCCTTGAATTTCCGCGTTGAGCCGCGGGAACGCCTTCAGCGCGCTGACGCTCGCTTTCACAAAGAAAGACGTGACGCCTAACTTCACGCCGTATCGCGCTTGAAACGCTTCATTGCGGCGACGGCGTAAATCCATCATAGCGCTCACATCCACTTCGTTAAACGTGGTCAGCATTGCGGTCGATTGGCTGGCTTCAAGCAGACGCTGCGCAATCGTGCGCCGCCTGCGCGACATACGCTCGCGCTCTTCCCGGCGCGCCGTCAGCTCGACGATCGCCGTTGGAAGCGGCGGCGCAAGCGTTTTCGTTTCTTCGCGTGCAACTACATTTTGTTGTTGGACAAAACGCTCCACATCCGATTTTGTCACCCGTCCTTCGGGACCTGTACCGCTCACTTGCGCCGGGTCCACGCTTTGTTCGCGTGCAAAACGCGCAGCGACAGGCGTCACAAGCGGCGCTTGCGATTGAGTCATCGGTTCTTTTCCCGGCGCGAGAGCGATCTCTGCCGCGGCGAGAGTCGGCGAAGTCGCAGGCTGCGACGCAGGCTGTTTAGCGTTCTCGTTAATCGTTCCGAGCGAATCGCCCACTTTCACATCCTGCCCTTCGCTGGCGTTGATCTTTGCCAGCACGCCCGATGCCTTCGCCCCAACCTCCAAATTGACTTTATCCGTCTCCAACTCAACGAGCGCTTCGCCCGCCTCGACAAAGTCGCCTTCTTTTTTTAGCCAGCGGCGCACAGTCGCCTCGATGACCGATTCTCCCAGTTCAGGCACAATAATTTGGATCGTCATAGATCAACCTCTTTCAATGCTTACGCTTTGGATATGCGCCCGTTCTTCGATATTGAGCGCGCGCTGGATCAGCGCTTTTTGATTAATTCGGTACAACGTAGACGAGCCTTCGGCGGGACTCGAGCTTTCCGGACGCCCAACGTAATACAGCGGAGCGCGTTCGCCCAGCAACTGCCGCAACCGCGGGCGGATGAAATCCCACGCGCCCATGTTCAGCGGCTCTTCTTGCAGCCAGACGACCTTCTCTAACATCGTAAACCTGCTTAGCAATTCTTCCAAGGTTTGCAAAGGGAAAGGATATAGTTGTTCTAATTTCACCAATGCGGTAGTCTTGCCGCTATCCGTCCAGCCTTCGTCGCCAACTAGGTCAAAGTAGACTCTACCGCTGCAGAGGATCAGCGTTTTGACCGCCTTATCTTTTCGCTTCGGCACGGCTTCTTCCAGCAGCGGTTGCCAGCCGCTCTGTGCGAGTTGCTTCGGCGCGGAAGCCGAAAGCGGATGCCGCAAGAAGCCTTTGGGCGTGAAGATGACCAGCGGCAGTGGATCGGTTTTTAATAGCAACGCCTGACGACGCAGCAAGTGAAAGTATTGCGCGGCTGTGGTCGGGATGGCGACACGCATATTTCCCGCCGCCGCTAAATCTAGGAAGCGCTCGATGCGCGCCGACGAATGATCGGGTCCCATGCCTTCGTTGCCGTGCGGCAAGAGCAACGCCAAAGAAGGCGTCCAACCCCATTTTGCGCGTCCCGAAAACAGCAGCTCGTCCGCCACAGTTTGAATATTATTGGCAAAGTCTCCGTATTGCGCTTCCCAAAGGACGAAGCGCTCTGGCGCTTGGATGTTGTAGCCGATCTCAAAACCGACCGGTCCCGCTTCGCTGACGGGCGTGTTATGAATCTCAAACGAAGCTTTCGCTTGCGGGATGACTTGCAACGGTGTGTAACTTTGATTCGTCTCCGCATCGTAAAACACAGCGTGACGCTGGCTAAACGTGCCGCGCGCGGTATCCTGCCCGGTCATACGAATCGCAATGCCTTCTTCCAAAATGGAGGCAAAGGCTAATTCCTCGGCAGCCGCCCAATCTACGCTGGGCGCATCGGGGTCGTTTAAGATCTGGAGGTGTTTTTCAGCGGCGCGCGCTAATTTTGAGTTGGGTTGAAAACTATCGGGAAACGCACGCAGAGCCGCGTTCAACTCCCGCAATCGTTCGAGCGGAACGGCGGTATACGTTTTCTGCGCGGCTTTGGGCGGAGGCGGGGTCGGGAGAGGTTCTTGCAACATACGCTCCGCATCCAATTTTTGATTAATTTCCTGCAAATCGTTCAGATATTTTTGCAGGGTCCTCTCCGCTTCATCCGCTTGGAGCGTTCCATCGCGCTCCAATTTATCTGCCCACAATTTTCTAACGGAAGATAACGCGTCAATTTCGCGGTACATCAGCGGTTGCGTAAAGCGCGGCTCGTCTCCTTCGTTATGCCCATGACGACGATAGCCGATCAGATCAATGACGAAATCTTTATGGAATTTCTGACGATACGCCATAGCGGTATAAGCCGCCTCGAAGCATGCTTCCGGCTCGTCGGCATTAACGTGGACCACGGGGATTTCAAAGCCTTTCGCCAAATCACTGGCATGCAAACTACTGCGCGATTCTCGCTCGATCGCAGTAAAGCCGAGTTGGTTATTGGCGATAATGTGCAGGCTTCCACCGGTCGAATACGCCGCAAGTTGAGAGAGATTCAACGTTTCGGCGACGATGCCTTGACCAATGAACGACGCGTCGCCATGAATCAGAATCGGCAACGATTCGCTCTCCAATAAGATCGGCGCGCCGGGCTCATCCACTTTGCTGTTCGCCGCGCGAGACATACCTTGCACAACAGGGTCAATCAATTCGAGATGACTCGGGTTGGCAGGCATGCGCACCATCAGCTCAACGTGTCCCGCTTCCGACAGCGACTTGTACGCACCCGCATGATATTTCACGTCGCCGGTCCAGCCCAATTCATCCCACGTTCGCGAGCGATCTTTCGGGTCTCTGAATTCCGCCAAAATTTGCTCATAGGGTTTTTGCAAGATGTGCGCCAGCACGTTCAACCGCCCGCGATGCGCCATACCAATCAACGCTACGCGGACATTCTGGCGCGCCGCCTCGCCGATCAATTCATCGAGCATGGGAACGAGCATATCGAGTCCCTCGATGGAAAAGCGCGTCTTGCCCGGATAGATGCGGTTGATAAAAAGTTCGAAGGCTTCGACTTGACTGAGGCGGTTGAGCAGTCGCGTTTGATGTTCCGCCTGCATCGGCGGACGGAAACGCCCGGTTTCGGCGGCTTGCAACAACCAATTACGCTCTTCCGCGTTACGGATATGACCATAGTCATAGCCGATCGAGTCGCAATAGATCGAACGTAAAAATGAGAGCGCTTGCGCGGCGTCTTCCGCCGCCGCGCCGCTGGGCAACCGCGCCAAACTGGCTGGCAGTTGCGCGAGATCGTCTGCAGTTAAATCGTGGAATTCCAGCGTCAGAGACGGGTCAATCGCTGTGGGACGATCGCTCAACGGGTCGAGCCGCGCGGCTAAGTAACCGCGCGAACGAATCGCCTGCGCTGCATTCACAACGCCAGCCACTTTACGCAGGTCAATTCCGGCTTCAATCGTTAACGCCGGAGCAGTGGACGGCGGCGACCACTGCCGAAATAAGCGACGAGTCGATTCGTCTACCGCCTCGGGATTCGCCCGATAACGGTCGTACAGTTCAAGGAGATATCCATAATTTGGGCCGGGAAATTCACGTTCAAAATTCATATCGCTAACGCCTGAAGTTATTTTCCTCAACTACGCTTGGGGGTTATTTTTGAGCGAGCGGCGAGCCGTGCAACACGCCCACAAAGATTAATTCGTCAATCGCGCGGACGATGTGATTCTCGCCCGCATCGAATACTAACAGCGTGTTGGGTCCGCAAGTATGCTCCACGCCGTCTCCGCCGGAGAAAACGCCCACGCCCTTGAGGATGACCAGAAAAACCGGCGTACTCGGCGCGTTATGTTCGCGGATGGTCTGCCCCGGCTTGAGCGTGAAGAGGATCGCGCGCCCTTCTCGGTCAGCGTGAAAAGGCTCAGCATGAGGGTCTTTATCTCCGAATTTCAAATTCTCCATTAACTGAAACGTTTTCATTGTCTTAATCTCCTTCGTATGTAAGGTTATCGTTCGTTCCTTTGCAAACCGCATGCCGTGAAGAATTCTGAACGCAGCATTGGGTCGTCGGCGTAATGCCCGCGCCAAACGGTCGTGCGCGTGATTGGCGAAATTTCGCGCACGCCGCGCATTTCCATACACAGGTGATGCGCTTCGAGATACACCGCCGCTCCATGCGGGTGGAGCATCGTGTCGAGCGCGTCCGCAATTTGCTGCCCGATGCGCTCTTGCACCGAGAAACGTTTCCCAAAGATGCGCACCAAACGAGTCAGTTTGGAGATGCCGATGATATTCTCGTGCGCGATGTAGCCGACGTATGCCTTTCCGTAAAACGGAAGCGCGTGATGTTCGCACAATGCGAAGAAGGGGATCGGTCCCTCGATAACTTGACTCAAGCGGCAATCCGGCTCGCCGCGGCATTCCGTATCAAAGACGCGCAACACCTTTGGGTCGCCATCGTAGCCTTCGGTTGAATCGAAGAGCGCTTTGATGAAGCGATGCGGCGTGTCTTTGGTGGCAGACGTGTTCAAGTCTAGCCCAAAAGCGGAAAAAATCTCGGCGGCATATCCTTCAAATTTCTTAAACTGCTCGTCCGATATATTCCGCGTGCGAAGTTCCATCGCAGCCTGATAGTCTGTGTCTTCCAGATCGTCATGAAGTTTCATTTTCGTTTTCTACTCCGTTCATTATATCGTTAGTCGTTCGCTTACTTTTCAAAATAGGCGTTCGCTTCGCCATAGGTCAAAATATCTTCCGCAAAGCCATACGTTCCATGCTGCGCGATCTCTTCGGCGATGCGCTTCGTCAAAGTCATCGCTGCGCGCATGGGAATCGAGCCGAAGGTGACGCGCGCCACGCCAAGCTGTTGCAATTCGGCGATGGTCGGGCTGCCGCGCCGAGCGAGAACGTTTAGCGGCGCGGCGATTTCGCGCGCCAGTTGAGCGATCGTCTCTCTATTATCCACACTAATCATAAAAATACAATCCGCGCCCGCCTCGCGATACACGTTCCCGCGCCGGATCGCCTCAGCCAAAAAGTCCTTATGATCGCCCCCGGCTTTCTCGTACACATCTACGCGCGCATTGATGACCAGCGGAATGTCGTACGCATCCGCTGCCTGACGCGCGGCTTTGATCTTCTCCGCTTGCAAAGGAATCTCGGTCAACGGATGCGCCTCATCGCGCGTGCCGTCTTCGAGATTAATGCCCACCGCGCCCATTTCGAGCGTCAGACGCGCGGTCTCAGCGACCTGTTGCGGCGCGGCGCCGAAACCTTCCTCCATATCGGCAGTAACAGGCAGCGCGGTCATCTGCGCAATGCGTCTAATCGCTTCCAGCATTTCAGCGCGGCTCATCCGTTCACCGTCGGGATACCCGTTCGCGTTTGCAATGCCCGCGCTGGTCGTAGCAATGGCGTTAAATCCTGCTCGTTCAAAGACCTTGGCGGAAGCGACATCCCAAGCGTTGGGCAAGACTAATATACGTTCGCCGTGATGCAGTTCAAGGAAACGCTCGGCTTTCTTCCGTTGCGTTTCTTTAGTTAGGTTATGGTTTAAAACCATGATCGTTCGCTTTCTGTTAAACGTCCCGAAGGCCGTCGAAAAAGCCTTCGGGACGTTTATCTGTAATTTGTTTCGCCGCTTAAGCGGATGCAACGCGGCTGATTTTTACTTGCCAAACTTCAGGACCTTCCTCGAGGTACTCCCAACCAAACATCCCGCCGCGTTCGTGCGAGAATTGATAGAAGAGCGGCTTCGGGTCGTGGTCGTTAACGAGAGTGAAGAACTCGCCTTCCTTCAACGCGTCGAAAGTTTGGAAGATCTTCGGGTGACGTTCGCGCGGGGGGATTTGACGTACATCTAACGTAGTTGTGCCTTCAGACATGGGTATGTCTCCTTTGGGTGTATTTTTTTAAAACGGCAATGCGCTTTTGCGAAGCCGCCTTTAACAGTTTTATAGCCTTGCTGCGGCGAGCGCGGTCATTTCTTTAGGCGCTTTTCTAAAAACGACTGGAGAACCAGCGCGTTATTATGTTCAGTGTCGTGCGCGCTGTAGAGCAAGGTAACGTCGCCTTCTTTAGCGGCGTCGAGGATAGGCTGCCATTCCGCTTCGTTGGCTTTTAGTTCAGCCTGATAACGTTTTTGAAACTCGGGCCATTTAAGCGGGTCGTGCGCGAACCAATTCCGCAAGTCGGCGCTAGGCGCGACGTTCTTCAGCCAGACTTTCATTTTTAGCGCTTCTTTCTTCATCCCGCGGGGCCATAAACGTTCAACCAGAAAGCGGGTTCCGTCGCTTTTTTCAGCGGCTTCATATACGCGTTTTATTTTTAACATCTCAGCCTCCGATCACTTCTTTCTCTTTCAAACTTTTCAGCAACAGATGAAAATAGATCAGCCCGCCGAATCCATCCCAACTCCTCAACGCGTCGCGCGTGTTATCGTAGGTCATCTTACCTGGCAGGCTCAGCCACTTTTGCAGGTTATTGCGCGCGCCAACGTCATCGGCGGGGAAAATATGCGTGCGCCCCAATCCGCGCAACAAGACGTATTCCGCCGTCCAACGTCCCACGCCTTTCAACTCGCTCAAGCAAGCGACGGCTTTTGCGTCGTCTAATTGAGCGATCTCATCCAAATTCAGTTCGCCATTCACGATCAGACGCGAGATATTCGTTAAATAGCGCGCCTTTTGGTAACTGAAACTCATACTGCGCAACTCTTCCACGTCGGCGTTCGCTAAATCTTGCGGGCGCGGAAAAGCGTGGACCACGCCGTCTTTTGTTTCGAGAGCCTTGCCATACGTCTCAGTCAGACGGTTGAGCAGGCGAATGCCTACGGTGAGCGTCAACTGTTGGCAGGCGATAGCGTTGACCAACGCCTCAAACGGAGTCAGTAAACGCGGCGGTTTCATGCCTCGAAATTGATTTGCAAGCGGTTTGAGCAGTTCGTCTTTCCTACTCATACCGTAAAAGGTTTGCAAGTCAATCTGAATGCCGAGCAGACGTTCCAGCGCGGTAAGAGCGGTCGCCTGCGTCATAGATGTTAACGCTCCACCTGTCAGCGTGACGCGTAAACGCGGGGCGTCTGCTTCTCCCAGTTGAGTCACCGCCGCCTCAAAAGGCTTGCCGTCGTCGGCGACGAACGCGCGGCGATAGGTCGCGCCGTCCCAGCGATCGAATGCGTTATCGGGGCGGCGGCGAAGCGTCCACGTCGTCAACTCCAAATCAAAAGGCGGGAGCGGCTCGATCTCAAAAGAAGCGGTCATGATTACACACAGGTTTCCTATCTTACGCGCGAGCCGCTTCTCTCTTCGTCGCCGGATGGTCGGGTTGATACGAGCCCGCCAGCGAACGGAAACTGACCGCCAGCCGATTCCACGAGTTAATGGCGATGACGGCGTATGTCAAATCCACCAATTCTTTCTCGCTAAAGTGTTTACGCGCTTCCTCATAGACATCATCGGGAATATGGCTTTGGCTGACCAGCGTCACGGCTTCGGTCCACGCCAGCGCGGCGCGTTCGCGGTCGGTATAAAACGGGGCTTCATGCCAGGCGCTAAGTCCGTATAGGCGTTGTTCGCTTTCGCCGGCGTTGCGCGCGTCTTTCGAGTGCATATCGAGACAATAGGCGCAACCGTTAATCTGCGAGGCGCGCATTTTAACCAGTTCAAGCAGGCTATGTTCGAGTCCCGATTTACGGACGTAACCTTCGAGTTTGCTCAAACCTTCCACGCCTTCAGGCGCGACTTTCGAGTAATTCAAACGCGGTTCCATTTTTTATCCTTTTGTTTTTCAACTGCGCAAGATTTCTCCCTTGCGACAGTTAACTATTTCTATTTTGCGCCATGCGCGAGCGCTTTTTCAAACATTTCACGCGTGGCTTCGTAACAACCTTCGCCGCAACAGGGCAACTTCCCAACCGAGACAATTTTATACTCTTGAATCTTTGGGTACGACATCTTATGAAGGATTTTCGTGCCATCGCTCAGCATGGCGGTGGGCGTGCCGCGCACGCCAAATTGTTCTTTGCCGAGTTTACCTTCCGCTAACACAGCGGCGCGCGGCTCATCGCTATTAAAGCGGCGGGTGAAATCGTCCATATCTAGATTCGCTTCGCGGGCGAGCTCAACCATGACTTCGCGCTTACCGATGTTGCGTCCTTCGGCGAAAAACGCGCGACGGATGCGCAAGTCGAAGTCACGCCCAACCGCCTCGCCTTGTTGAAAAGCGCACCAAGCCGCGTCAAAAGCGGGCAGCGTAGTGACGGGGAAGTCGTCGCTGAACGGTTTGAAGACTGCCGCAGGTTCTTGTAGAGCCGCAAGCCAAATCTCCAGCTCAAGTTCTTTGCGGTCTGGCGGACCGCCGCCGTATATTTCCAGCGGGAAAGCCCTATCTACCAAACGCACGCGTCCTTCATATTCGGGAGCTATTTTTTGCAAGCGCACGGCTGCAATATAACACCATGGTCAGTAATATTCCGCCCACTCCCAAATTTCAGGAATTTTTTTGTCATTTGTGTCGTTCATCTCAAACTGCCTCCATTCGCTTATTGCGTCATATCGAACAATGCTATTCAAACGCAATTTTGCCTTTTAGGTTTTCGGCGGCAAACGAACCGTTCGCGGCGATCAACGCCGACGCTTCCTCCACTTTACCCCATACATTCCACAGCAACACGCCGCGCACATGCCCGTCGCTTAAGTAATAGAGCACGCCCTTCTTGAACGGCTCCTGCCAATCTGCCACAACATCCATCTTACTGCTCAACTCGCCGACCGCTTCATAGCCATATTCGAACAGATCCGAATAGAAGAATGGCACATGCGTATAAGGTTCATCCGCGCCCGCCATGTTGCGTCCAGCTTGCTTGCCCATATTCAACGCATTATCTTCGTGCTCGATCCGCGCCAATTTGCCGAGCGCGGAATGCGGAAAGCGCGCCACGTCGCCGGCGGCGTACACATCGGCGGCAGAAGCGCGCAAGCGATCGTCTACAATAATGCCGTTCTCCGTTAACAGACCCGCGGCAGACGCTAACTCCACATTCGGGCGAACGCCAAGACCAGCGATCACGCCGTCCACCTCAAATGTGCGTCCGCTGCGCGTCTGGATTTTGAACGCGTCTCCGCTCTTCTCGATATTTGCAATCCCGTCGTTCGCCAACAGTTCCACGCCTTTTTGACGATAGACGTCGCTCAAAAATTGCGACAAGTCGGGCGGATACACGCGTTCGCCAATTGAATTTTCCAAAAAGACCATCGTGACTTGCTTATGATTCATATTCAACGCCGCAGCAAGTTCCGAGCCGATAAAACCAGCGCCGATGACGAGGAAGCGATGCGCCTTCTCCGTCAGCGCGCGCAGGCGTTGATAATCTACAAGCGTACGATAATAGATTACGTCGTCGCCGCCGAGCGGCAAACGCGTAGGTGTTCCGCCTGTGGCAAGCAATAGTTTTTCATAAACATATTCCTCGCCCCATTCATCGCGCACGAGTTTCGCGGCAAGATCAAGCTCCACCGCCTTCTTGCCAAGATGCAAGTCCACTTTGAAGTTTTCAGTGCCGCGCCAAATCTTCTCCAGCGGGCGTCCTTTCCACAAGCCCTTCGAGAGCGGCGGGCGAGCGTACGGCTTGTCGGCTTCCGCGCCGATCATACCGATCGTGCCGTCGGCGTCCATTTCGCGGATACCGCGCACGGCAGCGTCGGCGGTCATACCGCTTCCAATAATAAGATATTTATATTTTTTCATGTTCCACTCCTAAAAAAGAAAATCGTTTCGAGAACCATATACTCTGATGTTCTCAATTCGTCTTTTCTTATACTTTCAATCGCTGTCTGACCGCTTGCGCGGCATGAACCATGTTCGTCAGCGCCGGGACGACCTCTTCCCAACGGCGAGTTTTCAAGCCGCAATCGGGGTTCACCCAGAGTTGATCGAGCGGCACAACCTTCGCGGCGCTTTCTAAAAGCGCTTCCATCGAATCTTGCGAAGGGATATTCGGCGAGTGGATGTCATAAATGCCCGGTCCGATATCGCCGGGATATTGATATTGTTTGAAGGCGTCGAGCAGTTCCATCTTCGAGCGCGAGGCTTCAATCGAGATCACGTCCGCATCCATGTGACCGACCGCCTCCATAATGTTGTCAAACTCGGCGTAGCACATATGCGTATGGATCTGCGTTTCATCTTGCACGCCGCTGGAAGCCAGGCGAAAGCATTCGATCGCCCAGGTGAGGTAATAGTTCTGGTCGGCGCGGCGCAGAGGCAAACCTTCGCGGAAGGCGGGTTCGTCAATCTGAATAATATGAATGCCGGCGCGCTCCAGATCCAGAACCTCGTCGCGGATGGCTAAGGCAAGTTGACGGCAGGTCTCATCGCGCGGTTGATCGTCACGCACGAACGACCACTCAAGAATTGTAACGGGTCCTGTCAACATGCCTTTGACGGGTTTATCGGTAAGAGATTGCGCATACGCCGACCAAGCCGCCGTCATGGCTGCCGGGCGAGCAACGTCGCCGAAGATAATGGGCGGGCGCACAGCGCGCGAGCCATAACTTTGCACCCACCCATTTTGAGTAAAAGCCACGCCCGTCATTCGTTCGCCAAAATATTCCACCATATCAGAACGTTCAAATTCGCCATGCACCAACACGTCCAAGCCGATCTCTTCTTGCTTCTTGATCGTGCGCTCGATTTCGGTTTTCAAAAATTCATCGTAGGCGGCTTGCGAGAGCGCGCCTTTTTTATTCGCAGAACGCTGCGCGCGCACTTCGGCAGTTTGCGGAAAGGAGCCGATCGTCGTCGTCGGCAAAAGCGGCAAAGCCAATTTCCGCGCTTGTGTGATCTTGCGCGTTCTGTAATCGTGCGCGCGGCGCAGCATCGATTCGTCTATAGCGGCGATGCGCTCGCGCACTTGCGGGTTGTGCGTGCGCGCCGATGCGCGGCGATGCGCCAACGCTTCGCGGCTGACCGCGAACGATTCCGCTGGCGCTTCCGCCGCCCCGCTGACAGCTTTTTTGAGAAGCGCCAACTCGTCCAGTTTTTGACGCGCAAACGCCAACCACGATCTCAATTCACGGTCTAATTCGATCTCCAGATTCAAATCGTGCGGCGTGAACATCAACGAGCAACTGGGCGCAATCTGAATCCGTTCGGCGCCGAGCGCGCCTACCGCTTGTTGCACGGTCTTTAAGGCGGCGTCCAAGTCAACGCGCCAGATGTTGCGCCCATCAATCACTCCCAACGAGAGCGTCTTCTCAGTCGGCAGCTGTTGTAGAATTTTTTCAAGTTGTTGCGGCGCGCGGACTAGGTCCACATGTAAACCATGAACCGGCAAACCCGCCGCCAGCGCGAGGTTATCTTCCAAGCCGCCAAAATAAGCGGCGATCATCAAGCGTATATCGGCGACTCGACCAAGATAGGCATAGGCTTCTTCATACGCTTTACGCGCAGATTCATCCAAATCCATCGCCAGATACGGTTCGTCAATTTGAATCCAATCTGCGCCGGCTTCGGCGAGACGTTGCAACGCTTCGCCGTACACCGGCAACAAGTTAGCCAAAGTCTTCAGCGGGGCGCCGTCAGCGGCGGTGGATTTGCTCAACAGTAAATAGGATACAGGTCCGAGCAGAACCGGGCGGGTGTGAATCCCAGCCTGTTTGGCTTCGAGAAACTCGTCCACGACCTTAAGAGAGGTCAAGCGATAGTTTTGATTCGGTTCAATTTCAGGGACGATGTAATGGTAATTGGAGTCAAACCACTTGGTCATTTCCATCGCGGCAAAAGTTTGCTCGCCGCGCTGCGTTCCACGCGCCATTGCAAAATACAGGTCAAGTTCGTCCAGATCGTCAAGCGCGGCGTAACGCGCAGGCGTGGCGCCGACCATACGCGTCGCGTCTAAAACATGATCATACAATGAAAAATCGTTCGAAGGGATGAAATCAACGCCTGCCTCTTGCTGTTCTTTCCAGTGAGCAAGGCGCAAGTTTCTCGCAGTCTTCAACAAGTCTGCGGCGCTGGTTTTCTTCGCCCAGTAACTTTCCAAAGCCCATTTTAATTCGCGTTTGGCGCCCAAGCGCGGATAACCGAGATTTGCCGTACGGGTCATCGTGTTCTACATACCTCTTATTTTCATAATATATACCGAGAAGCGTCTATATCTTAATCTTTGACAAATTATGTATGCAACATCTGCCTACTTTAAAAACGCAGTAAAAGACAGGAATTAACAACCCATTATATCATAATATTTATGATATTTATTATAAAAATGAAAGCTTGCAAGCGTTTTTATATTGACCCACAACGCATCTTCCCGTACAATTTCGGCGTGAAATTATATATAATTTCTTACGACTTATAGAATATGACGAAACACACCATCATCCTCCAGCCTTCCGGTCGCCGCGGACAAGCCGACGAAGGCGCATCGGTCCGCACTGCCGCGCGCGAACTCGGCGTGGATATCGAATCGATCTGCGCTGAAAACGCTACTTGCGGCAAATGTCTCATATTGATCGAGGAAGGACGCTTCGAAAAATACGACATCACTTCAAAACGCGAACATCTCTCGCCCGTAGGCGCGGAAGAACGCGCTTACCTTGAGCGCAGACCCAAATTGCTAAGAGACAAAGGCTGGGAGATCGGGCAAGTCCGCTTATCTTGTCAATGCAAAATTCTCGGCGATGTGCTGATCAACGTCCCTGAAGAGAGTCGCGGCAATAAGCAGATCGTCCGTAAAAGCGCAAGCGACCGCCCGATCGAGATCAAGCCTGCGATTCGCAACTACTTCGTAACCTTATCTCCGCCTAGTTTGGAACGCCCTATCGCAGACTGGGAGCGGCTCGCTAAAGGGTTAGAGACTTCCATGCAGTTGGTTCACGGCGTCGAAGCAAAAATTCCACGCTGGCGCGAATTTACAATTGATTATCGCTGTTTGCAGACTCTCGCAAAAACGCTGCGTGAGGCAGCCTGGAATGTTACCGTCTCGGTGTGGAATAACTCGGAAGTCGTCGCCGTTCGAACTGGATTCCATGAAGACAGTTACGGCGCGGCGGTGGACATCGGCTCGACAACTGTCGCGTTATATCTTTGCAATTTGAGGACGGGGGAATTACTCGCAGCTGAATCCGAGATGAATCCGCAGATCGTATACGGCGAAGACGTTATGTCGCGGATACAATATAGCGCCGAACATGCCGATGGATTGGAGAAATTACACAAGGCGATCATTTCCACATTGAATAAGTTATTGAAGCAGGCGGTTCGCTCCGCTAACACGTCATTGCGAACCGAACCTCAAACGGCGAGTACGAAGCGATCCTTTAGCGAGTTGGAGATTGCATCAGACAAAGAGCCGGCGCGCCCTCGCAACGGCATCAACATAAACGACATTCTCGAAATGGTCCTCGTCGGCAATTCCACCATGCACCATGTGTTATTAAATCTATCTCCAAAGGATTTAGGACACGCTCCATTCGTTCCTACGATTCACAAATCGGTTAACGTTAAGGCGCGCGAGCTCGGGCTGAGCATCAATCCATCGGGAAATATTCACATCCTACCGACCATTGCATCGTTTGTCGGAGCGGATACAAGCGCGATGATCCTTGCAGAAGAGCCGCATAAGCAAGATGAAAACTGGCTATTAATTGACGTCGGCACGAACGCAGAACTCGTGTTGGGCAACCGGCGCGGGCTGATCTGCACCTCCACGCCGACGGGTCCCGCGCTTGAGGGCGCGCATGTGGAATACGGTATGCGCGCCGCGCCCGGCGCTATCGAACGCGTCCAAATTGATGACGCGACGCTTGAGCCAAAATACAAGGTCATCGGCGTCGAAGGTTGGAACACGCAACGCGACGACTTAGCCGGGCGCGTCAAAGGAATTTGCGGTTCCGCCATCATTGATGCGGTCGCAGAATTATTCCGCGTGGGCATCATCGACTCGCGAGGCAAATTCAAGAAGACCTTAGAGTCGGCGGCGTCTCCGAAAGGGAAGCGCGTCCGCGAAGGCGAATCGGGCTGGGAATACGTAATCGCCTGGGCGGAAGAAACTTCCATCGGACACGATATTCCGATCACACAAAAAGACGTGCGGCAGATCCAACTGGCGAAAGCCGCGCTATTCACCGCTGCGCGCACATTATTGAAGCATAAAAAATTAGAAAGCCCCGATAAAATTATTTTGGCAGGCGGCTTTGGAAGTTACATTGACAAAGAGAAGGCGATGTTAATCGGGCTGATCCCCGATTGCACATTGGAGAACGTGTACGCAGTCGGAAATTCAGCCGGCGACGGCGCGCGCATTGCGTTGCTAAACGTCGAGAAGCGCAATGAGATTGACGCGGTTGCGCGCAACGTGGAGCGCTTTGAACTGCCGACCGATCCCGATTTTCAAAATCAATTCATGCTGGCGACGAGTTTTCCGCACATGAGCGAGCCGTTCGAACATATCGCGCATTTGATCCCAAATCGCATCGTTGACCCGATGGCGAAGAATTTTATGAAGCGAAAAAATTAACCGCTAAGAACGCTAAGGTTTTTAAGAATCTTAGCGACACTTCGATGAAACTCAGTGCAAGCCTTCGCGGGCTTAGCGGCTCAAAGAGGAACAATGAACAGATTTCTTAAAAGACTTCATTCCGGCGAAATTCTGGTTGCGGATGGCGCGACAGGCTCGAATTTACAAAAGATGGGACTCAAGCCCGGCAGACCGCCGGAGGATTTGATTATTGACGATCCCGACACGATCTTCAAACTCGCTTCATCATTTGCCGAGGCTGGTTCGGATATCATCCTTACTTGCACCTTTGGCGGAACGCGCATGCGGATGAAAGATTCAAAATATCAAGAGCGCGCTCCCGAAGTGAACATACGTGCGGCGGAGATCGCGCGCAAAGCCGCCGCGCTCAACAACGGGTTGGTCGCCGGCTCGCTGGGACCGGTCGGCGCGTTGATCAAACCCTACGGTCCGCTCGAGTTCGATGAAGTGAAAGCCGCGTTCGCCGAGCAAGCCAAAGCCCTCGCCGCCGGCGGCGTAGATTTATTGGTAATTGAAACCATGTTCGCTATTGAGGAAACGACAGCCGCATTTGAAGGCGCGCGCTCCACGACCGACCTGCCGATCGTTGTCTCGTTCAGTTACGATCGCGGCACGCGCTCGATGATGGGAGTTAAACCGAAGGATGCGATCAAGAAATATGCCGAGATGGGCGCGGCTCTCATCGGCGCAAACTGCGGGACAACGCTCGACAACATGGAAGCCGTTGTTAAAGAATATACAGCGACCCTGCCAAACTTTCCTTTGTGGGTGAAGCCAAACGCCGGCGTCCCGCACATGGATGTTGAAACCGAGCAAGCCGTATATGATATGGGTCCCGCAGATATGGCGGCGTACGCGCAAGCGTACGTTAAATTAGGGGCGAGAGTCGTGGGCGGTTGCTGCGGCAACACACCGGAGCACATCGCCGCAATCGCTAAAGCGGTAAAGCCTACACGTACAGATCGTTGAAGAAGTTGATCAAGAACGTATTGCAAACCGCGTCGGGCAGAGCGTCCATCACTTCGTTGATGAACGCCATCTCGGTCGGCAGTTCCGTGCCGCTCAACCCAGCGGAGGCGGCGAGTTGACCAAACGCCGCTTCAGGATTGGGGCTTTGCAGCGCCATATTAATCATGGCTTTGATTGAATCCGAATCAATCGGCTCTTTGGCTTTGAGGATTTCCACGCATGCGCGTAAATCTTGGAGCAAGGCGTCCGCATTGGGAGCGCTGCCGTATGTGACCGAAATATGCAAATTGCGCGGCGTGAGCGGCGTGGAAAACTGCCCTTGAATATACCAGCCGCGCTTGCCCATTTCATCCGCGAGTTGATAGACGTTGAGTACATCCGAAGCGAACGAGAACATGCACATCGCGGGTTGTCCTAACACGCGCAATTCAGGGATGGCATTGACTCCCGCGATGATTTTCCGCGTCGCTTCTTGCACAGTTTGGACAATACGCTGATAGCCTTCCTCGCCCAAAAAGTTGAGGATCGCCCACGCGCCCGCAAAGGGACCGCCGCTTTTACTGCTCAACACGGTCGGGTTGACGAGCGTGTATCCCGTTGTGTCGGTGCAGGCGAAAATTTGATATTTGCGAATCTCTTTGCTGCGATACATAATGACCGAGCAGCCCTTCGCGGCGTAACCGTATTTGTGCATATCGGCGGAAATAGACGTAACGCCCGCGATGGTGAAATCAAAATCGGGAATGTCGTAACCGAGTTTTCGCATGAACGAAAGATGAATGCCGCCCACGCAGCCGTCCACATGAAAAAGCAAGTTGTGTTTCTGCGCGATCGCGCCGATTTCCGCGATGGGGTCAATTACGCCTTGCGAATAATTCGGCGCGGATGCAACCAAAAGAATCGTATTTTCGGTGACGGCTTTTTCCATATCTTCGGCGCGGACCTTGAACGTGGCGGGGTCAATATCCACCACGACGGGCTTGACGCTCAAATAATGCGCGGCTTTATGGAAGGCGGCGTGCGCGGTCTTCGGCAGAACCATTTCAGGTTGCGTGATGTGCGGCTGCTCGACGCGGGCTTTATCGCGCGCGGTTTTCACTGCCAGCATGATGCTCTCCGTGCCGCCGCTGGTGAGATGACCGACGGCGCTGGCATCTCCGCGCAAAAGGTTGATAATCATACGAACGACATCCGTTTCGAGTTTTAGCAGCGAAGGGAAGACGGTCGGGTCTAATCCATTTTCAGTCAAAAAAGCGAGGTAGGCTTCCTGCGTAACTTCGGCGGGATCTTCGCCGGGGTCGTAAACGTAGCAAAAAACTTTCCCTGCCTGCCAGTTCATGTCGCGCCCTTTGAAGGCTTGCAACGCGGCAAAAATTTCCTGCTTCGATAATCCAGTTTGCGGAATATTCATATCAACTCAATTCTTCTTTTGGATGAAACAGACTTACGATTTGATCGCGTCGCGTCCGAGCGGATAACGCCACATGCAGAACGCGATACACAAACAAGCAACCAGCGGCGCTATACCGATGAGGATACGCATTCCTAAAATTGCCAATTCAGATTGTACGTCGGAGCCAGCGACAAAGCCGGTCACACCGGTGATCAGCGCAAAGAAAATCCCTTCCAGCGAGAACGAGATTTTCGTCAAGCCGCTGTTCATGCCAAAGAACAATCCTTCGCGGCTTAAACCGTTATGGCGCTTCGCGTCGTCGTCAATCACTTCGGAGATGACTGGGAACGGCATTAGCAATGTCGAAGTCAGCCCTGGCACAATCAACACCGTCCCCATCAATCCCGTGTAAAAATCGCGGGCGAAGGTCATGATTAAAAGTCCGGGAATGAAGGCGAATGCGCCGGCGATCCACGCTTTGCGATAACCGAGTCGCGCCACGATCGGACGCCAAATAAAAAATGCCGGAATGCACAGCAGAATGGGAACGCCAAGTAGAATCGCTTCCGCGTCGCCGCCGCCAAGTTTCATACCGAATACGTCTATCGGCGCTTGAATGCCGAGCGCGTACTTCCTCCAAAACGGGAGCATGCCCGCGAGCGCCACCCAAATGTATTCTTTGGCGACGTTTGCGCCTAGAAACCAACGAAACGGAACGCTGCCGAACGCCGCGCGAAGCGACGCGCCCATTCCCATATTTTCTTCGTTTTCGGGAACTTTCTTTTCCTTTACGCCGATGATAGAGACCAGATAGCCCGCCGCGACCAACGCGCCCATGATCGCGCCCATCGCCAAATAGCCGACGCTTTCAGCGAGAATGGGCGCAAGGATGAACGCCAGCAATAACGCGACCGTTCCTAAAACTTCGCGCGTCACCGAAAGGTCAATACGATCGCGCGGCGTAGGAGCGACTTCGGGAAAGAGCGCGTTGTACGCCACATAAATCAAACTATAAATCGTGTCGAAAATGAATAGGATAATAAAGAAATAGACGGCTAGAATAAGCGGGCTGTGAGTCGGCGGAGTCCATAAGAAGAAGAACGATAAGCCGAGCGGAATCGCGCCGAAGGCGACGTAGGGTATGCGTCTGCCGAAGCGCGAGCGTGTGCGATCTGACAATTGCCCCATCAACGGATCGTTGATCACGTTCCATAACCCATAGACCGCCCACAGCGTTCCGATCAACGCGCTCGAAACGCCGAGCACATCCACATAATAAAACTTAATTCGGTTTTGGAAGACTTCGTAAGCGATAGTATTGGCGAAATTGCCAAACGCGTAACTGACAAACTTTGTAATTCTTCGCATGATTGTTTTCCTTGTTGATAATTAAGTTGCAGATCAAGCGCTCTTAGCGTCTTATCTTAAACCCTAAACTCCTTAAGCGGTTGCTTTACAATTTTACGAATTTCTACAATATCCGATCTAACGCGCATTGAGATATGTTTCTAAATGCGGGCGCGCCATCAACAACGCCGCCAACGATTTGGCGTCTGGGATTTCGCCGCGCTGCGCCAACTCAAAAGCGCGTTTCACCGGTATCTTTTCCACTAAAAGGAATTCATCCGCATCCGGGGCGAGCGGACTGTGTTGCAGATCGGTCGCCAGAAACACCCCCATGAGTTCGGTGGAATAGCCGGGCGCAAGATAGAACTTGCCGACGCTGAGCAATCGCTTCGCCTCCATACCCGTCTCTTCACGGATCTCGCGCGCGGCGCATTCATCGAAAGGCTCGTCGCCATCGCGCGTGCCAGCGGGCAACTCCAACAGGTCCGCGCCTGCCGCGTGACGATACTGACGCACAAACCAGATATTCCCTTCGTCGTCCACAGGGATAATGATCGCCGAACCGCCATGTTCGACGATCTCAAAATTCGTCTCGCGCCCATCGGGCGTTCTGAGAGTGTCGCGGCGGATCTTAAACGCGCGTCCCTGCATCAGAGTGGTTGATTTGAGCAATGTAAAAGGCATGCTTTACCTCCTATGATATTTGACATTGAGAAAGAAAAGCCCGAGCGTTTGCCCGGGCTTACTGGATTCTCGTGGAGATTAAGGGATGCTGATCGTCTGCCCTACGCTAAACGTCGAGCCCAGCGAGACGCCGCTGTTCGCCGCGACGATCGCCTCTGGGGTTACGTCGCCGAATTTGCACGCTACGCCATAGACCGTCGTGTCGGCGTCGCCGCTCACTGTGTATGAAGCGGGGTGCGCGCGTAAGGCGCGGTTGCCCGGGAACGGCGAAGCGACGTTGGAGAGAGTCAATTGGTAACCGGCGTATAGCACAGTTCCGCCGCTCAATCCATTTTGCGCCAGCAATGAATCGGGGTCAAGGTTATAACGCCGAGCAATGCAGAATGGAAATTCCTGGCTTTGCAACGTGTACGTCGCCGGGCGGTTTCCCGACGGAATCGAAGCGGACGTGGGCGCCGGCGCATTCGTCGAGACTGCCAGCGTTGCGGTAGGCTGCGCGTCAATTGCGGTCGGAACTTGTACAAACGGCGTTAATGTGACGGTCGGGTCTTGCGAGGCGTCGCCGGGCGTAGCCGTGTGCGGCGCGCTGGGCGTCATCCCCTGCGCCGTCTGCGTAGCGAAAATTTCCGCGTCGCTTAACTGACCGCCCGGTTGTTTCGCCGGCGTAGAAAAGAAACTGTCTTTATCAATCGGCGTATTCGTCACTGCCGGCGGAGTCGAATAAGGGCGATTGCATCCCGCGATTAGAATCGCCGACAGCGCCGCCATGCAGGCAATTCGTATACTCCGCTTCATCTGTATCATGCCGTTTCTCCAGTATCGAGATCAAAATTTTGACGATGGTAGCATATCCAAAGTGACGCGTCAAGTTTACAGGTCGGGCAAATCATGACTTTCTCATTATCGTTTGACAAAACCGGTTTCTGCGCGCGAGTCTTACGGACGACGCGAATCTCTCCATGAAATCTGCGTATAAAAAAGCCTCGAGCCTATTTCGCTACTCGCCTTCCACAATTTTAATTTCTTCCGCGCTCAACCCATACAACGCATAGACCAGCGCGTCAATCTCCCGATCTGTGACCTGAATCTGCCGCTCGATGCGTTCCTTCTCGGCGGGACTGTGCGCCGCCGCCAGCGACTTGTGCAGAGCCAGCATCCCCTCGACCAGCGAGACCATTTTGTCGTGCTGGGCTTTTTCGGCGGGGTTGCTGAAGTCAATGGTGCGGATGGGGATCTCACCTAAAAATGCCGCCGTCAACGATATTGTCGTAAACCTTTTGCTGAAGTATGAATTAGCCAGAGTGGAGTTTACCAATCCCAAGATGTATTTCATATTCCAGTTTTGGTCTAACAACGTGACGCCATTTACCGTCCCAACAAAACAATCACCTTCAGTTTCAAGCGCGGCAACAATTCTGCGTTTAAGACTTAAGTTCCTAATTGCTTGAATCAACATCTTTGGTTTTGTTCGATGAATTTCAGGTTTCTTTGTTCCCCCTACAATAACTGCATTAGAAAAATCAAAAAAGCGTTTCGGCTCGCAAAAACCGTATCTTGATATATCCGCTCCGAAATAAATACCATCGGGATGCTTGTTGTCTCTTTCAAAAACGACAAATTCATCGTTAGAGCGAAGTTTCATCCCAAGTGAAATTTTAGCGATTACGCTTAACTTGATTGAGGCTTTATCAATTTTGCTTCTTAATTCATTCCAAGAACCATCCGAGTTGGGGACTATGTCGTAGCGTTCTTCATCCCGAACTTTTGAATATTCACGATAACTAAAAGGCTGTTCGAGTTGGTCTGGTGTTGTCTTTAGCCATTCAAATTTTTCGCTTGAAACACTGTTCTTGTTCAAAAACATCATACAGGTATCTACGTTTGCGTCTTCAAAAACTAGCCCATCTAATAAAACAACTCTGCTAAGTGAATTGCTGTCAATTAGCAATTTCCTTAATTTCATATAATAAAAGTTGGTCATCCAAGTTACGGGGATAATAAATCCTAACAACCCGCCATTTTTGAGTTTTCGTAAACCCTGTTCTACAAAAAAAGCATAGGGATCACATTTATATTCCACGCTCGTAAAAATAGTTGAAAGTTGTTTTGTTTCTAGTGATAGCTTTGCACTATACGGCGGATTTCCAATCACGGCATCGAAGCCGCCGCGCTGGAAGACTTGCGGAAATTCACTCTTCCAATCAAAGGGATTCACCCGCGCGCGTTCTTCGTCATCGGGGAGCAGTTGCCCCTCGAAATAATCGAAGCCGATCAGCGAGTTTCCGCACTTGATGTTGTTTCCCAAATCGGGCAGGACGCGCTCCATGCCGAGTCCCATTTGTCCGCCCGCGTTTTCCAGCACCTTGAGCAGGAGCGAGAGTTTGGTCACCTCCACGGCTTGCGCGTCAATGTCCACGCCGTGAATGTTGTTGAGCAAAATTTCCTTTTTTTTCGCGGTCGTCAGGCGATATCCACTTTCTGGTGCGTAGCCCCCCTGTGGGGCTTTCCAAATGGCTTTTTGTTTTTCCCACTTCTCCGCATCGTCGTTCACATACCAATTCAAATGCCAGTCCAGCAAAAATTGATACGCGCCAAGCAGGAACGTCCCCGAACCGCAGGCTGGGTCAACGATCTTGAGTTTCGCCGCATCTGTTGGGGTTAAGCTTTTTGAACCGCTAAGCCCGCCAAGGCTTGCACTGAGTTTCATCGAAGTGTCGCTAAGATTTAATTCTTTCTTCGCGTTCTTTGCGTTCTTCGCGGTGAGTTGCCCTTCTCCCTCCAGCAACTTCCCCACCGTATTTTTGACGATGTAATCCACAATATACGTCGGAGTGTAGTACACGCCTCCCGCCTTGCGGACCTCGGGCTTCTCCTCCACTTTGGCTTGATGCCCCGCTGTGAGTCGAATCACCTTGCCGAGGAAACGCTCATACACCTGTCCCAGAATGTCGGCGGGGATGTACAAAAACGCATACGGGCTTTTCGGATAATACAAATTGGCGATGATGTCTTTCAAGACCTTGTCGTCAATCGCCAGCGTCAACGTCAGGTCATCGGCGCGGCTCGCCTGTTCCTTCTCCTGCTTGAAGTGAAACAAGCCCGAGTTGTATTTCGTGTCGGCGCGTTTGAACAATTCGCAGAGTTCTTGATAGACCCCGCGCTCCATGTCATTCTGAGGGAGCCCAGCGACCGAAGAATCTTTACGCTGATCTCGAAGACCCTTCGCTTCGCTCGGGGTGATGAGGTCTTGTAACTGATTCTCAGGCTCAATCCCGCGCTCCTCGCAAATCCGCAAAAAGACGATGCGGTCAATCGTCATCTGCACGGCGTAATTCAAACCCGCGATGTCAATCGTCTCATTCCGCAAAGCGATGTTCTTCGCCAGCAGTTCGCGCCAGCGTTCGATCTCCTGCAAGAACGCGTCGTCAACGTCCGCTGTGCCGCGCTTGCCTTTGAGTCCTTCGGCATATTTCGCAAACGATCCCTGCCGCACCGCTTCGGGCGAAAAGATCGCGGCGATCTCATCCCAGCGCTCCACGTATTCCGAGTAATGAATCAGCAGGATGCGCCCCGTCTCAGCCTTGTCGCTGTAACTGGGTTTGGCGCGGCAATCGTACACGGCGAAATGCTCAAAGTCCGTCAGGATGTTGATCGGAAGTTTCGCGCTCCAGCCATACCTGCGGATCTGAAACGCCGCATCCTGACTCGATTCGATCTTGACCGACGGCTTCTTCGCCTCCACCAAAAAATCGAAGCTGCTCCCGCTCCGAAAGGCATAGTCCGCCTTTTTTTGCTGACCTGAAACCTCCACCGAAAACTCGTGGACGACTTCCTTGTGCGCTTCATCGTATCCCTTTTCGTTGGCAACGTCCCAGCCTAATGCAGTGAAGAACTTATCCAAAAACTCGCGGCGCAGTTCCGTCTCGTTCTTGCTCGAACGATACGAATCTAAATTCTGCTCGAAAGTCTCGACTAATTTATGAATACTTGCGGGAACGGTTTGCGATGTCATTCTCTGATTTTACTCGAATAAAGAATGGGATAATTTTACAAGAAAGGTCTAAGAGACTGTTTCTTAACTTCTTTTTTGAACACGGACGCCACGGATTTCACTGATTTTCACGGAAAAACCATTTAAAAACTTTTCTTTTTCCGTGTGTTCCGTGAAATCCGTGTACAAAAGAACGGCTTTGTAGACTTAAGAAACACTCTCTAAGAAGCCGGCGCTCAACTCGCTTTTAACCACAGATAAACTCGGATCAACTCTGATGATAACTTTCTCATCCTTTTCGTCCGCATTTATCGGCCGGCGAATTGCGCTTAAGAAATACCTCAAAGGTCTTACGCGTTGCCTCAAGACAACGCTCAAGACTCGCCGCCGGACAACATCGCCTTTATGTTGCGGAGCGGCGTGGCAGCGACCAGATCGCAGCCGGGCCAGAGCGCGTCCACGCCCGATTCTTTCGCGCGGCGAGCGGCTTCAACGATCTCCGCCGGGGCGCCCTTCCATAACATCGCCGCCGCATCGAGGTTTCCGAAGAGCAGCGCATCCTTTAAAGTCTTGCGCGATTCAGCGAGATCGTTCAATTCATCCACCGAGATCGCCTCCGCGCCCGACTCTGCCAACGCGCTCATAGACCGATTCGTATCTCCGCACACCGACAACACGCGCGGGTTGGGCAGGTCGGCATGCAACGCCTTCAAAGCCGGCAGGACAAAACGCTCAAACCTCGCCGGTCCGATAAAGCCCGGCGATCCGCCCGCTTCGTGGACAGTTACAAAATCTGCGCCGGCGTTTCGATACGCGCCGCCAATTCTCGCTAGAAAAGAGGACAACCACAAGAGCGCGTCCGACACAGCCTGCGGCTCTTTTTTCATTTCGATAAACAGGCTCTTAAGATCGCATAAATATAATAGAAGCGTATACGGTCCCGCGATCATCCCCGAAATAACGGCGTCGTCTCCGACAATTTCTCTTGCGAATCGAATCGCTTCGCAGGCAAGCTCAACTCTTTCGCTGTTCCCACTCGTCAATCGCGCAATGTCCGCAACGCTCTCAACCAACGGCTGCTTGACTTGCGGAAAACCCTCCGTTGCATAATTCAATTCCGCGCCAAGCGCTTCCGCAGGCAAGCACAAGTCTAACGGCAGCGTCGCCGACGGCATTCCCGTCAACATAAACGCGTTCGTCGCGGCGCGCGCCATTTTCCGCGCATCGCGATGCGCCTCGCGCAAGACGAGCCCCTCGCTTGCCAACCCCTCGTCTAACGCGTGAATCAATCCGCTAAAGGTCGGCGGCGAAGCGAGTTTCTCGCCTGCAAACAGCGACAGAATCTCTGCGCGCACACTCACGGCATTTTCCCCCACAGGCGGTATCGAATCTCTTTTCCCAACGGATAGAGCGGCAACAAGTCGGCGCGATAGCCTTTACCGGCGTACTCCTGCATCAACTCGCGCGCCCGGCGAAGCGTTGCGCGATCCCATCCGAGCGGAAGCGCCAGCAGGGCTTCAATCGCGGGAGGCATTTTTTCATTCGTCTTTCGATGATACACGCTGAACTGCAACTGCCACGCCTCCAACTCGCCATAGACCGACAGCGCGGCAATCAAGCCCTGCTGCAAATGCTTCACTTCATGAATTAACAAAGCCAACACGCGCGCATCGGCAGGATTCATGCGCGATGAATAATGAAGCGCGTTGAAATAGAGCGCGCCGAAGGGCGTCCAAAACGCGCCGACGCTCGCCCGCGCCTTCCGAAAACCGATAAGCGTTTTATGCGCGCGCAAATAGGACGCGGCGGCGTTCCCCTCCGCTCCAAATTGTTCGAGCGAGAGCAAAAGGTCTCGATTCCACGCCGCGCGCGCTTTTTTTGATAGCAAGTGAGAGTCGCTCCGATTACAATTGTGATTCCACGCGCTAGACGCGCTTCCGCGCCTGTGCGTAACCGGAGTATAAATCATCTGAGGCAAACATGCGACCAGCGGCGATCTTAGGAATTGGACAAACTCACATCGGCGAACAGTGGGATAAATCTCTGCGCGAGATCGGCGGCGAAGCCGCGTTCGCCGCCATGCAAGACGCCTGCGTTGAAACGGTGGACGCGCTCTTCGTCGGCAACATGCTGTCGTCCACCGTCAGCCAGCAGAGTCAACTCGGCGCATTCTTTTCAGATTGGATCGGGCTATGGGGACAAGAAGCCGTAAAGGTGGAAGCCGCATGCGCTTCGGGCGCGGCGGCGCTTCGTTCCGCGCTGATAGCCGTCTCGGCGGGCGAGATCGACTCGGCGCTCGTCATCGGCGTTGAAAAGATGACCGACCAAGTCGGGCGCGACGTCGCCTCGGCGCTCGCCGCCGCATCGGACGCGGACTACGAACTGGATCAAGGCGTCTCTTTCGTCGGCTTAAACGCGCTCATCATGCGGCGCTACATGCACGAGTTCGGCTGGGAACATAAAGACTTTGCGCCGTTCGCGATCAACGCGCACGCCAACGCTATGCACAATCCGTTTGCGCGGCTGCATGAAGAGATCACCCTCGAACAATTCGAACGATCGGCGATGGTCGCTACTCCAATCAACCTGCTGGACGCTTCTCCCATCGGCGACGGTGCGGCGGCTGTAGTCGTCGTCCCGGCGGAAAAGGTCGCGGCGGCAGCGAGTAAGCCGAAGGTTGTAGTCGCCGGCTCCGCCGTCGCTACAGACACGATCGCCGTACACTCGCGCCGCGATCCGCTGTTTTTATCCGCCGCGTACGCTTCATCGAAACACGCCTACGAGACGGCGGGAATTTCGCCCGACGACGTTGACATCTTCGAGCTGCACGATGCGTTCACGATCATGGCGGCGCTTTCGTTGGAAGCGTGCGGATTCGCCGAACGCGGGCAGGGCGTGCGCCTCGGCTTGGATGGGCGCATCAGCCCGACCGGCGATAGACCGATCTGCACGCGCGGCGGTCTTAAGGCGCGCGGGCACCCCGTCGGCGCAACGGGCATTTATCAAATTGTAGAACTCGTCCAACAATTGCGCGGCGAATGCGGCGCTGCACAAGTGGAAGACGCGCGTATCGGCATGGCGCAAAATATCGGCGGCTCAGGCGCGACGATCTTCACGCATATCTTACGAGTAGAGCGCTAACCTCGCATCAAAGAACGCGCTTTCTATTTGATAATTCCCTCTTTTTGTTTTATACTGTTCACGTTAGGAGCATGACCTGCGCAAGCCGAAATCCTGTCGCGAATCACTGCCGTCTTAAACAATTCGCGTGAGTTGACCTGGTTCGCGGCTTAGGTCTTGTATGCGTCCTAAGGAGTTATCATGAGCGAAAAACGAAAAGTAGACCGACGCGACTTGTCTTATTACTTACAGGTCAAGGACAAGAACACGAAGCAGGTTATCGGCTGCCTCTCCGACATCAGCGCTGGCGGATTTAAGCTTGATAGCCCCCAGAACATACAACCCGGCCGAGATTTTCACATGTTCATCGAACTTACGCCCGACCTGTCGAGTCAGACCTCAATAGATTTCATCGCTCGCAGTAAATGGGTGATCCCCGACCGCTTTGACTTCAACACATTCAACGTCGGCTTCGAGATCATCAATATTGCACCCAACAACATGGCGATCTTCCAACGTATGTTCGAGCGTTATGGCAAAGAAAGCGCATCGCGCCAGAAACGCGACGACTACCTTTGGAAATAGCAAAACTTTATAACCCGCATCAGTTATCCATGAAAGCCGCCCTGCTCCGACCGGCGGCTTTTCTTATTTCACCTCGCGCAGATAGAATTTACCCCGTTTTGTTGTACAATCTGCCGCATGTTCTTTAAGCTCGTCCGCTTTCTTATTCGTCTTTTCATGCGCTCCATCGCCGTGATCGAAATTCACGGCATGGAAAATATTCCGTCAGGGAATATCATCGGCGCGGCGAATCACCTCGGCAGGCTGGATACTGCGGTACTGCTCGTCGCGATCAATCGTCAAGACTTGATCTTGCCGGTCGCGGAGAAATACAAAAATCACTGGCTCTTCGGTCTTATCGGACGCAGCGTTAATGCCATCTGGCTCAACCGTTTCGAAGCCGACTTCTCCGCGTTGCGCGAGATACTGGCGCGCTTAAAACAAGGCGGCGCGCTGGCGATTGCACCCGAAGGAACGCGCTCCAAAACCGAAGCGCTGCAAGAAGCAAAACTCGGTGCGGCGTATCTCGCCAGCAAAAGCGGCTACCCGGTCATACCGGTAGCGATCACCGGCACCGAAGACCGCGTAATTTTGGAAAACTTCAAACGCTTTCGCCGCTCAAAAATCGTAGTCCGGATAGGAAAACCATTCACTATCGAACTCGTCGCCGGCAAAGGACGCGAACAGGCGTTGCGCCAAGCCACCGACGAGTTGATGTGTCGCATAGCGGCGATGCTCCCCGAAAACTATCGCGGCTTTTATGCGAACCATCCCTATCTTAAAACGCTCACCCAACAATAAACCATGCTTTCTGTCATCCGTTTTCTCATTCGTTTGCTGCTAAATCTGATCGCACGTTTTGAATTACACGGAAAGGAAAACGTGCCGCCCAGCGGCGGAATGATCCTCGCGGCGAATCACATCGGCATTCTCGACATCGTGATGGTGTACTACGCCATTGACCGCACCGACCTATTCATTCCCGTCGGCGAGAAATGGGAACAAAAAAGATGGGTTCGCTGGCTAGGCAAACGTCTGAACTTCCTCTTCGTAGATCGCTTCAACGCAGACCTCAAAGCGCTTCGCAAGATGATCGCGCTCATGGAAGCAGGCAAGTGTTTAATTATCGCACCGGAGGGGACGCGCTCGCGCAGCGGCTCATTGATCGAAGGGAAGCCGGGCGTCGCTTACTTGGCGGCGCGATCGGGATTCCCGATCATTCCTGTCGGAATCACCGGAACGGAAGATAAAACCATTCTCAGGAATATAAAACGATTTAAGAAATCAACCGTCACGTTGACCGGCGGAAAGCCGTTCGTCATCCCCCCGCTGCCCAACAAGGATCGCGATGCCGCGTTACGGAATGCGACCGACGAAGTGATGTGTAGAATCGCGGCGTTATTGCCCGAGACCTATCGCGGGATATATAAAGACCATCCAAGGATAAAGGAATTGCTGCAAAACTAGCCGCTCTACAATATCTCCCCTACGCGTCTTTTCAAGAATTTTCCATCTCCCCGCCTGCCTTTCCACTCCGCACCGTCTACGATCAATTTACCGCGCAGAAAAACCTTTTCAGGATAACCCGTCAACTCCCAACCTTCATACAAGTTGTAGTCTGTGCGCTGATGCAATAAAGCGGCGCCATACTTCACTTTCTTTCCGGGATCCCAAATCGCGATATCTGCGTCCGAACCTTCCAACAACGCGCCTTTACGCGGATATAAACCAAAAACTCTCGCGGGGTTAGCGCACATATACGCGACAAATTGATTCGCGGTAATTTTCCCGGCGCGCACGCCCGTCGTCCACAATACAGGCATCCGGTCCTGAATGCCCGGTAAACCGTTCGGAATCTTTGTGAAATCATCCCTGCCCAATTCCTTGCCGGGGATAGCGATCGGTTCGCCTTCATAGACGAGAGGCTTCGTTCCGTCTAGGAAGAATGGGCAGTGATCTGTGCCGACAGTTTGCAGAATGCCTTCGGTCAACCCTTCCCAAAGACGCGCATTATCGTCCTGCGTCCGCATCGGCGGCGAGCAAACCCATTTCGCGCCGTCGGGTCGCCGCAAATCATCAATTGTGAAAAATAAATATTGCGGACAGGTCTCGCCCATTGCCTTAATGCCCCGTTCGCGGACATACTTCAGCATGTCCACTTCACCGCCTGCGTTCATGTGAACGATATACACCGGCGCATCCGCCGTAGCCGCCATGCCCGCTATCCGCAACGTAGACTCAACCGCGCCCCAGGCGGGACGGGTGAGCGCGTGCCATTCGGGCGTTGTGCGCCCAGCTGCGAGCGCTTCGGCGACCAGCGTTTCGATCACATCGCCATTTTCGCAATGCGCCATCGTCAACATGCCGTTCTCTTTCGCAATTTGCAAAGCCTTAAAAATATCGCCGTCGGCGAGTCGTAAACGACCGTTGTAGGCGGTGAAAACTTTGAGGGTCTGAATCCCCATTTGCATAAGCGTCGGAATCTCTTTCGCGATCTTCTCATTGAACTGCGTGAGGTTCATGTGAAAGGAATAATCAACCGCAGCTTTCTCGGCTTTCTTCATCCATAAGTCAACCGAATGAGCGAAGCCCTCCCTCTCCAAAACGACAAAATCCATCACGGTCGTCGTGCCGCCGAACGCCGCCGCTTTGTGACCCGTATAATGATCGTCGGACGAGACGGTATCGAACATGGGCAAATCAAGATGAACATGCGGGTCCACGCCGCCGGGAAGAATGAACTTGCCGCGCGCATCTACAACCTCGGCGCTGGGGTGTTGCAATCCTTTTCCGATCTGGGCGATGGTTTCGCCTTCGATAAGAATATCCGCTTCAAAAGTGTCTGAGGCGGAGATCAGCGTTCCATCTTTAATTAAGATCGCCATCGCAATTCTCTCTCCTTTGCCTATCTCACCTTACGTCAGCGCCAGTGGACGTTTCATCCTCTGCAAAGCCTAACAGCGCCGTCAAAACGTCCGCTGGGATGTCCGCCTCAGGCAAGTCAACTCGATAGGATTGATCGCTCCCAGCGCGTTCGCGTAAACTCTTCCACAGCAGTTGACGTTCCTCGCCAGCCACAACGAGATCGTTGAGCGTTTTGGCGTTGAGTAAATATTCGCCCGTAGAGTACAAAAACGTCAGCCGCTTCCACCTATCGGTTCGGATCGGTTCGCTTAATTTCTCCAACGCGCCCAATTGAATTTTGAAATATTCTTCCTTCGCGCGCGGATGATGCGCTTCGTCTTTAAGCAACTCGCCGCGAGTGGTTAGTTCGTGTCCGCGCGCCTGAGCGACGTATTCGATCTGTCCGCCATGATCGCCGAACGCCGCCGGTTGGTAAAAAGCCAGATAATCTACCGCGATCACTTTTGGCGCAGACTTAAGCGGAATGCGATACCAGCCGAACAGCCGCGCGATTTCCAAATCTCGCGGAGAGGGCAACAGACAGACGAGAACCAAATCGGTGGGCGAAAGCATAAGGCGATTATAAGCCCGCGCGAACGAAGCGCGCCAAATTTCATTTAAAGTAATACCCTTGGTTATAATATTGAAGATATTCCCTTACTCTTATAAAGGAGTTTGTTATGTCCGCACCTCGCACCGTCCGCGCCCCGCGCGGAACGCAATTGACTTGCAAGAACTGGCTCAGCGAAGCCGCCTATCGCATGATTCAAAACAACCTCGACCCCGACGTGGCGGAAAAGCCCGAAGACCTCGTCGTCTATGGCGGGCGCGGGAAAGCCGCGCGCACCTGGGAAGCCTTCGACGCGATTCTCGAATCGTTGAAAAATCTCGAAGAAGACGAAACGCTGCTCGTGCAATCGGGCAAGCCCGTCGTCGTCTTCAAGAGTCACAAAGACGCGCCCAAAGTCCTCATCGCCAATTCCAACATTGTGCCGCATTGGGCGACCTGGGAATACTTCGACGAGCTGGATAAAAAGGGACTCATCATGTACGGGCAGATGACCGCCGGCTCGTGGATTTACATCGGCACGCAGGGAATTTTGCAAGGCACATACGAAACCTTCGGCGCGCTCGCTAAACTCAAAGGCTGGGATTCGCTCAAAGGCAAATTTGTGTTGACGGCTGGCTTGGGCGGCATGGGCGGCGCGCAGCCGCTATCCATCACAATGAATGAAGGCGTGGGACTCATTGTTGAAGTTGACCCCGAACGCGCCGAACGACGCCGCGCGATTGGTTACGTGGATATGGTGGTGGATAATCTCGAAGAGGCGATGACTCTCGTTGAAGAGTTCAAGAATAAACAAATCCCGAAGTCTATTGGTCTCATCGGCAACGCGGCAGACGTGTACGACGAACTGTCGAAGCGTGGAGTGGTTCCCGATGTGGTGACAGATCAAACGTCGGCGCATGAGGCGTTGTTTTATGTGCCGACAGGATTGTCCGTCACAGCGGCGGATGAGTTGCGGAAGTCGAATCCAGAAAAATATAAAAAGATGGCGATGGATTCGATGTCGAAACATGTGCAAGCCATGTTGGATTTTCAAAAGGCTGGCGCGGAGGTTTTTGATTACGGAAATAATTTGCGGCAACAAGCATTCAACAACGGCGTGAGCGACGCGTTCGAGTTTCCAGGATTTGTGCCTGCATACATCCGCCCGTTGTTTTGCGAAGGCAAGGGACCGTTCAGATGGGTTGCATTATCTGGCGACAAAGAGGATGTTTACGTCACCGACCAAGCCATCATGGAATTGTTTCCCGAGGACGCGCATTTGCATCGCTGGTTGAAAATGGCGCGCGAGAAAGTTCCATTTCAGGGATTGCCCGCGCGGATTTGTTGGCTCGGCTACGGCGAGCGCGTGAAAGCGGGACTCAAATTCAATGAACTCGTTGCAACGGGCAAAGTGAAAGCGCCGATTGTAATTGGAAGAGATCATCTTGATTCGGGCTCTGTTGCATCGCCAAATAGAGAAACGGAATCGATGAAAGACGGCTCGGATGCAATTTCAGATTGGGCGATCCTCAACGCGCTGATCAACGCCGTCGGCGGCGCGACGTGGGTCTCGTTCCATCACGGCGGCGGAGTCGGCATGGGATATTCGCAACACGCGGGGCAGGTCATCGTGGCAGATGGGACTCCCGAAGCGGCTCGCAGGTTGGAACGAGTCCTGACGACAGACCCAGGCATGGGCGTGGTAAGACACGCCGATGCGGGATATGAGATCGCAATTGATGCGGCGAAACGTCACGGCATCAAAATGCCGATGTTGAAGTGAATCAAAAGTCATCTTGCGTTAAACGTATCTGTCCTTTACGATTGAACAAATATTTTCAAGAGGAGAACGAATGAAACACAAGTTTTTACTTTTTAGTCTCGCGCTGGCGCTGGTTTTGTCATCTTGCAACTTGCCGTTGAGCGCGCCGACAGAAACGCCAACGCCCACATTTACCGATACCCCCGCGCCGCCAACGGACACGCCCCAACCCACCAACACGCCATTGCCCACAGACACACCGCTCCCCACGCTCACGTTCACTCCCAGCGTGCCAACCGCAACAACGCTGGATAAGCCAGTCAATTGCCGCCTCGGTCCCGGCACCGAATGGCTGGTGGTCAGCGCGCTCAACCTTGGTCAGAGTTCGCAGATCGTCGGGAAAAATTCGGATACAAGCTGGTGGTTGATTCAAGACCCGCTCGCGACCGGACGAAATTGCTGGGTCGCCTCTAGCGTAACGAGCGCGTCGGGCAACCTCTCCGGCTTACAAATCGCGCAGACTCCCGCCGCCACCGTGACGAACGTGACGATCAAACTGGACCCCAAACTGATCGATCTGGGTCTG
The DNA here is from genome assembly GCA_002050275.1 of Anaerolineae bacterium UTCFX1. Classification (GTDB taxonomy): domain Bacteria; phylum Chloroflexota; class Anaerolineae; order Anaerolineales; family Villigracilaceae; genus Defluviilinea. Next base: position 56,166 of record MWTB01000019.1, read on the forward strand.
CTTTGTATCGGCGTCGTCCCTGCGGTGAAGTTTACCGGCTCCATCGAAACCAACGGACCAACCAATGTCAAATGGCATTTTGAAACCCAGCAAGGCGGGGTTCAACCGGACAAAACTACCGAATTTGGCGCGTTCGGCATCAAGGAAGTTTCCGGCGAATATACTCCCGTCGCGCCGATCGTCGCCGGGAAGTACTGGGTGCGGTTGGTGGTCACCAGCCCGAACAGTCTGGTCGCCGAAGCGCTCTAGGAGATTGACTGCACGTAGTCTGCAAAATTCATCACGTTTGAAAAAACGACCGACATCCCGAAGGATATCCTTCGGGATGTTTTGCTTAAGTCACCCTATACTTTCACCCTTGACATACTGTATAATATACAGTATAGTACGACCATAGGTGACACATGGAAACTGACGAACTTGTACAAAACATGCTGTTGGAACTGCGGCGCGGCATCCTGTCTCTTGCGGTGCTGAGCCAGTTGAGCAAGGAGCAATACGGCTATTCCCTGCTCAAAGCGCTCACCGATCAGGGTCTGGAGATCGATCAAAGCACGCTCTATCCCCTGCTCCGCAGGCTCGAGTCACAGGGGCTGTTACAGTCCGATTGGCGCATCGTGGATGAAGCGCGTCCGCGCCGATATTACGTGATCAGCGCGCAGGGCAAGGCGGCGCTGGCGAAACTCAAACGTGAATGGTCTGCCATGACGGCGACCATGACGCAAATGTTGTCGTGAAGAAGGAGAATGAAATGAATCTAATTGACAGATATATCGCGGAAGTCGGCAGACACTTGCCTGAGAAAAATCGCTCAGACATTGAGGCTGAGATCCGCTCGATGGTAGAGGATATGCTGGAAGAGCGCGCGGTCTCGGCAAACTCGGCTGATGAGAAATCCATTGCGGAGGCGCTCGAACAACTCGGCGACCCGAAATTGCTCGCATCCAAGTACGCGCCGTCCAAACGGTATTTGATCGGTCCAGACTGGTTTGAAGCGTACATTCAAACTCTTCAGCGCGTGTTGTACATCGCGCTCCCAGTCTTCGCCGCAGTGACGATTGCCCTCAGGTTGGCAGACAACCCATTGGATTTTGCGTCCGCATTGGGTAGGGCGGTCGGCGGCGCGTTCGAAGTAGGGTTGCAGATCTTTTTCTGGATCACGATCGTATTCATCTTCCTGGAGCGCTCGGATGAAGTTCCCTATGAAACGCGGGATTCAAAACCCAAAGCATGGACGGTCACGCAACTGCCGAAGACGCCTCTTAAACGCCAGATCAGCATTGGCGAGGCGCTGACGAACATCGTCATGGAACTCTTCCTGTTCGTGTGGATCGTCCTGCCTCCCATGCAAGCCTGGCTGCAAGGAGAGAATGATTACGTGCCGTTCCTGCACCCAAACTTATGGAATCTCTGGATGCCGATCTTCTTTGTGTTGTTTGTTCTGACACTGATCCACGAGCTGTTCAAATTGAAAATCGGCAACTGGACGCCCGCGCTGACTGCAACGAACGTGATCCTGGGCACGGCTACGATCATTTACATCGTTGCGCTGGTGACGACCCAGCAAGTGATCAACCCCGCATTTGTGGCAAACCTCGATAGCGCGCAAATTTCACAGATACGCAGCATCGCCACCTGGTCTACCTGGACCGTCGGCATCACAGCCACCGTTTTTATCGGCATCATCCTCTGGGACATGGTCAACTCGATCCGCCTGTCAAAGCGTCTCAATGAACCGTCGGGGATGGTCGCCGCTGTAAAAAATGTTTCGTGAAATGAAGTAAGGAGTAAAAATGAATCTGATTGATAAATACATCGTCGCGGTTGGCAAACACCTGCCGCGCAAGAATCGCGGAGACATCGAAGCCGAAATCCGCTCGACGCTGGAAGATATGCTCGAGGAGCGGAAGCAGGCTGAGGGTCCCGCAAGCGAAGCGGAGATGGCTGCCCTGTTGAAAGAATACGGATCGCCGCGCGAGGTCGCCGCGAAATATAAATCGCATCAATATCTTATCGGACCCGGCTTGTTCCCGCTCTTTGAAATGATCGCGCGGATCGTATTCATCGTGCTTGCGGCCGTATCCATCCTTGGGTTGGCAGTGAGTTTGGCAAAAACAGGTTTTGCAAACGCGGCGTTCCTGCCCGCGCTACAAGATTGGTTTCTGAATCTCATTGGCGGTCTTGTGGCGGCTTTCGGAAATATCGCTTTGGCGTTCGCCATTATCGAACGCTTGCCAGCCGCCCGAAAATTTGAAGAGGACGCGAAGGAATGGGACCCGAAAGAGTTGAAAGAGGAACACGATCCCGATCTGATTGACCTGCCCGATCACATTGCCACGATCGTCTTCACGGTTCTTGGTCTGGTCATCTTGAACCTCTATCCGAATCTGTTGGCGATTCGTTTTATCAACAACGGCGAGATGACCTCGGCGCCGATCTTTAGAGAGGCTTTCTTCCGCTTCCTGCCGTGGATCAACATCATGGGCGCGCTGCTGATCGCGTTCAACGGCTTCATGCTAAGCCGAAAAGAATGGCAAACCTCAACTCGCATCTTGTCCATTGTGATGGATGTCGCGCAGACGGCGCTCTCTGTGGTCATTCTGACGACGCCAGCGATCTTCGCCATCAGCCCCGAGGAGTTGAGAGCGGCTGGCGCGCAAGAATCGGCGGAAGCGCTCTCGCAGTTGGCAAACTTCGTTCCCACGATCGTCCTTGTCATTGTGGTTGTGATCACAGCGATCAAAGTGATTAAGAGCGCGTGGCAACTGCTGCAAGGTCGAACAAAATCGCCATACCCGATCGTGAAATAAGATCGAGAAAGCCGCCCATAAAAGCTCCGAGATTTTCGCAAACGAATCTCGGAGTTTTTATTTTTTACAAGGGAGTACAATTCGAGGATGAAATGGATTCGCGCGCGCGGGCGGATTCTGGAAGGCTACCGCGTCGCTTCGGGACCTTCGGCTGACTACCCCTATGGAGCCTTAAGCCGCCAGCGGCCTCTCTTCGCCTCGCGCGGACTCGACCTCAGCGCTTACTTCAACGGCACGCTCAACATCGACATCAGCCCCCGCGCGTTCAAACTCATCAGACCTGAATTCACGTTCTACAACGTCGAATGGACGGACTTGCATCCGCCCGAACATTTTTCTTTTTCGCATTGCAAAGTAATTTTCAAAGACAATGAATATGACGGCTGGGTGTATTATCCGCATCCCGAAACGAAACTGCGTCACTTTCAAAACCCCTCCTTGCTCGAAGTCATCGCGATGGAGATCAAAGGCATCCGTTATGGCGACGAAGTGGAAGCCTTGGTAAACGCGGAAGAAATTTCACTATGAATCGCAAAAAACTTTTATTCATCTTTTTAATTTTCCTCCTGCTTGCCTGCCAGACGTCGAACATCGCGGGTCTTCCCCTTTCTCCGACTCTCACAGCCAGCGCGACCCTCGCGCCCACGCTGACCGCGACTCCGCCTCCCACCGCGACGGCGACCGAAACACCCGCGCCGACTCTCACGCCAACGCCCGCTCCCCTTGCCCGCCGCGTATTGATCCTCTCTATTGACGGGCTCCGCCCTGAACTGATCTCGCTCGCGCCGATGGCTAACTTGCAAGCGCTGATGCAGATCGGCTCATACACGTTGACCGCGCAAACGGTCTACCCAAGCGTGACGCTGGTCTCGCATTCATCCATGCTGACAGGCTTATGCCCACCCAAGCATGGCGTAAACTGGAACGATTACATCCCCGAAAAGGGAATCGCGCAAGGCGTTGACCTGTTCGACCTCGCGCACGCGGCCGGCTTGCAAACCGTGATGTTCGTGGGCAAAGAAAAATTAAGGCAGATCACCGACGCCTCGAGCCTCGACATCTTCACCTACGTCAATGACCGCGATTCGGTCATCGCGCAACGATTGGTCGCAGACTTCCCTGAAAATTTCGGCGTGCTATTCGTCCACTTCCCCTTGGTAGATATGGGACACGTCTTCGGGTGGTTATCGCCTCAACAGATCAACATTGCCTACCGCGCGGATGAAGCGCTGGGCGTGGTCCTCGCGGCGTTGGACGCACGAGGCTTGCGCGCGGAAACGCTGATCATCGTCACTGCCGATCATGGAGGTCACGGCACGACGCATGGCACATCGCTCCCTGAAGATATGACCATTCCATGGATCGCGGCGGGACCCGGCGTGCAACTACAGCAGTTGAAATCGCCCGTCCACACGATGGATACCGCCGCCACTGCCGCGTTCGCCCTCGGCTTGCCGATTCCCGCCGAATGGGATGGAGTCCCCGTCTATGAAGCGTTCGGTTTGCCAGCGGCAGAGCCATCCACAGACTGTCGTTAAGAGACTGGCTCTTAACTCGGCTTTAACCACAGATCGACGCTGATGTCTAATACAAGCGAACTCGAAAATGCTTTATTGATCTTTTTCATCTGCGTTTATCTGCATCGAATTGCATTTAAGAAACACTTTCTAAACGATGGGGTAAAGCGCCATGCCTATTTCATTACGCGTCTGGTGATCGAATCCTGTAGAAAGTCAATTAGGTAATGATTCACTTCGTCAGCCGAATCATGCTGCACCCAATGCGTTGATTCCGGAAAGAAGATCAAATTCCCATCATCGCAGTAATCCATGCTGAGGCGCGCCAACCGATGTGTGAGGGCTGGGTCTTTTACGCCCCACATCATCAATGTGCGAACTGCGATATGCTCGTCGGGCAACATCGCAGGCGGAGACTGGAAGGCGGCGCGATACCAATTCAACATCGCGGTCAACGCGCCCGGCTGCGACCAAGCTTCTTTGTATTGCCGCATCTCTTCTTGCGTAAGTTGACTTCCGCCTGAAGAGCCGCGCAGGCTGCGAACTAACGCACGATACTCATCCGCCGACAACGCCGCTTCGGCAAGCCTCGGCAATTGGAAGAAAAGCCAATACCATGAGCGGCGGATTTGATCCGGGTCGCGGCGCAAGAACCGGCGATACACTGTAGGATGCGGCGAATTAAGAATTGCGAGTTTATGTAATTTTTGGGGATGAGTTGCGGCAAGAGTCCACGCAACGCCTCCGCCCCAATCGTGACCGACGAGATTGATCTTCTCATAACCGAGAGCCGCGATCAAGCCGAGAACGTCGTCTACCAGCGCAGAAACGCGATACGCCTCTTTATCCTTCGGCTTAGCGCTCAAATTGTAGCCGCGCTGATCGGGCGCGATGACGCGATACCCCGCTGCCACAAGCGCGGGGATTTGTTTCCTCCACCCATACCAGAATTCAGGAAAACCGTGCAACAGCATCACGGGGGCGCCGCTTTTCGGTCCCGCTTGAACGACATGTAAGCGAATCTCGTTGGTTTCGATATAACTGTGTTCCAATTCCATTCAAACTCCGCCTTTACAGCAAAAGCGATCTGACGCTTTGTAGTGAAGCAAGATTGTACCAAACAATAGGCGGCGAATTTAAGTTCTCGGTAAACGTTTAGGGCGGTTCGCAGGGATGCGTGAGGGAAAAGTTGCCGAATAAATTCAGTTTAGCGTTGTGATTTTACCCGTCAGAATAGGAGAAAACCATGGAAACATTAACAACTACTTGCATGTCATCAAAAGGACAAGCCGTGATTCCCGAATCCGTTCGCAAGCGGCTTGATCTGAAAGAGGGCTCGCAATTTCTGATTATGGGCAATGAAGATGTCGTCATCCTCAAAAGGGTTGTCTCGCCGGATATGGCCGAGTTCGAGTCGCTGATTAAGCAAGTCCGTCAACAAGCAAAGGAAGCGGGCTTGAAGTCGAAAGATATCACCGACGCAACCGCAAAGGCGCGGGTTCGTAAACAGGAATCAACTCAATACCCTCCCCTAAAATACGCGCGGATCAAATCTGAAATATCCGCTGTCGTGTTTTGCCGTGCGACGGCGAAGAAATCATACGCGGTGGCGCGGCCGTGTCCGTAGCGCGAGGCGTAATCGCGCAGGAACGCGAAGAACGCGTCGTCTCCCATGCGGATGTTGAGCGCTTCCATGAAGTTCGCGCCGTTGAGATACGTAGAGTTGACGTACGCGCGGAAGGTCGGCGCTTCGTAGATGGTTGTGTCCACGTAGCCCGAAGGACCGAAATAATTCACGCGAAAGTTCCACCACCAGTCGTATGAGTTGGGATAAACATATTTATAAAAAAGCGCCTCGCTGTAGACCGACATGGCTTCATCGAGCCACGGTTCCATCGCGGGATCGTTCCCCACCAGCCCATACCACCATTGATGCGCCACTTCGTGCACGCCAATCGCCACGAGATTACTGCGCGCCGAGCCGTCGTACTCGTTGTAAAACTTCGTCGCGATAAACACCAGCCCATCATATTCCTGCCCGTCGTTTAAATTCGATTGGACGATGGACAAACTCCCATACGGGAACGGCGCGAACTGCGTCTCCCATAGACCGATGGCGCGAATCGCCGCGTTCAAGATGGCGAGTCCCTGCGTTTCGTAGCCGGGGAAATAATACGAGCGGATCTGCGCGCCGCTTGCGGTCGTATCCACAAATTGGAACTGGTCGCTCGCTGAGAGGGCGAACGTCCGCGCGCCGAAGATGCGATACCGCGTCCATTCATTGTTGGGCTCGCTCACTCCGCTTGTGGCAAAGGTGATGCTCCCCTCCGTTGCGCGGAGGTTCACTTCAAAGTCCGCCGAGTCTTGGACGAGATGTTCACCGAGATAATAATCGTCGTGCAATATCCAGCCGTTGCTAAATGGCACAATCAACGGAAACCAATCCGTGAGGTTGGTTTGCAGAGAGTCATATCCATACGGATGTTCTTTGACCTTTTGCGGAATCGAAATGCGGAAGCGCATCACAATCGTGACCTGCGAGCCGGGCGCAAGCGATTGGGGCAAATACACGGTGAACTTGTGTCCGTTCATGTCGTAGTTGAGCGCGACGCTGTCCAGCAAAATGTTTTCGAGCGTGAATCCGCCGCGATGGTTCGGTTCGACCGCCATCACCAATTCATTGAGTGGGACGCCCGTTTGATTTGTGTATCGAATCGTTTCATCCACGGCAAGTTGATGACCGTAATAATCAAGCAGGGCAAACAGCGTGTATTGAGTCCTCGATGAGGTTGGAGGCGAGGTCGGCGAAGGCAAGGGCGTTGACGTGAATGCAAATGTCGGCGGCGGCGTGTTGGTTGGAGGTTCAGGCGTGAAGGTGGGGATCAATGTCGGCGATTCAAGCGGGGTGGGAGTGTGCGTCACCGGCTGGAAGGGGGTCGGGGTGGGCAAGACGCTCGACGCCTGTGTGACCAGCGCGAGGGTGGGGGGAATCGTCTCGCCCTGCAGGGAGGCGCAAGAGGCGAGAAAAAAAAGAAGGACGAGAAAATTAAATCGAAGTAGAATTTTCATAATGTTGCATGTCATTGCGAGTGACGCTTCAGCGTCACGAAGCAATCTCCTCGCAATGACATCAATACTTATTTTTGAAATACTTCGTCATCAGATCGGATAGATCCGTTGAGGTGTGTTCGCGCAAGACGCGGAAGAAATCAACCGCGGTGGCGCGCTTGCCTGCGTATTGAGAATAATAATCCTTGAGGAACGCGAAGAAAATTTCATCGCCGACGCGCTTGCGCAACTCTTGAAAAAATCGCGCGCCCGTTAAATACACTTTATCCCAATACGGTCTTTGCCCGCCGCCATCGTACACTTGCGTATCCACATAGCCCGCTTGTTGAAATTCAAAATAACGATAGCCCCACCACCACGAAACCAAATCGGGATAGATCGCTTCATAATAAATTTCTTCGCTGTACGTCGCCATCGCTTCGTCGAGCCACGGCTCGATGCCCTGATCGTTCGCCACCGCGTCGAACCACCATTGATGCGCGGTCTCGTGTGCGCCGATGGTCACGAGATAATTCGCGGGCGTGCCGTCGTATAAATTAAAATAATCGCGGCTGATGAAATAGAACGCCGAATATTCCATGCCGTCGTTGAAATCGCCTTGCACAGCGGTCATCGTTTTGTGACGATACGGTCCAAATTTTTCCGTGAATACTTGCAGAGCCTGCGCGGTGGTCTGCAACAGCGCTTCGCCCTGTTCGTCATAAAACGCAAAATAATACGCGAAGACTTTCACATCGCCGACGGTCTGCGTGGCGACTTTGTAATCCGTGCTGATGGATAACGCAAACGTGCGGCCCGCTTCCAACTCGAACTTGCGACTGGTCGCTAACCCTGACGCCGCCTCCGCCCCCGACGCGGCGATCTGCGGAGTCGTTCCGTCGGTGAACGTGACGGTCACATCGAAGTCCGCCACATCGTAAACAAGATGCTCGCCATAAAACCAGGGGTTATGCAATATCCATCCTTCGCCTGCTTGATACGGCACAATGAACGGATACCAATCCACAAAATTGACTTGCCTGTCGGAGTATCCATAGATCTGCGGACGGACTTCGTTCGGGTTGCTGTACGCCTGCATCTTCGGGAGGATGAGTCCGTAAGACATGGTGATCGTGACTGTTCCGCTCGGAGGCAGAGGTTGAGGGAGGGGAATTTCAAGGCGTTGGCTCAATGGCTCAAGAACGTAATTGGTAATTGGTGATTGGTCTACGGTGAGTGATCGCAAATCGAATCCGCCGCTCCATAAATTGGGTTCAACGGCGAGGACAAGATTCGTTAGCGTTTCGCCTGTCCAGTTGGGATAGGTGATGGTCTGGTTCACCTCCGCCGCCTTGGACGAGTAGTTCATTTGCAAGTCAATCGCATACTGCGGACGCTCCAATTCGGGCGCGAGGGTTGGGAACACGGTCGGCGTTTCGGTTGGAAGCGCGGTTTCAGAAGGAGAAATGGTTGCGGATGGAGATTTTGTTTCAGTGGGAAGAGGAGGAGGGGTTGGAGAAGAACAAGAGACAAGAAAGATGAAAGAGGAAAGAAGAATACGAACCGCAATGAATTTTGACATGGATAGTATTTTAACCGATGCGCGAGTTTCCCCACCTTGACGCTGAAAGCTCATATAAAGTTTCTGGTAAAAAAATTAACGGCTCATCATTCTCTTCCACCCAAAAGCAAGGATGAAGAAAAACGTAGCAGTCAACACAATAGCCGCGCCGGAAGCGATGCTGAGGTAATACGAGAGATACAACCCAATCACTCCAGACAATGAAGCAAAGATCGCGGCGAGGAGCATCATCCTCGGCAAGCGTTTTGTGAGCAGATATGCAGTCGCGGCGGGGGTGACGAGCATGGCAACCATGAGGGCGACTCCGACCGTTTGAAGCGAGACGGCAACGGTGACCGCGATCAGCACGAGCAGAAGGTTGTTGAGCAAGTCCACAGGGAGGCGGAGCGTGGCGGCAAGGATGGGGTCAAACGACAGCGTGGTAAATTCCTTGTAGAAGGCGAGGAGGGTGAAGAGGACAAGTCCGCCGAAGAGCAGGATCAGCCACAAACTTTGAGTCGAAACGGAGAGCACATCCCCAAAGAGGAAGTGACTCAAATCCACGGCGTAACTGCGGACGGTGGAGATAAGCGCGATGCCGAGCGCGAACATCCCTGCGAAGATGATCCCAATGGCGGTATCCTCTTTGATCTGAGAATTTTTGCTGATCGCGCCGATGCCCAGCGACGCGACAACCGCTGTGCCAAGCGCCCACCAAAACAGCGGTTCGCGCGCGCCGCCGCTGACGAGGTAACCCAACGCGATACCGGGCAAAATTGTATGCGCCAGCGCGTCGCCGAAAAATGCCATGCCGCGTAAAACAACAAATGTGCCGACGATTGCGCAGACAATACCAACTAGCACAGCCGCTATCATTCCGCGTTGCATAAATTCGTATTGGAGAGGAGCGAGGAGAAAAGACATTCGATTTTCGATTTACGATTTTGGATTTACGATTTACGACTTTGGATTTGCGATTTACGATTATTTGCGATTGCGGAGAGTTTTGATAGAGGCGACAGTCATGGCTAGAATTTCATCGGTCTCTTTGTGAATGCCGGTGATTTGTTCTTGAGGAGCAAGACCCGCTTCAACCAGAATTTCGAGCCAGTATTCCGTCTCATCGGCTTCCTCTTCGACGATTTTCATTTTGTTGATCATGTCCGGCGTGGATTTGGCGCGGCACGCGGCGCGGTAATTTGCCCCGATGGACGTTCCTGAACGGATGACCTGTCTGGAGATGATATCCGTTGCTCGTGAATTGGGAAGTTTATCTACTTGCTTGATGATTGCCACAGCCAATTTCTTCGTCCGCGCTTTGAACATTTTCTCGTCCATGTCAATCTCCTTTTGAAATATCCTTATTCGAGAGAGTCTTGGAAAGTACCATACCGTCCAACAATCGTAAATCGTAAATCGGCAGTCGTAAATCAGACGTGTTCGTTGTCACAACAATCATCTACCGCGAGTACATTTCCATTTTCAGTAGAGCGCAATCTTCCGCCATACGCTTGGATCAGGTTATTTGTTTGCATCACATCTTGTGGAACGCCGAACGCAACGATACGATGGTTGAGCAACAAGATTCGGTCAAAGTGACTCGCGGCTTGGTCGAGGTCGTGCGTGGCGACTATGACCGTGACTTTCTCCTGCTTGAGGCGGTCGAGCAGATTCAAAATCCCATCTTGCGAGGGGGCATCCAAGCCGGTGAGCGGTTCATCCATCAGCATCAGTTCGGATTCTTGCGCGATGGCGCGGGCGATGAACATGCGCTGTTGCTGTCCGCCGGAGAGTTGGCTGATCTGGCGCGAGGCGAGGTCCGCGATCTCCACCGTTTCGAGCGCGTGATTCACGAAGTCCCAATCTTTTTTGCGGGGCCAGTTGAACGGACCGAGTTTTGCGGAGCGTCCCATCATTACCACATCGGCAACCATGACGGGAAAGTTCCAATCCACTTGCGAGCGTTGCGGGATGTAGCCGATGCACACGTGTTTATCGGGATGCGATCCGTAGATGTTCACATCGCCGGAAGACGGCTGTAAAACACCGGCGATCGCTTTGATGAGCGTGCTTTTCCCCGCGCCATTCGGACCCACAACTGCAACGCGTTCGCCTGCGTGCAAATGGAAGGTGACATCCTCGAGCGCGACATGTCCGTTGTAACGCACAGCCAGATGCGAAACGTCGAGGATGGGTTGATCGTGTTTGTGAGGGACATTTGGATACATGGGGTAACGAGTTACGCAGCATGTAGTACGGAGTATGTATTGCGTACTGCGTGTTGCGTGAGATTATTTGAGGGCGTTGACGATTTGCGTCACATTGTATTTCATCATGTCAATGTATGTCGCGGCGGGCGCGCCGTCGGTCAGTGATTCAAGATGCAGATCGGCGACGACTCTTACGTCCGTTTCATCGGCGATTTGTCGAGCGAGCGCGGGGTTGTCGCCGGCGTCGAGAAAGATCGCGGGCGCGTTGGTGGATTTGATCTGGTCGATCAACCCCGCCATCTGTTGCGCGGAGGGCGACGCGTCGGAACTAAAACTTTCCAACACCGAGCCGACAATGGTAAAGCCGTATCGCTTTGCAAAATAACCGAAGGCTTCGTGATTCGTGACGAGCAATCTTTTTTCGACAGGGATTTGATTTACCTGTTCGGCGATCCACGCATCCAACTCGCGCAACTCAACGACATACGCGTCCGCGTTTGATTTGAATTCCGCCGCGCCGTCGGGGTCGAGATGAGTCAATGCTTCGCGGATATTTTCGACATACGCGATGACGTTGTTCGGGTCGAGCCAAAAGTGCGGATCGCCCGACTCAAGTCCCGACGATAAGCCTGCCGAGGCGGTGGCGACCTCTCTCTCTCCTCCGGCGTTTTCCAACAGCGTGTCGAGAAAGCGTTCGTAGCCCGCGCCGTTGACGATCAACAATTGCGCGTCGGCGACCTTCGTTACATCTTGCGGCGTGTATTGATACGAATGCGGGTCGGCGCCGACGGGGAGCAAAGAGTCGACGTGGAAGCGTCCGCCCGCCACGTGTTGGGCGATGTCGGCTAAAAGCGTGCTGGAAGCCAGCACGGGCGAATCAGCCGTCCCTGCGGATGAAGCGGGTTGTCCTCCGCAGGCTGTCAACAGGAGCGCCGCTATTATAAAGATGCGATTCATGCCGAAACGTGTCCGTTAATTTTCCGCTCCAAACGCGCCAACCGCCGGTCAATTTCCTCGAGCCAGTGTTTGCGCGCGTAGGCTGGCAGGTCGGCGCGTTCCGCCATGCGCCGCGCAGACTTCGTCCATTTGAGCGCGGCTTTCATATCGCGCGTTTTATGTTCATAATATTTCGCCAACTCCACGTGAGCATAAATATGACCCGCCTTCGCGGCGTTCTGCCACAAGCGGATCGCCTCCGCATAATCGCCTCGCCGCTTTTGCAGGATGGACAATCGTTTCACCGCGACATGGAAATCTGCCTCGCCCATCGGCGACTCGAGTCCATGCTCGAACAGGCGCGCCGCTTCCTCGACTCGCCCGAGATCCTCGAACAACTTCCCCAGCGCCACAAAATCCAAACCGTGCTGAACACTGCCATCGTACGGACTCTCCAACATATCGTTCATATGCGCAAGCAGAGCCGCCATCGCGGTCACGTCCATGGCGTTGTGGTAAAACACCCCCGCCAGCGGACGCGCGTCGCCGGTGCGCAGGTAATCGAAATACAGCCAAGGGATTTCATAGCCCGGAACCTCGTCGCTCGAACGTTTGAACTCCAGCACATGCTCTTCGAGGAATTTCAACGCCCGCGATTCGAGCCGGTCGCGCCACAGCCTCCGCGCCAGCGGGAGCAAGTCAAGGTGAGAATATTTTTTATATGGGACTGGAATATGATGCAAAGTAAAGCGCGTGGTCAGCAATGGCGCATCGAAGGCTTTGCCGTTGAACGTGACCAGCGCTTCGCACGGCGCGAGGAAATTCGCCAGACCTTCAAGCAGAATCGCTTCTTCGGCGGGATCACGCATGAAGAATTGCTTCAACACAAAATGTCCGTCAATGAAACGCGCCGCGCCGACAAGGAAAGCATATGTGCCGGTCCCGCCGGCAAGACCGGACGTTTCAGTATCGAGAAAAGCAAAACGAGAAAGTGGGAGAGTGGAGATTTTTTCATCGTTTGCCCATTGAGAGATCAGAGAAAGAGGGAAAGAGGAAAGAAGGTTGGAATTTCCATAACGATAATCTCGAGGAAAAGTTTGTTCGGCAGCAAACGCCTCGCCGCGCGGAGTGGCAAAAAAGCTCCCTGCAACAACCGAATCAATAGAAGACGAATTAGGTTTCCTCGGTGGGAGAGGCGCGACTCCCTTCCTTACCCCAAGAGACTGCAATTTGTCCGCAAGCGCAGACTGACCGTTAGAATTCATGTGGACGATTATAACCAAACATCCATACGGTGAATCAATCGCGTCAGAAAGGCTTTATTTCCTTGAACGAGTTGGAAGATTCCGCCGCTGCCTGACCGCTTCGAACATCAATATAGAGCCCGCCACGCCCGCGTTCAACGATTCAACGTTTCCAGCCATCGGAATGCTGATGCGCTCCTCCGCCAGTTTCCGCGCCTGAGCGCTCGCGCCTTCCGCCTCGCCGCCCACGATTAACGCCAGCGGCTGCCGCAGATCAACCTCCCAGCAAGATCGCCCGCCCATATCCGCCAGAAAAATCCGCACATTCATTGACTTACACGTCCGCTCGATTTCCTCCCAGCTTGTTTCGCGAATCGGCAAGCGGAAATGCGCGCCCATGCCGGACCTCAAGACTTTTGGCGCAAACGCATCCGTCGTCTCCGGCGGAATCAAAATCGCCTGCGCGCCCGTCGCCGCCGCAGAACGAAGCAAAGTTCCGAGATTGCCCGGATCGCGAATCCTATCGGCGATAAGGATGAAATTCAAATCGTCGGCAAGCGGCAAGGGAGAGAAGCGAAGAACAGCGAGAACGCCTTGCGGAGTTTCCGTCTCGCTCAGAGATTTCATCGCCTCCGTCGAGACTTCCTCCACGTCTACGCTTTTCGCTCGCAAGTTTGCGACCAGCGCCTCGCCCCTCTCGCTCGCCGACGAATCGTAAAGGATCGTTTCAAACGTCCAATTTTCTTTCACGGCTTCCTCGATCAACCTCACGCCCTCGACAACAAACATCCCCGACTCGCGGCGTTCTTTGACGCGCGCCGCTAACGCGCGAATCTGTTTGATTTTTGAATTCTGAAGAGAGGTGATCATGTCGCTATCTACGAGTAATACCAACTGAAAATTTTATTATAGATCGCCATCAAAACTTTCTTAATGAAGCGAACTTCCAACGCGCGCTTCTTCAGCGAAACGCGCTTGCTCATCTCTCCGCCTTTCAATTCGCCCCTCAGATACCCCAGTGTGTTAGACATATTCATCGCCAGCGGATCGGAGACCATCAGACGCAGCAAGCCCGCATCGTTCATGCGCTTATCCAACTGACGGACCTGCCCCATCGGCTTATCCATGTCAAAGGGTAGGAATTGTTGAAGCGTAGATTTATACGCCGTAAACTGCCAATGACTCGCGCCCGCCAGCGCCGCGACGTTTTTATATTGAATGCGCCAATCTCTTGTCTCCGCGTATATTTTCTTATTCTCCTCTTCCGTTTGTCCAAGCGAGAGATTAAATTCCAAGAAAGTTTCCCATGGAATAAACTGACCTTCGTCAAGCGTCGCATTCTCTTGCGCCCATTTCAAGGTTGACGCGTACAATTCCGGCGGCGTGCGAAACGGACGCGCCGTTGTCATGCCGACATTGGGAAAAGTTTCAAGAATCTCAACTGAACGCGAGAGCCACTTCGGGAAGAATAAAACATCGCTGTCGGTGTAAGCGATGATTTCGCCGGGCGCGCCCGCCAGCGTCACATTCCATGCGCCGCCTTTGCCCATATTTTTTTCGGACAGAATCAAATATTGGATGCGACCCGCTTCTTTCTCCGCTACGAGGAAGTCGCGCGCTTCGGCGCACGAGCCGTTATCAAAGACCATCAAGTCAAACGGCAGACCCGCGTCCCTGCGCATGGATTCGAGACATACTTTTAACACGTCGAGAGCTTCGGCGTAAAATCCGCTCAAGAAGGGGATGTAGTTCAATAACGCAACCGTGACCCGCTCCGGTTTGGCTACGTCTTTGATGGATTTAGCGGGGTTTTGTCCTTTTCGCATATCGGTTTCAAGCTCCAGATTTCAAGCATTAAGTTCGGGATGATTTACGATTTACGATTTTTTGAATGCGCTTTTGCCAGCGTTTGGGACGCGCAATATTTTCAATCAAATCTTCCGGTAAGAAGAAAAAGACGGCGCGGAGAAATAATTCCAGTTTGCGAATCAATCGCAACGACGTCATCTTCGGGCGGGAAAGCGCGCCATTCGCTAATTGGTGTGTCGAGTCGAGAATCGTATAACGCACGTTCGCCTGTCCGCCCGCGAGACGGATGTTCTCGTTCGTCTCAGGATGCGCATAATGCGGTTTGCCGCCGGGCAAATGCGAGTAATCATGATTCTGATGGACGATCGTCAGCGCCGGCGTACAATCAACGACCGCCCAATCTTCTTTGCGCGCTTGATAGATCATCCAATTATCCCAGCCCGCCCTGCCAATGGCAAACTCGGGAACCGTTTGATAGCACGCTCTTGGGAAGAGAAAAAAATCGCTGCCCGCCGGACGGTGAAGAGAGCCTTGACGGTGGACGATGGACGCTAGACGCTCTTGCCAACCGTCCGAGAAATCGAGCGGTTGCGCAACGTCCAGATCCCAGCGCTGACTCAATAAGACAAATTTCGACCCTGAGTCGCGGCTCAGGGCAAATTTTTGACTTTTAATTCGCTTTACCGCTTCGACGAAATCAGGCATGAGGATCATATCTGCGTTGATAATACAGAGGAAGTCGCTGTTGGAGTTTTCACGCGCAAGCTGAAACATAGACGAGATCAGCGGCACGCCCGCTTCATTCCGCGCGACATTAGAGATGTGCCTTACGCCGAATTCTCTCGCCGCGTCAGCCAGACCCGCCTCTTCGCCAAGCAAAATAACTTCGACGTTGGGAAGCAGAGTCCACGATTTGATCGCGTTGCGTTGGATCATCGCGATGTGGGAGTCGGTGAAAGGCTTGGGGGCGGAGAAGAAAGTGATCAGCGGCATGAGCAATCAGTTATCAATCGGCAACAACATATTATTTTAGGGCGCGTTTATCAATATCTTTCAACGTTTTATGTTCAACGCCCGCATTAATTTCTGCTACTTCAGGATGATCGTGAACCAAATCTAAAACTTCTTTCCAGCTGAAATCATCGCGCCCGTCAAAACGCTTATAAACCGCTCGCATAAATTCCAAATCTTCGGGAGTATCCACCGTCCAGCGGTAATCGCCGAAGTCGGTTGCATGATTCAACAACGCGATTTTATATCCGCGCGGCGAGACGCCTTCCGATCGCTGGCGGCTGAGCGCCGACAGTTCCACGCCTTCATAGAAATACGGCATGACGTGTTCGCGTTGCTGCGGCTCTTTAGCGTTCTTCCACGCGGCGGCAAGCGCCTCGAACGAGCAGGCTTCCACGTCCAAGCCGATCGGATATGTGCGACGATACGGCGGCGGCAAGCGATTGCAAACGAAATCATACTCCTCTTCAAGTAATGTGTTGACGACATCGTCAATCAACTCGGGGTCAATGACGGGGCAATCCGCCGTAATGCGGACTATCGCGTCAGACTTCGCCTGCTTGGCGGCTTGATAGTAACGATCAAGCACATCGTAGAGATTGCCGCGCGTAAATGGGATTCCGCCGAAGTCGCAGTATTCGGCGACTGGGTCGTCGGAGGGGTCGGTCGTCGTGGCGAACAAGGTCTGGGAAACAGAAGCGGATCGCGAAGTCCGAATAAAGACGCGCTGCAACATCGGTTGCCCCGCAATATCCGCTAGAATCTTGCCGGGCAACCGCGAGGAAGACATACGTCCTTGAATAATGGCTGCAATGTTCGGTTTCATATGGCGTTCGAATCGCGCCTGCGCGGCTCAAGTTTCTAGCGATCTGATAAAGAGTGTATCATCGAAGATCGTTTTCTAACGAACAAGCGCTACGGTTCGCCGACCTTCGCCCAATCGAACGAGACGGCAACAGGAACGTTTTGGAACGAGGAAACCGTAAGCCCTATTTTGCCTTCCTCAAGTTTAAAGCGCTCCACAAGGAGGCGGAGAGTTTGAGTCGCGTCGCTGGGTTGAATCGCTTTACTCGAAGCGTCGTTCACAACGGGGAGATATTCAGCAATGCCGAGACTCAGCCATTTACCATACAAAATATTATACGTCCCGTCTGTAGATGCGTTAAATTCAAACCAGCCCTGTTCATCGCTGTAGCGACAGACCAGCCCCACAGCGGCGGGAACGTTTGCGCGATTCGTAAATTGCGCGTCAATGCGTACATCGGCGTACTCTTCGGGTCCATAGAGAGTATAGAGCCATGTGAACGGAGAATCTATTTGGAGGAAGAGCGTTCCGTCCTCCGTTTTAATGTTAGGGACCGAATCGTTTCCCGCTTGAAGGATCACCCAGCCTGCGAGGGACGCATCGAATTCATTGACAAAGAAGCGCGGAAGCGCAGTCGGCGAAGGCTCAAGCGTCGGCATCGGCGCTGGCTGAGGCGTTGAGGTCTCAGGCGGGACGGGACGAGGCGTATCCGTCGGAAAGAGCGAAGCCGCAGTCGGCGTCGGCGGAAGCGTTGCCGTCTGGCAAGCGACGAGGAGCAATAAGCATCCAAAAAGAAGTTTCTTCATTCTATATATTGTATAACACAATTGTCCGACGCAATGCGTCGGACAATTTAGTGGAGATGCCGGGAATTGAACCCGGGTCCGAAAGACTCGACCCTCGGAAATCTACGAGCGTAGCCTGCCGGATCATGTTATCGCAAGGACCTCGGCGGGCTAGCATCCCTGCGACCATCTGCTAGGCTTAGGCGTAGTTAGCAGAATCCTACGCGGCGCTCACACCATTGTGTCGCCCGGTCCGTCGCCGGGTGGAGGACGGCGCGCGGCGGACGCGGTCTCATCAAGGAGACCGACTGTTATGATCTCGTCACACTAGGCGGCGAGAGGCATAGCAGCGTAGGAAGTGCGGTTGGCACTTAAGGTTTTGCGCTGCGTTAACGAGTTCGGCGCCGCTCGGCTCGCATTCCGGAACCAGCCTCTCCCGTCGAAGCCTGTCATCCCCGAATACGCTCTTAGTATATCACAGGCACAAGTTTAAGCGTTCGTCTTGCCCTCGCATCGGCTTTATGCTAGACTACGGTTATCAGACAGCGATCGTTCAATCGTTCTGTCATTTCACAGACTATGAGTGCGCGAATCCTTATCATTGACGACGACCTCGACACCTTAAGATTAGTTGGCTTGATGCTGCAGCGTCAGGGCTATCAGATCAGCGCGGCAACGAACGCCCAGCAAGGGTTGGATAAAGCCTTCGACGAAGACCCGGATCTGATCTTGCTGGACGTGATGATGCCGGATATGGACGGTTACGAAGCCGCGCGGCGCCTGCGAGCGAACCCCTCTACCAAAGAAACGCCTATTCTCATGTTCACCGCCAAATCGCAAGCAAGCGATAGAACGCGCGGTTTTGAAGTAGGTGTGAATGATTATTTATCGAAGCCTACGCACCCTTCCGAGTTACAAGCGCGCGTCAAAGCGTTACTGGACCAAGCCGGCAAAGAAAAAAGCGATCGCGCTGCAATGCCAAAAAACAACAACCGCGGTTTTGTCGTCGGCCTGATCGGTGCGCGAGGCGGGTTGGGAACGACCACCATCGCGCTCAACTTGGCGGCAGGGCTGCAAGCGCGCCTCCGAAGCGACGTGATCCTCGCCGAGACTCTACCCGGACGCGGCGCGCTCGCGCTTGAACTCGGCTTAGACGCTTCCTACGGGCTGACCGACCTGCTCAGCCGAACCAAGCCAGCCGATATCACCACTGGCAGCGTCCGCGCGGCGCTTCAACAACGTTCGTCGAACGTCAAAGTCCTGCTTGCTTCCGATCGCCCGCGCGACATGAATTTGATCGGTCAGAACGCCAACTATCGAACGATCGTTTCGACGTTGAGCGAACTTGCCCGTTTCGTCATCTTAGACCTCGGCGCGAGTCTGCAGCCGTTTACGCAAGCGCTCCTCCCGTACTGCGACGAACTCTTCGTAGTTCTGGAAGGCAACCCAAACGCCGTCGTCACCGCCAAAGCGCTGATCGAAGATCTACAGGCTTTCGGAGCGCCCGACCAGAATATCCACGCCATATTAAACAATCGCATCCTCTCCGACTCGCTGCCGCTTACCAGTCAAGTGCAGGAAAAACTCAGCCGCGCGATCGTCGCCGCTCTCTCACCGGCTCCAGACATTTTCTTGCAAGCCACGCGTTTACAGTCGCCTGTCGTCCTCAGTCAAGCCGGCAGCCTAACCGCGCGTCAGTTCAATAAGCTAATAGATTTCATTATCGAACGCGAAGCGTTGCCGCGATGAACTTCTCTCCTGCCGCCATGGATGCGCTTGAGGATGCGGGACGATTATTCCGCAAAGCCAAGCGCATTCTCATCTTAACAGGCGCCGGCGTCTCTACGCCCTCGGGCATTCCCGATTTCCGCTCAGAAGGCAGCGGCTTATGGTCGCGCGACGAACCGCTGGAAGTCGCTTCGCTCAACACCTTTCGCACCGCGCCTGAAAAGTTCTTCGAATGGTTCCGCCCGTTGGCTGACCAAATTTTCAACGCACAGCCAAACGCCGCGCATCTCGCGCTTGCCGAACTCGAACAGCGCGACGCGCGAGTCGCCATCGCCACTCAAAACATTGACGCGCTGCACCAAAAAGCGGGATCAACCAACGTATTCGAATTGCACGGCTCCATCCGCACGCTCTCTTGCACGCAATGTTTTAGGCGATACGAATCGCCTTCTTTCTTGCAAGCCTATATCGAAAGCGGCGCGATCCCGCTATGCCCAAATTGCAATGGAATCCTCAAGCCAGATGTGATATTGTTCGGAGAACAACTGCCGCAAGCGGCATGGAACGCGGCGCAACGTGAAACGCGTCAGGCAGACCTCATGCTGGTCGCCGGTTCTTCGTTAGAAGTTCTGCCGGTAGCGGGGCTTCCAATGCAAGCCCTCGACCGCGGCGTGCATCTGGTCATCGTCAACAACACGCCAACCTACATCAACGCCCGCGCAGACGTCGTTATTATGGACGATGTAGCGACGGTTTTACCTGAAATCATCAAACGAGCGCTCTATGGCTGAGATCAAAACTCAAACTCTCGGAAATTATCTGCGGCTGATCGAAATTTCTCGCGACCTTGCCTCGACCCTCGACCTCGATATTTTATTGGACGATATCATCGGCGCCGCGGCAGACATCACGCACGCCGAAGCCGCCTCAATTCTGTTATACGACGATATGGCGCGCCAGCTATATTTTCAAGTCGCCACAAACATAGACGAGCCGACCATGCGCGGAATTGTCGTGCCGCTCGACAGCAGCATCGCCGGCTGGATCGTCACGAACCGTCAATCTGTGCGCATTGAGGACGCGCACGAAGACGCGCGTTTCTTCAACAACGTGGAACAAACCGTCGGTTATTCGACCAAATCATTATTGGGTCTCCCACTCATCACAAAGAATAAAGTGGTCGGCGTTCTGGAGGTCATCAACAAAAAAAAGGGGAAATTCACCGATTCAGACGAGTCGATCCTCGCCGTTTTAGGCGCGCAGGCGGCAATCGCCATCGAAAACGCGCGTCTCTTTCAGCAATCAGATTTGATTCAAGAGTTCGTGCACGAACTGCGCACGCCGCTCGCCTCGCTCGGCGCCGCCACTTATTTATTGCTGCGTCCGGAAATGTCGCGCGAACAGCGCGATCAGATCGTGAATAATATCCATAATGAAACATTACGCCTGAACTCGCTGGCTTCGTCGTTCCTCGATCTGGCGCGGCTCGAATCGGGGCGCGTACAATTCCGCAAAACGCGCTTCAGCGCGGCAGACTTGCTCTACGAAACGCGCGACGCGATGATGGGCAAAGCCCAAGAGACAAACATCCAAGTCCGCGTGGACGCGCCGAACGATATGCCGCTCATGGAAGCCGACCGCGACAAGATTAAACAGGTATTGCTCAACCTTGTCAGCAACGCTATCAAATATAACCGTCCGAACGGTTCGGTCATCATCACAGGCAATTATACGGATACGGAATTTTCAATCGGCGTACAAGACACTGGCTTGGGAATCCCAGACGAATCCATTCCCCGCTTATTTCAGAAATTCTACCGCGTGCGCGAACACGAGAATAAAGCCGCCGGCACAGGCTTGGGGCTTTCGATTTGCAAACAAATCGTTCAGGGGCACAACGGGCGCATCGAAGTGAAGAGCAAGATCGGAGTAGGCACAACATTCAGCGTGTACCTGCCGCGCGCGCAAAAAATCAACCCCGCAAATAAATCGTCAAGGAGTTAGCAACACCTTGAGAATGCCCGATTGCGCAGCGCGTTCGAAGGCTTTTACCCCATCGCTCAACGAAAATTCATCGTTAATCAAAACCGTCGGATTCACCTGCTTCGCTTCCATCAGCCGCAACGCCGGCTCGAACGGGCCGCAACGCGAGCCAACGATATTGACCTCATCCACTACGACGGATGAGAAATTGACGTTCATCTCGCCTTTGTATGTGGATTTCAACACCAGCGTCCCGCGCGGACGTATAGCCCGCCTCGCCAACGCGAAGCCGCCCGGCGACCCGGTCGCTTCGACGACGACATCCCACCGCCAGCGTTGAATCTCCTCCTCGGCAATAATACGAATCCTGCGTGCGGATAATAACTCTTGCTGACGCGTATGCCGCGCAACGACGCGCAAGTCGCAGCCCGTCAGCGCGAGTGTTTGCGCGATAAGTTGACCGAGCCGCCCCGCGCCAACAAGCAAGACGCGGTCTGTCGGTTTGATTTGAATCTGCTCTTGAATCTCCAACGCAGCTGCGAGAGGTTCGGTAAAGACAGCCATTTCGTCCGACACCGAAGCGGGGACTTTATGTAAATTCGCAATCGGTAAGGTTGTATATTCGGCAAACGTCCCAGCGCGATTGACAATTCCCAATACGGTTCGATCCTCGCAATGCGTCGGGCGTCCGTTCAGGCATTGCTCGCATTGATTACACACCGCGTTGATATCGCCCACAACGCGGTCGCCTACCCTCACCCCTAACCCTTCTCTCTGAGGGAAAGGGGAAGAAATCACCTCGCCCACAAACTCATGCCCAAGCACACCCGCATAGGGATAATATCCCTTCACCAATTCGAGATCGGTGCTGCAAATCCCCGCCTTGCGGATTTTTATCAGGACTTCGTCTTGTTTGCGCGGTTGATCAATATCGCGCAAATCAATTTTGTTGTCTTCGAGCCAGAGAGCGCGCATAGTTATCCTATTATAACCTTCTCTATTCCCCAACAAATCATGCATCTCGCTACAAAACTTGCCGAATAGATTCTCCGCTCATCGGGCGCCGCGCCGTCCAAACTGACGTTCGAGCAAATCCACCGAAAGATGGATCATCGTCGGTCTGCCGTGCGGGCAAGTGCGCGGCGAATCGCAAGATTCAAGATCGTTGAGCAACGCGCGCTGTTCTTCGTTGGAGAGCGACATCCCGCTTCGCACCGCCATCCGCTTGCATACGCGCGCGGCGATCCTTTTCTCTACCTCATCTTGCAACGGCGACTCGTCCTCTTCGAAATCTTCCACCAACGCCCGCAACGCCGCAGACGAATCGCTTCCCGTGAACAGCGTCGGCATCGCGCGGACCTGAAACATGTTCGATCCAAACTCTTCCACGTCGAAGCCGAAGTTTTTCAACGCAGGCAATTGAGAGATTAGCAATTGAGCGCTTTGAGGGGGCAAGGTCACAACCGCAGGAGTCAGCAAAGATTGCGACGGAATCTTCTTCATCTCATGTTGCGCCATTAACTTCTCAAACAAGACTCGCTCATGCGCGGCATGTTGATCAATGAGATAAAGTCCGTCGGGTCCTTCCGCCACCAAATACGCCGCCCCGATCTGACCGATGAGGCGCAGGAGAGGAATTCGACTTACGATCTCAGATTGACGATTTACGATTGGAGATTGTGTCTCAGCCGCTGGTCTTTCCTCATTATTCACCGGCTCATCATGCCCAATCGCCCAATCCAACCCCACCGAAGTCGATTCAGATGGCGCAGTTCGCGCAGTTCCCCACAGGCTCGGCGCGACGCGCGGAACGGGTGAATACGCCAGCAACGCCTTGCGCGCGGATCGCTGAACGAAACTGAACGCTTTATCTTGATTCCTAAACCGCACTTCGGCTTTAGCAGGATGCACATTCACGTCCACTTCCCGCGGATCAATTTCAAAGAACAGCGTTGTAAGCGGATAGCGCCCCACCATCAGCAAAGTATGATATGCCTGCAGCAACGCGGCGGATAACGCCGAATCATGCACCCAACGCCCATTAATGAAAAAAGTAATATCTCTACGATTAGAACGCGTGAGAGATATTGGGCTGATAAAGCCCGTTAGTTTATAACCGTCTTCCTCCGCGATTACCTCAAGCATCTGCTTCGCCACATCCACGCCATAGAGCGCGGCAAGGATGGCGCGGCGGTCGCCGTCGCCCGCCGTTTGCAAAACGACGTTCTTCTCTTGAGATAGTTTGAAGCGTTTTTCAGGATATGCCAGCGCGTAGCGCGTAACGAGCGTATCAATTGTACGGCGTTCAGTCATATCGGTTTTAAGAAATTTCAGTCGCGCAGGAACATTGTAAAACAGGTTTTCCACGCGCACGACCGTCCCAACCATGGCGCCGACTTTTGCCGGCCTTTCACTTCTCCCGCCTTCTACAATAATACGCGTCCCTTCTCTTTCGTTTTCCACGCGCGAAACGATGATCATGCGCGAGATCGAGCCGATGGACGCCAGCGCTTCGCCGCGAAATCCCAGCGTCGCGATGGAAAAAAGATCGTCGGAGCGAACCAGCTTGGAGGTCGCGTGACGCGCAACGGCTAACTCCAGTTCAGTGGAAGGAATCCCAAATCCGTCGTCTGCGATTTCAATCAACTTTTTCCCCGCTTCTTCTACAAAAATTGAAATCGCTTTTGCGCCCGCATCCAATGAATTTTCCAACAACTCCTTCACCGCCGACGCGGGACGTTCGATCACTTCGCCAGCGGCGATCTGCGACGCAACTTCAGGGGAAAGCGCACGGATAGACATTGGGCGATTATACCCGTTGAAGTTCCAGCGGGTATAATCGCCCAATGCGATTTACCACCTTGTTTTTCGATCTTGACGACACGCTTTACCCGAACTCATCGGGGCTGTGGCAAGCGATCAAAGAGCGCATCAATATTTATATGGTCGAACGGCTCGGCATTTCCGAGAGCGACTCACCCGCGCTGCGCGAACAATATTTCAAAATGTACGGCACAACTCTGCGCGGGCTGCAAGCCCGCCACAATGTGAATGTGGAAGATTATCTCGCTTTTGTGCACGATCTGCCTTTGCAAGATTTCCTCGCTCCCAACCCGATTCAACGCGACGCGATCGCTTCGCTTCCTCAGCGTAAACTGATCTTCACCAACGCGGACGCCAACCACGCCCGCCGCGTTCTCGCCGCTCTTCAACTGGATGACCTCTTCGACTCCATCATAGACGTTCAGGCGGTCGCGCCGTACTGCAAGCCCATGCCCGAATCGTTCGCCATTGCGCAAGACCTCGCCGACGAACCCGATCCACGCAAATGTGTGATGATTGACGATCTGCCACGCACCACACGCGCCGCGTTAGAGACAGGGATGGCGAGCATTTTATACGGTGTGAATGAGCCGACCGCCGACGCCAGCGGCGTATTTACCGATTGGTCGCATCTGCCGATTTTATTGGAATAAACGCATTTGCAATTCCAACTCGCTTCATAACGCGCAATTCATCCGCTATTAATTACCGCATAGTATCGTACACGACACTTATTGTTGCAACGGAGATTCTTTCATGAACAAAACGACCAAAATTCTTCTTAGCCTGTTCGTAGGGCTGATCTTATCCGCAGGCGTGTTTTCCGCAGGGCTTTTAGCCGGTATTTATCTTCCCTTGCTCAGCAATCGCACCTCGGCAAATGCAGCAACGCCCAAAGGTCAAAACGCGCTCTTCGTTCCATTCTGGGAGGCTTGGGACATCGTTCATAACCAATATGTAGATCAGCCGCTCGACGACGTCGCATTGATGCGCGGCGCGATCCGCGGCATGATGGACGCCATCGGCGACAAACAGACTTACTACATGGATCCCGTCGTATATGAAGATGCAACAACGCAACTCGAAGGAGAATACGAAGGCATCGGCGCGTATGTGGACACCTCCGGCGATTACCTCACGATCGTCAGCCCGATCGAAGGTTCGCCTGCCGAAGCGGCAGGGTTGAAACCCGGCGACCAGATCGTCGCAATTGACGGTGTGGATATGACCGGTGTCTCGCCTGAACAAGCGCGCCAAAAAGTGCTTGGTCCAGTAGGGTCTACCGTCAAATTGAGCATTACGCGTAAAGGGCAGGAAGAACCGCTAGAATTCGTTCTCACGCGCGCGAAGATCCTCGTTCCCAGCGTGACCAGTAAAACGCTGGAGAATAACATCGCTTATATTGACATCAACCAATTTGGCGACAAAACGACCAGCGAACTGATGGCGGCGATCGATCAAACGCTCTCTCAAAATCCTAAAGGGGTCATTATAGACTTGCGCAACAACAGCGGCGGATACTTGCAAACCGCCGTCGAGACAGCGTCTCAATTTATTGAGAAAGGTATTGTGCTGTACGAGCAATACGGCGAGGGAACTCGCGTCCCGCACTACGCTCTGGGTAAGGGACGCATGACCAACCTACCCATCGTCGTGTTGGTCAACGAAGGCTCCGCGTCGGCATCCGAAGTCCTGGCGGGCGCGTTACAAGATTACGGACGCGCTAAACTCGTCGGTGTAATATCCTACGGCAAAGGTTCCGTACAGCAATGGATGCCGCTCTCGGACGACAACGGCGCCGCGCGCGTAACCGTCGCCAAATGGCTCACGCCGCACGAGCGCACCATTGACGGCGTCGGTTTGACGCCCGATTATGTTGTAGAATTCACGGAAGCCGACGCCGCCAACGACCGCGATCCGCAATTGGATAAGGCAATCGAAGTGTTGTTGGATTTGATCGCTGGGAAGTAAAGAAACCGTTTTGTAGGTTGATCTTGAAGTCAGACTTGCATTCCAAACAACCTGCGGGACGATTAGCAATAAGGAGAATAAAATGTTTTTCGACTCAACCTATTTAATTTGCGTTGCGCTCCCATCCATGCTCTTGATGGGGCTCGCCTCATGGTATGTGAAACACGCTTATAGCAAATGGAGTCAGGTGCGCGCCAGCAGCGGACTGACCGGCGCGCAAGCCGCGCAACAACTCATCTCGCGTTCGGCGTATGTCTCTGAAGCAGGCGGCGCCGACCTGCGAAACGTCCGCGTACTCGGCATCGGCGGCAACCTCACCGATAACTACAACCCACAGGATAAAACTCTCTATCTCTCGCCGAACGTGGCAAACAGCCCATCGGTGGCGGCGGTCGCGGTCGCAGCGCACGAACTCGGTCATGCGCTGCAAGACGCGGAAGGTTACATTCCCATGCGTTTCCGCTCGGCGATCGTTCCGCTGGTGAATATCGGTTCCAACCTCGGCTGGATCATGATCCTCGCCGGGTTAATTCTCAAAATAGCCACACTCGCATGGGTCGGCATATTTTTCTTTGCAGGCGGCGCGCTTTTCGCGCTCGCCACTCTACCGGTAGAATTTAACGCCTCAGCCCGCGCCAAACGACTCGTGGCGGAAGCGGGCATTATCCAATCTGACGAGGAGCAACGCGGCGTTAATCAAGTGCTGAACGCCGCCGCACTGACGTACGTCGCCGGGCTGCTGACCGCAGTCTTCCAACTTCTTTACTACATCATGATGGTCGGCGGCTCAAGTAGAAGCCGAGACTAGCCAAACAAACCCAGCAAGCCAAACGCCCGCAAATCAACGCGGCGTTTGTGTATAATCCCCGAGCACATGCGAAAATTTGTTATTTTCCTGCTTCTGTTTCTAGGCGCGACATTTTTCTACTTAAGTTTCGGCGAATTGGAAAATGTCGTCACAACCCTACGAAGCGGAAATATCGCATTTCTTCTATTGGGCATTCTCTTTCAGGTCGGATGGTTCTTCGCTGTCGGGTATACCTACCGATCGCTATATCGCCTGTTCGACATCCCCGCCTCGCTCTACCGAACCACCCTGCTCTCTTCCGCCTCCGACTTCGTCAACGCCATCGCGCCCAGCGCCGGCATCAGCGGAATCGCCGTTTTCATTTCCGACGCGAATCGCAAAGGATACCCTTCAGGCAAAGTGACGATCATCGGCATGCTATTCGTCCTCATAGATTACATCGCCTTTCTCTCCGTTCTCGCGCTGGGGTTAATCGTTCTATTTCGCCGCAATGACCTCGATTTAGGCGAAATGCTCGCCTCTGCCGTAATGCTGATAATCGCCCTGACGCTCGGCTCCCTATTCTATCTCGGCTCCAGATCGGCGGACGCGCTAGGGCGCGCGCTCGCATGGATGACGCGCCTCGTCAACCGCATCGTTAAGCCTTTCCTTCGTCGCGATTATCTCGACGAAGCGCGCGCGCACACGTTCGCGCGCGAGATCGCGACAGACCTCAAAGCCCTTCCGCAAAAGAAGAACAGCCTGCTCGTCCCGCTGCTCTCCGCATTCACCGCTAAAGTTTTTTCAATGCTTGTGCTGACGGCGACTTTCCTCGCATTCAACGCGTCGTTTTCAGTCGGCACGATCGTCGGCGGATTTTCCATCTCTTACCTTTTCTTGATCATATCGCCCACACCGTCAGGCGTCGGGATCGTCGAAGGCGTCATGCCGCTCGCGCTCTCTTCGCTGCATGTGCCATTGAGTCAAGCCGTCGTTATCACCCTCGCTTATCGCGGCATCACTTTCTGGATCATGCTCGGCGTTGGCGCGATCGCCCTCCATCTGTTAGAACGCCGATAAACATGTCCCTCGCTTCTCTGTTGGATTTCTGGAAAACCTCTCCCGAAACCGCCTCAAACATCGTCGCATGGCAAACGCTTCCCGCGCGCCCGGCGCAAACGTTTCCTTTCCCAATAGACATACCTGTTCCGCTCTGCCAAGCCCTCATCGCTAGCGGCATTCACTCCCTCTACTCTCACCAATTCGAAGCATGGACAGCGACTCAACAAAATCAAAACATCATCCTCTCCACCGGCACCGCCTCAGGAAAGACGCTCGCTTATAACTTGCCAATTTTCTCAAAACTGATTGCAGATCAAAATGCGCGCGTGTTATATCTCTTTCCGACCAAAGCCCTCGCACAAGATCAATTCTCCGCCCTCCAATCCTTTCACGCAGCGCTTAAAACATGGAATTTAGCGCCCGCCATCTACGACGGCGACACGTCAGCCTCCGCCCGCCCAGCCATTCGCAAAAATGCGCGCATCGTGTTGAGCAATCCCGATATGCTCCACATGGGAATTCTTCCGCATCACACCAACTGGTCGGAGCTTTTCTCAAACCTCGCCTACGTCGTCATTGATGAAGCGCACGCCTATCGCGGCGTATTCGGCTCGCATGTAGCGAACGTCATCCGCCGTCTCAAGCGCGCGGCAAACTTCTATGGCGGCGCGCCGAAATTTATCTTAGCGTCCGCCACGATCGGCAATCCCAGGGAACTCGCTGAAAAACTCATCGAGGAGCCGGCGACTCTGATTGACAACGACGGTTCTGCGCGCGGACCGCGTCACTTCATCATCTACAATCCGCCTCTCGTTGATAAATCGCTCGGCTTGCGGAAATCATCCCTGCTCGAAAGCGTGCGGTTGGCGCAGGACCTTTTAAAGCAAGCCGTTCAAACCGTTGTGTTTGCGCGCTCGAGGCGGAGCGTTGAAGTTATCTTGACATATCTTCAGGACAAAGAAAGAGAAAAAAAGGAAGAGGAAGGCGCCCCTGCTTCTCCTGCCGCCATTCGAGGATATCGCAGCGGTTATCTGCCCTCTCAGCGAAGAGAAATCGAAAAGGGTTTACGCGACGGCGCGATCAAAATCGTCGTCGCCACAAACGCACTGGAACTCGGCATTGACATCGGCGGGCTGGGCGCGGCGATCCTCGTCGGCTATCCAGGCGCCATCGCTTCAACGAGACAGCAAGCGGGTCGCGCGGGCCGCGGACTCGAATCGGCTGTCAGCACGCTGGTCGCATCGGCAAATCCGATTGATCAATTTCTCGCGCACCATCCCGAATATTTTTTCGAACGTCCGCCTGAACAGGCGCTGGTTAACCCCGATCATTTGTTAATCTTGTTGAAGCATTTACGCTGCGCCTTATTTGAATTCCCGTTTCAAAAAGGCGAGGGCTTTGGCGCGATCCCGCCGCAAACGGTCGAAGAGTTCTTGAACTTCTTAATTGAGAATCGTGAAGCGCACCTCTCGAACGAAAAGTATTTCTGGATGGCGGATCAATATCCCGCCGCGACAATCTCGTTGCGTTCCGCCTCGATGCGAAGCGTCGCACTGCAAACAATAACAAACGATAAGCCGTCAATCATCGGGACGGTTGACGGGGAAAGCGCGGCATGGATGGCGCACTCGGGCGCGATCTATTTACATGAAGCGCAATCGTATTTCGTCGAAGAGTTGAATCTTGAAGAACGTGTCGCGCGCTTGAAACCCATCCTCAGCGATTACTATACCGAATCATTGCAGCAAACCGCAGTGGAATTGTTGTCCATTTCCGAAGAATCCTCCTCTCCTGTTGAGCGAAGGCAGAGCGAGGGAGCGACAAAATCATGGGGCGAACTTAAGGTCACGACGCAAGTGACTGGCTTTCGCAAAAAACGCTGGTACACGCATGAAAATCTCGGCGAAGAATCTCTTGATTTGCCGCCTTCCGAATTGCAGACCACCGGCTATTGGATCTCATTCTCAGAAGCGGTTATCGCGCAACTGCGTGAAATAGGCGCGTGGACGAACGATCCGAACGATTACGGATCCGAATGGCAGGCGCTTCGCGAACGCGTCCGAACCCGCGATCGTTTCGCTTGTCAGGTATGCGGCGCGGTCGAATCAAACCGCCAGCACGACGTGCACCACAAGATCCCGTTTCGCGCATTCGCGTCTCGAACGGAAGCGAACCGTTTGGAAAACCTCACAACGCTTTGCTCGTCTTGTCATCATACGGTGGAACAAAATGTACGCATCAAAAGCGGACTGGCAGGTTTAGCGCATGTCCTCGGCAACCTTGCGCCGCTATTTTTGATGTGCGATTCGAGCGATTTGGGCGCGCACATTGAGCCGACGGAAAATTCGGCGTTCGGTCAGCCAACAATTGTTCTGTACGATCAGGTCCCGGCAGGCATCGGTTTCAGCCAGAAGCTTTTTGAATTGCATGAAAAATTGGTCGCAAGCGCATACGAATTGGTGCATCAATGCCCTTGCGAAGACGGCTGCCCCTCATGCGTTGGTCCCGGCGGCGAGAATGGAAGCGGCGGCAAGCAAAAAACGTTGGAGATCTTAAAATTACTATGTCAGCCGGAATGTAAACGCTCCAGCGCCCGTTAAAAAATTATTTTTCATTTCGTTATGCCTAGAATCAAATTTATTTTAAGAAAGGCTCGTTGACGTATGCAGAATCAAACTCTTCGCAACCTTATCACAGGGTCAATATTCATATTTGTATCCGCATGTTCGTTC
This sequence comes from Anaerolineae bacterium UTCFX1, assembly GCA_002050275.1. GTDB lineage: Bacteria > Chloroflexota > Anaerolineae > Anaerolineales > Villigracilaceae > Defluviilinea. The sequence goes on from MWTB01000019.1 coordinate 86,988, forward strand.
GCTGTGCAAACTGTCGCGCCAGCTTCAACGTCCGTTCCTATTGACGAACCCACTTTGAGTCCGCCTGCAACATTGACGTCGGTTTCGTTCAAAGAAGAAGGCTCAACGCCGCCGTATACGATTACCTCTCAAACGCCGCAACTCACCAGCGGCGAGAACGAGGCGGTCGCCCGCTTCAACGCGCTATCCGATCAGATCGTTCAAGCCGAGATCGCAAACTTCCGCGAAAATTCTCTCTCGCAAGCCTCCGATCCGCCTATTGCGAGCGGTAGTTTCTTTGACGCAACGTACGATCTTGTGTATCAAGAAGGAGACCTCTGGTCGCTCAAATTCGACTTTCTAGGTTATTCCGACGGCGCGGCTCACCCTTATCATTACAGCAAAACACTTAACTACGATTTGGAACGTGGAATGCAACTGTCATTAGACGATCTATTCCTCGCAAACAGCGAATATCTTCAAGCTCTATCCGATTATTGCGTTACAGAACTCAGCCAACGCGACATCGGCTTTGACGGCGCGTTCAGCGCGGGCGCCGAACCAATCCTCGAGAACTATCGTAATTGGAACATCGCCAGCGACGGCTTACTCATCACATTCGACGAATATCAAGTTGCATCTTACGCCGCAGGTCCGCAAACCGTCGTCGTTCCATATGATGCGTTACGCGCATGGATCGCTCCGCTGGGTCCGCTCCGCTTGATAACGCCCTAGCCGCGCGCCTCAGCCTTCTTTGCTGCGAATATTCCCCTGCAAATAAATTTATGAGATAATAGCGACGTTATGAACGTTTCACCCCGCACGCCTCCGGCGCATAAGACCTATTTTGTCGATCTACCGCTCTCTCGCTTACACGTCCTCGAAACCGGCGAAGGCGCGCCGCTCATCATAGTGCCTGCTACGATTTCGGAATGGGAAGATTGGCTGACCCTTGCGCAGTTCATGGCGCAATGGTTCAAAGTGTATTTCTTTGAATTGCCGGGGCATGGACAATCCACGCCGTTCGGCGAAAAATTCTCCAGTCACCATGTGGCGGAACTGGTGGAACAGCTTGCCGACCAATTAGGACTCGAACGATTCAACCTGATGGGATTTTCCTTCGGCGGCATCCTCGCCATGCGAGCCTTCCAGCGTCTTTCGCATCGCATTGACCGTCTCGTACTGATCGCGCCCTGCTTGGGCAAAAGCGCGCTTCCCTATTCAAGTTCCCGTCTGCGAATGATCAATCGCGTGGTAAGGCAGTTCGAACGTCCCAAATTGCAATCGGGCTTCGTTAAGTTTGTCCACAACCCGCGCACGATCTCGCTTGCGGTTTCGGCAGTGCAGAAGATCGGAAGACTCGAACGCACGATCCCGCTCAAGCGAAAACTGCCGCACATTACCGTCAGCACGATCTCGGTGTTAACGGCGCAGATCAACGAAATCCTCACGACCGAGTTTGATGTGGAACCCCAAAAATATGAGACGCCCTGTTACTTCGCCATGTCCATTTATGATCCACTCTTACGCTTCGACACCACGCTTGGAATCGCTGAAAACCACTTTGGCAACTTAAATACCGTGCGACTCACCTTTCCGTTCCATCAACCGCCCAGACCCTTCACGTTTGAAGAGTTGAACGACGGCTTTTACAAAACGGTGGATTCGTTCATGCGCGTCAACGCTTAACCAAGAAGTTCTTTAACCTTTCTTCCGCATAATTGCTTTTCCCCATACGCTCAACAAACAATCTTCGAGATTCAACCATTATGCTCGCTCGAAAAATCATCTTAGCTGTCGTTGTTTTAATCGCTTTGATCGCGCTTTGGTTCTACCGCGCGCCGATCGAAGCAACGCTGCGCTGGCTAGGCAACTATAACGCCGTCATCGTTTCTATTCGCGAATACGGCTTGTGGGGACCTGCGATTCTCTTCCTGCTTTTCATCCTGCAAGTTTTCTTCGCGTTCATCCCCGGACAAGCGCTCATGATCAGCAGTGGAATCCTCTATGGCTTCGTGGACGGCTTCTTCCTCACATGGACGAGTCTCGTCGTCGGCGGGCAGATCGCCTTTTGGCTGTCGCGCAAGCTCGGTCGCCCATTCGCCGAGAAGTGGATCGCGCCCAACACACTAGAGCGCTGGGACAAAAGCGCGGCTGGGCAGGGCATAGCGTTTTATGTCATTACGCTCGTCATGCCGCTCGTCCCTAACGACGCGATGTGTTATGTTGCCGGGCTGGGAAGTATGTCATCCAAACGCTTCCTGTTGGCGAACATGCTGGGGCGCGGCATTGCAAGCCTGCTGACCGTCACGGTCGGCGCAAACTTAATGGAAATCCCGTCTCTACTTTGGATATTCGTTGTCGGCTTTGTGATATTGGGGATTGCAGGCTGGATCTTTGTCAGACGCATGCAAAAGGTCAACAAATCCACAGATTGATTTTAGATCTCGCAGTTCGCCAGTAAATTAGCAAACCGACTATCCTTCCCGCATCCATCTTTTCACCGCCTCAAACGGATGATTGTATGTTTCCATCGTATTCAACAGTTGCGCGGGGTTAGAGTTGCACGCCAATGCGTCGCGATGTTCGCGAAAAACAAAACCTTCCTCAACCGCATGATCAATCGCGGCAAGCAAAGGCGCGTAATAATTCTTCACGTTTAGCAACCCCACAGGCTTTTGGTGCGTTCCCGTTTGCGCCCATGTAATCGTCTCAAACAATTCGTCAAACGTGCCAAATCCGCCGGGAAGCGCGATATAACCTTCCGCCAATTCGTGCATCCGCGCCTTACGAGCGTGCATATCGGGTGGAACTTCCATGCGGGTCAACCCGTCATATGCTAAAGCGGGCGTATTCATCGAAGGGATGATGACTCCGATCACTTCACCCTTCGCTGAAAGCGCGCCGTCGGCGACTGCGCCCATCAATCCGGTTTTGCCGCCGCCGAAGATTAGCCGAATCCCCTTATTTGCGAGCAAAATGCCGAGGGAAAACGCGGCAGTTATATAGTCGGAATGAACCGAGTCCGAAGAACCGCAAAAAACGCATATAGATCGCATTATTTCATCCTTTACTCCCTTTGGGAGCGCAATTCTACGCTTTAAGACTTATATCGCAAAACCCTAAGATTAAGCCGCGAATTTCGCTAACTTACGCGAATTGTTCTTAAAAATTAGCGATAATTCACATAATTCGCGGTAAAAGATTTCGATCTGCGTAAGTCATGCGTTTAATATTGTATCAGCATTGCAAATAATCTCTAACCTTTTTCCTATGATGACTCGCCGGGCTTTTTGGTAGAATACATCCACTATTCAGGAGAAGATAACATGGCTGGTATGGAACGTTTTACACAGCGAGCAAGACGGGTTTTAAGCCTCGCGCATCAGGAGGCGGAACAATCCCGCAGCAACAATATTGGCACAGAGCATCTATTGCTCGGTTTAATGGATGAAGAAGGCGGCGTAGCAGGGCGTGTATTGCGCGAACTCGGTATGACATCGGACCGCGTGCGCGAAGTGATTCGCCGCGTCTCCGCCAGTTCGGTCGGGTTCGACCCCAGCCGCGTGGAACTTGCAAGCGATACGCAACAAGTGCTGGAATTCGCCGTAGACGAAGCTCGTCGTCTCGGTCACCACTACATCGGCACGGAACATATTTTGCTGGGCTTGGTGCGCGTCGAAGGAAGCGCGCTGGAAGTATTACGCCGTCTCGGCGTAACGCCGGATCAAATTCGCCGGCAAACGCGGCGCGTCTTGAACGAATCGACTTCGTCCGCCCCAACGCCTGCCGGCGTTGGTCCCGCGCGAGGCGCCCAGCCAAATCAGAAAACCCCACTCATTGATCAACTTGCTTCCGATTTGACTACCAAAGCCGAAGAGAAAAAACTCGACCCGGTCATCGGTCGTCAAATGGAGATCGAGCGCGTGATTCAAATCCTCGCGCGGCGCACAAAGAACAACCCAGCGCTCATCGGCGAACCGGGCGTCGGCAAAACCGCCATCGTCGAAGGACTCGCGCAACGAATCGTCGAAGGCGACGTCCCCGCGCCATTGATGAACAAACGCTTATTGCAACTCGATGTCGGCTCGCTGGTGGCTGGCACGATGTATCGCGGTCAATTCGAGGAACGACTCAAGCGCGTGATTGACGAGTTGAAACAATCCGGCGCAATTTTATTTATTGATGAAGTCCACATGCTCGTCGGCGCAGGAGCCGCTGGTTCCTCCGTAGACGCGGCGAACATCCTCAAGCCCGCATTATCGCGCGGCGAATTGCAAGTGATCGGCGCGACCACGATGGACGAATATCGCAAGCACATCGAATCGGATGCCGCGCTCGAACGCCGCTTCCAACCCATCCAAGTGGACGAGCCATCCGAAGAAGAGACCATCCAAATCCTCAAAGGGATTCGTTCCGCGTACGAGGAGCATCATCACCTTGTGATATCCGACGAAGCGCTCGTAGCCGCCGCGCATCTCTCCACACGCTATGTGACCGAACGCTTCCTCCCCGACAAAGCGATTGACTTGATTGACGAGTCGTCCTCGCGCGTGCGCATGTACAAGAGTCCCGCCGCGAAACATGCCAAGGATTTATTCAGTCAATTGCGGCAAGCCCGCCAGAATCGTTCTCTCGCGCAAGAGGAAGGCAACAACGAAGACATCATCGAATGGCAGGAGCGCGAGACCGAATTGAGTGAACAGATCGAACGCCTGCGCACAGGCTGGGATCGTGCGAGCAGCCCCGTCGTGTCGGCGGAAGATATTGCCGAAGTCGTTTCGATGTGGACGGGCGTCCCGCTCATGCAACTTGCCGAGGAAGAATCGCACCGTTTGTTGAAGATGGAAGACGAACTTCGCAAAGGAATCATCGGGCAGGAAGACGCCATTATCGCCATCTCACGCGCCGTGCGACGTGCGCGCGCCGGGTTGAAAGACCCGAAACGCCCCATCGGTTCATTCATGTTCCTCGGACCGACCGGCGTCGGCAAAACAGAATTAACCAAAACGCTTGCCAAGTTCATGTTTGGCAGCGAGGAAGCCGCGATACAACTCGACATGTCCGAGTTCATGGAACGGCACACCGCCTCGCGTTTGGTTGGCGCGCCTCCGGGATATATCGGCTACGAAGAAGCCGGTCAACTCACCGAAGCGCTGCGTCGCAGACCGTATTCCATCGTTGTCTTCGATGAAGTCGAGAAGGCGCATCCCGAAGTCCACAACATGTTGTTGCAGATCATGGAAGAGGGTCACCTCTCCGACGCGAAGGGTCGCAAAGTGGACTTCCGCAACGCGATCATCGTGATGACCTCCAACATCGGCGCGGACGTGATCAAGAAGCAATCGTCGCTCGGTTTCACGCTCAAACGCGACGAAGTGACCGAAGAGCGCCTCTCTTACGAAGACATGCGCAAGAAGTTGAACGAATCACTCAAACGCGCCTTCCGCCCCGAGTTCATCAACCGCCTCGATGCGACCGTCATCTTCCGCGCGCTCAATAAGGAAGACATCCAGCAGATCGTCACGCTCGAACTGGATAAAGTCGCCGAGCGACTCAAGGAACATGACCTCATCCTGACCGCCACAGCCGAAGCCCTCGCCTCTCTCGCGGACCTTGGGTACGACTCCGAATTCGGCGCCCGTCCCCTCCGTCGCGTGATCCAGCAGAAGGTGGAAGACCCGCTCTCGGACAAATTGCTAAGCGGCGAATTCCGCAACGGCGATGCGATCCTTGTGACGCTCGATCCGGATAACGAAATCGTACTCCAGCGCGAAGAAGTTACCGAAACCGAGGAAGAGCCGGTAGCATAAAAGAGACAGGAGATTATAATTATCCCGCAGTTGAACTGCGGGATAACTTTTTAACAACAAACGAGGATAAGACAGACTTATCCTCGTTTGAATTCGGACTTTAGATTTTAATCACGGACAATACGAACTCAACTTATTCGCCTCATGCACGGCGTTGTACCAACTAAACTCCTCGTTGTCGCTGAAGTAATAGTAGGTTGTGCCGTTGGGCATCATCACGACGGTAATACCGCCATAGCCAGACATGAAAGGCGTCCAGAAGGAACAGGAATATTGCGGGAACGCAGCGGGGGTAAAATCTTCCGCCCAGAAGGCGTTGTTATACTTGAAGCCTGTTCCGCCAGTCGTGTCCACGCCTCGATCGGAGGGATCGTTCTGCATCGAGTCAGCGAGCATGTCCGCGTTGAGGATCTGCGTCCCGTCCGCAAAACCGTTGTCGTTGTTGAGGAATTTGGCGACCTTGGCGATATCGTCCTGAGTCCAGAAGAGACCGTAACCGCCGAACGGCTCGCCCGTAGGTGAGTTATCGGTGCGGATCGCGCTGACGCCCGCGCTCAACTTGATCGGCGCGAAGACCTCGTTCTTGAGCATGTTGAAAATATCGGCTCCGGAACCTTCTTGTGTTTGCAAGTAGTTGTTCATCGCTCGCGTGACAATGAATGTATCGGAGGTGTGATAGTTCCAATAGGTACCGGGCGCAGCCTTATATGGGAAATTAAACGCGGCGGTAATTTTGGATGAATACGGCTCGGCGGCGAAGAAGCTGCTCATGTATGAACCATCCTCATCCGCTTCGTAACCCGCCAAACGATAGTTGCCCGTCGCCATGTCTATCGTGTTGTTGAAAGTGACGTTCGTCTACACGCCCGGGCTGGAGGTATATTCAGAAACGTAATCTTTGATCAGCAGGTTATAGACTCCGCTTCCATATTTTTGACCGAGCCGCATGAGTGCGATGCTCGCAAACGATGATTTGGCTGTTGAATACGAAGCGGCGCGCATGTTCTCACAGAAAGCATACGTTCCGTAACGCGTGTTGCACCCCGAAACATAATTGACTCCGTTATACAGCACGCCATAATACGTCATGTGTGCGGGAGTAACACCGCTGCCGAAGACGGAAACGTTCACGCCAGAGGAAGGATAATCGGAAGCGAGCGCAGTAATCGGCTTAGTCGGGAGGCGGTTCGCCACTTCTGTCGCGTGATCCGCTTTGAGAATCCAAGCGTCCGTCACTGCGTACGATGTATATGTCCCAGTCAATTGACCCCACAAGTTAACTTTGTAATAGGCGCAAGTCTCTTGTGTAATTTGATAACGAACTTTTGAAACGCCGCTGTTGTTGAACAGGAAGGTCATCACGCCATTGTGCGTGCAGTTGGCATTGCGTTCCACCAGCGCGAATGGGAAGGAGGCGCGAGAATATCCGTTATCGGAATTTTCTTTCCACACTCGTCCGGGTCCGATGATGTAATTCCAGTTTGGATGACTCGTGTAGATCAAACCTTGTGTAGCTGGGATGAGATGGCTTCCATTTTGCACAAATTCAAAACTAAACTCGGGCAAATGTTTGCGCGGATGGTCGCCGTTGCCCGTGTACGCAAAACTATCTTTGACTTCCGAAAATCCGCCGCTGGTCGCTTCGTTCGATAATTCAAGCCGACCTTCAAAGGCATGGTCTGGCATGGCGGCGTTAACGGGTAACGCGAACGCGCTGTCATCCATTGGCGCGGAGGATGAACTAGTGAACAGATCGTTATAGGTTAAGAGCGTGCGTGTGACGTTTCCATTCCCAGTGAGCGGATCGTCCGGAACAGAACCTCCGGGCGGAGGCGTGGGAGTCGGTCCCTGCGGCGTGTTTGTTGGAATTGGCGTATCGGTTGGAGATGCGCCCGATGTGCCGGTGATGGTAATATCTTCGGCATAACAATAATCGCCAGTGGTCGCGCCATTGCCACGATAGCGGACCTGGAAATTCGCATTCTGATTCGCACCCGCAATGTTGTCGGCTGTGCCGTTATAGTATGTGGAAAAATCCTGCCCGTTCGTGATGGAACCGATCGCAGTCCAGCCTGAACCAGTGTTGACTTCGATATAACAATAGTCTCCATTTTCCAACGACGATGCCGCCATATTCCAAGTAACGGAAATATTGGAATAGCCGACGGTGGATACAGTGCGCGTGACGCTTGCGCTTCCTCGCAAACGGACTGATTTTGGTTGAATTGCCGGAGATGAAACGCTAGACACGTTCCCGCTGCTCGTCCAACCCGAATAGCCGCTGTTGAAGTTGGTCGTATAGATCGTTGCGGACTGGGCATAGACCACCGAGTGCGAAGGCAACAGCAAAGAGACGATCAACAGCAACACAATGCAAACGACAAAAATAGATTTCTTCATGGCTTCTCCTTTTTTGTTCTCTCGTTTTTGGCGCAGCCCAAAAGTTTATTTTTTACTTTTCTTCTTCGCGACTCTTTGCGCCTTTATGGTTTAAAACAGACGCTTATCCTTCAGGCAAACTCGTATTTCGATGAAAACCTAATTTACCTAACCCCTTGAAACCTTCCTCCGAAATCGAATGATTTCCATAGATCGGAAATTTGTGGCCCGAATCTCTCAATTGCTTCAGCGTTTGTGCCAGACCCAATGTGCCATACTCGCGAGTGCGCGTCGTGTGATCCAAATCAATCATTTCCGACATGAACGTTTGATTCGTGCCCGCTTGTTGCAAAATTCTCCCGTCGGGATCAATGATGGTGGATCGTCCGCCGCCCCACTCGCCCACGCCGTTGACGCTCACAAAATAACACTGGTTGAACAACGCATTCGCGCGCGCCATGACCAACTCCAACGGGCGGTCCGCTGTGGGAGTCAGCGTCGGTTGAATGATCACCTCCGCGCCCATCCATGCCAACGTACGGGCAGTTTCAGGGAACCACATGTCGTAACAAATGCACAGACCGAAACGTCCGACATTTGGAATATCAAACACGCAAAATTCATTTCCGGGCGTCGCGCCCATTTCATAGGGCATCCACGGAAACATTTTTCGATACTTGGCGACGATATCGCCGTCGGGCGAGATCACGATCGCCGTGTTATACATCTTATCGCCTTCGGTCTCCCACATCGAACCGGGAATTAACCATAATTTCGTCTTACGAGCTAATTCACATAATCTATCAGTTTGCGCGCTTGGCACGGGAAAACTATTTTTCTTCCACCAATCAATATCTGGCGGTGTTTTAAATTGTTCCAGCCCCGGCACGATCAACTCGTGATATACCGCCATGCCAATCCATGGAAATTGCTTATGGATGTTCATGGCTATCTCTGACATCTTTTCAAATGTTCCATCCATATTCCATGCCTCTACGGACATTTGTACGCCCGCGATTCCAAATAAACGACTCATATATAGACTCCTCAATCCACAAAATGACAGGCAACGAAACGCCCGCTTCTCACTTCTCGTAAAACTGGCTCTGTTTCCTGACACTTTTTCTGCGCGATCGGGCAGCGCGTATGAAAGCGGCATCCGCTCGGCGGGTTGACTGGACTCGGCACATTGCCTTCCAACACCTTCAACTCACGCTTCTTATCTACGACCGGCATGGGAATTGCGCCGAATAACGCCTGCGTGTACGGATGCAACGGATTCTTATATACATCTTGCGCCGGCCCGACTTCTACCAGCTTGCCCAAATACATCACGCCAATTCTGTCGCTGATGTGTTGCACCACATTCAAATCATGTGAGATAAATAAGTAAGTCAATCCCAACGACTGCTTGAGTTCATCCAGCAGATTGATGATCTGCGCCTGCACCGATACATCCAGTGCGGAAGTCGGTTCATCCAGCACAATCAACTTGGGGTTCAACGCCAACGCTCGCGCCACCGCCACCCGCTGACATTGCCCGCCGGACATCTCATGTGGAAAACGGTCGAGGTGTTGTTTGCCGAGTCCCACTTGTTCGAGCAACTCGACGACGCGATCCCGAATCCCATTTGCAGACAACGCCTTGTGCGCGTTCAACGGCTCGGCGACAATTCGTTCCACCGTCAGGCGCGGACTCAACGATGAAAACGGATTCTGAAACACAATTTGCATCTCACGCCGAATCGATCGCATCTTGTTTTTACGGATCGTCGTAATATCTTTTCCGTCGAAAATAATCTGACCCGAAGTGGGGTCGACGAGTCGCAGGATCATCCGCCCGAGGGTGGTTTTCCCGCATCCCGATTCGCCGACCAGCCCGAACGTCTCGCCGGAAGCGATGGTTAAGTCAACGCCATCCACCGCGTAGACGCGCTGAATTTGTCCAGAGAGCCATCCGCCCGGCAATCGGAAATGTTTTTTAAGGGAGTGAAGTTCGATAAGAGCAGTCATTAGTGATCAGCGTCAAGGAGGAAGCAGGAGGCGAAATGTCCTTCGCTGATTTTCAACAGCGTGGGCGTTTCGACGCGGCATCGGTCAAACACAAACTCACAGCGTTCGGCAAAGGCGCAGCCGCGAATCGCGCCGGGATTCGAGGGGACGGCGCCAGGGATCGCCGCCATCTTTTTGCCGCGCGAGCCGGGGCGCGGAATGGCGTTCATCAATCCGCGCGTATAAGGATGTTGAGGGTTGTTGAAAATATCCTCGGTCGAGCCGATCTCCGCCACGCGCCCCGCGTATAAAACGGCGAGACGGTCGCACGTCTGCGCGACGACGCCGAGGTTGTGCGTGATAAGGATGACCGAAAAATCAAACTGCGTTTGCAGGTCTTTGAGAAGTTTCAATATCTGCGCCTGAATGGTGACATCCAGCGCAGTGGTTGGCTCATCGGCGATCAACAGCTGCGGACGGCATGAAAGCGCCATAGCGATCATCACACGCTGTTGTTGGCCGCCAGAAAGCTGATGCGGATACGAAGATACGATTCGTTTGACATCGGGCAAGCCGACCGCTTCCAGCATTTCGGTTGCCCGCGTAGAGGCTTGTGTTGCGTTCAGGTCTGTATGCTGACGAATGACCCGCCTGATCTGTGAACCAATCGAAAAAACTGGATTCAAAGATGAAGATGGATCTTGAAAGATCATCGCGATTCTTCCGCCGCGCACTCGCTCCATTTCATGAGCGGGCAGGTCGAGCAGGTTCGTTCCGTCAAAACGGATCGAGCCGTTGGTAATCCTTGCCGAACGCGGCAGAAGATTCAAGACGGAAAGCCCTGTGACTGTTTTTCCACATCCCGTTTCGCCGACCAAGCCAAACACTTCGCCGCGTTTTACGTCGAACGAAATTCCGTTCAAAACTTTGAGCGTGCCGCGCGAAGTTCTGAATTCGAGATTCAGATCGGAAACGGTGAGTAAAGGCGTGTTCATAAATAATTTGGACAAATTGAAATTTGTCCTACCTGTATTGCCTCGGGTCGAAAATATCTCGCAAGGTGTCGCCCAATAAATTGAACGCCAGCACCACGATAAAGATCGCCATGCCAGGGAACGTCGCGATCCACCATTGATTGAGCATGTACGTGCGCCCGTCGCTGACCATCAAGCCCCAATCGGGCGCGGGAGGCTGGGTGCCAAGCCCGAGGAAGGCGAGTCCGCCCATGGCGAGGATGACCGTCCCCATATCCACAGTGGCTTGCACAAGGATCGGGGAAATCGTATTCGGTAAAATGTGACGGAAGACGATCACCGCGTCGGACACGCCCGAGGCTTGCGCGGCTTCGACGAAATATCTCTCCCTCAAACCGACCGCCACTCCGCGAGCGATGCGCGTATACCAGGGCCACCACGAAATGATGAGCGCGATGGCGGCTTTGTCGAGTCCGCGACCGAGCGCGAACGCGATTGCCATGGCAAGCAACAAGGACGGGAACGCGAGGAACAGGTCCGTGATGCGCATGATGATCTCATCTATCCAGCCGCCTTTGTAGCCTGCCAACGCTCCCAGCGGCGCGCCGATCAACACGGCGAGCGCCACAACAAAAATTGGGATAATCAGCGCCGGGCGCGCGCCTACGATGACACGGCTCAAGATGTCGCGCCCGAGTTTGTCCGCGCCAAAGATGTTGTGAGAAGACGGCGCCGCCAGCGTGTTGCCTGCGTTCGTCCGCCCCGCGCCTTCCTCGGGGTAGGGCGCGACTTGATTCGCAAAGACCGCCATCAAGATGAAGACTGTGATGATGATCACGCTCGCCAGCGAAAGCGGATCGCGCGCGACGACAGCGATCACATACCGCCACGTGCGGGTGGATTCAGTTTCGAGAGAGGGGACGGCGGGAATGGTCATAGTTTTTTCAATACGTACGACAAATTTCAATTTGCCCAGGGCGCAAGATAAATCTTGCCGTACGGCAACCTTCAAGTTGCCCTGCTGGGCGCAAGACAAATCTTGCGGTTCACTTCAAACTGATCCTCGGGTCAACCCAGGCTTGGAGGATATCCACAATAAGATTAATTAACACGTAGCCCGTCGCGCCGAAGAAGTGTTTAAAAAACTACCCGAAGACTTGCAGGAATTCTTACTGCGCGTGTCCATCCTGCAACAAATGGACGCTGTGGCTTGCAACGCAGTCGCTGGCGTGAACGATGCGCAATCTATTTTGGAAGATTTGGAAAAACAAAACTTGTTTCTTTCGAGTCTAGATTCGCAAAAACGTTGGTATCGCTATCACTATTTGTTCCGCGAATTTCTTCTCAGCCGCTTGCAGCGCGTTGAAGCCGAATCGGTTGCTGGTTTGGAACGAAGCGCAGGCAGGCATTATGAAGCGCAAGGCGAGTTGGAAGCCGCCTTGTCGCATTATCTGAACGCGCATGAGTTCGAGTCGGCGGCGCGTATCGTATCTATTTTCGCGGCAGATTATGTCGAGCGCGGGCGCGTGGAAGTGTTGCATCGTTACCTGAGCGCGTTGCCAGCGGACGTGATGAAATCTAATCCCGAATTGCTCTTGCAACACGGCAATGCGCATTGGCGTTTGGGTCAAACAGGCGCGGCGATCGCAGCGTATGAAGACGCGCGTTCTGCATTTTCAACGCGCAACGATTCAAACGGCATGTGCCGCGCATTAACGCATTTGGCGGAAGTGAATCGCGCCCAAGGACATTACCGCCGGGCTGAGACACTTTCTACCGAAGCGCTGTCGTTCACAAATTTAGATCACGCTGCGCGCGCCGAGGCATTAATGGCGCTGGCAAAAAGCGTCGGTTTTCTAACAGGCATGAACAAAGGACGCGAACTCGCCGAGCAAGCGGTAGAAGAAGCGCGGCTCGCAGGAGACGAGATCAGCGCATTGGCGCGCGCAAATTTTCTACAGTCGCTGGGTCAAATCTGCTGGTGGCACGGCGATCCGCAAGCGACGGTGAGATATTGTCAGGAAGCGCTGCAGATCGCGCCCGATGAATTTTCTCCCATCGGGGCGCAGGTGCACATTTCGCTCGTCACGCCGTTTCTATATTGGCGGGAATTAGATAAAGCCTTGCAACATGCAGAGCGCGGTTTAGAGATCGCGCAAACATTGCATTTGAAAGAATTATTGCCAAGCGCATATACGGCGTTGGGCAATGTGTTAACTCGTTTGGGAGAAACCGCTCGCGCCGAAGCCTGCCTGAGACAAGGTATGGAGATCGGCCAGCAATTAGGGTTGGCGTCGTTCGAGCAATTAATGGCGACGGGGTTTCTGGCGTACAATTTATGCGATCAAGGGCGGGTTGACGAGGCGCGTCAACTGGCGGAAGGCGCGTTATGGTCGTACACAGGCAACCCCGACACATACGAAGCATACGTCTGCCGTAGCGTTTTAGCGGATGTGGCTTTGGAGAATCTTCAAACCGATAAAGCCGAAGCGCTGTTCATGGAATTACTTGAAGTAGGCGAACGCCGCCAATTCCGCATTCCGCTGGCGATGGTGTATTTCGGGTTAGCATACATTCACCTCGAAACCAAACGTCGTGAAAGCGGGCTGGAGTATGCCCGCAAGGCTCTACGCTTGATCGAAGCTTCGCGTGTGTTTCAACTGTTTTTGGACCAGGGCGCGCGCTCACATATTGTAACGGAAGCATTAATTGCAGCTGGCGAGAAAAGCCCGTTCCTCGAACGTGTGTTGGAAAATCTGCCCGAAAAGAAGATACAGATCTCGCTTGCCAGCCGGCATTCCATTCAGGCGCAATGCTTCGGGAGTTTCCGCGTGCTTGTCAACGGAGAAGAAGTATCGCAAGAGCGTTGGGTCTCGGCAAAAGCCCGAGATTTGCTGGCGTATTTCGTTACCTTGCGCGGCGAAAAAACTCCAACCGATAAAGCCTTCGATGCCATTTGGGGAGAAAAAGAAAGCGTCAGCCGCACAGCTTTTCATACAGCCCTGTCTCGTTTACGAAACGCGCTCAAAAGCGGGAAGGAAAACCCGCGCTTGATCTTGGTGGAAGTAGGCGAGTATTGGCTCGATTCCGCCCGCTTCACCATAGACGTGGATGAATTTAATTCCGCGCTCGCGCAAGCCCACGCGGTCAACAATCAAAGCCAACGCGCCGAGTGGTACGAACGCGCCGTCTCTTTGTATCGCGGCGAATATTTGCAGAACCTGTATTACGAATGGGTCTTTCCCGAACGCCGCAGACTGGCACAAGCCTATCTCAACGCGCTGCAGGAGTTGACGTCTCATCATCTTGCGAATCAGTCGCCGAAACAGGCGGTCGCGTATATCGAAACCGCGCTTCCGCTTGACGCGTTCAACGAAGATCTGTACTGTCTTGCTATGCGCGCGTATGGGGCGTTGAACGATCGCGCCGGAGTGGCGCGCGTCTACTCGGACCTCAAACGTCAACTGCACACGGAACTTAACAGCGCTCCCCTGCCTGAGACAGATCGTTTGTATCGCGAGCTGGTCGCGTAAATCGAAATTTATAATCTTTTCTTAATAAGAATTTGCGGCTTGAAGTTGTCCATTCAGTGCAGGAACATCCGGAAAGGGAAATTTATCATGAACGTCAATCTTCAAACCGCCACACTGGCTGGAGGATGCTTCTGGTGTCTCGAAGCCGTGTTTGTCGAAGTTAAGGGCGTCGTAAGCGTAGAGTCTGGCTACACCGGCGGACGAACGGCGCATCCGACATATCACGAAGTATGCAACGGCGACACAGGACATGCCGAAGCGACACAGATTCGCTTCAACCCGGATATCGTCTCATACCGCGATCTATTGAACGTATTCTTTGCTATTCACGATCCGACCGCCTTGAATCGCCAAGGCAACGATATTGGCGAACAATACCGTTCCGAAATCTTCTATCATAACGATGAACAGAAAAATATCGCCGAGGAACTCATCAAGGAGTTAAACGCGCAAAAAATCTGGGCTAGTCCCATTGTAACGCGCGTGTCAGCCTTAGGCGAATTTTACGCGGCGGAAGAATATCACCGCGATTACTTCGCAAGGAATCCGAATCAACCTTACTGTCAGGCGGTCGTCGCGCCCAAAGTGGCGAAGTTCCGCAAACATTTCCTCAACATGACAAAGCAGGAAACGGCGTAACGCCGCTCCACCTTCGGAAATTCAAAGAATCTCGAAGCCTTTTTTGTTATACTTGCCGCCGCTGATGATTGAAACGCGCGCTCCTAACTTCTATATCCGCGACATCCCCATCTTCGGAGATGCGATTCTCGCGCCGATGGATGGTTACTCCGATTGGCCCTTTCGTTCGATTTGTCGCGCATTGGGATCGGCAATGAGCTATACCGAATTCGTCAAGGCGGAGAAAATTCTCAGCCGCTCCAAAGAGCCCGCCAAACGACTATATTACGAAGAAGCAGAACGCCCGGTCGCGTTTCAACTCTATGGCGAAGACCCAAACCTGCTTCTCAAAGCCGCGTTGATCGTGGAAAAGTGGAAGCCCGATATTATTGATATCAACATGGGTTGTCCCGCCAAGTCTATCGCCGATCGCGGCGCAGGCGTAGGCATGATGCCAAGTCCATTGCGGATCGCGCGCACGTTTCGCGCGCTGACAAAGGCGCTAAAGATCCCGGTCACCGGGAAAATCCGCATGGGCTGGGAGCGGAACAAAAACTACAAACTTATCGCCCGCATTGTGGAAGAAGAAGGCGGCGCGCTAATCGCCGTACATGGGCGCACCAAAGAACAACGTTACAGCGGCGCCGCAAGCTGGGACGCGATCGCCGAAGTGAAAGCGTCGGTCCGCATCCCCGTCGTCGGCAGCGGCGACGTGCGTGCGGCGGCGGATATTCAAAAAATGAAGACTCACACAAACTGCGACGCAGTGATGATCGGGCGCGGCGCAATCGCCAACCCGTGGATTTTCGCCGGCTATGACCGCGAACAAGTCCCGTACGAATTGACGATGGAAACCGTCCGCGAACACTTACAGAAAAGCGTCCAGTTTTACGGCGAAGAAGACGGGCAACGACTCTTTCGAAAATACGCCGTGCAATACTTACTATTGAAAACGCTCGATCGCGATACGCGTAAAGAGATTCTAAAAGAGCGTCCCGCCCGAGAATTTGTAGAGTTGTTAAATCAAGTCTACGCGCTTATGGCGCAGAGCGCGTCCTTATCCAAAACCTACGTCTAGAATCATCATCAACGCAAATCCAAGCATCGCGCCCGAGGTGGCAAAATCGGCGTTCTTTGCCAATTGCGATTCGGGAATCAATTCTTCGACCACCACGAAGATCATTGCGCCCGCCGCAAACGCTAACGCATACGGCAAAATAGGACGAATTAACAACACTGCCGCCGCGCCCAACGCTCCCGCAATCGGCTCGACCAACGCCGAAGACTGCCCAAACCAAAAACTCTTCAAACGCGACATACCCTCCGATCGCAGCGGAACGGAGACTGCCATGCCTTCGGGAAAATTTTGAATCGCGATCCCGATCGCAAGCGCTGCCGCCCCAGCCAGAGTCGCAGAAGACATTCCCGCGGCCACTGCGCCGAAAGCGACTCCGATCGCCAAGCCTTCAGGAATATTATGCAACGTGATTGCCAACACAAGCAAAATGCTCCGCCGCCATTCTGTCGGAAGCCCTTCCGCTTCGCTCAACGGAAAGCCGAGGTGCAAGTGCGGCAGGAAGAGGTCAATCAAGCGGATAAACGCGCCACCCAATAAAAATCCAACCGCCGCCGGCAACCAGACCGGAGCGACGTTCATCTCGCGCGTCATCGCAATAGCGGGCGCAAGCAACGACCAAAAACTAGCCGCGATCATCACGCCCGCCGCGAACCCCAACATCCCATCCAATAATTTGCGGTTAACTCGCTTGAAAAAGAAAACCGTCGCTGCGCCCAGCGCGGTGACAAGCCAAGTAAACCCCGTAGCGATCAACGCCTGCCAAACAGGGCTAAGTTGAACGAACCATTCGATCATACACTTCTCCTATTGTAGATACGCGCAGAACAATACCACAAAACAAGTATAGCAAACTTCCCAGCGCAATTAGAACAGAAATTCTGTTATACTCGACCTCACCCTTAGGGAGAGGGGAAGATGCGTATGACAAAAACACAAACACGCTATGTCTGTCAGGAATGCGGACGCGTCGCCGCATCGTACATGGGCAAATGCCCGCAGTGCGGATCGTTCAGCAGCATGGTGGAAGAGATCATCCACGATGAGCCTGCGACGAAGTCCACAGCGGTTCGCGGGCTGACGGGTCGGTCTGCCCCGCGTTCCATCGGCGATATCTCTGCTGGAGATGAAGACCGCATCCGCGTGCCTATTGAGGAATTCGCGCGCGTGCTGGGCGGCGGGATCGTGCCGGGCTCCATCGTGTTGGTCGGCGGCGACCCGGGCATCGGCAAGTCCACATTGATGCTGCAAATGGCGATGGAGATGGCTTCGCCCTTCGGCTCTGCTCAGGGTAAACGCGTGTTGTATGTTTCAGGCGAAGAGTCGGAACGACAGATCAAGATGCGCGCGACGCGATTGAACAATGGCAAAAAGGAACTGCCGAAAAATTTATTACTAGTCACCGAGACCAATCTCGAAATCATTTTGAATCACATCAGCGAGGTCAAACCCGAATTGCTGATCGTAGATTCAATTCAGACTGTTTATCTCTCTAGCATGGATTCGTCGGCTGGCTCGGTGAGTCAAGTGCGCGAGTGCTCGTCGCAGTTGCGTGAGTTGGCGAAGACCAGCGGAATCTCGGTCTTCGTCATCGGACATGTAACCAAAGAAGGGACGATCGCCGGTCCGCGTGTGTTGGAACATATCGTTGACACAGTTTTATACCTTGAAGGTGATCGTTTCCAAGCCTATCGCTTGCTGCGTTCGGTGAAGAATCGTTTCGGCGCGACTTCTGAAGTCGGCGTGTTTGAAATGCGCGAGGGCGGACTGGTCGAAGTGACGAATCCATCTGAGGCGTTTCTCGCGGAGCGGATGGTCAACGCGGCGGGGTCTTCCATCGCTGTGACAATGGAAGGCACGCGCCCGATCCTCGTCGAGGTGCAGGGACTCACATCACCGACACAATTCGGCAATGCCCGCCGCACCGCCAACGGCGTGGACTTCAACCGCTTATTGCTGATCTCCGCTGTGTTGACTCGCCGCGTGGGATTGAAACTTGCCGAGCAGGATGTTTTCGTCAATGTGGTGGGCGGTCTACAAATTGATGAACCCGCCGCCGACCTCGCCATCGCCGCGGCAATTGCCTCCTCATGGAAAGATGTCTCAGTCAAAGCGGATGCAGTGTTAATCGGCGAGATCGGTCTCGCCGGTGAATTGCGAATGCCGAGCCAAATGCAAGCGCGGTTGCGCGAGGCGCAAAAGTTGGGATTCAAAACCGCCATTGTGCCGAAAGCGCTGCGAAAGGGCGAAGGGTATCCGAAGGGAATCGAGATCGTCGAAGTCCGCTCGGTGGATCAGGCGTTGAATGCGGCGTTAGGTTCAAAAGAAAAGCCGAAGTCGCCTCCACACATGGCTTAACTCCATGACACAATATATCTCATCTGAAATTGAACATCTCGATCTTGAAAAATTCATGCGCGAGGCGCTGCTCGAGGCAGATGAAGCGGGAAAAGCCGGGGAATATCCCATCGGGGCAGTTTTAGTATTAGACGATGAAATCATCGCCAGAGGCAGAGCCCGTCATCACGAACACAGGAATCAGATCAGTCATGCCGAGTTGAACGCGTTATTGAACGGGGGCGAAAAACTATGGGTACATTTTAAGCGGGTCATCTTGTTCACTACAGTGGAGCCTTGCCCCATGTGCCTCGGCGCGACGGTCATGGCAGATGTGCCGCATATCATTTACGCGTTACACGATAAAGTGGTATATTCCAAAACGACGCTTGAGGCGAATCCATATGTGCGGCGTCATATCAAAAGTTATTTTGGGGGAGTGTTGGAAGACGAATCGGCGGCAATCATTGGGAAATACAACGCCAAAATCCTGAAATATATGCAAACGGGAAGATTGTAATGTCCTCCTTGTTCGTCGGGCAGCCGAACTGCCCGACGAATCTATCTATAGCGGCTGCTAAATCCAAGCCTCCATGCATCAACGCAAGATAAAAAGCTAAAGCCCAACTTCGCGATTGAACTCTACGATCAATTCATCAATTTCATCCGCCTGCTTTTGTACGTTTGTCCAGTAATGGGGATCGTACCATTGCGCCTGAATTTCTTGATAGGTTTTGCCTTGCTGCTCGACCCAAGTGTAATATTTCAGGTTATGCACGCGGCGGCGATCCGTATAACGCAGCTCAAGCAGGTTGTCGGTCGATTCACCTTGCAGATAACGCGCGAAGCCTGCCGCCGCGTCGCGTTCGCTGTACTCGCCAAACTCTTGATTCATCTCGTGCATGCGCGAACGATACAGCTCCATCGAATCAGTCAGGATGGTCAACATCACGTCATTTTCATCCATTTCGTAATATTTCGCGGCTTTGACGCACGACAGAACGTTGGCTACGCCGGAAAAGCCCAATAGGTCAAGCTGCGCGACCGTCTCTTCCGGAACGCCCCGTTCCACTAAATAAGCGCGACCGTGTTCTTCGTTGAATAAGCGCGCCAAATTGACCACCGCATTATCGTCAATCGCTGCGATCATATCCGTGTTCTTGACGTTATGCACCCAGGGGACGTGCTTATCGCCGATGCCCTCGATGCGATGCGCGCCAAATCCATTTTCGAGCAGCGTTGGGCATTGCAACGCTTCGCTTGCGATGATCTTGCTCTCAGGATACAACTGCTTCAGATAATCGCCGCTGGCGATCGTCCCTCCCGAACCTGTCGCCGAAGCCATGCCGCGATAGCGGTCGCCTGCGCCCAGCGCCTGTTCGATGATTTCCGCCATAGCGCGCCCGGTCACCTCGTAGTGCCACAAGTAATTGCCGAACTCTTGGAATTGATCAAAAATCATCAGGTCTTGGCCGGAGTTGCGCAATTCCCAGCATTTATCGAAAATTTCCTTGACGTTCGATTCGCTGCCGGGAGTTTTGATGATCTCACCCGCCACGGTTTTCAACCAGTCGAATCGTTCTTTCGACATCCCTTCAGGTAGAATGGCGATCGATTCGCAACCCAACAGCGCAGAATCGTAAGCGCCGCCGCGACAGTAATTGCCGGTGGAGGGCCAAACCGCCTTCTGCGTGGTCGGGTCGAATTGACCGGTCACGAGGCGCGGCACAAGGCACGAGAACGCCGCTCCTACTTTATGCGCTCCGGTGGGGAACCACTTGCCAACAATGCAAATGATCCTAGCCTTTACGCCCGTTAGCGAAGAGGGCAGTTCAAGATAATTGACTCCCCCAAAGCGCGTCTTGAGCGCGCTCGAAACATCCGCGCCCGACGCGGCGACAGGGTGATTCTTCCAGGTAATACGAAACAAGTTGCGCGGATGCAGATCCCATAATCCGATGCCGCTCAATTCCTCTTGAATTCTTAAAGGAATCTTTGAGGGGTCTTTCATCTGCGCATAAGTTGGGATGATAATGTTGCGTTCTCTGGCGCGCTGTACGGCGCGTTGACGACGCGCTTTATCAATCGTTAGGTCAATGGTGGTCATGGGATGCTCCTGAAAAGTTGTCAGACAGATTGTACTATACCCGCAGCGTCAATCGATCTAAAATCTTTAATGAAAGCGTAGGCTATTTTTAATGCAATAAGCGCTTTTTTAACGTACGCTATAAGCAACAGAAAGGAGGTTGCGATAGATACTCCGCCCGACAACCAGACAACGAGGAGCGGGTTACCCTAACCTAACCAAAGCCCCGCTTTGCGCTTAGACGTTCGCCTGACGATAACAAGGCAATCTAATCGCGCTCCTCCTAATAATATTACAATCAAAAACACTATAAAGGCGGGCGGCATGATGCCGCCCGCCTTTATTATTTAGCGTAATCTCAATGCCGCACCGGCATAAGCGCGCGCTTCATTTGGCTTAATCCCTGCTCGACCAGCGTGCGCGGCGCGCCAAAATTTAAACGGATGAAGTTTTCGTATCCAGCGCCGAACGGCTTGCCGTCATTAACCGCGACTTTGGCATTCTCAAGGAAAAATTTGAACGGGGAATCGACGATCTGACTCGTTCGAACATACTCGCCGAAATCAATCCAATGAAGATATGTGGCGGCAGGATGCGTGTATTTCGCCTGCGGAAAATTTTCAGCCAAATACTCCATCACAAAATTACGGTTGCGCGCCAGATAAAGCCTCAATTCATTCAACCAATCATCGCAAGCGCCGGAGAACGCGGTTTCAGCAGCGATCAATCCCAAACTCGAGGGATGTCCCGTCATCTTCTCACTGGCTTCTTTGAATTTCTCACGCGCTTCCGCATTAGAGATAATCGCAAAAGCGCTGAAGAGTCCGGCGATGTTAAAAGTTTTGCTCGGAGAGATCAGCGTAATAGTCCGGTCAGCGATTTCTGGAGAGAGCGCGGCGGTCGGGATATGCTTCGCATCGTCCAGCAATAATTCACAGTGAATTTCATCCGAAATGATCATAGCGTCGTTTTGTAAGCAAGTTTCCGCCATACGCAATAGTTCCTCGCGCGAAAAGACTTGCCCCGTCGGGTTATACGGATGGCATAGCAAAAACATGCGAGTGCGCGCATTATTCGAATGGAAAGAACGCGCAAATGCATCGAGGTCTAATTGCGGGTGAAGAACGCCGTCTTCGTTGACAAACGATAGCGGCGCAGTCTGTTGCGTCAAACCCATATTCTTATAGATCGAATAAAACATCGGGTAAGCGGGCGTTTGAATCAACGCGCCATCCGATGGGCGGCAATAGGCGCGCGCCGCAATATTAAATCCGCTCACCACGCCGGTTGTCTCGATCACCCAATCTGGGTCCACGCTCCAGCCGTAGAGTCGTTGCATGCGCTCCGCCACGATCTGTTTAGTTTTGCGCGTGGCAAACGCATATCCGAACTCGCCGCGTTCGATCGCTTGATGCAGCGCGTCGCGGATCGGTTCAGGGACGGCAAAATCCATATCGGCAACCCACATCGGCAACACATCTTCAGGGTAGGCGGTCCATTTGATGGAATTGGTATGGCGGCGTTCGATAATTTCGTCAAAGTTATAGGTCATTGAAGTCCTCGCTATTTTTTATATGCCACGATCAATCCATCGCGGACAGGGGCGAGAGAAACGATCCAATCGGCGTCCGCCGTCAGCGCGCGAGTAAAGCGGCGAATCGCTTCGGTAGCCGCTTCGTGATCGTTCGAGTTGAGGATTTTTCCGCGCCAGATTACGTTGTCTGTAATGAGCAATCCGCCGGAACGCAATTTCGATTTGATCACAGGCAGTGAATCGGGATAGCCTTCTTTATTAATGTCGTTGAAGATTAAGTCAAACGCGCCTTCAGTTTGGCGAAGCGCCGCTACCGCTTCAGAATTATGGAATTCGACCAAATCATCCAACCTTAATCGCTGAAGATACTCTTTCGCCATAGCAGAGAGCGCATCATCCCAAACTGTATGATGAACGACCCCGCCGCCGTTTTCGCGAACTGCTTTCGCAAACCAAGCGGTGGAATATCCGTAGCCCGAGCCCAACTCAAATACAGATTGAGCATGGATCATACGAGCAAGTTGATAACAATAGTATCCGCTTGCTGGGCCAAGGATCGGGAAATGATCTTTTTCAGCGTACTCCTCCATCTCTTGCATCACCGGCTCGCGCGGCGGCACAAGAGAGGTAAGGTATTCTTGCAGTTTATCGTAATTGATCGTAGGCATATAATCCTCCTTAAGGAAAACAGATCAATGCGCAACGCGCGTATATCTAGACGCGCGTTCCCCTGTTTCCTTTACCAGAGACAAAGCGCTGTTACAGGCGAGCGCTATACGGCGGGAGCCAGCGGAGCGTCGCCATCCGCCAGATTCACCAGATCGTGAAGCCACTTACGCGAGAGATAACGGCGGGTGACGACGATCGCCTTGACAACTTCCTCAAGCAATACGAGCGCGTACACGTCATAGACGGGCAGGCGCAGCACAAATCCGCCGACCAACGCCACAGGCACGCCGACCAGCCAAATCGAAAAAAGTTCGGTGAACATGGCAAAGCGCGTATCGCCGCCTGCACGCAATGCGCCGATAAACATCATAAAATTGAAGACGCGCAACCACGCAGAAAACGAGTAGACGCGCATGATCCTCATTAGATCATAGACAGCCGAATCGGAAATCTGATACAGCCCTGCAACATACTCTCGCGAGAAGAATACGACCACACTGCCAGCCAGCGCCAACGCCACCGCCATGATCGTGAAACGGCGGCTGTACTCAAACGCCGCCTCTTTATCTTTTTCGCCGATCTTATTGCCGACCGAAATCGAGCAGGCGTTTCCCAAACCGATAAATAACACGAACGCGAGTTCTTCAATCGTCGCGTTGATGTTAACCGCCGCGATGGCGTCTGTGCCGATACGCGCATAAACCGCGTTGTAAACAGTGATGCCGAACGACCAAGCCACTTCATTGATCGCGGCAGGCATGGAAGTCCGCAGGACTTTAATCAGAAAGTTGCGGTCAAAACGGAAAAAAGTCAGCGGATTCGCAGCAAGCGGGGTCTTATAGGCATAGACAACGAATAGCAAGAGTCCGCACATAAACGACCAGCCGACGGCGGTGCCGATAGCGGCGCCGCGCACGCCCAAGGCGGGCAAGCCGAAATGCCCAAAGATCAGGGCGTAACCGAGAATCGTCTTCAAGGTCAGCGCCAACGCCGAGACCGCCATAGTCAACAGTACCTGCGTAACGCTCCGCAAGATAGCGATGTACGAGAACGAAATCGCCATCAGTATATAACTTACCCCGACGATGCGAAGATATTTAGAACCCAGCGCAATCACTTCAGCGTCATTCGTATAAAACGACATCAGTGTTTCAGGTATGAGGACTGCCGCCAGCGTGAAGGCTGTCGCGACCAGAGTCGCAATAGCAAGACAGATCCCCAATACTTTGCGGATGCTTTCTACGTCGCCTTTGCCCCAGAATTGCGCGGTAAAAATAGCCATGCCGCTCGTCACGCCGAAGACGAACAACGCCAGCAGAAAGAAGACCTGGTTCGCCAACCCCAAAGCGGCGACGGCGGTCTCGCCTAATTGCCCGACCATCAGCACGTCTATCATATTAAGAGAGGCGGTGATCAATTGCTGTAAAGCGACCGGCACAGACAACGCCAATGCGGCACGCAAGAACTCTTTATCTTTAAGAAAACTCATGAGCGTTTTATGAAGGATGAATATAAATACGAACGATTAGTTATACGATACAGTAAGACCCGCTTACTTATCTTCCGGCGTTTCGCGCACGATGTAGAGCGGTCTGCCTTTGGCTTCATCATACAGCCGCCCGATGTATTCGCCTAAAATGCCAAGCGAAATCAACTGCACGCCGCCAAGAAACAACACCGCCAATAGGGTAGACGCCTGCCCAAAGAAGGTTTGCGATCCGCTTGCCCTCAGATAGATCACGACCGGCATGGCAAGGATTGCGATGCCGGCGGAAAAAAATCCAAAAAAAGTAGCCACTTGCAAAGGAAAGTACGAGAAACCTGTCACCGCATTGAGCGCGAGTCGAAGCATTTTACGGAACGGGTATTTCGTCTCGCCGGCTATGCGTGCGGAACGTTTATATTCCACGCCGATCTGCTTGAATCCTACCCATGCGCTCATGCCGCGCAAGAAGCGATGCCGCTCGCGCATACTGTTCATCACATTCACCACCTTACGATCCATTAAACGGAAGTCGCCGGCGTCGAGAGGAATCTTCACGTCGGTAATGCGGTAGATCAGACGGTAAAACGCCGAAGCGGTCCACAACTTGAACCACGATTCGCCCTCGCGTTCGGCGCGCACGGCAAAGACCACTTCGTAGCCCTCTTGCCATTTCTTCGCCATATCGAGGATCAATTCAGGCGGGTCCTGCAGATCGGAGTCGATCACGATCACCGCGTCGCCGCGCGAATAATCCAGTCCGGCGGTCACCGCCACCTGATGACCGAAATTCCGCGCGAAGATGATCGGGCGCACGCGCTTGTCTTTTTTAGCAAGCGCGCGCATCAGAGCGCTCGAATTATCCGACGAACCGTCGTCAACCAGAATCAATTCCCACGGCTTGCGCAACTGAGTCAGCGTCTCTTTTACGCGGCGATAGAGTTCCGGTAAGTTTTCTTCTTCATTAAAAATAGGGGCAACAACAGAATAGGTAATGTTCATCTTTATTTATCGCAATAGATTTTTCACTGCTTTCAGCGTCGGCTCGATAACCGGCGGCGGATTGACCGCGTTCAAAGCGGCGCGGATGTCTTTGAGGCCGCTGCCAGTGTTAAGGACTAAAACAGGGTCTTCGCTTTTGACGATGCGGCGGGCAACCGCCTTGACCATCCCCGCATACGCCGCCGCTCCAGCCGGCTCGGCAAAAACGCCCGTTTTACCGAGCGCCGCAACGGCGCTGAGAATTTCCTCGTCAGTCACATTAATATACGTCCCACCGGTTTCCTTTGCCGCGCGGACCGCGCGCACGCCGTCGCGCGGTAAATCCACCGAGATCGAATCGGCGATGGTGCGCGCTGAAACCGGCTGAATCGTTTCTACGCCAGCATTAAACGCGTTCGAAATCGCGGCAGAGCCTTCCGCCTGCACGCCGATCAGGCGCGGCATACGCGACAACCAGCCGAGTTGAATAAGGTCTTTGAAGCCTTTATGGATTCCTGAGATAATATTCCCATCGCCTACAGGAACAAAAATAGTCAGCGGCGAATGATCGAATCCTTCGTCGCGCTCATCGTGCCAAGCCGCATGCGCGTCTCGCCACCACTCCCAGATCTCAAACGCGGCGGTCTTCTTGCCTTCCGCTGTAAACGGATTGTAGCCAGTATTGCGGCAGTACCAGCCGAACTCATTCGCGCATCGAATCGTTAAATCGAATGCGTCGTCATACGTTCCATCCACTAAAATCACCTGCGCGCCAAAAATAAGCAACTGCGCCACCTTCGCCGGCGGTGCAGATTTGGGCGCAAAAATAACAGCTTTTTGCTCCACCGCAGCGGACATCCCCGCAAGCGCTGCGCCGGCGTTCCCCGTCGAAGCGGTGACTACAATCTCGGCGCCGATCTCGCGGGCGCGAGCTACAACAATGGAGCTGGCGCGATCCTTAAAAGAAGCTGTCGGGTTACGCGACTCATCTTTCAGCCACAAATTTTGCAGCCCGTATTTCCTCGCGAGCGCGCGCAGTCGAAAAACGGGAGTTCCGCCCACAATGTGAAGCGGCGTCGAATCGCCTTCCGGTGCGTTCACTGGAAGAAGCGGCGCATAGCGCCATAATGATGGATCGTTGCGCGAGAGCAGGTCTTCGGGTTGATACTTGGTTCTGATAGCGTCGTAATCGAGCGTTACGTCTAAATTACCGCCGTCTTTAGGGCAGGTATAGGAGACCTCGTCGGCGGCGTATTCCGTTCCGCAAAGCGAGCAACAATAACCAAGGAAATTGGGCATGGATTAATTTTACTCGATATACTTAAACGCAAAAGCGGGCTTCCAAGGCTTAACCTAACAGTCCGCTTAAGTTGATACGGCTTTGAAAATCTTCGTTCGGCGGCGCGTCACTCCCTTTCGAAGGGAACGCCTAACGAAGCGGGCGGCGAAGCGCGTAAAGCGCGCAAAGCGCGGGTGAGAAATCGCCGAGACGATTCAGGCATTGCCGCCAGCGTACGTTCAACCCATTCTGTGCTGCCGATGTTGACGAGAAACAGGGTGAGAATCATCAACGGGAACGGCGCAACCTGCAATACCTGCGAAGGAACATTCGGCAGACTGGGCTGTAACACCAACCCCAGCCATTGCAGCAAGCCGAATAGATACGCTCCAAAAGCGCCGCGCAATGGATTCCAACCGCCAAAGATCGTAATAGCCAGCGCGATCCAGCCGAAGCCGTCCAATCCCGAGATGGTACCGTTCCAACCAGCTTTTACGCTGAGAGAATAGGCAGGTCCAGCCAGACCTGCAATCGCGCCGCCTAGGACCGTATATGCATAACGCATCAGGTTGACGTTCGCACCGCGCACATACGCGGAAGCGGGACGTTCGCCAATGCCTTGCAACATCAAGCCGGGGCGCGTGCGGAAGATCCACATCCACGAGAGAAAAATCATAAGGAAACTAATATAAGTGATTAGGTCCTGATGAAAGAAGATCGGCCCTACTATGGGAATATCGCTTAATACCGGCAGATCCCATGCGGGCAGACGCGGACCGCCTTTACCCATGTAGTCGTTGCCGAGAAAGTATGCGAGGTCGCGGCAAGTGAGCGCGAGGACGAATCCGACCGCGACTTGCGATTGCTTCAGCGTGATCGAAGAGAACGCTACGATGAAAGCGACCAACGCTCCAATTAGCGCGCCGGTTAAAAATCCGGCGAACAGACTTCCGGTCTGGAACGAAACGACAAAGCCTCCCATCGCAGAGAGAAGGATCATTCCGTTAATCGAAAGGTTGATCACGCCGGCGCGTTCGGCGATCGTCTCGCCGATCACAGCAAAAACAATGGGCGCGGAGGCAAAGAAGACGCTGCCAAGTCCGGTGAGTATGAGCGCGGTTTCCATAACGTATTTACGCTTTCGGCGTCAGTCGCTGACGCGCGCCTTCCGCAAGCAAGATAAACAACACTAACAATCCCTGTAAAACGCCCGAGAAGGACGAATCGAGTTTGTGCACGATAGGTAGTTGAATGCTGCCGATATTAAGCGCGGCGAAGAAGAATGCGACCGGAATTGCCGCAATCGCTTGGTAGTTGACAAGCATCGCCACCATAAGCCCTAAATAGCCATATCCGCTGGAGATGGAGGGAATCAGACGATGATAGACCGCCGTGACTTGCAACGCGCCCGCCGCCCCCGATAACGCGCCGCATAACAGGAACGAGAACATCATATATTGCCATGTTGGAATGCCGAGCAGATAAGCGGCGCGGAAATTCTTGCCTACCGCTTTCAGCCGTAAACCGAAGTACGTTCCTTGCAACAGGAAGGACACAAAGACAATGCCCACGACGGCAACAATAAGCGCCCACGGACTCAGTCGCAACCCCTCAAACAAAGGTAAATTAAATTGTTCGGGGAACGGTTGTGTGCCGCTCATTGAGCCGGTGCCGGGGCGCTTCCACGGACCGAAGACAAGATAAATCGTGAGCGCGGTAGCGACGAAATTCAAGCCCAACCCGCCGAAGATCTCATTGACTCCGCCAAACGTTTTCAACGCGCCCGCCAGAGCCGCCCACAACGCGCCGGCAAGCATGCCGGCAAAGATACTCAAAGCAATAATAAACCCGGCGTTCATCGCGCTATTTTGCAACAAGCGTAAAACCAACGTCGTGCCGATCGCGCCAAAAGTGATCTGTCCTTCCACGCCAATATTCCACAAACCCGCGGCAAACGTGATCAACAGTCCGGCGGTCGCCAATAACAGCGGAGCCCAACTCACCAGCACGTCAGCGATCTTGCCTTTTGTGCCGAGCGATCCGAACATATCTTTATAAATTTGAGCGGGAGACGCGCCTACCGCAAGCAATACCAGCGAAGCGATGCCAAATGCCAAGAGCAGGGCGAGAAATTGAAAACCTATGCGATTCAGCGTTGTATGTTTCATAGTAGCGCCTTAAATTTCAGCTGTGAAATTTATCCTTTCGAAAAGCGTCATTCGTCCCAACCTTTGCCCCCGATCAATTCGCCCAACTGCTGCACATTCGTTTTATTGGCATCGAAAGGATGCGAGATCCGACCGTTATAAAAAACCAGCACGCGATCGCTATATTGCAGAATCTCATCGAGGTCAGAAGACATGAAAACGATCGCCGCGCCCTGCTTGCAGCGTTCCTTCAATTTACCCCAGATGTAGACCACCGATTCAATATCAAGCCCGCGCGTAGGATGTTCGACCAAGACCAGCGACAACGGATGACGCAGCAACGACAGCAGCGTCCTCTGCTGATTGCCGCCCGATAGCGACTCGACCGGGCTTACCGGCGCACCCTTGATATTAAACGTTTTTATCCGTTCTTCTGCAAGCCGGCGTCCGCGCTCATGGTTGATAAATACGCCGGTCTGTTTTTCGGCGAGGATGAAATGTTCGGCGAGCGTCAGCCCGGGCGCCAGCGCCTGCTCCAACCTCGCGGCGGGCAGAAATTCTACGCCGTGCTTTTTATAGGTATGATACGACTTCCCCGTAAGATCGCGATCGTTCACCTTCACTACGCCGCCCACCGTGCGGATCAGCCCCGCGCAAGCGCGCAAGAATAGGTCTTGCCCGCTGCCTTCCATACCCGCCAAACCGACTACTTCGCCTTCGCAGATATGGAAATCAATATCCTTCATCTTAAGCCGCATTCCCTCGATTGAAACGTGATCTAGGTTTAAAACAGTCCGATCCTGACACGCCGTCTGCTTCGTCCCCAACGGCACTTCTTTGCCGAACATCATTTCAACCAATTTCTTTTGATCGAACGGCTTATCCATCGCGCCGACAAGTTTGCCTTGCCGCAGCACTGCAACTTGATCGCACAATTTCTCCACATCTTCCAATTTATGCGAAACAAAGATTACCGTAATCGCCTGTTCGCGGAATTTCTTCAGCGTTTCAAATAATTTATCCTTTTGCGCCGCGCTAATGCCAGTAGTCGGCTCATCGAGGATAAAAACGCGCGCGCCCAAATATAAGAGACGCATAATTTCCAATTGTTGACGCTCGCCCACCGTCAGCGAATCGACATAATTTTCAGGGTCAATGTCGAAATCAAATTCTTTTTGAAGACGGCGAAGGTCTCGCGCGGCGCGGACGCGATTCGGAAAAAGACCGCCCTTTTGACCCAGCATAAAATTGTCAATCACGCGCATAGGAGGAAAATCTAAAGGATCTTGATGCAACATACCAATGCCGTCATGAATCGCAACCGCAGGCGACTCGATGACGACAGGCTTTCCATCCAGTAAGACTTCGCCGCTGTCCGCATGAATGAATCCGGAGAGTATCTTCATCAGCGTGCTTTTGCCCGCGCCATTCTCGCCAAGAATTCCCTGAATCGTTCCGGAAGGGATCGTCAGGGTAATATCGTCGTTAGCGTGATTTACGCCAAAGTATTTATGAATGCCGCGCAGTTCAACCTTCATTATTTTTCCTTTGCGAACTCAGCAGTCTATATTCCCCCCTTTATACGCTAAAAAGCGTGGGAAGGCAAAGGCTGCCTTCCCACGTTGATAAAACATTATTCGGCGGCGCTTTGTCCTTCCATGCCTTCGAGCAGTTGCGGCAAGAACCATACTTGAGGATCGGTCGCCACTACGCCGTCGGCAAGATAGACAGAACCGTCCTGCAACTTAATGGGGCCGGTCCATAAATTAAGTCCGCCTGCCAAGTCTGCGATGAACGCGTCAATCTTCGTGGAATTCTCTGCGGAAAGTCCTTCGCCCTTTAAGAATCCGACCGAAGTCGTATCAGGATTGTTCAAATCCGACCAGTCGGGTCCGCGCCACTGGAAGCTGGACGTAAACGTACCTTGCGAGGCGGCGGTTATCGCTTCAAGGTACATGGGCTTCCAGTTGAAGTATGGCACGCCTAAGCATATCTTCGGCGAAACCTCGCATGCGCCTTCATAATCGTAAGGCACTGCCCAAACCGTTTTGCCTTCGGCGGCGAATTTACCGGCTTCTACCATGGCTTCAGTCGTATCAATGCCGGACATGACGACGTCGTAGCCGCTGTTGAAGAAATCGTCCACAATTTGAGTCGGGTCGGCGGTAAAGCCGGGGATGTTGAACCAGAAGCCCACCCACGTCACCTTGAATTTAAGATCGGCGGGATTTTTGCCTTCGGCAACCCAGCAATGTTTGGCGCCCAAGTAAGCGGAGGCGGCAAGGCGGCGCGTTTCATCGTTGATCAACGGACCAAGATAACCGATCTGCCCGGTCTGCGTGGTGAGCGCGGCGGCGCAACCAGCGATCATCTTACCGTATTCCATGCGTCCCATAATGTCGGAAAGGTTAGGGATCGCCTCATAGTTAGGCGCTTCTTTCCAGACTTGATCGCCTGAGCCCATGATCACATAGATATTCGGATTCGCTTTAGCGAACGCAGTCGCAGCGTCTTTCATATCGTCTGAACTGAAGATGACCAGTTTCGCACCTTGAGCCACCAAGTCGCCCGCAAGTTGATCGGGAGTGGTGCCTGGTCGGTCAGCGGTATTTACTTTGTCAATATAGACCATTTTTGCGCCGATTTTTTCTTCCACATATTTGCCGGCTTCATAATGGGCTTGACTATAGCCATGATCATTATACGGACCCACCATCAACAAACCGAACACATACGGCTCCGCAGGAGCGGTAGAGACGGCAGGCGGCTCAGTCGCTGCGGGGGCGGCGGGAGAGCAAGCCGAAATAACAAGCATCAACGCTAGCGCGAGGAACGCAAAGCGGGTAACAATTGTGCGCATGTTCTTCTTCTCCTTATAATTTGATTGACCGATTCATGTAACCGCAAATTTATTGTTGACGTTCCCGCGCCTCCTTTCACAGTCGCCTTGCCAAATGCAGGTGGAAATTAACGTCGCCCTATTGTAGAGCCAAACAAGGCTTTAAATCAAGTGTAATTTCTCACGAATTACAAGCGAACATTCTCTTAATAGCAAGCAATGCTTCGCTTCGCTCTGGACCTTCGGCAGCCGTTTCGGCTTCGATCCGCTCCCACAACTCACAAAGCGGTTTGCCCATGCGTTCCGACTCGTCGAACGATCGCTTCGATAATTCAACCGCGCGATCCCAAGAGCCAAGGTGGGCGTAGCCTTCTACGAATGGAAAACGCTCCGCCGGATCCGCCGGCTGTAATCCTTGAGCGAACGCCTTATTTCCCAACGCCGCAACTTCATCCCACTTCTCGAACTGACGCGCAAAATCCGCCTTCTCGAAGTAATAGCACCAACCATGCTCCGGTTCGAGCTCGTATGGTTTTGGCATTTGCGCCGTCGACTCGGAAGAGATCAACTCGTAATTTGTCAGCCGCGAGGCGAAGCGCATCAGACTCTGTTCGGGAATCAAACGATTGGCAAGCTCTACTTCGGGGTCGAGAACGCGCAGACAACCGGGCGGCATAAAATAAACCGCCAAAATTCGCGATGTATTCCCATGAAATTGTCCCGCTAAATATTCGGTGAAGATGGGCAGGTCAGGTTCAAGTTTGGGAAGCGCAGAGCTGCGCAAGCGTGTGGTGGGATAAAGCAAAACATAATCAATATCTTCGCTGCGCTTTTCAGGCGCGTAGATCCAATTGACTACGGGGCTGAGAGAATTATCCGCATAAAATTTCAACGCGCCTTCGTTCATGACGATAGCAGTATCAGGCGCAATGTTCGGCGCGCGCCACGTCAGTTGCCAGAACAATTCTTTTTGCGTCTGCCAATCTTGTGCGTATTCATTCGCCGCGAGAAATTGTTTACCCGCCGCAAGCGCGACGAGCGAGACCAGCAAAACAATACGGACTCGTTCCCACGAAATCAAATAGACGACGCCAGTGAAAATTAAACTAACGCCGAACATGAATGGGAGCGTGAAACGGCTTGCAGGCCACGCCAGCGACGGGACGAATCCCACCAGCCAGAAGGGCCAGCCCGAAAGCAGAAGGGCGAAGATTCCAAGTCCGATCATCCAGAGCGACGTCATCTTGAGCTCTTCGGCTGGGTTCAGGATAAACTCCGCGAAGTATCTCCGTATTGGCGAGGAAATCTCTTTACGCTGCAAAGATCTATCGTCGTTTACAACTTGTATCTCGGAATGAGTTAACAAAAATGCCGCAACCAAAATAAGCGCCGCTAGTCCGATCACGAAATAATACGAGATTAGAATCGTTTCTGCCGACGCAATATTTGGGAAATGCGTCGTTTGCAGCCACGCTTCACGCAGGACAAGTTTCAGCGTGAAGCGAATATTCCGCGCCAACGCAATAACCGTTTCCAGCGGCGCGGACTTGAGCGAAGCGCCCAAGCCAATTCCATACACTTGATTATTGAAAATGAACAGCCGCGAGAGAACTGCCAGAATGAAAACGATCAAGTAAGGAAGCCAGAGTTTAAAAGTTTTCACCGCGCGTTCGCGCAGACTCAACGCCTCATAACGCAACGCGGCGAGGATGACTCCCACGCGCATCAATTCCAACACATAGAAATATTCCATCATCCACAGGTTGAGCGCGGAGAAAAGCAAGCCGAGCGCGGTCAACTTCCAATAGCGGCTCGGTTCCTCGATAGCGCGAAGCATGAGCAGATAGGAAAACAAAAAGAAAAACAGCACGATGAAGAAGTGGCTGTATAAAAACGCCGACCATTGTTGAGTGAACCCAGGGTAGACCAAAAAGAGGAGCGCCACGCTGAGCGCGAGGCGCGGCTTGCCCTTCCACAATTTCTCAACGATGGCGAAGACAACCACCGCGCCGAGCCAGCGCCAGATCAACGCGAAGATTTGCCAATAGATCGGTTCATCGGGGATGATGGACGTGGTGAGTTGATACAAAATTCCCCACACGGGACGGTTGGTGGAGAAATATCGCGTCAACGCTTCGGCGCCGAGTTGGTAGCGAATCCACAAGATGGGTAGGTCGTCCCAGTAAAAGCCGAGGCGCGGAAGGAGCAATCCGTACGCAAGGATGGCGACGATGAGCAAAACAAAATATGGGAGGAAACGCTTCATGGATTGCAACCTGTCAATTCGAAAATTTCCTTCAAAGCGTCGTCGCGTTCTTCGCTCGAAGGCGTTTCCGCTTCGATACGCTTCCATAATTTACAGAGGAGCGGATCAACGTAACTCTTTGAGACTCGGTGCGCTTCTTTAGACAGTTGAATCGCATCATCCCATTTATCCGCATGAGCATAACCCTCGATGAACACGAACAACTCAACAGGGTTATTGAAATGTTCATTTAAACTGAAGGCATCTTTGGCGAGACGATTCACTTCGTCCCAATCTCCGAACTGACGGGCGAGTTCCGCTTTTTGGAAATAGTAACACCATCCATGCGAAGTTTCGACGCCGTAGAATGCAGGCGGCGCCGAAACTGGCTCGCGCAGAATCCGTTGGGGGTTGGATAATGCCGAGGCTTGGCGCATCAGGCTGAAGTCCGAAATGAAACGGTTGTTCGAGTCAAGATCAGGATCGAGCAGGCGGAGACAAAACGGAGGGGCATAGTAAAAGGCGAGCGCGTCCGATGTGTTGCCATGAAATTTTCCCGCCGTGTAATTATAGGTAACAGACATGTTCGGATCGAGCGAAGGGAGCGATCCGCCGAGGCGATTGACGGGATAGAAGAGCGCGTACTTGATGTGGTCGGCGGAGGGGTTTGAATCGTAAATCCAGTTCACCGCGGCGCTGATGGAGTTGTCGGCGGAAAACTCGAGGCTCTCGTTCATCAACACGAGCGTGTCGGGTTCGATGCTTGGGGCGCGCCATTGCATTTGCCAGAAAAGATTTTTTTGCGATTCCCAATCGCGGAGATAATCCACCGACCAGAGGAATTGCCTGCCCGCCGAAAGCGCAACGATGAGGACAGCGACAACATATTTGATGCGCGCGGGGAGAAGTTGAATCAACCCGATGAGAAAAAAACACGCGCCGAACATGAACGATAACAACGCGCGGTTGGCGGGAAAGCCGAGAGTGACGGGAAGATTCGTCACCCAATACGGAACGCCGCCGAGCAACAGCATGACCGCGCCGAGCGCAATGAACCACAGCGATTCGTGTTTTGCGTTCGTTGATTCATTTTCTTTGAGGCGTGCGATGATGAAGACACACGCGCCGACGAGGAGAACAACGACAATGTACAACGCGCTCGTGCGGATTCCGTTGATGTTGGGATTCGGGAATTGGAAAATTTGAATCCACGCGCCGACCGCCGCAGACCAGAGACTCGTTAGCACGTGTTGAACAAGTTGTGTGATGGTTTCGATGGGTGCGCGAACGACTTCTTCGGTGAGGCTGTAGCCGAAGCCTGGATGACTGTACACTAGCGAGCGATACAGCAAGACGAAGATGATGACGCCGAGGTAGGGAATCCACGCTTTGAGTGTTTTGACGATCCGTTCGCGGAGCGTCAGCGGTTCGTCGCGCAGGGAGGCGAACAGCACGATAGGACGCATGAATTCGAGCAGGAAGAAATATTCGAACATCAAAAGATGCGCCGCAGAAAAGATCATCGCGGGGATGGTCTTGCCGCGCAGCATCAAGTAAAACGAGATCAGCAAAAAGAAAAGGACGATGAAGAAGTGCGAGTACACATAACTCACCCACTGCTGGTTGAAGCCAGGATACAACAAAACGAACAGCGAAAGGAAGAAGGCGGCAGGCTTGCGATTTGGAAGCAGTCGTGCCATCATCAAATAGAACACGGCGACTCCCGCCCAACGCCAGAACATGGCGAACAGTTGCCAAACGGCGGGATTCGCGGGCAAGATGAATCCCGTCAATTGATAGAGTAACGCCCAGACGGGACGCGAATCGGAGAAATATTTTGTCGTGGCGGCGGTTCCCAGTTCGTAGCGAATCCACGAGATGGGCTGGTCGTCCCAGTAAAAGCCCAGCCGCCAGAAGGATAATCCGTAGGCGAGGACGGTTACGATGAGCAAGACAAGAGGGATGGCAAATGGGCGCGACGCGAAGGTTGATATCCGCTGTTGGAAATTTTTCATGGATGGGTATATCTTATCGTGAAATCTTCGGTTTGGTGATGGCTGGTTCGGAGTTGGAGGGTTGTTTCAGGTGTACAATAGCAGGGGATAAACAAGGTAAAAAGGTATTCCATCCCGTAGAAGGTAATACATGCCTAAAAACACAATGACTTTAAGCAAGTTTACAAAATCGTTCGATAAATTAAAATCAAAAAATTGGGTTAAATCGAAACGTAAAGGCGCAACTGGCATCGGGCATACATTAGAAAAGTTAATCGGCTTGCCCGAAAATAACATTGCATCACCAGATTTAGGAGAAATAGAACTTAAAGCGCATCGTATAAATTCATCTTCGATGATTACACTTTTTACATTTAATCGTAAAGTATGGAAGATGAAGCCACTTGACGCTATAAAGAAATACGGGACACCTGATGGAAACGGGAGACTTGGCTTGTATTTTACGATGTCACGCACTCCAAATAGCACGGGCTTATTTTTACACATTGAAAGTGAAACAATATCAACTCGTCATGTGTCTGGAGAAATTATTGCTGAATGGCAACTGCAAGTATTAGCGGAAAGGTTTATAGAGAAGATTCCAGCATTAATCCTAGTTAGTGCATTTAGCGAAATGCGAGGCGATGATGAATGGTTCAAATTTGACAGAGCGCAATTTCTGACGGGAACTTCCGCAGAGATCATTCGAAGTCAAATTTTAGCGGGAAATATTCTTGTTGATTTACGATTACACGACAAAATAACAAGCGCACGCAATCACGGAACAGGTTTTCGAGCGCATGAAGACAAACTGCCTTTGCTGTTTCAAACCGTGAAGGATTTGTAATTATGTTAAAGGCTACCCAGTTAGGCTTTATTGAATCGCCCAAACAAGAAAAAAATAACGATGATTGGACATTTAACGGCGCTTCAACTAGAGAATTAACACATTGCTACCATGATTATCCAGCCAGAATGATTCCACAAGTTGCTGGGAAATTGCTAGATTTATTTGGCATCTCCGCTAAATCGCTTTTCGATCCGTATTCTGGAAGTGGAACTTCTTTAGTCGAATCTAGCATTAGGGGAATTAATGGTTTCGGAACTGATCTCAATCCACTGGCACGGCTTATTGCGAAAGCAAAAACAACAACGCCTAAAGTTGAACTGCTTGAAAAGCAAATAACCATCTATAACAAGATGGTTTTAGATGAGAAATTGCGAAAACTAAAAGAAACACAAGAAATCTACGGAATAACTCGATTAGATTTTTGGTTCAAGCCCGAGGTTATTGAAAAATTATTGAGGCTTCGGAAATTTATCAACAATATTGAAAATATGGAAGTTCGCTTGTTTTTTCAAGTCGCCTTTAGCGAAACGGTTCGAGATAGTTCAAACACTCGAAATGAAGAATTTAAGTTATACAGATACAGCGAAGAGAAGTTAGGAAAATTTAATCCCGATGTTTATGGAATAATGGCGTCAAAACTCCAAAGAAATTTGGACGGATACAAAAAATACAAATCCATTATTGATAATCTCAAGCATCATCCAAAAGCAAACGTTTTTGATTTCAATACAGTTGAGGGAATACCCGTAAGCTGTATTTCTCCTGAAAGTATTGATATTGTCGTGACTTCTCCCCCTTACGGCGATTCGGGTACAACCGTCGCGTATGGACAATATTCGCGTTTATCTGCGGCTTGGCTTGAACTTGAAGAGCCTGACAAAATTGACCGTAAATTAATGGGCGGTAGAACGCTCAAAGAATTTCCTTCTTTCCCTAGCAAGTCATTAAACACCGCTATCGATGAAATAAGAAACTCTGACGAAAAACGCGCCCGTGAAGTAGCGTCTTTTTACGTAGATTTACTTGGCTCAATTTCGAATGTCGCTAAAGTTATAAAGAAAAATGGTTATGCTTGCTATGTGGTTGGAAACAGGAAAGTAAAGGGTGTAGTTTTACCAACAGATATAGCGGTAAAAAACTTTTTTGAACATTACGGTTATGAATATGTAAATACTTTTATTCGTTCGATACCGAATAAGCGTATGCCCTCGAAAAACAGTCCTACTAATGCGGTAGGAGTTCTTGACAGCACAATGACTCAAGAATACATTGTGGTTATGAAGCACAATTCCGTAAGATTGATTAAAGAAAGAAAAACTTTGTATCATTCTAAAGTTATTAAGGCGGGCACTCGCTCCCGCAAACAATGAGTCTTGCACAACATCAGGCCCCGTAAGAGCATCGAGATGACCATGCATTTGACATGTTGAAGACCTCCGAGTTTTTGAAAAAACTCGGAGGTCTTGAATTTAAGCGGATTTTGTATCGTCCAAGCGCGCGGAACGATCGAACCAGTAGATGATTCCCCCCGCGAGACTGCCCGCTAGACCCAGCGCGAACACGGTCAACGAGAAGGCGACCGCATCCGCGGAGGTGATGCCCCACGAGGCGGCGAAGATGACGAACACGCTCTCGCGGATGCCAATCCCGTTGAACGAAAGCGGCAGGAGGATCGCCAGATATAACAAAGGGACGAAGAGCATCAAGTCGGTATACTTGGGTATTATTTCGTAATGAATTCTTTTTTTCTCATGGAAGTTAATCTTTCCACAAACGCCGCCCAGAGTGGGGAAGGCTCTCCCCGAAATCTGTTTTTCGATAGCCTCGTTGCACGACGCTCGGCGCAATAAGCGAAAAAACTATTGCGCATTTATTAGCAATGTGCTAATATTGAAGTGTGTACAAAATAATCTACACGACCCAAGCCACTAAATCATTGCTCAACATGCCTCGAAACACTGCAAAACTAATTCGAGAAAAAATAGAGCAAGTTGCCGCCGACCCATTTTCATCCATCCCAAATGCAAAAAAACTTCAAGGTAGAGATGGTTATCGTTTACGAGTTGGAGATTGGCGAGTCATTTACGAAGTCAATAAAAAAGAAATAACGATTATTGTTTTAAAAGTTGCCCCCAGAGGCGAGGTGTATCGATGAGCGTTCAAATAATCAAACAAGACGATAAGCCTGAATGGGCTGTTGTTCCCTACGAGGCTTATTTGGAACTCGTAGAAAAAGCCGAAATGCTGCTTGATGTTCAAGATTATGACAGCGCAAAGGCTTCCTTACAGCGCGGCGATGATGAATTAATTCCCAGCGAAATTGTTTACGCCATTCTTGATGGAGAAAATGCTATCAAGGTTTGGCGTGAGTTTCGTGAAATATCTCAACAAGAATTAGCGGAAAAAGCAGGAATTAGCGTTCCATATTTATCGCAGTTAGAAACGAATAAACGCACAGGCTCAATCGAAGTTTTATCAGCCATCGCCAAGACGCTCAATGTTTCTCTTGAAAACATAGTTCCTGCGCAGTCATAAAGAGCAGTCGAACACAGCATACTAAGAAACAAGAACACCAGTAGATTCTGACTTTTCCTACTTCCAAGCAGAGTTCGAATCAAAAGGCCTCCGAGTTTTTGAAAACTCGGAGGCCTTGGATTCAAGCGGATTTTATATCGTCCAAACGCGCGGAACGATCGAACCAGTAGATGACTCCCCCAACGAGACTGCCCGCCAGACCCAAGGCGAACACCATCAACGAGAAGACGACCGCGTCGGCGGAGGTGATGCCCCACGAGGCGGCGAAGATGACGAACACGCTCTCGCGGATGCCGATCCCGTTGAACGATAGCGGCAAAAGGATCGCCAGATACAACAAGGGAACGAAGAGCATCAAGTCGGTGAATTTGACGGGCAGTTGAATGGCGACGCCGATCACCCAAAACGAAAATATGTCGAGCAGTTGAACGGCGAAAGAAATGAGGAAGACGAGCGCCAACACACCTGGGTGACTCACTTTGAATCGGAAGCTAAGCGCCCAATCTTTCAGTCGAAATTTTTCAGCGAACGGGAAGCGGGCTACAAAATTTTCAGCCCAGCGTCCGAACGCGGGAAGCGTGGAGACGGTGACGATGCCCGTCAATGCGAGGAACACTCCGCCGAGTAACAGCCAGAAGACCCAGTCGCGGGCGGGATCAAAGCGGGAGGAAAGCGCGAGCAATCCCAACGTCACGAGAGAACCGTAGCTGAGGGCGCGCTCGTAAAAAATGGTGGCGGCGACAGACTCCACTTTGCCAGTGTCGCGTCCGCCTGAGTAGAGTCGAAACGCGTCGCCGCCGATACTTCCAGGGAGGAAGTTGTTGAAGAACAAGCCGATCAGAATCTGGCGGAGGAGGACGCCGTAGGCTTGAGTCAAATCCCACGCTTTGAGGAGGATTTTCCAGCGTATCGCTTGCAGACTTAGCGAGAGGTAATACAAAAAAAAGAACGCCAGCAACATCAGCGGGTTGATGCGGCTGAACGCGCGCGCGATCTCAGTGAACGCGGAGAGGCGGATCAAATAGGCAAGCAGTAACGCGCTGACGACGATGCGGAGCGCCAGCGAAACAGCGGGCTTGCGGACGAAGTTCCAGACGCGGACGGTGGGCGAATCGTTTTGCATGACTCAGTCAGCGGGCTCCAATTGAAAGACGAAACCCTCGCGCGCTTCATAGACAACTTTGAAACGTGGACTTTTAGCGAACGCCATGTTGCCCTGCGGATGCAAATGCACCACCCAAATCTCGCGCGGCGATTGATCACAAGACTTCAATATATTGCCGATGACTTTCGTGGTCAACTCTTCGTTGAACGGGTTGGAGAAGAACAACAAGTTCGCGTCGGCGGGAATCGCGTACTCCGATGCGTCCATGTGGAGTATCTCGAATTCGGCTTTGCTTTTGGAGCGTGATTTGAAAATTTCCAGATTCTTGCGATTGACTTCGACCAGCTCGATGGAAAATTCCACGCCGATGATCTTGCGGAAGCCTCGCTCCGCCGCCATGAACATGGCTTTGCCTTTACCGCTTCCGAAATCCACGAAACAACTTTTGGAGGGGTCCACTTGCGCGTGAGAGATCATCTTTTGGAAGATGTAGGCGTTCGTCCCCTCGTAATAATTCCCAACGGATTTATTTTGCGAATCGATCTTCAACGTATCGAGTTGCGCGGTGTTGATCGTGTCAATTTTGTAGCGCATATCGAACAGCAGGTCGGAAACGATATACCGAAACGTGGTCACAACGCCAACCTTGCGAAAGTTGCGAAAGACTTTTTTGATATTTTCAACGTTGACGATCTCGAAAGCAGGCATGTTTTGGAAATTCCTTTTATCGGATTAACGTAGCGCAGACTTCAGTCTGCCTGAAAATGCGCGGACTGAAGTCCGCGTTACCGAGTCTAAATAAAAAATCGAATCGCGGGCGAGAGGAACGCGGTCACTACGCCCGACGGAAGTTTGGAAATGATCTTGCGCGTCCAGCCGACTCGATCGAAGAGTCGCGGCGAAGGTTGTGCAGTGCGCCCTGGAACAAAATATCGGCAAGGCTCCAACATATCCGTGCCCCAGCCGCGCTTGAAATGATTCAAGCCATGATGTTCCCGCGCGGCTTCGCCCATGTTGAACCAGCGATAGCCCTCCGCGCTCGCATCCTGAATAATTTTCCAGATCAAAAAATGAGTCGGATGATGCGCGCTATCGGGCAAGACCGCCGACCAGCCATAATATACTTCATTGCGCGTCCAAAACGTGAACATCGCGCCGACAAATTTTCCGTTGACTTTCGCAAGATACACGCGCGCGTCGCCTCTCGAAAAATGACGGAAGATCGCGCGAAACAATTTTTTTCCATGCGGGATGAATCCATGCTTGCCCGCGTAAATGCTCACATACAATTTGTGAAACGCGTCGAGAAAGTTTCCATCGCCATCCACGACGATCTCCATCGCAACAGACTTCCGCAAAATCCGTTTGTGATCTTTGCTGAAAGAATTGAAGACTTCATCGAGTCCGCGGTCGAGCGGCAGACGATAGGTGTAATCTAATTTTTCTTCATACGGAAGTAAACCCGCTTCAACCTCCGACAGGGGAACTGGCGACAACACCTCGGCATGATCCACGCTGGAAGTTTTTTCGGCTACCGCGCTCATCAGCATGTTCAACGCCTCAGCCGAATCAGCCAGCGGACCGCAATACGTGGGGAATGGATTCGTCACGTAATGCGCTCCCCCAATCAACGGCTTGCACAAAAAGAACGGACACACCCCGACGACCTTCTCCCCCTCCAACGCGACGAGGTGCCGCGTCTCGATGCCGTACGTTTCGCGCAAAACATTTCCCCACGCAAGGTCATGCCCAAA
Organism: Anaerolineae bacterium UTCFX1; assembly: GCA_002050275.1. Lineage (GTDB taxonomy): Bacteria > Chloroflexota > Anaerolineae > Anaerolineales > Villigracilaceae > Defluviilinea. The sequence goes on from MWTB01000019.1 coordinate 129,189, forward strand.
TCGCGCATCCGCTCTCCCCGCGAGATAGGATGCGTAGCGGTCATGCAGTGATTCGTCCAACGTCAGGACTTGGAACATCACACGATCCCCCGAATCAAATGCGGACCCAACGCCCGCACGACGAACGAGGGCAGTCGCTTCCACAGCCAGATCGCCAATTGAAATTTCGCGCTTTTCTGATTCAACTCAGGGATATGTCCGCCTTTAGGCAAATAATACCAATACGCCAGCGGAACTTTGCGCGGCTTCCACTTTGCTTTAAACGTCTCGTTGCCCGAACCATTCAAACTGCGTCCCATGTCGCAGACTTTCATTCCGCGTTGAATGTAATGTTCGAGGATGTTCCAGTACAAACACTCGCCTGCATACTCCGAACGATACTGGTTCAAGATGTTCGCGTGTAAATTTGTGGCGGTATCACCATGATACACAAGTACCGCGCCGCCGACGAGAGAATCCTTCGCATCTTTTATCACGGCAAATTCAAGGTTTTCGCCGAGCAAGGATGCCATCGTCTGCAAATATTTCTTCGAGTGATACGGCGAGCCGAGTTCGCGCATACTCCGCGCGAGGGCTTCGTAGGTTTCATCCAGCAATTCGAGATGACCGAATTGGACTTTGAATCCCTTTCTCAGCGATTGCCGCGTGTGTTTGCGGTGTTGATGACCGAATGTTTGCATCAGGTCTTCGGGGTTGGATGGGAGGTCAAGCAAGTAAGTAGAATAGATCGGGTTTTGAATCCATGACGAGGGAGGCGAGTTGCCGTCTTCTATAAATCGAACGACGGCATATTCAACTTTTAGTTCATCCGCTAGTTGCCGCGCTTCGTTCAAGAGCAAGTCACGCGCTTCGATGGACGAGAATGCAAATCCGCCGAACGAGCCGAACGGAGAAGTCGCCAGATAATTCCCAAAGATGGGATGACGGACATGCGTGAGAGCAAGGATACCCGTCGATTCATTATTTTGCGTCGCTTCAAAACGATAGGTTTCGTAGCCGTAGATTTCTTTTACCAGTTGAGTCCATGAATCCAGCGCGGTGAATGTCGCTGGGAATGAAAGCGACTCTGGCAAGCGCAGAGGAGATTCGGGAAGCAACTTTCTAATTTGAAGATTATTCATTTGTCAGTAAAACGTCCCGAGGGTTTAGATTGTGCAACGATGCTCTCATGGAACCTTCGGGACGATTCAGCCTTGCACTGCAATCGTCTCATCAAGATACGACTTTAACGATGACGTGGGGAAACTCTTCAGCAAATCGCGCAAGAACGAAGACTTATTCCAGAGAAAAGGGACGAGATGAGGATTCCGAATGAGGTCGCGCGTGAGGCGCGAGGAAGAGGCAGGCTTCACCAACTCGTAGGGATGCATGATGATGATGGGGGAATGTCCGCGCTTGAGTTCTTTTTCAAGGATGGAGAGGATGCGGCGGGCGAGAAATCCGATGCTGAAACTGGAGCCGTAGGGAAACTCGCCGCCGAGTAACAGTTTGAACGAAAAATCGCGCGGGGCAACGAGGTCTTCATGCGCATCGCACGCGCGCCACGTGCTGACGGGAATCTCCCACATGCTTCCTTTTTTCAATAACGTCCCCGCGGGCGCATAAATAGACGAACTATATGTGAAGCCGAACGATTCGAGCAGTGGATACGCCTGCTCGCTGATGCCGACCATCGGCGCGCGATAGCCTTGTACGTTGTATTGTTTGCGCCACGCCTGCGAATCGCGTAAATCGTCCGCAAGTTGATCCACCTTCACCAACGGACGATGGAACTGACAATGCAGACCGAGTTCGTGACCCGCGTCCACGATCTTTTGCGGGACTTCGGGATACCACTCCGCGATCTCGCCGACGAGATAAATGCTGGCTTTTGAATCGCCGAGCTGGTCGAGAATCGAATCAATCGCGCAGGAGGTAAATCCGCCGTCCATGCCGCGACGCAACGCCGCATCGCGGATGCGATCGTAACGACGAAATAACGCGAAGACGGGTTCATAATCTATGCTGAGTAAAACTCTAGGCGAAGTTGACATCGGGGAGAGATTGTACTTCACGATGCAAAACATTGGACAGTCATTCGCTCAACAAACAGGCGCCCAATAATTCGACTAACGAGCTCGCTTTACGCAATATCATTCCGTGTCCTTCATTTCCCCTTGCCGGTCACGTCCCAACGCCGTTCGCGCTGTTCTTCCTCTCGAATATTGCGGAAGCGCGCTTCGAGCAGCCCAGTGCGCCCCAAATAACCCAGCAGTTGACGTTGATCGTTTCGGCTTACTACAGGCAATCGTCCGATATCGTGCCTCAACATTCTGGAAACCGCGTCTTTAAGCGGCTCGTCTGGAAAGGCGACAATGAGGTTGCCGCTCCCCGCCTCTAACACGGTGAGGTTGCCAGCGGGATCGGTTTCTAACGCGCGGACAATATCATTGCGAGTAAGAATGCCCACCAGCGCGCCTTTCGCATCTACGATTGGAGTGCCTTGTCGCCACGCCACTTGCGGGTCGCCATGCGCGATTCGCGCTGAAAATTCAGCGACAGTGGCAGCGGCGGGAATTGTAACCGGGTTCTTATCCATGACCTCGCTCACGCGCGTTAGTTCGAAAGGATCGACAGAGTATTCGCGTGAGAGGTGATGTCCGCGTCGCGCCACTTTCTCGGTCAGGATGGAACGCTTCAAGAGCAAAATGGTTACTGCGTCCGCCAAGATGCAGGCGAATAAAAGTCCCGGCAATACGTTCAAATCATGAGTCAGTTCAAGCACAAAGATCATCGAAGTCAGAGGCGAGCGCATAGTCCCACCCATGATGGCAGACATGCCGATAAGCGCCCACAAGCCAGCGTCGCCATAGGGAATCCATTGCGAGAGGAACGCGCCAAGCGCGCCGCCCATAATGAGCAATGGCGCAAGCACCCCGCCCGATGTGCCGGAGCCCAACGCGATGGACCAAACCAACGCTTTGACGATCAGCAAGCCAAGGACAGCCGCGCCGATCAGTTCGCCGCGCAGTAGTTGATGAATGATATCGTAACCTACGCCCAATACACGCGGATCGATCAATCCGCCGACGCCAATCGCAAGCCCGCCAAAGATGGGCCACCACATCCAATGAAGTGGCAGTCTCTCAAAAAGGTCTTCGAAGAAATAGACAAGCATTGTCAACATCCCCGAAGCCAAACCTGCCGCCACGCCAATGAGACAGGCGATCAGCAACGCCGAGCCGCCAAGCGCTGCATGCGGCGCAATGGGAAAAATAGGTCCCTCTCCGAGGATACCCACTCGCACGGCTCCCGCGACTGCCGCCGCAAGCGCCACAGGGATGAACGAACGCGGTTTCCATTCGAATAGAAGCAATTCCACTGCCAGCAAAACTGCCGCTACCGGCGCGGCAAAGATGGCAGCCATGCCAGCCGCCGCGCCCGCCACGAGAAGCGTTTTGCGCTCCGCCGCAGTAAGCTGAAAAAATTGAGCGAACAGCGAACCGACGGCTCCACCGGTCATGATAATCGGTCCCTCCGCGCCAAACGGACCGCCCGTACCGATCGAGATAGCGGATGAGATCGGCTTTAACACAGCAACTTTCGGTTCCATACGGCTGCCGCCGATCAAAATCGCCTCTAACGCCTCCGGGATGCCGTGTCCGCGGATCTTCTCAGATCCGTAGCGCGCCATCAGCCCAATGATAAGTCCGCCGACGACGGGAACGAGAACCGCCCAAACTCCCATATGATTCCCCTCGGGAGAAGCGGACTGCGCCGACAACCGCTGATAATAGGCAAGGTTAGTAAACAGGTTGATCAACCATACGAGCGCGTATGCGACCAATGAGCCGGCGGCGCCGATAATGACCGCCATTCCGCTTAACACCAATACGCGCTTGTCTGTCGTAAAATCGGCAAGGCGCGCTTCGTTCTTTATTTTCGCTGCATCCATTGATAATCCTTCATAAAAAGTATGCGATTAAAACCGTTGCAATGGGAAATCTTAAATTCATAATAATCCTCCTAGATTAAATGGGAATAAAAAAACCCGCCGACTTTTCACGCCGAGCGGGGTTTTCTAGCGGTTAATATTATTTCTTATACAAAAGTTAGATTATGGATTTATTATCATTCGCCTAAAACTACCGAACGATCCATGTGCCAGTCTCGCCTTTGAGCGCGCGCCCGATATTTTCAGGGTTGGTGATGATCGCCGTTCCACCGCCGTTTTCGAGGTACATGATCGCGGCTTGAATTTTCGGTGCCATCGAACCTTTGGCAAAATGTTTTCCCTCATCGAGATACGCCTGCGCTTCGGCGAGAGTCATCTTGTCGAGCCAGCGCTGGCCAGGTTTACCAAAATTGATCGCAACTTTTTCAACAGCGGTAGCGACGATGAAAACCTCGGCATTAATAGAACTGGCTAACAACGCTGAGGCAAAATCTTTGTCAATAACCGCCGCTGCGCCGATCAGTTCGCCGTCGCCGCGCTCGATCACAGGGATGCCCCCGCCTCCCACTGTGATGACGACCTGCCCCGCGTTAAGAAGCGTTCGCACAGCATCCAATTCGACAATCTCTTGCGGCATCGGAGACGCGACGACTCGTCTCCAGCCTCTGCCTGCGTCTTCCACTACCGACCAACCCATCTCTTTTTCGCGCCGCTTCGCCTCAGCTTCATCCATAAACGAACCGATGGGCTTTGTAGGGTTCTTAAAGGCAGCGTCCTCTTTATTCACCAACACTTGCGTCACGATCGTGCAGGCTTTTTTACCGACGCCGCGCACGAAGAACTCATTGCGCAACGCCTGTTGCAATTGGTAACCGATCGCACCCTGCGAATCTGCGCCGCAGACATCGAGCGGAACTTCATGCATCCCCTCGACCTTCGCAGCGATCTCCGAACGGCGCAGGATAAATCCGACTTGCGGACCATTTCCATGACCGATGGCAAGCTCCCAGCCCGCCTCGATCATGTCAACAAGGTGGACGGCTGTTTCGCGCAGCGCGACTTCCTGATCTTCAACCGTGATGCGCTTATCGTCTTTAATCAGTGCGTTGCCGCCAATGGCGACGACTGCTAATTTAGTCATATAGTCTCCTAGTCTCTTAGTTTGATAGTCTTGCGATGGTCACATAGTCGAACGAATGACTATCCAACTATGTGACTAACAAACTATTTGACTAACTAACTCATCGTCAGCGCCATGACGGCTTTTTGCGCGTGCAAACGATTTTCCGCTTCATCGTAAACGACCGAATGTTTTCCGTCAATCACGCCGTCGGTGACTTCGAGTCCGCGGTCGGCGGGGAGGCAGTGCATGTAAATCGAATCATCTTTGGTCAAGCCCATGCGGCGTTCGTCGGTGATCCACGATTTGTATTTGTCAATCAGGGCTTTGCCTTCCTCTTTGCCCGTCGTCGTCAGAAGCGGTCCCCACGACTTCGGGTAAACCACATCCGCATCTTTGAAGGCTTCGTCCATGTTGTCGGTTACGTCAAACCCGACGCCATATTTTTTGGCATTGTCTTTCGCTTGCTGCATGATGTCGGGCATGAGTTTGAACTCCGGCGGATGCGCCAAGACCACGTCGCAACCGAAACGCGTCATTTGCAAAATCAAAGATTGCGGTACGGAAATCGGTTTACTATAAGATGCCGCATACGCCCACGAGACGACGACTTTCTTTTTCTTCAGGTCGCGTCCTTTTTTCTCAATGACGGTCATTAAATCTGCGAGGCATTGAAACGGGTGATACACATCGCATTGCATGTTGAGGATAGGAACGCGGCTGGCTTTAGCGACATCGTTGATGTATTGATTGCCGAATTGCCAATCGCATTGACGAATAGCAATGCCGTCGAAGTAGCGACCGAAAATTTCGCCAATCTCTTTGGCGGTGTCGCCGTGTGAAATTTGCGTCGTAACGCTGTCAATGAACGCGGCATGTCCGCCGAGTTGCGCCATGCCCGCTTCGAACGATCCGCGCGTACGGGTGGAGGTGAAGAAGAACAGCATGGCTAACACTTTGTCGCGCAATAACGCATGCGGTTCTCCCAACGCGCGTTTGCGTTTCAAATCCCACGCTACGTCCAATACGGTTTCGACTTCCTCTTTGGTGAAGTCAAGATCGCCGATAAAATCACGACCACGAAAATTAGTTTGCATAGGTTTCTCCTTATAATTATTAATTTGCTAGTTTGCTAGCCAACTACAGCAGACTGGGAAGAATCGCATAGAACTCCGTCGCTTTGACCATATCCTCGAGCGAGACGGAATCGTTGACGGTGTGCGCGGTTTCTTCGTCGCCCGGACCGAATCCGATTGACGGGATGCCCGCTTTGCCCGCCCAGTAGATTCCGTTCGTAGAGAAGTTCCACTTGCCGCTCGGCGCGTCGGGCAGACCGATTAACTCGCGCGCTTTTTGTCCAGCCTGCACAAGCGCATGATCTTCATTCAGCGCCCACGCGGGGAAATATTTATCCACAGGGAAGACAAATCCCGTGTAAGACGGCTCATCATAAAAAAGTTCTTCCAATTTGACGCTGTCTTTGAATTCGGCGGGAATCAACGCTTCGATTTGCGCTTTAACTTGCTCTTTCGTTTCGCCGAAAGTCATACGACGATCAATGAAGATAATGGCTTCATCAGGCACGGCATTGATGGAAGGAGTCTTGACGTGCATATCGCTGACGGTGATTTTTCCATGCCCTAAAAATTCATGATCGCCGAGTTGCGGCTCTAAATCGCGGATGCCGGCAATGACGGGCAGCAACTTGTAAATGGCGTTATCGCCCAAATGATTCGACGCGGCGTGCGCGGATTTTCCCTTCGCGGTAATTTTCATTTCCAAACGCCCCTTATGCCCGCGATATGTGAGCATCTTTGTCGGCTCGCCGATGACGACGAAATCGGGTTTCACTTTCGGGTCCACTTCAACGAAAGTATTAGGCGCAATGCCGTCGCACCATTCTTCCATATTGCCGAAGTAATACGCCGTCCAGCCGTCAAGCAGACCGAGATCGCGCGCCAGCGCCAAACCGTAGATCATACCGGGCGTGGAGGCTTTCTCGTCGCATGCGCCGCGCGCGTAGAAAACGCCATCTTCGATTTTTCCTTTGAATGGATCCCAACCCCATGATGCGGGGTCGCCCACGCCGACCGTATCAATGTGCGAATCGTACACGATGATCTTTTCGCCGTTGCCGATGCGCCCGACCGTGTTGCCCATTTTGTCGAAACGCACTTCGTCGAAGCCGAGTTTCCTCATCTCCGCTTGCACGCGCTCGCCCACTTCGCCGATCTGCGATTCCATCGAAGGGATAGCGACAATCTCGCGCAAAAATTCGATGATATCCTCGCGCTGTTCCGCCACTCGTTTTTGAATTTCCTGCATTTTATCTGCCATGATTTTTCCTTTTTGTGAAAATTTGATTGCGGGTTTTTCAACCTTAAATTATTTATCTGCCGCTTCCCACTCGACGGACAATGTGAAAACGGAAATAGCCGGGGATGAAATAACTTAACGAATAATCCAACGCTTTTCCATTAACGTCGAAGAGTTGCGCGTCAAAATGCAGCAATACGTCGCCGCGTTGAATCTCCAGCGCCTTGGCGACCGCAGCGGTCGCGTCAATCGCGCTGACGTTCGTGCGAGACATCGAGGGAGAGTCGCCGCGCGCCAACAGGAAGTCGAGAATCGAACCGCTGAAATTCGACGGGAGTTCGTCGGGCGTGAGAATCGTCTCAGGCAAGACATCCACCAAATATGCCGCCGGGCGCCGATCAGCGCGGACAACGCGACGAATCCGCGTGAGGCGCGTCTTTTCCGCAACGTTGAGAGCTTTTGCAAATTCTGCATCCGCATTAACGCTGTCAATTTGCAGGTCGCTTACCGCCACGTCCAAATTTAAACGGCGCGCCATGGTTTCTATGCTTTCAAGTTCTTCAAGCCCGGCATCGAGCACTGGCGCTTTGCCGATCACATATGTGCCGGACCCTTGTCGTCGTCGAATCAGCCCTTGCGTTTCAAATGTGCGCATCGCTTCGCGCAACGTCGCTCGTGAAACGCCCAGTTGCTTCGCCAACGCAGGCTCATTCAGCAAGCGCTGACCGGCGGGCGTTTTTGCGATGAGCTTCTCAAGATCGTTCTGCAACCGCTGGAATGGGAAATGCGCCATCATACCTCCAATAAGGGAATAAAATCGAACTTCGTCACATCCACCAAGCCTTTATCTGAGATCCGCAATTCGGGGATGACGACCAACGCAAGCAGGCTCAATTGCATGTTCGGGTTATTCAATTCGCATCCGCACATCTTGAATCCTTCCAAGATGGATTCGGCTTTGCGCGCAACAACGTCCGCTTTTTCAACGGACATCAAACCCGCTATCTTCATCTCGACCAAGCCGATAATTTTATCGTCCAACACAACGACCTGCCCGCCTCCGCATCGCGCCAACGCGTTGCCCGCCAACGCCATCGCTTCGTCGTCCGTGCCAACGACGATCATGTGATGCGAATCATGCGCGACGGTGGAGGCGACGGCGCATTTTGCGGTGAATCCAAATCCGCTGACGAGCCCCATCGTGATTTTGCCCGTCGCTTTGTGGCGTTCGACGACGGCGATCTTGGCAAGGTCGCGCGCAACGTCGGCTTTGATCTCGCCGTTGACGGGTTGGACATCGAAGGTCAAATGTTTTGTGCCAGCATGATTCTCAATTACGCCAATAACATTCGCCTTGACCTTCGACTTTCCACTTTCCACATTCAACTTGAAATCTTCCGCTTTCAACTTCCTCTTCAATTTCACCGAATTCTTCACCCATGCGGGATAAGACGACTTTGGCAAGCGCACTTTCCACTCCCCGCCTTCCGCAATCACAATTCCCTTTGCAATCACCATCTCCGCCTGAAAGTTTTTTAAGTCGTCCACCAATGCCACGTCCGCCCAACGACCGGGGGCGATCATGCCAATCTCTTTGCTCAGACCAAAATGTTCGGCGGCATTGATCGTCATCATCTGAATCGCAGTCATCGGCGGAAGCCCGCATTCGATGGCGTGACGCAAGACGCGATCCATATGACCTTCGCTGGTCAACGTCCCCGCGTGCGAATCGTCGGTGCATAATAGGAAGCGACGCGAATCCAGTTTCTTTTCGGTAATGGCTTTGACTTGCGATTCCACATCGAACCACGCCGAGCCATAGCGCAACATGGCTTTCATGCCTTGACGCACGCGCGCCACCGCATCTTCGACGCGCGTGCCTTCGTGGTCGTCCTCCGCGCCGCCGGCGGCGTAGCCGTGAAACGGGATGCCCAGATCGGGCGAGGCATAATGCCCGCCGACTATTTTTCCCGCCGCATGGGTGATTGCCATTTCTTCGATCATTTTTTTATCGCTCATAAACACGCCGGGGAAGTTCATCATCTCGCCCAACCCGATGACGCCTTTCCATTTCATCGCAGTCGCAACTTCTTGGGGTCCGATCGTAGCGCCGGGCGTTTCCAACCCCGGCGCCGACGGTACGCAGGAAGGCATTTGCACCCACACATGGATCGGTTGCCTTTGCGCCTCATCCACCATCAATTTCACGCCGCGCAGTCCGAATACATTGGCGATCTCATGCGGATCAATAAACATGCCCGTCGTGCCGCGCGCCGCAACCGCGCGGACGAATTCGGTCACCGTGACCATGCCCGACTCGACGTGCATGTGCGGATCGAGCAAGCCGGGGACGAGGTAACGCCCGTTCGCTTCGATCACTTTTGTTTTTTTACCGATCGTATGGCTTGCGTCTCCCCCAACGTAGGCGACGCGCCCGTCCTTGACAGCGACATCAGTATGCGGAATGATCTCGCCTGATTGCACGCACACCCATTGCCCGTTGCGAATCACAAGATCGGCGGGAACGCGCCCCATAGCGGTATCTATGAGAGCATGAGTTAATGTAGCAGAGGAGGGCATAGGAATCTCCGTTTGAAGGCGGAACGCTCCAGCGTTCCAACGTTTTTAATTTGTCAGCAATCTTTTCGCCGCGCTGTTGTGTCTCTCAATTAATTTCCGCTCATCAACTGTCGCGAGTCGACCTTCTTTGACGACGAACTTTCCGCCGACAACCGTATACTCGACGTTGACAGGCTGCCCAAAGACAATTGCCGCAACCGGGTCGTGCATTCCCGCAAAGCCAAGTTTATTCAAATCAACAGCGAAGAAATCGGCGCATTTCCCCGCTTCAAGAGAGCCAATATCTTCACGGCCCAGAATCGCCGCGCCGCCGCGCGTCCCCATCCATAAGGTTTCTCTCGCCGTCATCAGTTTACGATTCGGATCGTCCGACAGCGAGAACCCAGTGATGCCTTCCTGTACGCGCGCCAGCAACATTGCATTGCGCGCTTCGGCTAAAAGATGCGAGCCGTCGTTCGAAGCGGAGCCGTCTACGCCAAGACCGACATTAACGCCAGCGCGACGATATTTCTTAATAGGAGCGATGCCCGAAGCCAGACGCATATTCGACGATGGGCAATGCGCCACGCCGCAATTATGTTGAGCGAATATCTTAATTTCTTCATCGTTCACCCACACGGCATGAGCAAACCAAACATCGTCGCCGACCCAGTCCACTTCTTGCATGTACTCAACGGGGCGATGACCGAATTTTTCCAAACAAAATTGCTCTTCATCTTCGGTCTCTGCTAGATGCGTATGCAAATGCACGCCATATTCACGCGCGAGTTTGGCGGACTGTTTCATCAGGTCAGAGGTCACGCTGAAGGGCGAGCATGGCGCGAGGACGATCTGCACCATCGAACCGGGTTTCGCGTCGTGATATTTTTGGATGAGCCGTTGTGAATCTTTGAGGATGGACTCTTCATCGTCCACCACGCTGTCGGGCGGGAGTCCGCCATCCGCTTCGCCTAACGACATCGAGCCGCGCGAAGCATGCAGGCGCAACCCGATCTCTGCCGCCGCGGCAATCTCATCGTCGAGCTTTGAGCCGTTCGGATACAGGTAAAGATGATCGGCGGCAGCGGTACAGCCCGAAAGGGCAAGCTCCGCCAACGCCGTTTGGGTCGAGGTGAAAATATCGTCGGGCTGAATCTTCGCCCAGATCGGGTATAGCGTCGTCAGCCAATTAAACAGATTCGCGTCTTGCGCGGCAGGGACAGCGCGCGTAAGAGTTTGATAGAAATGATGATGCGTGTTGACAAGCCCGGGCAACACAACGCGACCTTTAAGGTTGAGGACTTCATCCGCCGTAGAGGGCAGATCGCGCGTCGCGCCGACTTGCGAGATGAAACCATTTTCGATAAAAAGACCGCCATCCGAAAATTCGGTATTGCGGTCGTCCATAACAATAAGGTGAGCGTTTTTGACAAGAAGCGAAGACATGGCGGGTAAGGGTTAGGTTATCAATACGACACGACTAGACTACATTTGTCTGACAATTGAAGTGTAGCAAAAAAGAGAGCGATTGTCAAACTGGCGCGCCGTTCCACTCTTCACGCCAAGGCGCAAGGTCTACCTTGACAACGCTCTCTCTCCGTCATACAATCGCGCTCATTATGAAATCGGCTCGTTGTTGCATGACTATGGCGATGTTTACCTCCCGGCTTTCCGTGAGGAGTTTGCGCTTGAGATGATGCAGCCGAATCAAAAAGGTTGAATCGATACGAGACGCCTCGCGGAAAACGCGGGGCGTTTTTGTTTGTCTCGCCATCCAGTTGAGGTTTTATAAGGAGAAGAAATGATAGAACAAAAAACGCTCGTCATGAAATTTGGAGGCACATCCGTCGGCTCTGCGGACGCGCTGCGTAGAACGACGCGCATCGTTCACGACTCGCGCCGCGATTGGGATCGCATCGTCGTTGTAACTTCGGCGATGGCTGGCGTGACGAATCTATTATTGGATTCGGCAAATCATCCAGCCGGTGCGCTCGATGCCGAACGCTCATTGCGAGAAAAACATTTCTCAGCGGCGGAGGCGTTAATTCAAAACAAAACAATGCTCGCAGAAACCACAAGAGAGATTGAAAGCTTGATTCAGGTCTTCGTTAAATTATGCGACTCCATTCAGGTTCTCGGCGCAGGAAGCCCGCGCGCGCTGGACGCGATAGCCGCGCTCGGAGAAAGAATGAGTCTGCGATTGCTCACGGCAACCCTCAACGATGCAGGTATCGCCGCACAGGGCGTCGAAGCGACAGAGTTTCTCGTTACAAATTCGAATTTTCAGAATGCATGCCCCGATTTCAACGCAACTCGAAAGAAAACGCGAGCCCTGTTAAACCCAGCGCTGGACGCGGGCAACATCTTCGTCACCACAGGTTTTATCGGAGCGAACGCCGACGGAGCAGTCACTACGTTAGGGCGAGGCGGCAGCGATTATTCCGCCGCCATTATCGGTTCTGTCCTACCTGCCGACGAGATCTGGATCTGGACCGACGTAGACGGCGTCATGACCACCGATCCGCGCATGGTCACGTCTGCCAAAACGCTGTCTGAGATCAGTTACGGAGAGATTGCCGAGTTGGCGTACTACGGCGCCAAAGTGCTGCATCCAAAAACAATCCGCCCTATTGTAGAAGCGGGCATTGGCTTGAGAATTTGCAACACATTCAACCCCACGCAAGAAGGCACGCGCCTGACCGCCGCCAGAAAAAAAAGTAAGCGCGTCATTAAAGCGGTGACGGCGATCCAGAAACAGCGTCTGGTAACGATCGAGGGGCGCGGCATGGCAGGCGTGCCGGGCATGGCGGCGCTCGCATTTGGCGCGGTAACGTCCACTAAGACAAACGTGCCGCTCATTACGCAGGCGTCATCCGAACAATCTATCTGCTTTGCAGTGCCGTCTGAAACCGCTGAAGACGTTTTAAACGCGCTCAAAACGACGTTTGCCCACGAGCTCGAAGAAAGCAAGATAGATAAGGTCTGGTCAACCAATGACGTTTCCATTGTGACCGTGGTGGGCGCGGGCATGCGGAGCGCGTCAGGCGTAACAGGAGGAATCTTCAGCCGGCTGGGAGAATACGGCATAAACGTGCTGGCTGTGGCTCAGGGCTCATCCGAGGTTTCGATCAGCGTCGTTGTAAACGCCAACGATACCGAGAACGCCGTCAAATCGCTGCACGAGTTGATCGTGCATTAACTCAAGCCCCATTCATACAAGGAAATTTCATGAATAAAATTCCCGTAGCAATTTTAGGCGCAACCGGTTCGGTCGGGCAACGATTCATCTCGTTGCTCAACAATCACCCCTGGTTCGAAGTCGCAGCGCTCGCCGCATCCGACAGATCCGTCGGACAACGCTACTCGCAAGCCGCGCGCTGGGTTCTAGACGTTCCGATGCCCGCATATGCCAAAGAGATGATAATCGTCCCCGCTTCGACGGAAGCCGTTCAAGCTCGAATCGTTTTCTCTGCATTGCACAACGAGATCGCCCAAGAATTGGAACCGCAGTTCGCAAAAGCAGGCGCAGCCGTCTGCTCAAACGCATCCTCTTATCGCCGCGCCGAAGACGTTCCACTGCTGCTGCCTGAAGTCAACGCAGATCACATTCATCTTATCCAACGACAGCGCAGCAACAAAGGCTGGAGCGGATGCATCGTCGCAAACCCTAATTGCACCAGCGCGGGATTAACGGTGGCGCTCAAAGCATTAGACGACGCATTCGGTGTAAAGAAAGTTTTCGCAGTTTCGATGCAAGCGCTTTCAGGCGCGGGCTACCCGGGCGTTTCATCTATGGATATGATTGACAACGTCATCCCCAACATCAATGGCGAGGAAGAAAAAGTGGAATGGGAGCCGCGCAAGATGCTTGGGAACTTAGTCAACGGCGCGATCGAATTGGCGGATATACAATTCTCCGTTCATGCCAATCGCGTAGCGGTGTTAGACGGTCACACGATATGCGCCAGCGTAAAGCTCTCCGCGGCGCCTCCCGACGTTCAAACTATTTCGCAAGCCCTCTGCGCTTATCAAGCCCCAGCGGCAGCGCGCGAACTGCCTTCCGCGCCAGCGCCGGCGATCCATCTGCGAAAAGAAGCCGACCGCCCGCAGCCGCGACTCGACCGCCTCACCGGCAAAGGTATGACGACCGTCGTCGGACGCGTGCGCAAAGACCCACTTCTAGATATTAAATTCGTCGTCCTTTCGCACAACACCATTCGCGGCGCGGCGGGCGGCTCGATCTACAATGCAGAGTTGTTGGTCAGCCAAAATCTATTAATGCCTTGACATGCTGGAAGTATTTTGATATAAAACTCGAAATTAAATATTCGCTCTTATCCAGAGAGGCGGAGGGACCGACCCTGCGAAGCCTCGGCAACCAAACTTCACGTTATGGTGCCAATTTCGGCAAATAAGAATAGTACAGCTATTCATTATCTGGAAGATGAGAGGATGGTATAGACGTATGCCTCTTCTTGTGCTTTCAGAAGAGGCAGTTTTTTTAAGCGCTTAATAAACTTGTCTCTTCTGATGGGCGGAATTTAGTTAAAAATTCAAGAGGAGACTCACATGTCCACGATCAAAGAACGCAAGTTAGGGTTCGCCACCAAGCAGTTGCACGCCGGGTATGCGCCCGACCCCACAACCGGAAGCCGGGCTGTGCCGTTGTATCAAACAACCAGCTTCCAATTCAAAAATACGGAACACGCCGCCAATCTATTCGCGCTCAAAGAATTAGGCAACATTTACACGCGCCTAATGAACCCCACTACCGATGTGTTAGAACAACGCATCGCCGCGCTGGAAGGCGGGGTTGCCGGGCTTGCCGCCAGTTCAGGGCATGCGGCGCAAATTCAAACCATTTTCACCTTACTTAAAGCAGGCGACCACATTGTCTCGTCGTCTCGTCTATACGGCGGGACCTACAATCAACTGGCGTACACGCTGCCAAAATTGGGAATCAAAACCACATTCGTGAATCCGTCGGAACCCAGGAATTTTGAGGCAGCGATCACACCCAACACCAAAGTCATATATGGCGAAACGCTGGGCAATCCCGATATTGCGGTCTTTCCTTTCGAAGAAATCGCTGAAATTGCGCGAAAACACCAACTGGTTACGGTTATTGACAACACCTTCGCGTCGCCGTACCTCTTCCGACCGCTGGAATGGGGTGCGCACATCGTCACACATTCCACGACAAAATTTATCAACGGACAGGGAAACTCCATCGGCGGCATCATTGTAGACGGCGGCAATTACGATTGGAGCAATGGCAAGTTTGAAGACTTCAACACGCCCGATCCCTCCTATCACGGTTTAGTCTACGCTTCCTTGACGGGAGCCGGCTTGCCCCCGTTCGCCATCAAAGCGCGCGTACATGTCTTGCGCGACGTCGGCGCTTGCCAATCTCCATTTAACGCTTGGCAAACCATACAAGGATTAGAGACGTTGAATCTACGCATGGATCGTCATGTGCAAAACGCTCAGGCAGTCGCCGAATATCTGGAACGTCATCCCAAAGTAAGCTGGGTAAAATATCCCGGGCTGAAGAGCCATCCCGATTACGAACGCGCTAAAAGGTATCTACCTAAAGGCGCGGGCGCGATCCTTGGATTCGGCGTAAAAGGCGGCGCAGAGGCTGGCAAAAAGTTCATCGAAAGCCTGCAACTGTTCAGCCATCTTGCCAACGTCGGCGACACGCGCAGCCTTGCTATTCATCCAGCCACCACCACTCACAGTCAGTTGAACGACGAGCAACTTAACGCGGCGGGCGTCAGCCCAGATTTCATCCGTTTGAGCGTCGGCATCGAAGATATCGAAGACATTCTGTGGGATCTGGAGCAAGCGCTCTCATAGAAAGGACAGGGACAAAACGAGAAGGGCGAATCGAATCAACATTCGCCCTTCCACGTTCATCCTTGCATTTCTCCATGCCGGTAAAAATTCCAATCACGCTGCCCGCCCGCTTCATTCTTGAACGCGAAAACATCTTCGTCATGGACGAAGAACGCGCCGCCCGTCAAGATATTCGCGCACTGCGCGTCGCTATTCTAAATCTAATGCCCACAAAGATCGTCACCGAAACGCAACTGCTGCGCTTGCTGTCCAACTCGGCGTTGCAAGTGGAAGTCGCATTAATTCACACCGCTTCGCACGAATCCAAGAACACCTCGGCGGAACATTTGCTTAAACACTACGTCGTTTTCGACGAGATCAAATCGGAAAAATTCGACGGGTTAATCGTCACTGGCGCGCCGGTCGAGCAAATGCCGTTTGAAGCCGTAAATTATTGGCACGAATTAACCCGCATTTTCGATTGGGCTGAAACGCACGTCGAATCGACCTTCCATATTTGCTGGGGAGCGCAAGCCGCTCTGTATTACAAATATGGGATTCCAAAATACGACCTGCCGCGCAAAGTCTTCGGCGTGTACGAACATCGTCTCTTAAAGCCGACTTCTTCCTTGACGCGCGGTTTCGACGACGTTTTCTACGCTCCACACTCGCGCCACACAGAGATCCGCTCTTCAGACGTGGCAAAGGTTCAAGACTTGGAAATTCTCGCTCAATCAGACGAAGCGGGGATTTACATCGTCGCCTCAAAAGATGAACGCCGCTTCTATATCACCGGGCATTCTGAATACGATCCGCTGACGCTCAAAGCCGAATACGATCGCGATATAAACAAGGGCTTGCCAATTGACGTTCCTCAGAATTATTATCCACAAGACGATCCCGCCAGCGTCCCTAGCGTCCGCTGGCGCTCGCACGCCAACCTATTATTCTCAAATTGGCTAAACTATTACGTTTACCAAGTTACGCCTTACGATGTGATGGAAATCCCCTAAGCGGTTATCGCCCCAAAGATTTCTTCGGGACGATGCGCAATATCGGCTATTCGATCTTCCTCGCCGCCTTTGCCCGATCTAACACCTTTTGCGCATTCTTGAGCAACGGCATGTCAATCATCTTGCCATCCAGCGCGTACGCGCCTTTGCCCTCTTTTTGACTCGCCTCGAACGACTCGACGATCCGTTTTGCATACTCAATCGCTTCATCGGATGGAGTAAACGCCTCTTGCGCCGCCTCGACCTGATTCGGGTGGATGATCTGTTTGCCGCTGAAGCCGAACCGCGCTCCCTCCTCCGCTTCGATGCGCAGGCTCTCGGCGTCTTTGAAGTCAATGAACACAATGTCAATCGCTTGAAGATCGTTCGCCGCGCAAGCCGTGACGACAGCCTGCCGCGCGTAGAGCAACTCAGTCGCGGCTTTCGTGCGGACCGCACCGACCGACGCGGCGTAATCCTCGCCGCCGAAGATGATGGCTTCGAGTCGCTTGTCCGCTTCGGCGATCTCTTTGAGATTCACGATTCCCTTCGCGGTTTCCACGCCCACCAACAAGCGGATATTTCCAATGTTCAACTTGCTCGAAAGTTCATAAGACTCGATGTGTTCGCTGACCCATTTCACCTGTTCCGCAGTCTCGACTTTGGGAACAACGATCGTGTCGGGGTTGGTCGCCAGCGCCGCGATGAGGTCGCGCTTCTCCAAGCCTGACCCGATCTGGTTGATGCGAATGCACCGCTCGGACGTGCCGAAGTCCAATTCCTTCATCGCCCCTGCAATGACCTCCCGCGCTTCGGCTTTTTTGTTCGCCGCCACGCCGTCTTCCATGTCCATGCAAATGGAATCGACCCCCAGCGTGGTCGCTTTTTGAATCTTGCGGCGGTCGTCGCCGGGCATGTAGAGGATTGCGCGTCTAGCTCTCATTGGATTTCCTTTTTTGAGGTTTGACTTCTAACTCTTTGGATAACTTCAAAAACCGTTGATGGTGCATCTCGTATGCCTCATGCAGCTCATTAGGTTTAAGCTTGTACTTCTTCACCTTCAATCGTGGAAAATCTGCTGTTTGCAAGCGCTTCGACAGTCTGTCCCATAAGGTAAGCGCTCGTATCCGTTTTGTACCATGAATGGTTTTATACAATTTTTTTCCAGCATCGGTGAGGTACGGTTTCGAGCCTCGAACCCGTACCAACCCTGCCTGTGCCAAACGATTAATAGCGCCTTCTACTTCGTCATCATCGGGTATGCAATGATTAATCCAATCTGCTTTTGCAATCAAGTAATCTAGCGGTGTAGGATCGCCGGATTCGTCTAGGCTCAAGAAAATCCAAGCATCCGAATGGCTGAAACGTGGACTTTCATCTTTCATCCTTCCGCCTTCATCCTTTCTTATGGAACATCGCCGTCCGTTCGAACTCGACCACAATTGTACCGTCTGGTTTCCTGCCCCAGCACTTGATTCGCACGATGCCCGCCTCGGGTCTCGACTTGGACTCGCGCTTTTCGATGATCTCGCTTTCGGCGTAGATCGTGTCGCCGTGAAAAACGGGATTGGGATGCATGACTTTGTCATATCCCAAATTTGCCACGATCGTGCCTTCGGTGAGGTCTGGCACGGTCAAGCCGACGACCAAGCCGAACGTGAAAATCCCATTCACCAGCCGTTGACCGAACTCCGTCTTCGAGGCGAAATCTTCGTTGAGGTGAAGCGGTTGCGTGTTCATCGTCAACGTGGAGAAGAGCACGTTGTCCATCTCCGTAACCGTCCGCCCGCCGTGTTTGAATTTCATCCCAACTTCGAGTTCATCAAAATATTTGCCTGACATAAGACTCCTTTGCCAAAGGTTGAAAGTTACAGGTCAAAGGTCAGACCTTCGACGTTTGACTTTCGATGATGATCAAATTTTGCTCGCGTTCCACCGTCTGCCCTTGCTTCACAAGTAATTTTTTCACCACGCCATCCACCGGCGCATGGATTCTGATCTCCATCTTCATCGCTTCGAGCGCCAGAAGCGTTTGACCTTTCGCAACGGTCTCTCCCTCGGCGACATTCACGCTTCGCACCAAGCCCGGCATGGGTGCGGTCAATTCGCCTGCAGAATGTTGACCTCCGCTTCCGCTTTTGCGCGCGCGCGATTGCTTGGTCAGCGCGAAGGTGCGACCATCCATCGTCACCCAGCGTTTCGCGCCATCGGATGAAACGTAGGCAATGACGCGCTCGCCGTCAATGAGCAGACTCCACTTCCCATCTTCGGCGTGGAGGATTTCAACATCAACAGATTTATCCTCTATCGTGGCTCGATGAGATTTGCCCGAAGGGACGATGTCTATGCTGTACGTTTTGGAATTATGCTCGAAGTTCGTTTTCATCCGTATCTTAAAATCCGAATCGCAAGAGATAAACGACATTCTATCATGTCAAGAACCAGCCTGAGCGGCGCGAGAAAGCAGCAGCGCCCTCTTGACACGTTAAATTAGGCGTGATAATCTTGCGCGTGCGCACGATGCGCCCGAAAACGTTGAGGCGGTTGCGCGTAAAAAATTTCTCAGCAGGAGAGTAGTAAGATGTCAGATCGATTTGTTGGTACGGTGAAGTGGTTCAATGCCACCAAGGGCTACGGCTTTATTGGCCGTGACGATGGCGAAGATGTGTTCGTACATTTCAGCGCCATTCAGTCCGATGGCTACCGCAAGTTGGAAGCTGAGCAGAAAGTGGAATTTTCCGTCGAGGACGGTCCCAAAGGTCTGCAAGCTGCCAACGTAGTACCCGTCTCGTAAGACTGAGAGCGCCGTTTGCGGCGTAAGTTTTGCGAAATTGAGCAGGGCTGTCGAGAGACAGCCCTGTTTTTTATGGCGCCATTAAACAAGCGGTTTTACTGCCGTCTTCTCTTCAGCGCGCAATCTCTACGGTACAATCATGCAATCATGAAAGAATTTATCTACTCTCGCAACGCGATCTATGAAACTTTGCGCGCCCAACGCAGAGAAGTATTTAAGATCGAACTCGCCGACAATGCGCAGATTCAAGGGCGGCTCGCGGATATAATGACGCTGGCTGCCCGGCGCAAAATTCCCATCGTTAAGGTAAAACGCCCGCAACTGGATAGAATTTATGAGCATCATCAAGGCGTTGTCGCCGAAACAAGCGCGTATCCGTATGCCAATTTGTTGGATATTCTGGAGAACGCTCGCAAGAGGAACGAGCCGCCGTTCGTGCTGTTGCTCGATGCGTTGAACGATCCGCAAAATTTCGGCGCGCTCATTCGCACAGCCGAAGCAACCGGTGCGCATGGCATTATTATTCCACTGGCGCATACGGTGGAGGTTACGCCCGCAGTCGTCAACGCGTCGTCGGGCGCGAGCGAACACATGCTTATTGCGCGGGTGAATCTCGCGCAGGCGATTGACGCGTTGAAAGAAGAAAATATTTGGGTAGTGGGGCTTGATCAAAACGGGGAAGCGATCGGGACGAAGACTCAACGTCACCTAACTGGATCAACTGCGCTCGTCGTCGGAAGCGAGGGCGAGGGAATTCGTCAACTCACGCGGAAAAAATGCGACATCGTGTTAAAACTTCCCATGCGCGGGCAGGTCGAATCGCTTAACGCGGCGGTAGCGGGTTCGGTCGCATTATATCTGGCATATTTAACAAGACAAGCCAACTAATGAACTAGAAAGCCAGGAGACTGTCGCATGATACAAGCATCCTATCACTTTCCACGCGGATTTCTATGGGGAACGGCGACCTCGTCGCATCAGGTGGAGGGCAACAACACAAATAACCAATGGCAGCAGTGGGAACAAGACGGTCATACCGACGGAACGTCTGGGCTTGCCTGCGATTGGTGGGGCGGACGCTGGAAAGAAGACTTCGATCGCGCTGCAGAAGGCGGACAGAACTCGCATCGTTTCTCGGTGGAGTGGAGCCGCATTCAACCGACGCCCGATACATGGGATGAAAACGCGCTGGAGCGTTATCGCGCTATGCTGCGCGGACTGCAAGAACGCGGCATGACTCCGATGGTCACGCTGCATCATTTTACCGACCCGTTATGGTTCTATGAAATGGACGCTTGGGAGCGCGAAGAATCCGTTGCGCTATTCGAGAAGTTCGTTCGCAAAACAGTAGAGGCGTTGAAAGAATATTGTTCGATCTGGTGTACGATCAACGAGCCGAACGTGTATGCGCTGAGCGGATATGTAGCGGGCGCGTTCCCCGTCAAACGACGCGGGTTGAAGATCGCCATGCAAGTCCAAGCCAATATGATTCGCGGACATGCCGCCGCATATCACGCCATCCACGAAATTCAACCCAACGCGCGCGTCGGGTACGCTCTACATTATCGCCCAATGACGCCGCGCCGCTGGTGGTCGCCGCTTGACAGACTCATGCGAAATATTCAATCGAATGGAATCAATATGGCATTCCCCAGCGCTTTGAGCGGCGGAATGATGCGATCTCCGCTGGGCAGCGTACAAATTCCCGAAGCAAAAGGAACGCAGGATTTTCTGGGGCTTAATTATTATTCGGTGGATACCGTCAAATTTGATATTACGAACGCAAAAGAACTTTTTGGGAAGCGCTACTTCCCTGAAGATTCGGACTTCAGCGCGACGAAGATGATCGCCAACATCCCGCAAGGAATATTCGACACGATCAAATGGGCGACGCAGACGTACCCCAACCTGCCAATTTACATCACCGAGAACGGGGTGGAAGACGCGGAAGATACGCTGCGCCCGCGCTATATCGCGCAACACATCCATCAGGTGTGGCGCGCGGTCAATTTCAACTTCAAGGAGAACGGTCTGTCCAGCGAGATGGTTCGAAAATACTGCCCCGAAGTATTCGAGAAATTGTTTCCATTGTGAGCAGCGTAGGCGCTCCTTATTCAGTAAGTCCTATCAAAATAACGCCTATCATGAAAGAGGAAGGATCATGGACTTTAAAATCCAAACTATCGGACTGAATGACTTGCTATCGGCGATCTATGGAGAGGAGCAGACGCTGCGCAACTTGTTCGGCGAGTTGGGTTTCGAAACGTCGCAGATCGAGCGTCTGTCAGATCGCGCGCTGGAAGCGGTCGTCGCTCAATTTTTGCAAGTCATTCACGAACGACTGACCAGCGACGCGGGCAAAGATACCTACTATCAAATTCTGGCGCGCTATTACGGCTTAGACGGCGAACCCAGGGAGCCGCTTTCGGCGCTCGCTGCACGACGAGATGCCAGCCCCGAGTATCTTCGTCAATTATTTGGGGAGATACTCGAACGCTGCAAAAGCAAAACGTGGCAAAAAGAATTGAAGACCGCGCTCAAACATATCGTCGTTAACGAATTACGAACCGTAGATGGGCAGCCGGTGCGAGAACATATCGCTGAAAAATTGGAACGCTTGACTACTCTACGCGGCGCAGCGGACGTAGCGCGTATGGAGTACGAAGCCAAACGAACCGAAATCCTCAAGCGGATTCAGTCCGATCTCGACGCGCTCGAACTGGAATTCACGCCGGTTCTGGACGCAGTAGAAGAAAATATTACCGCGCTGGAGAACGAGATCAAAACAGACGTGTTGCTATACGGCGAATCCGTCACAGGCGGGTCTTATCGCGCCACATACACGCAAGGACGCGTATCTTGGGACACCGAGAAGATGACGCATTACGCCAAGTCGCATCCGGACATTCTTCAGTTCCGCAAGCAGGGAAATCCGATTATTTCGTTGCGCGCTGTAAGCACAGATTGAATCTCCGACACGCCTATATTTCAACAATAGTTAAAGCCTTTGGCGAAACTGGGGCGCGCTTTCTCGCAGATCTGCCAAGGTTGATTGACGAAGCCTCCGCGCGCTGGAGGCTGACAAATATTCAGCCTGTCGAGAATCTTTCCTATAATTTTGTGGCATACGCGGAATCCTCAATCTCTACCGTAAAGACCGCCAAGAACGCCAAGCAAAAATTAAACCTTTGCACGCTTCGCGTGCCTAGCGGTTCAAAAGATATGGTTTTAAAAATCGGCATCCCACGCGAGGAGTTGACCAGCGAGATCGCGGCGTTGCGATTGCTCAACGGCGAGGGAGCGTGCAAGTTGATTGACGCAGATGAGGAAAAGGGATTTCTTCTTCTGGAACGGTTGAAGCCCGGTGTGATGTTGTCCACGTTGGAGGATGACGACGAAGCGACGCGCATTGCGGCGGAGGTGATGAAGAGGATATGGCGCTTTGACTTCGCCGCGCTCCGCTCAGCGCGGAGCGAATTTATCCAACTCTCCGATTGGTTCGATGGGTTGAAACGATTGCGGAAGATGTTCAACGGCGGGACGGGTCCGTTGGATGAAAAACTGGTCGAGCGAGTCGAGCGGTCAACGAAAGAATTCTTTACGGAGAATCACAGTCCCATTTTGATGCACGGGGATTTTCATCACTTCAATATTTTGTCGTCGGAGCGCGGGTGGCTGGTGATTGACCCGAAGGGGGTGATCGGTCCTGCGTGCTACGAAATCGGTCCGCTAATGATAAACCCGTGGGAAATGTCGCTACAGGGCAGCCGGCTGAAATTACGAATGAAGCGGCGGGTTGATATCCTACATGAGCATTTGGGATTTGAGCGCGAACGCATTATTGAGTGGAGCATAGCGCACGCAATTCTATCCGCGTGGTGGGGAATCGAAGATCAAACAGGCTGGGAATATTCAATGCACTTTGCAGAGTTGTTTTCGACGCTTAAATAGAAACGACCTCCTTCGCGGGAGGTCGTTTTTACAATTACGTTTATTATTTGCCGAGCAGAGCGAACACGGCATAGGCGAGGGCAAGTACGCCGGAAACCGTTGCGGCAAAAGGTAATGTCACAAATGAACCGACGCCGAACCAAAGGAAGAACAACCACATGCACCAACCGGAAATCGTCGAGGGCATTTTCATTTTGAATCTCCTTGAATAAAAATTTTTTGATCATCCGCGCGGACGAATCTAAATATGATAACCCTTCTCCAAATCGGAAGTTACGCTTGACGTGGTAGAATTTGAACGCTGCTACACATCTCGTTTAGAAGGTTTAGACAACCTCTCGACCCGAGTGCGAAAATCCAGAACATTTCGCCTGCATACTAAGCAATTGATATGGGCTCTCGTGACGTCAAACAAACCACGAGAGAATTTTTTCCGCTATGACCACATTGACCGCTCCAGCCGAATTTTCATTATCTCAACAGAAAGTCTACGACCGCTCCAGCCCTGCGCGCTGGGTCTGGTCGCACGCATCGCGCCATGGATGGATCATCGTAATGTTGATTCTGGGCGCGCTCGGCAACGCCGCCCTCGCCGCAGTCGTGCCGGTATTAACCGGCGACGCGTTCAACGCAATGTTAAAACCGACTCCCGACATCAGCGTTCTTTTACCTCTGGCGTTAACCATCGGCTTCTCGCAGATCATCCGCGGCGCATTGCAATTGGGGCGCAACTTCGGCGCGGAATTGCTCGCGCAAAAGATGGAGCGGCAAGTGCGCGACGAGTTGTACCTCTCTCTGCTCGGCAAGAGCATGACCTTCCACAACTTACAGCCGGTCGGCGATACGATGGCGCGCGCGACGAACGACGTGCGCGAAGTCAACTATATGTTCAGCCCGGGGGCAAATTTAGTGATTGGTTCGTTCGTGTTTATCCTCATGCCGATCTTTGCGGCGGGACGTTATCACCCCTCGTTGGTCATCACGCCCATTGCCTTTATCATTCTGTACTTCGTCATCCTTTTTCGTTATTTGAAAACGCTCGCTCCGATCACCGACGAAGTGCGCGCTTCATTCGGAACGATGAACACGCATCTGTCCGAATCATTGGACGGCGTGGAAGTCGTCAAAGGCGCTTCGCAAGAAAACGCGGAGGTGGATAAGTTCGTGATGAACGCCAGCCGCGTGCGCAATGCGTTCGTTAAGCAGGGCGATCTCGAAGGACGTTACGCCGCCATGCTGCTGCTCGGCGCTGCGTACGCGTTCGGACTGTTTCACGCTCTTATCTTGTACCATAACGGGGCGCTCAACGTCGGCGCGGTCGTGGCGTATTTTGGATTATTACGTTTATTAGATTTCCCCACGTTTACGTCCATCTTCGCTTATTCGCAGGTCTCGCTCGGGCTATCCAGCGCGCGCCGTATTCTCGAATTGATGAATCGCGAGACCAATCTCGATCAAAACGCGACGGGGTACGCCGGCGCAATCAAAGGCGAGGTTGAATTTCACAACGTCAATTTTTCTTATGGGTTGGAAAATGAGAGTGAACTGGAAGGCATTTCCTTCAAGGTAAAAGCCGGGCAAACCGTCGCTATCGTCGGGCAGACCGGCGCCGGCAAAACCACGCTCGTCAAACTCATCAACCGCACCTACGACGCGACTCAAGGGCAGGTTCTTATAGACGGCGTAGACGTGCGCGACTGGAATCTCGCTGCGCTCCGTTCACAGATCTCCATGATCGAGCAGGATATTTTCCTGTTCACGCGCTCCATCAGCGACAATATCGCGTTTGGCAAGCCGGGCGCGTCGTCAAGCGAGGTTAAAGCGGCGGCGCAATCCGCTCAGGCAGACGAATTTATCCATTCTTTCGACAAGGAATACGAAACTATCGTCGGCGAACGAGGCGCGACGCTCTCCGGCGGGCAGCGTCAACGGATCGCGCTGGCGCGCGCTTTCCTCACCGATCCGCGCATTTTAATTTTAGATGATTCCACCTCCGCCATCGATTCCGCCACCGAAGACCGCATTCAACGCGCCATCTCCAATGCAGCGCGCGGACGCACAACCTTCATTATTACGCACCGCTTGTCGCAAATCCGTTGGGCAGATTTGATCATCGTCCTCCGTAAAGGACGCATTGCCGCCATCGGTTCGCACGATGAGTTGATGGAAACCTCCGAAGCGTATTCACGGATCTTTCGAGAATAGCGCATCAAGATTAAATATCAGACAAGAGAACTAAAGGATATAGAGAACTATCTATGGGCTTCTTTACCGGACTGGCAGACGAAAAATACGATCGGCAATACACTGACCGAGAACTAACGCGGCGCATCTTCAGTTACTTCGATTCGCAAAGACGACGGCTAACATGGATCACGCTGTTCGTTATCGCATTAGCGATCGTCGGCGCGGCGCTGCCGATCGTAGTCTCGCGCATGATTGATATGCTCAAAGACCAGCCGACTTACTCCGCGATCAGCCTCGTGGGCTTGGTAGTTTTGCTGATTGGAATCGGTTTATGGGGACTGAACTGGGCGCGGCGCAGCCTCGTTGTGCGCGCCGTAGGAGACGTGGTGTTGGATCTGCGCGCGCGCGCCTTCCGCGCCGCGGCGGAACACGATCTTTCATTTTACGACCAGTTCTCTTCAGGGCGCGTCGTGTCGCGCATCACCTCAGACACCAACGATTTCGGGCAGCTGATCGTCATCGTCACCGACGTGGGCGCGCAATTCGTACGAGCGATCTTGCTGGGCGTCGTTCTCTTCCGCACCGATGTAAAACTCACGTTAATGCTGATCGCCTTCTTGCCATTCATCTTTGCAGTTGCGTTGGGGTTTCGCGCCATGGCGCGACGCGTCACGAAGCGCGGCATGAAAGCCATGGCAGACGTCAACGCCGCGATCAAAGAGACCATTAGCGGCATCGCCATTGCTAAGAATTTTCGGCAGGAAAAAAGCATCTTCGAATCATTCGCCGAATCGAACCAGCAATCCTATCGCGTCAACGTGCAACGCGGCTTTATCTTATCGTTGGTCTTCCCAACGCTCAACGCGTTAAGCGGCATTTTTGTCGGTATTCTGGTGTACACCGGCGGTATGAGCGCGGCGCAAGGCATCGTTACGGTGGGAGCATGGTATCTCTTCATCATGAGCCTCGACGAATTCTTCTTCCCTGTGCTGAATCTCTCCGCATTTTGGGCGCAGATCCAAGCCGGGCTTTCCGCGGCAGAACGCGTCTTCGCGCTTATTGACGCAGACCCGAACGTTGTGCAGACCGATTCCAAGAGCGTACCGCCTCTGAAAGGCGAGATCTTCTTCGACGACCTGAATTTTCGCTATACAGATAAAGAGCCGATTCTCTCCCACTTCAGCCTGCACATCCACCCTGGCGAAACGCTCGCCCTCGTGGGGCATACCGGCGCGGGCAAATCGTCCATTGCGAAGTTGATCGCGCGCTTTTACGAATTCCAAGAGGGGCGGCTATTAATTGACAAGAACGACATCCGCGAATTCAATCTCGCGCAATACCGCAAACAACTCGGCATTGTGTCGCAAGCGCCGTTCCTATTCTCTGGCACTGTTGCAGATAATATTCGGTATGCGGCGCCCGAAGCGCCCGAAGCGGAGATTCTACAAATGGCGCGCAGTATCGGCGACGGCGAATGGCTGGAAACGCTCCCGCACGGGATTCAATCAGAAGTCGGCGAACGAGGCGCGCACCTTTCGATGGGGCAGCGTCAATTGGTGGCATTAATGCGCGTGCTGATGCAGCGTCCCGCCATCTTCATCCTCGACGAAGCCACCGCCAGCATTGATCCATTCACCGAGTGGCAGATTCAGCAGGCGTTAAATCTTATCTTGAAGAAGTCAACCAGCATTCTCATCGCGCACCGCCTTTCGACGGTCAAGGCGGCGGATCGCATCGTTGTCATGGATAAAGGGAGCATCATTGAAGAGGGCAATCACAACGGTCTGCTTGCAAGCAGCGGACATTACGCCACGTTATACAACACCTACTTTAGGCACCAAAGCCTCGCCTATGTGGAGAAAGCGAAAGAATTCATCAGCAACGATTAGACACTTTCAAGAAAGCCTATAAAAAAGCCCCGCGCTGCGCGGGACTTTTATCTTAACTGACATGCGCCAAGCGCGGATCGAGCGCGTCGCGCAATCCGTCGCCGAGCAAGTTGAAAGCCAGCACGGTCAGCATGATCGCCAACCCCGGGTAAAACACAAGGTGCGGCGCAGTAAACACTTGATTGCGCTCTGAGCCGAGCATAGCGCCCCATTCGGGCGTCGGGGGTTGCGCGCCAAGCCCCAAGAAAGAAAGGGCGGCTGAGTCTAGAATTGCGGTGGCGATGCCCAGCGTCCCTTGCACGATGAGCGGCGTCAACGCATTGGGCAAAATGCGACGAAACAGTATGTCGTAGGCGTTTCCGCCAAGCGAGCGCGTAGCGGAAACGTAATCCATTTCGCGCACAGACAGCACGCTGCTGCGCATGACGCGCGCGTAGGCGGGAATGGATACGATTCCAATAGCGAGCAACGCGTTGATCAACCCGGGTCCCAGCACAGTAACGATGGCGATGGCAAGCAGAAGAGATGGAAAAGCGAGCAACACATCCATAACGCGCATGATGGCGTTGTCCACCCATCCGCCCAAATATCCCGCTAACGCGCCAAGAACAGTTCCAATAACAATTGCGAATGTAACCGTGGCAAAACCGACCATCAAACTTAAACGCGCGCCATAGAGCAAACGGCTGAATTCATCGCGAATATTTCCATCTAACCCCATAATATGCTGCGGTTCTTCTTGCGAGCAGCCTAACAGGTGAATGCAGGGCGGCAGTCGTTTTGTAGCTTGCCCGGTATAGCCGGGAATATCGAGCATGGAAGCGGTGGGATCGTAGGGCGCCAGCCAATGCGCAGTCAGCGCGATGAAGATCAATAGCCCCAATATAAAGATGCCTACCACGGCAGATTTACGACGAAGAAGGCGCTTCCAAGTGACGCTCCACAGGCTGACCGATTCGAGCGAAAGCGCTTCCGCATTGAGCGTAGAGATAGTGTTTGCCATGATTATTCCAACCGTATGCGCGGATCGAGATACGCGTAAGAGAGATCAACAAGCAAGTTTACAACGACGAAGAAAACAGCGATCACAACGGTGAACCCCTGCACAATGCCATAGTCGCGGGCGGTAATCGCTTCGTATAAAATACGCCCTACGCCAGCCAAATTAAATACGGTCTCGGTCAATACCGCGCCGCCGAGTAAACCGCCCAACGAAAGGCCGATCACTGTGACGATGGGAAGCAGGGCGTTTCTTAACGTATGTTTTAAGATAACCGTTCTATAGCGCAATCCTTTTGCGCGCGCCGTACGAATGTAGTCTTGCCCAAGCACTTCAAGCATCGAGGAACGCGTCATGCGCGCGATCAACGCGGTAGAGATCGTTGAAAGCGCGAAAGCAGGCAGGATCAAGTGTTGCACAGCGTCTTTAAGGACTTTGTGATCGCCCGATAAGATACTATTAACAACTTGCATTCGAGAAACAAAATCAGCGACAATAAATGCAAAAGTCCCCTTGGCCAAGTCCAAACTCCACACTTCGTAGAAGGGAACTGGGATCAATCCCGGTGAAAGCCGCCCAGAAGGAGGCAACTGAAACGGCGTGCCTTTTAAGGCTAGCGAAAAAATGTATGCCAACATAAGCCCGAGCCAGAAGACCGGCATCGAAACGCCAATATTTGCCCAGAGCATCGTTACAACGTCAACCCATGAATTATGGCGCACCGCCGAGATGATTCCCAGCGAAATCCCAATGACGACGCTGAGCATCAGCGCCGCAAACGCCAATTCGACGGTAGTCGGCAGACGCTGCATAATGAGTTCGGTTATCGGCAAGGAAAAACGAAAAGATCGTCCAAAGTCACCCTTGAAGACCTCGCCCATATAAACGGCGAATTGCGTAGGGATCGGTTTGTCTAACCCGTGACGCGCAATAAATTCATTACATACAATATCAGTGGCTTTTTCGCCCAGCATAGCGCGGCAGGGATCGCTCGGAATCAAACGGCTCAATGCGAATGTGGCGAACAGAATGCCAATCAACACGGGAATGCTAAGAAGAATGCGTCGGATAATATAAGTAATCATGAAAAATTTGCATTCTCCCGGCGAGGAAACTCGCCGGGAGAATGACGTAAAAACGAACTTCTAACTTGCTTACTGGGCGGGCGCGTTCAGGAAGGCTCCAAAGAGACCGCTCCAGTAAGAGAATGCACCGGTGTTGCCCTTGTGAAGGGGGTTCGCGGCGTCCCATTGTACAGCGAGAGACGTGACAACGTCGTTCGCGTCAAAGGAGGAGCCGTCGTGGAACTTGACGCCCTGGCGCAAGTGGAAGGTCCACTCGGTCAGGTCGCTGTTGGCTTCATAGGATTCTGCCAATACCGGTTCAACCGCAGTGTCGCCAATTTCGTAGCCAAGGAGAGATTGGGTTACTTGCTCGCAAGCGCGCAAGGATTCGCCGTCGGTTTCATCCGCGCAGTAGAGCGAGATGGGTTCGGCGTTCTGCATCCAGACGAAGGTGTCGGTGCCATTGCCCATGACAGCGAAGCTTTCATTGCCGAGCGGGCTAGAGTGCGGGTTGCCTTGCAAGCCAGCCTTGTACGCCACAGCGGAACCGCCATGCGCGACAGGGATCATGGGCACATGCTGTTTGATGGCGTTGTTCGCGGCTTCGTAGAACGGAGCGCGTTCCGCATCAGAGGCAAGTTGAGCGCCTTTATCGAGAGCTTCTACAATGTCGGGGAATTTATCGCCGAATTGCGCGGAAGAGCCAGCGCCAAAGTGGTAGCCCAGGAAGTTGGTCTGATCGGGATAATCAGCGCCCCAGCCCAGCAAGTACAAGCCCGTCAATTTTCCAGAGTCGGCAGCGTCAAGGAAGGCGCCAGATTCCATCACTTCGATCTTAACAGTGATGTTCAGGTTCGTCTTCAACTGAGTTTGGATGTCTTGCGCCACAATATTCGGATCGGGCAAGTAGCTGCGGACCACGTCGCGATAGTTCAAAACTGTTTCAAAGCCATCCGCATAACCAGCCTCGGCAAGCAACGCCTTGGCGGCGGCGGCGTCAAAGCCGTACCAGTCTTCGCCCACGCAACCATTCGGAATGGCGCACGGGGAGAAGTGCGAAGCGACTTCGGAGCCAGCGGGATAGAAGTTATCCACAATGCGTTGGCGATCAATGCCCATAGCGATCGCTTCACGGACTTTTTCATTGGCTAACGGATTCTTGCTATTGTCAAAACCGTCAACTTTCGGATTGTTGTTGAAACCGATGTACATAATGTTCAACGCCGGACGCGGAATCAACTGAAGATTCGAGTCGGCTTCGATCGTAGCAAAGTCATCGGGACCGGGGTTGTCAATGCCGTCAACAGAGCCGGATTGCAGTTCGAGCAAGCGTTGCGCCGATTCGGTGCTCCAGCGGAACACGAGCGTCTTGCTCATAGCGGGTTCGCCCCAATAGCCGTCGAAGCGAGAGAAGACTAATTGGTTGCCGCGCTCCCACGATGCAACTTGGTAAGGACCCGTTCCGACGGGGTTTTCAAGCGGGGAGCCGCCAGTGGCTTCCAAATGTTCCGCAGGCTGAATCGCAAAAGAAGAAAATGCGATCTTGGACGGGAAAGCCGGATCGGGAACGCACAGCGAGACTTTAACGGTGAATTCATCCACCGCTTCGATGGACTTGAACTCGCCGCCATAGTCACAGTTGGGCGCTGCCACGCTCACGCCTTCGAAAGGAGCCGAAGGCTCCACAGGCGCGGTTGTCGCGGCGGGCTCTACGGGAGCGGTCGTCGCAGCAGGTTCCGCGGGAGCGCTCGTCGCAGCAGGTCCGCACGCCGCAAGAGCCATGCTCGCGAGGATAAGCAGCGATAGCGCTAAAAATAGGTTACGTTTCACGTTTCTCCTCCTGAGAGAATTTTTTGAGTTTTGTTGCGTACAAGCGTGAAGAGAGGATGGAATATTTTGTCGAGAGGCGCTCCTTTCCGTGTGGATAATGGGCAGATTATACAGCAAAAGAGGATTTAGTAAACGGGCAACGGCGCATTGGGTTGGTTCATTACCGCTTGCGCCGGATCTGTATGCCATATTCCGGGGATGGTTTCTCCACATTGCGGGCATTTCCCTTCGCCGCTGATGCGATACTCTTGAATGATATATCCCCGCCTTTTGATCAATCGGAAGTTACATTCCGGGCAGATCGTGTCTTCGTACTCCCCCACTTGACCGGGTAAATTCCCGGCGTACACAAATTTCAACCCGGCTTCGCGTCCGATCTCCGCCGCGCGAAGCAGAGTTTTTGCATCGGTGTTGTCGGGGTCGGTCATCTTATATTCTTTGTGGAACGCGGTCACATGCCAAGGGATATCTTTCGAAACGCCGGCGATATATCGCGCCGTATCCCATAACTCTTCATTAGAATCGTTGAAGCCCGGAATCGTCAGCGTGACGATCTCAACCCATAGCCCGGCATCGTACGCGCGCTTAATTCCATCCAGAATATTTTGCAACACGCCGCCCAGTTTGCGATAGTTTTTATCGCTCATACACTTCAGGTCAATCTTGTACGCGGATAGATAAGGCGCAAGATATTCCAGAGCCTCCGGCGTATTATTCCCATTCGAAACGTACGCGCACATCAACCCGGCGGCTTTCGCCTCTTTGAAAATTTCCACCGCCCATTCGCTGGCGATCAATGGCTCGTTGTACGAAGAAACAACAAGCGCAGCCTTTGTTTTTCTCGCGTAATCAACCATCTCCTCAGGCGAAATCTTTCGAATGAAATTCACCGATACGTCCGAAGCTGGGTCGCGCAAGGCTTGCGAGGTCAACCAGTTTTGACAATACCCGCAGTGGAAGTCGCAACCGAGCATGCCGAACGTTAGAGCGGTCGCGCTCGGCAAGACGTGATAAAACGGCTTCTTTTCCACCGGGTCGCTTTGAAGCGCAGCCACATATCCGCGCGGCGCGCACAGTTCGCCGCCGCGGTTGAAGCGCACTTGACAGATTCCACGCTTGCCCTCGCGAATCAAACAGCGATGCCCGCACGCAAAACAGCGTACAGCTTTATTCGGCAATTTTTCATATAACTCGGCGGGAGCCGTTAACGAATCGAGAAGTTCGCCGATAGAAGTTGGCATGGCATCCTCGCTTTCGCTCTTATAATACCCCCATGCTTACGGTTTGTATACAGGCTGGAGGCGCGTCTACGCGTATGGGCGAAGACAAAGCCCTCAAACTTTTTTTAGGCGAACCTCTCATCCAACGCGTTGCGAAGAGATTGCGCCCCATCGCAGATGAACTTATCGTAACGACGAATCATCCGGAAGATTTCGCCTTCCTCGGCGTGCGCCTCATTCGAGACCTTGAGGCGGGGCGCGGCGCCCTCGGCGGACTCTACACCGCGATCGCTTCCGCCGCGCAACCTATCGTCGCGATCGTCGCATGCGATATGCCGTTCGCCAGCGTGAAGTTGATCGAGATCGCAACGCGCCTGCTGATCGCGGAAGAGGCAGATGTCGTTATCCCAAACACGGAAGCGGGCTATGAGCCATTCCACGCAGTCTATCGTCGCGCCGCTTGCCTTCCTATAGTAGAAGTCGCTCTGCGCGCTGGGCAATGGAAGGCGACCGCATGGCTCTCACAAGCGCAGACGCGCACATTGACGGCGGCTGAAATTCAAGCCGCCGACCCGCGCAGTCTCGCGTTTTGGAACCTCAACACACCTGAAGAGTTTGCCCAAGCCGAAGAAGCGGCTAGCGCACAATAAGCACAGGGCAAGGCGCGAGGCTGACCACTTTCTGAGTGGCGCTTCCTAAGAGCAAACCAGCCAAACGTCCAAGTCCGCGCGAGCCCATTATGATCAGGTCGCATTTGCGAGTTTCAGCAATGCTGATAATGGACTCGGCTGGGTCGCCTGCGATCGCTTCGGCATTGACCTTGGAGGGAATTTCGCCGATAGCTTCTGTCGCGCTCTGCAAGATCTTTTGCGCGCCCTCAAGACGAGCATTGAGAACGATCTGAAAATCAGGGTCGCCAAGGACGGGCGGCATCGGATCATAAACTACAACCACTTGCAATTCGCTAGATTTTAACACCCGTGCGAGCTCAGCCGCCTTGCGCGCGGCATTTAGGGAATGCTCCGAACCGTCCACAGCCAGTAAGATATTGTTGAACATATCGCCTCCTTTTCGTGATGTACAATTGCATTATACAGTATCCGCATTTTGAATTCCATAAGAGGAGTATAAACATGTCGTTCGATGTCCAGCTTATACGTCAGCAGTTTCCCGCGCTTGATCGCCCCGCTATCTTTCTCGATAACCCCGCCGGAACCCAGATTGCCAAACCCAGCCTAGACCGCATCAACCGTTATCTACTTGAAAATAACGCCAACCATGAAGGGCAGTTCGAGACCAGCCGAAAATCTGACGAGACTCTACATGAGGCGCACGCCGCCATGGCGGACTTCCTCAACGCTGCGCGCCCCGAAGAGATCATTTTCGGCAACAATATGACCACGCTCACCCTGCATATTTCGCGTTCGCTGGCGCGGGGCTTGC
Organism: Anaerolineae bacterium UTCFX1; assembly: GCA_002050275.1. GTDB lineage: Bacteria > Chloroflexota > Anaerolineae > Anaerolineales > Villigracilaceae > Defluviilinea. The sequence goes on from MWTB01000019.1 coordinate 163,326, forward strand.
AAGCCGGCGATAATATCCTCGTGACGCGCATGGATCACGACGCGAACATTTCGCCGTGGATGCTGATCGCCGAAGACAAAGGCTGCAATCTGCTTTGGGTGGATTTTGACGTGGAAGACGGCACGCTTGATCTGGATAGTTTCGCGCAAGCGTTGGAGAAGAAGCCCAAGATCGCCGCGTTTGGATACGCGTCCAATCTGTTGGGAACGGTCAACCCGGCGAAGAAATTAACAAAGATGGCAAAAGAAGCCGGCGCGCTTACTTATGTGGATGCGGTGCAATACGCGCCGCACGGACCCATTGACGTGCAGGACCTTGACTGCGATTTTCTGGTTTGCTCGTCGTATAAATTCTTCGGTCCGCATGCGGCAGCGCTGTATGGAAAATTCGACCTGTTGAGCGAATTGAAAGCGTACAAGGTGCGTCCGGCGTCGAACGAACTGCCGTCTAAATTTGAGACGGGCACACAGAATCATGAAGGCATCGCGGGCGTGCTCGGCGCGTTAGAATACTTCGAATGGCTGGGGAAACAGTTTGGGGCGGAGTATGCGCCGCTCTGGGAACGGGCGGGCTTCAGCGGACGTAAGTTGGAGCTGAAGAAAGGCATGTCTGCAATGCATGCATACGAGATGGAATTATCCAAAAAACTGATCGAGATCGTGGAAGCGACGCAGGGAACCCGCATATACGGCATCGTCGATTCAAGCCGATTAGATGAGCGCGTGCCAACGGTTTCATTTACAGTAAAAGAAAAAGACCCCGAGCGGCTCGCAAAAGCGATCGGCGACGAGCATATTTACATCTGGAACGGGCATAATTACGCGCTGGCGATCGTGGAGCGTTTGGGCTTGCTCGAAGCCGGCGGCATGGTTCGCGTGGGACCAGTGCATTACAACACGCTGGAAGAATTGGAGAAATTTGGCGAAGCGTTGGAACGAGCGACGCGATAAATTAAGCGACTCTCGGGGAATCGCCATTTGCCGCGAGTCTTGCCGCGCCGCCTACGCGCGCGATTAATACATCGTTCACGCCAGCAAGCGCGCGCAGGTTTCCTTCAACGGCGCGCGCTTCCGATTCAACCGTGATCACATGCACATTCGCGCCAGCGTCCACTGTATAACAGACGGGAAGTCCATCCGCTCGCCATATGCGCACAGCCGTCATCACCGCGAGCGAAGCGGGCTTCCAATACTGAAGCGCGGGAGTAGACGTCATCATCACCGCGTGCATCATGTCCGAATCCAATTCGACGATGGATGCCAGCGCGTTAAAATCTTTTTGCAAGATGGCTGTTCGGCATATCTCAAGCCGGCGCGGCGTATCGTTAACGCGCGCAGCCTGAAGCGGACTAGTGGGAGCGACCGCGTGCCCTTCCGTCGAGCCGGTCGTTTTGTGCGCGGCGCTGACGATGGCGACCAGATCCACTAGATTCCATTGAGCCGGCGGAGCGATCGAGAACGCAAACGAATCTTCAGCGTTCGCGCCAGCCTGCCACTCAACGAATCCACCGGGGATGGAACGCGAAGCCGAGCCCGACCCTCGCCGCGCAAGGCGCGAAAGTTCGCGTTCGCTTAAATCTAAGCCGGCGGCTTTGCTCCCCGCCAACGCCAATGCGGCGAACGCCGAAGCGGACGAGGCAATTCCCGCACCGGCGGGAAAATTGTTCTCGCTGATCACATCTGCCTTTTCGTTAATATTCGCCATTGCGCGGATGAGATCAAGAATGCGCGAAACGCGTTCGAAACCCTTGCCCGTTATTTCGCCGCCATTGATCGTAAGCGTATCGCGCTGCGAAGCGTTGAAAGTCACCGTCGTTGTAGTAACCAACCCATCCAGATTCATTGAAATGGATCCGTTGACGGGTAAACGCAGGTCATTATCGCGGTTGCCCCAATATTTGATAAAAGCGATGTTGGCGCAAGCGACGCCGGTTGCAGTAGAAGCGGTCATAGTAGGCGATTGCCTTTTCGACATTGATTAGCGTCAGTGTACCACGAACGTTTTTAGACGACGATCGGCAGTTTTGGCTCTGCTATAATTTCATCTATGATTCTCGTTACCGGCGCGACCGGGTTCATCGGTCGCGCGCTCGTGCGTCACTTTTCTGAAGCGGGACAAGAAGTGCGCGTGTTGTTGCGTCCCTCTGCAAGTTCGCCGCGTCTGCCCAAAGGCGTGCCGGTTGAGGTGGCAGTCGCCAGCCTCAACGATGCGAGAGGCGTGCGCGCCGCTTTGCGCGGAGTGCGTCAGGCAGTTCACCTTGCCAGCGCGGCGGGATATGGACGGCGCGGCGATCTACAAGCGACCGACGTTGAGGGAACGCGCATTCTTGCGGATGCGGCAAAAGACGCCGGACTGGAGCGCTTACTGTTCCTCAGCCACGTCGGCGCGAACCGGGCTTCGGCGTTTCCTGTTCACAAAGCCAAAGGCATTGCCGAAGAGGCTATCCGTAAAAGCGGAACGCCATATACGATCGTTCGTTCCACTGTTGTGTTCGGCGCTGAAGACCGCTTCACGAACGAACTTACCGCCGCATTGCGCGCATTTCCGCTTTTCTTTCCGTTGCCCGGCGGCGGACTCACATTGCTTCAACCATTGTGGGTCGAAGACCTTGTCACCGCGTTACTGTGGGCGTTGCAAGACCCCGAAATGCTCAATAAGACGCACGAGATCGGCGGCGGCGAATATTTTACATTCCGTCAAATTATTGAGACGCTGATGTCCGTCGCCCACGCTACGCGCATGCTGTTCCCGCTGTCGCTTCCTATAACGCACGCATTATTCAACGCGTTAGATCCGCTCTTTCCACGCGCCTATATTTCCTCATTTTGGCTGGACTATATTTCAGCTAATCGCACTTGCCCGGTGGATAACCTAACGCGCACCTTTGGTCTCATGCCGGCGCGTTTTTCGTACCAGCTTAATTATCTTGCCCGCAAACCGCTTTGGCAAAGGCTGCAAGAATCTCTGCGATTACGATGAATACAAAGGTTTAGCCTATGCCCGCCCCCGTCATAAAATTGATCGAAACCCCTGAAGAAATGATTGCCATCGAAACCCTGCAGCGCGAAATCTGGCCTGGCAGCGAAACCGACGTCGTTCCTGTGCATGTGCTAATGACCGCCGTCCACAACGGCGGACTTGTCCTCGGCGCGTACATAGACGGGCAGTTAACCGGCTTCGTCTTCGGTTTCCCCGGCTTAGACGCCACGCCGGATGGCGCGCGCGCGAAACACTGCTCGCACATGCTGGGAATTCTTCCCGCCTACCGCGATTCGAATATTGGCTTCACGCTCAAGCGCGCGCAATGGCAGATGATCCGATATCAAGGTCTTGACCATGCCACCTGGACCTACGATCCGTTGCTCAGCCGAAACGCTCATTTCAATATCGTCAAACTTGGCGCAGTCTGCAATGTATATCGCCGCGCGGAATATGGCGTTATGCGCGACGGTCTCAACGCCGGCTTGCCCTCCGACCGTTTTCAAATGGATTGGTGGATTAACACGCGTCGCGTCGAACGCCGGCTTGGCGCGCGCGCTCGGAAATCGCTCACACTGGACGATTTTCTAAAAGCGGACCTGCAGCCTCTCTACGCGGTTCCGTCTGCGACAGGAAGCTGGTTGCGTCCGCCCGAACATTTCTCCCCAGTTGAAGGCAAACTCGCCTTGATTGAAATCCCTTCCGACTTCGAGGCGCTCAAAGCGGACGATTTCTCGCTCGCCCGCGACTGGCGTTTCTTCGCGCGCGAAGCGTTTGAATTTTCGTTCGCTTGCGGCTATATCGTCACCGATTTCATCTTCGACAGCGGCAGGAGTTTCTACGCTCTCTCGCACGGTGAAGCGACGTTGCAATAAGATTGGAGTTCCGTTTTAGCCGCCTTTTTACCGCTTCCAGAAGGGGCGCCGCAAGCGTTCTCTTGGTATTCGCTGTATAATACGTTGAAGGAGAACGCCATGCCCAAGCCTGCGCTTGACTGCCATTTCAAGAGTCTCTTTGAATACGCGCCGATCTCGCTCTGGGAAGAAGATTATTCCGCCATTAAACTTTTTTTTGACGCTTTGCGAGCGAAAGGCATTGTAGATTTAAACTCTTATCTCGATCAACATCCCGAGGAGATCGCTGACAACGTGCGACGCATCAAGGTCAAGCGCGTCAACGCTGAAACGTTGCGAATGTTTAGAGCGAAGAATCAGGATGAGCTCATCTCCAATCTCGGCTCAATTTTTCGCGGCGAGATGGACGTCCACTTCCGCGACGAACTGCTGGCGCTCTGGAACGGCAAACACGACTGGAGCGGCGAAGGAATCAATTACACTCTAAGCGGCGAAGCGCTTCACATCCGCCTGTATTGGCGCATCTTACCCGAATGCGCGGAGAATTGGTCATGCGTAATGGTTTCCATCGAAGACATTACCGCGCTGAAAAAAGCCGAAACGCGCGCCCAAAAATTATTCAAACATGCGCCCATCTCGCTCTGGGAAGAAGACTATACCGCGATCAAAAAGGCATTCGACGCGTTGCGCGCGCAAGGCGTTACGGATCTGAAACGCTACCTCGCCGCGAATCCTGAGGCGGTGCGCCAATTCACAGATCTGATTCGCGTCCTCGATGTGAATCAGAAAACGCTCGATTTGTTTGAAGCCGCCGACAAGGAAACGCTGCTGGCAAACCTGAAAGAAGTTTTCCATGACGATATGGGGGAGCATTTTCAAAACGAATTAGTAGACATGTGGGAAGGCAAGACCTACTTCGAACGCGAGAGCGTCAACTATTCGTTGCACGGCAAACCCGTAAACGTCCATATACATTGGACGCTGATGCCGGGGCACGAAAACGATTTCGCCTGGGTTTTGGTCGCCTTGCAGGATATTACCGCGCGCAAAAAAGCCGAGGACTACTTACGTTATCTCGGCACGCACGACGCCATGACCGGCTTGTACAATCGCGCTTTTTTCGAGGAAGTTTTACATAAGTTGGAAGCCAGCCGCATAGACCCGACCAGTTTCATTATCGCAGATCTGAACGGATTGAAACGAGTCAACGATTCGTTCGGCCACAGCGCGGGCGACCAGTTGATTCGCCGCGCCGCCGAAGTGTTAAAAGCCAGTATCGAAGACAGGATGATCGCGGCGCGCATTGGCGGCGACGAGTTCATCATTATTCTGCCCGGCGAAGACGCGCAAAAATCAAAAGAAATGATCGAACGTATAGACGCGCTAACGGCGATCAACAACAAATATTATCGCAACCCGCCGTTGAGTTTCTCTCTCGGCGCGTCTACCAGCGCGCCGGGCGCCTCGCTGTTGAAGTTCGTCAGCCTCGCCGACGACGACATGTATAAGAACAAGGGCGTTTATTACAACCGCCGCAAGAAAGCGTCTTATCTTCACGACGAGTAATCGTCAAACTGAATGCCCTTTTGATAATTTTCTAACGCCCGCCGCACATAGGGAATCACATTCAAAGGTAGAGCGTTTATTTCCGCCCAACATAAATTGTCACATTTGTGCGGTTCGGCGTTGAACGGCTCGCCTTCCCATGCTTCGACCGTGAAAAAGAAATCCACGCGTTCGTCGCCTTCCATACGATGCATGACCGCGGAAAAAGATAAATGCGACTCTTCAATACGCACGCCGATCTCTTCCAGCGCCTCGCGGACGCACGCCTCTTTGACCGTTTCGCCGCCGTCTAAATGCCCGGCCGGCAGGCTGTATTGACCGTCTCCGAAGCCGGTATTAAAACGCCGCAACAGCAGAATGCAGTCTCCGCGAAAGAAAAATAGATGCACCGCAACGGGGAAATGAGCGCGCGTCATTGAAAATAAGCCTGCCAGACTCTTTTCTTTTTGTCTTCAGGAATAAACGAGGCTTCATACGCATAACGATTGCAAACAGCGATCTCTTCCATGCTCATGCCCAAGACCTCATGCGCGATACGGTATTCGTTATTGAGATTCGTTTCCAACACTTCCGGGTCGTCGGAGTTGATCGTCGTCTTCACGCCGAGATCGAACAACTTCTTGAGCGGATGTTCTTCAATCGTTCGCACCGAGTTGGTCAGATAGTTGCTCCACGGGTTAACCTCCAACGTAATATTCCTCTCTTTAATGAGTTCCACAGCTCGCATATCCTCGATCGCACGGATCCCATGACCGATGCGGTCGGGGCTAGCGAGCTCAATCGTCTCTCTGACGAAGGCAGCGGGCGTATCTTCACCTGTGTGAATTGTGACCTTTAGTCCGGCTTCTTTGGCTCTCAGGATCGAAGGAACGAAATCGCGCAATGGGAAATCGCGTTCGCTGTCGGCGAGATCAATCGCCGGGATGCGCTCCCTGTGCCGAATCGCCCACTCCACCGTTTTGACGCACGACTCGGGTCCGCGGCTGCGCGAGGTAATGGCAATATAGCCAATCGCCATATCGAATTTGCTTTCGGCGCGGGCTTTAGCGCGCAGCAGACCTTCGAGACAGGCGTCCCAATTCAGGTTATGTCCACTGAACGCCCAATCGGGCGAGAAGCGAACTTCCAACAGTTTAATGTTTTGCTTTGCCGAATCTTCAAACAACTCCCATGCGATGCGCTCGACGACTTCCGGCGAAGCGACGCTGTTTTGAAATATCTCAAACGCTTTCAACACCGTTTCCAAGTCGCGCAATTGATCGTAAACTTTAATGCGACGGTCTAACTCGTTCGCTTCATACGAAGGCAATTTCAAACCATATTTCTGCGCGATGTCAATGATCGTCTGCGTGCGTATCGCGCCTTCAAGATGAACGTGAATTTCAGTTTTAGGAATATCGTTATAGCGAGGGTCGAAGTTTTTCATGCGCATATTGTACTGTACAGAGCCGTACGTAAGAAACGCCCGCAAACAACCGTCTATCAAGCGTCCGCAACCATCAACAAGGAGACTTCTATGAAGTTTAAACTGACGATTTATTCCGACTACATTTGACCATGGTGTTATGTCGGCCAGGGCGTGGTCGAGAAATTGCAAAAAGAATATCAAGTCGGCGTGGAGTGGCGTCCGTTTTATTTGAATCCTGATACGCCGCCCGAAGGTTACGATCTACCCGAACATGTTAAACGCGCGCGCGACAATGGCTCGGAGGAACGCTTGGTTTCCATCGCCCGCTCGTTCGGGATGGGATTCTGCTCCATCGAACGCATGTACAGCACGCGCCTCGCACACGAAGCGACGGAATACGCGCGCGTACACGGCAAGGGCAACGAATTCCATAAAATCATTTTCCGTAAAGTATACGCGGAGGGTTGCGATCCGAGTCAATGGGAAACGCTCCGCTCTGCGGCGAGCGAGGCGGGCTTAGACGCAGACGAAATGCAGCGAGAGGTGGCGGCGGAGAAATACACCGCTATCGTCGCCGACCAGGTGCGCGACGCGTACCAAATCGGCGTGAACAGCGTGCCGACGTACGTCATCAACGATCAATACGCGATCGTCGGAGCGCAGCCTTATGAGGCGTTCCAAAACGCGTTGGAGCATATTCAGAATCAAACAGGTTGACTTGCGTCAGCCTGTTTTTTTACCCTAGGGGCGAATCGAGCGTTACAGCGGAGGCGACAGCGGCTCTTTCGGCGTTGAGCGCAGATCGCTCTCAACAGCGGAGAGCAACAATTGTATACCCAATAAGACCGAAAGCATCGCCAGTATGACGGTTCCCGCCGGCGCGGGTATGTTGAGACTCGCGTAATAAATCCACTTGACGCCGCCGAAGATCAAGCCGAACAGCAACAGCGGCGTTCCAATCAGAATATACACGCTCCCCATTGTGAAATCATAAATGAAATTTTTGAGGACGATCCGTTTGACAAAAGCGCGGAATAACTTGAACGGGAATTGAAACAAGATGCGATGGATTAGCATATTCGAGACTTCGCTGCGATAACGCGCGGGCATAGAAATATCTTTTACTGTCGCACCGAGCAGGTAGAGATTCGCCAGCATCGAAGTTTCAAAAAAATAACTTTTATCAATTCCTTTCAACGGCAACTGCGCCAATGCTTCAGAACGGATGGCAATAAATCCGTTCGTCGGGTCGAAGAGATTCCAGTAGCCGGTTGCGGCTTTGGAGAGGAAACCCAGCCCCATGTTGCCAATACGACGGACGAGCGGCATTTGCTGCAACGCTCGAAAATCGCGGAAGCGATTCCCTTTTGTGTAATCCGCCTGACCTTGGATGAGCGGCGCGATCAATTCGGGAAGATGAGTCGCATCCATCTGCCCATCGCCGTCAATTTTGACGACGATCTGCGCGCCCAGCTCAAGGGCTTTACGGAATCCCGTCAGCATGGCGCCGCCCACGCCTTGATTGATCTCATGACGGATCAACGCGATGCGTTTATCCTTTTTTGCGGCAGCGGAAACGATGGCAGAGGTGGAATCGGGCGAAGCGTCATCCACGACGATGACATGCTTGACGTATCTCGGAATCCCTTGCAATACAGATCGAATCTCCCGCTCCACGCGGTAGCAGGGAATGACGACGGCGATGTTGTATTTTTTGAAGTCGGGAGCGGATGTCATTTAATTTTGAATCGCGAAGTTTTGCACTGAGCTTGTCAAAGTGACGCAAAGATCGCGAAGTTTAAATTTTTTTCTTGGCGCGCTTAGCGGTGATCATCACTCGACCGAAATGATAAATTGATAATGCTCCTGCCCGCCTTCCTGCACTTCGATATCCTGTTCGCGATATTTCTCGCGCATCGCATCCGCGATACGGTTGGCTTCGGCTTGAGCAATGTTCTGCCCGTAATAAAATGTAATGAGTTCATGATCCGCCGCCTCCGCTTTCTCGAGAAACTGAACGCAGGCTTCTTCGATGGCGGGCGACGAAGCGACTAGTTTTCCGTCGAGCAACGCGATGACCTGCCCCTCTTTCACGTTCACGCCGTCAATTTCCACGTCGCGTACGGCAACAGTGATCTCTCCCGTTTTTACAGAGACGACGGCTTTGTTCATTTTCTCGACAACCGCCTCCAGCTCGTCGTCGGGCTGCAGCGCAAGCATCGCGGCGAGTCCTTGCGGAACGGAGCGCGTCGGCACGACCGCGACCTGTTTCACCGAAACATCCTTCGATTGGTTCGCCGCCATGACGATGTTCTTGTTATTCGGCAGGATAATGATCTTATCGGTCGGCAGGTCTTCAAACGATCCCAGAATATCCTGCGTAGATGGATTCATCGTCTGCCCGCCGTTGACGACCGCCGCCGCGCCGAGGCTGGCGAAGATGCGGCTCAAGCCGGCGCCCGGCGAAACGACCACTACTGCGATCTGTCCCGGCTCGACTTCGGCGAACGAGATAGCGTCGGATTTGCTTTTTTGAATATCGTCCATTTGCGCGAGAAGGTTTTCCATCGCCACTTTAGTGATCGTGCCAAGCCCCATGACATAATCAATCGGTTCGTAGCGTTTTTCAAGCGGCACATGGATGTGCATACGATACATACCGTCGCCTTCGCCCACTTGAATGGACGTGCCCATTTCTTCAAGCCGTCCGTAGAAATTCTGCAAATCAAAATGATTCGGCGGTATAAAATCCACCACCACTTCGTAATCCTGTCCTTCTTCCACTTCGTTGAGCGCGCCCTGTAAGTTCATCGCCGAGATCGGCTGCACGCTCATCAGCGCCGCCTCCAGCGACTCGCCGTAGACGTGGCGCAACATGCCCTCCAAAATAAAGAATAAGCCTTTGCCGCCTGAGTCAACGACGCCGGCTTGTTTGAGGAGCGGCAGCAAATCGGGGGTGCGCTGCACAGCTTCGTCGGCGGCGCGAACCGCCACTTCAAGGATGGTGATCGCGTCGCTGGTGGTTTGGAGGGCGGCTTCAGTCGCGTCTGCTACGCCGCGGATGACAGTGAGGATCGTCCCTTCGACCGGCTTGACTACGCCTTTGTAGGCGGTGTCGCGCGCTTCGGCGAACCCTTTGGCGAGCGATTCGCCATCCAGCGTTTCGCGTTCTTGCACCGCGCGCGCGAACCCGCGCCAGATCTGCGAAAGGATCACGCCCGAATTGCCGCGCGCGCCCATCAACGCGCCTTTTGCCACCGCCGCCGCCATATCGCCGATACGGCGATGTTCGAGGTCCTTGACTTCGTTCCAAGCCGATTGCATGGTCAGCGTCATGTTTGTGCCGGTGTCGCCGTCAGGCACGGGAAATACATTCAGCGCATTGACCGTTTGCTGGTTGACGCGCAACCACGTCAAGCCTGCCTCCACCAGCCGCTTCATGGATTGTCCATTAATTGTCCTTGCACGCAGTCGTTCGATACGGTTATTGTCTACAGCCATGCCGGTTTTGTCTCCTCTTTAATCAATATTGCTTACGCGTAAGCCTGCAACATGAACGTTCACGCTGTTGACAGTTAAGCCGAGCGCTTTCTCCACATGAAAACGCACCGTTTTTGAAACGCTTTCCGCCACGCTGCTGATGCGTGTGCCGTATTCGATAATGACGTTCACTTCAATGTCAATCCGATCGTCGTCATACTTCACCGCGACCCCGCGCGCGGGTTCGCGGGTAATGGATTTCACCAGCCCGTCCGCCAAATTGCGCGGAGCCAGTCCCACTACGCCATACGATTCGAGCGTCGCCTGATAAGCGATCGTCGCCACGACGTTCGGCGAAATGTGGACGCCTCCCAAGGTTGTTAAATTTTCGCTCATTGTTCCTCTCTTAGCCGTCATTGTAAGAACGTTCGCGGCAGCGGCATTGTACCCTTTCGAGCGTTCAACTTCCAGACAAGTTGGAAATCGCTTCGCGTTTTGCGGCTCGCAACGACATGGTCGTTTCTATTTTAACATCTTGCGCGCGATTTAGTCACATGGTAAAATGCCGTGCTTTCAAAAGGCGTCTGAATTGGAATTATAGCAAGGAAAGGAAATTGTACGTCATGGCTAAGTGTTCTCACTGCGGAAAATCCACTACCTTTGGGCACAAGCGCTCGTTCTCTATGCGCGCCTCCAATCGAACGTTTAAACCCAACCTCCAGAAGACCATCGTCATGGAAAAGGGTCGCGTTGTGCGCAAGGTGTTATGCACCAAGTGCATCAAGGCGATGAGCAAGTCTGTCGCGTAAGGATTTTGTCCCCATAAAAAAGTCACGGCATTTGCCGTGATTTTTTGTTTTAAGCGCCGATACGAAGTACTGCGTGCTACATACTGCGTATTTGATCTTGCAACACTTTGATTCCCGCCCTTGTCCCCTTCGGGTGCTTGAAGACCGCCGTCGCCGCGACAAAGACATCTGCCCCGGCTTTCTTCATCTTCGGGAGCGTCTCCGCGTCAATACCGCCGTCCACTTCGATGTGCGCGGACGATTTCAGCGCGTCCAATCTTTTGCGGATCTCTTTCACCTTCGCCACAGTGGATGGGATGAACTTCTGACCGGAGTAGCCGGGGTTGACGCTCATCACTAAAATAAGATCCGCATCGCCTAACACCGCCTCGATCGCGCCGACGGGGGTGCCGGGGTTCAAGGCAACGCCGGCGCTGCATCCCAGCGACTTAATGTGTTGCAGCGTGCGATGAATGTGCGGGCAAGCCTCAATATGAACGGTGATGTTGCTCGCGCCCGCGCCGGCAAACGACTCGAGATGCAGTTCGGGCTTTTCGATCATCAGATGTATGTCAAGCGGAAGTTTCGTCGCGCGCTTGCAGGCTTCGACAATGAACGCTCCCATCGTGATGTTCGGCACGAAATGACCGTCCATCACGTCAATGTGAATCCAGTTCGCGCCGGCGGATTCGCACACGGCAAGTTCTTCGCCGAGGCGGGTGAAGTCCGCGGAGAGGATAGAGGGGGCGAGGAGAAGTCGCTTAGCGCGGGTTGTAGACAAAGTAAATATAAATCCAAAAGGGAATCAGCCCGCCGACGGTGGCGAGGGCGAGCAAAGCAAGTCCGATGGTCGCCCAGTCAATTTCGGGGAAAGATGAAGATGCAGGAGAGGCTGAGGGCGAGTAGACAGGTTGAGATATCGGTTGAACCGGCTCGATGAACGAGGGAGGCGGTTCGGGTTGTTGATACGTCGTCGCCGCTTCGGGAGTCAATGACAAAGCGGGGGTCGGGGGAGTCTCGCGTTGAGTCCCAAATTTGAGCAAGACGCGTCCGAGTTGGTCGGCGGTGCGATACCGCGCGGAGGGTTCTTTCGACAGAACCTTCATTACGATCTGTTCGAGCGCGGGCGGAACATCGGGGACATATTCGCTGATTGGGATAGGCTGGTCTTCGAGGTGCATCCGCGCAAGCTCCGCGCTGGTGGGTGCGTTGAACGGCAGCGCGCCAGTGAGCATTTCGTAAAGAACGACGCCGAGCGAATACACGTCGGAGGCGGGCGAAGGCGGCTCGCCGACAGCTTGCTCGGGCGAGAAATATTGCGGCGAACCCCAGACTACGTCGGCGCGTTCGTCCGGCTGAATCGTGGAGAGGGCGCGCGCGATGCCGAAGTCGGTCACTTTGAGGCGATTATCCGGCGTGACAAGCATATTGTGCGGCTTAATGTCGCAGTGTACAAGCCCAGCGCGGTGAGCGTAGCCGATGCCGGCGCAGGCTTGTACGATGAGCGGAATCGCTTCTTCGACGGCGAAACGTCCGCGCTGACGGAGGATAGTCTTAAGGTCTTTACCGGGCAAATATTCCATAACGATGAATAATTGCTCCGAGTCGTAGCCAAAATCGTGGACGGTGACGATGTTCGGGTGCGACAGATTCGCCGCGGCGCGCGCTTCCATTTTGAAGCGTTCGCGGAACAAAGAGTCTTGCGAATATTTTGGGAGCAGGACCTTAACCGCAACGTAGCGATCAAGCATAAGATCGCGCGCACGAAATACGTTCGACATGCCGCCTGCGCCGAGTTTTTCGAGCAGTTGGTAGCGTTGATTGAGAAGCGCGCCAGATTCCATGATGAAAAGATTATATCATCTTGAAATTAATAGGACTTACACAAAACCCTAAAACCAAGCCGCGAATTTCGCTGATTTACGCGAATTATTTTTAAAAATTAGCGATAATTCGTGCAATTCGCAGCAAAAGATTTCGATCTGCGTAAGTCATGATTAACAAAAATAAACGTCTCCGCCGTCGGCGGAGACGTTGTTCCTTTAGGGCGATTCCTTCTCGCGCTATACAAATTTTTCCCGCAGCACGGAGGAAATATAATCCATGCTGGCGACTACGATCGCAATAGCGAGCATGTTGACGCTGGCG
>MWTB01000005.1 GCA_002050275.1 Anaerolineae bacterium UTCFX1
TGTGAGTCGCCGTAATAGCCGCAAGGACAGGGGTGTACACAATCGGACATCTTTTAGCGTGGTTTCAAAGATCCACGAACTTCCTCCGCTGACAAATGCAGAATGCGGCCGATAGTCAAAAAATACTCACGCTCGACTTACCCTTTCATACCGTGTAGTTGGTCGAGATCTTGCGATGCGTCGACTTGCCTTACCATCGCCTCCGTTGCTTCCAATGCGCGAGTCGCCCAATCTATCTGTTCTGAACGACGCCGCACTATCGAGCTGGTTGTTGATTTTGCTATACACAATCGCTTGCGCCATCTGTAAAGCAAACGGTGGATTAGATGCCAAAAGAGATTGCTGATGGCGCAAACGACTGTTCTTATGCTCTGCGCCGATTGCATATGAGAGATAAGGCCGCTGCTCGATAAATACTCAAAATCAGTACCTTTGTGGGTTAGCGTATGCAATGCCGATGAAGTGATACCGACACCGTACCCTATCAGCGCCAACTAAGCCACTTTGATCATTGATACTGATTTGAGAATTTTTGTTTTATAATGTACCCGATAAAAGGTAGAGAAAATCAACGCTGAATCATATCTCTTTCTGTGGTGTAGGAAAAATCGAGAAGAGAATCGTCCTGAAGGTTTTGACAAGGAATTTGGCTGTTCTTAATCTTTTATACAAAACGAGCAAGGAATTTAGGTGAAAGAGTTGAAAGAACTCTCAAAGCAACCATCAAATGGCATTGAATTAACATGGAGAAAATTTAGGCTTTAACCTGCAATTTCCAGTAAAATAAATAAAATGAGGTTACCATGGCGGATCTGGTTGGGACACAAGTAGATCGGTATCGTATTACGGAACGTATTGACGAGGGCGGCATGGCGATCGTATACAAAGCGGTTACCACGCGGCTCGAATCTGAAGTGGCGATCAAAGTGATCCGCATCGAGCGGTTCGCGCCTGAGATCGTTCACAAGACGTTGAAGCGATTCGAACGCGAGGCAAAGTCACTGGCGCAACTCACCCATCCTAACATTGTCGGGGTGATTGAATATGGCGAGTATGAGGGGAAACCCTATCTGGTGATGGAATATTTGCGTGGGGGATCGCTCAAAAAATTTCTGGGCAAAAAAATGCCCTGGCAGAATGCAGCGCGATTGCTCCTTCCCATCGCTTACGCGCTCGAATATGCCCATAAGCACAATATTATCCATCGCGATGTAAAGCCTTCGAATATCCTGTTGACCGAATCGGGCGAGCCCATGCTGGCTGATTTTGGTATTGCAAAGATCATCGAGGAAGATGCCACCATGGATCTTACAGGCACTCGCGCGACAATCGGCACGCCGGAATATATGTCACCCGAACAAGGCCTGGGCAAAGAGATCGATCTGCGCTCAGACATCTACTCCCTCGGCGTGGTATTTTACGAACTCATCACCGGGCAAAAGCCGTTTTTGGGCGATACGCCAATGGAAACGATTTTCAAGCATGTGAACGAGTCTTTGCCCAAACCAACAAACTTTGTCCCCAACCTGCCTGCTACGGTAGAGGCGGTGTTAGTTAAGGCATTGTCAAAAAAAGTTGACGAACGATATTCCAGCGCTGGGGGCTTTGCGCACGCATTGGAAGAACTAACTTGGGGATCGACCGTCTCCCAATCCAGCACTTCCGTTGCTCCAAACAAAACGAACGAGCCTAGATATCCCACTGGGACGCTGGATACCATTGACCAGGATCGAACGGCAACAGAAGATGCGCGTCCTTTCACGCGTGGGTCTGAAACTCAAGATAAAGTTATGGAATCTTCCCAAAAGTCTTTTTGGTTGCAAGGGCTTGTTGGGATGTTGGTCATACTAAGTATTGTCTGCCTCGGCATATTTTTTGCGTATGCATATGCAAATAGGAATGGAGACCAGAATCAGCCCGTTTCAACCGCAACAAGAGTATCAAACTCCACTGCTCCTTCGATTTCAACGAAACCTCCCACAGAACAAAAGAACACCGCACTGCAACCAACCCAGAGTTCGCAGAATCTCAACCCAACCACGACGACGATTGACCTGGATTATTGCGACAAATCAAACGAAGATATCTGCGTGTATTCCGTTGGTCTGCTCAATCAAGAACTTATGATTACATTACAGGTTAGTCAATCGGGCATATCGAACATGTATATTATGATCAACAACGCCGAATATCCGTGCGAACAAATCTCTGGATCGGCTAGCAAATACTATTGTACGGGACCAAAGGTTAAATCGAATGCGTCAATCACGATGCAAGTTCGTCAGCAGAATAATCAATTGATCGCCCAAGGGAATATATTAATTCCACCTCTTGAGTCTCCCCCCTCCACTCAAAAACCTCCCCGGAACAATAATTATCCGTAGGAATTCCTTCCCGCTTGTCATTCACCATGACACCTTTTGACTTCATAAACCTGATCTACGATGGATTCCAAGCGCTGTGGGAATATAAGGTAATTATTGGGTTGTTGATCATAGAAGTATTTGGGCTCGGCGGATTAGGGTTATTGCTGCGGCGAAAGAAAAATGATTATCAATATGAGGGTGATACTTTTATCTGGATAGTAAGCGTAGGGATTGGTATCTTCGTAGTATCGAGTTACGCGATCATCACGCTTGGCAGAATATGGACGCAGGCGCTGCCGATACTGTCCGGTTTACTATTGATAATCTCACTCGTTGGATTCGCGGGTTTCTTCTTGTCGAGCGCAAAGAACGGTCAATTTCCCACTCTTCGACCGCCGTCAATTGGTTCTCTACTTATCATTCTCCTCATCGCCGCCGTCAGGCTGGCTTTTTTGAAACAGCTTGAATTTCCTCTGTATTACGATTCGGCAGAGCATTACCAAACAATAGCTAGTCTCCAGAATCCAACTTTGCCTCAACGCGGTTCCTGCGGAGTTGAAACCTTGGACCCAAGTTGTTATTATCATCTTGGTTTTCACAGCCTTATTATCGTCATGAGCCAACAAGTCGGAGACAGATTCAGCATAGCGCAACTCATGCTGGGCATAGGGCAGATGTTTTTGCTTTTATTCATTTTGAGTCTCTACCTACTTGTCGAACGACTCAGCAATAATCGCCTAAATTCCGGCATGATCACCGCGATTTTTGCAGGCTTTGGGTGGACAATGCCGGCTTTTGCAGTGAATTGGGGAAAGTATCCCGCAATTGCCTCGTTGGCTGTTTCGCCTCTTGTCGTCTACTGGATCGCGGCATCCCTAGCGCCTAAGGTTAAATTCGACGGTAAAAGGATCATATCGTTGTGCATTATTTGTCTCGGCATGGCGCTGTTGCATAGCCGTAGTATTATCTATCTATTTTGCGCGTTATGCGCCTTTGCCTTAATCTATTACTTCAGAAATAAAATTACCCAGGAAGACTCGTTTTTCTTTCTTTATAATGAAATCTTGATTATCTGGATCATTTCCATCCTTAATCCCAACTTTCATGAAGCCATTTTGCCATACTTTCAAGGGGTAGATATGTACTTAACCCTGCTGGCTGTATTTTTAGGGGTTTATGCTCTACAGACTCGGCACAAACATCTGGTTCTGGCAATCTTTGCATTTGTTATTTTTATCGCGATATTTTCCAGTCTGCCTACGCCAAACTTTCTGGGCAACCATACGGGAGGATATTTTCTGGATCGTCCATTTATTCAATTATCCCTCTTTGCTCCTTTGGCGATATTAGCGGGAATAGGAGGGGCTGACATCATAAATGATTTGCTTTTGCATATTCCAGCCGAAGGAAAACGGCAATGGATTGCTCAATTGACTTTGATCGCCCTTGCCATAATAACAGTTTGTATTCGACCACCAGCTAGATACCAACCCGACCCCTGTTGTATTTATATGAGAGTAGACGATCAATTTGTTATTGGGTGGCTTGCTAATCACGTACCCAAGCAGGCTCTCGTGCTTATCTCGGCAGATACCAGTTCCCCAAACGTCAAGACCCCCACCGATGCCGGAGTATGGATCACTCCGTTGACAGGCATCAGAACGGAGAAACTTGATTTGGAATACGAATTTTCCACCCCCGAAAATTTTGAACAACTTTGTCGTGCGGATATTGAGTACATCTTTGCCAGTGCGGTAAACACAAGTTTCTCTATCGCCGAAATCGAAAAGCGGAAGGAATTTTATATTCCCACTATAATCCTTCCCGATACGCGCCTGTATCAGGTAAATTGCAAGCTTTCCTAATTTTTTGCGAGGCATTATGGAAAATCTTCTTGGTCAATCTCTCGGACGTTACCACATCCTAGAGCAACTCGGCGAAGGTGGGATGGCAATCGTGTACAAAGCCTACGATACGCGCTTGGAACGCGATGTGGCAGTCAAGGTCATCCGCACCGAAAAACTGACTCTCGAAACGATGGGCAAAACCCTCAAACGCTTCGAGCGCGAAGCTAAAGCGCTGGCTAAGTTAACCCATCCCAACATCGTCGCCATCACGGATTACGGCGAACATGATGAGAAGCCTTACCTTGTTATGCCGTATCTACCCGGCGGAACCCTAAAACAAAGACTGGGCAAGTCAATCCCATGGGAAGATTCCGTCCGTTTGCTGATTCCTATTGCGCGCGCGCTGTATTATGCCCACCAACAGGGCGTCATCCACCGCGATGTCAAGCCCTCTAACATCCTAATTACACAATCTGGCGAGCCAATGTTGACTGATTTTGGGGTTGCGAAAATCCTCCTCGCTGACGAAGAAACGACCGACCTGACCAGCACGGGAATGGGCGTGGGAACTCCAGAATATATGTCGCCTGAACAATTTCAGGGACAAGGCGTGGACGCGCGCACGGATGTTTATTCGCTTGGCGTGATATTGTACGAAATGGTCACAGGGAGAAAACCGTATCAAGCCGACACGCCTATGGCAGTGCTGGTCAAGCAAGTTACAGAACCGTTGCCAAGGCCGAAGTCATTTGCGCCAAACTTGCCTGATGCTGTTGAAAAGATGCTGCTTAAGGCATTGGCGAAAGAAAAGGAAAACCGCTTTCATAATGCTCAGGCTTTTGGCGATACGCTGGAAGAAACTTTGTTAGGAACAATCAGAAAAAAACAACCTGTTAAAAATAAAACATCTGCGGTTTCAAGGTTTGATACACAGGATACGCGTATACAGGAAGCGACCGGGGAAACTTTCGATCAGGGGAATGGGACAAAGGCTGCATCACAAAAAGCAAAGGCTTCAAATAGTGAAATCGCGCCCGGCACTGAAGCGATTATCTACCCGCGTTGGATAGCCGTGTTATTGATAGCAATCGGCTGGGCAATCGGCATCCTAATCGTCGTCGGAATCGGATTGGCAATCGGCTGGACAATCGGATGGGCAACTGTCGGGGCAACATACGGATTTATTACATCCTTTGTTTTGCTTGAAGAAAAGGCGCTTTCATCTTGGAGGGATGTCGTTGCGATTACCATCGGTTGGACAATCGGCTGGACAATCGGCTGGACAATCGGCGGTGCAACCAACGAGTCAATCGGCGTGGTAATCAGCGGGGCAATCGGCGGATTTATTACCGCCTTTGTTTTGCTTAAAGAAAAGGCGCTTTCATCTTGGAGGGATGTCGTTACGATTACCATCGGTTGGGTATTCGGCTGGATAATCAGCGTTACAATCAACGAGCCAATCGGCGAGGTAATCAGCGGGGCAATCGGCGGAGCAATCATAATCTGGCGCTTGCGCGAAGAAAGAAAACACTTATGACCACCCTCCACCTCATCCCCTCCAGCGGTCACCAAACTGCTTCCATCCTCAAACAAAACTCCCTTGCTTTCCAAGAGGAAACGCAATCGCTTCGCCGCGCCATTCAAGCCCTGTCCATGAGTTGGCAGGGCGGCGGACAGGAACAGTTTAGCGCGGAAGCAAATGCGCTCCTTCGAAAACTCGAAGCGCAGGTTGACGCGCTCCAAATTCTGGCAAGCCGCCTTGAGCGCGAGGTCACCGAATGGGAACAGACCGACCAGCGCGGTGCGGCGTTATTTCGCGGCAGTGGCCGAGATGGTTTGCCTACAACAAGTTATATGCCTCTCTATACTGGGGGACAGACGGAGAATGCTTTCCTTAATCAAACCATCCTGCCTGTGTTTACCGCGCTTACGGTTATACCCTTCCTTAGCGGGCTTCCAGCCTGGCTAAATTCCTTTCTCGAACGATTCTTCGTCCCGCCGACTATTGCTACGCCTTTTTCAAAGGAAGGTGAAACTCCACTGGCGGAAAATTCAGAAGGGACAACTCGGTTTGGAGACCTGCTCAAAGAAACTGCGCCCGGCGCCCCGTCCGCGCAAGAAGCGGATTCTCCGTCTCCAGCGGATGGTTATGATGTTTATTACGATATTCCGCCTCAGTCGCAGGGAAAACTGTACGGCAGCGCCGCTTGTCTGCCCACCTCCATGAGCATGGCGCTCGATTACTTCCACGCCAAAGATCCCGCGAACCGCGCCGCGTCGCCCAGCGATCTTATTGGAATGTTGGATCAGGGCGACGGCACAGAAGGCAGAGGCGTTACTCTTGACAAGCTAAATGACGATCTTGGCGAACTTGGCTACAGTTCTACAGTGAGCGCTGGCAACATGGATGATCTCGGCGCGGCGCTCCGCGAGGGACCCGTAATCATTAACTCGAAGGTAGGCTTGGTCAGCGTGCCTGCGCGCGACATTACACCAAACGGTTCTATCAATCATGCCATACTCGTCAAAGCCATCAACGCCGACTCGGTAGTGGTCAACGACCCGTGGAGCGGTAAGGAAAAAGTCTTTTCTCGCACTACTTTTGAAAAGATTTGGAAAGGCGGCGGCAACTACATGACCATCGTCCGACCACAGGCGACGCAATGAAGGAGCAAGCGGGCGTCTTTCAATTCGACCTCTCCCGAGCAGAGTTATTCTGGCTGGCTGGCGCGTTTGGGATATCCTCTCTGCCCCTGCCCGATGCGACAATCGAAAGGCTAACCCACGACCAACTCGAACAGAGACAAAAAGCCGGTCACGCTTCGCTCCTGACCCGCGGCTTGATTCGCTCATCTCCGGGCTTTGGCTGGCAGATTGAACGACTCCCTGCCGCGCTGGTCCAGTGGATCTCCTCTGCGCCGTCCTTACTCAGGTTAGAACGTATCACCACGGATGGCGCTGTGCGCAGTCTTCATCTCTTCACTTCCGACGCTCAGGGTCTCTCCCTTGAAATGGACGGCGAGATTGCCCGCTTCATTATTTACCAAACGCGGCGTCATCTACAAGATGCAATCATGCGCGGGCTGTCGCTCCCTTCCAAAACAAAGAAAACTGCGAGCGTTCACAAACTTCCCCAGCCGCTTGTCTTTCTTCCCACCGCATGGAAGGATGCATCCCTCGCGGCGCGTATCCTGAAAGAACATGGTTTAGACTCGAAGTCCGCCAAATCCGCGCTTGATTGGGCGGTCTCTATGGAATGGATCGCCGCATTGAGCAAAGTCAGAATCGAAGGGACTGGAAACGCCATCACAGAACAATTCGCGCTGTGCGGGGAAGGAAAATCCATATGGGGCGGAAAAGATGATGGGCAATACATGTCATTCGCGCATATCGGTACCATGGCGATCAATTCCAAAATTGGCGATATGCTGGAATAACCTAGGAGGCTAACATGGCTAATCTAATTGGAAAATCTTTGGGGCGTTATCACATCCTTGAACAACTCGGCGAAGGCGGGATGGCGACCGTGTACAAAGCCTACGACACGCGCCTCGAAACGGATGTGGCGGTCAAAGTCATCCGCACCGAAAATTTAACCATGGCTACGATGGAGCGCGCGCTCAAACGCTTTGAACGTGAGGCAAAAGCGCTGGCGCGGCTAACGCACCCCAACATCGTCAAAGTGACGGATTTTGGCGATGATGAAGACAAGCCCTACCTTGTGATGGAGTATCTGCCTGGCGGGACGCTCAAGCAGAAACTGGGAAAACCGATGCCGTGGAATGAATCTATTTCCATTTTGTTGCCCATTGCAAGGGCGTTAGATTTTGCCCATCGTCAGAACATGATCCATCGCGACGTGAAGCCATCCAATATCCTCATCACCGCCGATGGCGAGCCAATGCTAACAGACTTCGGCATCGCCAAGATCCTGGATCTGGAAGAAACCGCCGATCTCACCGGAACGGGTATGGGTATCGGCACGCCTGAATATATGGCTCCCGAGCAGTGGACGGGAAAGACCTCCGTCTTCTCCGATCAATACGCGTTGGGGGTGGTGTTATATGAAATGCTGACCGGACGCAAGCCATATTCTGCCGATACCCCCGCCGCGATATTGCTGAAACAAGCCACCGAGCCGTTGCCGAGACCAAGCCAGTTTACCCGCGATCTGCCCGAAAAGATGGAAAAGCTTCTGCTCAAGGTTCTGGCTCGCAACCCCGAAGACCGTTATGGGAGTATGGCAGAGTTTGCAAAAGCGCTGGAGAACGCGGTAAGCGGACAACAACTACCCGCCAGCGAACAGACGCCAAAACGTAAAGTTGCCGTGCCTCGCCCGAAGATGGAAGACAAGAGCCGCGCTAAATCTATGGAAGCGGTGAAATTACATGATACGCAAGCAACGGTTGATCAGCAGTGGAAAGACTCTCCGCCAAAGAAAGAGCCAACGAGACTAAAACTATCCAAAACGGATTTGCCCATTGTGCTATTATTCGTTGGAGGCGTGATTCTTATTGGAATAATCGGCTTGATTGATGCGCTGACAAGTAATTTGAATCGAAATACGACTGTCTTTCCAGCAGACACGCCTATGGTCATAGCGACCATAACACGCCATCTCTCCACTAACACATCTATAGTCATAGCGACCACAACACGCCCTCCCTCCACTAACACCCCCACGCCAGAGATTGGCTCCTTCATCGAATCTGACGGTGTGACGATGATGTTCGTTCCCGCTGGCGAGTTTTCGATGGGCAGTGAGAGCGGTTCCGATGATGAAAAACCGATCCATTCCGTAACGCTGGACGCCTACTACATTGACAAATACGAAGTGACCAACGCCGCCTACAAACGCTGTGTGGACGCGGGCGGTTGCGAACCGCCCAAACAGAGCAGTTCTTACACCCGCAGCGCTTATTACAGCAACCCCGAATTTGACGAGTACCCTGTCATCTATGTGGATTGGAACATGGCAAACGCTTACTGCGAATGGCGCGGCCCTTCGACAGGCTCAGGACAAGCGCGCCTGCCCACCGAAGCCGAATGGGAAAAAGCCGCTAGGGGGCTGGATGGGCGTACCTATCCGTGGGGCGAAAATGTTGATTGCGATAAAGCCAATTACAACCGTTGTGTTGGCGATATAACCAAAGTCGGTAGTTACTTGGATGGCGTCAGCCCATACGGACTATATGATATGGCTGGCAATGTTTGGGAATGGGTGGCGGATTGGTATGATTCGGAATATTATGCAAACTCTCCCTCCTCCAACCCTTTGGGTCCGAGTTCGGGACAATATCGCGTGCTGCGGGGCGGCTCGTGGGACGTCAACGATAACGGCGTCCGTTCTGCGTATCGGGTCGGGGTCACTCCTGACGTCATCTACTACGGCGTTGGTTTCCGTTGCGCCCGTTCATCCCCGTAGGGGGCTCTCTTCCATGATTCTGTTTTCTGGTTTCTGGAATCCTGATTTTCTGAATCGCGCTCTTAACCCTCTCGCTGAAGGCGAGTCGCGTAAAAAGGAAAACGTCCCGAAGGTTTCCTTGAACGCCATAATCGAGTCATTCAAACCTTCGGGACGGTGGATAGAATGGGCAAAATCTACAAAAACTTCTACCCGCAAATCTATGACCTGCTCAATTTATGGCAGGCATTTGGCAAAGCCTCCAAAGGCAGGCGCGGGCATCCTTCCATCGCGGCGTTCGAATACAACCTTAAAAAGAAACTGATCGAGACCGAAAACGACTTGAAGAACGAAACCTACGAATGATATAGCGGTTCTCTGCAGTTTCCTAAGATCTTTCGGTA
The DNA here is from genome assembly GCA_002050275.1 of Anaerolineae bacterium UTCFX1. Taxonomy (GTDB): domain Bacteria; phylum Chloroflexota; class Anaerolineae; order Anaerolineales; family Villigracilaceae; genus Defluviilinea. The sequence continues at coordinate 10,022 of MWTB01000005.1, forward strand.
TGATGACGAGCAAACGTAAAAAGCCCGTCTCCCTGCAACGGTCACGTCTCCTGAAGGCGGGCAGTGAATGAGATATCGATCTAAGAGATTGTTTCATAACTTCTTTTGTAGACACGGACGTCACGGATTTCACTGATTTTTACGGAAAAAATCTCTAGAAAGCCGTCTTTCTTTCCGTGTGTTCCGTGAAATCCGTGTACAAAAAGAATCAGGGTCAGGCTTAAGAAACACTCTTTAAGAAAACGCGTTGGTCCCCTTTTCCAACAGTTCCCGAATGCATTTCTCGAGCATAGCGGTTGTCCCTGCAAGCAATCTGCCAACCTGCTGAACTCCGGAAAAAGTCACAAGCCAGGCGGATTTACCTGTTACAAAGAACAAGCCCGGCGTCCCCGACATTGAATGACCCTGTTCCATGTGTTCGGAATCGATCGGCAGTAAATTGACGCTGCCGCGCGCCCGAGGTTCGAGGAGATCAACGAGTAACGCCTTTGCCAATCGAGAGTCCAAGCCGTTTTCCATGAGGATGTTCAACCCCGCGTCGAAATCCAATTCGGTCAACTCGGTAAAAGTCCCCATGGAAAGTCGAAACGCGCTCTGGGAGATCTGCGCTTCCAGTTTTGTGGCAATTTGTTGGGGTAAGGGGGCTAAGGCGGAGATCAACTGTGGAAGATGTTTTACTTCAGTCAAAACCAACCGATGAACCACGCCTTGCTCCGTCCAATGAGCGGTACAGCGTTGGTCGAACCCGAGGTGAAAGTTTGTAATCACGGGCAGCGTTTGGTTGATCACGACCTGTATCATTCCATTGAACAAAATCAAGGGAGTCAGGGTTCTTTGTAACTCATCGTCGAGCAAGGCCAGCCCCCTCTTGCCGATATTCGCGAATTTTCTCGCTAGCAGGGAGTGACTGGCGGCCTTCAAACGCTCCTCAATCGCCATCGGTGAAAGTTCGCCGAGATTATCCAACAGAACCATCTTGCCCAGGTCCGGGCGATTGACAAGCGAAAGCGCCATCGCCAACTCCTCCGTAGAGAGTGTGTAATCATGGATAGGTTGAGTGATCATTGAGCCTCCTGCCCCCTTAAGGCGCGGGGGATGCGAGTAGATTTTGAATGGGCGGTTGGAACGCCCGTTCGATTCCGTTGACCGTTCGATTCTTAAGGTCGGTCAGGAAATTGGATGCCTGATTCACCCAGCGAGCGCCGGTTTCAATGACTTCCTGTCGCGTTGTGGATGCCTGCCACATCTGCCAGACAGGCGCCTCGACCGCCTTGTTGTAAGCAAATCCCAGCACGGCCGAGCCTCCCAAAACGATAGCGCCGCCCGCCAAAACAGCCGCGCCGCCAGTTAATGCCGTCGCTCCAACAATTGGCGCCGCCACTGCGCCAAGCGCAAGCGGAATTCCTACCGTTCCAATCGCAGAAAGGGCAAACTTAAATGCCCCATCCACACTGGCGGTTGAAATAATGCGGGAAATAGGCTGACCGCTCATGCCGGTCACGGTTTCCTTCATGGTGGCGACTGCCTCGCCTGCAGAGATTGCTAAACCCACTATCGCCGCGCCCTTTGTCAGAGTGGAAGGTTGAATGACGCGGGTCGCTTCCTTAATATTCAGAAGTTTCCGCATCCAGTTTGGGCCGGTGAGAATCATGCTGTTCGGGCGCAGGGGTGACCAGCGCAAGTTGGAAGCTATATACAAGGCTCCACCCAGAGCCTTCAGTTCGTCCCATGTGACGCTCAGGCTCTCTTTTACAGCGCTGATATAAACAGATTCTGTGCGGTCCGCGTCAATCCATTCATCTACTTCGCGCAGGGCGCGTTTGCCAAGCGTATCCAGCCAGGTTGCTTGTGAGCGAAGTTCCTGAATGAGTTTCTCGAAATCCCGAGAGAAAAAGTCAGCGCGCGGGCTGATCCAGTCGCGGCTCAAAGCGCCGGCGGAGTAGCGAAGCCGGTCAATCAAATTAAGGTAATCCGTTGCTGTGTGCATCAACTGTCTGCCGACGGAGCGAACCTCCTCCGTTTCCATGTGAATCACATTGCCCATATATGCGTCTCCTATTCTCCCGCGCCCGTCACATCATCCTGCATTGTCTTCACGGGTTGCCGATCCTGCCTTCGCGCAATAATGATTGAGATATTATCCGCACCGCCACTTTGGTTGGCGAGTGCAATCAATTTATCTGCCGCTTCCTGCGGTTCAAATTCGTTCGCCGCCGCCCATAGGAGCGATTCAGGGATGATGCCCCACAATCCATCTGAGCACAATAGAAGGATGTCGTTGGGTTGAAATATCTCTTCTTTCACAATCGGCACAATCGTCGGGCGGTTGGCGCTCAACGACATCGAGAGATGATTGCGTTTGCGGTGCCGGCGCGCCTGTTCAAGAGTCAACCTGCCTGCGCGCACCTGATCCATCACCCAACTTTGGTCCACGCTGATTTGGATGACTTGTTCCCCTCGCAAAAGATAGGCGCGGCTATCACCCACATTAAGGGTATAAGCCGAATCATTCAACAAAAACGCCGCCACTACCGTGCTTCCCATGCCCTTTAACTTTTCATCTTGACTGGCTTGTTCACGAATAACTTGATGCGCTTTTTTCACGCAAAGCGTAAATGCTTCACCAATGTTGAAAGTAGGCTGTAATTGGGCATAAACTTCACGAAATGTTTCGATAATTAGGCGGCTGGCAGTCTCGCCGCCGTTGTGTCCGCCCATCCCGTCTGCAATTACAAACAATGGCGGCAGGTCAACGCCATCGGCAGGCAACAACACGATTAATGAATCTTGGTTGGACTTGCGTTTTTTTCCAATATCGCAAGCCGCGCCGATCAGTAAATCGCCAAACAAGGTGGATGAGGACATGCTTATCCCTGATGCGTATCCATTGTGTCGTTTTCTCCGGTGGACGTGAAACCGTCGTAAGTTTTCTCGTCTCCAGCGCGGATACGCGCGCTGGCTTCAAATTTCAACTTTACGCGCTTGCCCAGACGGACCTCATCGCCATTTTGCAGCAGGATCTCCTGTCCATCCACTTCTCGATCGTTGACAAAAGTTCCAAAGGTCGGACGTTTCGGTTTACCGATCTTCTCGTCCATCTCCTCCACCTCGCTCAGAAACAAGCCGCCGCCTTTTTCCTCGATCATTGCGTGGTGCCGCGAAACGGGGCTGTCTTTTGGGAAGATGATATCGTTATCGGCTTTGCGTCCCAGTGTGGTGCGCCGTTTTGTGATCTCGAATCGCTGGTCAATCATCGAAGAGTCGTCGCTGGAGGATACGGTTAACATGCCGAGCGCGTCAGAGCTCATCTCCCACGAATCCATTGTTCGATCTGAGCCGCTTGAAAATTCCTCCACCGTCGGCGCGCCCACCCCGCCCACCTTTTCATCCCACTCTTTATTGCGTTGTTCCTCCTTGCGTTTTTTGGCGATCGCCAAAACGATCAGAGCGATGACCAGCGCGCCCAGCAAGATAACGCCGCCGATGATATAGAGGAGATAATTGGATACAAGACCACCGCCTCCCTCCTCAACTGGAGTTGGGGCAACTGCCGCCGCCACACGCACCGTCACCTGACGGGTAACGCGCGCCAGTTCGATCCCATCGGCTCCCAGCGCAAGCGCGTCAATCGTCAAAGCGCCATCGGGGTAGGCGCTGAAGTCCACCTGCGCTTCGTACGGCGTCGTGGTCACAGATGCGACTGTCGCGCCGTTGATCACAAAATTGACTGACTGAATAGTTTCACCCTGCCCGAAGGTTTCTACTTTCAGAGTGGTTGTCCCACTCACTTCCTGCCCTTCGGCGGGCTCGACGAAGATCAATCGTAGCGGGAAGTTGGGGAGTAAAAAGCCGCGCGTGTCTGTATCCTGCGCGCTAAGATATTTTGCAGTCACCGCCAGCGTGTGCGAGCCGGGACCGGCAGTTGATTGGTACTTAATAGCGTACTGCGAACGCAGCGTATCCGAAAGGCGAACGAAGATGGTGTCAAGCTGATTCGTGTTGGGGGAATAGAAGAAGCGCCCGCCTGTATCCTGCGCGAGACGCTGGAGCGATTTCTGATCAACTTTGCTTCCCAAGCCGAGGGTGTATAGCGGAGTGCGCGTCCCGCTTTCGGTAGCGAGGCGAATGACATCGTCTGCTGTATGGATGCTGCATGTTCCGCCGTCGGCTTTCTCATCTACGCCATCTGTAAACAGCACGACTGCCCGACGCCCGGAAGGAACCGTAGCAGTCATCTGAACAGCCTGATAGGCCGCGTCGTAGAGACAAGTTCCCGCGCCGCGCGTCGCGTCTACAAGTTCGAGTTCGTCGCGCGCCGCGCGGTGATCGGTAGTGAAGTCAATGCGTATCTTTGTTTCATTGTCGAACGTGACCACCGCCACGCGGTCATCCTTGCCAAGCCCTGCAATGAAATTGGACGCGGCTGATTTTGCCGCCTCGATACCTGAACCGCTCATGCTCCCGCTGGTGTCGAGCAGGAGAACTAAATTGATGGGAGCGTCCGGCGCGAGGTCCGCGCTGAGAACCGTCACTTGCTGAGAATCTTCCGCAAGGGTAAAAGCGTCTGCCGCGAGGTCCTTGATCGGATTCCCTGTCGAATCAGCCACCGAAACATAAGCCGTCACATCGTAAGCGATCTTCTCGTCCGAAGGCGCGCCTTCCACATAGTGGACGACCGTATCTATACCAGACTGAGCCAGAGCGGGTTGCCCGCTAAACAAGCCCGCGCTCAGTAGAGCCAGCAAGATGGAAAGAATATGGAAGAGATGCTTTCGGAACCGTGAAGCCATTTCAGCCTCCCCGTAGGGCAAGATTGATTTTGCCATACTCATGTGATGTTTATCCGTTGACGTTTAATTGTCCCCATTATATACTGAAAAGAAATCCATGCATGAAGAGAGGGAAGATGTCTAAACTCATCGGTCAGTCTCTTGGACGTTATCACATTCTCGAACAGTTGGGCGAAGGTGAAAAGTATTGAACATTTCCCAGTTGCTGAAGCGTGTTTTCCGAAACTGGGATCTATGATCACGATAGAGCAGTGATGATCTTTCGTTGCGCTTTGCTTGCAACAGGACATTAAGAAGCATGTTGGAATTTTTCCTCTGGAGATACATACATGACCATCATCCATATGGATCCCGAACAGGTCAGGTCGGTGGGAAGGCAGTTGAAACAGACTACTGATGTAATCTTTGACGAAATAGAACGGTTGCCCAGGCGCGTGCGCGCCATTCCGTGGCAAAGCCCGGGGCGGGATAGATTCGTCAATGAGGTGGAGCAACTGAAAAAGCAGATTCAGGTTGTCGCACAGCAAGGTCTAGAGTTGAGCCAACGTGTCCAGGCTGAGGTGGACGAATGGGAGGAGGTTGCTGCCAGTTTTGGCGCGGTTGGCGCAGGAGCGGTAGCAATCTCCAGTGGGGTAGGGACGGGCGCGGAGTCGCCATCCACAAACCAACCGCCTAAAAATATGCAGGAACTTGCCAAGATGGTCCAGGACTTGTACATTCGCGACGAGAAAGGCAACTACACCCCAATCCGTGTGATTCAAATTGGTCCAAACGAATACCTAATGCTGATCGCCGGTACGCAGCGCGGGCAGGATGCCAACAATTGGAATTCAGCCGTTCGCTCCGGGCTTGGCCTGCCAGGAGATTACTTGAAGCAATGCAAAAGCATTGCCCTGACGTTACCGGTAGGCGCGGTAATCAACTTTGCCGGGCATAGCCAAGGAGGCATGATGGGCAACCAACTGGCTGCTGACCCGGAAGTGCAGGAGCATCTCAAAGTCAAGTCGGTCACCACATTCGGTTCGCCGGTCAATGCCAAACCGCAGGATAATGTCGTTTACAAACGGTACGCCGCAAAAGGCGATGTCGTTCCTCTTGGGAGTAATGAAGTTTTGGATGTGTTGAACCCGTTAAATAACCGTGATAAGGAAATACAGGATTTGGAACAGCATGAGATTCCGGGGGACAAAGATCTGAAGAAAGCGCATGATATCTACGGTGAGTCGGAAGCGTTGAAGTCGGAGGCATTGCCGTTCGAGATCAACCAGTGGAACAATAGCACATCCTATAACCCGGAACAGGCCACTGGCAGCCTTCCCATCCTAGACTCGAAGCCTGAGAAGATGCTTTCCTCAGGCGGGGGATCTTGGTAACTACATTATTTGTTCGACCGATTTCGATTTATAGGAGTATTCGACATGAATCAACTCGCTAGCCATGACAAAACAATTGCGTCTCATTTTCAATTGACGCAGGCCGAATTGCTGTTCACCCTGCGCGCCCTCGAACTGCCAGATATACCGGGCGTAGGCGAAAAGCCCTGGGGAGACATAGAATTGGAGGAGGCGCGTCTTCAATTTCGAGAAGCAGGTTTGGAATTAAAATCGCGCGGATCGGTGTGGTTGGATGGGCAAACCGGTAAACCTGGCGTTGAGAAATCCCTTCAATATGTGTTGAGCGCTTGCGCCTACCCTCAACAAATGGTGGCATTGATTTACCAAAAACCTACCGCCCCCGTTACGCAACTTTATCATTACCGTCTTAATGGAATGACCGTTCGCCATACCCTGCCGCAGAAATCCTTGCATGACTTTCAAGTGGATAACAAGTCTGACATGGGACAACACACGCTCGCAGAATTGTTTGACGGCTTCTCGTGGACCTTCGAGAGTCAACTTGGAGAAGTGGCGCTCGATAAGTATGAACAAGCGATGCAGTCAGTTTTTAGGGATGAAAAGCAAGCGACTCGTATATTGGTTGAGAATGGACTGTCTCTCGATCTCTGCAAAAAATTCATCAAGGGAGTGCGCGAACATAAAGTGCAGGTTCATGCTCAATTAGTTTACCAATTCCCGCCAAATCCGAAACAAAACATCCTTCTCTTTTTTGCAGGAGACTCTGCCTGCTGGCTGGTGGACAAAGTGATCGAACGGCAAAAGATGCGTATCAAAGCCATCCATTCCAAATCCCTACAACTCTTATTACATTCAGCATTTCACGCCTTTTCTTTTTAAACACTACATAACGGCTTTCAAATCGGAGAACTTACGAATCTTATTGGACGCTCCCTCGGACGCTACCACATCCTCGAGCGCCTCGGCGAGGGCGGCATGGCAACCGTGTACAAGGCCTACGACACGCGCCTCGAAGCGGATGTGGCGTTAAAAAAATATCCTGCCGATTGCACTGGAACGGTCACTGAAACGCTTCGAATGCGAAGCGAAAGCGTTGGCGAGACTCACTACTCACTCATCCGAACATTATCAAAGTGATGGATTATGGCGAGCATGAAGGCAAGCCTTATCTCGTGATGGAGTATCTCTCCGGCGGGACTCTGAAACAGAAATTAGGCAAACCTATCCCATGGGACGAAGCCATATCCATTTTGCCGCCCATTGCGAGGGCGCTCGATTATGCTCACCGCCATAATATGATACATCGGGATGTGAAGCCGCCAACATTCTTGTCACTGCGGATGGAGAGCCGATGTTGACCGATTTCGGCATTGCCAAGATCCTTGACGAGGAAGTTACGGTTGATCTCACCAGCACGAGCGCGGCTCTCGGTACGCCCGAATATATGGCTCCCGAACAAGCCATTGCCAAAACCGTTGACCACCGCGCTGATATTTATGCTCTGGGCGTCGTGCTGTATGAAATAGTAACCGGCAGAAAGCCTTTTGTGGTTGATACCCCAATGGCTGTTTTGATCAAACATGCCACTGAGTCTTTACCTCGTCCAACCCAGTTCATCCCAAATCTTTCCACGACCATAGAGAACTTGTTGATCAAAGCGTTAGCGAAGAAACCCGATGATCGCCATCAAAGCATGGGAGACATGGTCGCGGCTTGGCAAAGGACGTTGGAATTCAAGGGACGGGATGTTGACACACCATTTCAACCAGCAACAAGTAGCAGACAAATAACTATTGATGCAATGGAAGATATGCGCTATACAGTAGACGAGATTTCGCTTGAAACGGTGGACCGATATCGTTGCGCGCACATCCAACCGTGTCAGTTATGACCCAATGAACATTGATGACGATATCAGTTTTCGTTGCATCTCCCTATCTCGGTAAGATGCAATTTCATCAGATTGTGAAAACATGAGATTTTGAGAAAGCCGAATCCCCCGATACGTGAATCTTCAGAGAAAGTGCATTAATCGAAGAATAACACGAAATATGTCCTCACCCTATATTTACCTGCACTGTAAATATCAGCAATCCACAACGCAAGAATTATATTTATAATTTTGATGAGAACGCTTGCCTAAGGTTGCCACACCGGTGCGGCGCCGTTGACATCGTAATCTGTTACGAGAGACCAATTCGAGCGGTCCGGATCATCAAGGTCCATGATGTAGATTTGAAAAGGTCCATCTCCAGTGGACTTGCTAAGTTGAAAAACGATACTCTTTCCGTCCGGTGACCAGGTGGCGTTTTTACATTCAACCCCATCGGTGATAGGACGCTGGTTAGAGCCGTCGGCGTTCATAAGCCAGAACTCGCCCGTATCATTGCAGTAAACGCCGTAAAGGATCTGGCTTCCGTCCGGTGAATAGTAGGAAACACAGCCTTTTGCCAATTGTACTTCGCCGCCGCCGTCCGCATCCATTACGTAAACATAATATTTGCCCGAACGATTGGATGAGAGGGTGATTTTCCTGCCGTCCGGCGACCACGAGGGAAGCCAACTATTGGAACCAGAAGTAAACGTCAGTTGAACGCGATCGTTTCCGTTCGTTCGCATTTTATAAATATTTCTTTCCCCGTCGCAATCCGAGTAGAAGGCGATCCAATCGCCGTCGGGCGACCATACTGGACCCCAATCATTACATCCGTTATTGGTGATCGCGTGATATCGCTTGCTGGAGATATTAATGATGGCAATTTCCTGATCGCCGCCTTCGTTGGTTTGATAAACTAGTTGAGTCCCGTCTGGCGACCAGGAAGGATAGAGATCATGTGCTGTGCTTGTGGTCAACTGGGTCAGCCCGGTTCCATCAATACCCACAATGTAAATATCCGCGTTGCCAGCCATGCGAGAGTTGAATGCGATTAAATTACCGTTCGAGGGGACGAGTGTGGGAGTTGGTTCAGGAAGAGATGGAAGAGGCAACTCGGTCGTTACGGAGGTGGATGTTGGTTCAATGGGAGAGGATGGATCGAAAGACGAAGCAAGCGTGGGCGAGGAGAGAGGCGGCTCAGTTGCAACGGGAGATATATCTGTTGTTTGGGGCGAATCTTCGGCTGCGCCGGTTCCGCTTAGAATCTTACCGAATAGAAGTACTCCGGCGAGCAAGGCGACAATACAAATTAATACTATTCCGCCGGAGAGAATCCACGTTATCGTTCCTTTCTTTGTGAATCCGTTTGTTCGACCTGTATTCTCGAACGTACTGGATATAGTTTCATCTGTAAGCGGTTCAGCGAGCATTCTCGGCGCATCCGCATTCAAGAGCAGTCTCCCCAATGCGGCGGAAAATTTACGCATGTCTTTAAATCGGTTTTTAGGATCGCGAGCGAGCGCTTTGATGAGAACGTTTTCAACGGCAAGCGGAAGATTTGGAACGTATTGCCGTGGAGGAGGCAACGGCTCGGTGTTCTTCTTCAACATGACCGCCATGTCCGAGTCGGCGTCGAATGGCAATTTGCCTGTGACCAATTGATAAAAGACAACGCCCAACGAATAGATGTCTGAGCGCTCATCGGATTTGCCGACGCCCTGCTCGGGCGCCATGTATTTATAAGTGCCAACAATGCCCGCGCCGGTCAGGTCGGCGGTTTCTTCATCGCCTTCAATAAGTTTTGCGATCCCAAAATCGGCGAGGTGAGGATCGCGCCGTCCCAACATCAAGATATTGGAAGGCTTTACGTCGCGATGGATGATGCCCTGCGCATGGGCGAACGCAAGAGCCTCAGCGATGACGACGATAAGTTGCGCGGCATTCTGCCAGAGCAGGGGTTTGCCCAACAGGTCTTTCAATGTGCCATCCGGGATGTATTCCATCACAATGTATGGCTTGTCTTCGAACTCGCCGTAATCAAAGACTGTCACGATATTGGGGTGAGATAGCCTTGCATGCGATTTTGCTTCGCGCTTAAAGCGAGCCAGAAATCTTTCAGAGAGTTCGCGCTGAGGCAGGATAAGTTTGACGGCTACAAAACGGTCGAGGTTAGTATCACGCGCTTTGTATACCATAGCCATGCCCCCTTCCTTAATCTTTTCGATCAGGGTATACCTTCCGCCAAGGGTCTTGCCGATAAGTTGATCTGCCATTTAAAGTTTATCCATCGTCAGTCACGGGCCGGGCGCGCCGCCGCCATTTACGCAGGCATCTGAAGTGATTCCTTTTATGATCAATGTCTCGCCTACCTGGATAAGCTCCATGTTGGTTTGAGTTCCATCCTCACGAAACACCTGCTCTCCGCCAACGCCGAATTTTCCTGCTATACGATTTACATAATCTCCGGGAGCAACTATGTACTTGCAATCTACTACTCCGGGCGGCGGCAATTCCGTTGAAGGCAACGCTGGCGATTCATTGATCGGCGGCGCTTGAGTTTCGGCGGCAGGTGTCGCTAGTGTTGGGTTCAATATGATGGTGGGAGATAAAGTTAGTGTGGGAGAAGTTGTCGCGCTGGGGGAAGCGGTAAAAGTGGGGGCAGAGGTTTGGGTGGGCGGGGGAAAGATCGAAGTCCAGTTGGAAACGGCGATCCAGCCCAAGAAGATAAAAGCGACGAGAGTTAAAATCCCCGCGCCGACGAGAGCAAGTTTGCGAAGAGTCAATCCGAACGGAAGCGCGAGCGGTTCGCCATATTTGATGATCGAGGCGGTGATATTATCCGCGCCGCCGCGTTCGTTGGCGAGAGCGATGAGCCGTTCGACAATGTTTTTCGCGCTTCCGTGCGCGGCTTGGAGGATATCTTCTTCAGGGATATAACCGGTCAAGCCATCGGTACAGAGCAAGATGATATCGCCGCGCTGGAGTCGGATGACCGGGAGGATATCCACCTCGAGATTCGGATCAGCGCCAACACTGCGGCTGAGACGGTTGCGGTATTTGGACTCGCGGGCTTCGGCTTCGCTGAGCGTCCCTGCGCGAACCATTTCGGCAACAAAACTATGATCGCGGGTGATTTGCTTTACCTGCCCAGCCCGTATCAAATACGCCCGGCTGTCCCCCACGTTGGCAACGAGTAATTTACCTTGACGTATCACAGCAACGACAAGAGTGGTGCCGGTCTTTTCACCGCGCGGCAGATTTTTTTCGGAGTACTCAATCAGCTTTAGATTGATCTGTTTGACGATGTCGTTCAGACGTTTTTCAGGCGGGATTTCGGGCGCTTCGTAATAGATTTTGAGCAGGCTTTCAACGGCGAAGGAACTTGCCATCTCTCCCTGCTGGTGTCCACCCATGCCGTCCGCGACAGCATAGAGCCGCCCGCTTTGGTTTAACTCGCGAATGGTCGGCGGCTCATAAGATTTTGAATAATCTTCGTTATTGTCGCGTTTTTTACCGATGTCGGAACGATTATAGGAATGAATCTGTGGCATACGATAGGTTGACTTTTAAATTGCTTTAATTATATCCCGAGTTCTTTCCTGGATTTTCTTGTTGACAGCAATTCGACGAATCACCGCCTGTCTGTGGCTGAAGAATCTATGGACTCGATGCGCAACGAAATCCCAACACGTCACTGCTGATGTAATCATAATTCCACAATCGATAAAATGTCGTTACAAAAACGAGGTAGGGGTTATATTCGCTTGCCCACGATCCGCCGCGCATGACCCTGCCTTCTCCACTGGAGGGCCCCTGTGGATTTGCGCCCGCCGCTTTCCCATAATAATCTTCAGTATAGTAATCAGCAACCCATTCCCAAACGTTTCCAGACATGTCCAGAACACCGTATGGGCTTGCCCCATCCAAGTAGCTTCCAACGGAAGCGATATATCCGGGTGCGAAATCGAAATTTAAGTCGGTCCGGCGAGGCGATTGGTTTCCCCAAGGGAATAAACGCCCATCGTCGCCGCGGGCGGCTTTTTCCCACTCCGCTTCGGTAGGGAGTCTTTTCCCCGCCCATTCGCAATAGGCATAAGCATCCTGCCAGCTAATTTGTGTAACGGCATAATCATCTCGATTGGAAATCCCCGAGTTTCCTCCTTGTGGGTGTCGCCAGTCTGCATCGCCGACATAAACAAAATCGCGCAAGGCGGGGTCCTGAACGTACGAATAATCATCCGTTCTTTCCGCTGTTGTGCGATAACCTGTTTCATCAACGAACTGGGCAAATTGCGCGTTTGTTACCTCGGTTTTATCAATCCTGAACGCATCGAGATAGATTGTTGCCTGAGGTTGAGCGTCTTCAAGTGAATCAAGTGGGCAGTTGGGGCAGAGGCTAGCCAATTTAGCAAGATCATCAGATGATACGCCGCGCAAAAATTCTCCCGCCGGGACAAGAATCATTTCGGTTCCATCCGCTGAAGGGATGGTGGCGGTTTCTGTGACAATCGGAGTAAAGTTTGAATCTTCAGTGACTTCAACCGATTCGATGCTGGGAGGCGATGTCAATTCCTCGACTTGCGGGGGCGTGATTGGAGTTTCTGTAACTCTCTTATAGATGAAACTGGCAAATAGCGCAAAAACAATGATTCCTAAAAGTCCAGCAGCGCCCAGTATGAGCGGCAGGGCGAAACGCGAATTCTTCTCTTTGAGCGATTTTTCTTTAGGAAGCGGTTTCCCTTCGATAATACGCTCCAGCGCAGAGCAAAACGCCTTGGCGGAGGAATACCGGTTATTTGGATCCAGTTGCAATGCCTTGATAAGAAGCCGCTCAACGTCATCCGGTAAAGATGGAGCAAACTGCTTTGGGCGCGGTAAAGGTTCCGTGGTCTTCTTTATCATGACCGCCATAGGCGTATCGGCTTTGAAAGGAAGCCTGCCCGTCACCATTTGATAATAGACCACGCCGAGGGCGTAGATGTCCGAACGTTCATCCACCTTGCCCGCTCCCTGCTCCGGAGCCATATATTCCGGCGTGCCGATGCCAACGCCTGTATTTGTCAGTTCGCTCGTTGTTTCGTCACCCGAAATGATTTTGGCGATGCCGAAATCGGTCAGCGTGGGCTCGCCGGTCGGCGTAAATAAAATATTGGACGGTTTGATGTCGCGGTGAATGACGCCTGTCTCGTGGGCATGTTCCAGCGCTCGGCAAATGGGAAGAAGGGATCGGGCGGCGTCCTGCCAGTTCGTCGGCTTATCCTGCAATTTTTGTTTAAGTGTTCCGCCGGGCAGGTATTCCATCACCAGATAAGGCGTCTCTTCGTGTTTGCCGTAATCAATGACTTTGACAATATTCGGATGCGAGAGTTTTGCCAGCGCTTTTCCCTCACGCTCGAATCGCTGTAACATGCGGCTCAAAACTGCGGAGCCAAATTGGTCGCTGCGAATGACTTTGAGCGCCACGTTGCGCTCCAGCACAGTATCGAGCGCCTTGTAGACGGTCGCCATACCGCCCTCGCCGAGTTGTTCAAGGATGTGATAGCGACCAAAAGATTGGCCTGTTAGATTTTCCATATCGGTCTTATTTCTTCCGCGCGCTATCGATTACCCAATGTCCGTTTTCACGAATGAGAGTATAGCGATGGGCGGTTGTAAAGGCTGTTCCATCAGTTGTGACGAATTGTAATTCCGCATCGATAGTAGCGGAAGACGAATCGATAGCGATAACTTCCGCGTTGAGGACATGCACGCTGGCGGTGTACTTGAATCCGGCGCTAAAATCAGCGATCCCATTGGGGTGGTTTCTTGCCTTGAATGCTGTGGACAAGTACTGATAAGCCGTTGAAAAATCTTTATTACTCACAAGGTCCCAGTACTCAATGATAAATCCTGTCGTCTCTCGCTCTTTCGTGAACGGCAGATCGGCTGCTTCAGTAGGGAGAGGAGTTTCGGTGGGTTGAAGCGCATCAGATTGAGCCGTCGTCGGCCACGGAGTAAGGGATGGAATCGCAGTTTCTGCTGAATCTTGAAATGGTAATGGTGATACTGAAATTGCCGATGGAGAAATGCCATTGTCATTGTTTCTTGGAGCGAATTGGGGAAACAAAGCCAAAATCACTATGATCAGAAGCGCAAAGCCGACACATCCAACCGCCGCCCCAACCCCCCACCGGTTAGCGGTTGATTTGGTTTTACTGCGGGAAATTTGCGGTTTTACAGCGCGAGGATTCTCCAAAGCGGTTCTAAAGTCAACCATCGTTTGATAGCGGTGAGACGGGTTGCGGCTGAGCGCGGTGAGCAAAACTCCTTCAACTGAGTCCGGCAGCGACGGAACAAACTTTTGAGGTCGTGGAAGAGGCTCAGTAGTCTTTTTTAGCATGACTGCCATGGGAGTGTCGGCGCGATAAGGTAGTCGTCCGGTCACCATTTCATAATAAACTGTTCCCAAGGCGTATATATCGGAACGCGTATCTACTTGCCCCAAGCCTTGTTCAGGAGCCATGTATTGCGGCGTGCCAATCCCTATGCCTGAGGCAGTCAGGTCCGTAGTATCTTCGTTGTCAAGGATTTTTGCTATTCCAAAATCGCTCAACATCGGATGTCCATCCGTTGTGAGCAAAATATTCGACGGTTTAATATCGCGATGAATGATATTTTGCTGGTGAGCCGCTGCCAAAGCGGACGCAATGGGTATGAGCAGCTTGGCGGCTGCCCGCCATTCCAAAGCTTTTCCATTTTGTCGTTCCATGTGTTGTTTGAGAGTGCCGCCCGATAGATACTCCATGACCAAGTATGGCTGATTGTCCTGTTCGCCATAATCTAGAATTTTTACGATGTTGGGGTGCGATAACTGCGCCAGCGCGCGCGCTTCTCGTTCAAAACGCTTCAAAGAATTTGGAGAAAATTGACGCTGGGGAAGGATTACTTTAATGGCAACCTGTCGTTGGAGGCGCATATCCAGGGCTTTGTAGACAACTGCCATGCCGCCCTCGCCGAGTTGTTCAAGGATGTGATAGCGCCCGATGGTTCTTCCGACAAGGTCAGTCATAAATCCTTTCTTCCCTATATAAAAACAACCTACTTGGATTGCTCAAGGAAGATGCGCATCTCTGACAGCCTTCCTTCAAGCAGGGCAATGCGAGCTTTGTCGAGATACCGATAGTCTTCCATTTGAGCGGGACTTCCTGTAAATCTTGAAAAAAAAGATGCGTATGAATTCTCAAGATCATTTACCGCGCCGACCAACTCTGACGGTGTTACGTCTTCAGACTTATCAAATGTTGCTACATACGCCCTCCATTCGGATTCAAGAGCGGGCAGTTCCTTACCATATACCGCGGCATAATTTCCATTATGGTAGACAAGTTTCAGCGCGTCAATTCCGTAGGTTTCCACAATGTATTTTACAAAACACCCGGCGGCATAATAGTTTTGAAGATCATTGATGTGCCCCAGATAAGTCGTTTGAGAGCTGGATATGGATGGCAAAGAATCAGCCTGTACATACAACGCGCAAAATTTTTCTAATGGCATGTGGGCGGACTCGACGATGTTCTCCATGCCGAAGTAAACGGCAGTTCCTTCACCGATCATGGTTGAAGAAGGCGACCCGAAGGAATGCCACATGATGAGATGGGTCAATTCGTGGGTTGCAAGATAAAGTTGATCGTCAGGGTTCCCGGTGCCATCGTGCAAAAAAAACGTGCGGAACAGCGCCGACGTGCCCCTGCCGCGCAGGGCGAGATTTGGCGGCTCAAAATTCGTTCCCGCCACATAGACATCGTATGAGTAGGGAAACGTAAGGTTGAGGCGGCTCTCAAGGAAGGCGAGCGCGTTCAGTTCGAGGCGGGCAAGTGCCTCGGGATCTTGGGCGGGAAATGAATCCGGTTGATAATGAAGGGTGAACCGCCCGGCATCCAATGACAGTGGATAGCCTTTGGACATGTCGCCATCAATGGTCGAAAAACGCCATTTCCTTTGCGGGAATTCCTGATCGGGTAATGGGATTTGAATGAACTGCCCTGCCAGTAATGTATCTCCCGCCATGAAGTTCGCAACACGCAACGCGTTCTCTGAAATGCCGTATTTCTGCGAGATGCTTTCGACCGTATCTCCATTCTGCGCCATATAACGGTCAGAAACGAATGTGCCCGGCAATGAGGTGACAGCGATCATTTCAGTGAATGTCGGAATAGTAAGAACCTGCCCAATGACGATCATATCCGAAACAAGCGAGTTTGCCGACTTGATTTTTTCAACAGTTACATTGAACCTGGCGGCGATCCCATACAAGGTGTCGCCCTGTTGAACCGTATAAACGATTGGCATTGGGGTAATAATGAGCGTTTCGGCGCGGACAACAGACGTAGCGGTTTGAATCGGAGAAGGAGTAGCCGGAGCAAGAGACGTTTCGGACGGCGTGATAATTTCAGTGGAAAATGAAGATGATTTTATGATCCAAAAGAATATGGCGGCAACTGCAACGAGCAATGTCGCGAGAATCCAAAGAACCGCCCACTGAATTGGGGTCAAACGAATCCTGCTGGAACTTTTTTGCCTCATCCCGCTACCGCGACCATGATCCTGCCCAGCCATAATCGCTAGTGATCTGTTCCAAACGGCCTCCGTTGGGGCGCGCCACCCATAAGCCAAGAGGACTATTAAATAATATCAGATTCGATTCGGACCAACTCGGCCGCCCATAGTCGCCTTCGATCACCAACTGCGGGTCGCCGCCATCCGCGGAGATTGTCCAAATTCCTGTTGGGTTCGATCCTTGACCTGTGGCTGAGTTGTATGCGATCTCCCGACCATCGGGAGACCATGTGGGCCAGCGGCTGTCATCGCCGCCAAATGTGATTTGGCTGTTTTTGCCGCTGTTGAAATCGTAGACATAGATCTGCCATGTTCCGCCGTCCAGATACATGTACGCGAGTTGGGAGCCGTCCGGCGAAAAGACGGGACCGCGCCCGCTCAACCCGGTTGACCTGTCGCTTCTATCTGAATAGACGCGTATGTCGCCATTGGTATTGTACGACACGCCGAGTTCATGGCGGACGTATACGATCTGATCTCCTGAGAGAGAATAATGCGCCTCGCGGTCGTCGTACCCCTGACTGCCGATAATCATGAATGGGCTGCGTCCGCTGGCGCTCACCTGCCAGATATCATACGTCCCGTCGCAATTGGCTTGATATAAGATGGATTTGCCATCCGGCGACCAATGAGGAACCGAACTGTCGCAATCGCTGCTCGTCAGAAGGTCTCTGTTTCCACCGTTCGAATCGGCGACATAAATACTGGCATTCCTGCCAGAGGTTCCGATCACATAGGTAATTTGGATGGGGAAGTTTCTTTCAGGGATGGTGGAGGCGGGTTCTTCACCGGGCAAAATTCCCGCTGTGGGAGAAGGCGCGGAATCCGTTGGGTTTTCTAATTCCTGAGGTATGGGCGCTTCATCAGTAGGCGAATTTGGCGCAGGCGTATCTTCCTGGACCGATGTAGGAGGCGCTGATTTCGTTTGGGCTTCGACTACCGGCGTTGGAGTGGAAAACACACGCCCAGCCACAAACGCCAGCCCAAGAATTCCCACACATAGGATTAATCCCCCCGCAACTGCCGCAATTGGGAAAATCGAGATCGGCTTCTTTTGGACAGTTCCGGTTTTTGTTCCGAATTGGTCGAAGGTGGTATCGTCTGTGCTGGTTTCAACAACGGTTGCCAGCGTATCTGCCCCACCGATGAGGGTTTCAAGCGCCTGCCTAAATTCACTCATGGATTTAAATCTCTCAGCCGGTCTTTGGGCAAGCGCTTTGATCAGCACGCTTTCCAATTGACCCGGCAGCCCTTTGACGTATGTTGAAGGGCGGGGTAATGGTTCCATGCTCTTTTTGAGCATGACCGCCAGCGGAGTATCCGCATGGTATGGGAGCCGACCTGTTACCAATTGATACAGCACCACCCCCAATGCGTAGATATCCGACCGTTCATCGGCTTTGCCAACTCCCTGCTCGGGCGCCATATAATCTGGCGTGCCGATGCCCACGCCGGTATCCGTCAGGGTGGTCACGGTCTCGCCATCGTCCACCACGATTTTTGCGATGCCAAAATCGGAGAGCATCGGGTCGCGGTCATTTGCCATCAGAATATTGCTGGGCTTGATGTCGCGATGAAGGATGCCCTTTTTATGCGCCGCCTCCAACGCCCCTGCTATTTGGATCGTGATTTGCACAGATTGCTGCCACGAAAGCGGCTTGCCCTTCATCAAATCTTTGAGCGTGCCGCCTTGAATGTAATCCATCACCAAATAAGGACTGCCCTCGAACTCGCCGAAGTCGAAGATCTTAACGATATGTGGGTGCGACAGATTCGCCAGCAACTTGCCTTCGCGCCTGAAACGCGCAAGAAAAATATCTATTTGCTCCTTGCCCGGCTGGATAAATTTGATAGCAACACGCCGATCCAGTGTGGTGTCCAACGCTTCATACACCACCGCCATCCCGCCCTTGCCAAGTTGCGAAAGGATTTTATAACGCCCGATGTTCTTTCCAATAAGCCAGTTCATACTGACCCTTCCCGGTATCTATTTTTGAAACCCTCATGTCCAATGCGCTCACGCGATATTGGGCTTTGGCAAAAAGAATTTAAGCTCTGGGGGGCTTCGCCAAGTTGCTCGAGGATGTGGTAGCGTCCGAGTGATTGACCGATGAGATTTGTCATAAAATTGTCCTAAACTGATCGTTGACTTTTTCCCCGTCTATTATATAATCGTTTTAGTCGTCAATCCACTCAATTCAGGAGGAACAATCCAATGGCTACACTTCATATGGAAGTCGAGAGCGCGCGCGGCACGCAGAACACTATGACCAATACGCATTCCCAATTGATGTCCATGCTCCAGAGCATGTCCAGCTCGGTGAACGGTCTGCAACCGGCCTGGCTTGGAAATTCTGCCACAGAATTTTATAGCGAATACGAGCAATGGAAATCGTCCATGACCAGCCTGCTTGAGAATTTGCAAGTTCTCAATACCCGCCTAAGCAATGAGATCACTGAGTGGGAGTCGATGGCGAGCAAGTTGGCGTAAATCACCCCTTCGTTACTTTCATTAATAACTTATCCCAGGGATATACGCCTGGGATAAGTTGGCGTTTCAATTTTCAGGTTTGACCGCCTCGCTGCTTATTCCGATAAGGCGTCCACCTACAAATGGGAGGATTTCTTTGGTTGATTCAGCGCTCCGCACTAAAAAAAGATCCGAGATAAGCGCGGCGCCGCGCCGGGTTTACGGGGTCAAGCCGCGCGAGCCGTGGGAATTGCCCAATCAGACCGAGGAGATTCCCGCGCCGCCGCGCCCTCCGCAAGCGCCGGGGGAACTGAACATGCTGGGAATGATCTTGCCGCCAATATTTATGTTGATAGCGTATGGCGGTATGATGGCAGTTATGTCTGCCTCCGGCTCCTCGTCTTCAAACTCGTGGTTTTTTTTGATCATGCCGCTGGTGGGTATGGGTATGCCAGCCGCCAATTACTTTACCCATAAACAACAAGTCAAGAAATATCGCGAAGCCATGCAGGCGCGTGAACAAAATTACCGCCGCGAACTGGCAAAGACACGAACGCGGTTAGATGCGCTGGCAAACCAACAACGCAAGGCGCTCGATCGAGAATATCCGCTCCTGCCGCGGCTGGTGCAAACCGGACTGGGAATCAGTCACCAAAAGCGTCTGTGGTGGCGGCGGATGGCGGATGGGGATTTTCTCTCGCTTCGCATGGGGACTGGAAATGGACCTGCTTCTTTTAAAGTTAATCCGCCGAAATCATACGATCCGGACGATCCGCTCATTCCCTTGGCGAGTGAACTTGCAGAGGAATACCAGAAAGTTTCCGATATTCCCCTCTTGTTGGATCTTCTCAAAATCGGGAGTGTTGGGCTAGAGGATCGAGGCGAAGGCGTGATCTACGGGTTTGCCCGGCGGTTGATCCTCGATATCATCGTTCACCATTCCCCGCAAGATGTTCAAATCGTAGCGCTCGCCGATACGCCACAGGCTCAGGATCGTTGGGGTTGGTTGAAGTGGGCGCCCCATACCCGCGCCGTCTATCAAGGCGAAAGCCTTCGCAGGCTTGCCTTCAATCCACAGGCGGTTGACAAAACCGTGGAATGGCTCAAAGATGAGTTTGAAGGTCGCAGAAAATCGGAACCGGGAGTCAGGAAACGCGCCGCCAAAACCGCTATTTTTGTCTTACTGGATGATTCAGGCGATATTCGCCGTTCGGAGGATATTCGCGAGCTGACAGAATCGGGCTGGGAGGCGGATATCTACCTAATGTTCGTTGGCGGACGCAACTGGCCAAGAGAATGCCGGGCAAAGATTAACATCTCGAAGGATGAATTTAAATATACAGAAACTTTCGCCGGAGAAGACCGCGGAAAGCGTTTACGCGGTCAGGTGGAACCAGCCAGCCAATTGGATTGCGAACGTGTGGCGCGCTCGCTTGCGAGTTGGGAAATTTCCGGTGGGGGGGGAAGCAGTCCCCTGCCTGAAACCGTTCGCCTTTCCGAACTGGTTGATAATAATGAAATCACACTGGAAGCATTGAAGCAAAACTGGGCGCGTCCTAGGGATCGTGATGAATTACTGCAATTTCCCTTCGGACTTCGCAGCGGGCGCAAGGGCTTGGAGCCGGTCATCTTGAATCTCCTGCCACCCGCGCCTGAATTCACGGGCATTGGCGCTTATCACACCATTCTTGTTGGAACCACAGGCAGCGGCAAAAGCGAATTCATGAAAACTCTGGCGCTTTCAGCAGCTTGGAAATACTCGCCGCGCCTGCTCAATTTCTTTTTCATGGATTTCAAAGGCGGCGCGGCTTTTAATGTGCTCAAAGACCTGCCTCACGTCGTAGGCGTGGTCACCAACCTAAGTCCGCAACTAGTGGAACGCGGGCTGGATGCCTTGCAGGCTGAATTCGATCGGCGGCAAAAGCGCTTTGCCGAGGCGGCTGTCTCGAATATCTGGTCTTACAACGCGAAATTCCCTCAAGCCCCCATTCCCCACTTGATGCTGATGTTGGATGAGTTCGCGCGCGGCATGAGCGACTTCCAACGCCTGCCCGAAATGCTGGATAAACTTGTGCGCATTGGACGGTCGCTTGGCGTCTATCTCCTGCTCGCCAATCAGGATGTGAACGCTGCGGTGGATCGCCTGTTGAATAACGTGGGTTGGCATATTGCCCTCAAGGTTGCGCGTCAGGATGAAATGTATATCATTGACCGCTCTCTTCCAAAAGTGGAACGAACCGGGCAGGGTTATCTACATTCCATGGATGGCGACATTTATGAATTCCAAGCCGCCTACGCCGGTGTTTCTGTGGTGGACCGCGAAGAAAGCGCAGAACAGGTTTTTTATATTTATCGGGTCGGCGACGATGGCAAGTGGTATCAACCCTTTACCAATGCGCGCCGCCAAAGCGCGGCAGAAAAAGACCAGAGCCGCCCTGTTGAGCAGGATCGTCTGATCTCTTTTATAAAAGAACTATCTAGTGAAGTGGAACCCGCTCCACCTATCTACTTGGAGCCACTGGAACAAAATATTTCACTCGAAACGGTACTGCAAGAATCGGGTATCCAACGAGCCTTTGAAAACGGCAAATGGAATCGCAAGGTGGAACGCGCGCGTCTTGTTGCGCCGATTGGCTACATCGATTCGACCGAAGCCTGCATTCAGGAACCCCTGACCGTTGACTTCGAAGATCAGGATGGGCATTTGTGGGTGATCGGCGGACCTGCCAGCGGCAAGTCCATGAGTCTCGAAACAACTCTACTTTCTCTTGCAATAACCAATACGCCTGAAGAAGCGCAATTTTATATTCTGGAATTTAGCGCCGAAGCCCGCTTGAAAACTTTCCAAACCCTGCCTCATTGCGGCGCGGTCATCACGCCTAAAGATCCGCCCGAACTGGTAGACCGACTTTTCCGATTCCTGGATGATGAAATGAATCGCCGTTCTGAGAAAAAAAGACGCGGAAAGAAAGGACAATCGCGAGAGGCAGACATTTTCCTGATCGTCCACGACTTTAACGAATTTCGAAATGCCTACCCGGACCACATGGATCGTCTGACACCCCTCATGAAAAGCAAAGCCATGGGCATTCATCTGATCGTTTCCACGAACCGCCGTATCGAACTACCCAATAAAATGGCTATTGCCCGCAAAGTGATACTGCGCCTTACCAATCGAGAAGATTATTCGGATGCGGTTGGCGGTCGTATGACTATTCCTATTCCGACGGCGCTGGCTGAGGGGCGCGGTTTGTGGGCGGACGGCAAACCGCTCGAGTGTCAGATAGCCCAGCCAATGGTTTCTCTCGATGGGGGCGATTCTCAAACGGACTTGGATGAAGCCTGCCAAATGCTGACGCAGAAGTGGCGCGGCGATTCGGCTCACCAGATCCGTATTCTGCCTGCGGAAATTTCCTTGAACGAATTATTGAAACAAACTACTTCATCTAAAGAAGACGGTCTGTTGATTCCACTTGGGCTGTCCTTTGAAACCGCGCAATTGGTCACTGTTGATTTGTTGAGAGAAATTCCCCGCTGGTTGATATTAGGGCCGCCTCGCAGCGGCAAAAGTAATTTCCTTGCCTGCCTGGCAAACGCGGTATCCATCCAACAACCAGGTCAATGGGATATCCGCTACATCTCGCCGCGTCGCCCGGCTCCCAGCGGGTTGAATAAAGACAGCGTGCAAATACATACCAGCCCAGGCGAGGCAGTCAAGACGATCAACGAACTGGTGGAGACCTTCGAACACCCAGCGAGACTCGAAAAGCGCGTTCTCCTGTTGCTTGACGATTTGGGCGCGGCGTTCGAGCAGGGACGGGAGTCTTTTTCTACCGCGTTGAATACTCTAGCCCTGAAGTCATCCAGCCGGGACGATGTTATCATTGCAGGCGCCGGCTACCCGGATGAACTTCGCCAGCACCAAATGATGTCCAAACTGGTGCAAAATTTGAAAACCAGCAAGAACGGGATCGGCTTCTCCCGCGATTCAAACGATGTTGAATTGCTAGGTTACACGGTTCCGCTTCATTATCGTCGGATCGAATTACCGCCCGGGCGAGGTTTTTGGGTCAGCGGCAACAAGACAACGTTGATTCAAACTCCGCTCGCCGCAGGGAAACGAGGAGCGCACAAATGACTACTCTTCACATGGACGTTGACGCCATGTTGCGCGCCCAGCGCAACCTGTTGGATATCCAATCCAAAATTCGCGAGCGGTCAGAAGCCTTACGCCGTAATTGTCAGGGACTGCCCACCCATTGGATTGGGAATTCTGCCAACGAGTATTTTGACTACTATACGGAGTTCGACAGTCATGTAAATTCCATTGTGGCGCAGTTGGGCGAGATCGCATCCGAATTATCGGTGGAGATCGCTAACTACGAGAGCCTGGATAAAGGCTTCGGTGATTAACAGTGGCGCATGGAATCGAGGAATCGTAGAATGACTCGCATTCATATGGACACCGAGGTGGTACGTGAAACCGCGCGCCTTCTGAATTGGACGGCGGGCGAACTCGATAGCCTGCCGTCCAAATTGAAGAATCTAGCGGGGTCTATCTCCGGCGCGTGGCAGGGCGGCAGGTCTAGCCACTATGCAAATGAACTTCGCAAAGTGAGCAATAATTTGCAACAGGAGGTTGTCAATCTTCAGCGACTGGCTGTGCGGGTGGGGAGCGAGGTCAATGAGTGGGAGGATGCCGATGCCGCATTTGGAAGGATTGCCTCTACAATCGCAAGCGCCCCACAACCCAAAACGTCTTGGTGGGATTATAGTGAAGCGATAAAAAACTTTGTCGATGATATTGGAATAATTGGAAGCGGCTTGGCAATCTCTAGCTTGATTGGAGGAATTTCAGCTGGGGCATCTTATGCAGGACAGGCTGTTTTCAAAGGCGGGCAGGGTCTCAAGGAGATGGCGGGACTCTCCAAAAATCTTACTCATATTAAGGCCGCCAATCTTCCCAGCCATCTATTGAAACAAGCTGGAAAGATAGGCGCTTTGGATGTTGGAATGGCGGCATGGGAGTTTGCCAATAAGGCAGGCGAGGATTGGGCGCACTATGAAAAGGGAAGTGAAAAAGCCGCAGCCTTAGGTATTGACGCGCTTTTTGTTACAGGAAAGACCGTGGTCGCTCAATACGCGGCTTATGCCGTTACCACAGCGGCGGTTGGCTTGCTTACAACGGCGGGAGCGCCAGCCGTCGTGGTTGCGGCCGGAGGTTTAGCAATTTGGTGGGGAGGCTCTTATGTAATTGAGAATATACTGGACAAGGGCTATAAGGCGGCAGAATCTTCGGGGGTCAAGGATTCTATGGTCAAAACAGGTGGTTCTCTACTCGAAAGTTCAGGGAGGGGAATTCGAAAAGCCGCCGAGACCGTAGATCGCGCTTTTGATCCAGTCATACAAAGCGCTCAAGTTTATGCAATATAGATATACAGAGGTAATCATGACTAAATTGGATAAATCTTTTACATTACACAGCCTGGGGCTGGAAGAACTCGCCATGGCTCTAGGTTTGATCAATCGCCCCGAGATGGGACGGCGATTACTGGAATCAATTTATGACAATCTAACGGAATCCCAGATCGAAAGCCGTTTATCCAGCGCGAGCCATTCGATGCTGGCGCGCGGCTTGGCATCCATTTCTGATAAAGGGAGCCCAATACTTGAAAGCGGATTAGAGCAGGCTATATTTCCTCTTGCCCGTTTTGACTACATTTTGCAAATCAGCCGTGTGCGAGACGGCAAGCAAGTTGGCGCGACGGTGCATGTGCAAAAGGGAAAATCTTTCACATCACATTCCATCCAGGCTGGGGTTGTGCATGTGCTGGAACATGGAGGCTACAAGTCGCTCCCATCCTACTTGAACGACACTTTTCACGCAAACAAAGAGAAGGAAATCAATACGGTAGAGCATAAATGGTCTATTACACCGGGCGTTTTAGGAGACGCCTTGCGAAATGAAAAAACGGGCGTCATTTCAAGAATCCTATCACAGGCTGGACTTCCCGATTTAGACGCACAAAATTTGGCTGAGGATCTGGCGCATCAAACCATTCGTGGAACAATCCTGCGCATGGCGGCAGACGCTGAAGCAGATATGCAAAAAATGGCAACAATGAATAAGCAGATGATGATGTTTCTGGGCAGTTCAAAACGAAACTGGCTGTTCGAATTTCCTGCCACTGACGACGCCTCGATAGGCAAAGCGTGGACGGTGAACCAACAAACCCTGCAAAAAAAACTTGAAACTTTTGCGCTGTAACGCTGATTCTTCATGACCCACGTTGTCGTCACCGTAGAGACCGATTCGAAAACTCGTTTTGACCTGGCTCTTCCATTGGATGTTCCCAACCATGCTTTGGCGAATGCCGTTGCGCAGGCGCTGGAGGTGGATAAGGCGGGAAAAGGGCAATACACTCTCATTGTCAAGACCGAGCGCGGGTTGATACGGATTCCCTCTCAGTCCACTCTGGGAAATGCCAGTGTGCTGGACGGCTTTACTCTGCAACTTCTCCTCGAGAAGGATGCGCCGCCCTCTCGCAAGATCAAATCTCAGGCGTTCTTGGAAACGGAGACAGGGCAGATTTTCCCGTTGGATGCAAATTCACTCATCATCGGCCGCAGGGATGTGAAGCGCGGCGTTCTCGTGGATATTGATTTGACGCCCCTCGACGCGCGCAAGATCGTCTCCCGCAAGCACGCTTTGTTGGAGCAAAAGAAGGGCGAATGGTTACTCACTGACTATGGCAGTGTGAACGGCACATGGCTGAACGGACATCAATTGACGGCGCGCGAGCCGTATCCCTTGCAGGATGGGGATGAGATCATTTTTGGAAGAAATGGAGTGGCGCTGAGGTTTGGGGAAGGCAATTAGCGCGTTTGCCTCACGCCGTATTTTTACACCTGCCATAAATTAAGCAGATCATAGATTTGCGGGTAAAAGTTTTTGTAGGTTTTGCCCATTCTATCCACCGTCCCGAAGGTTTGAATGACTCGATTATGGCGTTCAAGGAAACCTTCGGGACGTTTTCTTTTTTTGAATGACTCGCCTTCGGCGAGAGGGATTCAGAACTCGCTTCGCTCGCAGAACCTCAGAGAACAGAAACCAGAATCATGGAAGAGAGCCCCCTACGGGGATGTGCCACGGGCGCAACGGAAACCGATGAGGCCACCGATGCAGCCAGGGACGCCGCCGTAGCACCGATACGCAGAACGGACGTCGTTACCGTAGCCATACCACCACGCATACCACGAGCCGCCCCGCAGCACGCGATAATATCCCGAACTCGGACCCAGCGGGTTGGAGAAAGGAGAGTTGGAGTAATAATCCGAATCATACCAATCCGCTACCCATTCCAAAACATTGCCAGCCATATCATATAGTCCGTATGGGCTGACGCCATCCAAGTAACTACCGACTTTGGTTGTATCGCCAACACAAAAGTTGTAATTGGCTTTATCGCAATCAACATTTTCGCCCCACGGATAGGTACGCCCATCCAACCCCCTTGCGGCTTTTTCCCATTCGGCTTCGGTGGGCAGGCGCGCGCTGCGCCATGCGCAGTAGGTGTTTGCCATGTTCCAATCCACGTAGATGACGGGGTATTTGTCAAATTCAGGGTTGCTGTAATAACTGGAGCGGGTGCGCGAACCGGCATCCAGCGGCGGGTTGCAAACGCCCGCATCCACACAGCGTTTGTAGGCGGCGTTGGTCACTTCGTATTTATCAATGAAGTAGGCGTCCAGCGTAACGGAATGAATCGGTTTTTCATCACCATAGCCGCTATCGCTACCCATCGAGAACGCGCCGGCGGGGACGAACATCATGGTCACGCCATCAGATTCAATGAAGGAGCCAATCTCTGGCGTAAAGGGGGGTATCGTTGGCCAGGGAGTACTGGTAGAGGAAGATTCTGGCGTAGGGGTGTGGGTCGGCGGTTTGGGAGTATTGGTAGAGGGAGATCGTGTTGTAGTCACTATGACCATAGGCGTGTCTGTTGGAAAGACAGTCGTATTTCGATTCGAATTACTTGTCAGCGCATTAATCAAGCCGATTATTCCAATAAGAATCACGCCTCCAACGAATAATAGCACAATGGGCAAATCCGTTTTGGATAATTTTAGTCCCGCCGGCTCTTTCTTCGGCGCAGAGTCTTTCCATTGCTGGTCAACCGTTGCTTGCGTATCATGTACTTTCACTGCCTCGACAGGTCCTGGGCGGCTCTTGTCTTCCATCTTTGGGCGAGGCGCGGCAACTTTACGTTTTGGCGTCTGTTCGCTGGCGGGTGGTTGTTGTCCGCTTAGCGCGCTCTCCAGCGCTTTTGCAAACTCTGCCATACTCCCATAACGATCTTCAGGATTGCGCGCCAAAACCTTGAGCAGAAGCTTTTCCATCTTTTCGGGCAGATCGCGGGTAAACTGGCTTGGTCTCGGCAACGGCTCGGTGGCTTGTTTCAGCAATATCGCGGCGGGGGTATCGGCAGAATACGGCTTGCGTCCGGTCAGCATTTCATACAACACCACACCCAGCGCATATTGATCGGAGAAGACGGAGGTCTTTCCCGTCCACTGCTCGGGCGCCATATATTCAGGCGTGCCGATGCCCATACCCGTTCCTGTGAGATCGGCGGTTTCTTCCAGATCCAGGATCTTGGCGATGCCGAAGTCTGTTAGCATTGGCTCGCCATCGGCGGTGATGAGGATATTGGATGGCTTCACGTCGCGATGGATCATGTTCTGACGATGGGCAAAATCTAACGCCCTTGCAATGGGCAACAAAATGGAAATAGATTCATTCCACGGCATAGGTTTTCCCAGTTTCTGCTTGAGCGTCCCGCCAGGCAGATACTCCATCACAAGGTAGGGCTTGTCTTCATCCTCGCCAAAATCTGTCACTTTGACGATGTTGGGATGCGTTAGCCGCGCCAGCGCTTTTGCCTCACGTTCAAAGCGTTTCAGCGACCGCTCAAGCGTGCTTGGCGCCAGATTCTCTGTGCGGATGACTTTGACCGCCACATCCGTTTCGAGGCGCGTGTCGTAGGCTTTGTACACGGTTGCCATGCCGCCTTCGCCCAGTTGTTCAAGGATGTGATAACGCCCCAAAGATTGTCCGATCAGACTTCCCATGTGCATTCTCCTGTTTTGCCGCGTAATTACATTCTGCTAATTTTACCGCTCAATCAGGTTATATCCTGATATTTCAGGATAATTAACGTACCTGCAAGGAACAAGACAGAGAGCGCCCCCAACATGAACCAGTTTCCGATCAGATTGAGGATACTGCTCTTGTAATTCAAAGTAAATCCATACGGGGTTCGAATCTCAACCGGGTCAGGATCGTCTATTGTGACGGTTCGGATGACCGTCTCATTAACAGTCACCAATTCATTTTCCACAACTGTCGGCATGGCGACCGGGGCGCTACAGCCGAGAATCTGCTTCATCTCAGTCATGACCGTGACCGGTTCCCAATTCGGATCGGGTTTTTCCACCTCCACCGAAACCTCCTGCGTGATCGGATCCGGCTGGAAGCGGGTTAGGGATAACGTGTCAAGTTTTTCGAGGTCCGCGCTGGAGCCGAGGGCTTGCATTGTCCAGCGCGTCAGGGTGATGGACGAGAAGATTTTCGCCGCGCCCGGCAATTCGAAGATCACTCCCGCGAAGGTGATCTGCAGGAATAATATGCCGAGAATAATGTATGTGACCATGTTCTGGTTGGGCGAGAGCGCGGAGATAAACAACCCCATGCTGATGGCGGTCAACACTGCGAGGAAGATCGTCAGGTACATTTCGAACACAACCGGCAGGACAACTCCGGACGATGGGAATTTCACCTTCAAACCGATAACCAATAGGAAAAGAAAACATTGAAAGGCGGCGAAAATCCCCAGCGGCACAACCTTGGAGGCAAGATAGGGAATCAATTTCATGAAGACCATCCGCTCGCGCTGGTAGATCGAGCGCTCCTTAACGATCTCATACGCCGATGAGAACAAGCCCAGCATGACTGCGGTCAGCGCCATGATGAACAATAATTTTTGCGCGTTGCCAACCACAAAGTAGCTGGCGCTGCTTTCGCCCGACGCCATTTCAGATGCCAGTTGCTGACTTATCGCAACAGGCGTATCGCCGGTGAGCCAGCTTGCGTCTGCGATGCCGAGGATGAGTAAAGCCAGCAACGGCATCACTGCCAGAAGGATGATTAGAAGCATCCGGTCACGGAAGATCAGCGAGAAATATCGCCTAGTGAGGAGTAGGAATTGGTACAGATAAGCGAGAATGGAAAACTGCTGTCCTGATCGTTTTCTTTGCGAAACATTCTTGCCGCTGGCGCCTGATTGAAAACGCTCCTGCACCTGCTTGAAGAATGAGGATGTTCTATATTTTCTCTCCCAAGTTTCTGCGTTTTCGCGAGCTTTTCCCGGTTCGGGATCGCTGATGCGATTATAGATTTCGGCAAAGTCATTGTTTTCTACAAGAAAAAACTCACATGCTTTTCCGGGAGGTCCAAAATAGACCAGCCGCCCATGCGAAAGAAAAGCGACTTGGTGACATTCGGTAATATTTGCTGTGGCGTGGGTGACCAGAATGATGGTCTTGCCGTTATCCGCCAGTTTACGCAGAGTTTGCATTACACTCTTCTCCAAACCAGGGTCAAGACCTGAGGTGGGTTCATCCAAAAAGAATAATGGCGGGTCTGCGAGTAACTCAACAGCGATGCTGGCGCGTTTTCTCTGTCCGCCGCTCAAACTCGAAATGACCTGGTCTCGTTGTGCAGTCAGTTCTACTTTTGTTAGTGCATCGTCAATTCGGCTTCGAATTTCAGCCTCAGATGTATCAGACGGTAGGCGCAGGCGGGCGGAATATTCCAATGACTCCTGCACTTTCAAGTCCGAATGCAGAATATCGTCTTGAGGCACATACCCGATCATCGTGCGGTAGGCATCGTAGTTTTCATACAGGTTATCCCCTTCCACAAGTACTTTGCCTTTAGGCGGTATGAGCCCGCTCAATGTCTTCATAAGTGTGGACTTACCCGCACCGCTTCCACCTACCAACGCGATAAACTCCTGCGGGTAACAGGAAATACTGATATTGTTGAGTATCTTCTTTTGCTTTGAGCCTTTTCCAACAACCCGGACGAGATTGTTGCCATCTATTCGCAGACCGCGCGAGGCGGTGTATTGAGTAACAATTCCATTTCCTTCGTAATCCAATCGGAATGGTCCGATTTGGATTACATCCCCGGCTTTCAGCCGCTCGGTGCGTGTAATTTGCCTCCCATTGAGAAAGGTTCCATTTTTGCTGCCGAGGTCGGTGATGTTCCATTCGGGCGTCCCCGGCTGGATGGAGGCATGTTCCCGCGAGATGACAGGGGATTTGAGTTGAATATCCGCTTCTTTTCCGCGTCCGATGATCTGTCTCCCCTGCTTGGTTGGAGCAGCGCCGCGAAGATGCACATATCCTGTTGTTGAAGTTGCCCTTTCGAGTATCGTTTCTCTTCCAGCCGGGCGCGAGGATGAATATTCTCCCGTTGAGTCATGAAAAGTGATGAAAACTGCAGTTTTCGGTTCCCTGCCTAATCGCAGTTTCATCTTATCTTGAAGTTTTATCTCGCGGATCTGCCTTTCATCCAAATATGTGCCATTTTTGCTATCGAGATCGCGGTACCACCAACCTTCAACACGTCGTTCCAAACTGGCGTGTTCGCGCGAAACAACATTGGATTCAAGGATAATATCGTTTCCGGTAAGTCTCCCCAATGAAAGCGTATTTTGTTTCAAATCCACCGTGATGGATTTTTCTCCGGGTAATTCAATCGTTAGGGTGGCTGGCATAGATATTCTCCCGCATGTCAAAATTAGTTGTGACGATGGGATTCTCTCATGAACAGCATCCTCTGTCTATAGTGAAAAGACATTACATCTCAATCTCCTTCACATATGCCCCAAGGCAATAGCGTAGGAGTATCGGAACATTTTGATTCTTACAAAGATTAAAAGCTTGACACGCGGCGCGGCAACCGGTTTCACGGGAACTGTGGGATTTACCCTTTTGCCAAAAACAAAAATCCCCAAGAAGTGGCAGCCTTACTGGGATAGCGCTGAAGTGGTGATGCAATCCCTCGCGCGTTTTGCATTTTATAGCGGCGTCGGTCATCATTCCACGATCGAGACGGGACAGGCTCGCATCGTTCCGGATCGTAAACCTGCTCCGGTTTCTCGAAGCGACTCCCATCCCAGACAGTCGACGCGATAATATGGATATCCAGTCTTGCGCAAAAGTGTTTTTCGATATGGCGGTACAAGTCAAGCCACAGTTGAAAGCAGTGGTGGATGCCGAAACATTGCTTTGCGCGGTTGATTCTACAGGAGTAAAAAACTTTTAATGCGGCAAGCAACTTATGGCTTACAACACATTGTGGGGATTCAGATTAGACGATTAAATCAGGGAGGCGCCTACATTGTCCTCATCACACCGACCCCATCATCAACTTCGGACGATACTGCAGCGCCTCCGCCAAATGCGCGGACTGAATCTCCTCGCTCCCCGCTAAATCCGCGATGGTGCGCGATAACTTCAAGATACGATGATATGCCCGCGCCGACAAATTCATCTGGCTCATCGCCGCACGCATCAGGCTCTGACCTTCGTCCTGCAACTGGCAAAATTGACGTATCTCTCCCACGCGCATATCGGCGTTGCAAATAATATCGGATTGCGAACCTGCAAACCGCTGTTGCTGAATATTTCGCGCCGCTTGCACGCGCTGGCGAATGGACGCGGAGGATTCCCCCACACGATCTCCGCTCAACTTTTCATAATCCACGCGCGGGACTTCGATGTGGATGTCAATCCTGTCGAGCAACGGACCTGAGATTCGTTTTTGATATTTCGTCACAACAGGGGCGGCGCAGGTGCATGGCTTTTGCGAGTCGCCGTAGTAACCGCACGGGCAAGGATTCATCGCCGCGATCAATTGAAAGTTGGCTGAAAAAGTTAACGAGCCTTTGGCGCGGCTGATGGTGACGACTTTATCTTCCATCGGTTGGCGCATCACTTCGAGGACACGCGAACCAAATTCGGGGAACTCATCTAAAAACAAAACGCCCCTGTGAGCAAGCGATATTTCTCCGGGCTTGGGGATGTTTCCGCCGCCGACGAGTCCCGCGTGTGAAATGGTGTGATGCGGCGCGCGGAACGGACGATGTTTGATGAGCGGCGTCCCCGCGGGAAGTTGATCGGCTACTGAAAAGATTCTTGTCACATCCAGCGATTCCTCGAGGGACATTTCAGGCAGAATACCGGGCATGGCTCGCGCGAGCAACGTTTTTCCTGCGCCGGGGCTTCCAACCATAAGAACATTGTGTCCGCCAGCCGCGGCGACTTCGAGCGCGCGCTTCACGTGTTCCTGTCCTTTGATCTCGGAAAAATCTGTCGGCGTGAACAACGGCTCGAGCGCGTCGTTGCTCGAGGGTTGATAAGGCTGAAGTAAACTGCGACCAGATAGATGGTTGTAAAGATCCGCAAGCGTCCGCACAGGATAAATTTCGAGGTCGGGAATCAAAGCCGCTTCGGGCGCATCCGCCTCGGGCACGAACATCCGCTTGTATCCGTTGGCGCGCGCGGTTGCCGCCATCGGTAAAATTCCGCGCGTGTGGCGCACGACTCCATCGAGCGAAAGTTCGCCGACGACGAGCGTGTTGTCAACAACATCGTGCGGCAGATGACCCGAAAGGATGATCACGCCGAGCGCGATGGGCAGGTCGTACGCGGGTCCCTCTTTGCGAATGGACGCGGGCGATAAATTGACAACGATGCGATGACGGGGAAAATGCAGACCCGCGTTTTTGACGGCGGTCTGCACGCGCTCGCGGCTCTCTTGCACGGCGGCGTCGGGCAAGCCCACGATAATGACGGCGGGCAAGCCGTTGGAATAATCCACTTCCACTTCGACGATGACGCCTTCGAGTCCGATAACGGCGCAAGAAAAAACGCGGGCAAGCATTTCAAGAGTTTATCACAAGCCAGTTGTGAATTAAGATCGTTCAGCCACAGAGATCACAGAGCGCTCTGAGAAAAACTCAAAATCTCTGTGTTCTCTGTGGCAAAGAAAGGTTTAACTCATCACATTGCAAAAAGAAAAATCAAATCGTTGACGTTCGTGCCTGTTGGATGTGTGCGGATCAGATCGCCAAGCGACTCGAAGAACGGATACGAGTCATTTCTCGACAGGCTGTCTGCCTCGCTTAACCCTAGCCGATTCGCCCTTCGAGCCGATTCCCCCGTCGCCACCGCGCCCGCCGCATCGGTGGGACCATCCTCGCCGTCGGTTGCAAGCGCGATCAACATCACATTTGGCAAATCGCGCAGTTCATTCACTGCGGCTAACGCGAGTTCTTGATTTCGTCCGCCTTTGCCGTCGCCGCGAATAGTGACGGTTGTTTCTCCGCCCGCGATCAAGCAAAATGGACGCGGACGTTTTGAAATTTCATCTCGTAGTTTTGTTGCCAACATCACGCCAACCTCACGCGCTTCACCTTGTAATTCGTTGGTCAAGATTTCAGAATTGAATCCTTCGCGTTGTACTTGTTCCATCGCAGCGACCGCCGCAAGTTTGTTGTCGCCGATAATGATGTTTTGCACGCGAGAAAAGATGGGGTCGTTGGGTTTGAGGGTCTCAACAAGAGAATTTGAGAATTGGAGAATTGTTGGTTGGCTGGATGAAAACTTTTCAAAAATGAGGCGAGCGTCTTCTATTGTAGTCGGGTCGGGCGCAGTGGGACCTGAGGCGATGGCTTCGAATGGGTTGCCGATCACGTCGGAGAGGATCAGGCTGATGATTTTGGCTTTCGTCGCGCGTGCAAGCCATCCGCCTTTGACTCTGTCCAAGTGGCGGCGAATGGTGTTGATTTCGTTGATGGTCGCGCCAGATGCCAACAAAGATGATGTGAGCGTTTGCAACTCGTCAAGCGAGATCAACGGCGCGGTCATCAATGCCGAGCCTCCGCCTGAGATCAAGCAAACGAGCGTGTCATCTTCTTTTAGCGAAGAAACAAATTCAATTGCGCGTTCACCTGCGTGGACGGAGCGCGCGTCGGGGATGGGATGCCCACTGAGGAGGAGAGGAATCAGACTAAAGTCCGCGCTGAGTGGAGTCGAAGCGGATGAAGCGTGCTTGCTAATAGCGAGCGCACCCGAAAGTTGAATCGATTCGGCTAAGGCAGTCATCATCGGAACGGCGGCTTTTCCAATGGCGAGACCATAAATGTTGCCATCCATTTTCGGCAAATGATTTTTCACCGTGCGATATGGGTCAACCGCGCTTAATGCGGCGGAAAGAATCCGCAAAATGCGCGCATCGTTCAAGCTGTGCGTTGCGCAACGATTTATGTCCATCTCTGTTATCATATCAGAAGCATTCTTGGAGTTAACGTGTCAAAACCGAAAGTATTTGTAACAAGACAAATTCCCCAAAAGGGTTTCGATCTGATCGCTGATTTCTGCGATGTGGATTTGTGGGATGGCGATCTGCCGCCAAGTCGCGATGATTTCTTGCGGCGCGCGCGCGGCGTGGAAGGCGTTTTGTGCCTGCTCACGGATCTGTTCGACGGCGACATGATGGATGCGATCGGACCTCAACTTAAAGTGATCAGTAATTTCGCGGTCGGCTGTGACAATATTGATGTGCTTGCGGCGACGGCGCGGGGCGTCTCGGTAGGCAATACGCCCGATGTGCTGACCGACGTCACCGCCGATTTTGCGTTTGCGCTGATGATGAGCGCTGGACGACGTATTCCGGAGGCGGATTGTTATGCGCGCAGTGGAGCGTGGAAGACCTGGCAGCCGATGGCGTTGCTTGGTTTGGAAATGAAGGACGC
Source organism: Anaerolineae bacterium UTCFX1 (assembly GCA_002050275.1). Classification (GTDB taxonomy): domain Bacteria; phylum Chloroflexota; class Anaerolineae; order Anaerolineales; family Villigracilaceae; genus Defluviilinea. The sequence goes on from MWTB01000005.1 coordinate 44,995, forward strand.
TACGCTTGGCTTGCTGGGTTTTGGGCGCGTAGGGAAAGCGATGGCGCGTCGCGCAGCGGGATTTGATATGCGCGTTATTTATTATGATCCGCTGGAAACAAAGTCGCCTTCCGATGTGCGCGCGACTCGGGTGGAGTTTGAGACTTTGCTTGAAGAATCGGATTTTCTATCGCTGCACACTCCGCTGACGGATGAAACGCGCCATATGATCGCGGCGGATGCGCTCTCGAAAATGAAGCCGAATGCGGTGTTGGTAAATACGTCGCGCGGTCCGGTTGTGGACCTTGAAGCGCTATATCGCGCTCTTAAAGAGAAACGCATCTTCGCCGCAGGTTTGGATGTAACCGAGCCCGAACCTTTGCCGCTTAACCATCCGCTATTTGCACTCGATAATATCATCGTCACGCCGCATATTGCCAGTTCAAGCAAAGCGGCGCGCGACAAAATGGCGTGGATCGCGGCAAAGAATTTGATCGCCGGATTGAAAGGCGAACGTTTGCCGAACTGTTTTAATCTGCAGCGCCTTTGAAGAACTGATCTCGCGATAAATCCCTCGACTATAATTTTCTCATGGCTGAATTCCGCATCGCGCTCAAACAATTTTGGACACGCGACTCATCCATCCTCTTGGGCGGATTCCTCCTCACGGTCTTCCTCATCGTCTACATCTGGTGGCCCCTCGCGGAGGAATACCTCAAATATGTGGACTGGAACGGCGCGTGGTGGCGTTACATGGATTGGCTCCTGCTTGGCATCTTCGGGTTCATGTCGGTCACCATCATCGCCCGCGCGGATCTCAAGACCGATTTGCTCATCGTCTTCGTCGGCGTCTGCGGCGGGTTGGCGATTGAAAGTTGGGGAACGCAAACGAATCTCTGGCATTATTACACCGCCGAACGACCGCCGCTGTGGATCATCCCCGCCTGGCCCATCGCGAGTCTTTCGATTGACCGCATTACTCGCTTCCTCAATTGGATGATCAACAAAATTGGAAAGCGTCTCCAATTCATCCTTCATCCTTCTGCATTCATTATTCTCTATTGGCTTACCTTCGCCTCCTTTCTGACCTTGATGCTGGTCTTCGTCGCCCCGACCTTTGACAAGTCCTTTACATGGCTCGCAACAATTCTCTGCACTCTCTTAATTCTCACCCCCACAGATCATCGCTTTGCATTACTCACGTTCATCGCAGGTTCGGGGCTGGGATATTATCTCGAACTGTGGGGCACCACTCGCGAGTGCTGGACATATTACACATTTCAAAAACCGCCGCTGTTCGCAGTGCTAGCGCATGGCATGGCGGCGGTCGCATTTTGGCGGGCAGGGTTGATGGTGAAAATGCTGTGGGAGAGATTTGGCTTCTCGGAGGCGAGGCAAGCGGAAGTCGGGCGTGAAGCGGGGGTTTAATCCGCCCCTTGACAAAAAATAGTAACTCGTATAATATTTCGCTCATTTGAAAATTAGTCACCCGTTTACTATTTTATAGAGGTTGGATGTCCGTCCGAAACGCTATCTTGGGTTTGCTTGCCAAAAAGCCGCGTCATGGGTATGAACTGCGCGTCGCCTTCTCCGCTGTGGTGGGCGAAGCCAGCTGGGATGTAAAACCCGCTCAGATTTACACCACGCTCGACCGTCTTGAAGAATCGGGCTTGGTGCAGACGAAGTCCGATATCGGCGAGGGGCGCGAACCAGACCGCCGCATTTATGCCATCACCCGCGATGGACGCCACGCGCTCAAAGAATGGTTCGCGGAGGGAACGCCAAGCGAACATCAACGCGATGAATTTTATGTGAAGTTGATGATCGGTTTAATTTCGGGCGAAGCGGATCCCGCGAAGGTCATCCAAACGCAACGCGCAAAATTATTTCAGGAACTGCACGACGCCACCGCGCAACGCGATCGTTACGACGCGCGGACTCAACTGGCGAAAATTTTCCTGCTCGATAAAATTATCATGCACCTCGAAGCCGACCTGCGCTGGCTTGACATGATCGAGATGCGGATCGAATCCATCAAGAAACAACCGCTTGATGAAGTGGAGATTCGCCGAAGGGGCAGACCGAAAAAAGAGGGTGGGGGTTCAACGCATTCGCCGCCAACTACATAATTCACTTTCCACTTTTTATATCTCTATTCTCTATCTCTGGAGCAACCATGTCTAACATTCAAGCAGAAAAATTAACGAAAACCTATGGCGCAGGCAGTACAAAAATTACTGCGCTCGACCATGTCAACATCACCATCAAAGAAGGCGAATTTGTCGCCATCATGGGACCGAGCGGATGCGGCAAATCTACATTGCTTCATCTACTCGGAGGGCTGGATAAACCCAGCGAAGGTCATGTGCTAATCGGCGGGCATAACCTCACCGACCTCAACGACGATAAACTCACCGAACTGCGCCGCCGCAAGATCGGCTTCATCTTTCAATTCTTCAATCTCATCCCTGTGTTGAGTGCGGTTGAAAACGCCGCCCTGCCCGTCACGTTGGACGGGGTCAAACCTGCCGAAGCAAATTCGAAAGCGACCGAGTGGCTGACCCGCTTTGGCTTGTCCGACCGTTTGATGAATCGCCCCGATCAACTTTCTGGCGGACAACAACAACGCGTCGCCATCGCCCGCGCCTTGGTCGCCGACCCCGAACTGATCCTCGCCGACGAGCCGACTGGGAATTTAGACACCCGCTCCAGCGACGAGATCGCCAGTCTATTGCGAGACGTGTCCAAACAATACGGCAGGACGATCGTCATGGTGACGCACGATCCGCGCATTGCGGCGTATGCCAATCGCATCATCTTCCTCAAAGACGGCAAAGTGGTGGATGAAACTCTGCTTGAAAAGAAGAACGGAAAGAACGCGGAAGATGTTATGGAGAAAATGAAACAACTAGGAGACTAGGTGACTAGCGACTAGGAGACTACACATGAACATCGAACTCACCCTCGCGTACCGCTACCTCGGCGGACGAAAATTAAGAACCTTCCTCACTACGCTGGCAGTTGTCTTTGGCGTGCTGGTGATCTTCGGCATGAACATTATTCTGCCGACCATGATCGAATCTCTGCAAGCCAACGTGCAAGGCGCGTCGGGCTTGGTGGATTTCAGCGCGACTCACATTTCAGGCGAACCGTTTTCCATTTCCGTCGCCGATCAATTGAAAAATGCCGATGGCGTGCGGGCGTATTCCCCGTCATTGACTCGCGTGGTCAACATCCCCGCCGATTTTTACGACGACGATTCGAATCAACCCGACAAGGTAACTGCGTTGTCCCTCGTCGGCGTGATTCCCGAAGCGGCTCGCTCCGTGCGGGCATATCCGCTCGTGGAGGGACGTTACCTCGAAGACGCCGACACGAACGCGGTCATCATTTCGCGTACGCTGGCCGATTCGCTCAACGCTCATTTGGGCGGCACAATCCGCATCCCCAGCGTGGACGGCACAACTGAATTAACCATCGTCGGCATTTTGCCAGCCCGCACCTCGCCAGGCAACGAAGAAATTTTGGTGAACCTGCCGACGGCGCAAACCATTACGAATCAAAGCGGCAAGGTGAACACGATTGATATCGTCATCGAAACCTTCGCTTCGGAGGAACGCCGCAACGAAATTCAAACCAATATTCAAAACGCGTTCGGCAAGAATTACGCGGTCGGCACACAGATCAGCGCCGATACGCAAATGTTCGCGTCATTGCAATTAGGTCAAGCCATGATGAACTTGTTCGGCGTGTTCGCCCTCTTCATGGGCGGATTCATCATCTTCAACACCTTCCGCACCATTGTGGCAGAACGCCGCCGCGATATTGGCATGTTGCGCGCACTGGGCGCGAATCGCAAAACCATCATCGGCATTATCCTCGCGGAAGGATTATTTCAAGGCATCCTCGGCACAGGCTTGGGAATTTTCTTTGGCTACTTTATGGGCGCGGGCATTGTCAAAGCGATGAGACCGATGATGACTCAATTTTTGAATTTGCAAATTGGCGAGCCTGTTATCTCGCCGACGTTGGTCATCGTTTCCATTGCGTTAGGCGTGGGCGTCACGGTGGCGGCGGGCCTGTTCCCTGCGCTCAGCGCCAGCCGCGTAACTCCGCTTGAAGCGTTGCGACCGTCAGCCAATGAAAAGTTATTTGAAGGGCGAGCAGGCTGGGGCGCGGTCGGAGGCGCGGTTATTATCATTCTGACTCTGCTGGCGATTTTTTCAGGTCGCGCTGAGTTCATCATGCCAGGCGGATTTTTCTTCCTTTTGGGCTTGGTCTTAATTACGCCGATACTGGTGCGTCCGCTTGCGTTGTTGTTTGGGAAAATTCTGGCGTTGTTTTACGCGCGGCGCGGCATCAGCGATCTGGCGCAGGGCAACTTGACTCGCCAACCCTCGCGCGCGGCGGTGACAGCGAGCACCACCATGCTCGCGTTGACGGTGATCATCGCCATCGGCGGGATGATCTCAAGCCTCACATTTACGTTATACGATCTGATCCGCGCCAACCTCGGCAGTGATTATCTTTTTATTCCGCCATCCATTGCGCTATGGAGCAGTAATGTGGGGGCAAATAAAGATTTTGCCGAGCAATTAAAAAATATTGACGGCGTTGATGAAGTGAGCGCGCTTCGCTATTCCAGCGCGGTCTCGAACGGACAACTGATTTCGTTGCTCTCGATGGACCCCGTTGCCTTCCCGCGCGTATCGGCTTTGTTCTTCCAAACAAATATTTTCGCCGACGAGGTGTCCGCTTACGCGTCGTTAGATGAAGGGCGCAACATGATCGTGAATGGCGCATTGTTGGCGGCGTTGAAGAAAAATGTTGGCGATACGGTGAACATCGTCACGCCTGACGGTTCTTTCGATTACCGTATTGTGGCTGTGGCGACGGATATGCTCAACGCCAAAGTGACCACTGGATATATTTCGCATGACAACATGAAAAAAGATTTCGGCGTGCAGGATGATGTTTTCATTCAATTGAATTTGAAAAAGGATGCTAACCGTCAAGCCGCCGATGCCGCCATTCGAGCGTTGTCCGCAAACTACCCGACCTTCAAAGTAATTTCGGGCGTGGAATACTACAACACAATGAAATCTCAACTGGACGCGACCTTTTCCGCGTTGTATATTTTATTCTTCGTGCTGGCGATTCCATCTCTGATCGCGATGATCAACACGCTGACCATCGGTGTGATCGAACGAACGCGCGAGATTGGCATGATCCGCGCAGTGGGCGGCACGCGCAAACAGATCCGCGCTATGATTGTCAGCGAAGCCCTGTTGCTTTCCGCCATCGGCACCGCCTTCGGCATTTTCGGCGGACTCTATCTGGGCTATGTGATCGTTATTGCGTTGGAATCCATCTTTCCTCTGGGCTTCGTTTTCCCCACCGCTGGAATCTTGATCGGCATTGCCATCGGTCTCATCTTCGGAATCTTCGCCGCGTTCATCCCCGCCCGCCAGGCTTCGCGGATGAATGTCGTGGACGCGTTGCGGTATGAATAAACAACGTTTCTTCAATTAACATCAGACAAATCTTTTGAATCGCCAAGACCGCGAAGAGCGCAAAGAAAGCCTTTTGCTCCTCGCGGTCTTGGCGGTTAATTTTGTTGGGTTTGTAAACATCTTTCAATGACGAGTATACTTTCCGCAATCAACTTCCAAAATAGCAGCGAAGGAATAAAAATGACCCTCCCGACAAAAATCACAGTCATCGGCGCAGGCTCGGCGTCGTTCGGCGAGAACACCCTTTCCGCCATCATGCGCTCGCAAAAACTCAAAGGCTCCACGCTCGCGCTCGTGGATCGCAACGCCGACACCCTCGACATCGTTCAACGACTCGCAGAACGCCTCAACCGCGAATGGGATTCGCAATTCACGATCCACGCGCACACGCACCATAGAGACGCGCTGCAAGATACCGATTATGTAGTCTCTGCGATTGAAGTGGGACCGCGCGAAGAATTATGGAAATCTGATTTTGAAATTCCGCTTAAATACGGCGTGCGTCAACCTTACGCCGAAAATGGCGGACCTGGCGGTTTCGTGCACGCCGCGCGCAACATCCGACCTGTTTTGGAAATTGTGCGTGATATGGAGCAAGCCTGCCCTGAAGCGTGGTTCATTAACTTCACTAATCCAATGACGCGCATTTGCGATCTCATTAACCGTTACAGCAAGATCAAAGCGGCTGGCTTATGCCATCAAATTTATCTTGGTTATTGTATGGCGGGCGCAGCATTGGCGAAGGAACTCGACATCGCGATCCCCGATGGGTTGGAAGGTATGCATGCCGACGTAATGCAACATCCTTTGCAACAAATGGTCATTGCGCAGGCGGTCAAGAAACTGGATATTCGCGCGGCAGGATTGAATCATTTCACCTGGATTCTTTCCGTTCACGATAAACGCACAGGCGAAGATTTATATCCGCTTTTACGAAAAAGATTCTTTGAATTGGATGAATCGTTTGAGCCGTTGACGCGACGCATCTTTCAAGACTTCGGCTTGTTCCCCGTCCCCGGCGATACGCACCTGTGCGAATATCTGCCTTGGATGAGCGATCCGCAAACAAAGCCTTGGGAGCGTTACAACATCCGCTTGTATGATTGGGAGTTGATGGCGAGCGTGCGCGATTTTAGTTTGGACCGATTGAACAAAATGGCAAGCGGCGACATGACGGTGGACGGCTTGCTTGAAACCGATTCTGAAGGCGCGCTGGAGATGATTGAGAATGTGGCGTGCGCTGGCAGCCATTATCATCTGGCGGTTAACCTGCCTAACAATGGACAGATCTCTAATTTGCCGCAGAACGCTATTGTGGAAACGCCAGCGCACGTCGGCGGAGCTGGGATTCAATCCGTTCAAATGGGCGCGTTGCCCGAACCGATTGCCGAGTTGTGTCGGCGTGAGATCGTCAGCGCGCAACTCGGCATAGACGCCGTTGTGCAAGGCGATTATCAAAAAGCCTTGCAATGCTTGTTGCTTGATCCTGTCGTCGCTGATCTGGATACCGCTAAAAATATTTTGAACGATTATCTGACAGCTTATAAAGAACATCTTCCGCAATTTTGGAAATAGACGGATCGAAATCAAATAAAAACGCCGCGTTGCGCGGCGTTTTTATTTCAATCATTTATTTTTAGTTGGCGGCAGTTTGTCTCTTGCGTATATTGAATCAATGCCTTGCAATATTTTAAATAATTTTATGCGTTAAAACCCTTTACATAAATTGAATAATAGATATACAATCCATATCGTTATAGTTTATTGTTATATGATTCGATATATCAATTCAATCAACGATCAACAGATATATGAATTAACAATGAAGCGTATAACGCAATCAAGATAACGCCAGAGAGAAAACAAATTGTCTTGATTGATCGAAAAAGGAAAAGGACTCAATATGTATCTTTGTGTGTTATCAAGCCTGCCGGACGACCCGAACGACAAGCCCTACGATCCCTCCGCTCACATGGATGGACTCAAGTGGAAGCATCATCAAGTGGACCCGCAGAATGTCGAAAAACAGATTCGCGATTTGATGGATGAAGGCGTGGACGTATTTGTCAATCTTGTGGACGGTACGCCCGACGATCCGCTATCTGGCATTGGGCTGGTACAGATTATGGAGAAACTCAATGCGGCGTTTACCGGCGCAGATTCAAAATTCTTTGATCCTTCGCGGCAGGAGATGAAAGCCTCTGCGAAGAAGGCAAACGTCCCTGCGCCGAATTGGGTCATGGTAGATCGCGTCGAGGATGTGGAACGCGCGGCGAAGCGTTTGCGCTTCCCGGTATTGGTTAAGCCGCCGCATGGATACGCAAGCGTTGGCATCACGCGCGATTCGCGCTGTGAAAATATAGAACAGCTTAAAGTTCAAACAGGAATTGAGATCGAACTGTTTGGGCGCGCGTTGCTTGAAGAATTTATTGAAGGGCGTGAATTTACCTGTCTGATCGCGGAGAATCCTGACGACTCGAATAACCCCATCACATTTAAACCGGTTGAATTTATTTTTCCCGACGGCGAATCGTTCAAGCATTACGATATGAAGTGGGTGGATTACGAGAAGATGTCGGTGGCGGCGGTGAGCGATAAACGCATTGAGAAGACGTTGCGCGAGCAGACCGCGCGATTATTTAAAACAATGCGCGGAAATGGGTACGCTCGCTGCGACTATCGCATGGCGGCGGATGGCACGCTCTATATGCTTGAGATTAATCCTAACTGTGGAATTTTCTACGCGCCCGAAGAGCCCGGCTCCGCCGATTTTTCTTTGCTCAACGATAAAGCGTATAATCATCGTAAATTCTTGCAGTTGGTCATTCGCGCGGGAGAAAATCGGCGTGACACGATGGTTGCCGCGAAATTGTTGAGGAAGATGAAGCGAACGAAGAAGCGACAACCTGTGGAACAAATGGCGTACACCTAAGATTGCCGTTGAAACATCAGTATTGGCGAGCGGACGCAATAGTCCGCTCGTTTTATTTCTTCGCTTTTGTTTATAATCGTTCACGGAGAAGCGTATGTTGAATATAGAGATTGCTTTTATCGGTCCCGGCGCGATGGCGGAGGCGATGATTGCAGGATTGTTAAATAAGAAGCTCGCGTTGCCTGAGAATATTATTGCATCGGGTCCGCGCGAAGAACGCGGCGCGGAATTACGAAAGAAATATGGAATCAGAACAACGACAGATAATATATCCGCCGCATTAAATGCGAATGTAGTTGCGCTGTCGGTCAAACCGCAGCGTCTTAGCGAAGTCATGAAAGGAATGAAGGGCGTCCGTTCCGACGCGCTGATTTTATCCATTATTGCAGGCGCAAGCATTAAGAAGATTGGCATGGGCTTGAAACACAAATCAATTGTGCGTTCTATGCCTAATACGCCCGGTCAGATCGGCGAAGGCATTACCGTTTGGACGGCGTCGAAGGAAACGACGGAGAAACAACATGCGATAGCGCGCTTCATCCTGCGCGCGCTTGGCGAGGAAGTTTTCGTGGAAGATGAGAGCTACCTCGATATGGCGACCGCTTTATCCGGTACGGGTCCGGCATATGTGTTTCTTTTTGCCGAAGCGTTGATAGACGCCGGCGTGCACATGGGATTTCCGCGCCGCATTGCCGAACGCCTTGTCTTGCAGACGATCAAAGGCTCGACGTCTTTTTACGATCGAGCGGGACGCCATCCCGCCACTTTGCGCAATCAAGTGACTTCGCCCGGCGGAACGTCTGCCGAAGCGTTGTATTATCTAGAGAAGGCAGGCTTCCGCACCGCCATCTCCCGCGCCGTCTGGGCGGCGTATCAACGCTCGTTGGAATTGGGCAAGGAGAAGCCGGGTCATATTGACGCAAGCGATGAGGAGAAGTGAATAAGCACAAGATTGTTGTATAATTTCAATATTCTGGCATTGAGAAGGAATTTCAAAATGGATCTAACCACAACTGGAACGATCATCGGAATCATTGGCGGAATTATTGGCATTATTGCCTTCCTCTATGGAGGAATATTGACAATCTCAGCCGCCATGAAAGCAAGTTCCGTAAAGCAGGATTGTCTGCTGGGTAAAGATGTAAACTCTTATAGCGTACAAGTCTTTTGTAATAACTACACAGACGCAACGCTGGCGAAAGATATTAAGCCGGGTTTATTGTTTGTTGGACTTGGCCTCGTCCTCGTAGCAGTGACGCTTCTCCTGCAAAAATTTTCTTCATCCTCTATAACTGGTTTTGTATTTCAAATCTCCCTAGTATTAGTAGGAATATGGTTGATAAACTCTAGTTTCTGATGAGTGATATAAGAACAACAATTTAAGCGCGGCAAATATTTCATCCATGTCTGTTTTATAATTTGGGGGCATTTTAAGCGACCTATGTCCCTCATCACTGTCTCCTCTCTCTCTAAATCCTTCGGCGCGGAAGATTTATTCTCCGGTGTTTCGTTTTCTATCGCGAAAGGCGCGCGGCTTGCTGTCGTTGGACCCAATGGAATTGGCAAGACGACATTGCTGCGTATTCTCACTGGGCAAGAGGAACCGTCGAGCGGAACTGTCACGCGGGCAAGAAGTTTGCGCGTCGGCTATCTCTCGCAGGAAGCGGACTTTGAATTGACAGGCTCGCTCTGGGACGTTTGCCTTGAACCGTTCGCTGAGTTAATGCGCATGGAAGACGAACTGAAGAAACTTGAACAAGAGATGTCAGACTCGAAGACAAGAGAGCAGGCGCTGGCCGAGTATGGAAGCGCGCAACATGAGTTTGAACAGCGCGGCGGATATTTCTACCCAACGCGCATTGAACAGGTATTGACGGGTCTTGGGTTTAATCAACCTGATTTTCACATGCCGCTCGATCAATTGTCTGGCGGGCAGCGCACGCGCGCGCATCTCGCGCGCTTGCTGCTATCGAGCCCCGACCTATTGTTGCTCGATGAGCCGACCAACCATCTCGACATTAAAGCCGTGGAATGGCTTGAAGGATATCTTGCGCAGTGGGACGGCGCGGCGATCATTGTTTCGCATGATCGTTATTTTCTGGATCGCGTTTGCAACACGTTGCTTGAGATGGCGGTCAGCGGCTCCGAATTTTATCGCGGCAATTACACAATCTACTTGAACGAGCGCGAGATCCGTTGGGCGCATCGCTTTGAAATTTTTGAGAGCGAGAAAGAAAAGCTTCTCAAAGAGCTGGAATATATCAAGAAGAATATTGCGGGGCAGAACACGCTGCAAGCCAAAGGCAAGCTTAAGCGACTCACGCGTATGGTGCAAGCCATCGAGCAGGCGGGCATTGAAGCGGTCAATGCGAATTGGGCGCAGTTGGGCATTGAAACGACGCAGTCGCCTTTTAGCGTGGAAGAAGCCGAACGCCGCGTGCGCGCGCTTCGTCCGCCGCAACGCGTTTCGCCCGACTTGCATTTGCATCTGCGTTCAACGAATCGTTCAGGCGATCTTGTCATCAATACAAAGGATTTGAAGGTGGGGTATCGCGCTGAAAACGACTCGCCTGAGAAATCCTTATTTGCCGCGCCCGATATCGAGTTGCGAAGGCTCGATTGCGCGGCGTTAATCGGGCCGAACGGCGCGGGTAAATCCACGTTCCTTAAAACGATCCTTGGCTTACTCGCTCCTTTGGCTGGCGAGGTTGTTTTAGGAGCGAGTTTGCACGTTGGGTATTTTGCGCAGGCGCATGAGGGACTTGACCTTGAGAAGACTGTCCTTGACGAAGTCCTTGCGGCGTCGGGCATGTTGCCTTATCAGGCGCGTGATTATCTGGGTAAATATCTTTTCTCCGGCGATGACGTCTTTAAGCGCGTCGCTATGCTGTCAGGCGGCGAACGCGGACGGCTAGCGTTAGCAAAACTTGCTTTGCAAGATACGAACCTGTTGCTGCTCGATGAGCCGACAAATCATCTTGATATTCCTTCGCAAGAGATTCTGCAATCGGTGCTGGATTCATATAAAGGCACAATTCTGCTGGTTTCGCACGATCGTTATCTGGTAGATGCGCTCGCTACCCAAATTTGGGAGATTGACCCCGACGAGTCTGCGATGAGAGTATTTAAAGGGACGTATTCGCAGATGAAGGAGGAAAGAAAGAAAGAGGAAGAGCGAAAAATCACGCAACAATCTCTGCTCTCTAATTCTCCAATCTCCAATTCTCAACCTCGCAAATCGAAAAATGCGTCAACGAAAGAGGAAAGAAGGAAGATCGCCAAGTTGCAAGAACTCGAAAACGCCATTGCTGAACTCGAAGCGACGCTGGCGAATCTAGGCTCGCAGTTGGAGAGTCCGTTTGTGAAGCCCGAAGAAGCGGGGAAGTTGGGCGTTGAATATGGGCGCGTGCAACGCGAGATGGATCTGAAATTAAACGAGTGGGAACGCCTGCAAAATTAACGATAGAGAGCGTTTACGCGTCTTTTAAGCAAACGCGGCAACTATCGAATTCCGAAGCGGAAACATAGGGATGTGGCTGGGCGTCCCATCCGAGCGTCCTTCTTTTGTTTCTGAGCCTTACAGAGAATAACTCTCGCCAGGTTTTAACACGACCGCCTTGGCGGTTGTCTCTTTCATTACGCGTTGCGCCCAAGCGTCGGCGTCTTGGGCGATCAATTCCCAGGTGTTGTAGTGAATTGGGATGACGGCTTTCGGTTGAAGGAACTTCACCGCTTGTAAGGCATCGTCGGGTCCCATTGTAAAGTTATCGCCGATAGGCAACACCGCTAGGTCGAGCCCGACTTCGCCGATTAATTTCATGTCGCTGAATAAGGCGGTATCCTGCGCGAAGTATAGTTTCTTTCCGTCGTTGGTCGTGATTAAAAATCCGCAGGGATTGCCGCCGTTTGAACCGTCGGGTAGGGCGGACCCGTGAAAAGCGAGCGTCAATTTTAGATGACCAAATGGATGCCTGAATCCGCCGCCGTGTTGTTGACCGTGCGTTTTAGCGACGCCTTTGTCGTTGAACCAGCCAGCAATTTCGAAATTGCTGACGACCATAGCGCCGGTCCGTTTGGCGATCTCAATGCTGTCGCCGATATGATCGCTGTGTCCGTGACTGACGAGAATGAAGTCCGCTTCAAGCGCTTCGGGGGTAATAGAGGCGGAAGGATTTCCGCTGAGGAATGGATCAATCGCGACTTTGTATCCGCCGGTTTCAAGCCCTAGGGCGGCATGTCCGTACCAAGTGAGCGTAGTTGTCATAATAGTTCTCCTTTCTGTTGTAAAGTATAGGCAAAATAGAATGGGTGTCAACCGTTGTTGACAGCTTTTTGGAAAAGAATCTATAATGGGGCATTCCGATGGAGGTTGTATGAAGCCGTCAGTAGGTCAACGACTTAGGTATCAATTCGATAATTGGATGTCGCATGGCGCGCCTGCCATGATGATTATGCTGTTGGTGGCGTCGGCGTTTATTGTAGTTTGCGCGGGCGCGTTAATCTCGCTGGTTGGAATTACACAGGAAGGCCGCGCTGAACGCCTTTCCTTTTTTGAAGCCGCGTGGGAAAGTTTAATGCGCACGCTTGATGCGGGCACAATGGGCGGCGATACGGGCGCAGGCTTTCGCTTTGTGATGTTTGGCGTTACGCTGGGCGGCATCTTCATTGTCAGCGCGTTAATCGGCGTATTGAACAACGCCATTGAGGGGAAAATGGAACGCTTGCGTAAGGGACGTTCGCGGGCGCTCGAATCGAATCATACTGTAATTCTCGGCTGGTCGCCGCAAGTGTTTACTATCTTAAATGAATTAATGGCCGCTAACGAGAATCGCCGCAAGGCGCGTATTGTTGTGCTGGCAGATAAGGATAAGGCGGAAATGGACGATGAGATTCGCGAACGAGTGACGACTCGCGGATCTACGCGCGTGATCAGCCGCAATGGAAGTCCGATTGACCCGAACGATTTGGAGATAGTCAGCCCGCATACGGCGAAATCTATTATCATCTTGCCGGCTGAGAGTGAAGGATCGGATACCGAAGCGATCAAGACTGCGTTGGCGGTCACGAACAGCCCTAATCGTCGCGCTGAGCCGTATCATATCGTTACGCAGATCCGCCGCGCAAGAAGTTTAAATGCGTTGAGATTGATCGGAGAAAAAGACAATATACAAGCTATTCAAACCGACGATCTGATCGCGCGGATTGTGACGCAGACTTCGCGTCAGTCGGGGCTTTCGGTGGTGTATACCGAGCTGATGAATTTTGACGGCGATGAGATTTACTTCAAATATGAATCTGCGCTTGAAGGTAAAACCTACGGCGAGGCGCTCCTTGCTTATGAAGATTCGTGCGCGATCGGCGTCCGCAAGGCAGGCGGAGGGATTCTGCTTAACCCGCCAATAGACTTACGCATCGAAAAGAACGACCGGATTGTTGCGCTCGCCGAAGATGAAAATACAATCCGCTTCTCGGACCTCGGCGAGATTCGCGTTAATGAAGCGCAGATCCGCTCTGTTCGCAAGCCGTCGAAACCCAAGCCTGAACGCTGCTTGATTCTCGGTTGGAATCGCAGCGGTGCGATGATCGTGCGCGAACTCGATAACTATACGTCGAAGGGCTCGCAGGCGACGATCGTTTCTGAAGACAATAGCGGCGTTAAGAAGCGGATTGAAGCGCGCAGCGGGAAATTGAAGAATCAAAAAATAACGATGGTTGAAGGCGATACGACTGATCGCGCTTTGCTCGACAGCCTTGGCATTGAAGAATACGATCATGTTATCGTGTTGGCGAACGAAGGATTGGACGCGCAAGCCGCCGATGCAAAGACGCTCTTAACTTTGCTGCATTTGCGCGACATCGCTGGAAAAGATGAAACCCCGTTTTCCATCGTTAGCGAGATGCGTGATTTGCGCAATCGCGAGCTTGCAAAATCTGCAAAAGTGGACGATTTTATCGTTAGCGAGCATCTTGTCAGTTTGATGATGACGCAGCTTTCTGAAGACGCTGAACTGTATGATGTTTTTACGGAACTCTTCGATCCCGAAGGCGCGGAAGTGTACTTGAAACCTGTCGGCGAGTATGTGACGCTCGGCGAAGCGGTTAATTTCTATACAGTAGTGGAAGCGGCAAAAAAACGCAATGAGACGGTGATCGGATATCGTTTGATCTCGGAAGCGAAAGATGAGAGTAAATCGTACGGCGTACATATCAACCCGAGGAAGTCGGAAACGGCGATTTTCAGCGCTGAGGATAAAATTATCGTTTTTGCGGAAGACTGATTGGAGCGAGACGATCTTATCTTTGCAATAGCGCGCGAATCAATTTTGCGTTCTCCGTTGCGTGCGGATGATCGCTATGTAAGCAAAGCGTATCTATTCGTATGCGCTTTCCGCCAAATAGGATTCCATGTTGAATTAATTCCAGCGCTTGAGCCGCCGCTTCTGCCGGCGTTGCAATGATCGCGCCCGGCTTGTCGCGCGAGACTAGCGTTCCATCGGAATTGTAGCGGCGGTCGGCGAATCCTTCGTTGGCAACCTGCAAGCCGGCTTCGACTCCCGCTTCAATCAATTTTGAGCCTGCCAGCCCAACCAAAACCAATTCAGCGTTGAAGCGCTTCACCGCTTGCGCGATCGCTTTCGCCAGCGGATAGGCTTTTGCTGCCTGATTGTATAATGCGCCATGCGGCTTGACGTGGATCAATCTCATGCCTTCAGCTTCTGCAATTGCGTTTAACGCGCCGACCTGTTCGAGAATCAACGTTTCGACCGCTGTCATCGGAAACACCGCTTGTTCGCGTCTTCCAAAGCCTTCAAGGTCGCGCCAACTTGGATGCGCGCCTATGTTAACGCTGTATCGTTTCGCCAAGCGGACGGTTTCGCGCATTGTCTTTTTATCTCCCGCATGATACCCGCACGCGATATTAGCGGATGTAATGAACAGCATGATAGACGCGTCATCGCCGATGTTTTCGCCCATATCGCAATTGAGGTCAATCATGCCCATCTCCGCGCAAGCGCTTCTAAGGCGGTTATTTGATCGCGATATTTCTTCTGTGCTTTTTCCACGGTCGTTTCTCGAAATCGAATTGCACTTTTATTTGGGACGCATTGCGCGAGCAGTGGCAGATCTGCGCTGGCGACGGTTCCAATCTTGGGGTAGCCGCCCGTAGTAGGAGCGTCTGCCATCATCACGATGGGTTGCCCGTTTTGTGGAACTTGGATCGCGCCCATTGTCATTCCTTCAGAGATCAATTCTTTTTTTTCGTTGCGCGTTAAAGCGCTGCCTTCTAACCGGTAGCCCATGCGATCAGAGGTTGGATGCATGACGTATGTTTGCGACATCAGCATGGCGATATTTTCAGGAGTGAAATATTCTTCTTGCGGGCCGAGAATCACGTCGAGGACTGGGCGATCGCTGTAGGCTGGCAGCGCCGACGCTGGCACGATTCGCGCGGCGAGATCGCTCCGGGCGCGCGAAGGCTGAGCGGCTTTCAATGCGTCGCCGGCTTGCAAGCGCCTGCCGTCGAGACCGCCGAAGCGCGCGCGCAGGTTGGTCGAAGCCGAACCAAGTATCGGGTCGGTTTGAACGCTGCCAAGGAGGGCGAGGTACGCCCACATGCCGGAGTCCAGTTTATCGAGTCGTATTGTCCAGCCGGCGCGGACGTAGTATGAGCCCCATAACGGGAGATCCCAGAGATAGATCGAAAGAGCAAATCCCACGCCGGCGACGGCGATAACGCAATCGCTTGTCGCACGGAATACGGCGCTGCCCAGTCCGATTTCGATGGCAGCGCAATGTGGCGCGTTGCCGATCAGGGCGTTTGCGGCGCGAAGTGCGAACGCATCCATCGCTCCCGACGACGATACGCCGAATTTCTTCCAGCCTGCGCGTCCCGTGTCTTGAATTGTGGCGAGACCGGCGAGTTCGATAATCTCAAGAGACATTATTCAGGCGGGGCGCACAGCCCGTTTACCTTTCTTCGAAAAACTTCACCTCATCGCCCGGTGAAAATAGGAATGGCGATTCAGACTTCGAGTCGAATAGTATCAGCGGAGTCCAACCGATCAGTCGCCAGCCGCCGGGCGATTCGACAGAATAGATGCCCGTCTGCGAGCCGGCGATGGCGATCGTGCCTGCCGCGACGCGCGCGCGAGGCGTTTCAAGTCGCGGCATGACAAGGGCGCTATCGAGTTCACCCATGTAAGGGTAGCCGGGCATGAAGCCCATCATATAGACGGTGTATATTTTGGCGCTGTGGATGCGGATTATGTCCGCGACGCTGAGATGAAGATGGCGCGCGACCGTTTCGAGATCGACGCCATAGGCTCCTCCGTAGCGTACGGGAATCTCTAACAGGCGCGGCTTGCGCGAAGCAGATTCATCTGTTTGATCTATTTTTTCTTGTAAAATATTTTTGAGCTGTGCAAAGGAGAGTATGAGCGGATCGTACTGTACGAGCACGGTTGTATAGGCGGGGACGGTTTCAATAAGACCGTTTACGGCTGAGGCTTCTATGCGTTTTGCCAGCGCGCGTACGCGCTGATTGACGCTGGGATGAATCGTCTCTCCTAACTGAATCAGCGCCGCCGAGTCGCCGAGAGGGACGATGCTTGGTTTCATCGCTCGAACAGTGAAATGGACTCGATGTGATAGGTCTGTGGGAACAGATCGAACGGCGTAACCTCGTTAAGCGCGTAACCGTTTTGAATCAGCCGCGTCGCATCGCGCGCCAGCGTGGATGGATCGCAGGAAACGTAAGCGATTCGCTGCGGCTGTAATTGAACGAGGGCGTCTAAGGCATGACGTTCAACGCCCGCGCGCGGCGGGTCGACGATGACGTAGGGCGAAGCGCCGATTTGTCCGATCAGCGCGGGCAGAATTTCTTCCGCTGCGCCTTCATATAATTCTACGTTGTCGAATTCATTCAGATTCGCGATAAAATCTTCGCAAGCGGATGGAGAAGACTCGACACCGATCACGCGTCCGCATTTTGGCGCGAAAAATGCGCTGAAGAAACCGACGCCGCAGTACAAATCGAGCAATGTTGTGGATGCGGAGACAGGCAGGTAGGCGAGCAGGCATTCCGTCATCTTCTCTGCCATGATCGTATTGACCTGAAAGAATGACGCGGCGGAAACTTTGAAGTCGCGATTGAGCGCGCGGATGACGATGTAGTCGTTGCCTGCGATGACGATGGAATTCTCCTGATACATATGCGCAACGGAAACGCCCGCCTCGATTTCCATTTCAGGCGGTTCAGGCGAGTCCGATTCGAGAACGAGCATTAAGTCGTCATCTCCTGCGCGCAACGATACGCGTTCGATGTTTGTCTCAGGCTCGAATTCGAGGCAACGCCAGAAGCGATCAATGGCAGGTTCGGGGAGATGGCATTCGGCGATGGGGATGACTTTGTTTGAGCCAGACGCTTGAAAGCCGAGCCGCCCATTGGTATGCAACGAGAATTGAATATGATTGCGATAATTCCACGGGTTTGGACATGCGACCATCGGTCGAACGGGCGGATGCTCGATCTTGCCGATTCGTTTAAGTTGGTCGGTCAAAATTTCAGTTTTTGCGGCGAGCTGTTTTTCGTAGGTAAGATGTTGGTAATGACAACCGCCGCACTCGCCGAAATGTTTGCAGCGAGGTTGAACCTTGTCGGCGGAAGGTTCGAGGATTTGGACGATCTCTCCGCGCGCGAAGTTCTTCTTTTCTTCGACCAATCTGACGCGGACGCGTTCGCCAGCCGCTCCAAACGGGACGAAGACGGCGCGACCGTCGGGCAAGCGTCCCATAGCGTCGCCGCCGTAGATCAGCGTTTCAAGCGAGAGTTCAAAGAGAACGGAGTTCGTATCCATATAGACTGATTATAAATAGAAAAGCCTGATAAGTGACAACTTATCAGGCTTTGATTTTGCGCTTGCGCGCTGGCGCTTAGCCTTTGTGCGCGTATTCTTCCATGGCGGCGAGCAAATCTTCAATGTCGGTCATTTGAGTTTCGCCCATGTGTGCGACGCGGAATGTAGAGGCTTTAATCGGACCGTATCCACCGGCGATGCGCATGCCTTTCGGTTTAAGGAAAGCGTTCAAGTCGGGAGCGTTGATGTTGTCGTCATTTTTGATAGTCGTCACCGTTTGAGAACGATAGCCTTCCGGCGCATACATTTCCAGATCGTGCTTACTTGCCCATTCTTGCACGCGCTTCGCCATCGCAGAATGACGCGCGAAACGTTGTTCGAGCCCTTCGGCGAGGATGCGGTCGAGTTGGAGGTCGAGCGCAAAGATGAGCGACATAGCGGGGGTAGCGGGCGATGAATCTTTTAGACGATGCTTTTCCATGCGTAGAAAATCGAAGTACCAGCCGCGATTCTCGACCGATTTGGCTTTTTCCATGGCGCGGTCTGAGATGGCTCCTAGCGCCAGCCCCGGTGGAAGCGCCAAGCACTTTTGCGACGAAGTGAGGACCATGTCTAATCCCCAAGCGTCCATTTCGATTTTTGCGCCGCTCAGCGACGAAACTGCGTCAACCAAAATGAGCGTATCCGGCGAGATGGCGCGCACCGCTTCAGCGACTTCCTTGATTGGGTTTTGCAGCCCGGTTGAGGTCTCGTTATGAACGATGGTCAGGGCTTCGTATCCGCCGCGTTTGACGGCGTCGGCTACAAGTTGGGGCGAGGCGGGCTGATCCCAATCGAATGAAAGTTTCTCGGCTTCTTTCCCGTTCGCTTCGGCGACGTCGTGCCAGCGATCCGCGAATGCGCCGTTGACGACCGAGAGGACGCGCTTGCCCACAAAGTTGCGGATGGCTGCTTCTTGCAAGCCTGTGCCGGAAGCGGCGAAGAGGAAGACGCGGTATTGCGTGTAGAAAAGTTGTTGTGCTTTCTCAGAAGCGCTGCGAAAGGTCGCTTCGAATTCTTTGCTGCGATGAGGAAGCATGGGCGCGGTTTGCGCTTGTAGAACTTCGGGGGCGACGTCGACCGGGCCGGGAACAAACATGCGTGGCATAGATTCTCCTTTGGCGCCTTTTGTAGGGGCAATAAGTTACTTCACAAAAAACGATAATACGACCATCAGAACGATAAATGCGCCTGCGAGCGTTCCAATACGCGTCAGGTCTTTTTTTATGTGGGTGTAATCGGGGTTGAATTCAACGCTTTTCGGCGTTGAGGTCATGCTCACTTTCACTTTTGTCGAACGAGATTTATTCTTCTTTGCCATTTGATTCACTCCTTATCTTTTCGCGCAACGGTTGAACGGGCTGATTCGATTTTGCTCGCTCGGCGCCGGAGTCGCGAATTGTATCGCTAATTTTGTAATCTTCCAAACACGACGATGCGTTCGTTATTGACCAGATATGGATAACACGAGATTAACGTCACAGTGGGGCTGCCGATGCTTGCCATCACTTCCACCGCCGTCGGTTTGACGACCGCCGTGCGATCTACCACATAGACGTATTGGCGCTGTTGAGTATAGACGATAATCTGATCGCCGGGCGTCAATTTGTCTAAATAGCGAAATAGCTCGCCATAGACGTCGTTGTGCGCCGAAAGGATCACGTTGCCGTTTTCGCCGGGGCTCGCCGAAGCCAAATTCTGCCCAACGCCTTTCTTAAGTTGTTCCCAGCCGTCGCCTTGTACGACCGGCGCATCCACGTTGAGCGCAGGAATTTGCAAACGGATCGCCTGATTGGGCGCAGACGTGGGTATTGGCAAATTCTCCAGCGATTGCACCATCGGGCGTAAGTGTTCGGGAATCTCTTCTAGGTTAGGGCGCGTGTTTCCTTGCGCGTCGGGCGGCATGTGTCCCGATGGCAACACCGCCGCCACGATCAGCGGGGTGGGCGTGAAAGTTTCCTGAATTAAAACCGATGCGACCTCTTTATTCAAATCGCGCAAGATTCCGAATCCGCTGATGAGGACTCCAATGAGCCCCACCACCGCGAGGATCTCCACCGCCAATAGGACTCGATCCATTGTCCGCCTGCGCTTCGATGCGGGAACTGTGGACGGGTCGCCGGTTTCTTCGAGCGTATCTACCACCGGCGCGGACGCTTCAAGCGCTCCTATTTCCACATCCGCTACGCGACCAGTCCTTTTGAAATGTTCCAAGCGTTCGCGCCGCGTGCCGCGCCGTTTTTCGATCAACAAACGGCGTAATTCTTCTACGGATAAATCTTCGGGGGATTTTCTTCGAGCCATTGGATTGAGATTATACCGCAGGGGATTGTCAATTTCCCTCACTCTCGTTATAATGTCAGTCCTTCCCCCTTCGGGGACTTCGCGGGCGGGTAGCTCAGTTGGTTAGAGCACTGCTTTGACATAGCAGAGGTCGTAGGTTCGAGCCCTATCTCGCCCACAAGGTCGGTTGAACCGACTCTAATATAATAAAACGCAGTGACCAAGACGAGTAAGTAAAGATCATTCTGCCAGAGAGAAGAAACGTTTGTTGCGAGTTTCTTTCAGAAGATTTTACGGAAAACCCCTTGCGAGCGTAAAGCAGAAAACTGAACAATGTTAGCGTTCAGCGAGTAAGCGAAACGGACGGCTCCGTTATCAGCCCAAGAGACGCGCATCAAAAGTAATTTTGACGCGCAATTCGGGTGGAACCGCGTGAAGTAAATCCTCGCCCCGTGTTCGGGCGAGTTTTTGTTTTAAGGACATTGTGATCGTGTAAAAAAGCGCAACAACGAAAAGACTCTTCGCTGCGCTCAGAGTGACAAACATAAAGAAAGGACGAAAAATGTCGCAACAAGTTCAAGAAAGATACGAAGAATCGCATTTATATAAAATCCGTCATTCCGCCGCGCATGTGATGGCGCAAGCGGTGATGGAGATGTTCCCCGACGGAAAGGTGACCATTGGTCCGCCTGTGGAAAACGGGTTTTATTACGATTTCGATTTGCCGCGCAACTTAACGCCCGAAGATTTAGAAGCCATCGAAAAGCGGATGCGTCAAATTGTGCAAGGAAAATTCGACTTCAAGAAAACGGTCGTCTCGGCGGAAGAGGCGAAGAAGATTTTTGCCGACCAGCCGTATAAATTAGAGTTAATCGAAGGACTCGAAAAAGGCGGCTTAGACGAGTACGGCAACCCGCTTCAAGAAAAGCCTGAGATTTCGATCTATCAACAAGATACGTTCGTGGATTTATGTCGCGGTCCGCATGTGGAAAACACGAAAGAGATCAAGCAAGACGCGTTCAAGTTAATGTCCATTGCGGGCGCGTATTGGCGCGGCGACGAAAATAATAAAATGTTGCAACGCGTTTACGGCACGGCGTGGGAAAATAAAAAACAACTCGAAGAATATCTGCATCAACTCGAAGAGGCGAAGAAGCGCGATCATCGCAAACTGGGCAAGGAATTGGAAATCTTCATCTTCGACGAAGAGGTTGGTCCAGGTTTGCCGCTATGGCTGCCGAACGGCGGCGTGATGATCGAAGAACTTGAGCGCCTTGCCAAAGAGATGGAAGAGGCGGCAGGATATTTGCGCGTCCGCACGCCGAATGTAACGAAGGAAGATTTGTTTTTGCATTCGGGGCATTTGCCGTATTACGCCGAAAGCATGTACCCGCCGATGGAGTTGGAAGGCGTGAAGTATTACGTCAAGCCGATGAACTGCCCAATGCACCATAAAATTTTCGGCTCGAAGGGACGTTCGTACCGCGAATTGCCGATTCGGTTGGCGGAGTACGGGACGTGTTACCGCTACGAGAAATCGGGCGAGTTGTTCGGTTTGATGCGCGTGCGCTCGATGCAAATGAACGACGCGCATATTTATATCCGCGAAGATCAATTCGAGCAAGAGTTCCTCGCGGTGATTGATCTGTACCTCAAATACTTTGCGCTGTTCGGCATCGAAAAATATGTCATGCGTTTTTCGAAGCACGCCAAGTCGGGTCTCGGCAAAAAATACGTGGACAATGAACGCCTGTGGATCAAGACGGAAGACATGGTGCGCCGCGCGATGCTGAACGGCGACATCCCCTTCGTGGAAGTGGACGACGAAGCCGCGTTCTACGGTCCCAAAATTGACGTGCAGATTTGGTCGGCCATTGGGCGCGAGTTTACGCTCGCCACGAATCAAGTGGACTTCGCCCAGCCTGCCCGCTTCGACTTGAAATTCGTCAACAGCGAAGGGCATGATGAAATGCCGCTCTGCATTCACCGCGCGCCGCTCTCGACGCACGAGCGGATGATCGGATTTTTATTGGAACATTACGCGGGAAATTTCCCCGTTTGGCTTTCGCCCGAACAGGTACGCGTGATTTCCATCACGGATGAACAGAACGAGTATGCGGAGAACATCGCAAAACAACTCCGCGAGAACGGAATCCGCGCGCACGCCGACGTTTCTTCGCAACGCATGAACGCCAAGATTCGTCAGGCGCAGTTGATGAAAGTCCCCTATATGATCGTCGTCGGCAAGAACGAGATGGAAGCGGGTCAGGTCTCCTTGCGCGTGAGGGATGGCAGTCAGCAAAACGGATTTGCGTTGAGCGAATTCATCGTCCGTGCGAAGGATAAGATTGCACGGAGGGCGAAGGAGTTGTAAAGAGCAGAGAGCGGAGAATTGGAAAATGACAAAATTGGCGGAAGGCTGTAATACTCTCCGCCAATTTCGTTTTTACGATGGTTATCGACTCCATCCCTCGACCATGCCATCCACCTGATTCGGCGAATAGGTTTCGCAAGTGAACGGGTTAACCAAAATGGCGCGGTTTCTGTCTCTCCCATTTATGGCTCTATCAGTTGCATCCAGAGTATTGATCATCAACCATTGACTGTCCGGACTCCAGACCGAAGCGAAAGCGGTTGGGACTTGCGGCTCCGCCACCAACTTGCGTTCTGAACCATCCAGCCGAGAGATGTAGATTCCCCAGTTCGTCTCGCCGAATTGGCGGTCAGCGAAAACGATCCACTGCCCGTCCGGCGAGATCGCGCCATAACCCGCTTTATTATGTATCGTGAACAGATCCTTTGTTTCATTGCTCTGCAAGTTGTAAGTCTTGAGATTGAACCCATCTCCGCTGAGAGCGCTGTACACAATCGTTTGATTATCGGGCAACAAGCCCACAGGCGCGAGTACCTGTCCAGAGGGGATATTCATCTTTTGTAATCCCGAACCATCTGCATTAACCACATATATACTGAACGTATTTGTAAACATCCAACGCGTATCGTCCGGCGACCAGATGATGCGGTAACCATCCACGCCCAACGCGGAATTTTGTCCGCTTGACAGATTGACCACATGCAAGCCATCCTGAGCGCTGTATACAAGTTGTGTTCCATCGTTGGAAAGCGAGGGCCACGCGCCGACAGCAATCTTCTGTAAGTCCGTTCCGTTGGGATTGCCGACGTAAATTGCAGGCAACATCCCGCCTTCATTGATTGTTACGACAATTTTACCGTCCACGCCTGAGAGAAGCGCGCCATCTTGACTGGTAAGTTGATTCCATTTTTCGAGAGTTAAACACGCCCCAGCCTCCGGCGTTGGAATAGGCTCGGAACTCAACGGAGGATTCCATTGCGCTTGCCAGGGTCCGCTAACCTCAGAGGGAATCCAGAACTCAAACGAGAAGCGGCGTACCCCAGTAGGCATATCTTTATACGTCGTTTGGACATTGAACACGGTTAGATCCGCGGGACCGCCTCCCCCGCCGCCTCCGCCAGAGCAAACCATCGGTTCAGATGGAACAGAATCTTTCACGTCTGCAGAAATATTAGGCGCATCCGTAGAAAACTTGAAGTCCACCATCATTCCCTGACACGAATCGGGAGCGGGTATCAAACTAACAGATAGCAGACGAATCGCGCGTCCTTCCACCATGAAATCACGATTGACTTCCGCCGATTGCCCAACCTGTGGATTGGGTCCGAAATCAATCTCAAAATCAACAGGCTGCGCGACAATGTTCGTCTTTATGGAAGGGACGCTCAACGTCAACGGGCCGGAGAAAGCCTTACGATTTGTGCGATACGACCATGGCGCATGAAATTCGTCGTATGGAGCGTCGAGTCGAACTTCTTCGATGGGTATTCGCTGTCCGTCGGCATCTGTCAATATGGGCATGAGCGGCTCCGTGACCATGCCTTTGCCGCTAGGAAAAGCGGAATTGTCCCACGATAAATTTCCCGTAAAAACGAAGCCGTCTTCAAGTTCAATGACGCTATCCAGTTGAAACGTGAATCCATGAAGCGTTGTAACATTAGATGGAATGGGCGGAGTTGTTCCTCCAGTTTCTGTGGCAGACGCGTTGACCGTCGGCAAAACTGTGACGGGAGCGAACGTCATCTCTGGCGGCGCGGGTTTGAGGCGAAAAGTGATCTCCCAGTTTTCGGGCGCCGCGCCGACAGGCATATTTTGCAAAACTGGAATTACCAGCGTTAACTCGTTTGCATCAAGCGGCGCTGATGGATAGACCAGTCTCCAAACGTAATTAGGCCACCCGCCTTCTGTTGTCACTTGATTGGTTAGCGGTTCAGGCGTGCCAACATAGCCCGCACTGGAAATTTCTTTCAAAGCAGTACCATCCGATAAACGCAACAAAGATTCCGAACCAAAAGGTCCGCCTCCCTCGCCTTTTGAGTTTGCCGCCTCAACCGTCAGTCCCTCGGTCTTGTACACGATGATCGTTCGTTCAGAATCCGCAACCACTTGCTCGACGCTAACAGTGATTCCATCCTGGGTCACTGCCACAGGTTCAGCCAAAACCCGTAGAGTTGAAGTTTCCACAAATCCGACGCCGGGAATGAATCCTGTTAGTTTCCCAATAGCATAAACCGCGCCGGTCAGCAGAGTTAGCGCAAGCAAGATTGTAAGCGTCATTAGAATAGGTCGAGCGCGAAGCGTCGTCATCAACGTTTTCCTTTCGAGTCGAGCCGCGATATACGGCATCAAATTAACATCTTCCGGCACGCCGCGGCGGGCGATATTTTCCAACGCGCCTTTCATGCGCTTATCGTTCATTTCTCGCTCCTTTCCGCAAGCAAACCGCGCAGGCGCTCACGCGCCGCGTTCAACAACCATTTGATCGTCCCTACCGCCGCGCCTGATTCCTCCGCCATCTCTTTTTCGCTCATCTCCAAAAAATATCGTTGGACGACGACCGCCCGTTGGCGCGGCGACAACTTCCGCATCGCCTCCCAAATCTGATTTTGGACTTCGGCGGATTCAACCTGCTCCTCGACCGACTCAACCCTTGAAACGATCTCGGCAAATAATGACCCATCCGCTTCATCCCCCATTTGAACCTGATTCGCCGCCCTCTGCGTCATCTTCACCGCCGCGTTGACCACGCTCCGCATGAACCACGGCTCGAAGGGGCGCGTTGAATCGAAGCGGCGAATGGCGTGAAAGACATGGAGGAAACAATCCTGGGCCACATCCTCTGCCAGCGCGGAATCGCGCGTGATGAGATACGCCGTGCGCACAGCCTTCGCCTGATACTGGCTGACCAGAAATTCCAGTCCGCGAATATCGCCTTGTTTGAGACGTTGAATAGCTTGTTGTTCGTCCATTGTCATCTACTCTATATATCCGATCATACTTGAAAAGGTTGGGTATTCAATTGACGATTCCTCTACGGGCGTGGTATCATTCGCCCACTTTGAACCAGCCCAAGGCTGGATTTGTCGTGTCAATAGGAGAAGCATATCAGCGCCATAGATTTTCGAGTCAATGAAGGCATTCGGGTTGCCGAAGTTCGTTTGATCGGTCCCAACGGTGAAAACATTGGGGTAGTTTCGATGAAGCAGGCTTTGCAGATCGCTCGCGACGCCGAGTTGGATGTTGTTGAAGTTTCGCCTAATGCCAATCCGCCGGTTTGTCGCGTGATGGATTTTGGCAAGTTCATTTACGAACGAGCCAAAAAAGAACGCGAAGCCAAAAAATCGCAGACGAAGATCGAGGTCAAGGAGATCCGCCTGCGACCTAAGACGAACGTGGCGCACCGCGGCTTCAAAGTGGACGACGCTCGTCGTTGGTTGCTGGCGGGCAACAAAGTTCGCGTAACGGTTAAATTCCGTGGACGCGAGATGGATTATCCTGAGATCGCGCTGGAAGACCTGAAGGAGATCGCCGCCTCGTTGGAAGATGTCAGCGTGGTGGAAGCGGCGCCTCAAATGGAAGGGCGCACGATGCTGGTAGTGTTGGCGCCGAGCAAAGGCAGCGTCAAGAAGAAGGAGAAGGCGGAACAAGCCGCTCCTGAGAAAGAAGCGTCAGCGTAATGCCGACTTACCCACAGGGCGCTTCGCAGAGTCGGCGGTACGGGCAAGTCCCAAAGATGTTGAAAGTCCGCGGGCAAAAAAATGTCCGCGGTTTTTATTGCAAAACTTTTGAAAGGAGATAGAGCGAGATGCCTCGCAAAGCGAAGACTACGGGTAAGTTAAAACTCAAAACCCACAAAGCGACCTCGAAGCGCTTTCGGTTGACGGGCTCGGGAAAACTTGTGCGCACAAAAGGCGGCAAGAGCCACTTGCGTCGCAACACGTCGAAGCGTACTAAAGCGCAGTTGACTGAAATGCACGAAGTAAAGGGCCGTAAGATCGTCAAACGCATTAAACGTTTGGCGCCGAATATGTAAGGCGAAATTAATTTTGCCGTACAAGTGTATCCAATTTTTAGTTGCGGCTTTCGGGTGTGCGCAACGAATGGCGCTTCAACGCCATTGACGCCCGCGAGTTTGCAGGAGAGTAAAGCATGAGAGTAAAAGGCGGCCCCCAAGGCTATAAACGCCATAAGAAAGTTTTGAAGTTTACCAAAGGACAGCGCGGCACAAAGAATCGCCTGTTTCGCCGCGCTAACGAGGCGATGCTGAAAAGCATGTGGTATGCCACGCGCGACCGCCGCGTGCGCAAACGCGACTTGCGCAAATTGTGGATCGTGCGCATCAATGCCGCCGCGCGTCTGAATGGAACGACCTACAGCAAGTTAGTGGCTGGGTTGAGGAAGGCAAATATCGAGCTCAACCGCAAAATGTTGTCCGACATAGCGATCCGCGACCCGCAGGCGTTCGCCGCAGTGGTTGCGAAAGCGCAATAAATTTTTGGTCGGGAGAAATCCCGACCAATTTTTTTAACGCGAATTACGCTAATTTGCGAACCCTTCGACAAGCTCAGGACAAGTGACGCGAATGAAATATTCTCGTGTTGAAAGAACGGGGTAAAATGTTTGCATGAACACCGTTTTGGTCGAGCGCGTTCTTTCCACGGGTCAAACGATTCAGATCGTTCAAGGCGACATCACAACTGAAAATGTGGACGCCATCGTCAATGCGGCGAATGAAAACCTGCAGCACGGAGGCGGAGTCGCGTGGGCGATCTCGCACAAGGGCGGAGCCGCGATTCAATCCGAATCGGATGAGTGGATTCGTCAGCGCGGACCTGTCTCGCATATGCATCCAGCGTGGACTTCTGGAGGGGCGCTCCCTGCAAAATTTGTAATCCATGCCGTCGGTCCGGTGTGGGGCAGCGGCGATGAAGATGAGAAATTATTCAACGCTGTTACCGGCGCGTTGCGCGTTGCGGGCGAACTTGCGTGTACTTCAATCGCGTTTCCAGCCATTTCAACAGGCATCTTCGGCTTTCCGAAAGAGCGCGCGGCGCGCGTCATTACGTCGGCAATGAAAGCATATTTTGAGCGCAATTCGCCAAGCTTAAAAATAGTGAAACTGATCTTATGCGATCGAGCGACCGTAGACGCATTCGTAGGCGCATGGAGCGCTCCATCGTATGAAAGGAATAGTATGACCGCCAAACCCCGGCTATTAACCGGCGATCGTCCTACAGGACGATTGCATCTCGGGCATTACGTTGGCTCGCTCGAGAATCGCGTGCGTTTACAGCGTCAATACGAATCGTTTTTTATTATTGCCGATCTGCACACGCTGACGACTAAACCTGAGCCGAATTATATTCGCGAGATTCCAGCCTTTATCCGCGAGATGACGTTGGATTATCTCTCCGTCGGTATTGACCCCGACGTCAGCGCTATCTTTGTTCAATCGTCGATTCCCGAAACTTACTCGTTAAACCTGCTCTTTGAAATGTTGGTCAGCGTGCCGCGCTTGGAACGCATCCCTTCGCTTAAGGATATGGCGCGAGACGCCAATATGGATGCCATGCCGTTTGGGTTGCTGGGTTATCCTGTTTTGCAAGCGGTGGATATTTTGCTGCCCCGCGCGCAGGTTGTCCCGGTGGGGCGCGACAACCAATCGCACGTTGAACTTGCCCGTGAGATCGCACGCCGTTTCAACAACCTCTACGGCGAGATCTTCCCTGAACCCGAAGTCATCATCGGCGACGTTCCGTTGCTGGTCGGCACGGACGGTCAAAGCAAGATGAGTAAGTCGCTGGATAATGCGATCTATCTTTCCGATGACGCCGAGACGGTGAATCGGAAGGTGATGAGCATGTATACCGACCCGAAACGCCTCCGCGCCACCGACCGGGGGACTGTGGAGGGCAACCCGGTCTTTATCTACCACGACGCATTTAATCCCGCTAAAGCGGAAGTGGAGGATTTGAAAGAGCGTTATCGCGCTGGTAAGGTGGGCGATGTGGAAGTGAAGAAAAAACTTGCAAAAGCGCTGAACGATTTCCTCGAACCGATACGCGAGAAACGCGCTTATTTTCTTGCGCATCCGACCATTCCGCGCGATGCGTTAACGGAAGGGATTCGTCGTATGCAAGTCGAAGCCCAGGCGACGATGGAACTTGTCCGCGAGAAGACGGGTTTGTCGTATTCGGCTGGTTTGCCCACAGATCGAATGGATATTTTCGGGAGCGCAGAGTAAATATTATTAGAACACATCTCAAAAATAGTT
>MWTB01000008.1 GCA_002050275.1 Anaerolineae bacterium UTCFX1
CCATTTTTGAGATAACTTCTAGAAAGATCTGCCCCAAGAACTTCTTGCAAATTAATAGAATTGTGACGTGGAGTTGACGATGCGAGTTGCATTTCAAGGCGAACCGGGCGCGTATGGCGAGCAGGCTTTGTTCGAACATTTTGGAAAAGTCGAATCTTATCCGTGCGAATCGTTTGACGCGGTATTCAATGCGGTTGAGTCGGATGCGTGTGAAGCGGCTTTAATCCCCGTTGAAAATTCGCTGGCGGGGAGCATTCATCAAAATTATGACTTGCTTTTACGCCATGATTTACGAGTAGTGGGAGAGCGATTTCTGCGCGTGCGGCATTGTTTGATCGCCATACCCGGCGCGGAATTCTCGGATATTAAAAAAGCGATTAGTCACCCGCAGGCGTTGGCGCAGTGCGCAGATTATTTGAAGAGTCACGGCATTCAGCCTGAACCGGTCTATGATACGGCAGGGAGCGCGAAAATGTTGAGCGAGTCGCGCGCGCGCGATACCGCCGCAATCGCCTCGCGTCGTGCGGCAGACTTGTATGGCATGTATGTCCTTGAAGAAAGCGTTGAGGATAACGCTGAAAATTACACGCGCTTTCTCGCGATCTCAAAAACCGAGATTCAACCGGGTGAAAACGCGAAGACCTCAATCGTGTTTACGTTAAAGAATCAGCCTGGCGCGCTCTTTAAGGCGCTGAGCGTATTCGCTTTACGCGATATTGACCTAACTAAAATTGAGTCGCGTCCGTTGCAGGGGAAACCTTGGGACTATCTTTTCTACGTGGACTTCCTCGGCGCGACTCATGAAGAAACGGTTAAGCGCGCGCTCGAGCGCCTGAGCGAATACGCTTTGACGTTGCGCGCGTTAGGCTCTTATGCAAGGCATACAATGCCGGCTGAAACTGCCCCTTGACGCATCCGCTTCATCGGCATAGAATAACGCTTGACATGCTTAAGTTAACCCGCTGGTTTGCGTACTTTTATTTTTACGGTTTCCGAAACTCGGTTGCCGTTGGCGGCGCTTAAGTAGACAGAACATAACTCTGTTCATGCAAAGAGCGAGACCAATACGGTCTCGCTCTTTTTATTTTTCCTCGCTTCCCCTCTTCCTTGAGAGAGAGGCTGGGGGCGAGATCAGGTAGGAGAATATCTATGCCCATACGTGGAGTTCGAGGCGCGATCACCGTTGCCGCAGACGAACCAGATTTGATTCTAGAAGCGACGCGAGAGTTGCTCGAGACGATCCTTGCGTCTAATGCAGGGTTGAGGCTCGAAGACATCGCCAGCGCGTTCTTTACCGTCACCGACGATCTTGTTTCTGTGTTTCCTGCGCAGGCGGCGCGCCAGATCGGCTGGAAATTTGTCCCGATGATGTGCGCGCGCGAGATCCCTGCGCCGAACAGTCTACCGCGAGTCGTTCGTGTATTGATCCATTGGAATGCCGAAACGCCGCAGAACGAGATCGCGCATGTCTATTTACGCGATGCGATTAAGCTCAGACCTGATTTAGTTGCCGCGCAATGACGCGCATAGGATCAGAAGGTTCAAGTTGATGCGCCTTCAAGCTTGAAGCCTGCAAACGTTTGAATTTATTTTTTTAGGAGAAGAGAAAATGATCGTCATCATGAATCCGAGTTATACCCCGCAACAAATGGAAGGAGTCGTGAACGCTATCAAAAAATACGGATTAACGCCGCACATTACCTATGGAACAGAGACCGCTATCGTCGCCGCGGTGGGCGAAGTCAACGTCCCGGCGCTTGATCCGTTTGAAATTCTCGATGGAGTCGGATCTGTGAAACGAATTTCGCAACCCTTCAAACTCGGCTCGCGGCAGGCGCATCCTGAAAATTCTATCTTTCCGATAGACGGTTTCAGCGTTGGCGGCGATGATATTGTTGTAATTGCGGGACCATGCGCGGTGGAATCGCGGAATCAGATTTTGGAAACCGCTCATGCAGTCAGAGAAGCGGGCGCGAACGCGCTTCGAGGGGGAGTCTTCAAGCCGCGCACATCGCCGTATTCCTTCCAAGGGCTGGGCGAAGAAGGACTTGAGTATCTCGCCGAAGCGCGCGAACAGACGGGCATGCCGATCGTCGTTGAGATCATGTCGCAGACGCAACTTGACCTTATGTTAAAGTATGTAGATGTATTTCAAGTGGGCGCGCGCAACATGCAGAATTTCAATTTATTGAGAATGCTTGGCGAAACGCGTAAGAGCGTGTTGCTCAAACGCGGACTCAGCGCCACCGTTGAAGAACTGCTTATGTCCGCTGAGTATATTCTCGCCGGCGGCAACAGGCAGGTTATTTTGTGCGAACGCGGCATTCGCACGTTTGAAACCTCCACGCGCAATACCACAGATATCAACGCGATCCCCGTGCTGAAGAATTTAACGCATTTGCCCGTCGTTCTCGATCCTTCGCACGCCACAGGGCATTATGATTACGTCGCGCCGATTGCACGCGCAGGCATCGCGGCGGGCGCCGACGGCATTATCGTCGAGGTGCATCCCGACCCGGCGCATGCCGCCTCCGATGGCAAACAGTCGCTTAAGCCTGAGAAATTTGCCGAGATGGTGAGACAGGTTAAAGCGATCGCCGAAGCGATGGGTCGCCGCATCGCGCCTATTAATCAATCGGTTGTCGCCGAGCGGTGACGTTATGGAGGATGATTTTAAGTTGCAGGATTCAAAGATTGCGATCGTTGGGCTTGGTTTGATGGGCGGTTCGCTTGCCTTGGCGTTGAAAGGAAAATGCGCTGCGTTATATGGGATTGATACGCATCGTCCTACGTTCAAACTTGCGCTCGCTAAACGGATTGTAGACGCGGCTGGCAGCGATCCCGCTCCACTCCTGCCTCAAGCGGATTTGGTCGTTCTGGCTGCGCCTGTTCCGGCAATCTTGGAATATCTTCAGAAGTTACCGTCTTTGATCAAGCGCGCATGTATCGTTACGGATCTGGGCTCGACGAAATCTCAGATCGTTTCCGCTATGGATGCTTTGCCCGAACGCTTTGAAGCCGTCGGAGGACATCCCATTTGCGGCAAGGAAATGCCTGCGCTCAAAAACGCTGACGGCGCGTTATATCGCAGCGCTTCTTTTGTGGTCGTGCCGACTCGTCGTACGACGGCGCGCGCTCGAAGCGCCGCGGAACAGATCATTTCCGCGATTGGAGCGCGCTCCGTTGAACTGGACGCCGCTGAGCATGATCGCACGCTTGCCTTTACCAGTCATTTGCCTTTCCTTATTTCGTCTGCGTTAGTAAGCGCGCTTCCTCAAGAATACATAGACTTGATCGGGACCGGCTTTCGTTCTAATGCGCGACTCGCCGGAACCCCGGCTTCAATGATGCTTGGAATTCTACGGTCCAACCGTGAAAATGTTTTGAATGCGCTTCGCTCGTTTCGAGATTCGCTGACCGAACTTGAGGAAAATTTACGGAGCGAGAATTACATTCAGATAGAAAAATGTCTCGATCAATCTCGACTTTTCTATCAAGAGATTGTCCACCGTTAGACCCCAAGCCTCTAATTACTCGACTCCCGGTTTCTTCTTATGCGTATCGTCCCTATTGCCCGCCCTCTAAACGCCATAGTGCGAGTCCCTGGCTCCAAGTCGCTCACGAATCGCGCCTTGCTCCTCGCGGCTCTTGCAAACGGGACGACAAAATTAACCAACGCGCTTTTCTCCGACGACTCAAAATATTTTGCTCAAGCATTACAAGCATTGGGTTTTGACGTTCAACTCGACGAAGCAAACTCCGAAATGACAGTCACAGGCTTGAGCGGAGACATCCCCGTCAGACAAGCCGCCCTCTTTATTGGTAACGCTGGCACAGCGGCACGATTTCTAACAGCCTTCGTCAAACTTGGTCATGGCGCATACATCATTGACGGCGATGCGCGCATGCGCGAACGTCCCATCGGCGGTCTTCTACAGGCTCTCAATAAACTGGCGGACAAAGATCAATCTATTATCACCGACCCGTGGATGCTGGCGTCAGACTACTCGCATGTTTGCCCTCCAGTTCTTATCAGAGCATATGGTTTGTATGGCGGTAAGACAAGAGTCGCGGGTAATATTTCATCCCAATACCTTTCCGCTCTTTTGATGATTGCTCCTTACGCTCAAACCTCTGTTGAGATTGAGCTCGCCACTGACCTCAACTCCAAGCCTTATGTAGACATGACCCTTTCCATGATGAAAGATTTCGGCGTGGAAGTTCAGCGAGACGGATATAAAGCCTTCGTCATTCCGACAGCCAGTTATCAAGCTCCGATATCCGCATACTCTATCGAATCGGATGCCTCCGCCGCCTCCTACTTCTTCGCCGCGCCCGCCATCTGTGGCGGAACGATCAAAGTGGAGAACATCTCGCGCAACTCCGTGCAAGGCGATATAAAATTTCTCGATGTTTTGTCCGAAATGGGTTGCATGGTTGCCGAAGAAGGCAATTCATTAATCGTAACTTGTAACTCGCGTCTTAAAGGTTTAGATGTAAACCTGCGCGATCTCCCCGACACCGCCCAAACCCTCGCCGCGATCGCGCCTTTTGCTTCCACGCCCACGCGCATCCGCGGCATCGCCTCCGCCCGCCACAAAGAAACGGATCGTATCCACGCCACCTGCGCCGAACTCGCGCGCCTTGGCGCCCAAGTGGACGAACACGAAGACGGCATGACGATCTATCCTGCCTCGAACCTGCAACCTGCCAATATCCAAACCTACAACGACCACCGCATGGCAATGTCATTCTCCCTCATCGGTCTGCGCTTCGACGGCGTGACCATCGAAAATCCCTCTTGCGTATCGAAGACCTTTCCGAATTTTTTTGATGTGCTTGAATCTTTGCGTTAACTCTTTCTTCTTTCCTCATCCATGTCACTTTCCACTTTCCACTACTCACTCGGTCTCATCGGCTTTCCCCTCTCTCATTCGCTTTCGCCCATTATCCATAATGCCGCTTTGCGATCCTTTAATTTAGGCGGCGACTATTCTCTATTTCCAATCGCGTCCGACGACAAACAAGGACTAAAAAACTTGCTCACCCGCCTCCGCGCTGGCGAACTGCATGGACTCAACGTCACCATCCCGCACAAACAAAACGTCATCGAACTTCTCGACGAACTCACGCCCACGGCAAAATCCATCGGCGCAGTGAATACTATTTATCTGCAAGATTCCAAACTCATCGGCGACAACACCGATGCGGCGGGGTTCTTATTAGACCTCAACAAATTTCTTGGCAATCAATCGTCAATCGAAAATCGTAAATCAGCAATCGTCTTAGGCGCGGGTGGCTCTGCTCGCGCGATTGTTTATGCCCTCCTCAACGACGGCTGGAACGTAACCATCTCCGCCCGCCGCATCGAACAAGCCCGACAACTTGCAACTTCCTTTACGCAATACTCAGTACGAATTATGAGTCTTGCCGACCTTTCACTTTCTACTTTCTACCTCATTGTCAACACCACCCCCCTCGGCATGACTCCAAACGTGAACGATTCGCCCTTGCCAAACGATGTATCATTGAAGCCAGATATGCCTGTTTACGATTTGGTCTACAATCCACGCGAGACGAAATTAGTTCGAGATGCCCGCGCTCAGGGATTAACTGCCACCACAGGACTCGGTATGCTCATCGAACAAGCCGCGCTTTCATTCGAGATTTGGACTGGTCACAACCCTCCGCGCGAAACTCTCTATCAAAGCATCGAACCCTAAATCTTTCTTCTTTCATCTTTCCTCATCACACTACTCACTGACTTTCCACTTTCCACTCGGAGCCACTATGCCCCTACGCTTCCTCACCGCAGGCGAATCACACGGACCCTCACTCACCGCCATCCTCGATGGTATGCCCGCAGGACTTTCTCTTAATGCCGACATCGTCAACAAAGAACTGACTCGCCGCCAGCAAGGCTACGGTTCAGGCGGACGCATGAAAATTGAAAAGGATGCTGTGCAGATCATAGGCGGAGTGATGGCGGGAGAAACGACAGGCGCGCCCATTGCCATGCTCGTCGAAAACGCTGATCACGTTAAATGGAAGGGCAAAGCCGTCGAGCCGATGACGAGTCCGCGCCCTGGACATGCGGATTTAACAGGCGCGGTCAAATACGGCTACAGAGATCTGCGTCCCGCGCTCGAACGCGCCTCCGCCAGAGAGACAACCATGCGCGTGGCTGTCGGCGCGGTGTGCAAACATTTTCTGAATCAATTTGGCATCATCATCGGCGGATATGTTACATCCATCGGCGAAATTCAAGCGGATTTCAGCGACATGCCCTACGAAGAACGTTTCCAAAGCGCGGAAGAGTCCGACGTGCGCTGCCCAGACCAAACGTCCGCGCAAAAGATGCGGGACGAGATCGAAAAAGCCATCCACGGAAAAAACACCCTCGGCGGGATTCTCGAAATCGTCGCGTTGAATCTTCCCGTTGGTCTGGGAAGTTTCGCGCAATGGGACAAACGCCTCGAAGCCAAACTCGCGCTGGCGGTCATGTCTGTGCAAGCCATCAAAGGAGTCGAATTCGGCGACGCCTTTGAAAACGCCAAACGCCTCGGCACGCAAGCGCACGACGCGATCAACCTTCAATCTTCGACCTTTGACCTTCGACGTTCGACCAACCGCGCAGGCGGCACCGAAGGCGGAATCTCCAACGGACAGCCCGTCGTCATCCGCGCCGCGATGAAACCGATCGCCACCACGCTCACGCCGCAACAAACCGTTGACCTTGCCCTCGGCGAAAACGCGCCGACGAAATACGAACGCTCCGATTTTTGCCCCGTGCCTCGCGCCGTTCCAATTTTGGAAGCGCTGGCCGCCTTCGTGCTGGCAGACGCTCTACTCGAAAAACTTGGCGGCGACTCGATGAACGAGATCAAGCCGCGTTTTGAATCATTGCGCAAAGCAACGCTCGATGATTTGCAAATGGATAATCTTCCGCATGTGTTTTGGGAGTGAGGCACAGACATGTTGTTCATGATGGATTTAAATGCTTTCTATATTGCGTTTGCGGTTCTCGCGCTGGTTGTCGTTGGGGTATGGCTGAAAAGCAAAGATTCGTTTCTGGCGTTCTTCGCTTTTGTGTTTGGCGTCTATCTGATCGGGGTGATCAGCGTCGTTGTTTTTCCAATTCCAATTGGATACGACGTATCGGACTTCAAGCCGAACCTCAATCTGATTCCATTTAATTTTGGCGTTTGCGACCCGCGCTGGCGGGAGTTTTGCATTTGGCAAATCTATCAACAGAACTATCAGAATATCCTGCTCACAATTCCTTTCGGCTTTGGAATCAGCTTCATCGCGCGTATCAAGCCAAAGAATATTTTTTGGGTGGCGCTGGCTGTCGGCTTCACCTTTGAGTTTGTCCAACTCGTCATCTCTTTAATCGTCCGTAGTCCCTTCCGCGCTGTGGACATTAACGACCTGATCTTCAATGCCACTGGAGTTTTGCTTGGCTACGGGTTCTTCCGAATCTTTGGAGCAATTTATCTCCGTGTCGTTCAAAGTTGCCAAAGCCAGCCTAGTCATATCTTTGCCTACATCCATGATATAGTCCGCTCGCATCGCTGACCACTTTCCACTTTCTATTTTCAATCCTATCTTTCTTCTTTCCTCTTTCGTCAAATGACACACATCTTCCTCTACGGACCGTCTGGCTCAGGAAAATCTACGATCGGGAGAATCGTTGCCCGCAGCCTCAAGCTTCCGTTCATTGACCTCGACCGTGTCATTGAAACGAATGCTGGCATGTCCATTCCGCAGATCATGGCACAGCAGGGCGAGTCGGCGTTTCGTGATTTGGAATCGGCGGCGTTGAAAGAAATTGTAGGTCACGCTTCCAGCGTGATAAAAATTATCGCCCTCGGCGGCGGCGCGTTGTTGCGCGAAGAAAATCGCCAGGTTACGGAGAGTAACGGCAACGTGGTTGTGCTTACGGCAGAGTTGAACACACTTTTTGAAAGGCTCAACAAGAATTCGAATCATCGTCCATTGCTTGCAGGCGATCTGAAAACAAAACTTACAAACTTACTTGAGAAGCGCCGCGAACATTACGCGTCGTTCGCGTTGAAAATTCAAACGGAGAATAACTCCGCCAAACAAACCGCGCATCGGGTACAGATCGCTTTGGGGCGGCATCGTCTCTCCGCGATGGGCGAGTATGATGTGATTGTAGAACAAGTTGGTAACTTGCCCTATGGCGATATCATTGTCACCGACGAAAACGTGGCGAAACATCACCTCAAAAAATTCAACATCGAAAAATCCATCGTCATCCCTGCGGGCGAGGAACATAAAAATCTCGAAACCGTTTCGCGCTTGTGGAATGCCTTTCTCGAAAACGGACTCGACCGCAAAAGCACGGTCATCGCCCTCGGCGGCGGCGTGATCGGCGACCTGACTGGATTCGCCGCTTCGACATACATGCGCGGCATTGATTGGATCGCCGTGCCGACGACTCTGCTCGCGATGGTGGATGCTTCCATCGGCGGGAAAACTGGATTCGACTTACCCGAAGGGAAAAACCTGATCGGTTCTTTCCACCCTCCCAAACTGGTTCTGGCTGACGTCAGCCTTTTGCGCACCCTCAGCGACCGCGACCTGCGCTCTGGCATGGCGGAAGTGGTCAAGCACGGAATCATCGCCGACCCCGAATTGTTTGCATGGTGTTCGAATGGAATGGATTGGGTGAAAAATAATTTGGAAGAGATCGTCAAACGCGCGATGGCGGTGAAGATAAGAATCATCGAGGATGATCCGTACGAAAAAGGAATCCGCGCGGCGTTGAATCTAGGTCACACGGTGGGTCATGCGGTCGAACTCGTCAGCGGATTCACATTGAGTCACGGTGAGTCCGTTGCGATTGGGATGGTTGTCGAGGCGGCGTACGCGGTTCGAGTTGGAGCAGCAAGCCGAGGGTCGGATGAAGCGATTGAATCCACGTTATCGAAATTAGGACTGCCGACTCGAATCCCCGATGGAATGTCACATGAGGCGATCATCCGCGCGATGAGGGTGGATAAGAAGAGATTTGCAGGGGCGATCCGTTTTGCGCTGCCTGTAACGATCGGCAAGGTCGAATTAGTAGATGCGACAGATTTAGAATCTGTCTTGGCGACTGAAACTTAAGCGGAGATTGTGGGTTAATAGGATTAAATTCTTCCAAGGAGAAAACATGTCTAAAACTGCGATTGTGACCGATAGCTCGGCGTATATCCCTGAGGAGATCTGTAAACAGTTAAATATTACAGTTGCTCCATTAGCTGTTATTTTTGGCAATGAGACGTTTCTCGACGGGGTTACGATCACGCCGTCGGAATTTTATACGAGGCTGGCGACTTCGAAAGTGATGCCGTCCACTTCGCAAGCCACGCCCGCGGACATTCATAAAGCGTTTAGCGGCTTGCTTGAGCAAGGGTACGATGTGTTTGGCGCGTTCATTTCTGAGAAACTTTCCGGCACGCTGGCTTCGGCGCGACAGGCTTGCGACGAGTTAGCCTCCGCAAAGAATAAGATCGTTTTATTCGACAGCGAAAATACCGGCATGGCGTTGGGATTTCAGGTTATGGCGTTGGCGCGCGCGGCGGCAGACGGCGCTTCGCTGGCGGATTGTCAGAAATTAGCGGAAAAAGTTCGCCCCAATACCGGCGTCTTTTTTGTGGTGGAAACGCTTGAATTTCTACATCGCGGCGGGCGCATCGGCAGCGCGAAGCGTTTTATCGGCTCTATGCTGAACGTCAAGCCGATTCTGACCGTAGAAGGCGGCAAGGTGGAGCCGGCGGGCAGCGTTCGCACAACTAAGAAGGCGCATGAGAAAGTGATCGAGTTGGTCGCGGAGAAATGCGCAGGACGGTCAAATATCCGTTTGGCGACATTACACGCCAATGCAGAGACGAATGCGAGAGCCGCGCTGCAAGCTGCTTCAGAGAAATTGCATGCGGTCGAATCTGTTCTTTCGTCGGTCAGCCCGGCGATCGGCGCGCATACGGGACCTGGAACGGTCGGCTTGGCGTATTGTTTCGACGTGTAGGCATTTGTACGGAATAAGCAAAGTAGATTAGCGGCTTATCTGATATAAGCGGCGTTAATTCGTCCCGAAGACTGTGTTGGCATTTTGTAGCGTACGCACAATCTTCGGGACGATCTGTGCGAGGCTGAAGATGAAAACCCTGATTCTGCACGGTCCAAACCTGAATCTGCTCGGCGCGCGCGAGCCTGATGTGTACGGCTCGATGACGTTGGATGACATCAATGCGAGGTTGATTGAGTTGGGGAAAGAATTAGGCGCAGAAGTGAGATGCCTGCAATCGAATCGCGAGGGCGCATTGATTGACGCTTTGCACGACGCACGAATATGGGCGAACGGCGTAGTTTTTAACCCCGGCGGATTCACTCACACATCGGTTGCGTTACGAGACGCGATCAGCGCAATTCAAATCCCCGTGATCGAGGTTCATATTTCTAACGTGTATGCGCGCGAAGAGTTTCGGCATATCTCTTTAATTTCAGCCGTGTGCGAAGGGAAGATCGCTGGGTTTGGGTGGAAGTCGTATGCGCTCGCGTTGCGCGCGCTAGTAGAGGGTTAGAGAATCTTTAGATTTGCCAGACTCGCCGATAATCTTTTTATTCCAACCGATTCAAAGACTACATCTACGATCTCGTCG
Source organism: Anaerolineae bacterium UTCFX1 (assembly GCA_002050275.1). Classification (GTDB taxonomy): domain Bacteria; phylum Chloroflexota; class Anaerolineae; order Anaerolineales; family Villigracilaceae; genus Defluviilinea. The sequence goes on from MWTB01000008.1 coordinate 10,671, forward strand.
TCGTCTTGAATCTTGCTGTCGAGGACGATGCCCGTGCCCCATGAAGGATGTTTGACGCGCGTTCCGGCGCGATATTCGGCTTCCCGCGTCTCTGCGGCTCTCCCTCCGGCAGAAGGGGGGTGAGGGGCATGATGCGCCTGCCACTTTGTCTTAGGAACTTGCCCGCGTATGCTTGTCCTGAATGAAGAAGATGAAAGAGAGCGTCCCGTGCGCGTCTTGCCGTCGAGCAGATTCGCCGGTACGTCGTCCAGGTAACGCGAGGGGAAAGTTTCTTCGCGCATGTTGCGTCCGCCGCGCTGGAGCGAACGAACGAGATATAGTCTGTCTTTAGCGCGTGTGATCCCCACATAAAAGAGACGGCGTTCTTCTTCCATTTGCTCGGGTTCGTCGAACGAACGACTGTGCGGAATGATGCCGTCATCCAGCCCAACAATGAAGACCGCGCCATATTCCAGCCCTTTAGCGGCATGAAGCGTGAGCAGAGTGGGGGCGTTGTTGGCGGTGATAGTGTCTTGGTCGGCGACTAATGCAATATTTTCAAGAAACTCATCCATCGTGCGCGTGTCGTATTCCTGCGCAAGGCGCCGCAGCTCTTGCACGTTTTCCCAACGGTCGGCGTTCTCTTCCGAATCGTCGTCTTTGATATAAGCCTGATAATTAATATCTTTGACGATCTGATCGAATAACGCGGAAACGGAGCCGTTTTGCGCGAGCGCGCGCCAGTTGACAAACATGCCGCCAAAATCTGCCAGCGGAAGCGCGGCGCGCCCGGTGAAAAATTTGTAATACGGCGAATCCGAACCGCGCGCTAGGTCGAGCAAAATGCTGGAAGGCGGGACGTTATTTTGGCGGGCGGCGATGTGAAGCGTGGTTAACGTTTTTTCGCCCACGCCGCGCGGCGGCACGTTGATGATGCGGTCCAAGCTGGCTTCGTCGGCTGGGTTGTGGACGAGGCGCATAAAAGCGATCACATCTTTTACTTCGCGTCTTCCGTAAAACCGTTGCGCGCCGACCAATTTGTAAGGGAGCCGTGCCTGTAAAAAAGCTTCTTCAATTAAACGCGACATGGCGTTGGTGCGATACATTACGGCGCAATCGCGCGGCTCGAACTCGCCGGAGGCGACTAACTGCGCGATGGCGTCCACTACAAACGCGGCTTCGCCGTAATCATCTCGCGCTTCGTAGAAGAAGATTTTTTCGCCTGCGCCGCGATCGCTGAAGAGTTTTTTCTTGCGGCGGTTTTGGGCGCGGTCAATCACGCCCATAGCCGCGTCTAAGATATTTTGACGCGAGCGATAATTTTGTTCCAGCATAACGACGGTAGCGTCGCGGTAATCCTGCTCAAAACGGCGCACGTTGCGATAGTCTGCGCCGCGCCAGGCGTATACCGATTGGTCGGGGTCGCCCACGCAAAAAATATTTCCGTGATGAGATGAAAGTTGTTTTACCAACGCGTATTGCGCGCTGTTCGTGTCTTGAAACTCGTCCACTAAAACATGGCGGAAGCGCTGCGCGTATTTTTCGCGCACAGCCGGAACGTCTTCCAATAGGCGCGTGGCGTATAACAGAATATCGTCAAAATCCACTGCGTTCATAGAAACCAATCGTTTTTGATATTCGGCATAGACGCGCTTGACGACTTCGTCGCGATAGACGTTGGTCGGGTAATCATCCGGCAAGATCAACTCGTTTTTAGCGCGGGAGATTGAAGCGTGGACGCTGGATGCGCGATACAACTTCTCGTTCAGGTTAAACTCCTTGATGATCGTTTTGATGATCCTTTCCTGGTCATCAGAATCGAAAATCACAAAATTTGATTCGATGGGCAAATGCTCGGCTTCTCTCCTTAAAATGCGCGCGCAGATCGAATGAAACGTGCCGATCATCATGCCTTCGAGCGCTTGTTCATTCAACAGCGCTTTTACGCGCTCTTGCATTTCCTTGGCGGCTTTGTTCGTAAAGGTGACGGCGAGGATCTGCCACGGGCGCACGCCCTGATCCGCAATTAAGTAGGCGATGCGCTGCGTGAGTACGCGCGTCTTTCCGGACCCTGGTCCGGCTACGACCAGAACAGGTCCGTCTCCCGCTGTGACGGCGGCGCGTTGCTGAGGATTGAGTTTATCGAGAAAAGACATGAGCGCGAGGCAAGATAAGGGGTAAAGATGAAAGAGTGGAGATCATAAATTGACGGTTAAAGGTTGCGCATCGAATGTTGGGTAAGAAACGGAAGAGACAAGGCGGGCGTCTCGCAGGTTTTGATTCGCGACATGCGAGACGCGTTGCTCGCCTGCCTGCTCGCTTACAATTGCGATGTGCAATTGGGGCAACGTTTGGCTTTCACAGAAATAGCGGTATCGCAATAAGGACATTCTTTTGTGGTCGGTTCTGCTGCGGGAACTGGCTTTTTCATGTTGTTCATTGCGCGCGCCAGCAGGAAGATGACAAAAGCGACAATGACAAAATCTACGACGGACTGAATGAAAGCGCCGTAATGGACGACCGCGTCTTTGACCGTGAAAGATAATTCGCTGAAATTAATTCCGCCGAGCAAAAGTCCGATGACCGGCATCAGTACATCGTTAACGAGCGAAGCGATGATCTTCCCGAATGCGCCGCCGATGATGACGGCGATAGCGAGGTCCATTACATTGCCGCGCATGGTGAAATCTTTGAATTCTTTAAGCATAAGAAACCTCCTGAGATAAACGCTGCGGATGGGAGTATTCTACCTGCGTGAAATAACCGTGTCAACGAAATTTGAGGAAGCGCCGCCCGCTCTTATACTTTCGTTGACATCATTTGACAATTGAGTATAATTCTCGCTTACGCCTCAAGATGGTATTCGAGACAATCCTCTACTTTTAAGGAATCTACATGCCGGATTATTTGCTTGATGTGCAGGGATTGGAAACAACGTTCAAGACGCCGGAAGGAACGATCCACGCGGTCAACGGCGTTTCGTTTGGCTTAAAGGAAGGGGAAACATTGGGGGTGGTTGGTGAAAGCGGTTGCGGCAAAAGCGTGACGATGCTTTCGATTTTAGGTTTGGTGCCGAACCCGCCCGGAGAGATCGTAGCCGGGTCGGCGAGCTTTGCCGGGCAAGACCTCCTCCAAATGTCTAGTTCGGAAATCCGCCATGTTCGCGGCTCTCAGATCAGCATGATCTTTCAAGACCCGATGACGTCGTTGAATCCCGTGTTGACGATCGGCAGGCAGCTGGAAGAGCCGCTCATGCTGCATCTGAATATGACAAAGAAACAAGCGGAAGACCGCGCCGCCGAATTGCTGACCATGGTGGGAATCCCTAATGCGCGCGAACGGCTGAAGGATTATCCGCATCAATATTCGGGCGGGATGCGTCAGCGCGTAATGATCGCCATGGCGCTTTCATGTTCTCCGCAAATTCTGATTGCCGACGAACCGACTACCGCTTTAGATGTGACCATTCAAGCGCAGATCGTGGATTTGGTCAAACGTTTGCGGCAAGAGTTAGGGATGGCGATCGTCTGGATCACTCACGATCTCGGCGTGGTGGCTGGGTTGGCGCAACGTATGTTGGTGATGTATGGCGGCTACGTCGTTGAAGAAGCCGAAGTAGGCGAGTTATATGCGAATCCTCAACATCCCTATACGCTTGGGCTGCTCAACAGCATTCCGCGGCTGGATCAAAAAGAGGGGAAGAAACTGTCTTCCATTGAAGGCTTACCGCCGGTGCTGTATGAGAAACCAACGGCTTGTCCGTTTGCGCCGCGATGTAAATGGGCGATTGACCGTTGTTGGGTGGAGAACCCGCTGCTGGAAGATATTGGGAACGGACATCGTGTCGCTTGTTGGGTAGATACTAAAACTGGGAGAGCGCGATCATGACCGTGAATAAAGAAGCGCTGTTGAACGTGGAAGACCTGACGATGCACTTTCCTATTTATAAAGGTTTGTTCCGTAAGCAGGTCGGAGCGGTGCACGCGGTGGATGGCGTTTCCTTCAACGTGTATAGAGGCGAGACGCTTGGCCTAGTGGGCGAGTCGGGGTGCGGTAAATCTACGACAGGCCGCGCGATTTTGCAACTGTATCATCCTACCAGAGGCACGGTAAATTTCGAGGGGCGTAATCTGGTTGAGATGAAAAAGGAAGAATTGCGGCATATGCGAAGAAAGATGCAAATGATCTTTCAAGACCCGTATGCCAGTTTGAATCCGCGCATGTCTGTAGGGGAAATTATCGGCGAACCGTTAAGCGTTCATAAAATCGCGAGCGGTAAGGAAGTTCAGGAACGCGTCGCGCGCTTGCTTGAGTTGGTGAGATTGAACCCATCGTTTGCAAGTCGTTATCCGCATGAATTTTCGGGTGGGCAGCGTCAACGCATTGGCATTGCCCGTGCGGTGGCGTTGCAACCGTCTTTTATCGTTTGCGATGAACCGATTTCGGCGTTGGATGTTTCCATTCAATCGCAGGTGGTGAATCTCTTGCAGGAATTGCAAGACCAATTTAATCTAACTTATCTTTTTATCGCGCACGATCTTTCCATGGTTCGTCATATTAGCGATCGCGTAGCGGTTATGTACCTTGGCGTGGTTATGGAACTGGCGGACAGCAACGCGCTCTATGACAACCCGCTGCATCCATATACTCAGGCTTTGTTGTCGGCGGTGCCGATACCGGACCCCGTTCTCGAGTCGAAGAGGAAGCGTATGCTCCTAGAGGGCGATGTGCCCTCGCCGGTCAACCCGCCGTCCGGGTGTCGTTTCCGCACTCGTTGTCCGATCGCCCAACCGATCTGCGCCGAACAACGTCCCGAATTCCGTGAGTTGAAGCCGGGTCACTTCGTGGCTTGTCACTTTGCCGAACGATTTATGTAGTTATGACGACCTTTGAAAGGAGGTGATGTCATTCGGGCTGCTTATATTAACCATCTCACTGTCGTATGTTTGTTAAACTATTTACTATATGTATGAGGAGAAGAAAGATGCGAAAGATTTTTGCTTTGTTAAGCCTGTTGATCGTGGCTAGCATGGCTCTTGCCGCCTGCGGCGGCGGAGCTCCGTCTGCGACTCAGGCTCCTACCGACCAGCCCGCGCAACCGGCGGCTACGACGGCTCCTGAGCAACCAGCCGCCACTGAAGCCCCTGCGTATCACGGCACATTGCGTGTTAATCTCGGGGCATTCCCCGACATGATGGATCCGCAGAAGTCGTCCTTCGTCAATGAAATTGCCGTTTTGGAAATGGTTTACGAAGGCTTGACGCGCTTGGACGGCAATCTCGAGACCGTGCCTGCCGCCGCTGAATCGTGGAAGTATAACGATGACGCGACCGAATTGGTGTTCACCCTGCGCAAAGGACTCACCTATAGCGACGGCTCCATGCTGAACGCTGCGCGCTATGAGTATTCCCTGCACCGTAATATTGACCCGGCGACCGGCGGCGAATATGCCTCGATCACGAACGATATCGCGAGCGCAGCCGACTGGAACTCCTGCACGGAAAACTGTGACGATAAAAAAGCCGCTGTGATGGAGACCGTCAAGGCTTCTCATGCGGATGGCGCAGCCTGCACCGGCTATGACGATGCGGCGTGCGACACCCTCACCTTGAAGTTCACCCAGCCCGCTCCTTACTTCCACACCGTCGCTTCTTTGTGGGTTACCTATCCCGCTAAGCAAGAGTTGATCGAAGCCGGCGGCGAAGATTGGTGGCTGGACTCCGACAATCACGTTGGAAACGGTCCTTTTGTTATGACCAACCTTGAACAAGGCGTGAACGTTCATTTCGCGCCGAATGAAGTGTATTGGGCTGGCGTTCCTTCCTATGATTTGGATTACTCCTTCATTACGGACGGCGCTGTTGCTTTCGAAGCCTATAAGAACAACGAGTTGGACATCAACGGTTTGGCGGCTGAAGATCTGGCTACTGTGCAAGCCGACCCGGTCTTGAGCAAAGAAGCTTATATTTACCCCGGCTCCTGCTCATTCGCCATGATGTACCACCAGCTAAAAGCTCCGTTCAATGATCCTAAAGTACGCGAAGCCTTCTCGTACGCGTTAGACCGCGACGCTTGGGTGACGGACGTGCTCAAGGGACTTGGCTCGTCCACCTTGACTTGGATTCCGAAAGGCTTCCCTGGCTACAAAGACGGCGAGACCCGCTGGGGCTATGATCCCGCAAAAGCCGTTCAAACGTTGACCGACGCCGGTTATAAAGTGGAAGGCGGCAAGCTGATCGGACCCGATGGCAAAGCCATTGAAATCACCGATACTTTCTCCGACACCCCGCGCAACCGCACTCGCAATGAGTGGCTGGTCGCTAAGTGGAAGGAAGTTTTGGGAATTGATATCAAACTGGATCCGGTAGAATCCACCACCTATACCGCTTTGACCAAAGACATTAACACCGCTCCTCAAATGTACATCCTCGGTTGGTGCGCGGACTATCCTGATCCGCAAAACTGGCTCAGCGTGTACTGGAAGACTGGCGCCTTTGGACAACGCATTGGCTACTCTAACCCTGATTTGGATGCGCTTTTGACTCAAGCGGATGGCGAACTCGATCCTGTGAAGCGCGCCGACCTCTATCAGCAAGCGCAAGATATGCTTGTGGCTGGCATCCCGGTTTCTTTCATGTGGAATAACGTTAACACCTACATGGTTAAACCTTGGGTGACCAACATTAACAAGACCCCGATGGACTTCGGTTGGATCGGCTCGATGGATCCTCTTTCCGTCACGGTTTCCGAACCAACTAAGTAGTTTTAAGTAAAGATGGCTGGCTCAAGGAATTGAGCCAGCCATCCTTTGCAGGAGATCTGTCAGGAGAATATATTATGTCCGCTTATTTCATTAGGCGCATCCTTTGGCTTTTTCCGGTATTATTTGTAGTGGCGCTAATTACCTTTTCCTTAATGCACGCCGCACCCGGCGGACCGTGGGATCGCGATTTAAGCTCGCGTCAGGTTGATGCAGGAACCCAGAAAGTGCTGAACGCCTATTATGGTTTGGATAAGCCGCTTTGGAGGCAGTTTACCGCCTATGTATTTGGGGACGTAAGTTCGACTACAGACAAATTCGTGTGCGGCTTGGTATGCGGCAATCTCGGACCTTCTTATCGCGTTCGAGGAAGCACGGTTCAAGACATACTCTTTAAGCCGCCTAAGGGCAAGGGGTTTGAATATAGCCGCTTCGGCTATTCATTGCGACTGGGGCTTATCTCGCTGGTATTCGCTATTGTGCTTGGAATCCCGGCCGGCATTTTCTCAGCGTTGAAACAGAACTCATTGGTTGACTATCTGAGCGGATTTATTTCTTCCGTAGGGATTTCCATTCCCAGTTTTGTCATGGCTATTTTCATGATTATTATTTTTGCGACCACCCTGCATTGGGTCAGCGTTGTTCCCAAAAGTTGGGACGAGGCGAAAGCGTGGGTGTTGCCTGCGGCAGTCTTAGGTTTCGGAACTTTAGCCTTTGCCACGCGGCTTACGCGCGCATCTATGTTGGAAGTGTTAAGACAGGATTATATCCGAACCGCTCGCGCAAAAGGTTTGCATGAGAATATTGTCGTTTGGCGCCATATGTTGCGCAATGCGCTGATTCCGGTCGTCACGATTCTAGGACCAGCGCTGGCGGGTTTGGTAACGGGCTCTTTTATTATTGAGACCATGTTTAGTTTCCCGGGCATGGGGCGGGCTTATGTTACGGCGATCTCTCAGCGAGACTATTCAATGATATTGGGCACTACCTTGCTTTATGTATTGATGGTATCCCTCGCTAATTTAAGCGTTGACTTCCTGTACGTGATCATTGATCCGCGTATTCGGTTGGAAGAATAGGAGCGGCAAGCATGGCTGTTGACAATATGAAAACGAATAAGGTCGTCGCGCTTAATGCGCTGGAGAAAAGGCGTTTTCGCACTCCGTGGCAGGAAGCGTGGGGGCGTTTAATTCGCAATAAAGCGGCGGTCCTCGGCGTTGTGTTGATCGTTTCCTTTTTATTCATCGCGGCGTTCGCGAATGTTCTTGCTCCGCATAATCCGCTTCAACTGAACAGCGGCAAAGATTTCCTTCCGCCGTCATGGATCGAAACTTCGGCAAGCGGAAAACATGGAGACCCCGAATTTATTTTGGGCACCGATACTCTGGGGCGAGATGTATTAAGCCGCGTCGTCTACGGCTCTCGCGTTTCCATGATGGTCGGATTCGCGCCCACGCTGATCATTATGTTAGTCGGCACCTTTGTCGGCTTGATGGCGGGTTATTACGGCGGACGCTGGGATAACTTCTTAATGCGCCTAACTGACGTTATGTATGGGTTCCCCGACCTATTGTTCTTCATTATCGCGCTTATTTCTTTAAGGGATACATGGCTTGGTCAATTCATGAACGGCTTATTCCTGTTGTTCTTTGCGTTGGCGATTATTAACTGGGTGGGGGTGGCGCGCATTGTGCGCGGTCAGGCGCTTTCGCTGAAACAGAAGGAATTTGTCGAGGCAGCGCGCAGCATCGGCGTTAAAGATTCTCAAATTATGTTGCGCCATTTGCTGCCGAACGCCTTAGGACCGATCATTGTGCAAGGCTCCTTTTTGATCCCCGGTATGATCATTACGGAAGCCGTTTTGGGCTACCTCGGCTTAGGGTTAAAACCGACCACCAACCCAGACGCTTTTTTTATCACCAGTTGGGGATCGTTAATGCTGGACGGGCAAACGTCTATTAACGCTCAGCCTTATCTGTTGCTCGCGCCAGCGATTTGCGTCGCTTTGGTGGTCTTGTCTTTTACTTTCCTTGGCGATGGTTTGCGCGACGCATTAGACCCGCGCATGCGAGGAAGAGCGTAATAAAAAGCGTTTTTGCAGCGAGTCCTGCGTCATTCCAGGTTGCCTGCTTCCGAAAAAACTATTGATGGGGTTAGCAGAAAGTTGGTTTCTGCCGTTGACGCTTGAGGGTAATTGGGTATAATCTCTTTGATTGATTATTGTCCCCAGTCCTATATGGAGAGGAGGTGGCTGACAAGTTATACGACGTATAAGAATCAAGTCTGTGTGTGTAAATTACCCAAAATTCTCTGGAGGAGAAAACTATGTTTAAAAACCGTTTAATGATGGCGTTGGGCTTGCTCATTGTTGCGAGCATGGTTCTAGCCGCCTGCGGTCCTACCACTCCGCCGACGACCCAAGCTCCGGCTACTGACGTTCCCGCTCAGCAACCGACTGAAGCGCCGGCGCCTACCGCAGTTCCTACTGAACCGCCAACAACCCGCCATGGCGGCTGGTTAGATGAGATTGATTACTCCGTCGTTGACGCGCAATCAGCCATCACCCAGATCAAAGCCGGCGCCATTGACCTGTTTAGCTACGGCGTGGCTTCCGACAAACTTGCCGAAATTAAAGACGCTGGTTTGTGCTACACCAGCTCGTACGGTCTTTACTACGGCTTCATTTTCAACCCCTACGGCAACGAGAATCATGAATATGACGACGGACGTTTGAACCCGTTTTCAGATCGCAAGATCCGCGAAGCGATGAACTGGGCGATTGACCGCAATTACATCGCTCAAGAAATTTACGCTGGCGGCGCGTTGCCCAAACTTTTCGCCCTGACCACGCAATTGGTGGACTACACCGATCTAGTGGACGTGGCGCGCGGTTTGGAAGCGAAATACGCTTACAACATGGAAAAAGCCGCAGAAGTGGTTGACGCGCAAATGACCGCTATGGGCGCTACAAAAGGCGCCGATGGCAAGTGGCAATACAAGGGTGTCCCGGTTACCGTCATTCTCACGATCCGTAACGACGGCGACGGCACTCGCTTGCCGCAAGGCCACTATTTCTCCAACCAATTAGAGGCGTTGGGCTTCACCGTTGAGAACAAAGAAGGAAAAGCATCCGAGCTCTCTCCGTTGTGGATCGGCTCGAACCCTGCTGATGGGCAGTGGGATGTTTACACTGGCGGTTGGGCTTCCAACGGCTTGAACCGCGACGAGCGCACGATCTTCCAGGAAATGTACCTGCCGAACAGCGCACAAGGCATTGCCTTGTTCACCGTTAATCAATCAGACCCCGAATTCCAGAAAGTCGGCGACGACCTGTACTCTGGCAACTACAAGACGCTGGAAGAACGCCACGACTTGATGGCTGAGGCGTTGCCTCTCTCGGTCGAAGATTCGCTCCAAGTGTGGACCGTTGACCTGCAAGGCTTCTCTCCCTTCAATTGCGATCTACAAGTAAGCTCCGATGTGGGCGCAGGCGTGGAAACGACCTTCATGTCGCCTTACACCATGCGCTTCGCGGATAAAGAAGGCGGCCAGGTTAAAGTCGGCACCACCAGCACGATGTTCACCGATCCGTGGAACCCCGTCAACGGCTCCAACTGGGTGACCAGCGCGTATATTCAAAATGCGACCGGCGGACGCGCTTTCATGCCCGATCCGTACACCGGCTTGGCTTGGCCCCTGCGCGCTGAGAAGGCTGACGTCGTCATTGAAAAAGGCATCCCGGCTCAAGCCAGCCTCGACTGGGTTAACCTGTCCTTTGAAGATTCCATCTCTGTTCCCGCCGACGCGTGGGCTGACTGGGATCCTGTAGCGGGTAAGTTCATCACCGTTGGCGAGAAATTCCCCGACGGCACGACCGCTAAAATGAAATCCGTTGTGTACTACCCGGCGGATATGTTCCAGACTGTCAAGTGGCACGATGGCAGCAACCTCTCTGCCGCCGACTTCGTCATGGCGATGATCGAAGGCTTTGACTACGGTAAAGAAGGCAGCGCCATCTACGATGCGGACGCCGCTGGAAACTTGGAAGCCTTCCTGTCCTACTTTAAGGGCGTCCAGATCGTCTCCACCGACCCGCTGGTCATTGCGACCTATATGGACAATGTGTACTCAGACGCCGAGTTGAACGTCTCCGCTTGGTGGCCCAACTACGGCTATGGCGAAGCGCCGTGGCAGACTATCGCCGTCGGCAACTCTGCTGTGGCGGCAAAAGAAGTGGCTTGGGGAGCCGCTCAGGCTGATGAGTTCCAGAAAGAATGGATGAGCTTCATCGGTGGCCCGAGCTTGGAAATTCTCTCCGCGCACTTAGACTCGGCGATCGCTGATAAAACCATCCCGTATCCTGAAGTCATGGGCGCGTATGTCACCGCTGACGAAGCGGCGGCTCGTTATACCGCTCTCAAAGACTGGTACACCGCTCGCGGTCACTTCTGGGACGGAACGGGTCCCTACTACCTAGAGTCTGTAGACCTCAATGCCGGCTCGGCAGTAGTGAAGAACAACCCGGACTTCCCCGATCTTTCTGATCGCTGGTCGGCGTTTGGCGTAGCTCCTCTCGCTGAGGTGGCGCTCGACGGTCCTGCTCAAGTTAAGGTTGGCGAAGCGGTTGATTTCACCGCTACCTTTACTTACAAGTCTTCCGGCGACGCGTATCCCACTGCCGATATTAAAGCGGTCAAGTTCCTGCTCTATGATGAGACGGGCGCGACCGTATACGTTGGCTCGGGCACAGCCGCTGGCGAAGAAGGCGTCTTTACGCTTACCATTCCTGCGGACGTCTCTGCGAAACTTGTCGCGGGCTCCGGTCGTATCGAAGTGGCGGGCGTGATGATCCCCGTCGCTATCCCGGCTTTCACCTCGTTTGACTATGTGGTCATGCCATAAGGTATAAGCCCCTGTAATTTAGAGGGGCAAGGGCAACGCCCTTGCCCCTCGCGCCTTAAACTCTGAAATGCGAGGATAGAATGTCCACAGAATCTATGACTGCGCCTGCGAAAGACTCGGCGAGTAAGAAATCTTCCGCGAATAGTTCTTTTTCGCGTATTGCAAAATATACCGCCGTGAGGCTTGTGACCATGGCGATCACGATTGCGATTGGCATCTACCTTACTATTCTAATTGCCAATATGGGCGGCTATGTGGATACGATCATGCGTAACGATATCCGCGAATCGACCACTATGGCTATTCTGGCAAACCCTCAATACCGTCTGCTGGGGACCGAAGAAAAACATGAACTTATCCAGAAAAAGATCGCGACGGAAGAGAAGCGTTTGGGGTTGGATCAACCGTTTGCCGTTCGCTCTGTGAGATATTTAGCTAATGGATTAACGCTGAGATTGGGGCGTTCCCTTCATATTACCAGCGATCATGGCTCTAAAGAAGTGCGCCTGATCTTGCTGGAACGTCTACCCGCCACTCTGCTGATGACCGGCGTTTCCGAATTAATGCTGTTTTTCGGCAGCATTCTGATCGCGTTGCCGCTTTCAAGAAAATATGGGAGTTGGTTCGATAAGCTGACTATTACGCTTTCTCCCACCTCTGCGGCTCCCGCCTGGTTCTATGGAATTTTTCTTATTTTGATTTTCGCGGCAATCTTAAAAATATTGCCATTCGGCGGGCTTGTCGATTCTCCGCCGCCCACCAATCGACTGGACTATGGTTTAAACGTCTTGAAGCATTTAATCCTTCCGGTCGTTTCCGTGATTATTAGTTCCATCTTTATTAGCATTTACGCCTGGAGAACATTCTTCCTGATCTTCTCCACAGAAGATTATGTGGAGGTCGCTAAGGCAAAGGGACTTCCATCGCGCGATGTGGAACGGCGTTATATTCTGCGCCCTACGCTTCCAAACATTATCACAAATTTTGCTTTGTTGGTCATCGGGCTATGGACAGGCTTTATCATCCTTGAGACTGTTTTTGTTTGGCCTGGTCTGGGCATTACGATCTATCGGGCGATCGGCATCTACGATACGCCGGTTATCGTAGGCTCTACCATTATTTACGCCTATTTACTGGCTCTAACCGTATTCTTACTCGATTTTATTTATGCCCTCGTTGACCCCCGGGTTAAAGTTGGCGCAGGAAGCGCGCAATGAAAGCCATAAAAAACACGTTGCGAGAATTTTTAAAATACCCCTCGGCGATTATAGGGATCGGGGTCATCCTGTTACTGTTGGGAGTGTCGGCGTATGCGCTAGCCACCATCCCATATAAAGAAGCGGTGCGGCTCTGGCGCGGCGGAGAAGACGTCTGGTATCAAAATCCGAAATATGCCGCCCCGGCTTGGTTCAATTATTTCTCTAAGGTAAAAAAGCCGGTATCGTTCAAAGTAAATACGCTGGATGGAGGTATTGAAAAGACTGTCACCGTCGTAAACGAACATATGGATAGCGTGGATATGACGTATTCGTTCGATTACGCCTATGATGCGCCGCCCCAAGAGATCACGTTGTACTTTAATACGGCGTTTGACCAGAAGCTTCCTTTCGCGTCTATCAAATGGATCACTCCGGATGGCAGAGAGATAAAGATTTCTAATATGGCGGTGGACCGTAAGGTAGCTTTGCGTTTTTCCAAAGACGAGAAACTTCAGAAGAGCTTGAAGACCGAACGCGTGATGGACGCCCTGTTCTATGCCCCTGATTCTGATTCGCGGAAAGTGGTCAAGGGGACGTATCAATTGGTTATTACCGGCACGACTTTTGAGGATGATTCGGACATCAATGCCGAAATGGTCTTGCATGGCGACCTCTACGGGTTGGCAGGCACCGACAAATACCGGCGCGACCTGATGTTGCCGATGTTGTACGGAACGCCCATCGCTCTGGCGTTTGGCTTGGTCGCCGCCTTAGGCACTACGCTCCTCACCATGATCATTGCCGCTATCGGAACCTGGTACGGCGGCTGGGTGGACGAGTTGATCCAACGCATTACAGAGATCAATTTGGTCTTGCCTTTTCTGGCTATTCTTATCATGGTAGGCACCTTCTATTCGCGCAGCATCTGGCTTATGTTAGGGCTTACGATCCTATTAAGTATTTTTGGCGGAGGGATCAAGACCTATCGCGCGATTTTCCTTCAGTCTAAAGAAGCTAGCTATATCGAGGCGGCGCGCGCGTATGGCGCTTCGAGCGGGCGCATCATCTTTACCTATTTGATCCCGCGCATGATTCCTCTGCTAATCCCATCGCTGGTCTCCTCGGTGCCGAGTTTTGTATTTCTTGAAGCCTCGTTGGCGGTCCTAGGGTTGGGCGATCCGCTTCTGCCCACATGGGGTAAAGTGATCAATGACGCTTCTTCCGACGGCGCGCTCTATCGCGGACTGTACTACTGGGTGTTAGAGCCTGCCGTATTGCTTATGTTCACGGGCTTGGGATTCGCCATGTTCGGCTTTGCATTAGACCGAATCTTCAACCCGAGATTAAGGGATATATAAAGTATGACTCAAAATGATGAACTTCTGAGAATAGAAGATCTGGTACTGTACTTTAATACCAATAGTGGACCCGTTCAGGCGGTAGATAAAGTTAATTTCAGCCTCGCTAGCAATCGCGCGGTCGTTATTCTGGGCGAATCGGGTTGCGGGAAAAGTTCGCTGGCAAAAGCTATTTTACGGCTTTTGCCACGCAATGCCGGAGCGTATCAAGGGCGGATCTTCTTGAACGGGAATGACATTATGCAGTTGGAAGAGGAAGAGTTCCGACAGAACATCCGCTGGGCGTCAATTTCGATGGTGCCGCAAGCGGCGATGAACTCTCTGAACCCGGTGTTGCGCGTCGGCGAGCAGGTGGCTGAGCCTGCGATTATTCACCTTGGCATTAATAAACATGAAGCGATGGCGCTGGTGAAAAAAATGTTTCAGCATGTGGGCGTGCCGGAAGATTTCATCAACCGTTACCCATTTGAACTGAGCGGCGGGATGCGCCAGCGCGTAGCGATTGCGATGGCGTTGGTCACCTCGCCGTACCTGATTATCCTCGACGAACCGACCTCCGCGTTAGACGTTCTGACGCAGGCGAATATTTTCAATGTGCTGAAACGGCTTAAGAAAGAACTAGGCATCAGCTTTATTCTTATCACGCATGATATTGCGACCTCTAGCGAACTTGCCGACGACGTCGCCGTAATGTACGCCGGTCAGATCGTGGAAACAAGCGACGCTCACCGTTTCTTCACCGACCCGTTGCATCCATATTCTAAGAAATTGATGGCGAGCGTGCCGCGTCTGCATGGGGATGAAGAACCCGAGTTTATTACGGGCAAGCCCCCCAGCCTGATTAACCTGCCGACGGGTTGCCGGTTCGCGGATCGTTGCGCCTTCCGATTCGAGAAATGCGTGAATGATCCGCCGGTCTTCGAGAAGGACGGGCGGAAAGTAAAATGCTGGTTATATGAGTAAGCAGGAGCATGGATTATGACAATGAATCCCGAATCTGGGACTGTGGAAGAGTCGGCGCCCCAGGCCGGCGAGAGAAAGATCGTATTATCAATTGACGACCTGCATATTTGGTTTGAACTTCGTCGTTTTGGGTTTGGTCATGCCGGCTATGTTAAGGCTGTAGACGGCGTTACGTTCGACGTGCATAAAGCCGAAACGATCGCGGTGGTGGGCGAAAGCGGTTGCGGAAAATCAAGCTTAATGAAGGCTGTCCTTGGCTTGCATAAACCAACCAACGGTAAGATTGTCTTTGAAGATAAAAACATATCCGAATTAAACTCTAAAGAAAAGCATTGGTATCATTCAAATGTCGGCTATGTTCAGCAGGACCCGTATGGCGCGTTGCCGCCGTTTATGGATGTTCAACGCATCTTGGAAGAACCCTTGATCGTATCGGGCGTGAAGGACAAGGAAGAGCGCGTCCAGCGCGTACGCAACGTTATGGAAGAGGTCAAGCTTAGCCCGGTGGAAGATTTCTTGAATAAATATCCGCATATGTTAAGCGGTGGACAGCAGCAGCGCGTAGTCATTGCGCGCGCGATGATCACGAATCCGCGTTTCCTTGTGGCGGATGAACCTGTCTCCATGTTGGACGCCTCTGTGCGCGTCGAAATTCTGAAACTTCTACAGGCTTTACAAGAGAAGCGTCACTTATCGGTCATTTATATTACGCATGACCTCGCCACAGTCAGTTACTTCTCTGAGCGCATTTTTGTCATGTATGCAGGAAATTTGGTCGAGAAGGGAAGTGTGCGTCAAATTCTAGATAACCCGCTGCATCCGTACACGAAAGCTCTTCTGACTGGGACCTCCGAACCGGACGCGAAAAATGCGGAGACGTTCAAGGAGCTCCCGCCGGGCGAACCGCCGAGTTTAGTGAACCCGCCGACCGGCTGTCGCTTCCATCCGCGCTGCGCTTTTATGATTAAGGGCTTGTGCGAAGTTCAGTACCCGCCTGAATTTGAACCCGAACCGGGGCATCAGGTGGCTTGCTGGCTATACCGATAATGCGTATCAACCCAAAACTCCTGTTGCCTATCGGCGTGTTGTTGATGTTGGTCGGAGCGGGGTTGCCGTTCTTAATGGTCATTCACATCGTTGAATCTACATTTTTTCTTAACTTTCTTTCTTCCGCCGCTTCGACGATTGGTTTGGCGCTTGGTCTTATATCGATAGCCGTACAAGAAGTCTCGCGAAGGTCAAAGGATAAGAAAGAAGACTCTTATAAACGATAGGCGGCGTTTACAGGAACTCTATCGCTTGCCGCGATTCGTAAGTTACGATAGGATTCAGCGAAATCTGAATCCTATTTTATTTGGGAAGGCGCCTATGTTTCGCTCGATTTCACTTATCTTAACTATCGCAGGCTTAACGCTCTCTGCCTGCGCGCCCCAGCGAGCGGAGACGCCCGCGCTCACCGTCGCGCCGACTAAAACGTCCGCGCCTCTTCCTTCGCCGTCGCCGACTCCTGCACCGCGTGCGCTGACGATCTGTCTTGGAGAAGAGCCGAATACGCTCTATCTATATGACCGTTTGAATGCCGCGGCGCGCAGTGTTTTATCCGCTGTTTATGATGGTCCTATAGATATTCGCGAATACGCATATGAGGCGGTTATTCTTGAGAAAGTTCCCTCTTTGGAAGACGACGATGCCCAAGTCAACTCGGTCCGCGTTAGCGCGGGAGACGACATTGTGGATGCCGCTGGAGACGTGGTTAGTTTGACAACCGGCGTGAAACTTAGACCGAGCGGGTGTCGAAACGAGTCGTGTGAAATTATCTATGACGGCGCGAGCGATATTCATATGGATCAGATGGCGGTTACGTTCATGATGCTTGAGGGACTGCAATGGTCCGATGGCGAACCGTTGACCGCTGACGATTCGCTTTATTCTTTTGAACTCGCATCGCATAAAGATACTCCAGGATCGAAGTTTTTGATTGACCGAACGCAGACCTATGAAGCCGCCGACGAACGCGCCGTCCAATGGCAGGGCTTGCCGGGCTACATTGATCCTGAATATTACGCCAATTTCTGGACGCCGCTTCCGCGCCATCTTTGGGAGGGACAATCTCCAGCCGATCTCATGCGGCTCGATATCTCCTCTCGGTTTCCTATGGGTTGGGGACCATATATCTTAAAAGAATGGAACGCTGGAAAAAGTCTGCATCTGACGAAGAACCTGAATTACTTTCGCGCTAGGAACGATCTGCCTAACTTTGACGATCTGATCTTTCTGATTATTCCAGATGCGAATGCCGCGTTAACCGCGTTGACGGATGGAACTTGCGACGCGCTCGATCCTTCTGTGCGGCTTGACGGGCAAGTGGGGCTGTTGCGAGAAATGCAATCGCAGAATCAGTTACAGATGTTGACTGCTCAGAGCATGACGATGGAATGGCTAGGCATTGGCATTGCCCCCGCTTCATACGACAATGGCTTTCAGCCGCAGAGCGATCGTCCCGAATTTTTTAGCGACGTTCGCATGAGACAGGCGTTGACTTTATGTCTTGATCGTCAGAAAGCGGCGGATACGGTTCTCTTTGGCTTATCTCAAGTTCCTGATAGTTATTTGCCTTTCGACCATCCGTTGCATAACGGGAACGTTCAAAGATATGAATTTAACCCGAGGGCGGGCGCGCAAATTCTTGAAAATATCGGGTGGCTCGATGCAGACAACGATCCTTTTACGCCGCGTATAGCCGCAGGCGTGACGGGCGTTCCGACGGGAACAGCGCTTGTTCTCAATTACGATGTCTCTTCTGCGACGCAGCGTCGCCAGACGGCGGAGATCTTGCAACAATCGTTAAGCGCATGCGGCGTGGGGCTCAATCTGCGATTTCATACCGCTTCCGATTTTTATGCGCAAGGTCCAAGCGGGCTCCTGTTCGGCAGACAGTTTGACCTTGCCGAATATGCGATCGGAGTTAACAGCCTTGAGCCTCAATGCGCTTGGTTTACAACGCCGCAAATCCCGAAAGCTACAAATAGTTGGGTGGGCGTGAACGTCAGCGGATATCAAAATTCCAGCTTCGATACGGCTTGCGGACAGTCCCTAAGATCGTTACCGGGCGAAGCCGAGTATGCATCGCATCAAGAAGCGCAAGCGCTCTTTGCGGCGGAACTTCCATCCATTCCGCTGTATCTACGTCTCAAGGTCGCCGCAACGCGACCCGACTTTTGCGGATTTGTTTTAGATGCATCTTCTACTTTTACGCTTTCTGACATTGAAACGTTCGACTATGGCTTCCCCTGCGCGCCCTAAGCGCAAGCCGGTTGGGGTTACAGCTTGAAATCTTTGCTATAATGCGGCTATTCTAAGCGCAGGAGTTTTCTTTACATGGATCAAACGCAACCTTTGCTTGCTGTAAATAACCTTAAGACTTATTTCTATACGGAAGATGGAATCGTTCGTGCGGTGGATGGCGTAGATTTTGATGTGTATCCTGGCGAGGTGCTCGGGCTGGTCGGCGAATCGGGCTGCGGCAAAAGCGTCACTTCGCTTTCGATTATGCGTTTAGTGGCGAAGCCGGGGCGTATAGACGGCGGACAGATTTTATTGGGCGGTAAAGACCTGTTGAGTTTGAGCGAAGACGACATGGTCAAGATTCGCGGTAATCGTGTTTCGATGATTTTTCAGCAACCGCAGACGGCTCTGAACCCGGTCTTCAAAGTAGGCGATCAACTCGCCGAGGTGCTGAACGTCCATCAGGATTTAGGCAAGAAGGCGGGCTGGGAACGCGCTGTAGAATTGCTTAAAATGGTCGGCGTGCCCGATCCCGAACGACGCGCGCATGCATATCCGCATGAGCTCTCGGGCGGCATGGCGCAACGCGTGATGATCGCGATGGCGCTGGCGTGCGTCCCAGAACTGTTGATTGCCGACGAACCGACTACCGCGCTGGACGTGACGATACAAGCGCAGATTCTAGACTTGATGCGCGACCTGCGCCGCGATATGGGCGCGGCGGTCATCTTGATTACGCACGATCTCGGCGTGGTGGCTGAGATGGCTGATCGTGTGGCGGTGATGTACGCCGGCGAGATCGTCGAGCAGGCGGAGGTGAACGAGTTGTTCGACGAGCCATTGCACCCGTATACGCAAGGCTTGATTGGCTCAATCCCAATTTTGGGCGAACTTAAAGAGAAATTGGACGTTATCCCCGGCTCGGTTCCTAATCTGGTCAACCTGCCGCCCGGCTGTCGCTTCGCGCCGCGCTGTCAGGCGCGCGTCAAATATTCTCTGAAGATTTGTACGGAAGTCAAGCCTGAGTTGGCGGACGTGAAACCTAATCATCAAGCGCGTTGCTGGCTGTATTCGGATGCGGATGAATACGGGCATACCGCGCCGATAAAGTTATGATCTTTCTTTTATGGAGCGTCGTACATGACGAATGATGTAGTCGAAAAAGGGGAAACCCTTGTTGAAGTGAATAACCTGGTAAAGTATTTTCCTGTTCGCGCCGGGCTTTTACAACGCGTAGTTAATTATGTGAAAGCGGTGGATGACGTCAGTTTTGCCGTCAAAAAAGGCGAGACGCTCGGCATGGTGGGCGAATCGGGTTGCGGAAAGACGACCGTAGGGCGCACAGTGTTGCGCCTGATCGAACCGACCTCCGGCTCGGTAAAATTCAATGGCAAGAATATCTTTGCGATGAAACAACGCGAGCTAAAGAAAGTGCGCCGAGATATCCAGATTATCTTTCAAGACCCGTACGCCTCGCTTGATCCGCGCCTGCCCATCGGCGAATCGGTGATGGAAGGTTTGCATATTCACCAAATCGGCACGCGGCGCGATCGCGTAGACATTATGTTGGAGACGCTCAAGAAAGTAGGGTTGGAAAGCTATCACGCTCGCCGCTACCCGCACGAATTCTCAGGCGGTCAACGTCAGCGAATCGGGATTGCGCGCGCGTTGGCATTGCGTCCGCAGTTCATCATCTGCGACGAGCCGGTTTCCGCGCTGGACGTGTCAATTCAATCGCAGGTGTTGAACATTCTCAAAGACCTGCAAGCCGAGTTTGGACTAACGTATTTATTCATCGCGCACAATCTTTCGGTGGTCGAGCATATATCGGATCGCGTGGCGGTGATGTATCTCGGTAAAATGATGGAACTGACGACTCGCGAAGAATTGTTCCGCAACCCGTTGCACCCGTACACGCAGGCGTTGATGTCGGCTATTCCGGTTCCCAACCCGCATTTAAGGCGCGAGCGCGTCATTTTAACGGGCGACGTTCCAAGCCCGCTCAACCCGCCCAAGGGATGTCGCTTTCACCCGCGCTGCCCGGTTGCCATTGCGAAGTGTTCGCAAGAAGAGCCGCAGCTTAAGGAACTCCTTCCCGATCATTGGGTGGCGTGTTGGGTGGCGGAGCAAAATATAGGAAAATAGCGCGCGCCGCTTCGTAGGTCGGCAGACTTGTTTTCGACGCGTTGATGCCCAGCCTGTAGAATGAATTATTTATGTAAAGCGAGCGACCCATAGCATGACTGCGCCTTCTGTTCTTCTTGTTGACGATCAAAAAGATATTGTTCGGTTATTGCATTCGACTCTGCAAACGCTCGGTCAGCGTTTAGATATTGTGGATGCGCCTTCGGGAGAAGAGGCGTTGCTTGAAGCCTCTCGTCGAAGCATAGATTTGTTGATTACCGACTATCTTTTACCGGGCATGTCGGGCGTGGAATTGATGCAAAAAGTAAAAGCGCGCAACGCCGATTTAAAAGTGATATTCATCTCCGGTATGACCAAACGCAACGCGCGCGATGAAATGCTCGATGCTGGCGCGACGGCAATCTTTGACAAACCGATTCCGCTGGCAGATTTTCTGGATGCGGTCGAGCGGAGTCTGGGGCTGGTGCGCACGATCTTCCCGCCCGAGTTGGCGCTAGAGGCGGAAGAGAATCACGAGTCCTTGTCGGGTCTATTAAGCGGATTCCGTCAAAAGATCGAAGCGGACGCGATCTTTCTCATCAGCGACCGTGGGCGTGTGCTGGCGCGCGCGGGCGATCTGTATGATAGCAGTATGGAAGTATCCATGCTTTCCGCGCTGATGGGGATTTACAACGCGGGGCTGAAAGTTTCGCGGTTTATTCGGCAGGAACAACTGGAAAATTACCATATCTTTCGCGGCGGCGATCACGATCTCATTTTGATCCCGGTAAATTCTTCGCACGCGTTGTTGTTGGCTGGCAAGAATATCGCCGCCTCGGCGCGTATTCTAAAAACAGTGGAAGCGATGTTGTTCGTGCGCGGCGAGGTAGAGCGCGCGTTGCAATCCTTAGGGGTCGCGGCGCTTCCCGCTGCGCCGGTCGAACCGACTGCTGAGACAGAAGAGACATCGCCGCACGCCTCGCCGTTTATCCATGAGGAAGAGTCTGAACCAGACGTAGATGTGGACGCGTTGTTTACGTCGGCTGGCAAGAAAACCAAGGTGAAAGATGCGAATGCGTTTTGGGATGAGGCTGTTGAAAAAGCTGGCAGCATTCCGCTTGCTCCGGATATGATCTCCTTTGAAGAAGCGAACAAACTGGGACTGGCTCCCGATCGCGAAGGGTTGACAATTCCGCGCCCAACCAGCGGCGAACTGAGGCTGAGGGCGTCGAAGAAAAAGTAGGAGAATGCGTTTGCCGCGATGCAAAACCGTATTGCTTCATAGAAATCGCTGTGATACAATGTGCGCCTTACAGGGGCGTGGTGCAACGGCAGCACACCAGCCTTTGGAGCTGTGGATCTTGGTTCGAGTCCAGGCGCCCCTGCCAAATCCCGCGAGCGCGGGGCTTATTTTGTAAAAAGGATTTGTCGCCAATGTCCCGCGCGCAAATCCTTTTTGTTTATTCTCTTCCATCAAAGGAGAGCATTGTAGGAGCATGATGAAACTCGCTTTATCCACTTTGAAGTTATCGAACTATCAGATATGTCACCCTGAGCGACAGCAAAGGGTCTCTTATACCGTGATGGAGATTCTTTGCTTCGCTCAGAATGACATTAGACAAGGTGAGTTGTGAAAGTAACCGCCGTTCTCCTTGCCGCGGGGCAAGGAACTCGCATGAAATCGTCATTGCCGAAGGTGTTGCATCCGTTGTGCGGCAAGCCGATGGCGTGGCATGTGCTGGAAGCGTTGAAGTCTGCAACGACTGACAAGCCTGTTGTGGTGATCGGTCATGGCGCGGATGAGGTGAAAAAATATTTAGGGGATTCCGCAGATTGCGTGTTGCAGGAACCGCAACTCGGCACGGGTCACGCGGCGATGCAAGCCGAATCGTTGTTGAAGGGCAAAACGGATTTCGTCATCATCACGTATGCCGACATGCCCCTTTTACGCGGCGAAACATTCGCGCGACTCGTGGAAACCCAACGCCTCAACCGCGGACCGCTCAGCCTGATCACCGTTTTCGCTGACGATCCTCACGGCTTCGGGCGGATCCTGCGAAACGCTGATGAGACAGTATCCGCCATCGTTGAAGAATACGTCGCCACGCCCGAGCAACAAAGAATCAAAGAGTTGAACGTCGGCGCATACTGCTTCAAAGCGGACTGGCTGTGGGACGCGCTGCATCGCATCCCGAAGAACGAGAAGAAGGGCGAATATTATTTGACTGACGTGGTTGAACTCGCGGTGAAAGATAACCTGCCCGTGCAGGCTGTCGTCCATGATGATTTTAGCGAGACCATCGGAATCAACACGCGCGTTCACCTTGCCGAAGCCGAAGCCGCGATGCGGACACGGATCAACCGCGAACACATGTTGAACGGCGTGAGCATGACCGATCCGTTGTCCGCGTATATTGACGCGGGCGTGAGAATCGGCAAAGATACAATTATCATGCCGAACACCTATCTTCATGGCGCGACGGAGATCGGCGAGGGGAATGTGATCGGACCGAACACGATCATCCGCGATTCGAAAATTGGGAATCGCTGTAAAGTCTTGGCATCAGTGTTAGAAGGCGCAAGGCTGGAAGACGACGTGGATATGGGTCCGTTCGCGCGATTGAGGAAGGGCGCGCATTTGAAGAGTCATGTTCACATGGGCAACTTTGGCGAAGTGAAAGATTCGACGCTCGAAGAAGGCGTGAAGATGGGGCATTTCTCGTACATCGGCAACGCGAAGATCGGCGCGAACACCAACATCGGCGCTGGGACCGTCACCGCGAATTACGACGGCGAGAACAAACTTCCCACCGAGATCGGCGAGGATGTCTTCATCGGCGTGGATACGATGCTCGTCGCGCCGCTGAAACTTGGCGATGGCGCGCGCACGGGAGCAGGCGCCATCGTGACGAAAAACGTGGCTGAAGATACGCTCGTGGTTGGAATGCCCGCGCGTCCAATCAAGAAAGTGGAGCGGAAGAAAAGGAAAGAGAAGTAATACACAGTACGAAATATTGATTACTGCGTAAGGATCAACTCATGACGGAATTGACTCAACACGATAAGCAATCTCTCATTAACCTCGCCAATGAAGCGCGGAAGCGGGCTTATGTGCCGTATTCTAGCTATCCCGTCGGCGCGGCGCTGCGGACGAAGACCGGGAAACTCTATACCGGCGTCAACGTGGAAAATGCCGCGTATCCGCAGACGATGTGCGCGGAAAGAGTCGCCATCTTCAAAGCCGTCTCGGAAGGCGAGAAAGAATTTGAAGCGATCGCCGTAGTAACCGACAATGGCGGCTCTCCCTGCGGCGGATGCCGTCAGGTCATGGTTGAGTTCGGTCTCGATACGATCGTTCTCCTGGCAGATAAAAATGGCAGCCTCGTGAAAGAGACAACCGTGAAAGAACTCCTGCCTGAAGCGTTTACGCCGGAGAAATTGAAAACGTAAGGGCGAGGTCATCTCGCCCTGTGCATAGGCGGGCAAATCCCGCCCCTACAAATTCCCCCATGCCCGAACCAAAATTTCGTTCCATCCGTGTAGATGCGGTGACGCTTCGTCACAGTGATTACGGCGAAGCCGACCGATTGCTCACGCTCTACACGCGTCAACGCGGGAAGATGCGCGTCATCGCTAAAGGCGCGCGTAAGATCGCCTCGCGTAAGGCGGGCCATATCGAGCCGTTTACGCAGGCCAGACTGCAACTTGCCGTCGGGCGCGATATGTTCATTCTCACGCAAGCTGATACGGTGGACGCCTATCTGCCTTTGCGCGACGATCTGCTTCTACTTAGCCATGCCGCCTATGCGGTTGAACTCTTAGATCGCTTTACCTATGAAAATAATGACGTTGAAAACCCGGCGATCTTTCGCTTGCTGACAGACACCCTCTCGCGCCTCGCTTCCGGCGCGGACGTTTGGCTGGTTCTGCGCTTCTACGAGATGCGCCTCCTAGACCAACTCGGCTTTCGTCCCCAACTTTTCGAGTGCGTCAACTGCGGGCGCGCGATTCAACCCGAAGATCAGTTCTTCTCGTTCAATGCCGGCGGCGTCATCTGCCCGCGCTGTGGGCAGGGACTGAAGCATTTGCGCCCGATCTCGCTGGAAGCGTTGAAGTACCTCCGCCATTTTCAACGGAGCGGTTATGCTGAAGCCTCGCGCGCGCGACCCGACGCCGACGTACGGAGCGAAACCGAAACGCTGATGCAAGGATATTTCACGTATCTGCTCGAACGTGAATTAAACACGCCGGGCTTTCTCAAAAGAGTCAAGGCGGGCTTGTAAGTCGTCTCAGTATTCTTAAAATGAAAGGCAGGCTTTTTGATGCGCTTACGCGCTTCGAAAGCCTGCCTTTTTTGTCCGCTCTACTTTCGGCGGAGATAGGATGTAACTACGGCTGACTGGTTAGGATCGTAATACCCGGTTGAGTTGACACCTCGATATTCTTCTTTACAAGAACGCCCGGTAAAGCGATCCAAGAGGCGACACTTTCGTCCCAGTGCAGGGGTATGCCGATCTTGGCTGGATAAGAAATAATGATCTGGGCGTTTGCCGGTAGAACGTCGACGCGCTCGCCGTTTTTGAAGAGCAATATTTCAACGCCGTGCAAGATAGTCTGATCGCCCAGCATAGAGAACTTCGTCTGATTTTCTTTGATCGGATTTACGACGATCTTATAACTGCATAATCCGATGAAAGTCAGATCCATACGGTTGAAAGTGTAATGTGCTTGAGGGTTGTCACAACGAATGAAGTCGGAAAAGCCGCTTCCAAATGCAGGTGCGGGAGTGGGCGGCGTGGGGGTAGACGGCGTGGGGGTAGGCGGCGTGGGGGTAGGCGGCGTGGGGGTAGGCGGCGTGGGGGTAGGCGG
>MWTB01000011.1 GCA_002050275.1 Anaerolineae bacterium UTCFX1
GTTTCAATCCACGCTCCCAATGAAGGGAGCGACGGCAACATCTGGGTAAAAAAATATCCTTACCGCCAGATATTGGTCTTACTTCTTCTATTCTACCTGCAAACCTTCTAAAAAAACATTTTTATAGCAATATTCACTTGTTAAAGTGCGAAATTTCCTGCGAACCTAAGCGTCAAACGCTGTGAACTTGGCGTTCGCAATGACATTAAGCGATAATCGCCCCCTCCAAATCTATACTGGGTTTAGCGCCAACGTGCTCAACGCGACTCTTCCAGTTATCGCCGAGATAATAGAAGCGGAGTGAATCCACTTCGGGATCAATGATCTTGAATAGTTTGTTTTGCAATTCTTTCAATTGAGCGGAATCAATCAGACATTCAAAAACAGAATTTTGCACGCGCTGACCATAATCCTGACACTTCTTCGAGACTTTACGCAAGCGCGATTGACCCGCTTTCGTTTCGGTTTTGACATCGTAGGTGATTAAGACCATCATAATGATTTCTCCAGACCTGACAGGTTTTCACAGGGTCTTGATTAATCGAGTAGCACGCCATTCATAGAAGTCCGATTGACTCGCGCCACAATAAAACCTGTCAGGTCTCTTTCAACTCCAAAAGAACGGCGGATACGCATCCAAATCGCCGCGCAGGTAACGGGCGAGAAGCATCGCTTGAACGTGCGGCAATAGACCAAAGGGAATCTTCTCTTTCAGATAGGGATGAATAATCTCCTCTTTCTTGCGTTCCTGCCATGCAACCAACACCGCTTTGCGCGTATCATCGTCCATCAACACGCCGCCGCTTTCTTTTTGCGTGAAGCCTTTACCATTGATCTGCTTGCGATTCACCAGCGACAACGCCAGCCGATCTGCCAGCACGGGGCGCAGTTCTTCCATCAGGTCGAGCGCGAGCGACGGACGCCCAGGTCGGTCGCGGTGCAGGAATCCGATATACGGGTCAAGACCAACCGTCTCCAAGGCTGAGGCGGTTTCATTCGTCAAGAGCGTGTAAAGGAAAGAGAGCAGCGCGTTCATGTTATCCAAAGGCGGGCGGCGATTTCGTTCCCTAAAGAAAAAATCGTCGCGCTGATGCAAAATCAAATGATCAAACACGCCGAAGTAAATCTTCGCCGCGCTTCCTTCAAAGCCCATCAAATCGCCCGTTGATCTGCATTGCGGGATCGCTTTGAGCGTCTCTTTCATAAAGTTGGATGCGCCCGTCAACGAGTCCACGTCAACCAGCATGGCATGGTCGCGGATGGCGCGTTCGAGGACTTTGCGGCAGTTGGAGATTTTCCCCAACAAAAAAGATTGGGCGATGGGAACGCTTCGCGCCTCTTCCTCCGACCATTCAAACTGCTTCTTCCTCAGCAGGACATTCCCCCTCACTCGACCCGTAACCCGCCCTTGAAAACGGCCGTTCGGCGTGAGGAAGGTCAGCCCCACATTTCGCTCGGCGCACGCGCCCATCAACGCGGGGCTGGCGCCCAGCCATGTGAAGCAGACTATATTTTCAAGGTTATGCAAAGGCAGGCGCGTGGATGCGCTCTTGCCTTGTTCGTCTTCTTTTTTGATGACGACATTTTCGCCATCCAAAGTGAGGAAGGCTTCAGGCGTGGTGACGTAAAGGACGTTTCCAAGATGTTTCATATACTCACTTTCATGTCGTTGCGAGACCGAAGGTCGAAGCAACCTCCCGTTTGCGATGTCACTGTGAGGAGGGCGTTCTTCCTGACGAAGCAATCTCCTCATTGCAAGTGGTTGCCGCACAACAAGAAGATTGCTTCGCAACAAACGCTCGCAATGACATTATCCTTCTATATTCTGTTTGATATACCTCGATGCCGCAATGACCTTTTCTTGCAAAACAGGCAAACAAATATCTGCCAGCGAGCAGGAGCGACAACCTTTATGCGTTTTCACTTTCGGCGTATACCCTCGGCTGAAGTAGTTGTGCATCTCAGCCGATATATCTTGCACGAGAGTCCGCAGTTCGAGCGTGAAATCAACCTCCATGCGGCGGCGAGTTTCGCCGTAGAACAAATATCCGCGCGGGATGTGAGTCGAGAGCATTTCCTCCAAGCACATGGCTTGCGCGCAGAGTTGAGTCTCGTCGCTGTGATCGCGTTTCTCTTTTCCGCGCTTGTATTCGATAGGCGCGGGCAGATATAAGCCTTCTCGATTCGGCAGTCTTACTCCATCAGATGAAGAAGTGAACTCGACCACATCACACACGCCCGAAAGCCCCAGCCGATACGAAGCCACAGGCACAGAACGCGCAGTGACGACCCCATTGCGCGTTTCGGTGAAGAACGGGTCATCTACCTTTTTGTGCATGATTCTGCCCTCGGCAGTGAGCGCGTTTTCCTTCCATTGTTGTTCAATGTGGATCAGCGCCCACTGCCTGCGGCAAAACAGGAAGTGTTGTATGCCTGAAAGGGGCAGGAGGTCGTCTTGGGTGTATTCGGTAGGCATGGCGTTTGTGTACAGGTGACAGTCACTTCCAAAGTGACTGTCACCTAATTTTTTACTCGCCGTCAATTTCTTCGCAATTCAAACCGTCCAAATCTCCTCGTGTGATTTTGTAATCATCAATACTCTTAGGCTGATCTGTGGTTGCTTTCACTTCTAACGAACGGTGAACTTTGGCGGAAGAATATTGTCCATTCTTGCTATTGTGTTCCCACCAATAGACTCTGTAAACTTCCATGCTTCCTTCGGGGCGAGCAGATGAGGCGTCATTGCGGAAGAGAGTCCGAATCGCTTCCTTGATGGCTTTGGCATCTTCATCAGAGAATCCTGTTTTTTCAGCAAGTTGCGGATTCATGCTCCCGTAGAAAACGTAAACACCGTGGTCAACACGATGCTTCATGCCCATTGTGTCGGAAGCCTTATCTTTTCCATCGCCTTCAAGGTTGACACTCTTGGTGATTTGAATGCTGCTGATTCTGTCCAAAACGGGAAGGATAGAAAATGCGGGGTGAAGCGAGACGGGACCGCGAACACTCTTTGAAACACTCTTGTTATCGCCTTCCTCTTCGTTTACTTCTCCTGTATCTTCACCTTTCTTTTTCTTGTTTTTGCCTTTTCCTTCACTTCCCTTGAAGGGGAAAACTTGACCAAATGCGCGAACATCTAACCATTTGTCGCAAGCCTTTTTGGTAAGTTCTTTATCGCTCACTATATCTTTCCCAAGAACGCCAGTAAGCCTGTCCTTTAGGCTTGCATGAGAATCGTTATGATTATCCGCTGATTGAACAAAAATGAAATGCCCCATTTCCATCAAACGGTTTCGGATTTTTCGCTTGATGGCGACATCAGATATTTCACCTTTTCCTTCATAATCATAGCGTGGACGGTTGCCATTCAACGGGTCGCCGTTGGGGTTGGCATTGTTGACGGAAACGATCACTGCAAAATCAATTTTATTAGAAAGAGTAGCCATGTTTTATTTTCCTTTTTTATCTGAGTATGGTTTATTCTTGGGTGTCTTCATCGCCATCTTCGACTTCATTGGACGATGGTTTTTCATTCTTTTCGAGCAATTTTTGCCGCTGGCAATAGTAGCCAAGCAAATACTCACCCGTCAGTGGCGTATTTCCAATAAGGGCTTCAGGGTTAAGGCTTGTGACTTCTGCTATCAGATTCTTGAAATAGTATCCTCCTCCAAGCCGCGTGAAAGATGGGGTAAGCGAATCGTGAATCTGTTTCCAGGTCTGAAATGGGCGTTGAGAAAACTGTTGCATATAACGAGCCGCGTTCGTTGCCCGTTTTTTCTCGCCTTTATAAAGAGCCTTTTCTTCAAGGACATCTGCAATAGCGAGTAGCCTTCCGTAGAGATAATCTCTTGTTGTTCTGGTTTCATCGAGTGACATTTCGTATTTCTCCTTTCCTTGTTTGAATTTTCTGAATAAAGCACAGGCAACGCTCAATGTCTTTTTCCATGTGAATTCCTCGTCGTTATGGTACTTTTTATCATCCAAATTTTTGATACCAATTCTGTTTGATGCTCTCCTAACCACAGACTCTACAAAATCACGCGGAATAGGCTGTCCATCCACAATACATGGAAGAATTCTTGAAATCGTTGCTTTCCTCAATTTATCGTCAAGGCGATGTCCATAGGCAACCTCCGCGATGTCATTTGGCGCTGGCGCGCCCTCAAAAGGAATATATTTTTTCCTTGTTTTGCCACTATCGTCTTGATATTCAATGCGTCCATAGCCATGCAACCAAGCGCAGGAAGTATGCCAATCATCAATTCGTTGCAGGAAGTCAGAGCCTGTCAGTTCGCGGTAATAGGTGATAGACAAACGTCCTTTAGAAGCGGAGTCTAGTCCCATCACGACAATATCTGTTGTGTTGCCAATTTCCCTGCCGTACCCCGCAATTTTCTTTTTGAATCTGATGGCTACATCTTGCGCGGTGAATGCTCTTGGCATTTGGTCGCTTACCAAATCATCCGCGCCGAGAATTGAAAAGGTGTCATCCATAGGGCTTGGGATGCTTGCGCCTGAAGTTGCCCATGCGACAATTGCTAAATCGCCATTTCGATAACCCTGTCGAGCAATAAGCCAACGAAGCGCAAAATGAGCCTTTTGTGTAGTCTCAAAGCCTACACTAACTACTTGCTCTGAAGCAGTGAAGCGTCCGCGAAAAGTGAAGCCCGACATGTCATTTGATGAAATAAGTTTCGCCTTATCGCCATCGTTCCGTAATTTGGCAGGGTGTTGATCAGCAGAGAAAACATCTTCTCCTGTAGCGTAACAGAAGGCTTTGGATTCCTTGGTTGATGAATAATATTTAACCCAACTTTCAAGGATTTCCTGATCGCTCCATACCGCAGATTGCGGGTCGTTTGGAATTTCAACCTTCCAGCGCACAAATGCGTCCGCTTGCCAGTTGGTAACCTTTTTCGTCTTTGGGTCAATTTTTCCAGGAAGCAGGTCAAAAATATCTAGCCCTGCCTTTTTATCTTTTTCGTTGCTTCTTTGCTTCAATAGCTTTTTGCTCTTGTCAACTACCAAGATGCCTTTTTCAACCAAATCCGAAATAACATCTCCGCGTTCAATGTATTTGCATATTATTTGAATTTTTTTGTTTTTTTCGCTTTCTGCCCAGTTGGATAGTTGCATGAAATAGGATTCGTAGTAAGAGTCCTTGTCGCCTCCGTAATGTTTGTAATCTTTTGCGATATATTGCAGTTTGTCGCAAAGTGGATGCGCCGCTTCTCCACTTGTTCGACCTCCTGAACTTTCTGTACATGGAATGATAGTACGAGCCTCTTCTTTTGATAAAACCCTTGCGCGTCTAATTAGCCCATTTCCATCAAGAGTGATTTCGATTTGCGCTTTTTGAGTTGTGTGACAAATAGGCAGAAGTGGCACTTCATTATCATCAGTTCCCGCGCCAATCATGGATTGAGAATTATTGTAGGTCTCATATAGTTTCTGTATCCAGCTCATCCTACACACTCCCTTCCGAATAGCCTTCAAGCAAGCCTGCTTCTTCCGTGCCGCTTGTCTGCAATTGGGTGGCTGGCATTTGCCTAATGAGTTTTCGCTTGGTGCATTTTTCAGGCAGGACAAATTCAATTACGCCCTTAACCATGTTGGGCTGCCAAAAGCGGGCGTGGAATTCGTTCTTTCCAAATTCATCGGGATAATCAAAGCCATGAAACATCAAGCCAAAGGGAATTTCTTCGTACCTGTCATAAAACCCTTCGCTAGAATTGAACTTGCAAGGCTCGACATATCCCTGGCATTCTCGTGTGCCAAGAAAAATATCCCGCCTACCGCCACGTTCGATCATACGTTTGGCGACAAAGTAATGCTTGTTTTCATTCCTGTCTTTTTCCAAGTCTTTGCGATGAGGATTCCACTCAAAATGCGCTTGAACCTGATACTCCACATCGGAAAGATAGGTGTAAATTGACAGGTCGTTTCCGCCACTGTATTTGATGGGTTTTGCGCTTCTGGTTTGGGTTTTGATTTGTTTCATTACCCGTACCTTGTCAATCACCCAAACAATGGTCGGCTTCCAGTACACCGAACTCAGAATCCCTTTCAGGGCTTCGTAAGTTGGAATCTGGTACGAGAACTTCTCTCCGCCAATCTTAGTCAGCGGATCGGTGAACAGGGCATATTTTCCCGTTACCTTGAACTCTACGATATTGTCCATCATGCCTCCTTTACAAGATTAAGTCTTCCATGCCGTTGACTGGATTATCGCTCCAGCCAAACTTTTCGCTGTAATACTGTTTATCAAGATAGAAAATGCCCGCTCCTTTCTGCACTTCTCGAATGGCATTTTTATCCGCCATTTTTCTAAATTCATGCGGAAATAAATTGACAGAATATCTCTGCGCCTTCTTGATTAATTTATATTGCTTTTCAACTTCATCCACGCCGCAAAGTTCTGTAATGATTTCGTTGCCTTCTTCTCCGTATGGAACGATAACTCCCTGCGTCAAAGAGTCAATCACACGGAACGCTTTTGCGGAGGTCTGAAACGATTGCCTGAATGTAATCGCAGTAGCATCTTTTATAACTCTCTGGCGTTCTTCCATTGAACTTTCGTTTGTTGAAAGCAAAGTGAATAAATCATCCGATCTACCTACGAGAGAATCTGCATTCACTGGATAATTCATTTCACCTTGCCTTTCATAGAAGTAATGCTTGTAATATGCCTCCATTGCATTCAAGCCTATTCTGTCATTTCCAAAAGAATCAGGATTGTCGTTGAAGTCATCCAAAATGGTTTGCGCTTTCTCCCTGCCAATCTTGATATCTTTCAACTTATCGAGATTTTCTTCTGTTGGATTTACAATCCAAACGTTTCCACCTCCTTCTCTTATACCGTTTCGGTTGCAACGCCCAGCGGCTTGGGCAATCGAATCAATGCCTGCCAGACAACGGATGACTACGCCAAAATCAATATCCACGCCCGCTTCGATCAATTGTGTGCTGACACAAATTACAGGCTCTTTATTCTCAAGTTTTTTCTTGATTTCAGTCAACATATCAAGGCGATGAGCGGGACACATATTTGTGCTAAGGTGGTATGGCGTTATATCACTCTCCTGAACGATGGCTTGATACAACGAGTAGGCAGATTTTTTTGTGTTGGCGACAATCAAAACGCTATCCTTTACTTGTAATTCCGATAGCGCCCACTCTGCTATTTCTTTATCGCTCCATCCGCCGACTTTTCTACTATCAAAGACCTCGACGCGCTTAAGTTGCTGGAAAAGTTCCTCTTCGTAAGGGATTATTTTTTGCCCTGGCTTGATATCCAAAGCGCGTTGTATTGGCTCAACTTTATCCAGTAAAGGCTGTGTAGCAGTACAAAGAACAACCGTTGCCCCGCAAGATTGAACAAGAAAGCGAACTGCAAGATTGAACATATGAACTGCACGAATTGGAATGGTTTGTATTTCATCGAAGATGATGACAGAATTCGCCAGTTGGTGCATTCTCCGTGCGCCCCGTGTACCCGAGCCAAATAACGCTTCCAAAAATTGAACTTGGGTCGTAAATACAATGGGCGCATCCCAATTTTCCGCGAGAAGGTTTTGGCGGCGGGTTTCTTCATCAGGCGTGAGGTTGGAATGATGTTCCAAAACTACTTTATTCAAATAATTTCCGTTTTTACCCTTGTCTTCCAGTACCTTCCGCGCTTCCTCCGCGTTTTGGTCAATGATGGATGTGTATGGGATGACGTAAAAGACCCTATCCATTGAATGCTCTTTGGCGTGGTTCAATGCAAATCGCAGACTTGCAAAAGTTTTCCCACCGCCAGTTGGGACAGTCAATTGATAAATCCCTTTTGGCTTTGATGAAAACTCCAGACATGATTGAGAAACTCGACTGCGTATGTCATCCACTTCGTTTCTATCGGGTTTCCTTTCAAATTCATCTAATTTGACATTTAATCGCTTGATGAGACTTTCCCATTCTGGGTAAATATTATTATTCCTAAGTCGTGCATTGCCAGGAAATTCAAAATCAGCCGTATTGAGTCGATCAGCGTCTAACAAACAACTAAGTAGGTAGCGAATCAAAAGACCGTGTTTGAACAAAAGGGTTTGTTGTGATTCATTTTCCTCTTTGACGGACTTTAATTTTTCCATCACTTCGCGGATTAGCAAATCGTCTGCAAGCAATTCTTCGATTGTCGTTACTTCCTGTTCAGAAAGGTTGGAAAATGCTTCATTGACGTGAGAACTTGTCTCTGCTTTTTCCATGCGTCTTGTGAAATTATCCTCACCACTTGGCGAAAGGCAATCAATCAGACCCGAATGATGCGATGCGATAGCAAGAGATAAAATCTGCGCCACTACCCGCCCCTCATTACCTTTGTTCCATAAGTGGTTATATATAACTTGCGCTCCTGCCGTGCTGTGGTCAACCTTCCCCTTCATAGCAATATGATCAACGTAATCATCCGAATCAGGGTTTAGTAACCCCTCTCCAGAAAGAAGATAGTTTTGGAATTCTTCGCTTGCCTTTCCCAAGTCATGCAAAAGACCAAGAATCTCACCGCTTTTAGAAAGCCCAATTTTGCTGGCAAAACCCTTCGCAAGTTCAGATGTTTCCGTAAGATGCGTCCACAAATATTGTGGCTCTTTATGGTCTTTATCCTTTTCTCGAAAGTGTGCGTATAGTTTCTGCTTCTTCTCCATCACCTTATATAATTCCGCCAAAGATTCGGTCTCTCTCACAAGCACTTCGCGCAAGTATTGTGGTTGCAATACTTCACAGTCTGCGCCCCAACCGCGAATCCACGGGAGAAGATCGAGCGTATCTGCCACCTGTACTTCCCATAACAAGGAGCCTGGCTTTTCAGTGTCATCGCGTGTTTGCTGGGATGGATGCCAGCGTGTCTCTAGGACACGGGCTTTCACCCTCTGGCTGAAACGCAGAACGACTCGAGCGATTTCTTCGCCCATAACGATGCTCCATGCGTTGCGCAGGATTTCAAGCCCAGGAAAATCGGGCGGCAGGGCATACTCTTCTTTCGTCAGGCGGACAGACTCGATCCGCTCCAGTTTGTAAGCGCGCCACTTGTCCACGATGGAACTGTGCCCAATCAGGTAGGTGGTGAAGCCGACGGGAGAAGGCTCTAAAAGATAGGTTGAGAAGATTGTTTGAAAAGACTTGTTCCAGTTCAGCGGGCGATAAGTGATCTCGATCTTCTTGCGGTAGATGTATCCCCGTACAATATCGCGGAAGATCGGCTGGTATTCCTTTTGTATGGGTCTTTGCGCCAATTCGCGGGCGGCTTGCTCGATCTCCGCGCCGATGCCTGCGTCCGCTTTGAGGGCGTTTGCCAGTTTGAGCAGGGCGGTCTCGGCGGGTTCATTGCGTTTGTCCTGTTGCTTGGAGAGCAAGCGTGCTCCAAGATATAACGTAACAGCTTCTTCGGGAGAAAGGTCGAGCGGACGCAGTTGCGACTCTTTGAGAACTAGCGGAAACCAGTAGATGCCGTCCTTGAAGGCTTTTCCCTCAAATTCCAAATCCTGCAAATACGTATTCACCGTGCGTCGACCAATATTGACCTCGTCTGCAATCTCGGCTTCGGTGAGCCCGCGCGAGTTGCGTTTCAACAGGAGATAGATACGTTCCAGCCTGCTTCGTTTATCGGCATCAGTGATTCTCGGCATGAGATATTTCCTTTATCTTATTCTATTGCCCAGTTGGAAAATTACAAATAGGCAATTGTCACGCTATTTTGCAAACCAAGAACGACCTTCTCGTTCCGCTTTCTCTTCCTTTTTTAGTTTCCGCAAGTAATTATTCGCAGTACGCCTTTGCCAGCCTAGTTCCTGTGCGACTTCCGACTCTCGCACGCCAAAGCGCAATCTTCTGAGTAGATGATATACCACGCTTTCCTTGTCTTCGCGTTCGCCTTTCTGTAACCGAGCCATTGAGCGCCTCCTGAAAGTAGTTTGTTTACTTTTAGGATAACGATGGCTTGGAAATTATTCTTCCAGATTTTCAAAATAACCCGCTTGGTTTTCATCCATAATCTAGTCTACTTTGAAAGTGTAAATCTAGGATTATTTTGTTAAACATTTGAAATGCGAACTTATACGTCTATTCGATTTCCTTAATGCCGCCGAGCTTTCTGCTGGGCAACTTGGGTTAGCCTGAATAGCAAAATTTGAGATGGCTTTCTACAATTGAAAAATAACGGCTCGAGCAAGCCGCTTTCGAGCTAAAAATTCTGCACCCCCGTCCCGCCACTTTCATTAGTGCATCACTCTTCTCCCTCAGACCTGCTCCGATACCACCTGTCGGCATCGTCAAACCCTTCAGAATACCTGGGCTTTGTGGATTTTGGCTTGATTGGTAGTCCTTTCTTCTCCTTTGGCTTGGATGGATATTGACTGGGATCAAAGGGCAGAGGCTTTTCAGTTGGATATTTCTTTCGGTCATCAATTCCAGACATCCATCTGCCAGACTCGCAGATAGGCAGTTTCCCAAACGCCCGCCAGTCTTGCCCGATCACAGCGAGGCTCGGAGGCAGAGGCGAAATACATTGCGGGAAGAACCTCACTACCCAGGGCGGACCCATAATACAAAAGGCAATCGGAATTCCCACGCGTTTCGTATGATGATACGCGTTTTGAAGTCGGCGGGAATAATTACGCCTCATCACTTTTTCGGAGCTGTGTCCACTATCCACTTCCAGCCAGAATAGCATCTCGCGCTTGTCCTTGTATCCCCATGCCAACGCATCTGAGATGCCATCGAAAAGCGGGGATTCCGTCCAACACTCCCAAATCTCGACACGGGGATATGCCGCTTCCAGCCACGCCCGCCACCTTCGCGATATACGTCGATGATGCTCGCCTGCATAGCGGAATTCCCCTCGATACTTCGTGAAATGGGATGGATGGCAACCTGGATATTGCCGTTCAAGCCGCAAAATATGGTTGGGGTAATATATCCG
Organism: Anaerolineae bacterium UTCFX1; assembly: GCA_002050275.1. Classification (GTDB taxonomy): domain Bacteria; phylum Chloroflexota; class Anaerolineae; order Anaerolineales; family Villigracilaceae; genus Defluviilinea. The sequence goes on from MWTB01000011.1 coordinate 10,958, forward strand.
AGAAGATGAATCCTCCCAGAGAATCATCCGTAAAGTCGATGATGACGATGAGTTGGACGATTGGGATGAAGACAAGGACCTGGCTCAAACGCGTGAAACAAGCTTATAAGATTCTGGAGAAAACGGATGAATGGAAGAGATACCTGGAAGAGACGAAGGAGAAATATAAGCGAAGACCAGCGCTTCAAAACCAGCTTGCGCGACTGTAGTTTTTTCGATAATCGATTGGATACTTGGGTCATTTCTCTAAATCCGTTCGTAATGGCTTGACTTGGTATCGCGGTTCCAGCTTGTTCATGACGTGTTTTTCTTGGTTGACTTTTAGGTTAAGGAGCGCAGCTTTCAAAATCAATACCTTGAAAATTCGGAATTGAACTCCAAATTTTCAAGGCACAATCGTTTCAATCTGACTATAATCGGTCAATGCAAACATTGGTGGTCGGCGATATTCATGGTTGTTACGACGAGTTTCAAGCCTTACTGGATAAGGCGGGACTAACCGAGGGCGATGCAATTATCTCAGTAGGCGATTGTGTGGATCGAGGTCCGGACACGCCCGCAGTATTGAGATTCTTCCAGGAAAAGCCAAATGCCTTGCTGATCATGGGCAATCACGAGCGCAAGCATGTCCGCGCCGGCAGGCATGAAGTCAAATTGGCGCGTTCCCAGAAGATCAGCAGAATTCAGTTCGGGGAAACCTATCCGGATGCTCTGGCGTTCATGGGCGAATTGCCGCTGTTTCTTGATCTGCCTGAGGCGTTGGTCGTACATGGATACTTTGAACCGGATCTCCCTCTATCGCAACAGCGTGCAACGGTGTTGTGCGGAACAATGGGTGGCGACAAACACCTTCGTACAATATATGACCGTCCCTGGTATGAACTGTATGATGGTGAGAAGCCACTGCTTGTAGGACACCATAATTATTCAGGTACAGATCAACCTTTTGTGTATCGGGATCGCGTTTTTGGATTGGATACGGATTGTGTCACCGGCAGGGCGTTGACTAGTCTCCTCTTACCTTCTTTCAGATTTGTCTCCGTCCCCAGCCATGCCAATCATTGGGCGCAGGTCCGGAAGATGTATTTAGAAGGGATTAGGGTTTCGCCGAAACAACCTGCTCGAGTCGTGATGTGGAATGATGACGATGAAAAGATGTTGCTTCACCTGATTGGCAACGTAGAGGAAAAGGCGAATTCAATCATGTTGGAGTTGCGTTCTGAACCAGAGTTTGACCGTTTATCTGAGAGAAAACAGGCAAAACGATTCAGCGCGAATGCAGGAAATGGTGTTTATGGAGCATTATTACACCTCGCCCGTCTGAATCAATTGAATAGCTCATCCGCCCGCAAGGTTCTGAAATCGCCAGATAGATTATCTATCCTGCTTCATACATTGGATGAATGATGTGAAAAGAGACGTTCGAGCACGGAAGATTTAGTTTCATCCATAAGGATACTATTCGTAGAACGATACTTTTGAAATAGTGTTGTTCTACGAAAGTTGTTTGGCGTATTCCATCCAGCGCCACCAGGCATCTATATGCAACCCGGAAAAATTTGCTGTTTTTTGATGAACCAGCGCTGCAAATGATCGTCTTTCTCCTAAAAATATTTCTGGATCATTCGATTTGTCTTACGAACTACATCTTCCAATGCAGGGACAATGGGTGTTATATGCATGATTCAATTTTGCCTCTACAAGTTGCCATCTGCAGGACTGCCCCGCATGTGGGCAGTGTGAATGTCTTGATCGGTCTGTGCCAGGTAACGTCGCAGAATTTGCAAGTCGGAATGTCCCATCAGTGAGTTGCGATATCTGCGTCAGCGCTTGTCTCTCACAATACTTTTGAAAGCACTGTAACTTCTTGGTATAGAATTCAATGGTATCGGGAAATAGCCCTTGCGACCTGCGGTCGATCAGAAAAGAATCAACCAGAATGGGCAAATAATCTTGCTGGGAAAGTGTGATAAGCCCCTAGTCTTGTGATTTAAAACGAACATGGTGATCTCCTTTGTCTAGAGACCACCATACATAAGAAGAACGCCCCGCTTATTTTGTAGTGCCGAGGGGGAGATTCGGACTCCCGACCAAGGGCTTATGAGTCCCCTGCTCTACCACTGAGCTACCTCGGCGAGGGGAGAGCGCGGCAAATGTTACTATGGCTGGGATGAATTGTCAACGCGAGCGATTCCATGGAATGAAGCGGCGAGAATATGCTACAATATTTGCAATGAAGGCTATCGTTTCGCAACGCGCACGCGCATCATACAAGCGGCATCGCAAGGAATTTGCCTGGCAGATTCTTCTGCCGGTGATTGGGAGTGTTTTGCTTGCGCTTGCGTTAATCGTCTGGATCAGCCTTGCCGCGTTTGGCGGCGGCGACGTGGGCCGTTGGGCGGCGATTTCAACGATCTGGATCGTGATCCCGCTGATGGTCGCCGGCTTGATATTTCTGATCTTCCTCGTTGCATTGATCTATCTTATAGGGCGTTTGCTCGGCGCTACGCCGAAGTACGCCAGCCTCGCGCAAGAATACGTCGGTAAAGCGGCGCGTTATGTTAAGCGCGGCGCGGAGGCGACAGTTGCGCCGATCGTTTTCTTAGGCGGCGTAAGCGCCAGTGTGCGCGCATTTTTTGGAAGGAAATAGATAATGAATAAGAGCAAAATCCTACTCTTTGGCGCGCTGACGGGCGCAGCGGTCGGACTGATCGCCGCATCGCTGTTGAACCGCCGTGTGGAAAAGAACGAGAGCGCAACCGCGCTGACCGCTGGCGAAGGGATGAAACTCGGTATGCTGGTCTTCGGCTTATTGCGCGCGGTCGCAAGCTTGAAAGAGAGCGCATAAGCTATTGAAAGGCGAGCGGCGTTGTTCCCTGCCCGCGTGTGATGTGTCCCTGGTAAATTTGGTAGAGCGTTTGATTTCATTCGTAAGACAGCGACGACTTTAAATCGTCGCTTGTTTCATTAATTTTCCTTTGCCGAGGCAAGCGATAGCGGTTGCTTAACGATAAAGCGATAACTGCTCTTTTCCCTCGTTGGGGAATGGATGAAAAATCTCCATCCAGTTTTCGTGGCTGCTGAGCGCGTCCCAGCCGAATTGTTTGTAGAGCCCGTGCGCGTCGCGTGTCGCCAGCGTCCAGCGGCGTAAGCCTTCCAGGTCGGGATGCGACATCACAGTTTCGATCAGCCACTTGCCAAGCCCGTGCGAGCGGTAGTCTTCGTGGATGAACACATCGCAGAGATAGGCGAAGATCGCGTAATCGGTGACGACGCGCGCAATACCGATCTGCTTTTCCCCGTTATATAAGCCGAATACGAGCGAATTGGCGAGCGCACGCTCCGTTCGTTCGTGCGGACGTCCCTGCGCCCAGTAGGTGCGCGAGAGGAAGTCGCAGATCGCGTCTATATCCAGCCGCGCTGGATCGTCGCTGATGGTAAAGTTCTCGTGTTTTACTTCGAAATGTCGCTTCATGGCGTAAGTTTATCACGGGTGATATTATCCAAACCCACACGTCATTGTGAAAGCGGCGCTCTTTAGCCTGAAGCGATCTTCATCAACATGATCAGGGGATTGCTTCACTTCGCTCGCAACGACAGATGCCTAAGGAGACTCATGCTCAAACCCATTCGTTGGAACACGTTTATACGCGACTTCTTCGTAATTCAGGTCGGATTTCTGTTGTACGGTCTCGCGCTCGCTTTGCTCATACGCGCCGATCTAGGGACGAGCACCTGGCTCGTCTTCGAAATCGCGTTGGCGGATATTTTCGGGATCACCATCGGGCGAATGACGATCTTCGTCGGATTTATTGTGCTGGCGATAGCGATGGCGATGCATGAACAGGTGGGCTGGGGCACCTTAGCGAACATTCTCAGCATTGGTCCATGGCTCGATCTGTGTTTGCGATATTTGCCCGATGCGCTTGGCAACCTGCCCTTGCAGCTTTTCTTTTTCTTAGCGGGCGTTCTTGTGCAGGGAATCGCCACTGCCGTCTACATTGGCGTGGATGCAGGCGCAGGCCCGCGCGACAGTATGATGCTCGCGATTCACCGCGTGACGGGTTTAAGCGTGCGCATGGCGCGCAGCTTGTTGGAGGTGATTGTTGTATTCATCGGCTGGCTAATGGGCGGTCCGCTGGGGGTGGGAACGGTGGTCTTCGCCTTGTTGATCGGTCCTTCCGTGCAGTGGGCGTTCAAGTTGTTCAACGTCAAGCCGCATCAGCCTCAAGCGGAATCGGTCGAAGCTGCCGCGGATTGATTCGCTGCAATTCCAACACTCCTCTTACGCCGCGTTGACCGACCGTCAATGCGGTGTTTGTTATAATCGCCCGTATGTCGTAGTAACGACTTAAGTCGTTATTACGGGAGGATTATTAACCATGATGCGATTTGACCGATTTACAGAGAGAGCGCAAGAAGCCGCCCAACGCGCCGCGGAGATCATCCAGCGCTACGGGCATAATCAAATAGACACCGAACACATCTTGCTGGCGTTGATCGAACAGCCTGGCGGGGTGATTCCCCAAATTTTGGAAAAACTAAGCGTCAGCCCCGAAGCGCTCACCGAGCGACTCGACGCGACGCTGCGCGCCAGCCCGAAAGCCAACATCTTCGGCGGCGGCGCTGGGCAAATCTTCATCACGCCGCGCGTCAAGCGGATCATTGACCTCGCCAACGAGGAAGCCAACCGCCTCAAAGACGAATACATTTCTACCGAACATATCTTCCTTGCGATTTTGACAGAACGCAACACGCCAGCCGCGCGCATTTTGGAATCGGCGGGGCTGACGCGCGACCGCGTCTACTCCGCCATTCAGGATTTGCGCGGCGGCCAGCGCGTCACCGATCCGCAAGCCGAAACGAAGTACCGCACGCTCGATAAATATTCGCGCGATCTCACGCAACTGGCGCGGGAAGGAAAGCTCGATCCGGTCATCGGGCGCGATAACGAAATTTTGCGATTAATCCAAATTCTGTCGCGCCGCACGAAGAACAATCCGGTGCTGATCGGCGAAGCGGGCGTCGGCAAGACCGCGATCGTCGAAGGGCTGGCGCAGAAAATCGTTAACAACGATGTGCCGGAGATTTTGAGCGGCAAGAAAGTAGTAGCGCTTGATTTAGGCGCGATGATCGCCGGGTCTCGATTTAGAGGCGAATTTGAAGAGCGGCTTAAGGCTGTCGTTGAGGAAGTTCAGCGTTCGGGCGGCGACATCATCATGATGATTGACGAACTGCACACGGTTGTCGGCGCAGGAGCGGCGCAGGGCGCAATGGACGCGTCGAATATGCTTAAGCCGGCATTGTCGCGCGGCGAGTTACAGTGCATCGGCGCGACCACGTTGGATGAATACCATAAGTATATTGAAAAAGACGCGGCGCTTGAACGACGTTTCGCCCCCATTTATGTGGAGGAGCCGAGCGTGGACGACACGATTCAAATGCTGATGGGCTTGCGCGATAAATATGAAGCGCATCATAAAGTCCGTTTTGCGGACGATGCGCTGGTCGCTGCGGCGCGCCTCGCAGACCGGTATGTGACCGATCGTCGTCTGCCGGATAAGGCGATTGACCTAATGGACGAAGCCGCCGCAAAATTACGCGTCGCTTTGTATTCTATGCCGCCCGATCTGAAGGCGTTGAAGGTTGAAATTGACAAGCTGCAAGCCGAAGAAGAGCAAGCGGGCGTAGCGCGAGATTACGAACGCGCGGCGCAGAAGAAATCGGAGCGTTTGCGATTCGAAGAGGAATATAACGAGAAGCGCGGCAAATGGGAAGTGGAACATCAATTGGATGAGGAAGTTAACGTGGATGACATTGCGGCTGTGGTGCATCAATGGACGGGCATCCCGGTAACGCAAATGCTGGAGACTGAAGCCGAAAAACTTTTGCATATGGAAGCGCGTTTACACGAACGTATTATCGGGCAAAACGAAGCCATTCGCGCGATCTCCGATGCGATTCGCCGCGCAAGAAGCGGACTCAAAGATCCGTCGCGCCCGATCGGTTCGTTTATCTTTATCGGACCCTCAGGCGTCGGCAAAACAGAGTTGGCGAAGGCGCTTGCATGGTTCATGTTCGACGATGAAGAGGCGCTCGTGCGCATTGACATGTCGGAGTATCGCGAGCAGCATACAGTCTCGCGTTTGTTCGGCGCGCCTCCGGGCTACGTCGGCTACGAAGAGGGCGGTCAACTGACCGAAGCGGTTCGCAGGCGACCGTATCGCGTCGTCTTGTTCGATGAGATCGAGAAGGCGCATCCTGAAGTGTGGAACGCGCTCCTGCAAATTCTGGATGACGGGCGACTGACCGATGGTCAAGGCAACGTGGTGGACTTCCGCAACACGGTTCTCATCATGACCTCGAACCTGGGTACCGAATATGTGAGAAAAGGCGGCACCCTCGGCTTTTTGCAATCCAAAGCCACCGACGAAGAACGTGACCAGCACGACAAGATCGAGAAGGCGTTGAAGAGCGCGTTCCGCCCTGAGTTCTTGAACCGCATTGACGAGATCATCATGTTCTCGCCGCTCACGCTCGAACAGATGGAAGAGATCGTCGTCTTGCAAATGAAAGAAGTGCAGGATCGTTTGAACGAATACAACGTCACTGTTGAGCTGACCGACGCGGCGCGTACATGGCTGGCGCAGGCGGGCTACGACCCTGCCTTCGGCGCGCGTCCGTTGCGCAGAGCGATCCAAAAGAATGTGGAAAGCCCGCTTTCGATGGAGTTGCTCGGCAATAAATTTAAAGACGGAGCCGCAGTAACGATAGACGTAAACGAATCGGGGGACGCGCTTATCTTCCACACGATTGAGCCGACCGTGAAAAAGAAGACGAAAGAAACTGTCGCCGCATAGCATAAGACGAACGTATCCGCATTACGATTCGCGGGTACGTTCGTCCTTTTAAGGACTGCGGAAGGCTTCTCAACGCCGGGGGCTGGAAGTTTTTCTGTCGCCGCGCTGAGCGTCTACGTCGTAGCACAATAAGTTGCGGCATCATGAGCCGGCTTTGCGCTTTGGAATTAAATTGTATAAAGGATAATTTGTTTATGAATTTGAATACAACAACGAAAATTGTTGCGGCGATTATCGCTGTTTTTTTCTGTTGTGTGTGCGCGGCAATTGTGGCGGTGGGTTATGTCAGTTATGCGGCGTATAAAGATATAACCGACGTCTCCTGGCCCATGGAAACTTTCGCCGCCCCCACGCCGATGCAAAGGGTTGAAAGACCAGACATCTCCACCTTCTCAATAAACACTCTCGAAACGTTGGAGAATACGCAGGTCCCTGAAAACGCCCCGTACGAGTTAGCATGCCGCTTAAAGAATATCTGCAACGTTGCGACGACTGTTCCTTCCAAACCGTATAAGCTCGGCGATCGGGAAACCTTTTGGGTAATGAATGTGGATACAACGGAGAACTTCCAAACTAACGCAACGTTGCGTTACGTCGGCGAGCATATCTATTTTTGGATCGAGAACGGAGTGCGATACAGCGAAAGCGATCTGAAGCGACTGAGCGAAACGTTTGAGGAGAAGATGTATCCCATCAATCGCGAATTCTTTGGAAGCGAGCCGAATCCTGGCGTAGACGACGATCCGCATATCTTTATTTTATATGCGCGCGGCACTGGCCGTTCCAATGCAGGATATTTTTCTTCGCTAGACGCTTATAACCCGCTGGTGAACCAATATTCTAACGGGCACGAGATGTTCGTTTTTAATGCCGACAATATGAGGCTGAGCGATACGGACACCTATGGCACGCTGGCGCATGAATTTCAACATATGATCCATTTCAATACCGACCGTAATGAAGACACCTGGATTAACGAAGGCTTTGCCGTGGTTGCCGAGCTGCTAAACGGGTATCCGATTTATTTTGACTATTACTACATCTCCGACCCTGATATTAATCTGACGGATTGGAGTCCAGACCCCGGCTCGAATGGCGCGCATTATGGTCAATCGTTTCTCTATCTGGCTTATCTTCTCGATCGCTTCGGGGAAGACGTTACCAAAGCGGTAGTGCGACACCCTGAGAACGGACTTGCCGGTATTGACGAAACGCTCGCTGAATTCAATATAACCGATCCGCAGAGCGGACGAGCGCTTACCGCCGACGACGTGTTCATGGATTGGGCGGCGACCATGTGGCTTCAAGACCCATCTGTTGGCGACGGGCGCTATCGCTACAATAATTATCCCGAAGCGCCGCGTACGCTGGTGGCAGACGCGATTGCGTCGTGTCCCGCCTCCGCTGATGGAGTGGTCAACCAATACGGCGTAGATTATGTCAAGATCAACTGCGCGGGCGACTATACCTTGAAGTTCAGCGGCTCGACGCTGGCAAGGCTTCTGCCAATGGATGCGAAATCGGGTAAGTATGCGTTTTGGTCAAACAAAGGCGATGAATCGGATATGACCCTCACGCGCGAATTCGATTTCACCAACGTCAGCGCCCCGATCGCGCTTTTGTATTCAATGTGGTACGATCTTGAGACCGATTACGATTATCTCTTCGTCGAAGCCTCTACCGATGGGCAGACGTGGCAGATCCTCACTACGCCGTCTTGCACCACTGAAAACCCCTCTGGAAATTCGTATGGCTGCGGCTACAACGGTCAGACCTACGATTGGAAACAAGAGGACGTTGACCTTTCGCAGTTTGCCGGCAAGAAAGTGCAGATCCGCTTCGAATACATCACCGACGCGGCGGTCAACGGCGAAGGCTTCCTGTTGGACGACGTTCGAGTGGATGCAACAGGCTACACGTCCGATTTTGAAGCGGACGACGGCGGCTGGGTGGCGGCGGGATTTGCTCGCGTCGAAAACGTTCTTCCGCAGACGTTCCGCCTGTCTCTCATCGTCAAAGGCGATACCACCACTGTGACGGAGATCCCGGTCAACGCGGACCAGACGGCTGAATTCCCGTTTTCGTTGAAGCCCGGCGAAGAAGCGATCCTGATCGTGGCCGGTACGACGCGTTATACGCGCCTGCCTGCCGCATACCAAATTCATATTGAGAGGTAATACAATGGCTACTGCTCCAAAATCTGAAATTTTACATATGGTTGATCTGACGGACTATAACGACGGCTCGATTGTCAGCCGTCAAATTACGAAGGCAAACTCCGGCAACGTGACCTTGTTCGCGTTTGATCAAGATCAAGACTTGAGCGAACACGCCTCGCCGTTCGACGCGTTGGTCCATGTGCTGGATGGGGAGGCTCAGATCACACTCGCTGAGACGCCGTTCCACTTGAAGGCTGGCGACGCGATCATCATGCCCGCCAACACGCCGCATACCGTGAAAGCGCTGACCCGATTTAAAATGTTGCTGACGATGATCAGAAAATAACGAACGAAAATTGATAGAAAACAGGCGTACATACAACATGTGCGCCTGTTTTCTTGTTTATGTTTGCGCCTGCGCCGACATTCCCCGCATAAACGAAACCGATAATACCAGCGGTATAAATGATAACGCGCCTGCGATGACCGCCATCATTGTGTAACCGGCGGCGTCGAAGATAAAGCCGCTAGTGAGGCTGATCAGCGCTGAGGCTAAGCCCATGAGGAGATCGTTCGCGCCTTGCGTGCGCGAGCGTTCCAGCGGCGAGAGTTGATCGGCAAGCAAAGTCGAGCCGCCCACAAAGCAAAAATTCCAACCGACGCCTAACAAGAAGAGTGCGAAGCCTAACGGAAATATATTCGGTGAGAGCGGCGCGGCAATGCACGAAAGAAGAAGAGCGAACGATCCGATTAGAATCATCTTGCCGCGCCCGATCGTATCTAACAACCAGCCCGAGATGATCGAAGGCGCATACATGCCGAACGTGTGCGCTGAGATTACCGTATAAATAGCGCTGCGCGCGTGGTGATGATCTTCCATGTGGAGCGAAGTGACGACCATGACGGCGACCATGACCACCTGCCCTAGCGTCATCGCCGCCACGGCGGTAATGGAAGCCGGTTGACGCAGGATTTCCCAAATGGAGCGCGCTTCGCCTTGCGGCGTCAATTCGGGGTATTGTTTCGCAACTTCTCTACCTACGTCGCGCGGGTCGGGACGCAAGCCGGCGAATACGAAGACAGCCGCCAACGCGAACAATACCAGCGTGGCAAGGTAGGCTCCCGCCAATTCATCCCAACCGATGCTGACAGCGAAACTGCCCATCGGTACGGCGGAAACGCGCGCCAGAATTGTGCCAATCACGCCGCCGAGCACCACCATCGAAATTGCGCGTCCGCGCCGGTCTGGAGGGTTGACTTCCGCGGCGGCGAAGCGTCCCAATTGTACGGCGGAATTCGTCGTGCCCATCATCATTAATCCTACTAACACCAGCAAAAATGACGCATGTTGAATGGCGAATAGCACCAGCGTGTTGCCGACGACACCGATCAACAAGCCGGCGACGATGCCGTTTCGTCGTCCAATGCGATCCATAATGATGCCCCAGGCTGAAGCCGACAGCGCGCCGCTTAATAAATAGGCGGCGGTGGGGACGGTGGCTAAGGAACGATGAGCGGCTAATTTAGCGCCGAGGATCGGGTTAATGGCTGCCGCTGCGATAAAGCCCGCCGATGCAAAACTTTGCGCAATGAACAGCGTGAATGTAATTTTTGTCGCAATATGTTTGAAATCTGTCATGAATTTGTCCTCTTCGAACGGAGGGATTATACATTGGGGCGAGTAAAATTTAGCGAGCGAGTTTAGAAAACTGTAAGCGTCGAAATTAGGCTGTAGTGCGGCGTAACGCGTTATACTTGTCAACGACGCGGCGAAAACGCCGCTTAACCGTAGATATAAAGATGCCTTCTTCATCGAATAAACGTAAAACAATCGCGATTTTTGCCGCTCAAGTTGGACGCGCCTGGGGCGCGGAATTCATCGCAGGCATTAATCATGCGGCGGAAGAGGCGAACGCCAATGTTGTACATTTCATCGGAGGGACTCTGGCGCGTTCAGCCCAATCGAAGCGCCCCGAAGATTCTTTCGATTTATACGATCTTGCCAAGCCTAATCAATTTGACGGTTTAATCCTCACTGCCGACGTCGCATATGGCGTAACAGCGGACGATTTGGCGCTGTTTCACGAACGTTTTCGCGGCGTTCCTGTTGTGACGCAATCAGTGGAGCTTGAAGACGCGCACATGTTCATCGCCGACAATGTCGGAGGCATGCGCGCTGAAGTGCGCCATTTGATCGAAACGCATGGGTATACAAAGATCGCGTTCGTACGCGGCATTGCCGGACAAGTTGACGCTGAACAACGCTTTCGAGCGTATAAAGAAGAACTCGAAGCGCACAAGTTGCGCTTCGATGAGAGGTTGGTCGCGCAGGGCGATTTCACGCCTGAAAGCGGACGGAACGCAGTTTTGACTCTGTTCGACGAGCGCAAAATTCGCCCGCAAGCGATTGTTGCGGCAAATGATCGTATGGCATTCGGCGCGCTTGAAGCGCTGCAAGAGCGCGGTGTGCGCGTGCCAGATGACGTGGCGGTGACTGGCTTCGACGATCAGCGTGAGGCGCAAGCGACCGGCGCGCCGCTGACGACGGTGCGGCAATCATTTTACACAGCCGGGAAACAGGCGTTTGAAGCGTTGTTGAATCGCATGAACGGCGAAGCGCAGCAAAAAACAACGGTGACGCCTACGCAATTACTAATCCGCTGGTCATGCGGGTGCCTGCCTGAAAATGTGAAACAAGCCGCCGTTGCGCCGCGTGAGGTGGCGAAGACGGGTCGTTTGGAAAATAAGCGAGACGCCGCGATCCTGGCGCTATTAGACGTTGCCGGCGTCGCCGAAGGGGATTCTGCGCGCGGCGCATTCTACGAACGTTTTGAGCGTGCATGGGACGCATTTCTCTTGGCGTTGCACGATGTTGCCGCCGGCGACGACTTCCTGAAATCTATTAATGCTATGGTCGAATTGATGCAAAAACATGGCTTATCCGCCGATGTCTGGCATAACGTTCTTTCAACAATGCGGCGTTATGCGTTGGGCGGCATTGTTAATCATACGGTCATGCTGGTCGCCGAGAATCTCTTTCAGCAGGCGCGGCTGTTAACCGGCGAACTTTCGCGTCGTACGCAGGCGTATCGCAGGCTGGCGCTGGAACAACAAGAAAATATTTTGCAAGCCTTTGGCTTCTCTATGGCTCCAGTGATGAACATGGCCGAACTTGGCGCGGCGGTGTCGGACCATTTTCCGACGATGGGAATCGAACGCTGGTATGTGATGTATTACGGCGATACAAACGCGCCAGTCGGACCGTATAGCGTGTTGTTCCAATATGAAAATCGCGCTTTCAGCGTTCCGCAGAAGCGTATTGCGCTTGTTACCGGTCAGTTAACCCCGCTGGGGCACGCGCCCTCTAAGCGGCGAACGACGGCGATCGTGATGCCGCTGACGTTGGCGCGCAACCGCTTCGGCTTCATGTGGATCGAAATGAGCGCGCATGATTGGGAAGTGTGCGTGCGCGTGCGCAATCTTGTCAGCAGCGCGCTGTTGCGTATTATGCTGGTCCAGCAAAGGGAGCAGGCGCAACAGCAAGTGGAAAAACTGCTCAAGGAGTCGCATAATCACGCTGCGGAGTTATCAATCGCCAAAGAATGGTCTGAGCAAACCGCCGCCGAGAATGCGAAGTTGTATTCAAGCGAGCAAGCCCGTCGCCGCGCGGCAGAAGCGCTGACGCGTTCGCTGCGTCAAATTTCATCGCTTGGTAAAGTGACGGACGTGCCGGCGCAGATCGTCGAACAATTGGAAAATATGTTGCCGCACGATCGCAGCGCTTTGTTCTTAGAAGGCGTGAACGGCATGGAACTTGCCGCGCATCGTGGCTTCTCGCCCGACGCGCCGATTCAAGAATTAAATTACAACATCAACGGAACGAATATTTTGCATTTTCTCACTAAACAGAGCGAACCCTTGCTTGTTAATGATACGCGGCAGACGCGCGGTTGGGGACAGTCGCCCTGGCTGCCGTCCGACCGGTCCATTTTAAGTCTGCCATTGTATGCAAAGAATAAATTCATGGGCATGTTGGTCGTTGCGCGCGGCGAACCGTCTGCGTTTAATCAAGACGACGTTTTGCTCGCCAGCACGTTCGTTCTGCAAGCCGCTATTGCATTGGAGAACGCGAATCTTTTTGACGAAGTTACGCGCTTCAATGAGATGATGAATCGCATGGTCGAGCAGCGTGTGGAAGAATTAGGCGCGGCGCACGATACGTTGAAAAAGCTCGATAAGAACAAGAGCGATTTCATTCAAGTGGCGGCGCACGAACTGCGCACGCCGTTGACAGTCATCAAAGGCTATATGGGCATGGTCAGAGCCGCGCCCGCCGTGCAGGAAAATGCGACGATTCTACAGGCGGTGGACGGCGTGTTGCAAGGCGTAGATCGCCTGCATCAAGTAGTCAACAGCATGTTAGACGTCGCTCGTTTGGAGAATCAGGTTTTAAACCCGCACCTCGAATTAGCGGCGCTTGCGCCGATTGTGCGCATTATCCAGAAGAAGCATGCGGACGATCTACAAACGCGCCGACTTTCGCTCGTATTAGATTCCAGCCTCGATACGATCCCGCAATTGCTCGCCGATACGGAACTTATCCAAAAAGCGTTGGATAATGTTATTGTAAATTCGATCAAGTTTACGCCGGACGGCGGCAGGGTAGAAGTGAGCGCAGGGATAGCGACGAACGAAAACGGTCAGTTCTGTGAGATTCGCGTGCGCGATACCGGTATCGGCATTGATTCGGAAAACCTCAAAGTGATCTTCGAGAAATTGTATCAACTGGGTAAAGTGGAATTACACTCCTCCAGCCGCGTGCAATTTAAGGGCGGCGGACCGGGTTTAGGGCTTGCTATTGCGGCGGGAATCGTCAAAGCGCATCACGGCGCGATTTGGGCGGAAAGCCCCGGCTACGATGAAGAGAAACTGCCTGGCAGCACGTTCTTTATTCAAATCCCGTTGGCAAAATAAAGACCCCCGAAACTCGGAGGTCTTTTCTTAACTTCTCGCCGCGCTTAATTTGACGTATGAATTTCTTCGTCAGTTATCGTAGCCTTGGGCGCGCCGCCGGTGAATCTATAAGTGGATTGGACTGCCCTCTGCGCCATGCGCCGCTTCCATCAACGCCTCTGAAAGCGTCGGGTGCGCGTGGACGTTACGAGCGATCTCGCGCGGAGTCAATTCCATCATGTGCGCAAGCGTGAGTTCGGGGAGCAACTCAGTTACTTCAGGACCGAGCATGTGCGCGCCAAGAATCTCGCCGTATTTCTCGTCCATCACAATTTTGACGAAACCGGCCGACTCGCCCAGCCCCAGCGCCTTGCCGTTTGCTTGAAATGGGAAGCGTCCCACTTTAACGGCATAGCCTTTTTCGCGCGCTTGTGCTTCGGTATATCCGAACGAAGCCACTTGAGGTTGGCAATATGTGGCGCGCGGCATCATATCGTAATCTAACGCGACCGTTTCAACGCCGGCGATATTCTCCGCGCAGACGATGCCCATTGCCGAACCGACATGCGCCAGCATGAGTTTGCCGGTCACGTCGCCGATCGCCCAAATGCCGGGCACGTTAGTCTGCATTCGTTCGTTGATCTCCACCATGCCGCGCTCGCTCAGCTTAACGCCTGCCGCTTCAAGACCCAGATTCTTGCTGTTTGGCGTGAAGGCGGTCGCTACTAATACCTGACTTACTTCCAGAGTTTCGCCCGGTAGTTTCACTTTGACCTTTGCAGCGGAGGTTTCGATGCTTTCGAATTTAACGCCGGTCTTGACCTTGATCCCGCGTTTGGCGAATTCCTTTGTTAATTCCTTGCTGATCTCCTCATCTTCGCGCGGCAGAAGACGCGGCAACAATTCAATAATGGTCACATCCACGCCGTAGGAATTCCAGATCGTGGCAAATTCCACGCCGATCGCCCCGCCGCCTATGATCGCGACGGACGCGGGCAACTTCTCTTGCATGATCGCCTCGACGTATGTAACGATCTTCTTTCCGTCCACTTTTACGCCCGGCAACGTCGCCGCGCTGGCTCCGGTGGCAATAATGAAATTCTTCGCCTTCAGTTCGGTCGTTTTACCATCTTGTAATGCGACCAATAGCGCGTCTTTCGATGTGAACTTTGCTTCGCCGCTGAAGACGGCGACGTTGTTCTTTTTCATTAAGAAGCCCACGCCCTTTGTCAAGCGGTCAGAAATCTGACGCGAACGCTTGAAGGCTGCGCCGTAGTCCAATTTTAAATTATCGAATGAAAAACCGAATTCTTTACCGCGTTCGCGCAAAGTGTGCGCCACATCCGCGTTCTTCAACAGCGATTTGGATGGGATGCAACCGACGTTCAAGCATACGCCGCCCAGCCACTGCTTGTCTACAATTGCGACTTTCTGTTTCAGTTGTGCGGCGCGAATCGCGGCGACATACCCTGCCGGCCCCGCGCCGATGACGACCACGTCGAAATTTTCTGCCATTGGAATCTCCTAAAATATATCGTTACAAGCTTTGTGAAGCGAACGCCTCATTCGCTTCGGACAAAGGTCGAGAGCGTTATTGCAATAACATGATGACGTTATTTGCGGCTATTGTACTATTAAAGGAAAAACTCCTCGCGAGAGGAGATGTAAGACGAGGGCGAATGTGTAAAGAGACCTAAGCGGCGGTGGATAGCGGAATTTACAACCATCGTCTCACGCGAGACTTGTAGCCTGTATACATTTCTCCGAATTTTCGCTCCAGATACGCCTCTTCGCGCTCGATGACCAGCTTATTCATCAATAAAATGAACGCCACTGTCAGCGGAATGCCCCATTCGTTTCCAAATGTAAGTGGAAAGCCCAGCAATATCAACGCCATGCCCAGATAGATCGGGTTGCGCGTAAAGCGGTAAATGCCGCTTGAAACAACCGTCTTCACCGAACCATGCGGATTCAGCGTCGTACGCGCTTGGGTGAAGGCGTAAAACGCCCCCAGTCCCAATAGAACGCCGCCGCCCGCTAACGCTATCCCAATATTGCGTATCGCCGGTAACGAGGCGATGATCGGTAAAACGATAAATTTTCCCAATGCCCAAGCGACCGCGATATGAATTAGGAATAATACCGGCGGGTGAATTTTTACATCTGCGTGATCTTTAGGAAGTGTCATAGAAGATGCGATTCCTTAACGCGCCTACTGTTGGTACGCTGTCATTATACCAGTTCGCCGAAAGAACGTTCGTTACGGTACAATCAGCGCGCATGCGTATCAAGAAAACCGATTTTCTTTGGATTTTTTCGCTTTCTGTCCTTCTTAGCGGGCTATTGGCGTTCTTACAAAGGGGAGGCTGGCTGGGATTCTTTGTTCTTTCTTTGCCAGCGTTGACCATTCTCAGAGTTTCTAGCGCTTGGTCTAATGGCGGACGCAAGCTTGCGCTAATTGTCGCTCTCGCATTTCTCGTTCGGTTAACGTTTGGAGCCGCAACCTATATATTGCTGCCCATCTATGGATACGCCGACTCAGAGGATAGCCAGGCGGGCTACTATTATACTGATTCACATAAACGCGACGATCAAGCCTGGGAGTTGGCGGTCTCAGGCAAGCCGCTCGCTGAAGCGTTCAGCGGCAAATATTCGTCCGATCAATATGGCGGACTGTTGGCGCTGAGTGCGCTGACCTATCGCAGCCTTTCGCCCGACGCGCAACGCCCGTTGCTATTAATATTGCTGGCGGCGCTTATCGCCGCGACCGGCGTTCCTTTTTTCTGGAAAGCGGCAGAGCGGACCTTTGGCGAAAAGATCGCATGGGTCTCCGCTTGGATCTTCGCGCTCTATCCCGAATCAATTATGCTGGGCGGGTCTGCCATGCGCGAGCCTTATCTATTGACGTTTTCAGCCGTCGCATTCTGGGGATTCGCGGTGTGGCGCGATGCGGCGATGTCGCCCCCTCGTTCTACCATCCTCGCCTTAGGTCTGAGCCTGCTCGGTATGCTGTTAATCTCGCCGGCGGCGGCTGTGTTCATGTTAATCGTCTTTGCTGGTTGGGTAGCCATCTCGCGTAGACATTCAAACATTTCATGGAAAGTTGCGCTGGTCTTTGGGCTTGTGTTCCTGCTTGGCTTGTTCACGCTTTCGACTTCGCTCAACCGAAAAGGAGTCTTTGAAGATGCTTCGCCGCTTTCGGTGTTGAACAGTTGGCTCCAGCTTTCGGTCAAGTGGAATGCCTATCAGATCGAGCGCGAATCGGGCTGGATACAGAAACTATTCGACGAAATGCCCGAAGGCGCGCGCTTGCCGTTCGTCGCGTTGTATGGCGTCTTACAACCCGTGTTGCCCGCCGCGTTGATCGCGCCGACGCTTCCTATTTGGAAGATCATTGCGATTGCGCGTGCGTTGGGTTGGTACGCATTGCTTCCGTTGTTGATTCTCTCTGTGGCGGCGAACTCAAACTTCAGCCGTGATTTGAAGCGCGCTGAGAGCGACCGCAATATCTTTATCTGGCTGGCGCTTCTCGTCTGGATATGGATCCTGCTTGCCGCGCTTCGAGGCGGAGGCGACCAGTGGGACAATCCGCGCTATCGTACGATCATGTTTATGTGGCAGGCGCTCCTTGCAGGGCATGTTTGGATATGGCGACAAGAAACGAGGAGCGTTTGGTTTGTTCGTACGATTGCATGCGAGGGCGTTTTCATTCTGATCTTCACGCAATGGTACGCGAGTCGCTACTTTCACATCGGCGGACAGATGCCCTTTGTTGTAATGATTGCAGCAATCGTCGGTTTGTGGGGAGCGATTGTAGGCGGCGGGTGGTGGCTGGATCGCAGGCGCAATCAAACGCGCGCAATGTAGGTTATAATTCAGCCACTGAATTTTGGAACAGGAGATGTAATGCCCACCGCTCTTATTACAGGCATCACGGGTCAAGACGGGTCGTATCTTGCCGAGTTATTGTTGTCGAAGGGATATCGCGTCATTGGCGTGGCGCGCCGATCCAGCACAATGACCTACGAACGGATCAATCATTTACTAGACGATATCACCGTCGTGCAGGGCGATTTGCACGATCAGGGCTCGTTGCTCTCGTTCCTCGAGGAATATAAGCCGACTGAAGTGTACAACCTTGCGGCACAATCGTTTGTGCCGACCTCGTGGAATCAACCCGCGCTGACGGGCGAGATCACCGCTCTTGGCGTAACGCGCATGTTGGAAGCGATTCGCTTTATCAATCCGAAAATTCGCTTCTATCAAGCCTCATCCAGCGAGATGTACGGTAAGGTGCTCGAGGTGCCGCAAAGCGAAACGACTCCGTTCTATCCGCGCAGCCCGTACGGCGTGGCGAAAGTGTATGGACATTGGATCACGGTCAACTATCGCGAGTCGTATGATCTATTCGCTGTTTCGGGGATCTTATTTAATCACGAGAGCCCGCGCCGCGGCGTTGAATTCGTTACCCGTAAAATCTCAGACGGCGTCGCGCGCATCAAACTCGGACTGTCGAAAGAACTTCGCCTCGGCAACCTTGAGTCTCAGCGCGATTGGGGCTTTGCCGGCGATTATGTCGAAGCGATGTGGCGCATGTTGCAATTAGATGAACCCGATAACTTCGTCATTGGCACAGGCGAGACTCACTCTGTGCGCGAGTTTTGCCAAATCGCGTTCGAACGCGTCGATTTAGATTATAAAGACTATGTTGTGCAAGACGAACGTTTTTATCGCCCCGCCGAAGTGGATTTGCTGATTTCCGATCCGACAAAAGCGCGTTCGATCTTAGGTTGGGAGCCGTCCATTAGTTTCAAAGAATTGGTCACGATGATGGTGGATGCCGACATGAAGCGCTTGAACGGCAAATAATTTGCCATGAAGCCCGAAAGAAAATTTCCGCTTATTGAGACCGTCGCTGCGCTGGGAGCGCTCCTCTATGTAGCCCGATCTTTATATTTTGCGCATTCCGCGCTCTCGATCGGCGATGAAGGAGCCTATCTATTCAAGGGGCTTGTCTTTGCGCGCAGCGAGTTTTCCCCCTTTCAAGATTATGGCTATTGGACCAACAAAGCGCCGTTCGCTTTTCTGATCCCTGGATATATTCAATATTGGTTTGGGGCTGGTTTGCGCGAAGCTCGTTATTTTGCGCTTCTCGTCAGTTTCTTCATGTTGGCTGGCGTGTGGATTCTGGCGAATCGCTTGGGCGGAAAAACCTGGGCGGCAGTTGCCATGTGGGTCTTTGCGCTGTCCGACGCCAACGTTTCGTTTTATAGCCAGGCATTGTCGCAAGGACTGGTCGCTTGTATGCTCGCGTGGGTTTTCGTTTGCGCGCTTGGCGAAGATCGTCCATTACGGCAGATCATCTTCGCTTCAGCGTTGTCGGTTGTCATCGTGATGACACGGCAGAATATGGTTTTTTTCCTTCCTTTGCTCGTGCTATACATTTTCTGGCAGCATGGAAAAAAAGCAGGATTATGGTCTCTGACTTTAAGCGTGGCTTTGTTCATCTTCTTTCATATTATCTATTGGCCCAACATTATGCAATTGTGGGCGCCGTGGTTGCCCGAATCGTTGACGCCGTTTCTCGACAACTTTCGTTCATTCGCGTTATCCGGGTACGATACTTTTAATATTGGAAACTTGAGTCGTATCCAATCCGCCGCCATCGGCATTCAACATCATTTCTTCATCCTATGCGGATTTGCCGGCGCATTGATTCTTTTTCCTCCGAGAGCAAACTGGAAGAGCCCGAGTCAATTCAAAGCCGCCGTCTTCTTGGGCGCGTCCTTTCTTTCGCTATTTCTCATGCACACATGGGGCTCGCTCTTCAATCAATTTTGCATACAATGTTTTTCACCGTATCAAATGTTTTACTCCGTGGCGGGGTTTTTATTCATCGTGATCGTGTTCTCCAACGGCGTCAGCGACTCGACATTCCGCCGCGTCATTCTTCTCATTGTCTTGTTGATGTTCGCAGCGGGGCTGGGTTCCTATTATTTCCAGCGCATAGGCGCGTGGTCGCTGGCGGCGATTCAATTTCCACGCGTCAACGACGCGGGTCAATTCACATGGGCATCGCTGAGAGAAGTTCTTACATACATCTTCAACTTACCGCTCGATGTTCAAAAACGAGTTGGCGCGGCGATGACAGGCGTGTTTGTTGGAATCGCGCTCTTAATTTTCTATTGGACTTTTCAACGATTTACTTCCGTCAAAAACTGGATGAGACAAAGCGCTTCTCTCGCGACCCTCAACCTGTTTCTTCTCGTCGGCGTGATTCTCCCTCCCGCCGCCAACGCAGGGACGTATGCCGCGCCATGCTCGACGAATTTCCTGACATACTACGAACAAGCAGGGCACGCCCTCGCAGACGCAATTCCGCCCGGTAGTTTGGTTTACTGGAAAGGAAGCGGCAGGCATATTGCGATGCTTCTCTATTTAAAAGATGTGCGCTACTTCCCTCCGCAGATCACAGCGGGAGCGGGCTACGTCCGCGCGGGGGACCCCGACCGATTGCTGCGCTTCGGTTTGTTCAGCGACGAAATGGATTCACAGTGGCGTGAATCCGCCGATTACTTTATTATTTGGAAGGGATACCCAAATACCGAACTGGATGGTTTCCAAAACGATCCGCGCTATGAACCTGTCCCGTTCGACATGGAAAATCTATCCCAATGCGAAGATGTGCTGTACTTGTTTAGGAAACGACAATGAATCTCTCCCTTGTGATCCCCGTTTACAACGAAGCGGCGAGCCTGCCCTTGTTATACGAAGCGATTGAAGAAGCGCTGAAGCCTCTCAAACAAAAATGGGAGGTCATCTTTGTGGACGATGGCAGCCGCGATAACAGCCTTGATGTATTGAGGACGCTCGCCGAGAAGAATCTGAATCATGTGCGCGTACTAGTCTTTCGCCGCAATTTCGGGCAGACCGCGGCCATCTCGGCGGGCATTGACCACGCGCAAGGCGAAACGATCGTGTTGATGGATTCCGATCTGCAAAACGATCCCGCAGACATCCCTCGTCTGCTGGCAAAACTTGATGAAGGCTACGATCTTGTCAGCGGCTGGCGCAAGGATCGTAAAGATAACCGTCTCACTCGTACTATTCCATCGAATATTGCTAATTGGTTGATTTCCGCTGTGACCGGCGTGCATCTTCATGATTACGGCTGCACGCTCAAAGCCTATCGCCGCGAAGCGCTAGGCGGATTCCGCTTATACGGCGAAATGCACCGCTTCATCCCCGTCTTCGCGCATTCAGTCGGCGCGCGCATCGCTGAGATTCCCGTCAGCCATCACCCGCGCAAGTTCGGCAAAGCTAACTATGGTTTGGATCGAACCGTGAAGGTCATCCTCGATTTGTTTACGGTGAAATTCCTGCTCGAATATTCGCACAAGCCCATCCGTTTGTTCGGCGGAGCGGGAGCGAGCCTTATGTTGATAGGCATCGTTGACCTCGCGTATATTTTCTTCCGCCGCATGTTTTTTAGCGTGCCTGCATCCACGTCGCCTCTATTGCTTGTAGGAGTGATGTTTGTAATTCTCGGATTTCAATCCATCCTCATGGGGCTGATCGCTGAATTGCTCGCGCGCACCTATCATGAGGCGCAGCATAAACCGACGTATACACTGAGAGAGATTATTCAGGGAAAACAGAAGAGAAAATGACCGCTTGGGTCTCCAAACATAAGAATTTATTTCTGCGCGCATTGGGAACGGTCTTAGCGACAGGATTAATTATTTTTTTGATTCGACGCGAAGGTTGGAGCCAGATTGCAGATTCGTTAAAGCAAATTCCGCCAGCCGTATTGTTATTGGCGTTATTCTTTGCGTTAATCTCGCGCTTGTTGGTCTCTTTCCGTTGGCACGTTCTGCTTCGTTCGGGCGGCGTAACGATTCCTCTCTTAAGGACAATTCAATTAACTTTGACCGGTTTGTTCGCATCCAATTATTTGCCCACCACGATCGGCGGCGACGTAGTGCGTTTAGGCGGGGTGATCAGCCTAGGGTATGATCGCGCCATTTGCCTTGCCTCGATTGCCGCAGATCGTCTCGTTGGCATGGTTGGCATGTTCTGCGCCGCGCCGTTTGGGCTGATCCCCGCTTGGAATACCTTAGGCGCGGCGCATATGACGTTGAGCGCGATGCCTCCCATGGCTAAGAAAATAGCAGGTTTTATTCGACGACTGTTTGACTCATTTTCGATATGGTTTAAGCAGCCTGTTGCATTGATTTCTTCTTTGCTGTGTACATGGGGCAATATGATCTTTATCTTTGCGATAGCGTACATCTTGATACAAGGATTAGGCGAACATGTTTCATATGCGCTCATTGCAGGCGTCTGGAGTCTTGCTTATTTCGTCACGCTTATCCCCATCTCAATTAACGGCTATGGCGTGCAGGAACTTTCGCTTACTTTTCTGTTCTCGCATATTGCGGGACTTAGCCCTGCCGTGAGTTTGACCGTTGCTGTATTGATGCGCGTTATTTTCCTCGCAGCAAGTTTGCCGGGCGCGCTCTTTCTTCCCTCTGTAATGGCTGCCGTATCCGACGCCCGCAAAGGAACGTCGTAAATATGCGTATCCTTGTCTTGAATCACGAATTCCCGCCGGTGGGCGGTGGCGGCGGACGCGCGGCAGAAAGCATTTGCCAAGCCCTCGCCAAGCGCGGACATGAGATCAAAGTCTTAACTTCTCACTTCAAGAATCTACCGCGTCAGGAACAGCGAGAGGGGTACGAGATCGTTCGAGTGCCTGTCATGCGGACTCAAGCCTTCCGCGCCAGTTTTCTTTCGATGGCTCTCTACGTTCTTTCGGGATTTTGGGCTGGGTTCCGGCTCATCCGCTTCTTCAACCCTCATGTGATTCACGTCCACTTTGCCGTACCCGCTGGCGCGCTGGCATGGGCGCTTTCTCGTTTCACGCGCGTTCCCTATGTGTTAACCGCCCATCTTGGCGATGTGCCCGACGGCGTACCCGAAAAAACGGATGGTTGGTTTCGCTTTATCTTTCCGTTCACGCGTTGGATCTGGTGCGACGCTAGCGCGCGAGTCGCGGTTAGCGAATATACGCGTTCATTAGCGCTCGAACAATATCCCCAAGAAATCCTTGTCATCCCCAATGGGGTGGAAGCGGACTTGGAGCGCCCCGCTTTGATTCGCGTCAACGATCCTCCTGTCATCGTTTTTGCCGGTCGATTCATGGAACAAAAGGCGCCGCTTACGATCGTTCAAACTCTAAGCGAGATGAAAGACCTCTCGTGGAGATGCATTATGATTGGCGACGGCCCGTTAACTCCTCAAGTGGAGAAATCTATTGCAGAATCTGGAGTAGAGGATCGTTTTCTATTAACTGGCTGGATCGCGCCTGATGAAGTGATGAAGCAGTTCGAACGAAGCGATATACTCTTCATGCCCTCTCTCTCAGAGGGACTTCCCGTTGTAGGCGTGCAAGCGTTGGCAAAGGGTCTCGCTATCGTCGCCAGCCATATCGGCGGATTTGTAGATTTGGTGGACGAAGGTCAGAATGGATATTTGGTTGAAGCGAGAAGCAAGGATGAATTTAAATCAAAATTGCGAGAATTACTCGTAAGCCCCAACCGTTTGTTATCATTTCGTCAAGCCAGTTTGGAAAAAGCGAAATTATTTGAAATCTCTCGTATCGCCGAACAATACGAAGATCTATTTACCGCCATGTTAGAGAAGGGAAAGTAATGTGACGCGAGAATTTAACTTCAAAGAAGGCGACGGCTTTTCATTCGAGCGATTCATTTCCGCCGACGATGTTAAGAAATTCGCTGAGATTGTGGGCGATTCGAATCCGATTCATCTCGACGAATCGTTCGCCGAGCGATCGTTCTTCAAGAAAAGGATCGTTCACGGCGCGTTCTTGGGCGGGTTGATCTCGAAAGCGCTGGGCGTGGATTTTCCCGGCGAAGGCGCTGTGTATATTTTGCAGAATTCCGCGTTCAAACGCCCGGTCTTTGTTGATTCAATCGTGAGAGTGGAAATAAAAGTAACGCAAGTAAACTCGGAGAAGCGACGACTCGCGTTGGATACGACGATTCTAAACGCGGACGGGAAAGCCTGCCTCGTCGGTTCAGCCGAGGTGTGGCTGCCGGAGTAACGGATGAAAGCCATCGTCTCCATTGTTGGCGCCAGACTTTAATATAGATATAAATAAAAAGTCAGCCGAGACGTTTAATTTCGACTGACTTTTTATTTATGAGCTGCCGTCAAGTTTTATGGATTGAAGGCTACGGGGATTGCATTGAATTGCCGCCTTCAAGTTCCACGCCTGGAGCGACTTCTTCAAAGAGATTTGCTTCGGCTTCTACTTTCACGATCCTAGATAACTTCGCCCAGTTCACTACTAAATATCCGGAGGGGGTATCTCGATAGAAACCAATGCCAACTTGCCCTGTCCGGAAGGACGAATCAGTAACTTTCGCAACCAGTTTGCCGTTAATGTAGAACTTGAAATTTGAACCGTTCGCTGTCACCTTAAGGGTGTTCCAACCATTCTTTACAATTGCGGAACTGGCGGTCCAATCTTTTAATGCCACTTCAGCGCCCTTCGAAGGATACTTCCAGATTGAGAACGTGCCGTTATTAGTGTAAGCGAACCAATAGGAAGACTTCCAAAACTTAATAAATGACAACGAGTTGGGGTTGCCGCGGATAATCACGCCGTTTGCAAACGCGCCTACTCGCTTCATGCGAACGGAGTAGGCGAAGTTGCTATAGCTGCCAACCCGTTTGGTGGAAGTCATCCGGTCCTTTATGCCATTCGAGCGATAATAACCGGAGCCGGTTAATTTCCAAGCGCCTGTTACTGCCGACCAGCCCGCAGATGAACCGTTAAAGGAACTGTTGAAGTTTTTACTGACAGCCTCTCCTTGGGCAAAGACAGTAACGCTAAAAGACAGAGACAGGATTAAAATTAGAGATAGGAAAGTTATTTTAATTCGATTTCGAATAGACATTTATGTTCTCCTTGCTAGTTAGATAGTCGGTATAAAAAGTAAAACGCAAGTAAAATGCGCTGAATTTTCAACTTCATAATGGTATGTAATCCTACAGCATGTCGTTCGAACTTGCAAGGCTTTCCAGCGAACTGTATGTTCTTTGCAAAGTTGCTTAACTAGGGTCCTACCCCTGTGTTACTCCGAGCGCAACGAGGGGGCTTGGATTTAAGTCTCTCAAAGATGAACTCCAAGATTTTTCGTCGTCTTGCTCCTAAATAACAAGAAAAGAATTTTGTATATGCGCGCTAGTCATTAGATTTGAAATGTGAATAGATCCTGAAGAATTTATGCAAATGAGCAGTGTTTATGCTCTAACAATGTGCGCATAGATTTGCGGTTGCCTCGCGCTCGGTCTTCCGTTCGTGATCGCTTCTATCAGCTAACCTCGATGATGCGGGTTTCGATTTCCTGTTGAAGATTCCCAACAAAGAGGATAACATTCACGCGTACGGAGATGCCATCCGCGAGTTTGCGTATCGGATGCGCGGCGTCCGCGCGGACCGCCGCTTTGCTTGAAACTCGAATTGACTCGAAGCAAAAGGAAATCATGCGTCTGAAACTTTTTGAAGAGATACTTAACGATGCAAATGCCAACCACCCGTGAACTATTCTTGCGATCGCTCGTCATTGCGCTTGCCGCATTTTTATTAACCGCCGCCAGCCTCGAGTTCTACAACATCGCATGGGGGACGGGCAAATGGCTGGGCGAGTTTTCGCTGAAGTGGTTTGCCGCGTTCGTTTTGTTCGAGGCGTTTTGCGTCGCTTGCCTCGAAGCGACGATCCTCGCGGCGTGGCGCAATGAAAAGTTTTATACCGCGCTTGCTCGCGTTGCGAAACTCCGTAACAAACTTGGCGTTGTGCGCTGGTTTTTGAGCGCGGCTGTTCTCATCTTTCCCATTTGGATTCTTCAATACACCGCGTGGGGACTCGTCCTGCACGGACAATATCTGCGCTGGCTGTTGTGGGCGGTCTCTGGCGTGTTGCTCGGACTCCTGTTGACGCGTTCCAATGAAAAGGCTGTTGAATGGCTTGGAATTTTATCTGCGTTGACTCTCATCTCAGGCGTGGCGGTTTTCATTTTATCGCTCGGCAACGTGACGAGTTATCCGTTCTCGCTCGGCTGGTCGGAGGGAAATCGCTGGTGGGATTATTCGATCCTATTCGGGCGAGATATCTATATTTACCCCGCAGACAAACCCATTCCCGTTCTGCTCGACGTCGGCAGGCAGTTCATCGGCGGGATTCCGTTTTTGATTCCCAACGTAACCATCTGGCAGGCGCGGCTCTGGGTTGGATTAGTGAATGCCGTGCCGTATTTCATTCTCGGTCTTGTCGCGTTCAAGCCCGCGCAATTCAACCGCTGGCAATGGATTCTCGTTTCAGTGTGGACGATGATCTTCGTACTTCAAGGTCCGATCCACCCGCCGTTGTTGTGGTGCGCGATCCTTGTTGCGTTCGCGTGGGGCAAGCCATTGTGGCTGGCTGTGCCGCTCATCTTCGTCACAAGTTATTTCGCCGAAGTGAGTCGCTACACGTGGTTGTTCGCGCCAGGCATTTGGGCGGCGATGTTGGAGTTTGCTAGCGGAGATTCAGTATTAACCGCTAAGAGCGCGAAGCACGCAAAGAAAGATTTGAAACTTGGCGACACTTCGATACAACTCAGTGCAAGCCTTAGCGGGCTTCGCGGTTCGAACGATCGCGCCGTCTGGGTGCGCGCAATTTCAGTCGGCGTGGCAGGCATACTCGGCGGATATGCCGCGCCGTTCTTTATCCCAACGATTCTTGCTCGATTCTCCCCGAATATTTCCTCCAGCCTCGGCGGCGGCGTGACGTTAGCAGGAGTCGGCAGTGAAGTATCTTCGCAAGAGTTGTTGTGGTATCGCCTGTTTCCGAACGCCACATACCCCGAAGGGATTTTGCTCGGCTTGCTTCTCGCGGTTGGACCGTTGATTGCCGTGTTGATCTATTTATCCGTGACGCGCCGTTGGACGTTGAACTTTTTGCAAAAACTTGCGATTATTCTGCCGTTGCTGGCGTTTCTCGTCGTCGGTTTGATCGTCAGCGTGAAGATCGGCGGCGGCGGCGATTTGCACAACATGGACATGTTCATCATCGGCTTGTTGTTCGCGGGAGCGATGGCGTGGCATCAATCGGGCGCGAAATGGATTCTCGAAAGCGCCGCGTCGCCTGTGTGGATTCGACTCGTGATGCTCTTCATGGTTATCTATCCCGCATACTATCCGATGAAGTTCATCGCGCCGAATCGAGTGGCAGAGGAAGATATGACGTGGGTGATGACCCTCGCCGATATTCCGCCGCAAGGTCCGTTCCCCGAATTGCTTCCATATGAAACCGATTCGGACAAAGCGTTGAAAGACATCCAGGACGCCATCGAAGAATACGCGCCGAACGGCGATATCCTTTTCATTGACCAGCGGCAACTGCTCACGTTCAAATACGTCACGGGTGTTCCGCTTGTGCCGGAGTACGATAAAAAGGTTCTCATCAACGAAGCGATGAGCGCCAGTGAATCATATTTCCAAACTTTTTACCGCGACCTTGCCGCGCAGCGTTTCTCGCTCATCATCACTAACCCGCTGCATGAACG
This sequence comes from Anaerolineae bacterium UTCFX1, assembly GCA_002050275.1. Lineage (GTDB taxonomy): Bacteria > Chloroflexota > Anaerolineae > Anaerolineales > Villigracilaceae > Defluviilinea. The sequence continues at coordinate 38,565 of MWTB01000011.1, forward strand.
AGTCCAGACTGAGGAAGATAATTTCGGCGAAGAGAACAACGCCTGGGTTAAGTGGGTTTCTACGCCCGTGCTATGTTTTTATGAACCGTTGGAAACTTTGAAGAAAGTTAGAATACAATTGCTTGCACCGAAGCAGGACGTTTCGACATGTGTGAAATACCTAATACCGTAGGAGCTTTTAATGTCCGTCACATTTAATAGACCTACGCAAGTTGGCAACGAACTTGAGTATATTCGGCAAGCCCTGCAGTCGTCGCATATTTCTGGCGACGGAAATTTTACGAAGAAAGCGCATGGCATTCTCGAACAGGCGGTGAACGTCCCTAAGGCGCTGCTCACCACTTCCTGTACGCACGCGCTGGAAATATCCGCGCTGCTGCTCGATCTCAAAGAGGGAGATGAGGTCATCGTCCCCTCGTTCACATTCGTTTCGACGATCAACGCGTTCGTCTTGCGCGGTGCGAAAGCGGTCTTTGCCGACGTTCGACCTGACACGCTTAACCTCGACGAATCTAAACTGGAAGCGTTAATCACTCCAAAGACGCGCGCCATCGTCGTAGTGCATTATGCAGGCGTCGGCTGTGAAATGGACGCGATCATGGAGATCGCCAATCGTCACAACATCCCTGTCATCGAAGATAATGCGCATGGCTTGTTTGGCAAGTATAAAGGCAGGAATCTCGGCACATTTGGAGTATTGGCGGCGCAAAGTTTTCACGAGACGAAGAATCTCACGTCGGGCGAGGGAGGCGCGCTGCTTATCAACGACGAGAAATATTTTGACGATGCCGAAATTCTGCGCGAGAAAGGGACGAATCGCAGTCGCTTCTTCCGCGGACAAGTGGATAAATACACATGGGTAAATCTCGGATCGAGCTATCTTCCTTCCGAAATCCTTGCGGCGCATTTGTTCGCTCAGCTCGAAAAGCGTGAGGAGATTCAATCTGCCCGTAAAAAGATTTGGGAAACGTACTATAAGGAACTCGGCGCTTGGGCGGAGGAGAATCATGTGCAAATGCCGTTCGTGCCTGCGTACTGCGAACAGTCTTACCATATGTTTTATCTGCTCTTTCCCAGCCTTGAAGCGCGGACGAAAGCCATCGCCCACTTACAGGAGCGGGAGATTCTCGCCGTTTTTCATTATTTGCCGTTGCATCTTTCGCCGATGGGCGAAAAATATGGCGGAAAAGCCGGCGATTGCCCGGTGACCGAACGTGTTAGCGATCAGTTATTACGTTTACCATTTTATACAAATATGACTGAAGAAGAACAAAAGACGGTGATAAGCGCGTTGAAAGAGTTGGCTGTTTAAGGCTCGAGGCTTCCTCGTAATGACATGATGAAAATAATTTTAATGAACCTCCCCTACCTCCTCCCTCGCCTCATCCGTCACTTCATGCCCGAAAAACTTGTGCGGGCATTGTTGTTGCGGAGCATCATCATCCGCCCTGGGTTGGAAACGAGCAACCCGTTCGCCGCCGTCCAACGTTATGTGGATGTGATATCCGCGCGCGGGCTGTCGTTCAAAGATAAACGCGTCCTCGTCTTCGGCTATGGCGGTCGCTTCGACATAGGATTCGGCTTGTTGAAAGAAGGCGCGGAGCATGTGATTCTGTGCGACAAGTACGCGCCGCCTGATGAACCGCACAACCGCCGTTTGTATGGCGCGGAGGACAAATATTTCTTCGCCGACAAAAGCGGATGGCGTCCGCGCCCCGAGTGGATGACCCTCCTCGAAGACGACATCCGCGACCTGCAAGCGCGTGGAAGTATTGCGCCAGTGGACTTTGTCTTGAGCAGTTCGGTCTACGAACACGTTGACGACGTGGAGGGAATCACGCGCGCCCTCGCCGCGTTGACCAAGCCCGACGGTCTGCATATCCATTTTGTGGATTTGCGCGATCACTTCTTCAAATATCCCTTCGAGATGTTGCGCTTCTCCGAAAACGTATGGAAGAATTGGCTGAACCCGTCCAGCAATCACAACCGTTATCGCTTGTGGAATTATCGCAAAGCGTTTCAGGATTGCTTTGTCAATGTCGAGATCGAAATCCTCACCCGCGAAGAGGAAGCATTTCGCAAACTCCTGCCGCACATCAAAGCCGAATTTATTAGTGGCAACATGACCGAAGACACCGCCGCGACAATTCGAGTGATCGCTTCAAGTTAATGTCATTCTGAGCGAAGCGAAGAATCTCTGATGTTGTCGTGGAGATTCTTCGCCGCAAAGAACAAGAGCGCGGCTCAGAATGACATGGACAAGAATTTCATGAACTTCATCACCCCTCCCTCTCGCTCAACATTCTGGCGCGTGATACTTATCGTCACTGCCGCGCTTCCATTGCTTTCGATCTGGAATTTAATTAACCTCGCCGCGAAGTTGAATGTGAATCTTTCAACACAAACTTCATGGCAGGCAGGGATTGCCGCGCTTGCGATGTTAACGTTGCTGGCTCTGTTGGGGCTGGGTGCCAGCTTCACGAAAACGGGCGACCAACTCTGGGGTCGAGTCGAAGCGTTGGGTTTCATCCAAAAAAAGATCGGTATCGTTATCATCATCGTCGCGCTGATCGGTTTCCCGCTCGTCATCGCAAATTCTTTTTTTCAACAAATTCTCGGCGGCGAAGCGTGGGTGCGCATGCTCGTCTTTTGGATGTTCGCGCTTGCGGGCATGTGGGGCGTAAAAATTTTTCGCAAAGAATTTGATTGGTCAATCGCGCTGATCGTGTTCATGCTGTGTCAATCCATTTTGCTTTTGCTTCTCGCCAACATCACGTCGGTCACCGCGTATCCGTTTTCGATGGGCTGGTCGGAGACGAGCCGCTATTATTATCCGTCGCTGTTTCTCTCGCGCAACATTTACGGCGAAAAATTTCCTCTGCCTATTCTTCATCCTACGTTACATTTTTTACTCGTCGCGCCATATCTTTTCGACGCGCCGTTGTGGGCGCATCGTTTCTGGCAAATGTTTTTACGACTCGCGCTCGCGGGCTTGATCGTCCCCGCGTTGATGTCGCGCCTTGCGATTCAGAATCGCGCGCTGAAAATTTTTACAGGCATGTGGATGATTCTCTTCCTGTTGATGGGACCCATCTATCTGCATTTGACAATTCCTGTGCTGATTCTTCTCTGGGGATTTTCGGTTCATTCCTCGACGCGGGCGCTTCGACTTCGCTCAGCGCAAGCTTGGGTCGCCGTTCTTTTGGCTTCCATCTGGGCTGGGACGAGTCGCGTCAACTGGTACGTGGTTCCAGGCATGATCGCCGCCGTGTTGTATTTGTTGGAAGTGCCGTTCAACGGGAAAAATATTTTCAGTTACTTGCTCAAACCCGCATCATGGTTTTTCGTTGGGACGTTAACCGC
>MWTB01000022.1 GCA_002050275.1 Anaerolineae bacterium UTCFX1
ATACGAAGCAAGGTTCAATCCATGCCGCGAGTTCACGTCACGAATGAAGCGCGTGATGTTCGCGTCTCGTTTACGTTGTTCAGAGGGAATCCATAATGGAGTTCGCATGTTCATCTCCTCCCTGTCATTATATGACTATTTCTCTTGCAAACAGCCGATCAATTGATTGACAGCCCCCTGCGGCTCGGACTTCGTCAGCGCCAGCACAGGCGCTGTGGCAACGGATAACACTTCGCGCAAGCCGTCTACCATAGCATTTCGCGGCAGGATTCCGACTGTATTCGATTCAGCGTTCAACATATCAGACATTTGCTGTGGACTGACCGCCACCAACGCGGACGACGCGACGCTTCTTCCCTCCATCACGAACTGATCGAACATCTTCTGCACATCCGTATCGGACGCATACACCCACACCTGCGCGGATGGATCGCCGAGTCCCATGAACAAGGCGCGCGCCTCATCGAGAGTCAAATTTTGAATCGGGCTTTGACGATTCGCAACGATCAATATTTCTTCTTCGTCAATCTGATACGCAAACGAAGATAAAAATTCTGGCTCGCCAATTTGCAACGCAATATCAGCGGAGTTGGGATCATCCACGCGGACGAGGGTGACGACAGAATCCGCGCAGGCGTAGAGGTCGGTCAGCCACGGTTCGGCGGCAGAGGTCGAATAGACGGAAACAGTTTGAAGGGAGGCTTGAGGCGTTTTCGTCGAGCAGGAGAATAAGAGGAAAGAGGAAAGAAGAAAGAGGATAATGTCGTTGCGAGGGCGATGCTCTTTCGCCCGAAGCAATCTCCTCGCAACGACATGAATGCGGTTCACCATTTGCGAATCAACTCCGCGATCAACTTCGCTTTTTGTTCGAGGCTGTCGGCAAAAATAAATTCGCGATCCGAATGATAGCCCTCGCCCACCGCGCCCATGCCGTCGAGCAACGGGATGCCGAGCGGCGCGACAAAATTTCCATCCGACGCGCCGCCCGTTCCGCCCGCGGTGAGATTCATGCCGAGCGGCGCGGCGATTGCTTTTGCTTTTTCAAACGTGGACTTCATCCGATTATCGAACGGTATCGGCGGACGATTCAATTTGCCAGCAACTTCAATTGACGTTCCATCGAGAACAGGTTTGAGTTTTTTCATTTCAGACTCAAGCCGCTCCCACTCGCCCGCCTGCATCACGCGCACATCCACTTCGATGTGCGCCTCCTCTGGCACAACATTCGACACCGTGCCTCCGCGCATCACGCCAACGTTCACCGTTGTTTGTTTTTCATAATCGGTCAACTTTTGAATCGCGATCACCTGATGCGACATCTCTTCGATGGCGTTGCGTCCCGCTTGATGATCGCCGCCCGCGTGCGCCGCGCGTCCGCGAACCGTGACCTTGAATCCGCCCGTGCCTTTGCGCCATGTTTTGAGCGAGCCGTCGAGCAACGCGCCTTCCATCACCAACACCAGCGCGGACTCTTTCGCCAGCGACTCGATCAACGCGCGCGACGTGTGACTGCCGATCTCTTCATCGGATGTGCACAACAGCGTGACAGGACGATTCAGCCCGGACCTTTGGGCTGACTCGACCGCGGCGAGCGCGATGACGATCCCAGCCTTCATATCCAGCGTGCCAGGACCGAAAATTTTCCCGCCATCTTCACGATAGGGAGTTTTTTGAATCGTGCCGAGCGGGAAGACAGTGTCCATGTGGCAGAGGATCAAGATCGAAGGATGAAGGCTGACGGATGAAAGATGAAAGCGCGCAAGGATATGATTCCCCGTTTCGCTATTTTGAATCACCTCAACCTGCCCGCCAAGTTTGCGCATTACATCAGCGACGATGACTCCAACGCGATCAACAGCGGATTTGTCATGCGAGGGGGATTCGGTTTCGACGAGGATTTTGAGGAGTTGGGTTAGGTTCATATTTACCTCGGTGGTTGAGTAGCCCCGAATGCTCTTTGAGGGGCGTATCGAAACCACCACATAGCAGAATCATTTTGGTCAGTGGTGGTTTCGATACGGGCGAGAACAGCGCTCGCCCTACTCAACCACCGAAGTTTGATTGTTATTTATTTCAGAAAAAACACAATCGCTCCTACAACCGCACAATAAACGGCGAATACATACAACGAACGGTGACTCAAATAATGGATCAGCCATTTGATGGCAAGCCAGCCGACGATCGCGGCGGTGACGAATCCCACAGCGAGCAAGGGCAAGAAATTGCCGAGATTCGGCATTTGAATCACACCCAGCATTTCGTATCCACCTGCCGCGAGCATGACGGGAATCGACATTAGGAATGCGAACCTCGCCGCAGAGGGACGGTCAAAGCCGCGGAACATGCCGCCAGCGATAGTTGTTCCGCTTCGAGAGGCGCCGGGGAAAACGGCAATGATCTGAAACAAGCCTATCACTAGGGCGTCAAACCATTTCATCGACTCAAGCGTACGATCCTTTTTGGTCAGCCATTCAGCGAGCGTGAGCAAAACTGCCGCAGTGAATAGTCGAACTGACGCTTGAAGTATGGGATGTTGAAACATCGCTTCGACTGCATCTTTCAATAAATATCCCGCAAGCAGTGTGGGGATGGTGGCGATAATAATATACCAGCCAAGTTTTGCCTCGGGCTTCAGACTTCCGAAGTCTCTGAGACTTCGGAAGTCTGACGTCGCTCGCGCAATGGAAAGTAAATCTTTCCAGTAAAACGCAAAAAGGGACACGAGCGTTCCGAGTTGAACGATGACGAGGAATGAGAACATCGCGTCATCGGCGGGGATACCCAATAGTTTTTGCCCGATCAACAAATGGGCTGTGGATGAAACGGGGATGAATTCGGTCAATCCCTGAATGATGCCGAGGAGGATGGCTTGGAGAATGGTCATAATTGATGGTTAATGGAGAATGGTTAATGGTTAGCAGAAGCTTCTTCTGGATTATCGAGAATATAAGTCACTGATTCTTCTCGAACGGTATAGTTCGAGGGAAACTCTCTTTCGCCCTGTTTCGAACGTTTGAGGTAGGCAATATAGTTATTGAGTTGTTTTCCGAGAGACTCGGCGTGGGAAGTCATGCGCTTATAAATATCATCTGGCAGATAACCCAAGTCTTGGGCGAGCGTTATGTGGCTCTGAACTTCTGTCAGTGATCCACGAGCAAAATAGCAAAAACGAACGTTATCAAGGAAGTGGTAGCGCCCATGCCCTTCAGCGATATTGGCAGGAATACTTTGTGCGGCTTGTTTTAATTGTTGAGTCAGATTCCATTTTTCATCAGCAGGCAAATGAGGAATAACGTCCTTGTACACAGTCAAAGCAAAGTCTTTTGCCCTAACCCACACCTCTAACTTATCCAAATTCATAACGGTCATTTCGCCCTCCATGATCTATTAACCATTTTCCATCTTCCTTCTCTCTGCGTTCCCCTGCCATTGACTCAACAACTCAGGCACACGCGACTCAAACGACCCATCTGCGATGTAAACTCGAATCTGTTCCATCAACCGTATCAACGCGCGGAGGTTGTGAATGGAGATCAATGTCCCTGCCAGCAGTTCCTTCGCCACGATCAAGTGACGGATGTATGCGCGCGTGAAAGTCTTGCAGGCGTAGCAATCACAAGTTTCGTCAATCGGTTTTTCATCGCGGGCAAATGTCGCGTTCATCAAGTTGAGTCGTCCCTCGGGCGCAAACGCGGAGTGGTGACGGGCGAGGCGGGTCGGCAGGACGCAATCGAAGATGTCAATCCCGCGGGCGACGCCGTTGATGAGGTCTTCGGGCGTGCCGACTCCCATCAGGTAGCGCGGTTTGCTTTCGGGCAACAGCGGAGTGACCACGTCGAGCGTGTCGTGCATCTCTTGTTTCGTCTCGCCGACGGAGAGTCCGCCGATGGCGATGCCGGGGGTGCCGAGCGAAGCAATGAAGGTGGCCGACTCAGCCCGAAGGTCCGCTTGAACGCCGCCTTGTATGATCCCGAACAATGCCTGGTCGCGCCGCGTCTGCGCTTTGAGTGAACGTTCCGCCCAGCGATGAGTCCGCTGCATGGCGAGTTTCGAGTAGGCGTGGTCGTTGGGGTCGGAACATTCGTCGAACGCCATGATGATGTCGGCGCCGAGGTTCTCTTGAATGGCGACGGATTTTTCGGGCGTGAAGCGATGCGTCGAGCCGTCTATGTGACTCTTGAAGGTCACGCCGTCGTCGTCAATTTTGCGGGTCTGCGCGAGCGAGAAAACCTGAAAGCCGCCCGAGTCGGTGAGCATGGGACGATGCCACTGCATGAACTTGTGTAAGCCGCCCATGTCGCGCACGAGTTCGTCGCCGGGACGCAGGTAGAGATGATAGGTGTTGCTCAACACGAGCGAAGCGTTGATGTCTTTGAGGTGCTCGGGCGTGAGGGTCTTGACCGTCGCTTGTGTGCCAACGGGCGCGAAGACCGGTGTGAGGAGGTCGCCATGAGGCGTGGAGAAAATCCCTGCGCGGGCGCGGTTATTTTTGGAGGTGATCTGGAAGCGGAACATCGGGCATGATTGTAAACGAGAAGTCGAGGGATATAACGATCCCTATTTCAATCACTCCACCGCAAATGTAACGCGCATTGGATTCAGAAGAAGCATCGGCGTTCGTAAAACAGGCATGCGCGGAACAGACAAATTGGATATTTCCACATCGTAAAGCGACATCCACGCGGCGCCTACAATTTCGAGATTCTGCTCAATATCCGTCTGAGTCGACATGCGGATATAACCTTTCATCAGAAACGTTCCCACTATTGCCTTGACCGCTTGCATCGTGCGATTTGCCTCCGTTGATTCATAATCCAACGGCTCGTCGGTCGGCGGCATGGTATGGAAAGCGATCAATTCCGATACTGGGAAATAAATCTCAGGGCAGGTCAATGTAATCGGCGCTGAACCGCCCGTAAACACAGCCACATGCGACTCTAGAATATGCATATATGTCGGCACGCTGGCGGTCCTGAGCCAAATATTCACGCGTAAAACATGCTGTTTAGTCGCTAACTTCCCGCTGACCAGCGTGTCTCGCGTATACAACATGACAGGTGTTATTCTTTCATCTGGTTTAAGAGTATACATGGCGCCTCCGTATTGCTCAGATTATACACTTGCTCGCAATTCCGTTATACTACATGCATGATTTTGCCATGACACACACAAACGAAAAGCTTTTCCGCCTCACACAGACCGACCTCGGATTCGCCCTCTTCATCGGACTCGCCGCCTTCGCCTTATACGTTCGCACGCTCGCGCCGTCGCTGCTCTGGGGCGACTCCGCCGAATTCCAGACTCTCTCCTATACCCTCGGCATGACGCATCAAACCGGCTATGCGACTCAAATCATCTTCGGAAAAATCTTCACGCTAATTCCGCTTCACAACATCGCATGGCGCGTCAACTTGATGTCCGCATTTTTCGGCGCGTTAGCGGTCGCAGAGACGTTCCTCATTGTCAAATCATTAAGCGGCTCTCGCGTTGCCGCAATTTCCGCCGGGCTCGTCCTTGCGCTAACGGAAGGATTCTGGTGGCGCGCGCTCATCGCTGAATCCTACGCTCCCGCTGCAGGGATGTTGGCGGCCGTCTGGCTGCTATTTCTCTTGTGGCGAAAAACCGACAAGCCGATCTATCTTTTTCTTGCAGGTTTCACAGGCGGATTAAGCTTGGGCATTCACAGCACAGTCGTAATGACCGGCGCGTCCGTTCTGGCCGTGATGGCATTCGCCGCTCGCAAACGCGTCGAATGGTTCAGCGCAGCGGCAGGCGCGATTCTCGGCGCGGCTCTGTTTTTCGGATTCTTTTTCTTTCTTGAATACAACGACCCGCCTTCGAGCGTGCATCACACAGTCTTTCGTCCAAATCTGAGCGCGGTAGGACTCACTAAAAGCGAGTACGATTCTACATGGGATCGTTTTCTGTTCATCTTTCCCGCTAACCGCGCCTCATCCTATTACTTCACCGCCGCGCCCGAAGAAATCCGCAACAGGCTCGTCGAATATGTTTCATATTTTCCGTGGTGGCAATTGGCGCTCACGCTGTTCGGAGTCGTTTGGCTATTCCTCGGCGACAGATGGCGCGAAGGGTTATATCCATTAATTGCATTTATCCTCATCTGGGGCTTCGCCGTCACAGTCGCATTTTCAGTGTATCGTGAGTTTTACGCGCCGGCGACGGTCATCACATCCGTATGGTTCGGCGCGGGCGTGGGCGCGGCGTTATCCGCGTTAGGAAGATCGACGAGACTGAATCAGCCGGCTCTACGAACGAGTCGCATCGTTTTCTCCATCGCGCTGATCGTTTTACCGCTCTGGAATTCGCGCGACAATTTGAACCTCGCCGTTCAAAAAGGGTTTACTCCATTTATCCGCAGCGAACATGTCTATCCTGTATTCGCGCCCGATAAAGCCATCCACGACGCGCAACGGATCATCAATCGCGTCGAGGAAAATGCGATCGTTTTTACAAATTGGGATAAACTGTACTCTTACATTTACACGGCGCGCATCGTAAACGGTCGAACCGACCTCGCTTTTCACGAAGTTTTCGACGAGAACAGTCATATCATTCCAACTACGATGGTCAAATATATTGACGCGAATCTGGACGCGCGACCGATCTATTTCTCGATAGATATTCCCAGATTATCCGAGCTGTATCAAGTGACAAAAATTAACGACGCGCTGTACCGCATTCATCGAAAATGACTCATAACAAACGCTGGAATATCGAGCCTGTGATCACACAGCAAGCCTCTGCTGCGCTGGCAGTCGTCCCGCCGATTTTGCGGCAGGTATTGTTCAATCGCGGCATCGGCGCGGAAGACGAGGCGCGCGCCTTTGTCGCGGCAAAGACGCTGGTTGACACAAATCCGTTTCAGATGATCGGGATGCAAGCGGCGATAGATCGGATTCTATTCGCACTCGACCGCAACGAATCGATCGCAGTATATGGCGATTACGATGTGGATGGCGTTACCGCAACGGCGCTGCTTGTAGAAGCGTTAAAAGCGCTGGGGGCTGACGTTCGCGGTTACATCCCGAATCGCTTCGACGAAGGTTATGGACTTAATAAAGATGCGCTGGATACGCTTCAGACGGATGGCGTGAAGCTGGCGATCACCGTAGACTGCGGCATCCGTTCACTCGAAGAAGCGCTTCATGCGCGCGCCATCGGGCTGGATCTCATTATCAGCGATCACCACCACCCTGACGGCGACGATCTTCCTGCCGCGCTTGCGGTCATCAACCCAAAGCGCCGCGGCGATCCATATCCCGATAAAGACCTTGCGGGAGTGGGAATCGCATATAAGATCGTAGAAGCATTGACAGCGACAAAAGAAAAGAAAGGCGGCGACTCTTTTCCTCTTGCTTCTTTTCTCGACCTTGTCGCTCTCGGAACCGTCGCCGATCTTGCGCCGCTCGTCGGCGAGAATCGCACTCTCGTCCGCAACGGAATTAAACAGCTTCGCGAAACGAAACGGCAAGGGTTGTATTCATTGGCGGGCGTCGCCCAAATTAAAATCGGAAAAATCACTGCAAGCGATATCGGCTTTATGCTCGGTCCGCGCTTGAACGCATCGGGCAGGCTTGAGTCGGCGTTAACCTCGTTTGAGTTGCTAACCACAACCGATTTCATGCGAGCGGGTCAACTCGCTCAACAGCTTGAAGCGCAAAATCGGCACAGACAGGAAATCACCAAAACAATGCAGCGAGAGGCGGAAGAGATCGCTATGCAAGACGACCCTAACGCATTCCTGTTATTTGCCGCACACACAGATTTCAATTCAGGCGTAGTCGGTCTGGCGGCGTCGCGGTTAACCGAACGCTATTACCGTCCATCTATTGTGGCGGCGCAGGGGGCGGAGGAAACGCGCGGTTCGTGTCGCTCCATTCCCGAGTTCCATATTACAGATGCGTTAGATCAATGCAAAGACTTGCTCGTGAGGCACGGAGGTCATGCGGCGGCGGCGGGCTTCACCGTGAAAAATGAAAATCTACCCGAACTTATAATGCGTTTGAAGGCGATCGCCAAAGAACAATTAGACGGTAAAGACCTACGTCAGACACTTTCAGCCGATATGGAAACGTCTCTTGCCGATATGAATTTCGAAGTCCTAAAACATCTCGCTTATCTAGAACCGACTGGCTATGGAAACCCCAGCGCTATGTTCGTCTCGCGCAACGTAAAGGTCAAATCATTTCGCGCAGTTGGATCGGAAGGCAGGCACTTGAAGCTTGTTCTCGAATCTGCTTCAGGTGCGATCTACGATGCGATCGGCTTTCGGATGGGAGAGAAAGCGGCGTCATTGCCACCGCGCGTAGATGCGATGTACTCGCTCGAAGCGAACGAGTTCAACGGACGAACGAATCTACAATTGAATTTAAAAGATATAAAAGAGGCGGGAACGCCCGATTAAGAAAACACGCAAACAGGCATACAAGCAGCGTGCATTGATTTTCCTAGCTACTCGCTCGCGATTTTGTCTTCAATTCCTCTTCTCGTTCAGGAATTGTAAACCGATGAATCGTCATATAATCTACAAGCCAGTTTAAGCTACGGTTTAGCCACACCGTAAACAACCACAGCCAAGGGATAATTCGCATGGCGCGTGGGCGGCGAGCTAAGCTCACAACCGCATCGGCGACTTGCTCCGCAGTGAGAACCATGAATTTCGGCGTGGTCGCTTTCGTCTTCCGTTTAATTCCCGCATGATCCGCAAATTCGGTTTCGACGCCGCCCGGATACGCCATCGAAACCTCGATGCCCCATGGTTTAACCTCGCGTCGCAGCGCTTCGGAGAATCCATGCACAGCGTGTTTACTCGCCGAATAGATCGTATAGGTGGGTGTGCCGACCAAACCAGCCATTGAACACATCTGGATAATATGACCCGAACGCTGCCGAATCATCGCTGGCAGCGCCTGCCGCGTAGTTTGAATGACGCCCATCGCATTCACTGCAAACTGCGCTTGAATGTCCTTCAGCGGATCAAGATTCTCCAACCAATCCAAACGTCCGAAACCGGCGTTATTGATTAATATATCAACGCGTCCAAAGCGCGCCAATGTTTTTTGAATCAACGTTTGACAATCTTCCAACTTGGATAGATCTGTTTGAAGGGCGAACGCCTCCGCGCTCGAGCCCATCTCTTCAATCTCTTTTGCAAGCGCTTCAAGCCGATCTATGCGCCGCGCGGCAAGGACCACCTTCGCACCTTCGCGCCCAAACCGGCGCGCGGTCGCCTCGCCAATTCCAGACGACGCTCCCGTCACAATCACAACTTGCCCTTTCAGGTTTACACGGCTCATGGTCCCCAGCGCGGCTGGTAGTCGCAGTAATCGTTATTCGTCAAACGGCGCAAATCCGCGCCATTAATACGAACAATATAAATTTCACAGCCGTGATCGTCGCCATAACGATCGAAATATGCGGTGAACGCCACCCATTGGCTATCCGGTGAAAAAGAGGGTCCTTGACTGTTACCGCCCGCCGGCGTAAGCTGTCGAACATCCGATCCATCCGCGTTCATGATATACACTTCGCGCTTCCATGCTTCGCCGGAATAGGTGACGATGAATTTCCCATCCGGCGACCAATCGCTTCTTCCGCGAATAGCCGGCAGTTTCGTGATGCGTTTAATCGCGCTTCCTTTTGGGCTGACCGTGAATAACTGTATGCCTCCATCCCGGTTAGAAGCAAAGAGAATCAATTTCCCATCCGGCGACCATGTGGGATCCCAGCCGAATACTTGAGGAAGATTCTGCGCGTCGTCGCCGTTTCGCTCCATGACCCAAATTTGATGTTGCTGCGTCGCGGGATTGCCGCGCGTAAATGTAATCGTTTCACCGTCGGGTGAGATCTCGGGCGCCGTTAAAACGCCGATGCGATTCGTCAGCCGTTTAATAGCTCCATCCTTCAAATTCATCTCGTAGATTTCATACACGTTTGTCTCGCGAAAGGCGACATATAACACGCTTTTCCCATCCGGTGAAAGAGACGGATAGAAGTGACGGGCGTTATCGTTAGTTAACTGGCGAAAATCTGTTCCGTCCGCATTGATAATGCAAATCTGATCGGAGGCTTGCACTCGATTCACCTGACATGTGAAAACAATCTTGCCGCTCAATTGGTTCGCGAACGCGGATGGAGAAGCGGTGGAGGCTGGGAACAACGTCGCCACAGCGGTTGCAAACGCGAAGTTTGGCGTTGAGGCGCGCTCGGTTTCGACGGACACAGCGACGCCGGAAGGCGTGGAGGCTTGAAGCGTAGCGAATAGGTCTACGGTCGGAGTTGCAGCGACTGGAACATGGCATCCTGCCATTAAGAGAAGGAGAGACGTTACAGTCAGCTTATAGTGAATCTTCCATCTCATCGAATTAAAATTTCGCTTCTGTTTCGAGTCAACGTACGAGCCGCCTTGTTTATTTGACGAGATAGAGATCGCCGGAAGCGAATACAACTGCCGCGCGCGCTATTTCTAGGCGGATTTTTCTTTATGAGCATCAGACTCTTCTTCATCGTGCGCAAGATCAAGAGTCGCCGAACGTTTCCGTGAAAAAGCGTTTTTGATCACAAAGGCAATAATTAGCAGAATGACGCCGCCAGTAGCAATCAGGTACGGTTTAAGCCAATTTGGCGGAACGGTCTTTAAAGCCGGGTTGCTCTTCGTAGGAAGCGGAGTAGCGATCACCCTTTCCGCATTCGGCACAACATCGCCAACCGCGGAAAAGAGCGCCTGATCGTCGCCGACCGCCACTTGCTTGCCATTCGTAATAGCAAACACGCCCGAGACTTGAGAATTTATCTCGCTTACGAGCAAAGCGTCGCCGGAGAACGCCAGTCCGGCAGCGTCATTGCCAGAAAGCACCATGATTAACTTGTCAATATTGAACGGCGAATGGACTAATTCCAAATAGCCGACGCTCACGCCTTGAGGAATACGATAGATAATCTGTAATTGGCGTTCGCTGGCTGTATCGGCAGCGAAGTCAAACGGAGCTGGCAAGTTATCGTTGATCTCATTCAAAATTGGCAACGCGCTTGCTTTGCCGATCATAATCATCGAATGATTTTCGCGAATGTCCGCCGGCACATCGTCCGCATAAACCGCCTTAATGCTTGAAATTGCCGGGTTGGCGACCTTGCCTAAATCATAGGCTAATTTTCCCGCAACGCTCCAGCCGGTCGGATCAGTTTTTGAAAGCACAAAAGCAAGGTCGCCGAGATTGCTTTGGGTCACGAAAATCTCAGGATAATTCTTCAAGTCCATCGCCGTATACTGGAAGGCGCCAAGCGTGGTCGCTTCAGGCAGATGAAAATTGGATTGATCTAAAATAACCGCCCACGGATCAGAAAACCCCGTTTCATCGCAAGAGATATCGGCTGAGAGGCGCGCTCGAATTGATAAGCGGTTTTCACCATAACGCAATATGCCAAACGGTATTTTGATACGAATAGAAGTTAGTTCTTCAGAAGCCTTGTCGAGAGCCGCGCTGCCGATCAACTGCCCGTTCAATTCAATATTCATGGAGGATAAACTGTCGTCAACAAGCGCGGAGTGATAATAGAATAATTCGAAGTAGCCGTCTTTGGCGAAAAGCTGCTGCTTGGAAACCATAAACGTGTAGTCCACGCCGCTCTCGCCAATGCCGCTTAACGTTTCAGTGGAATAGCCGAGATTTTGGACGCTGAAATTCTCAACAGTCGGGATGCTGTCTTTCAGCGCTTGAACTTCTTTAACATACGCCAGCGCCGGGTCTTGATAAATAAGTACTTTGCCGGAACTAACCGCCTGAGACGCTTTTCGAATCGCTTCTTCGCTCTTGCCGCTCACTAATAAAATTGACTTAGCGGCATTCCAAGGCGAAATGGCTATCTGAATTATGCCGTCAGAAGCGGAGTCTGACGGAAGGTTTAGAAAATCTCCAGATTCTATCTTCAGGGGAAAAGCGGCAATATTCGACAACAACGGCAGTTTATCTGGTCCGCCCACAAAGATAAAATTGCTTGTCGCCATGTCGTCTTGGGTCACTCCGCTGGAATTAACCATCGCGAAATCAGCCGTAGTTCCTACCATAGATCCAAAGCCAGACATGATATTTAACGCCGCCTGAAGTTCGCCGGAAGTTGGAGAATCGGGCGTAACAACAAGCGTACGTTCCGAGACCAACGCGTTGGACGTATAGAATGGAGCGGGCAAACGCGATAGATTTAAACTCGGCGGGGTCTCGCTATAAGCCAAATTCAAGATAGAAGTGTCCTTGATCGTCACAACAGCGCGCACGTCGTATTGACAGCTGAATTGGGCGTCCAACGCAATTTTCAAGATGTGGCGACCGTCGCTTATAACCGGCGAAAGGGCTTCCGCTGGAATCTCAAAATGAGCGGAATTACTGCCAGTATTCTCTAAGGGAATCGTTCCAATGATGCGATCGTTGAAAGATACGGTCAATGATCCGCCGTACGGATTGCCTGCGCTAGTCAACTGTGCCAGCCCAGGACCCGACAGCAAAACATCATAGTCAATTTGAACTTCGCCGCCCGCCTCTAACTTCCAATTTGGCGGAACGCTGAAGAGCAGGCGCATCACATCAAAGGGGCTGATCAAATCAGACTTGCGGAAGCCCAACTGCGCGAAACTAAGCGAGACGGCATCGCTCGCACTCGCGTTAGTTGGGGCATTCACTTCCGCATAAAAGATATGTTCTTGAGGTCCGCTAGCCGCAACTTGAGCGAAATTGCCCAACATAAGGATCGGCAAAAAAACAAATGTAAGGATTCTTTTCACGTTAAACACCTTAAGATTCCGAATAGATAAGTTACCCATACAAGGACAATGCGATCAATTATCCAAACGGTCTGACTTTGTACAGATTAATTTTGACATCGGATTGCATGGATATTTCCAACGCTTGTTCCGCTTGATTAACTAAAACTTGAAAAGATTCCCCGCCTTGATGGTCGGCAAGCCCGATTCGCGGGTCCAATTCAATATCAAACTCGCCGTCGGCATCCAATGAGAACTGTTGCGCCAATATTTCTTGAATACGCGCCATCCTTTGCATGGCGGCATGTCCATCCGTGGAAGGCAACAAGACGCTAAATTTAAGCGACGACCAACGCCCCACAACGTCATTGCCGCGCAATTGGTATTTCAACGTCCCCGTCACCTTTTGCATAATCATATTTTTATACGCTTGAGGCAGAGAATCGTAAAACTCCTGAACGCCGTTCAGGAAGATAACGCCAATCGTGCGAACGCTCTCCGGCTGATCGGCAATTTCTTGACGCGCCAACCTTTCAAAGTAGGTTTTTGTATACGCTAACGATTCAGAATCGACCATCCTCCGCTGGCCCAAACTGTCCAGCGAACTGGATAATTGATCGCGGAAAATGGCAATACCCACGCCAAGCCCTAGCCCTACGATCAGCGCCAGTCCGGCGTCTTGAAGCGGTTGAGGTTGATACGGTTCTTTCGCCGCAACCGCCTTATCCAGAAAGTCAATATCATAGATGATATACAGCTTGCGCACAAAATCGATCGCATACTGACCAATGCTGTTTGCCAACATGGCGGCTACGTTCGGATCTGGACCTTTTACGCTAAAGCGGATGATATTTGCGTCCGGCAATACCGTCACGGAAGTTTTATAAGCGCTAAATTTCTCAGGGTCAGCCATCAAAAGCTGAAACGTGCCATTGATCACGTCGCGGCTGTTCAAGATTTCCGCATACGTTGAAATAATGGAACGCTTATCCAGGGCTTCGAGGCTATTGACCAGTTCTCGACTTTCAATATTTTGAGCATTGGGGCTAACGACAAAACGCGCAACCGATTCGTACATGGGCGCAGCAAAATAGTACGAATTAATCAGCGAAATATTCACTGCCAGCAGGGCGGAAATCACAATAATCCACCAACTCCGTTGAAGAATACGCAAGTAAAAACGAAGTTCCATACGAGCTCCTGCCAAAAGGGTATAATAAGGCTTAAATCCTCAAGAATTATATCATTTATCAAACCGCTATACTTATTTTGACCTAGTACTAAAGGGCTACCAAGTGAAGTTTATTTCCATGTTCGTTGCGGTCTTTTTTTGGCTATCAGTTTTCATAATCATATATACCTATATCGGTTACCCGCTTCTTATCGCCCTGCTTGCCAAATTTCGCCGCAAACCCAAGCCCTATCCCGCCTATCTCCCTTCTGCAACGCTATTGATCGCCGCCTATAACGAAGAGACGGTTATTGAGAACAAAATCAGAAACTCGCTCGAGATAGAATACCCCGAAGAAAAACTTCAAATCCTCTTTGTGACAGACGGCTCGACTGACGCGACCCCGCAGATCGTGAAACGCTTTGAAACTCAGGGAATAGAGCTGCTGCACGAGCCTCAACGAAACGGGAAAATGGCGGCGATCAATCGCGCCATGTTGCGCGTGCGCGGGGAAATCATCATTTTTTCAGACGCCAATAATTATTATCAACCCAATACGCTCAAGGAATTAGTCGCCCCTTTTCAAGATCCATCCATCGGAGCGGCAAGCGGCGCAAAATTAATTGCGAGCGGAGACGGCAATCTCGGAGCGTCCGAAGGCTTATATTGGAAATACGAGTCTTACATCAAAAAACAAGAAAGCCGTCTGGGCAGTTGCACCAGCGTCGCCGGAGAAATTCTCGCCATCCGCAAAACAGCATACCTCAAGCCGCCGGACAACGTCATCAATGACGATTTTTATCTGGGAATGCAGGTTATCCGCCAGGGATTACGCCTTGTCTACGTCCCTCAAGCCAAATCCATTGAGCGGGTCTCCTTAACCGCTCAAGATGAGATAAAACGTCGCACGCGCATCAACGCAGGGCGCTATCAGATCATTGCCAACGCTGGAAAAATCCTGCCGTTAAAGCATCCTCTGTTGGTCTGGCAAATCGTTTCGCATAAATTTCTGCGTCTTTTAGTCCCGTTTGGAATGATTTGCGCTTTACTGACGAATATAGTCGCAGTAATTCTCTCTACTGAGAGTCATTTTTTTCTACTCAGTGCGCCTTTCAACATGATTATTCTAGATCTGCAACTTCTATTCTATGGGCTCGCGGCAATCGGCGCGATATTTCCAAAATTAGGCGAAAAGCATAAACTGATGCGCTTATTTTATCTACCCGCCTTCCTAACAAATAGCAATCTAGCCGCGCTATATGGATTCCTACACCACCAGCGCAGGCGACAATCGCATTTATGGGAACGCATTCAAAGACGCTGAAATCCCATCGTTCAATCTCATGAGCCAAATTGATTCCGGCAGTTTCCCAAAAGTGTTAATGGTTGATCTTTCCTTGAAATATGGCGGATCAACTTCGCGGGCGCTTGCGCTGATACAAAACTCTCCGCCCGGGAAGATCGCGCTGGCTGGGCTGAAATCTGGCGCGATCGTACAAGAGATGCAAAAACTCGGACTTCCTGTCCATATAATTGGGACGCATAAAACGGATCCTCGTATCCTGCTCAATTTAGTTAAGTTAATCCGCGTAGAGAAATATCAAATCTTGGACACACAAAATATCCAGTCCAAATTTTGGGGAAGTTTTGCATCTCTTTTCACTAGAATAGGCTTAATTTCAACAATCAATAGTTGGTACGCAAACGAGCATGGTCGAGCCTCACTAAAAGGAAAGATCTATACTGCGCTTGAACTTTTAACCAACCTAAACTTAGACTTGTATATTGCCGTTTCGGAAAAAGACCGCAACGCTCTACTTCATTCTGGGATTGCGAAAGACCGTATTCGATTAATTTACAACGCCGTAACGCTCACGCCCGCGTCAATTTCAGAAGATTCGGAATGGCTGCGACAGAAATTTAACCTGTCAAAAGACGCGTTGATCTGTTCGGCAGCGGGCCGCTTAGTTCCAGTCAAGGGATATGACATCCTAATCGGAGCGATCAAACAACTTGAACATAAAATTCCCAAGTTGGTCTGCCTGTTGGTTGGCGAAGGAGAATGCAGGGCGCAGCTAGAAGAACAGATAAAACGTTATAAGCTTGAAGGGCGGGTGATTTTGACAGGATATCAAAGCCGAGAAACCACGCTGATGATTCTAAGAAACAGCGCCATCTTTGCAATGCCTTCTAGATATGAAGGCACACCGATCGCCTTGTTAGAAGCGGCGGCGCTTGGCTTACCTATTTTGGCTTCTTCTAGCGGCGGGATACCGGAATTAGTCGCACATAACGAGCAAGCGTTATTAATTCCGCCAAACGATCCGACAGCCCTAGCCGAGGGACTGCTCAAACTATGCGAAGATCGACAATTCGCCCAACGCATCGCAGAAAGCGCGCAAGCCCGCGTCCGCGATCGTTTTAATCTCGAAGGACAGGTTATAGCTACATGGGACGCATATCAAACCGCTTATCAATCTCATCTATCGAGTAGATCTTCATGAAGCAAAAAAAACTCTCTCGGCGCCCGCTTACAAATCATATTATCAATTTTGCCTATCAACGCGGCTTGCTGCGAATTGGAAGAGCGTTCTTTGCTAAATCCTTAACGGTCGTCAATTACCATCGCATCGGCGATCCTCAAACAGAGTTGGATTCCTTCCTTCCTAACATTAGCGCGCGCCCGAAAGATTTCGACTTACAACTGGAGTATCTCAAGCGTTGGTTTAATGTCGTTACAATCAAAGACCTAACTGACTGGCTGCGCCATGAAAAAGAACTGCCGCCCTATGCCGCCCTGATCACCTTCGACGACGGTTATCTGGATAACTATACAGAAGCCTACCCCATCTTACGCAAACACAATCTATCCGCCGCAATCTTCCTAACGCATGGGCACATTGGCATAGACGCGCCGTTCTATTGGGATGCAGCGGCTTACTGCTTCCATCACACAGACTCCGACTACATTCTCTTCCCAAGCGGCGAGACGCAGTCGTGGACAGATAAACACCAGAGAACTCTAATCAGTTATCGCTGGATTGAGGCGTTGAAAAATCTGCCGCACGCCGAAAGGTTACAATGGACAGAGCAGTTACCCGGACAATTAAACGTTTCTATCCCTCAAAACCATTTTAAGAACTTAATGATGAATTGGGATCAGATACGGGAAATGAGCGCGCATGGAATTGAATTTGGCGGACACACATTGACGCATCCGATTTTGACGCGCATTTCGCTGGAGGAAGCAGAACGGGAAATTCGCGGCTCTAAAGCGGCGATTGAAAAAGAACTTGGTCGGGAGATTTATAGTTTCGCTTATCCCAACGGGCAAAAAGCCGACGTGAACGCCGAAGTGGAAGCGTTAACGCGGAAATCTGGCTATCGGGTCGCCTTCACTTTACAAAATGGTCCCGCCACGCTTCGCGAAGTCAAACGAGACCCCTTTGCGATCCGCAGGATCTTTGTTTCACATTCGCATACGCTTCCTAAATTCGCGCTCCTTACGCATAGGTTTAATCGGTATCGCAGTTGACAAAGATGCGCGTTATAAGGTCGCATACACTGCCGCGACTAACTCGGCGATTTTCTCCCAGCTAAAGCGGGTGCGCGAAAGCAGATCGGAATAGGCGCCCATCGTCTCAGCCAGTTCGGCATCTTGAATTAGAGCGACGATCTTTTGCGCTAGAGCCGGCGGGTCTTCAGGCGCAACAAGAAATCCGTTGCGGCCGTCTTCCACAGCTTCCGGTAGTCCGCCCACATTTGTGGCGATTACCGGCTTGCCAAACGTATAAGCCGCCTGCAACGCGCCGCTCTGCGTACTGGTGCGATAAGGATAAACCACAACAGTGGATAAGCGCATAAGCGGACCAATTTCCATCATATTAATATAACGCGCGTCGAAAATCACATGTGCGCTTAAGTTCAATTCTGCGACTCGTTTACGCAAAGCGTGCATGTCAATGTGTTTAGTGGGATAGCCTGCAATTAGCAATTTCGCCTCGCAGGATCGGCGCGCCAAGGCAAAGGCTTCGATCAAATCCTGAATACCCTTGCTTGGAGCAAGTAAGCCAAAAAACAGAACTATCTTATCTCTTTCAGTCAAACCGTACTTTCGTCTCAGAACTGTCTCGCTAATGTCTTTCGCCGCCAATGGGAGAAGCCAGTTCTGATTCCCGTGAGCGATAAGATGCGCACGTTCAGCCGGGATCAACGGGAAACGCGCAAGGAATCTGCGACGGTTCTCTTCCGCATGAAAGAAAAGCGCTGAGAAATTGGCGTACATTGCCTCCTCTGAGCCAAATAATAGAGCAAAAATTCGTTCTATTCCATTCCAGCCTTCTCTTTCCTCAAATTCATGGCAGACTTGAGTCAAAGTCAATCCGCCTTCCTTCAAACGCCGAATAAAGTAGGCTTCAAATCGAAACTGGATGCGAGAAAATTGCACAAGGTCGGGTTTCACGCGAAGAAGATACGCGCTCACGCGAAACCAAGCGACGATGAGAAATATTCCACGCAATATCCTTGTAAAAAAGCGCGCGATTCTTCCGCCAGCCGCGTTAAAGAGATTCTTCCCAGTCGCCTTGTTGGGCAAAGTGAAATTCTCCATCAAGTAAAAATCTTTCTTTACTTGAAAATTATGCGGCAGGTTCGCCATTTCATAATCTGCGGCGGTGATCAACGTCACATCGAAACCAGCGCTGGCAAGCGCCGTGCACAATTGGTACGCGTAATGGATCAATCCGCCGGCGCTATTCAGTTCGATAATACAAAGGCGTTTTTTATTCTGCATAGGGAGCCATCAATTGCAAATAAAGGCGCTGCAACTCCTCGACCTGTCCGCAAACGTCAAACTTTGCGCGAACAATACGCGAGCCTTCAATCTCCATAGATTTCATCCTCTGCGGATTGGAAAGTAAATCCACGCAAGCGCGAGCCAACTCGCCAGGCGAGCCGGGGACGATCAAAGAGCCGTTAACGCCATGCGTCACCATCTCCGGAATTCCGCCCACGCGGCTGGCGACAATCGGTGTCTGTGCAGCCATAGCCTCGGCTAGAACCGTCGGCAGGGCTTCGGTTAAGGTAGGCAAAATGAACAAATCGCTAGCGGATAGGATTTGAGGAATATCGTTGCGCTGACCGGTAAAAATGATGCGAGCCCTACCCGCGCTCTCCGCCGCCGCTCTTTCAAGCTCAGGGCGATATGCGCCATCGCCCACAATGAGATAATACGCGTCAGGGCGTTCCGCTACAATAATTGGCAGGGCTTCAATCATAAATTGAATGCCTTTGGGTTCGCGTAAGACAGCCACAGTGGTCAGCAAAGTCGCGTTAGAAGGCAGATTAAACTCCTCGCGAATAGAAGCGCGTTCGCGCCGAGCGTCCAGATCAGCGTAAGCGGAAAGATCAATGCCGTTATAGATCACGCGAGTTTTCTCAAGCGGAGTTTTGCTCGCTTGCAAATAAAACTGGCGGGCTTCTTCTGAGACAGAGATAATGACATCGCAGAAATTCCTCAGAGCGAACAGTTCCGTACACTCATGCAGGCGAGATTTTATATTCGCCTCGCTCTGCGTCATCGTATGAAGCGTGGTCACGCTGGGCAGACGCAGTAATTTTGCCGTGAAATTTCCAAACGTATCGGCAAATTCAAGCTGAGTATGCACCAAATCGGCGCGTATTTTCTTCAAATAAGCGTAAAGACGCGGAATGGCGGTTATATCACGCAGATAAGGAATAGGAAGCAAATCCACCGGAACATTGATCGCGCGAAGTTGGTCGGCAATGGGATTGCCATTCCTGACCTGAAAGGCGCAAACCCAGGGATTAAAAACGCTTCGATCCAAAGTTTTCAACATGGGAACCAGCAAGCGCTCCGCACCGCCCATTCCCAATCCGTCAATCAAATAAACGATATTGAATTTACGTTGTACGGCTTTATTTCCAGATGTCATCGGTCTCGCTTCGCTTTTTAGAATTTCATCTTTTCTAATTATGCCAGTCAAGCAAGCCAGAAAACATGAATTTCCAGATTAAATCTCGCGGTTTATCTGAATTACGATCGAGGCTGACGCGAACGGCGTTTTCAACGCAACACGCCAACATGCCTGCGCGAAGCGGCAGTTTAACATATTGCTGCGGTTGACCGAAGGCATGTAGATACGCTGGGATCAATCGCTTATTCCAAGCGTGCAAGACGGCGATGGCCGCTTGCGCTTTAGACTCAGCCGGCCCGTCTATAAAACGTTTGGGAACAGCGGCTAAAGCCCCAGCCAGCAGAAACATATATAAATCCAAACTGACGTCTTTAGACCAGCGCGCATATTGCCAATCCATAAGCATCAACTGACCATGTTGCGAACTTCGGAGCATATTGCCATGCCAAAAATCTCCCTGAATTAAAATCTTGCACTTTCCCTGTAAAGCAAGTCGCTCCACTTCGCTAACTAAACTATCAAGCGCTTGAACTTCATCATGAGTTGGGGCGTATATTCGTTTATATTCAGCGACCATCTCCGGAAATTCGGAGCGAATTTCCTCGCCAACTTCCAGCCGCGTCGCCGTTCGATCTACAATTCTGCGCAGCGTCTGGCCCGTTTCTACCGCTAGCGCAAGCAGGTCTTCGCTAGAGGAGCGGAAAGATTTTCTAAAAACGCGCGACAAATTTTTCCCCTGCAAAAAAGCGGTAATTAAGACCGGTTGATTCTGTATCATCGTCAAAGCGATTGCCTTTTGCAGGCAATACTCAGCCTCATCTCCTAAAAGGAGCCAAAGTTCCGTAAGCCGATCATACTCGGTCTGCAAAGCCTCTCTATTTTGAGGCAAGCGCGGGGTCTTAGCAACCAAAGTCGGATAAAGTTGACGCGCCTCAAAACCGAAGAAGATCACATTTTCGTCAAATCCCGGAAGGCTTAGCGCTAAACTGATCCATTGAAAAGAAGCGGATTTAAAGCCCTCAAGAGTGGAAACAAAATTGGAGAGATCATCAACAAAAGCGTTCGTCATAATGATATCAAGGTCGGCGCAGGCAAGTTAGCGCAATACAGCAGTTGCAAAATAGGCGGGAAAAAGATCAAGAAGAAGCGGCGCGATTCCCAAAAGCGCCTTCCAACCTTGCGGGCCGAAAGGGGTCTTATGTTGATAGCGGCGATCTAAGACAAAAGCCGCCGCCTGACGATTCAAAGGGAAGATATATTCAGCAAGTTCCAAGTTAGGCAACGCCGCGTAAAAGACCGCCTCGGCATATCCTGCTGCCGTCAACGCTTTTCTTATTCGAGCCGGGGCGGCTGGGGATGTTGCCGCTGAGCGGGCTGGGTAAATATTATAGCGATTGGAAAAACCGAGCAGAATTCGTCCGCCAGGACGAAGCATTTTAGCGATCTCCGCCAGCGTTTCAACTTCCTTGTTCAAAGTATTGCCTACAAAGCCTAATGGCAAAAGCGCGAAGTCAAAGTTCGTCAACAGCAACGGCGTTTCTCGTCGCAATTCCTCAAAATCAGCGAGATGGGTAGGAAAGCCCAACTGAGCAAAGAGTTGCGCCACGTCGCCCAAGCCGCGTCCAAGCAACAAACACGCACTGTTCGCCGAAATCGGCAATAGGAATCGCCAATCTGCGCTATGCTCAAGGGGAAATGTATTGGTGCGCATTTCAAATTTCATCGCTTCCAGATTCTCATCCCACAGCAGGTTTCGTCCCGCCAATCAGGCGCACAAGACGGAGTAAATTATCGCGTTCGAGCCGCCATAAAACGCCAAGGTAGCTCGCCATGCCGGTCAGCGCAACTAGAGCCAATTGAATAAAAGGCGAGGCGCCTGCGGTCAGATATAAGACCAGAAGCGTGGGAGGGGTCATTGCTAGCCCGGCAAGAAAAGCAGGCTTTAATTCTTTGAAAATATCCACGATCTTGACGCGTACGAACTTGGTCGCCAATGTCAGACTGACAATCCTCCTGATCAATACCGCAAATAAATGTCCCCAAGCAACGCCGATCAAGCCAAAATGCGAACCGATCCAAATGGAAGGGACGATTACAATAACCGTTAGAGCCGTTAGTCCTAATAAAATATCCGTCCGCCCAATTGCCTTATACACATCTCCGATATGATAGCCAATCGAATAGACCCAGGCATAGACCGCCAACACGCGCAGGACAGGAATTGCTTCAAGCCATTGTTCGCCAAAAGCCACTCGGATAATTGGATCTGCCGTAAGGAACAACCCCAAAGAAATCGGGACCGCCATCAACTGAATCAAGCGCACGGAAGCCAGAACCCCGCGCCGCATTTCTTCAGGTTTATCCTGAATTGAAGAAAAGGCTGGGAAAGTGACGCCGCCCATGACCCATAAATTTCCGATCAACAGCATTTCAGGCAGACGATATGCCAGCGTATACACGCTCAGTTTAGCCAGCCCAAACACCTTACCGACGATAATATAATCAATGTTATCTATAATCACGCTAAGAAGATCGCTAATCGTCACCGACGAGCCGAATTTCATCAGCGAACCGATCAACTTCGTGTTTAAACTTAAACGCGGCTGCCACTTTGCCACCGCCCAAACAAGGATAACAGAAGCGATCGCGCCTAGAAGCTGTCCGAACACTAAAGCCCACACGCCGAAACCTGCGACCGCCAACCCAATGGAAGCGGCGCCTTTGACGATCGTATTCCCCATATCTGGAATAAATTTACGCCGATAATCCAGATCTTTCATCAACAGGATTACGTGAACGGCTCCCAGCGCATTAATGGCAAAAGACGCTCCCAGCCAACGCAAGACAGGAATAATCCGCGGTTCATTAAAGTAATCTGCAAAAAACGGCGCGACTACAATCGTAACAGCGGATAAAGTAAAACCAATAATCAGGTTTACAGTAAAGACAGTATTCGCAGCCTCATTCACTCCCTCCTTACGTTGAATGAGCGCCAACCCTAATCCCAAATCCTTCACTAATGAAAGATAATTAATGGCTACAATGGCGATGGAAAGCAATCCAAAGTCATCCTTAGCAAGGATACGCGCTAAAATGGCGGTTGTCACCAGAACAACGCCTCTGCCTAAGCCGTAGGTTAAGAAATTCCAGATCATGCCGCGTCCAGCCTTACGGGTGATCTGACTGCTAGAGGTCATTTCTTCTACGACAAGCGGACTATCGCTCAAGCGACAACTCACGCGGCGCAAATTGCGACGCCCCCACGCTAGACTGTAGTTCGTCAATTAAATGGATCAAGGTAACGCTCAAAGCGACCAAAATCCAGAAATAACGGATATAGGCGTTATGTAAAAATGCAGCGGCGATCATATAGGCGATCATGGACACCCGCAACGAATTAACCCAGGGTAATAAGGAAATATATTTCGGCATACGCTGGACGGTTCGCGCCGCGCGCGCCAAGCCAGCCAACAAAGCCAAGACTACGCCAAAAAAAGATATTGCGCCTAAAACGCCCGTTTCGGCAATCACTTGAGTGTACAGAGAATGTGCGTCCCGCTCTTCCGAGCGCAGTTCCAGTCCGATCTGTTGCGCATACGTCTGATAGCTATTCGGAAAATTACCCGCGCCAACACCAAACAGCGGATGGTCTTCAAACATCATCAACCCGGCGATCAATTCGCTGGAACGCCCTCGAAAAGAAGAATCTTCGTACACATTAACGCCGCCTTCTACGCTAGGCGTAAGCGACAAGAGGCTTTTAAAACGTTCAAGATATGTAGACGGTAGAAGCAAGATAAATATGGCGGCAAGTCCCAAAATGCCCACCGCTATCGAAGGGGCGATCTTTTTTTCAAAGACGAAGAGCATTAAAATCATGCTCACTATGAACGCTAAATACCCACCGCGGCTATACGTATTTAGCAACCCAAAGCCGATAACCCCAAAAGCGGCAATGACATATAGTTTAACCAGCGGGCGCGATTGATTGAAGATCTGAAAAGCGACCAGCGGCAGAATCGCCACAAGAACTTCCCCCCACATGTTCGGGTCTCGAATCGGCCCGCCGATTCGATGAGTAGTATCGCCGCTCACGACGCTTTGCGTTTTTATTCGAGCCATGCCGAAGAAATCTTGCGAATAATTTCCGCTAGAGATTTGATACGCGCCCAATAAACACAACGCAGTTGTAATAAAGATAATGATCCAAACCGCCTGTTTCCAGGTGGAAATTTCTCGGATGGCGAACAGAATGGTATAAAGGATAAAAATATCTTTCGCCAAATCTTGAATCGCTTCCATCGCCCGGCCTTTATCTGAAGCGACTGCGTACGATAGCAGCACAGAGACAAAATAAAGAATCAGAAACACTTCAATTACAAAAGTGCGCGCGCGATGCTTAGGCAATTGCCCCGCATAATAATTACGAATCAGGATAGCGGCAAAAATTACAACAACCAGCGGCTTGGTCATGCTTGGATAACCGCGATCGGTCAATTCCGCCGAAATATTGGTAAAAATAACAATAATCAGAACGTTCGCGCCAAGATTCGGCTTGACAACGACCATCATCACCATGACAATGCCCAAGACCCCAGCGGCGCCATACAATCCGATGTCAGAATCTGGAACTGTTAGAGCCCAAGAAGCCGCGCCTGCAAGAAACAAGCTAATCAACAGAAAGATTAAGTCATTATTTTTAGTCATTTTCTCACTCTCCGTTATAAATCGGGCGAGAAGTCACGGAACTGAAACGGCGGGATAGTTCCAATCAATTACTGCATACCAATCGGGCGGTATGTTTCGCAACATATCTTCAGACCAGATCGCTGCATCCCAATGAGCGGTTGCATTTCCTTCGCCATATGTCTTCGGATGTCCGCTATTGTCAACGATAAAGCCGCCATATTCTTGCATGTTTAACGTCCAAACGATACAGCCTTGAACTCCCGAACAAGCCCGCAAAATTTCGTCCTTAGCGATCTCGGGCTTGATCACAAGGCGCGCGCCTTCGGGAATATCAAATTGAGTCGCGCCAATGCCATCCGTTTTAGTGAAGGGAGGAATAAAAGGAGGCCAGCCGTTCGCGGCGCAAACTTCCGGCTTGCACGGGTAATCATAAGCAATTGTAACCGCATGGCCGATATAGCCGCGTTCCACTTCACATGGGCGCACAATTCCGGCAAAACTGCCCAACCCCGCGCCGCGTTGAGCAAAACCTTCGGGCGGAATTCCAGAGGAATAAACGCTATATTTATATACGCCGCCCGCCAGCCAGCTTTCAGCATCAAGAATCCGACCTTTGATCAAGCCCCACTCTTCGCCAGTGTCAATATTGATCAAGGTCAGTTCGCCGTCCGTGCCAGACGCCGGGCGGGCGTATGCAGGGATAGGAATTAAAACTGTGCCGCCCGATTCCCCATATTCGATGATAGAGTCGGCGTTGACAATGCGAGGGCTGCGTCCTTCCTGCAACTTGACCGGGATTAAAGGAGTCGCATTATCAACAAAATAGATATTCGGAGAATATTTCGAGACATCCGAACCAACCCAATTTGATTCTTTGAAAAAGGCGGCGATCATTTTATCGGTGTCTGGATGGAATTTGGCTTTTGCCCAGTCAATCGGAACATTCCACAACGAATCGTCGGTATAAGGACGCAAACATTTACGGCTAAGGTCATTAATATTTACAGTCGTAACAGGCGCTACGATTTCAGAAGTTTGCATAGGCTGAACGGGCTCAGATTTATTCGCGCCCACAGAAGGCAACGCTGCGCAAGCAGTTGCCAAGACGCTTACAGATAAGGTTAACTGGAAGAGACGATTAAGAAATTTCATCGTCCCGACGTTCTCCAATTGAGCGAGCGGCTTTGATCCGATAGCGGATACGCTTGAGGCGTTCGGTGAGTCCGGGAACTCGTTGAACTGCGCGCTTAATTTCAATTGCCGCATTTCCGATGAGGAATCTACATGCGCTTTTCACCAGTTTAATTTCATACATTGTAACGATGTCTGTGGAAAAACTTTGCTTATAAGGAGTGTCGCCAACCAAAAAATCATAGGCGTTTCTACCCTTAGACGCGTTATACATAATCGCATGATAGTGCGAGACCAAGCCTGGGCGGTATACATTCTGCGGCAAATAATTAAATCCGCTCTGATAAAAAAGAACCTGTCCGCCGTAAACAAAACAATATAAATAGCCAAGGCTTCCGGCTGAATTGAAGATATGCAGGAGTTGAATTTCTTGCGCTTCAAAGCGGGAACGGATCAATTCTTTATGGAATTGATAGACATAACGGTTAGCAAACGCGCCCGGCCGCCCGGCCTTGCTCCATTTCGCCTGATGAAGCGCAACCAGCCGCTCAAACATAGACAAGGCTTCCGCTTGATTCGCCGCCTCTTGAACGACAAGCGCGCCCCCATTCGCTTCATATTGCTTGATCGAGCGTCGAATTTGATTGCGCTTATTTGGGCTTAATAACGCGTATAGATCCAAATTAGCGGCGCGGACTTTTTGTAGATCCGTCCAATAAGAAGCGGCTGAATGCGCCTCTAAGACGCGGAAAGGATAACGCCGCTCTTGATTAAGCAGGTCGAAGTCTTGGACAAATTTAGAGGAAACCCATGAGAATTCGAATTCATCCCAGCCCAAAGCGCTCAGGCAGCGTATCGCCTCCGCCTTGTCTTTGAGCGCCGCCGAATCGTACAAAATGGAATTATATTCCGCATAAATATCGTCATAGGTTTGAACGGCGGTCGCATTCAAAGCAAACACTTCAGATGGGAGAACGCCGTATCTATTCTTCTTCTTTTTACCGATGAAAAAAGCCAAGACCGGCAAGTCGCCTAGGTAACCGACGATTAACTCGAGACGGGTTTCGCGCGGAAGGCTCTTCAGCCAAACGGAGATCCAGCCCCACGAAGTGAAATACGTATGTTCGCTTCGATGCTGCAAACTCAACCAAACGCTTTCAACCGTCTGCAATTGCAAAAACGGATCGTAAGTCTGGAAGCGAAGAGATGCGTTATCAAATGTCATCAGGATAGGCAAAACCGTAGAAGAGGATTCTCTTATTGGCTCGGGTCAAGTTGTCGTTCTGCGTGCAACAGGTCCAGCAGGATAAACAAGCATACGAAGATATAAAAGAATTCATAATTGCTTTCTTTAATTTCCTGTACGGCTTGAACAAATGGGACTCCGGCATAGCCATAACCAGCCTCCAAAATAAGTTTGGCGACTTTAGCCAGCAAATAATTGAACACAAAGAACATACCCAAACCCCAAGGAACAATAGGTATAAATTTGGAGCCGAATTTATTAAATTTGGGAAGCGCGGCGGCAACTAACGGTATCAGAAAAACGAAGAAGCCCCAGAAAACATCAAACTCGCTCTCAAAGGGCAAAGCGACGCCATTAAATTCAATGTTATGAAGTGTGACCTCATCCTGCTCATTAATTTCAGCGAGGCTTTCAGGAGTGGCAAAGCCAAAAATTCTCTGTCCCCAACTAATCTCTTCTCCTGCGCCAAAAAGGAACAAAAGCGCCAACGCAAGGTATGCCGCTTGTTTTACCCAAAAGACCTTTGTAATTCTGCGTCGTTTTATCGTGAAGTAAAAGGCGTAAAACATCAAACCCGAGGCGATAAACAAAGAGAGAGCGCCGAGGTTCTCAAAATAGCCGTCTTCACGGTAGAGTCGGGGAGCCAACTCGTTGAATCTTAATGTTAAGTAGGTTAACCCCGTGTAAGCAAAAACAACGGCATAGAAAACTGGTTTATAAAATATACTCGTTCTATTCATACGTCCTCGTTATCTTCAAACAGTCGAAAACTAGTGCGCGCCTCGCTGTTCAAAAACGGCGAGAATTGTCTTAAACAAAATCGCAAAATCCAAGCGGATACAGGCGTGATCAATATACGCGATGTCCAGCCTGAGACGGTCGTCAAATTCTGATTGAGCCCGTCCGACAATTTGCCATAGCCCGGTCAGACCGGGCGGAACGTCCAAGCGTTCAGTATGCCACAACTGGTACGTTTCTACGCCGAAGGAGGTGGGGCGCGGACCTACCAGACTCATTTCACCTTTCAAGATGTTGAACAATTGAGGAAGTTCATCCAAGCTTGTTTTTCTTAAGAAGCGCCCGATTTTGGTCACCCGAGGATCGTCGGTAATTTTGAAATCGGGCCACTGCAATTCATTCAGATGCGCGTATTGCTTCTTCAGATCTTCAGCGTCCGGCGCCATGGTTCGAAATTTATAGATTACAAAACGCTTCCCCCCTTTTCCCGTGCGAAGCTGGCTAAAAACCGCCGGCGCGCCGGGCGAGGTGACCGCAATAATCAGCCAAATCGCAGCAACCACAATCAGCCAGAAAGGGGCGCTGACGATCACCAAAAATAAATCTATGAAACGTTTTGCCCATAAATAAGTTTGACCTGTAAAAACGTGTTTTTTGGGGTCAAACTGAATCAACCATTCGTTCAAATTTTCTCGTGTCAGCTTCATATGAATTTCAAGAAACGCTTTCGCTTTCATATGGGTGAACTTCTTCGATCAACGGAGCGCTTCCTTGCACAACCTGCGAACGCGCCCGCGCCATATGCAAAAGATCTTCAAAATTAAGGACTTCGTCGGGGAAGGTCGAGACACCGCAAGTTATTTTAAAATTCGTCTTTCTCGTCAAAACACTGTCTACTCTTCCCGCTAAAAGTTGAACTTTCTCCAACGGCGTTTCGGGGCACAAAATCAGAAACCGCCCACCGCGATCCTGCATTAAAATGTCGGTCTCGCGTATGCTTTCATTCAAGATCTGCCCGACTCTAGCGGCGGATAAACGCGTTATCATATCGCGCTGTAAAGCTTTCAAAACATCTCGCGAGGCTTGGTCGTCTTGCGACGACATCCTTACTACAATCAAAGAAAGCGGGTGATGATAGCGGCGGCTCCGGGTAATTTCAGTTTTAACGATGGCGGAAGATTCTTCCAGCTTAATAACGTCATGCGGGAACGCGCCCTGCGCCAGCGCATCCATCATGGATTCAGATTGACCGATCGCCGCCGCTAATTGATACGACAACCATACTCCCACTTCCACCAGTATAAATTCCAATAGGACGATCGCCACATCTTCTGTAGACGTATTCAAACGGTTGATCGTTCGAAAGAGCGCGAAATACACTGCGCCAAAGAAAATACTCGGCACATACACCGGCATTTTATACAAAGCCGGAATGAAGATCATAATTGGGATAATTAAGACTGCAGAAATATAGAAATAAGACGCGAAATTAATAATTGGGCGGTCGGCGCTGTCCAATTGCCCAAAAACTAAAATAACCAGCAGATAAAACGATACCAAAAGCAATGATTTTCTAAAATTAGTCATATTCGATTCCAATAAATGAAGAATCCTTACAAAAATAACAGGTTGGGGGTTAATTATACTGTTTTTTTTGAGAGCGCAAAAAATAATCGCTCTAGGCTAATCCCCCTATAAGTCCCTATTGCCAGATAAACTCAACCTTACTTAACGAATTTATATCGAGTCACTCTAGTCGTTTATGCAAGCAATCAGAGTCGCCTTCTTTATTTTTCTTTGATTTAACAGGTTTTAATATCGCGTTTGAATTATAAGATGCCCCATGTCGCCCAATCCATTGCGTTTCATTTTCGCTTTTGCCTCAGGCTAGTCTATAAGCCGCATTCTGTCCTGCGGGCGCTCTTGCGAACAACCCGCATGTGCGATCATCTCTCTGGGCGGCGCGTCGCCGCGCCGCTCGGTGCAGCCTACCCAGGACTGACTCAATCGCCAAGCGACAGAGTATGTATGAAGGCGAGCCGCCTCCCGCCATCCGCAGATGACTTCATCCTTGCTTGGCTTTGCTCCCGGCGGGGGTTACCTGGCCATCTACATTACTGTAGACGCCGGTGGTCTCTTACACCACCTTTTCACTCTTACTGCCCTCGCCTTTGCGTTTCTCTCGATAAGAGAGAAAACAAAGGCAAGGGAGCGACTTGTTTCTGTGGCCCTTTCCGGCAGGTTCGCTCCTCAACGGAGGCTTCCCCGCCCCGGGTGCTATCCGACGCCGTGCTCTATGGAGTGCGGACTTTCCTCGACTCTGCAAACACAGAGCCGCGATCGCCCAACCAACCTGAGGCATTTGTATGATACACGCAAGAGGAAGACCCGTCAACCGCGAACAGGCGGTATACAATTTTGAAAATGGGTTATTACCGGCTGGCTTTTTTTGTAAAAGACATTAAAATAGCGTTGCAATTTGATTGGAGGAATCATTGTGAGCAAGCGACAAGGTAAAACGATCATCGGTCTAACGGGAAACATCGCCACCGGCAAAAGCGTTGTGCGGCGCATGCTGGAACATCTCGGCGCGTATACAATTGACGCCGATACGCTCGCTCACCGCGTAATTGCAAAGAACGCGCCGGGCTATAAGCGCGTCCTCGATATGTTCGGCTCTTGGCTGCTGGACGAAGATGAACAAATTAACCGCAGCAAATTGGGCAAACTTGTTTTTTCAGATTCTGATGCGTTGGGGCGCTTAGAAGCAATTATCCATCCATACGTCGGGCAGGCGGTAGACTTGCTGATTCGCCGCGCCAGTCAACCTGTCGTAGCGATCGAAGCGATCAAATTACTCGAATCGAATTTATACAACGAATGCGATTCAATTTGGGTCGTTGACGCGCCAGAGCAAATTCAGATCGAGCGCCTCGTGCGCAAGCGCGGACTCAGCCATGAAGAAGCGCGCCAGCGCATTCACGCACAGGCGCCGCAAGCCGAAAAACTTGCCGCAGCGAACGTCGTCATCAAAAACAACGGTTCGTACGATGATCTTTGGAAACAAATCGTCGAAGGGTGGCAAGCGCTTGCCCCAATCAAGCAAACGGCTCCGCTTGTAGAAGCCGAGACGAAACCGGGAGAGTTCTCGCTTCAGCGCGGACGCCCGCGCGATTCGCAAAAGATCGCGGCTCTGATCACCCGTCTCAGCAAAGGCAAACGCGCCATGAGCGCCGACGACGTGATGGAAGCCTTTGGCGACAAAGCCTATCTTATTTTGCGAATGGGCGACGAGCCGGTCGGAGTCGCTGGTTGGCAAGTGGAAAATCTCGTAGCGCGCACTAGCGATCTATATATTGACGCGCAGATCGCCATTGATAAAGCCTTGCCCTTGTTGCTGCAAGAAGTGGAAGAAGCTTCCAACAGCCTGCAATGCGAAGTTTCGTTGGTCTTTCCGCCTATTGATTTAGTCGGCTTCGATTCGGTATGGAAAAACATCGGGTATTCTCGCCGGTCGCCGGAATCGCTCGGATCGCAAGCATGGATGGAAGCCGCCAACGAATCCATGCCGCGCGGCGGAGCATTATTCTTCAAGCAATTACGCGCCGACCGCGTATTGCGCCCGATCTAGGCTCGCGTCAAAACAACTGCATCGAGGGGACGTATCCATTGAGCATGCCGCCCGCTCAGAGGTTGATTAATATTTCGCCGTTCCCATTGTCCAATCTGTAATTACCAATTACACTTCTAGCGATGGCGGACTTCTTCGATAACATCTTCTTCATTTTTCAGCGTCTCAATTGGCTGAGCGCTCTGGATATTCTGCTAGTCGCGCTGATCTTTTTCGTACTTTTGTACACTCTGCGCGACACGCAAGCGATGGTTTTGGTGCGCGGCGCGATTTTTCTAGTCATCGCGCTCATCTTGCTCACCTCCCTATTCGATCTGCCGGCATTTTCATGGTTGGTGCAAAGTACATTGCCCGCGCTGCTGTTAGCCATTCCTGTCATCTTCGCTCCAGAGATTCGACGCGCGCTTGAAAGGCTGGGGCGCGCAGGGACGTTTGTCACTGGCGCGAGCGCGATCGCGCAAACGGAAAATTTGAAAGTGGTTCACGCTATCGTTGAAGCGTCCAGGCGGCTTTCAGCGCGACAACACGGCGCATTAATCGTAATGCAACGCAACGACAACCTTAGCCAATATGCCGAGACGGGAGTCTCGCTTTACGCGCAGGTCACGCCGGAACTGCTCTTGCAGATCTTCTACCCCGATACGCCGCTGCACGATGGAGCGGCGCTCATCGCCGGCGGGCAGATCATCGCGGCGGCATGTGTTATGCCGCTTTCAGCGAGCGGCATCCTCAATCGCAGCCCGGAACGCCAAATGGGGCTGCGGCATCGCGCCGCGCTGGGAATCTCAGAGGCAAGCGATGCGGTAAGCGTTGTTGTTTCCGAGCAGAGCGGCTCGATCTCGATTTCGCACGCGGGACGCATGATCCGCCGCATTGATCCCGAACGACTCGAAAATATCCTCATTGCGTTTTATAAAACGACCGATAAAACGCCTCGTAAGGATTGGCTGCGACGGCTGTTCCACAATCCATTTAGAAAGGATCGGTAACTCGAAAGGCTCGAGATTTCCGTTATAACGGTAGATATGCGTTGGCTGATCTCTAACCTTAGCACATTTCTTCTCGCGTTGATCCTTGCCCTTGCCGTTTGGATCTCCGCTGTCACCGCCGCCAACCCAGACGAAGTCCGCGCGCCGATTAAAGTTCCGCTCGAAATTATCGGGCAAGACCCGGCGCTCATCGTCACCAGCGCGCTGCCTGCGAACATTGAAGTGACGCTTCGCGCGCCGCGCTCGGTCTGGGAACAGTTGACCGTCCAAGAGAAGCCGGTTCGCGCCATCGTAGATTTGTCAAATCTGAGCAGCGGAGAGCATCAGATTGATATTCGCGTACAAATCTCCGTTCGACCGACGCAAATTGTCCTAACCGATCCTACCTCCATCGTCGTAACCTTAGAACGGCTCGCCTCTCTAACGCTCCCTATTGACCTGTCATTGCAAGGCGAACCCGCCATTGGATTCCAAGCCGGCACGCCGAGAATGGACGCGCAAACCGTCGTCGTCTCAGGACCCGAATCGCTGCTCAATAAAGCGGAGCGGGCGCGGGTTCTCGTCAATTTTGGCGGCGCGCGCGAAAGCATAGATCAAGCCATTCCCATTAAGATTTTAGACGGTCAGAACGCAACGCTGAACGGACTGACAATCACCCCTGAAAATGTCGTTGTGCAAATCCCCATCAGCCAGCAAGGCGGATTTCGCGATGTGGCGGTCAAGGTCGTCGTCAACGGGCAGGTATCCGCCGGGTACCGTCTGGAGAATATTTCAGTCTTTCCGCCAATTATCACGGTCTTCGCTTCAAACCCAGAACTTGTACGCGCATTGCCCGGCGTGATCGAAACGCAACCGCTCAACCTGCAAGACGCTAAAGAGGATATTTCGACGCGTCTGGCATTAAATCTACCGCCGGATATCACTATTGTCGGATCGCAAACCGTGGAAGTCAAAGTGGACGTTTCGCCCATTCAAACCAGCATCACGCTGTCTAATCAACCCGTTGAAGTGGTCGGATTGCCGGCCGGTTGGAACGCGGTCGTAGCGCCTCAGACCGTAGACGTGATCGTCTCGGGCCCGCTGCCGTTGCTCGACGCACTGACGCCGCAAGACGTTATCATCAAAGTGGATGTAAGCAAGCTGCAAGCGGGAACGTATCAATTAACGCCTTTGATTAATGTGTTGATCGAAAAGATCGTTATCGAATCGATCTTACCAAGCGCCATTGAGGTCACGCTCTACCCGCCCGGCGCGCCGATCCCGACGCCATAACCTGAAAGAATTTAACCGAACTATGACCAGACCCATCGTCGCCCTTGTCGGCAGACCCAACGTAGGAAAATCAACTTTATTCAATCGTCTCGTCGGCGAACGCATGGCGATCGTAGACGACACGCCCGGTACCACGCGCGACCGTCTCTTTGGCGAAGCAGAATGGAACGGACGCGCTTTCCACGTCATTGACACCGGGGGCATTGATCCCACGCACGGCGGGAAAGCTCCGCTCTCTATCGGGTCGGCGGATTTTATCGCTGAGATTAAAGCGCAAGCGCACATAGCCATCAGCGAAGCGGATGTCGTACTGTTTATCGCCGACGGTCAAGCCGGCGTAACCGCGCCGGATATCGAAGTGGCGAACATTTTACGGCGTTCGCAGAAGAAGATGAAAGACGGTTCATTCTTCCCACCGATCATCCTCGTCGTCAATAAATGCGAAGCGCGCGAGACGCGAGACGCAGCGAGTCAATTCTATGAACTGGCGCTGGGCGACCCGCACCCGGTCTCTGCCATACATGGAAGCGACACCGGCGACCTGCTCGACGCGCTGGTCGCTATCTTCCCCGCAGAGAAAGCGATAGAAGAAGATGAGAGCGTCAAAATCGCCATCGTCGGCAAGCCGAATGCGGGGAAATCAAGCCTATTAAATCGTTTGGTTGGCGAAGAACGCGCTATCGTCAGCCCTATTCCCGGCACAACGCGCGATGCCACTGACACAAGGATCAAAGTGAACGGACTCGACGTGACGTTGATTGATACGGCGGGTATCCGCCGACGCGGACGAATCGAGCCGGGCGTAGAACAGTTCAGCGTGCTGCGCTCCTTTAAAGCCATCGAACGCGCCGACGTCGCACTGCTGATGATTGACGCGACGACGGGCATCACCGCGCAAGATGCGCACATCGCAGGGTTCATCCTCGAACAATGGAAGTCGTGCGTGGTAGTCGTTAATAAGTGGGACGCCGTGGAGAAAGACTCGTACACAATGGACGAGCATACGCGCAAGATCCGCTCCGACTTAAATTTTATGGATTATGTTCCGCTGTTGTTCATCTCCGCCAAGACCGGTCAGCGCGTGGACCAAGTGTTGCCGATGGCTCTGCGCGTACAAGAGGAGCGACTCGCGCGCTTGACCACATCCAAGATCAACGAAGTGATCCATAAAGCGCAAGACGCGCACGCGCATCCGTCCCGCTCGGGGCAGCAGTTGAAAATGTTCTATGGCACGCAAGTGCGAAGCGACCCGCCGACATTTATGATCTACGTCAATGATCCGAAGCTAATGCACTTTACTTATTTGCGTTATTTGGAAAACCAGATACGCAAAGAGCACGGTTTTCTAGGAACGCCAATACGGATTGTAACAAAAGGTAGACGCGAGTAGCTTTCAACGATCAGCATTCAGCAGTCAGCAAGGAGAAACAATGAAAGACTTTCGTCAACTCAAGGTATGGGAAAAGTCTCATCTATTGGCTCTGGCAATTTACAAAGAAACAAAAGGATTTCCAAAAGAAGAACTTTACGGCTTGACCTCACAAATCCGCCGATCAAGCATGTCTATTCCAACAAATATCGCGGAAGGATGTGGGAAATTTACAGATGCAGATTTCGCTCGCTTCCTTCAAATTGCAATGGGTTCCGCCAGCGAAACAGAGTATCAACTAATTCTCGCGCGCGATCTTGAATTTCTCTCCGCAGAAAATTACGGAAAGCTTCACAATGACGTTGAGGAAGTAAAACGGATGCTCGCCTCCCTGCTCAAAACGCTGAGAGCCAACCACTGATGGCTGATTGCTTTGATTTCATCATCATCGGCTCTGGCTTCGGGGGAAGTGTCTCCGCCATGCGTCTCACCGAAAAAGGATACTCCGTTCTCGTTCTCGAAAAAGGCAAACGTTACGAGGATAGCGACTTCGCTGTAACCAACTGGCAGTATTGGAAATATCTCTGGGCGCCCACCATTCGCGCCTACGGTATTTTACAAATTAGCCTGCTCAAAGGCGTGATGGTCCTGCACGGGACGGGCGTCGGCGGCGGCAGTTTGGGATACGCCAACGTGCTCGAAGTTCCCAGCGACGAGACGTTTGCCACGCCCGCCTGGAATCGGATGCTCAACTGGGGAGAGACGCTTAAACCACATTACGAAACAGCGAAGAAAATGCTCGGCGTGGCGCGCAACCCCAAATTCTGGAAAGCGGACGAAATCCTCAAACGGATGGCGGATGAGCACGGCATGGGACAAACCTTTCGCGCCACAGACGTTGGGGCTTACTTCGGCGAAGAAGGCGTAACCGTCTCCGACCCTTATTTCGGCGGCAAAGGACCCGACCGCGCAGGTTGCATTCACTGCGGCGCTTGTATGGTAGGTTGCCGACACAACGCTAAGAATACGCTTCCGAAAAATTATTTGTATTTCGCAGAAAAGAACGGGGCGGAGATCATTGCCGAGGCTGAGGTTGTTGATCTGCGACCTTTGACCTTCGACAACATCAAGTCACAGGCTGAAGGTCAAAGGTCTGATGCTCGTTATGAAGTCACTTACCAATCCACCACTTCCCTATTCAAACGAAAACACGCCGTATATGCAAAAAATGTGATCTTCTCCGCTGGCGTAATGGGAACGATGAAGTTGCTATTAAACTTACGCGACGTGAAGAAGTCGTTGCCGAAACTATCCGCTGCATTAGGGACGCTGGTAAGGACCAACTCTGAAGGTCTGCTCGGAAGCGTGGCGCGCAAATCGGACATCAACTACTCGGAAGGCGTCGCCATCTCATCCATCTACAATCACGATGCGATCACGCGCATCGAACCGGTACGCTACCCCGACGGTTCGTCGTTGATGCGCTATCTCGCCGCGCCGCTGATCGAAACCAATGTCAGCATCCCTATCCGCCTCATCAAGTTTTTCTGGTGGACGTTGACGCATCCAATAGACTTCGCAAAAGCCGCGTTTCTACCGGGCTGGGCGCATAACGTCACAATACTATTGATCATGCAACACGCCGATAATCGAATGCGCTTCAAAATCGGACGCAGTTTGTTTACGCTTTTCCGCAAGGGCTTAGTGGCAGAGGAAGAGCTCGGCTATAAGATTAACGCACAAGTTCAAGGCTCGCATAAGATAACGCGCGAGTTCGCCACGCGGATAAACGGCGTGGCGCTCGGTTCGATCGGCGAAAACCTTTTGGGCATGCCCACCACCGCCCACATCCTCGGCGGCGCGCCAATGGGGCAAAACGCCGAAGAAGGCGTTGTGGATGAAAATTTTGAAATCCACAACTACGAAGGCATGTACATCATAGACGGCTCGATCATGCCCGCCAACCCTGGCGTGAATCCATCTTTGACGATCACCGCGCTGGCTGAGTATGCGATGAGCAAGGTGGAGAGTAAATCCGCTGATTGAGTAGTCCCGCGATGCTCGTCGAGGGACGTATCGAAACCAGCGAGTAACATTCAAACAATAGATTTCATGAATATTGGTGGTTTCGGTACGCCCTCGCAAACTGCGCTCGGAGCTACTCAACCACCACCTTTCCTCTTTCTTTTCCTTCGTGCTCTTCGTGTCCTTTGTGGTAAAAAAGAATTATGCCCACCTTCTCCCCCTCCCTCGACTTCGCCCGTCAACTCGACTCCCAAGACCCCCTCGCCTCCTACCGCGACCAATTCGTCATCACCGACCCCCACCTCATCTACCTCGACGGCAACTCGCTGGGACGAATGCCCAAAGTCGCGGCGGAACGCGCCAAGCAGATCGTGAATGAAGAATGGGGCAACGACCTCATCCGCGGCTGGAACAAAGGCTGGTGGGACGCGCCGCACCGCGTCGGCGACAAGATCGGCAAACTCATCGGCGCGGAAGCGGGTCAAGTGATCGTGACAGACACCGTGTCAAGCAACCTATTCAAACTCGCCACCGCTGCGCTCACACATCAACCCGACAAAAAACGAATCGTCACAGACACGTTCAACTTCCCATCCGATCTTTACATCCTTCAAGGCATAAAAAGTCTGCTTTCATACGGTGGTCGAGTAGACGGCGATGCTCTTTCGCCGTCATATCGAGACCACGAAATAATCCGCATCACCTCCACCGACAACGACATCACCCCCAACTTCGCCGAACTCGAATCAAGCATCAACGAAAACACCGCCCTCGTCACCCTCTCGCACGTCGTCTTCAAAAGTGGATACATCTACGACATGCAAGCGGTCACCGACCTCGCGCACAAAAGAGGCGCGCTCGTCCTCTGGGACCTCAGCCACTCCGTCGGCTCCGTCCCCATCGAACTCGACGCCTGCAACGCCGACCTCGCTATCGGATGCACCTACAAATATCTCAACGGCGGTCCAGGCGCGCCCGCGTTCCTCTACGTCAACAAAAACCTGCAAGAAAAACTCACCTCGCCCATCTGGGGTTGGTGGGGACAAAAAAATCCGTTCGACTTCGGTCTCGACTACGAACCCGCCGCAGGCGCAAAAAGATTCTTGGCAGG
Source organism: Anaerolineae bacterium UTCFX1 (assembly GCA_002050275.1). GTDB lineage: Bacteria > Chloroflexota > Anaerolineae > Anaerolineales > Villigracilaceae > Defluviilinea. The sequence goes on from MWTB01000022.1 coordinate 38,084, forward strand.
CACGCAACCGATGATCTCCCTCCTCACGATGGAAGCGGGCATCGAACCGACTCTACAAGCAGGCATGGATTCCATCCGCGCCAAATCCATTTTGATGACGGACTACGCTTCTTTCCTGACGGATAGCTGGCTCGCCCCTCTCGGCTTTTCTCTCGGCTCCCCGCGTGACTCTGCCAAGCGCGGCTCACACATCTCCATCCGCCACGCCGACGGCTACCGCATCAACCGCGCCCTCATCGAAGAGATGAACGTCATCCCCGACTTCCGCGCACCCGACAACATCCGCCTCGGCTTCTCATCGCTCTACACGTCATTCGCCGAAATTTGGGAGGGCTTCGATAGAATCAAACGCGTGATCGAAGAGAAGCGCTACGAGAAATATCCGCAACAGAAATTGACGGTCACATAATAAAATAAATTCAAACTGGGTAACGCCGAAGGCGTGTAATTTGTACAGACTTGAATTAACGATATTTCCGAACCCTGCAGGAGTGACATAAAAAACATGCCATCCCTGCGGGATTATTTACAAAGGAGTGTTTGCATGGAAACCAAACCTGACACCATCAAAATATCTGCCGATCACAAAAAGGAAATATCCCTGCAGTCTAGAGTTGCTGACGTTTGGCAATTCAGGAAGATGCTATAATTTCGGGAGAGACAGGAGAACGACTATGACACAAACTTTTACAGCCGTAATCCATAAGGAAGATCATTGGTATGTGGCGGATTGCCCCGAAGTGGGAACAGTGAGCCAAGGCGAAACAATTGAAGAGGCTGTTGCGAATCTCAAGGAAGCCACAGAACTCTACTTGGAAGAATTCCCGCTGAAAGAATTCAATCGCCGACTATTGACCACGTTCGACGTGGCAGTATATGCCTAATTTGCCGCATCTTTCAGGGCGGGAGATTATCCGCGCGCTGGAGAGGCTTGGTTTTGTTCAAGCACGCCAGCGTGGAAGCCATGTTGTGATGAAAAAATCTACAAATGAGGGAAGCGTTGGTTGCGTTGTCCCAATGCACAATGAAGTCGCCATTGGCACATTGCACAGCATTCTCAAACAAGCAAGGGTATCAGCAGAGGAATTTCTGAAGGCTGTGCAATAAAAATAATATGGAAACCAAACCCGACACAATCAAAGTATCTGCCAATCACAAAGAGGAAATCTCCGCCAACCACGCGGACCTGTTCGTGACCGTCAAAGGGTCGTCGCTCGTCAGCGGGGATGCGGCGATGAAGAAAGCCAAAGAGGTGAGCGGACTCGTCGAAGCGTTGAAGCAGGCTGAGGTCAGGGAAGAAGCGATTCACTTGCAGGGAGTCCACATCGAGACGTCGAGCGGCGCGTTGTTGAAATCATCCAGCGCGACCTATCGGCTGAAGATCCAATGTGAAAAATTGGATTCACTTGCCGAGATACTCGATATCATCTCCGAGCAAAAGAACGCTACGTTGGAACGAATCGCGTGGAAGTATAACGAAGACGAAGCGCGCGAACGCGGTCTACTCGCCGCGCTCGAAAAAGCCAAAAGCAAAGCGGACAAAGTGGCGAAGATGATGGGCGTAAAAATCCTTGGGATTTACGACCTGATCGAAAATAGTTTCGACGAAGAGATGCCCTATCCGCAATTTGCGGCGATACAAGCGGCGCCGATGAAACGCTCGGTCGGCATTACGCCCGAACCCAGCCTCGGCATGGATATTCAGCATAGCAAGACCGTCAACGTGAACGTGGAGATTTGGTATCGGGTGTCTGGGTTTTAAATAAAAAATCGGAGGCTCTCGCCTCCGATTTTTTATTTGCGTTCCTATTTTCGCGTTAGCATTACCGCCGCAGAGCCATCCTCTGAAACGACAGTCAGCGTGTTTCCGCTCAACGTATAGGATGTCGTCCCGGTGAAGGCGTTGAACAGTCCGATTTCCTGTTCGCCGGCGGCGCCTTCGCAGAACATCAGCGTCGCCGCAAGCGGATCAAAAGCGATTGTCTTACCATCCGTCGTATAACCGCCTGCAAACGTGTTGCACCCTGCAGTCCCATTCACATTGCCGTCTTTGCCAAATGTGATAGATGTTTCAATATCGGGCGCGGCAAGCGTCGGGTTAGAAGGATCGCCGTAGGATGTGAGAGTCCATTCTCCGGTAATCGCGGCGGGAGCGCACGCGGCAAGGACGAGCGCCGCCAAGAGAAGTATGATTATTTTCTTCATTGTATAGTTCCTTTTTATAAAGTTGGAATGTATCGTAATTTATTTACGCGCGAGAACGACAACGGACGCGCCGTCTTCCGAGGTTATTGTCAGCGCAGCGTCGTTCAGCGAAAATGTCGCCGCGCCGGCAAACGCACGCAAGACAGCCGCTTCTTGATCGCCGGCGGCGCCCATGCACGCCATTTTGGTCGAAGCAAGCGGGTCGAACAAGATGCGGTTGCCATCAAACGCATATCCGCCGTTGAATTGATTACAACCCACATTTCCGCTGAGTCGGTCAACATCAAACACAATAGTTGCATCAATATCGGGCGCGGCAAGCGTTAGGTCGGCTGGATCGCCGTACGATTCGAGCGTCCACTCTCCAATGATCGAGGCAGGCGCAGCGGGAGCGCATGCGGCGAGAGCAAACATCGCCGCGAAAAGCAATTTAAGTATCTTTTTCATCCTTATCTCCAATTTTGTTATTAGAGAATAGACGAATTAATTTGTGAAAAGTTCCTCAAAGGGGCGCCAACGCGTTATGCTATCGGTTAAAGTCTCTTCGCGTGAACAATGTAATCCCCGCCGCCGCAGAGACATTGAGCGATTCCACCCTCGGGTCGATCGGAATCCGCGCCTTGAGGTCGGCGGCATTCTCGATCTCGGGCGAACAGCCGTCCTTTTCGCTCCCGAAAACAATAAGCAAGCGCTCAGGGATGGATGCGATTTCATCCACCGTTCTTTTCGCGTCGGCGGAAGCGACAAGCAACGTTTGTTTGTTTTGTTTGCAATACTCGATCAATTGGCTCGTCGTCGCTGTCATCACCGGCAAGGAAAACAGATAACCTCGGCTCGCACGGATCAACCTGCGGTCGTAAATATCCAGCGGATCCATATTCAGCAGGATCATCCCGCCAACTCCTAACGCCAGCGAGGTGCGGACGATGTTCCCGATGTTGCCCGAAATGCTCACATCTTCCAACACAACCACGTCTTTAGCAATAGTTTGCAATTTCTCCAACCCAACAGGTTCAGGCGTTTCGGCGATGGCAAAGATGCGCGAAATTTTATCGTTCTCAAAGAGTTTCTTCGTCGTCCGTTTCGCCACCTCGTGGATGGTTGCGCCGGCGGTTAGTTTCTGTCTCAACGCATCGGAAATTTTGTCTTCGCCTGAAAAATAAACGGATTCGATCTCGACACCCGCCTCGAGGGCTTGCAAGATATTCTCTTCATCGTCAATGACGATCTGGTTGAGTTCGCGGCGCCCCTCGCGCGTGAGCAGTTTGCGGATGGGTCCCGCGAGGGGATGGTTGAGCGAATCAACGAGGAAGGGGTTGTTGGCAGAGGGTTCGTTCATAGTTAAGATAATATGCGGTTATGGCGAGAGCGTCAAGGTAAAATTATGTATAGGAGCGAAGTATACTTCGCTCCTATACATAAGATGAATATCACTTATCAAGACGAACGTATCCTCGTAATCAATAAACCATCCGGACTTCCCGTCCTGCCTGATGGGTGGGAGAAGGATTCGCCGTATTTGGTGAAGATGCTCGAAGAAGAGTTCGGCAAGATATTCGTCGTTCATCGGCTGGACAAGGTCACCAGCGGCGTAATGGTCTTTGCGCGAGACGCAGAGAGTCATCGCGCATTGAATATACAGTTCGAGAATCGCGAGGTGGAAAAGATCTATCATGCCATCGTGGAGGGACATCCAAAGTGGGAAGAGAAAACAGCGAAACATCCACTGCGAGTCAATGTGGGGCATAAGCATCGGACAGCCGTGGACGACAGGAACGGGAAGCCGTCGGAGACGCGATTCAGGCTGAGGGAACTGTATCAAGCCGCGGCGTTGGTCGAGGCGACGCCGAAGACCGGACGAACGCATCAAGTGCGCGTCCATGCGCGAGCGTTAGGGCATACGCTTGTAGGAGATATTCTATATGGCGCGGCAGAGTCAAAGATCATCGTGCGCCCCGCGTTGCATGCGCTAACATTGACGTTCGCTCATCCCGTTACGCAGGAACGCCTCACGTTTAAAGCAGAGTATCCGCCCGATTTTGCCCGCGCCTTGAAATTTTTGTAAGGTTGAACGCGCCCTGCCGATTGTGGTATCCTTTGCCCGATGATTTCACATCCTTCTTCCCCCATCAGTTTTCCGCAACTCGACATTTTGCCCGTAGAAAGTTTAATCCTGCACGAAGAGCATGACCGGCAGCGCAGCGCGCCATTAATTGAGAAATTGCGCGGCGCAGGCGTTTTACGCAACCCGCCGATCGTCATGCCGCTGGCCGACGGATCGCAGCGCTATATGGTGTTGGACGGCGCAAACCGCGTCACATCATTGCGCGCGTTAGAATTTCCGCATCTCGTGGCGCAAATCGCGCAAGCGGACAATCCGAATGTCAATTTGCAAACGTGGAATCACGTCGTTTGGGGGATGAGCGCGCGCACGTTCATGAACAAACTTGGCAAGATCAAGGGGCTGGAAGCCGTCAAGGTTAACTCGCGCCGGTCGCTGGATGCGCCAAAGTACGCACCGGTTCAAATTCGTCTGCCGAACAGGGAACTCTATCTGCTCATGGAAGAGCCGTCTGACCTGCCCAAACACATTGAGACCTTACACACCGTCGTCAACGCTTATAAGACTTCCGCTTCGCTCGACCGCACGAGCCAGACGTTAATCGAGCCGTTCCGCCCGATCTATAAAGACCTGACCGCGCTGATCATCTTCCCGCGCTTCAAGATTCGCACGCTGCTAAAACTCACTTCGAACAATATCGTACTGCCAACAGGCATTACGCGCTTCACGGTATCGCCGCGCGCCTTGCATGTCAATTATCCCTTACACGAATTATCCAGCGGCAAGCCGATTGACTACAAACGCGAATACCTTAAACGCTGGGTGGACGCGCGCGTAGAGCAGAAAGGCGTACGTTTATACGCCGAGGCAACTTATTTATTCGACGAGTAACCGATGACATTAGATTTCTTTTCTCCTGAAAACAGTATGCGCGCAACGCCGGAAGAGACGTCTATTCTCTCTATGGGCGCGAAACCCTATGCCGACGGGTACCGGCTGCGCGTCAACATCGAGATCACGCCGTTTCAAAAACAACCCTATGTTGAAATCTTGCTGATCAACGCCGAAGGAGAGGAAGTCGCGTCAACGAACATCATCGAGCCGATGGGCTGGAAGCTCGAATTCACTATGCATCTCCGCGAGGAAGAATTGAAAAATCCATATACACTGCAGGCGACGTTGTACTACCCTGACGGTCCCAGTAAAGAACCGCAGACATTTTCGTTCAACGTAGAGCCGCCTTCCGATGTGGAACAAGCCTAAACTCCAACGCCGCATCTAAAACGCTCCACGCTATGTTAAAGTTTTTCTTCCGGCTGACGTTCTACTTCATTGTTCTATTGTTGCTCTCTGCGTGCGCTCGTCCAAGCGCGGAGGTTGAACGTCTAACGCCGTCATCAAGCGAGCCAAGCGAGCCGCCCATCGCCGTTACAGCCGCTTCGACGAACGACGGCGAAGCAATCCTGTTTTCGTATGAAGAGGACGGATTCGCCCATCTCTTCGCCTACATTCCCGGGCAAATGCCCATTACGCGACTAACCGCCGGCAACTGGGACGACATCGCCCCTGCCGCCAGCCCGGACGGAAAATCCATCGCTTTCGCATCCAACCGCGACGGATTCTGGGACCTTTACCAAATGGACTTTTCCAGCGGCGACGTAACCCGACTGACCCATTCGCCCGAATACGAAGGCGCGCCCAGTTGGTCGCCGGATGGAACCTTCCTCGCCTATGAAGCCTACCGCGACGATAATCTCGATATTTTGATTGGTCCCGCCGACAATCCCTTGCAAGACGCCATCTACTTGACCCATTCTCCCGTCTCCGACCACTCTCCCGCATGGGCGCCCGGCGGGCGGCAGATCGCATTTATCTCGGAAGGCGAGGTCATTCTCGCAGACTTAGACGAATCAGACGAAGAACGCTTCTCTAACATCAGCGTTACCGAAAGAGCGGCGGAATCGCATCCGGTCTGGTCGCCAGATGGGACGAAGCTTGCGTGGGCGTCTACAAGCCAAAGCGTGGGACGCAGCGGAATTTACATTTGGGATGCGACGCGCATCGCTCCAGCGGTTTGGTTGGGCGACGGCAATTATCCTGCGTGGAATACGACCGGCGAACAAATCATCACTACGTTTGATGCGCCGAATGAAACCTTCATCGTCACATATTCGTTGGACGGCAAATCGTTACAACCTTTCGTTCCATTTCCAGCCGCCCTGCGCGGGTTGGTTTGGGCGACGCTAGACCTTTCAATTCCGTTGGCGGCGACGTTTCAAAAAGCCGCGCAAATAACCCCCGCCCCCTTGTGGACGATGATCGTCAACTCGACCTCAAACGGATTAGCGGAGCGATACTCGCTCGCAAAATTGGAAAACGTACAAGCGCCGTACCCGCAATTGCACGATCGCGCCGACGAAGCGTTCAACGCGTTGCGCCAACGCGTCATCGAACAAGCCGGCTGGGATGCCCTAGCTAGTTTAGAGAACGCCTTCGTGCCGATCACAGCCTCGCTCGACCCGGGTTTTGAGGAAGATTGGATGTACGCCGGGCGCGCATTCGCGCTCAACTCGTTGATGACTAACGCCGGCTGGATGGTCGCTGCGCGCGAAGATTTCGGCGCGCAAACTTATTGGCGACTGTACATCCGCGCGCAATTACAAGACGGTTCGTTCGGCGAACCGCTGCGCGTTGTGCCATGGGATCTTTCAGCCCGTTACAACCTCGACCCGAAGATTTACGAACAAGGCGGCTCCTATAGCGCAACGCCCGGCGGTTACTGGGTGGACATAACCGCGCTAGCGCGCCAATACGGTTGGGAACGAGTTCCCGCGCTGCCTAACTGGCGCACCTTCTTTCGCGGGGCGCGCTTCACCGAATTTGCCTTCACCGAAGGGCTCGACTTTTATACCGCGATGCTGCAACTCTATCCGCCGGATATTTTGATCACGCCGACGCGCTTGCTGCCGCCCACACTCACCGCTACGGTCACATACACCCCCACGCCGACCGCTACCAACACGCGCACGCCGCGCCCGACCGTAACCCCTTCGCTGACGCGCACGCCGACAAGTTCAGCGGTTCCGTCGGGTACGCCAATTCCCACGGATACGCCGCCGACGATCGTGCCATGAAGAAAAGAATATCATGTCGTTGCGAGGAGGGCGCCAGCCCGGCGAAGCAATCTCCATCAACATGGTGGAGATTGCTTCGTCAGCCCTTCGGGTTCCCTCGCAACGACATCATAGTTTCTATCTTATTGATTTCACTCCTCGTCGCCTGCACGCCTGCAACATCAAGCGAGTCAAGCCCAGTTCCAACGGCGGTGATCGCCGGGGAGGCGAATCCGTTACCCGTCGAAATTGAAGCGGCTCCGCGCCCAACCATCGAACCGTTTCGCTTCGTCCTGCCGACGCCAGGCGCCGAGCCAGTTTCCAACTGGCGTCCGCCCCTGTATCCGCTTCCCTGGGCAGTTTCGCCGTACGATCATTTCTACTTCGCCCGCCCAATCGCCGCCGACAACGTCAACTGGCCCCTTGCAGAATATCGCTACGGGGGCGTGTACTTCGCGCCGAACATTGTGCATACCGGCGTAGATATTGACGCGATAGAAGGCGCGACCGTTCTCGCCGCCGGGGCAGGAACGGTCGTCTCTGCTGGCTGGGGATTGTTCAGCGGTTCCGACAATAACATTTCGGACCCTTATGGCATCGCCGTCGTTCTACGGCATGATTTCGGTTACAAGGGGAAAACGCTATACACTATTTACGCTCATATGAGCGAAGTAAAAGTTGTAAAGGGTCAGCGTATGAAACTAGGCGATACGCTCGGTCTAGTCGGCTCGACCGGCGCAACGACAGGACCGCATTTGCATTTCGAAGTGCGCTTGGGCGGCAACTCATTCTACGACACCTATAACCCCGAACTATGGATGGCGCCGCCGCAAGGTTGGGGTGTGCTGGCAGGACGCATCAGCGGAGAAAAAGGCGAATTGCTATACGAACATTCAGTGGAAACGCGACCGCTCCCATCCGAAGTTCCCTTGCGGCGCGTTTACACATACGCCAAAGAAGCGGTTAACTCCGATCCGTACTATCAAGAGAATCTCGTATTAAGCGACCTGCCCGCTGGCATTTACAAGGTCACCATGAAATATAACGATAAAACCGTTCAAACTTTTGTCGAAATCTTTCCGGGGCAAATCACATATTTCACGTTCACAGACAAGAACGGATTCCAGATCGTCCCGCCGCCCGCGCCGACGTTGAATTTTCTACCGGGGACGGCGACGGCTACACTGACGCCCACGCCGTAACTTGAAACTTATCCCTTGACGGGCAGAACATCTGTGCTATACTCTCGGTTATACATAACCTCGACGTTTACGCTCATACCGGAGAATTCCTATGCCCCCACGAAAATCAAAAGCCGCCGCTCAAGAACCGCCGACGAATCGCAACGCCGACGGAGCCAAACAAGCCGTCCTCGATAAAGCCATCGGCGACATCCTCAAACGCTACGGCGACGGCTCCATCATCCGCCTCGGCGAAGCGCATTTCATGCAGACTGAAACCTTCCCGACCGGCTCACTCTCGCTCGATATTGCACTCGGCGTCGGCGGCATCCCACGCGGGCGCGTCATCGAAATCTACGGACCTGAATCCTCCGGCAAGACCACGATCTGCCAACACATCGTCGCCGAAGCGCAAAAGATGGGCGGCGTGGCGGCATTCATTGATATGGAACACGCGCTCGATCCCGTCTACGCCGCGCGCGTCGGCGTGGACATTGACAACCTCTACGTCTCGCAGCCCGATACCGGCGAACAAGCGCTCGAAACCGCCGAAACTCTCGTCCGCTCTGGCGCGGTGGACGTGGTCGTCATCGACTCGGTCGCCGCGCTCGTGCCGCGCTCCGAAATCGAAGGCGATATGGGCGACGCTACGATGGGCGTGCAAGCCCGCCTCATGTCGCAGGCGCTTCGCAAGTTGAGCGGCGCGATCAATCAGACCAAGACCGCCGTCATCTTCACCAACCAGCTGCGCCAAAAGATCGGCGTAATGTTCGGCAACCCCGAAACCACCACCGGCGGTCAGGCGCTCAAGTTCTATGCCTCCGTGCGCCTCGACGTGCGCCGCATCCAAGCCATCAAAGTCGGCGACGAGGTGATCGGCAACCGTACGCGCGTCAAAGTGGTCAAGAACAAAGTCGCGCCGCCGTTCCGCACCGCCGAGTTCGACATCATGTTCAACGAAGGCATCTCGAAGAGCGGCGACGTCCTCGATCTAGCGACCAAATTCGAGATCGTCCAGAAGCGCGGCGCGTTCTATTCTTATGGCGACCAGCGCATTGGGCAAGGACGCGAAAATGCAAAGGACTTCCTGCGCGCCAACCCCGACCTCATGGCTGAAATAGACGCGATCATCCGCCAAAAGGCTCTCAGCGGTGAAATCGCCCTGCCGCTTGAGATCGGCGGCGACGATGGCAGCGGGAGTTCGGACGAAGAATAAACCCTCGTAGGGCGGACTTATATGTCCGCCCTTTTTTCTTATGCTAATCCTTCGACTTCGTTCAGGGCGCTTTTTTCTCAGTCAACGCCTAATTCTCCTTATCGCAATCTTTCTCCTATCAGCCTGCGCTTCTGCCGCTGCGCCCACGCCGTTCATCCCGCCGACCGCGCCAGTTGCGCTCATCCAACCAACCTTCATCATCAACCCGACTGAAAACACAGTCGTTCATCAATCAGCGCCGCTGGCGACGCTCCCCCCCACCGAAAGCGCCGCTGAGAACTGCGTCAACAACCTGACCTTTGCCGAAGACCTCACCGTCTCAGATTATTCCTATATTGCCTACGGCGCAAGCATAGACAAGCGCTGGCTCGTCCAAAACAGCGGAACCTGCAATTGGGGCGAGACCTATCGTTTACGGCATATCGGCGGCGCGGCTCTCGGCGCGCCCGAAGAGATCATGCTCTACCCGGCAAAATCGGGCGCGCAAGCCGTCGTTCAAATCTTCTTTACCGCGCCCTTCGCCGACGGCGAATACGTCTCCGCCTGGCAGGCGTTCGACTCTTACGGCTTCGCGTTCGGCGACCCGCTCTTTCTTCGGATCGAAGTTGCCGCGCCATAGCCCAAGTTTCGCTGATTCACGGGATTCGTTTAAGAATTCGCGGCAAAAGATTTTGACCCGTGCAAGTCGTAAGCAAGTATAATCACATCATGAAACAGGGAACCTTCGAAAAAGAGATCTTCATCAAAGCAGATGCGAAAACCGTCTTCGCCATCGTCTCGGAATTCAGCCAACATCACAAAGTTCACCCGCTCATTCAGAAAGTGGAACGCGTCGCCGATGCGCCTCCAGGCGTTAAACGCTACTTGATCACCGACAGCCTGCAATGGGGACCGTTCAAATTCAAGATCAAATATCGAGCCGATATCGTTTCCATGACCGAAGATACAGTTCACACCGAAGCGTATCAAGCGCCGCAGACCTACATCTCAAACGCAACGACCGTAACACCCCAAGCGGACGGCGTGCGCCTACATGAAACCGTCACGCTCAAAGCGCCGAATCTCTTATTCGGCTACGCCTTCCAACAAGCGGAAATTGCGCATGAAGAAATGCTGAAACGCATCAAAGCCTTCGCCGAACAAAGCGGAAAATCGTAACGTCGCATTAATCTCAAACATAAAAAATCCTGATAGAATCAAAGCGGAAAAGTTCTCGCGAGCTTTTTCAGACTCATTCCGCAGCGCCGACTCGATGAAACGTCCTTTTGGGCAATAGCCAGCGCCGCCAAAGGACGCTATCTTTCCATGCACTACAACCTCCCTCTATTCTGGCGCACGTTCTACCGTTCGTTCTTTGCCTCGAAAAACACACCCGCCCCGCTCAACCGAAGACGCATCATTTTTCTCATCATCTTTTACGCGGTTTGGCCCCTCGGCTCATTATTTCATTGGTTCTGTTTCTGGCTCGACGATATCCTCTACCCCGCACATAAAACACAGCCTGTCGAAAAACCGCTCTTCATCATCGGCAACCTGCGGAGCGGCTCCACATTCCTCCACCGCTTGCTCTCGCGCGATTCGACTTTCACCAGCCTCACCACATGGGACATTTACCTGACTCCCTCCGTCGTGCAAAAGAAATTCACGCAATTCGTCTCGCGCCTCGATAAAAAACTAGGCGGGCATCTTCATCGTTTACTCTACGCATTCGACCGCCGCACGCTCGGGCAATTCAAGATCCATCCCATCTCGTTCTTCCAACCCGAAGAAGACGAAAACATCCTCATGCACGCCTGGGACTCGTTCTGGGGCACGTTCCTCTTCCCCTTCATGGACGAGTTCCCCAACTACCAGCATTTCGACGAAGCGCTTCCACCCGCGCATAAACGCAAGATCATGGCGTTTTACAAATCCATGTTACAGCGGCACATGTACGCGACGGGGAAAAAATATTACGCGGCAAAAGCCCCCGCCTTCAGCGCCAAGATCGAGAGCCTCGTCGAGTTCTTCCCCGACGCGCGCATCATCTGCCTTGTCCGCAACCCGCTCGACATGCTCCCCTCCACCGTCTCGTGGATTCACTACTCGCGCGCCGTATTCACGGGTCCGCATGAAAAATATATTTATCTGGATGAAATCCTCGACCTGACGCAATACTGGTATCGTCACCCGCTTCAATTCCTCGACGCGCATCCTTCGCCCCGCTACCTGATTCTCAACTACGACGACCTGATCCAACGCCCCGAGCAAGTCATCCGCGGATTTTACGAGCAGTTCGGCTACCCCGACAGACCCGGACTGGACAAGATCGTGGACGAAGCCGTGAAAGAGACGCTCGCCTTCCGCAGCGACCACGCCTACTCATACGAAGAGATGGGCTTCACCCGCGAACAGATCGTTGAACTCTATGCCGATATCTTTGAACGCTTCGGCTTCGATAAACGCGAGCACGAAACTGCAGGGGTTAGAGAAAAACAGATTATTGAATTGGATTAGCCCCAGCTACAAAAGTTCTCTGCCGAGGTGTTGCACTTGATATTGCAGTTACTTACATACCCCTGCGTCTCACACTGAGTCTTGTCTGTCAGGGTCTTACAGTTGATATTGTTGAGCGAGGTGTCGCAGGTTTGGCCCCCTAATGGTTGGCAAGTCCCTCCAGTAGAACCACACTCAATATCATTTGAACACTGCGCATTACTTATAGAACATCTCATCATGCTCGTCCATCCACCACAGGCAATACTCCCACCACAGCTCTGCGCATGCGCCCGCTTGATCAGGCTCCATGCGTCCACTTGTCGTCCTTGCTTCACGCTCACAACCTCCCCAGGTAGCCACTTCTCTCGCGCTATCTGCATATCTGCTCTCTGGTAACAATCATCCGGCTGTGGATTGCCCTCCTGCAGAGCGAGGCACAAGTACATATAGAGGTCTCTCGTATAGTCGTACTCCCTCACCCCCATCTTGTACTGTACACGCATTATGAGATCACTCTGCTCCTTGACTGCCGAGACGCTCTGCAAGACCTCACCTCCCTTACCCGTCACTCGGTATCCTGTCTGAGGAGGATCCACTAGCTCTATCCTGATCGCTTGATAAGCCTTGTTATATCCGTTCGCAAGTAAGTACCAGTTCACCCTCGCCGTATTCACCGTGTATGCATAGCCCTGAACACTCGAGGAGGTGGAAACAGGCGTCAAAGAAGCAAGTGCAACAACGCACCCCACCGCGACAAATAGCAAAGTAACAAACAACCCAACAAGTCTTGTCCTCACTCTCCCACCCTATCACAAATCACACTAAGCAATCAACCACGCCAAAAACTCAAGATAGTCGCCTAGTCCTCGATCCATACTGGCATTTGAGCATTGTGATTACCTGCCTCATACGCAGTTAACCATTCATTTGCTAGTGCAAATATCTCTGTGGATTGATCTCGGTATTTAGATTCTAATCGACCCTCATCGACACATGAAGTTCTCATCACTTCACTAGCCAAGCAACTGTTTGAATGTATGCCGATAATAGCAGTTCCTGAGGAAAGTACATACCCCATGTCCAGTTTACGGAGGTAGGGCTTTTTCTTATAAAGCTCATTTTTCGGATCCATTATCCGATCAATTAAGTATTCTAGATCATTCCTAGCAATCCACACCATCCCATTTTCATCCACATAAAACAGTCCAGAGCCGTAGCTATCCAGCTTGGTCGGCAACTCTTTGTATTTATTATCCGATATAACTTTGACATAACCTGATAGTGGATTGACCATCGCCTTTTTATCAAAGAATCCCGTCTCAGGGTTGTACTGGGGGATCTCAAATCCGCCCCGCCCCTGTTTGAGTAGCTCCACATACTGCTCGAGCGTTATGTCGCGGTCCGCGGAGTTGCCGTACTCCCTGTAGTGGATCCACATGTACTTGATGTGTTGCTCAGCGTACGCATTCCACGCCTCCTGTGTCGCCCCGATACCCTTGATGTGGTACTTGCCGTAGGCGATGCCACGCTCGGGAACTACCCCAATAGGCATTTTTACGCCTGGATATGGTTCAGCCCAGTGTATTACAAAGTATTCGGTAGCAAATTTTAGGTCGTACTCTGGGTTCTTGAGCTCCTCGGGGATGACTATTCCCTCCGCCTTGAGTTTCTCCCCGATGTTGGGGTCTATCACGCCGTATTCTGGCAGAGCTGGTTCAGGCGTGTACGTTGAAGTTGGAATAGATGTTGGCGCAGAGGTTGGCGTCGCGGTCAAGGCTTCCGAAGTCTGAGGGATAACCGTCGCCTGTTGCGTCGGCGCGGCGCAGGAAGTTAGAAGAATCGCGGCAAGGAATAGGAATATTGATTTGCTTCGCATAATGTTCTCCATCAACAACGATTTTACCCGCGTTGTGCAAAAATGAAGATCGTCTACGAATATGCACGAATAAACGAATTAGCGTGCCGACATTCGCCGAAGGTTCATGGACTCATTCGTGGATGGCTCGCTGTCGAGTCAAAATTCAGCGGTTGAATTCTAGTTTATTCGTTAGTATAATTTTTCGTACCAGTTCGTACCGCAAGATTTATCTTGTAGCTGACTTGCTTGTACACTCCGCAAACGCAAAGTGAACTTTGCGACACGAGCGCCAACTCAAGAGAACCCAGTTGGCAGCTTGCACCTCATCGACCAGTGATATTTTGACCCCGTCGTACCTCTTGCTATACCCATTCGCCATGAGATACCAGTTAGCCCGTAGCGTACTCACGCGGTACTCGTAACCTGCAACCGTCGAGTTGGTTGTAAAAGGTACGAGGTACGCCAGACCAGCCACTCCCATAGCCACAAGTAGCAACGCTAAGAATAAAAAAATCTTGCCCCTCACCCTCTCACCCTACCATATTTACGAGACTACAATCAACACTTAGTTTAATGCTCTATCCACATCGGCGGCTGTGCCTTGTGGTCACCTGCCTCATACTTGTCCAGCCATTCCTTAAACAGGGGTCTTATCCCTACACTTAAGTCCCTGTATTTATCTTCGATTTTTGCACCATCTCGCACGCACGCTGCCAGAGGGTTGGTGGCAGTAAGACACTCATTAGACAAAAGACCAATTAGTTCAGGGCCACTCATCAGAGCTGTCGCTAAATAAGGTTCCCTAGTATATGGCTTTTCTTTATACAATTTACTATTCGACTCCATACTAGGCACAATTATCAGTTCAAGATCATTGCCGACACTCCACACTGTTCCACTTTCATCTACATAGAACAACATTGAGTTTTGGTCGGTGCCTTTTAGCGGCAATTCCTTTTTAGTATTATCCGAGATCACTTTGACATAGCCTGCTAGTGGGTTGACCATCGCTTTATTATCAAAGAACCCCGTCTCAGGGTTGTACTGGGGGATCTCGAATCCGCCCCGCCCCTGTTTGAGTAGCTCCACATACTGCTCGAGCGTGATCTCGCGGTCAGCAGGGTCGCCGTATTCCCTGTAGTGGATCCACATAGACTTGATGTGTTGCTTGGCGTACTCATTCCGCGCATCTTGCGTCGCCCCGATGCCTTTGATGTGGTACTTGCCATAGGCGATGCCCTGCTCAGGGATCACAGTGATGGGGATGTCTATCCCGTAGGCGTTGCCCCACTCCGTCTTTTGGTATTCGGTCGCCAGATCGAGCTTGTACTCGGAGTTCTTAAGCTCCTCGGGGATGACTATTCCCTCCGCCTTGAGTTTCTCTCCGATGTTGGGGTCTATTACGCCGTAATCTGGCAGAGCTGGTTCAGGTGTGTTCGTTGAAGTTAGAATGGATGTTGGTGTGGAGGTTGTTGTTGCGGTCAAGACTTCGGAAGTCTTGGAGACTTCCGAAGTCTGAGGGATGAACGTCGCTTGTTGCGTCGGCGCGGCGCAGGAAGTTAGAAGAATCGCGGCAAGGAATAGGAATCTTGATTTGCTTCGCATATTGTTCTCCATCAATAACGATTTTACCCGCGTTGTGCAAATAGATTAAAGACAAAAAGGATTCCGAAGTCTCAAACAACCTCGGAATCCTCCTATTCCCTTCATATCGCCAAATTATGCGGCGACTGTCTCGAACGCCACGTTCAATCGCACAGAAGCGGACACGTCCCGCCCCAGCTACAAAAGTTCTCTGCCGAGGTGTTGCACTTGATATTGCAGTTACTTACATACCCCTGCGTCTCACACTGAGTCTTGTCTGTCAGGGTCTTACAGTTGATATTGTTGAGCGAGGTGTCGCAGGTTTGGCCCCCTGATGGTTGGCATGTACCTTCAGTAGAACTACAATCATTGTTATTATCACAAACCTTACCGCCAATTGAACAACGATAACTATTCGTCCATCCACCACAGGCAATACTCCCGCCACAGGTCTGCGCATGCGCCTGCTTGACCAGGCGCCATGTGTCCACTTGTCGCCCTTGCTTCACGCTCACAACCTCCCCAGGTAGCCACTTTTCCCGCGCTATCTGCACATCTGCACTATGGTAACAATCATTCGGCTGCGGGTTGCCCCCTTGCATAGCGAGGCACAAGTACATATAGAGGTCTCTCGTATAGTCGTACTCTCTCGCCCCCATCTTGTACTGCACGCGCATCACGAGATCACTCTGCTCCTTGACTGCCGAGACGCTCTGCAAGACCTCGCCTCCCTTGCCCGTCACTCGGTATCCTGTCTGGGGAGTATCCACTAGTTCTATCCTGATCGCCTGGTAAGCCTTGTTATATCCGTTCACAAGCAAGTACCAGCTCACCCTCGCCGTATTCACCGTGTATACATAGCCCTGAACACTCGATGAGGTGGCAACAGGTGTCAAAGAGGCAAGTGCAACAACGCACCCCACCGCGACAAATAGCAAAGTAACAAACAGCCATGCAAGTCTTGTCCTCACCCTCCCACCCTATCACAAATCACACTCTTCAATCAACCACACCTCACAACTCAGGATTGTTGGCTAATCCTCGATCCACACTGGAGGTTGAGTATCATGGTTGCCAGCCTCATATTCCTTTACCCACTGGTTGTACAATGCGGGAAGTCCAACAGACAAATCACGATACTTAGCTTCTACTTTTCCACTATCATTAATACACGCCGTAGACATAACATCAGTCGCGAGACAAAAATTAGATCTGATTCCCACGATTCCAATTCCAGAACTTAATCGGTAAGCCACATCAACGCGACGAAGGTATGGTTTCGTTTTGTAGCGTTGGTTTTTCGGATCCATCCACTCCCCTATCGTATACTCAAAATCATTCCTGGCAATCCACATCGTCCCATTTTCATCCACATAAAACAGCCCAGAACCGTAGCTATCCAGCTTGGTCGGCAACTCTTTATATTTATTATCCGAGATCACTTTGACATAGCCTGATAGTGGGTTGACCATCGCCTTTTTATCAAAGAATCCCGTCTCAGGGTTGTACTGGGGGATCTCAAATCCGCCCCGCCCCGCCTTGAGTAGCTCCACATACTGCTCGAGCGTGATCTCGCGGTCAGCTGGGTCGCCGTACTCCCTGTAGTGGATCCACATGTACTTGATGTGTTGCTCGGCGTACGCATTCCACGCCTCCTGCGTCGCCCCGATGCCTTTGATGTGGTACTTACCGTAGGCGATGCCGCGCTCGGGGATCACAGTGATAGGGATGTCTATCCCGTAGGCATTGCCCCACTCCGTCTTTTGATATTCGGTCGCCAGATCGAGCTTGTACTCGGAGTTCTTAAGCTCCTCGGGGACGACTATCCCCTCCGCCTTGAGTTTCTCCCCGATGTTAGGGTCAATCACGCCGTAGGAGGGGAGAGATGGTGTTGGCGTGAGCGTTGCCGTCGCGGTCGGCGTGATCGTGGAAGTCGGCGCCGCCGTGTGCGTTGCGGACGGCGCTGCCGTCACTGTCGACGCAGGCGCTGGGCTGGCGCAACCAGCCAAAATCATCGCTAGCGCTAACGCAAAACTGATTGTCTTCCGCATGTTGGCCTCCAAGAAAGCGGACTATATCGTTCCCAGCGCCTCACGAGTCCGTTCCACATCATTTTGGATCTGCGCCGTCAGCGCTTTCGCCGAATTATATTTCAATTCATCGCGCAGCCGAACGATAAATTCAAGCCGAAGCGTTTCATCATAAATATCGCGATCGAAATCAAGCAGGTACGCTTCCACGCTCAGCGAACTTCTATCAGGCGTGAACGTCGGGTTAATGCCGATATTGACCGCGGCTTTATATCTTTGGCTGCCGCAATACGCCCAACAGGCGTAAATGCCGGCGGCGGGAATCAACTTCTCCGCCGAATACCCCAAATTAGCGGTGGGAAAGCCGATCGTCCGTCCGCGCTGATCGCCGCGAATCACAACTCCCTGCAACTGGTAAGGGCGCGTCAACAACCGCGCGGCTTGCGCCATCTCGCCCGCCGCGATCAACGTACGGATCTTGGTGGACGAGATCACGCCGTTTTCATCGCTCAGAACCGGCGTAACTTCAACGGTATATCCCAACTCCGTACCGATCTCCGTCAAACGCGGGATATCGCCCTCGCGGTCTTTTCCCAACGTGGAATCGTAGCCGAGGATAAAGCGTTCCAGCCTGAAGTGAGAGTGAAGGCGTTGCATGAAATCAAAGGCGGTCATTTCCGCCACGTCGCGGTTGAAGGGATGCGTAATAACGACATCCACGCCCAAGCCGCCGAGAAGTTCGGCTCGTTCGTCGGGCAGAGTTAACAATTTAATATCGCTGCGCCCAAATAACGCGGCAGGGTGCGGATCGAAAGTCAGCGCGACTGAGGTCGTTCCCGCCGCACGCGCGCCTTCGACGAGGCGTTGAATCACCCGCTGATGCCCGCGATGTACGCCATCGAACGTCCCAACCGTCAGCCACGATCGTTCGACAAAAAAACCTTCTAAAGAGCGGTAATGTTCCATATAAGAAAATATTCCAGCGCCGGCGGCGCTGGAATGACAACCGTTATTTTTCAGCCGTACAAGTTAGGCGTCGTTCGTGAAGAAAACTTTCTTCGGCTGCCACATCGGGCTGCCGTCTTCGCCTATTAAGCATTCCATCAACGCGACCAGTTCGCCCTGCGTGCTGACACCGCGCACGCGCGTGCCCACTTCCGAGCCGTCCGCGACCTTCACGCGATGACCGTGACGCACGCCTTCCACGTCGTCTGGGCTGAGCTCGATGGCGTGCCAATCGCCCAAAGCTTCGGCGGCGGGAATCAGGTATTGGTACCAGTTCCCGGCGGCAAACGCCTCTTGCAGTTTGCGGAGCGGAGTCGCATCGCGCAACGAAAATCGTCCGCTTTTAGTGCGACGCAAACCCACCAAGTACGCGCCGCAGCCCAACTTCTCACCGAGATCGTTCGCCAGCGAGCGAACGTAGGTGCCGGATGAGCAATGCACATCAATCACGGCTTCCGGCGGCGCCCATTCCAACACTTCAAGGTGGTGCACGGTGATCTTACGCGGAGCCAGCTCCACCGGTTCGCCCTGACGCGCCATTTCATAGGCTTTGCGTCCCTGCACTTTGACAGCGGAATACGGCGGCGGCGTTTGCTCGATCTCGCCGACGAACGTTTTCAACGCTTCCTCGAATTGCTCTTCAGTCACGTTCACCGGCTGAGCCGACGGCGTCACCCGCCCTTCCGCGTCAAAGGTATCGGTTCTGCCTCCCAAACGGATAATGGCTTGGTAACGTTTATCCGACGCAGACACATATTCGCTCAAGCGGACGGCGGGACCGACTAAAATGACCAGCACGCCCGAAGCGCGCGGATCGAGCGTGCCGGTATGACCGGCGCGGCGCAATCCCGTTCCATTTCGGACCGCTTGAACAACGTCGTGCGAAGTCATGCCGACGGGCTTATCCACCACTAACACGCCGGAGATGGCGTTCTTCATATCTTGAGTGTTCATTTTTCCTCCTCAGGTTTATTTCCGCTCCAAGTATGACATATAAATATAAGTATTTAATTAAGATTTAATAGATTCCGGGTAGCCTTAAGTACTGCCTCTCGCACTTCTTCCAAAGCGCCGGTGATATCCGCGCCAGCCGCGGCGGCGTGCCCGCCTCCCTGAAAGCTCTTCGCCACTTGCGAAACGTCAAAACTCGCATCCAACGCCCGCCACGAAACTTTTACGCGGCTGTCGTTCTGTTCGACGAAGATCATGCCCACTTTATTTCCGTCAATCGCGGAAACCATATTGATCAAGTCTGCGTCGTCGTTGCCGCCGTAACCCGCGCGCTTGCGGTCTTCCAGCGTAAGCGTCGCCCAGACGATGCCATTCTTCTGTTCCAAACCGGACAAACCCATGCCCCAATATTTCGCCGCCGGGAATGATTTTTTAACCAGCGAGCGCATGTAGAGATCGGACAAATCCACCCCTTTTTCCATCAACGCGGCGCTTAAACGCAACGCAGTTGGGTTCGTATTAGATGTGCGAAAGCCCAGCGTATCGGTCACAATACCCACCAGCAGCGCGGCGGCGATAGGCTGAGTAATTTCATAGCCCCATTCGGGTAAACGCGCGGCGAGGATCGCGGCGGTCGCCACTTCTTTTTCTTCGATGAGGTTGAGCATTCCAAACTGCTCGTTCGTTTTGTGATGATCTATATTAATATCCGGCGCGGGAAAATTCTCAAACGGTTTCCCCACGCGTTTGAAGTCGGCGCAATCTACCGTGATGAAGGTATCGTAGCCTTCCTTAGGCTCGCGCACGATCAGTTCGCTCCCTTCCAGATAGCGGAAGGACGACGTAACGCCGTCGGCAAGGACAATTTGCGCCGTTTTCCCGGCGTTTTTCAATGCCAGCCCCAGCGCCAGCGCCGAGCCGATCGCATCGCCGTCGGGGCGAACGTGCGAAACGATCAGCGCATGCCGCGCTTTTTCCAATCTTTCCTTAATCGAACGGGAAATATCTTCGTTCATTTCTTTGTAGCGTCCTCGCGATTTTTATTTTTCTCCCGCAGTTCAGCCAGCAATCTTTCGATATGATCGGCGTTTTCCGGCGTTACATCCCAATGAAAGCGCAAGCGCGGAAAAGAACGCAACTCAATGCGTTGAGAGAGAGTCCGCCGCAAGAAACTAGAGGCTGACTCCAGCCCCTCCAGAACCTCTTGTGAGCGCATCGCCCCTTCAATGGCAGAGACGTATACATCCGCATAAGCAAGTTCTCGATCTACTTTCACGTCTGTGATAAAGATCTGATGCAACCGCGGATCGCTGATCTCGCGCAACAACACCTCTGAAATCTCGCGGCGGATTCGGTCGGCGATCCGTTGAGTTCGAATAGCGGACGGCATGGCAGGTTACGCCTCCTCCAACACATAACAAACTAGCTGATCGCCGGGCTGGATATCGTTGAAACCTTTGAAGCCGACGCCGCATTCATAGCCTTGTTTAATCTCTTTAACATCTTCCTTCTCGTGACGAAGCGATCCCATATCGCCTTCATAGACCAGATCGGCTCCGCGATAGAGCTTCACCTTTGCATTGCGGCGCAATTCGCCCTCGGTGACGCGGCAACCGGCGACCTTGCCAAACTTCGACGCGGAAAAGACCCGCAGCGCTTGCGCACGCCCGATGATCTTCTCTTTAACGTCGGGTTCAAGCATGCCTTTCAGCGCTTTTTCAACGTCTTCAGTCATGCGATAGATGATCTCGTACAAGCGAATCTCCACGCCTTCTTTTTCCGCCAACCGCCGCGCAGATACGTCCGCCTGAACGTTAAACCCGATCAGAATCGCGTGCGAAGCGGAAGCCAGCATAACGTCGTTTTCACCGATATTGCCTGCTTCAGCATAGAGGACTTTCAAGTTGATCTCGTCCTGTTTCAGTTTATCCAATTCGGAGATGATCGGGTCAAGCGAACCTTGCACGTCGGCTTTGACGATTAGGTTGAGTTCCTTCATCTCGCTCGATTTAACGTTGGAGAACCAATCTTCCAGCGACATTTTCTTTTTCGATTGCGTCTGCGTCTTCGCGGCTTCGATCCGTTCAGCGACGATAACGCGCGCTTCTTTATCGGAAGCGACCACCTCGAACAAGTCGCCGGCGGACGGCACGTCGCTCAATCCCATTGCCGCTACCGGCGTGGAAGGTCCAGCCTTTTTCACCGCTTTACCTTTGTAATCCGACAGCGCGCGCAGTTTTCCATGCGCTATACCGGCTACCACCACGTCGCCCATTTGCAGTGTGCCATTTTGCACGAGCAGCGTAGCGATCACGCCTCTCGATTTATCCAATTCCGCTTCAATGACCGTTCCGATCACCTTGCCGGCGGGGTTGGCTTTGATCTCCAGCGTATCCGCAACCAACAGAATCGCTTCGAGCAAGTCGTCAATGCCTTGCTTCTGCTTCGCTGAAACGGGGATCACCATCGTCCCGCCGCCCCATTCGTCAGGGATGAGTTCTTGCTCGGCGAGTTGCTGCTTTACGCGGTCCGCATTGGCGGTCGGTTTATCTATCTTATTCAGCGCCACAATGATCGGCACGCGCGCGGCTTTGGCATGAGCGATGGCTTCGCGCGTCTGCGGCATAACGCCATCGTCTGCGGCGACGACCAGCACGACGATATCGGCGCCTTGCGCGCCGCGCGCGCGCATCTGCGTAAACGCTGCGTGACCGGGCGTGTCGAGGAAGGTGATCAAACGTCCCTTCTGCTCGACCTGATACGCGCCGATGTGCTGCGTAATGCCGCCGGTCTCGCCCGCCGCCACTTCCGTTTGGCGGATAGCGTCGAGCAGACTCGTCTTGCCGTGATCTACATGCCCAAGAATCGTCACTACCGGCGGGCGCGCCTTCAACAGCGCCGCATCTTCTCCGGCGATCATTTGCCGCCAAAGCGGCACCACGCCGGTTTCGACCGGCGCTTCTTCCAGCGCTTCAGGAATCGCCTCAAAGCCGTATTCAGCCACTACAATCGCGGCGGTATCAAAATCCACCGACTGATTGATGGTCGCCATTACGCCATTGGTCATCAATTTTTTAATTAAGTCTATAGGGCTTTTTTCGATCTTCTGCGCCAGCTCGCGCACTACAATGCTGGCTGGCAGTTCAATTTTCATTCCATTACCGCTCATAGATGTGCCTCCAAATTCTGCGGGGTAGTTCATCCATAAAGGATGGATCCGCCTATCCACTGAGGGAACATTCATGAGCGGCAATATCTATCTCACGTTGTTCCGCCAGCTTCCGCGTCCAGCGGAAAAGTTTTCATAAATTCTTCAAGCCGCGCGCGATCGTCTTCCGTCAATTTCGTCTTCAACGCATGCGCGAGCGCGCCTTGTAAGCCGCGCTCCCAACATGAGCGGCGGTCGTGTAGGTAGGCGCCGCGTCCAGCCAACCTGCCAGACGCATCCACCGTCACGCTTTCCGCCGCGCGCACGATACGGATCAGCTGTCGTTTCGGTAGAACCTCGCGACAGCCCACGCACGTTCGCTGAGGCGTATGCCGCGTTCGCCGGATCAGCTTCTTAGACATACCCCTTAAACCGCTTGCCCCGGCGTCCCTCGACGCGCGCCAAAAAGATCGAGAGTAAGAAGATGCAGGTTATTCATCTCCGTCAAAATCATCGTCGCCGCGTTTATGTTTCTTGCGACTGACCACTTCGCCGCGGTCTTCGTCAAATTCAAGGACCGTCGTCTTCTTCTTGCCTTTCTTGCCCTTCTTCTTGTCGCCCGATTCATCCTCGCCGCCGGCAGTTTGGAAAATCTCCGGCTTCATGGCGAACAATTCCTCCAACGATACACCGTCTTTCGCGCGATCGTCATCTTCTTCTTCGACGGCTTTTCGCGTCTCTTTCTTAGCGGGGATTTTCGTCTCCTCTGCCGTTGCGCCTTCAGCCGCAGGTTCGGGTTGCGCTTTAACTTCCGTCGTCGGTTCAATCGTCGTTTCAGCGGAGGGCGATTCGGGGAACGAAAGCGCAGCGAGCGTTTCTTCGATATTCTGCATCGCTTTCGGCCCGATACCGGGCAACCCAAGCACACGGTTCGGATCCGTTTTGAGGATGGTCATCAAACTTCCGACCGTATCATAGCCGGCTTCGATGAGAATGTTGAAAGTATGTTCTTTTATGCCAGCCTGCTCAAGCGACATGCCAAAGGCAGCGGTCGGAATATCGAGCTGAGATTCCGTCGTTTGCTCTTCGGCGCGCGCGGCTTCTTCTTTGATCCGAATTGTACGCTTCTCGACCCGGTCTACAAACTGACTCAGCGAAGTGTATTCTTCGGGCGTGATCGGACGATTCTCCGCCTTTTTGGCGAGGATCTCTTCCACCGCAGGAATCAACTCGACAGCGGCAGGCAGCATCTCAGCGAACATCGGATCGGATTGCAATTTTTGAATCGCATCGCCCGCCGCCTCGGTAATAGACTTAATGTCAATACGCCAGCCGGTCAATTTAGCCGCAAGGCGCGCATTCTGCCCATCGCGCCCAATGGCGAGACTCAACTGATCTTCAGAGACCACGACCGTCGCCGTCTTATTGCCTTCTGCTTCCGTAACGTACACGCCGTTCACTCGCGCCGGGCTGATGGCTTTAGAGATATAAACGACCGGGTCTTGATCCCATTGAATGATGTCAATTTTTTCATCGTGCAGCTCTCTGACGATGGCTTGAATGCGCACGCCTTTAATGCCCACGCACGCGCCGACCGGGTCCACGCCCGCCTGCGTCGCCATCACAGCCACTTTGGCGCGCGCGCCGGGTTCGCGTGCAATCGCGCGGATCTCAACCACGCCATGATAAATTTCAGGAACTTCATTTTCAAGCAGGCGGCGCAAAAAATTTCGATGCCCGCGCGAGAGAATGATTTGCGGACCGCGCGAACCGTCCTTTACTTCCAACACCACCGCGCGGACGCGTTCATGCTGTCTAAAACGTTCGCCGGGGATTCTCTGGTTGGCGGGCAAAATGCCTTCGGCTTTCATATCCAGCCCAAGCGTAGTGACTTGCGCATTCGTCGCCTGCACCACGCCGCTAACAATCTCGCCGACTTGTCGTTCAAAGTATTGCATCTGATTCGAGCGTTCCGCTTCGCGAATGCGCTGTTGAATCACCTGCCTTGCAGTTTGCGCAGCGACGCGTCCGAAATCGGCGGGAGTAGTTTCGACGATGACCATATCGCCCAACTGCGCTTCAGGGTTCGCCTTGCGCGCTTCTTCAAGCAATACTTCGGTCTTCGGTTCCAACACGTCTTCAACGACTTCTTTCTCGGCGAAGATCAGCGCTTTACCGGTCTCCGGGTCAATCTTCGCCTCCACATGTTGAGCGGCAGACGCGTTAACAGCCCGCCGATAGGCTGACGCCATGGCGGACTCGATCGCCCCAAGAATAATTTCTTTGGATAGCTGTTTTTCCTCCAACACTTCATTGAAGGCGAGGGCAAACTCGTTCTTAGACATGCCAATTACTCCGTATATTCCTTATTTCAAACAAAAAAGTGGGGATCAGCCCACTTTCCAATGCGTGCCGCTTAATTCACCTACGCCCTTATTTTAGCATGAGGAATAAAAAGATGCAAGATATAATCTATGCCATGTCGCAACGCAACTTTGATAAA
The DNA here is from genome assembly GCA_002050275.1 of Anaerolineae bacterium UTCFX1. Lineage (GTDB taxonomy): Bacteria > Chloroflexota > Anaerolineae > Anaerolineales > Villigracilaceae > Defluviilinea. Next base: position 63,418 of record MWTB01000022.1, read on the forward strand.
GCCGCTCTACGCGGCGAACCTTCGTACGTTTGGCGGGCGGGACAACAACGCCGCCTCGCAATGATCGCACAATTTGCGGAAGAGCGTCTCAAGGGGACGATTCTCGAAAACGGCTGCGGCGTAGGCATGTACGTCGAACGCCTCGCCTCTTTCGGCGGCGCTGTCATCGGGTTAGAATACGACTTCGAACGCGCCCGCGAAGCGAAGATCAATTCGCCGCATATCCTGAACGCAGCCGGAGAATTCCTCCCGCTCCCATCGCAGACCTTCGATCTGATTCTCAGCCATGAAGTGATCGAACATGTACAAGACGACCGCGCCGCCATTTGCGAGATGATCCGAACGCTGAAGCCCGGCGGACGTCTCGTTTTATTCTGTCCCAATCGCGGCTATCCCGTCGAAACGCACGGAATATACTGGAAGGGGAAATATTATTTTGGCAATAAGTTATTCGTCAATTATCTGCCGCGCATACTGCGCGACAAACTCGCTCCGCATGTGCGCGTTTATTCAAAAAGGGATTTGCAGCGCCTCTTCGGCAAGCTGCCCGTGACATTCATCGAGCGAACTATCATCTTCGGCGCGTATGATAATATCATTGCGCGGTTTGAAATAGTTGGAAAGTTTCTGCGCATTGTGCTACAATTTCTGGAGCAGACGCCGCTGAGAATCGTTGGTTTGTCTCATTTTTGGGTGGTCGAAAAAAACTGATTTCTCTGCGGAAAAAACATTATTCCATAGGAGAAAAACTATGAAGCGCATTTTTCAATCCATCGTGTTGCTGGGCGCCATTTTCGCGCTCGCATTCAGTTCGGTTTCCCCCGCGCAAGCACAGGGAACGTCGCTCTCGCTCGTCAAGGTTACATGGTCGTCCAGCGGCATTATCTTCATCTTCAACTTCGAAGGGAATCTGTCAAAAAACGAATTGACAGGTTCGGTCAAGACTACCTCCGGCGATGAATATCCTCTGTATTGCTGGAAACTCGACGACCATACGTTACGATGCACTTCGTCGAAGAAAATGGCTGGACAGGGCGACATTGCCATATCTCTCGCAGGGCGCGTTTTTTCCGCCAAAGCGCCAAACGAACGCCCAGAGGCTCATTCTTATAGCTGCCCTCAAGACGGATACGCAGCAGTCGTTTATGATTACTACCTCTCTGATGAGTCTGTCCAACGTTTTACTCTTTTCATACTGGTGACTGCTAACGAGCAATTAGATATGGATTACTACGCGAACAGTTTTGCCGCTTTTCTCCAATCTTATCTACTACCGCCGCCTCTCACGGTTGACAGTTGGACTATGGTTTCGTTTCGGTGCGAGACGCTATCTTAACGATAAAAGCCGCCTTCACAACAAAGTCCCGCCGCAAGCGGGGCTTTGTTTATTTAATCGCAACCTTCGTCGCGCTAGCCCAAGAAGAGATCGAAGACAGCGATTACTTCCGCTTATGTTCTTTCCGAATGACAAGTTTCCAATAGAGATCCGCCAACTGCCGCAATGTGTGGATAATGCGCCAAGGGACGAAGAATTGGGAAACGCCGTATTTGCGCGAATAATGATTGACTGGAACTTCGGCAAACACATATCCCGCATCTTCGATCTTCTTGACCATCTCAAGGCAGATCGCCCCGCTGACGCTCTCTAGCTCGATCTCGTCGAGGATTCTACGAGGAATTAAACGGAAGTCGCAATCTACGTCTCTAATGCGTATGCGGAAGAATAACTTCACAAAATTATGATACGCGCGGCCGATGAGCGTTCGCAAAAACGAATCGTTGCGAGCGAGTTTATAACCGTTCACCGCGTCTACGTCTGCGCGTAAAGCGTCCGCCAACAATGTTAATTCCAACGGGTTGTACTGTGAATCGCCGTCGGTATAGAAGACCCATTCCCTGGTCGCCGCTTTGAAGCCCGCGCGTAATGCCGCGCCATATCCGCAGTTCACAGAATGCTGAATGACTCGTAATTCAGGATATTTTCTTTTCATCTCTTCCAACATGGCAGCTGTATAATCCGAGCTGCCGTCGTTAACAACGATAATTTCATAATCATCGCATATTTGGCGCAATGCGATAGAAGCAGCGCCGATCATGCTCGCAATTGTGCCGCCGTCGTTATACGCCGGGAAGACCGCGCTCAGGCTGTCAATTTTCCTTCGAGCGTTTATTTCATTCATCGCGCCCATATTTTCCGACCGACGGCGACAATACTCAAACCAAAAGGCAAGCCGGCGCCTGCAACAAACGGCGCTTCGCTTGTCAGAACCGTTCGTAAAACGCCGTTTAATGATCCCGCATTAAGTTCAAGATCAGAGCGCGCTCCCGGCGCGAAAAATAACCGTTCGCTCAATCGTTTCAATGCAGCGATTGGAAATAGAAACATATTCGCAAATGAAAGCCGCTCGACGATGAATCCACTTTGAGTTAGCAAGCGCTTAACCTCTTCACGCGCATACCGTTTACGAGCATGCGTCGTTCTATCGTGTTGTCCGCGCAACCAATCGTAGGCGGGCAAGCGGAGGAACAGCCGCCCACCGGGCACGAGAACGCGCATAAACTCGCAAAGCGCCGAAAGGTCGTCGGCAACCGCACGTTCATAGAGCACGTCGAAACTGGCGACAATATCGAATTGCGCATTCGCGAACGGCAGGCGTATAACGGAAGCGCGCGCTATTTGTGAAAGCGATCGTTTCTGACAATACGCCAGCGCGATGGGTTCGATATCCACGCCGGTCACAGAGCCGTAATCCGTAAGCAAGTTAGATATCCCCCCTCCAGAACCGCAACCTGCATCTAAGATGTTAAGTCGCGTCCCCGATTCGTAACGTTGATTTAACAACGCTCGCATGATGGCGCCCATACCGCGATACCACCAATGCTTATCTTCAACTTGAAACATAAGTTCATATTCGCGCGGGTCCACAGCTCTTCTTACGGTATTTGATACGCCAGCAGAATCGTCTGATCGCAATCATAGCGATAATGCAGTTTCCCGCCGGGATGCAGGCGAGCCCAAGCGGCTAATTCAGCAATTCGTTTCGGGGTAGCGACGATCGTCTCGCCGCTGACCAGGTCCAACGTCTCCGCCGGCGCCAGCACATTGATTAACTCTCTGCGTCCGCTTAAGAAATCCGTCGAGGCGTGGCTTCCATAGAAATAAACGTCGTCGCTAAGCAAATAAACGCTCGCTTCGCTTTCAATATCGCCTACATACGTCCCAAGATACGACGCAAAACGACTCTCTAGATTCCCGCCGAATCGACATTTCCCCACAAAATCGCCGTAATAGATCCATACGTTGTTAATCAATAAGCCAACCAGAATTAGGGAAGTCGCAACCGTATAAATTGTTTTAGCGTTATCCCAACCAATTCCCAAACGTTTAAGGATTTGGTCTAACCCAAGAGCGGCTAGAATAAACGCCGCCGGAAGCGCCATCAGCATCCGATACGAATCGGCGGATGGCGGTATCGCAAATATTCCTATGGCTAATGTTGCGCTCCAAAAGTAGCCGTTCAAGAGCAGGTATTTCGGCGAACGAACGCGCAACAAAGCGACGCCCAGCCCGATCAAAAATAAGAACGCCGTAAGCATGGTCAGCATCGGCAAAGGAGAGCCGTAGAAATCGAAGGCTGGGTAATACAGCAGAGACATGAACGCATGCACTACGCGCTCGAATAAGATGGACGCCGCCGATCGCCCGGTATCCCGTATAGTATTCGCCAACCAACCCGACTGGAACGTTCCGTCGCGTGAAAGTCGATTCATAAACTCGCCTATATTCTGCGAGATATAGAACGCTTCCGGGATAATCGTGATTAACCATCCTCCCAAGAAAGCGAACGCCGCGCCGGAGGCTTCCTTGAACCATGCTCGATTCAAAAGAAATACAAGCGCCATAAAGACTACGACTAATGCGGCAAGGACTTGCGCGCCCAAATAGACCGAGAAATGAATCGCTAATAGAATTCCGCCTAGAGCCGCCCGCCATGGCTTTCTCTTTTCAAGCCCGCTCAGCAGAAAATATAATTCTAACGGCGCAAGCCAAACGCCTTGAATGTAGGCAACCGACGCAATGCGGCTGAAGTGAATATGCACATGCGACATCGTTAGCAACGCCCCCGTAAGCAACGCAATGCGTCGTCCGCCGATCTGCCGGGCAAAAAGGTATAAAGACGGAACTGCCAACACACCCCCTACGGCAGGGAAAAAGCGTAACGCAAAAGGAGATACGCCGAAAAATCCGAAGGCAAAATTGATAAATTGCAAATACAACGCGCCGAAATTCTCCCATAACTCAAATGGATTCGATAACCTCCCAGCGGTTGTATCCTGCGCAGAAAGCCCCACCAATCCTTCGTCACCGTCTAACACGCGCGGAGATTGCCCAAGGTCGTAAAAGCGTAAAAAGCCAGCGACGATCATCAAAGCGATGACGATCAGGATCTCATTACGATGCTCTCGGACTCTCGCCCCAATCGTCGCCCACGAAACGTTCCCGCGCACAAATGCGAATAGGTAACCCACCGCGCCAGTCAACCAGATCAACGTCACAGGCATATAACTTACTTGAAAAAGAGTCGAGCCTTTTGCAGCGATACCGGAGAATGTTACGGCGAATAACAACCAAAATATCCGTTCTTGAAACAACCCCAGCGCTGAGAGCCGCGCCCAGAATTTATTCGGCTTAATAGCGCCGCTGGCTAGAAAGACGATCAACCCTAAGGCTGCCAGACCTGAGAACGGCGGAAAGACGATCTCATCGGACATAGGCGCCGAAGACATCAATAATAAGCTTAACAAGATCAGCGCGAAACCAATAAAAGCAATAAGTCGCCGCGCCCCTAAAACGTCTCCTTGCGTTGAGGGATGTTGAATTGTCATACTCTCTCCATTAAATAATTCTGCTCGCGTCTCATCATTTAGCGTCGTTTTAACGACAATAGGAAGAATAAAATTATACCGAAATTTCGAAGAGCGCCAACAGTATTTATAAAAGTACCATACAATCGCACCCACATCGTGCAACCTCTCAGTTTTGAAAAGAAGAGACGCGCAAGATTAGAGTTTATTTATCTTCGAAAAAAAGAAACGAAAGGCGCTATACAATCGGCGCAGTTAGGGAGTAGCCATGGCGCTTTTATAGGCGTCACCGGTTGGTCGTCAAGACGGAACGAACATTCCCGGTCAATCGTATGTGCATAAATTCGCACTACTGGCGAGACTACCACATCATCAAGGCTGTGGCGTCTCGCCTTTAAATTCCACAGTCAATTTACTAGGAGAATATACATGGGCGTACCCCTCTGGTTGTGGATCGGCTTTAATCTCTTTGTGCTCGTCTTGCTCGCCATCGATCTAGGAGTCTTTCATCGCAAGTCGCACGCAGTCTCCATCAAAGAAGCGGCGATCTGGAGCGTAATCTGGATCAGTTTATCGCTTCTTTTTAATGTGGGTATTTATTTTTACTGGGACGTTATTTCACCGGGCAGTTCATACACGCACAGTCAGGCTGCGCTTGCCTTTTTGGCGGGGTATCTCATCGAGAAATCGCTCAGCGTAGACAACATCTTTGTCTTTGTAATGCTGTTCAATTTCTTCGCCGTAGCCGCCGCTTATCAACACCGCGTTCTGTTTTGGGGCATCTTGGGCGCGTTGATCATGCGCGGCGCATTAATCTTTGCAGGCGCGACGCTCATTCACCAGTTTCATTGGATCCTGTATGTTTTCGGCGCGTTTCTAATCTATACAGGTTTCCGTATGGCTTCTCACAACAATGAAGAAGTGCACCCGGAACAGAATCCGGCGGTAAAGCTCTTTCGGCGTTTTTTCCCCGTCACCGATGCTTACGAAGAGGATAAGTTTTTCGTTCGCCGCGCCGGGAAACTCATCGCAACGCCGCTCTTCATCGTCTTGCTGGTAATCGAAAGCACCGATTTGATCTTCGCTCTAGATTCCATCCCTGCTATTTTTGCAATAACCGACAATCCATTTATTGTATACACGTCCAACGTTTTCGCCATACTTGGGCTGCGCGCGCTCTACTTCCTACTCGCCGGCGTCATAGATAAATTCTATTATCTCAAAATTGGACTTTCGATCGTGCTGATCTTCGTGGGCATTAAGATGTTGATCATGGATCTTTATAAAATCCCTATCGGCTTCTCGCTCGGCGTAATCGCCGTCGTCTTGACCGTTTCGATCGTCGCCTCGTTAATTCGAGCGCGAAGGCTGGAAAACCCTGTATAAAAATCTATCCGCAAGAATCAAGCGCGCTCCTCTTACGCAAGGGGAGCGCGCTATTCTTTTAAGGAAGATCGTTTTTTACGATGCGGGCGGTTCTCTAAAATCGTAAATTCCTTCCGCAACTCCCCAGCGCTTTTTACACCGCGAACATTCTAAATAGGATTCTCTATCTTCTAATGGATGATATCCACAGTTGGGGCATTTAAAGTAAGATAAAACGCTTTCTCGTTCTACTTGCGGAACAATGCCTTGTTTTGTAAGTTGGGCTTTTACAAACACAGACGGCGCCATTTGAATAAACGCGCCAGTCCATTGCAAAAGCGAATCGAAGAAGACAAGAACGCGCGTCGGAACCGTCCTCTTCAGCGCTCCTACACGGAAGTGCGAGAGGGTTAACGTCCGCCTGACGGCAAACCCCAACTCCGCCAGCCATTGACGAATCGCTTTAGGATGGAAGTCAAAATTTAATTTCACAAACTCAACCGGCTCCAGCGTAAACGGATTCCACGCCTGCTTACCGAGCCAATAACGCGCTATAGCTTTGAGATTAAGTTTATTCGCATACTCCAGAATAAAAACGCCGTTCGGTTGCAGGCAATTCCTAACCTGTTCCAACGCCTTGGGCGCATCTGCCATGTGGTGCAGAACGCGAATCATCGTCGCCGCATCAAACAGCCCATCTACGAACGGCAGGCGATAGACGTCCGCCGCTACATAAATATAAGCGTCGGACGCGCCAAGCCGTCGCTGCGCCTGTTCCAATTGAGTGCGTGAATAGTCGAGCAGGACGATACGCTCAAAATTCCGATAGCGCGGCGTGTTGCGTCCTGCGCCGGCGCCCAATTCCAAGAGAAGCCGCCCGCTTGCGGGCAAGAGTCGGCAAAGGGCGATGGCTTCCGCGCGGTCTTCATACTCGCGCCCGCCTCGATCCCAAAAGGAGGTCTGGTAATCAGAGCCTTCGTAATCGCAAATAGGAGGAGTGGTCATACAGGCATCGCTTACGCGCCGTTCGTAGGGCGCCCAATGGCGCGATAGTTAAATCCCATCTCTTTCATACGCGGCGGATCGTAGATATTCCTACCATCGTAAATGACCGGACTCTTCATCTTGCCTTTAATTTTTTCCAAATTAAGTTGCTTAAATTCATTCCACGGCGTGACGACGACCAGCGCATCGCAGCCTTCTGCCATAACATACACATCGTCAATAATTTCCACCGCAGGCATCAACGGAGCGGCAGACTTGCGCGCCACCGGGTCGTAGGCGCGCACTTTGGCGCCGGCGGCGATCAACGCATTTGAAATATCTACAGACGGCGCATCGCGCATGTCATCCGTGTTCTCTTTGAACGCCAATCCTAACATGCCGACCGTTTTTCCTCGCAGGTTGCCGCCGAGGAGCGCTTCCACTTGTTTGGGAACGTCGCGCCGGCGGTTGTAGTTAACTTCCACCGCATCGTTGAGGATACGCGGATCAAGCCCTTTCTGTTTCGCCATGAACGCTAACGCCTGCACGTCTTTCGGAAAACAAGAGCCGCCCCAGCCCAGCCCTGCATCGAGGAAGTAACGCCCAATGCGCGGATCGTAGCCCATACCCGCGGCGACCTCTTTCACGTCCGCCCCGTAGGCTTCGCAAATATCGGCAATCTCGTTGATGAACGAAATCTTCGCGGCAAGGAAAGCATTGCTTGCATATTTGATCATCTCCGCGGTGCGCAAATCGGTGATCACGATAGGAGCGCGCAACGGCAGGTGCAACTGCGCTACCTTATTCGCCGCATCTTTGTCGAGCGAACCGATCACGTTACGATGCGGAGACATAAAGTCAGTAATGGCGGATCCTTCGCGTAAAAACTCGGGGCATGAGACGACCGCAAACTCAATCGGTTTGGGTTGAGCGGATTTCACAATATCGGCGACCCAGTCCCCCGTCCCAATAGGAACCGTAGATTTATTGATGACAATCAGCGGCGCAGTCATGTTCTGAGCCAACGAGCGCGCGGCGATCTCCACATACTGCAAATCTGCCGCGCCATCCACGCCTTCGGGGGTTCCCACCGCAATGAAGGCGTATTCCGCGCCTTTCAACGCCTCGGCATACGATGTAGTAAAGCTCAACCGTCCAGCCTTCACGTTACGAAGCACAAGTTCTTCCAAGCCCGGTTCATAAATAGGCATAATGCCTTGATTAAGATTTTCAATCCGTTTCGCGTCCACATCCAACGCGATCACGCGGTTCCCCAGATCGGCGAAACAAGCGCCGGTTACCAAACCGACGTAGCCTACGCCGACAACGCAAATTTGCTTCATGACATACCTCTTATTTATAAAGTAATTTCAACTATCCGACTCGGCAAATATACCCTGTAACGGTGCTTCGGACAATGACGTATAATCGCCGGCATGAAAATTCTATTCGTCGTTGACGCGCGTTCGCCCATCGCGCGCAATTGGATGCGCCATTTCGCCGAACACGGAGACGAGGTTTATATCGCCTCTACATTTTCCACAACGCTAGATTTCCCCGTTAAGCGAATGGAGATCATCCCTGTCGCCTTCAGCGGACTTAAGAAAGCGACTCAACGCCCCGGCGGCGCTTCCGCTCGGACCTTAGGACTGCGCACGCTCATTCGACGCTGGCTCGGTCCTTTGACCATTCGCCGCGCAACAAAGCGTCTTCGTGCATTCATAGACGCGATTCAGCCCGACCTCGTTCATGCGATGCGGATTCCCTACGAAGGAATGATCGCCGCGAACGCGTGCGGCGATATTCCGCTCGCGCTCTCTACTTGGGGCAACGACTTCACCCTGCATGCGCCGTCTACACCGCTGATGCGCCGCTATACCCGCCAAGCGTTGCAAGCGGCAGACGCAGTTCACTCCGACTGTCATCGCGATATTCGGCTGGCGGCTGAATGGGGATTCGATTCATCAAAACCTACGCTCGTCGCACCGGGGAATGGCGGCATTCGATCCGATATTTTTTATCCGCCTCGGCAGCCTGTTGAAGAGCCGATTATTCTGAATCCACGCGGGTTTCGCGCTTATGTGCGCAACGATATGTTTTTCAAGTCCATTCCATTAGTTTTGTCAAAACATCCCAAGGCAAAATTTATCTGCATCGGCATGGCTGGAGAAGAAGCTGCGCTTTGGAAGATCAAAGAGCATCGCATCGAGCGTTCGGTAGAACTTCTCGGAACGCTTTCTCAGGAGCAAATCGCCGAGTTGTATCGCTGCGCGCAAATTATGATCTCGCCGTCCATTCACGATGGAACGCCCAACACATTGCTCGAAAGCATGGCGTGCGGATGCTTCCCCGTCGCGGGCGATCTGGAGTCCATCCGCGAGTGGATTACGCCAAATAAGAACGGGCTATTGTTCGATTCGAACGATCCGCAATCCATCGCGTCAGCGATCATTTATGCGCTAGAAAATAAAACTCTGCGGGAAGAAGCCGCAGAGTTAAACCGAGAGATTATTTCTGCACGGGCAGAGTACAAGAACACAATGCGGCGCGCAGAGGAATTTTACGAAGGCTTGCTCAAACAAACCAATACACAGACAAGTTAGCGCGCATCAGCCTACGCGCTATTCCTCTCGCGGCGCGCGCATTTCTTCCAAACGCTGACGGAGCTCGATCCGCCGCTCATCTGCCGCATGGCGCACATCATTGAAGAAGTTTTCACCGCGCGCGCGAATCATCCCGCGTAATTCTTCGCCCGATTCCGGCGTCAGCAACAGCGCGATCGTCGCACCGACAAGCCCTCCAACTCCGATCCCGATCAAAAAGCCAAACATGCGTCTCATGGTTTATCTCCTCTTTTCAGTAGAGGCGGCGTATGCGCCGCTTCTATACAGTATGTAAATTATTGATAATTTTATTATAGGCGAAAAAGGAGAATTATGGAATAATAAACGCATCGCGCGTATCCGCCCAGCGTGAACGCGACGAAAAATCTCAGCCTGTTCTTTGCGGCAAGCAGGGGACGACCGCACCCAACGGCTCCTACCTTTTTATTGGAGGATACCATGTCCACAACTTCTGTTTCTACGAATACATTCACAACTGCGCGCAAGAAGATGACCACGCTCGCCTATCGTCAGAAAAAAGAGCGCGGCGAAATCATCACTATGTTGACCGCCTACGACTATCCAACCGCGCTGGCAATGGATAAAGCGGGAATCGATTCCATCCTCGTCGGCGATTCGCTTGGGATGGTAGTGCTGGGATACGAAAACACGCTCCCCGTCACGATGGAAGAGATGCTCCACCATTGTCGCGCCGTATCGCGCGGAGCGAAATCTGCTCTGTTAGTCGGCGACATGCCGTTCATGTCGTATCAGGTTTCCGTCGAAGAGGCGACGCGCAACGCCGGGCGGTTCCTTCAGCATGGCGGCATGGACGCGATCAAACTCGAAGGCGGGCACGAACGCGCCGGCGCGATTCGCTCTATCGTTGAGGCTGGCATCCCCGTCATGGGACATCTCGGGCTCACGCCGCAATCGGTTAACCAACTCGGCGGATTTCGCGCGCAAGGGAAAACCGCCGCAGCCGCGAAGCGACTCGTCGAAGACGCGCTCATCCTCGAAGACGCGGGTTGCTTCTCAATCGTGCTTGAGTCGGTTCCGGCGCGGCTGGCAGAATTGATCTCAAAGAAAATCTCCATTCCCACCATCGGCATCGGCGCAGGCGCAGGCTGCGATGGGCAGGTACTCGTCACGCACGATCTGCTCGGTCTATTCGATCGCTTTACGCCGAAGTTCGTCAAACAATACGCGGATTTTCACAGCGCCATGCAAAAAGCGTTCAGCCAATATATCGAAGAAGTTGAATCCAAGCGTTTCCCCGCGCAAGAACATACTGTCGAAATGAAGGATGTTGAGTGGGACGCGTTGCTGCATGAAATAAACGCCTGAACGGCAATTGGCAACGTTATGAACAGCCCAATTCGCCATTCATCGCTTGAAATTCTGATCGTCGGCACCGGCGCGCTGGGCACGCTGTTCGCGGCGCGGCTGGCGGAAGCGGGGCATCGCATCACTATGCTCGGCACGTGGAAAGCAGGCGTTGCGGCGCTGCAAAAGGACGGCGCGCGCGTCCTCGCCGCCGATGGCAGCATCCGTCGCGCAAACATCCGCGCAACGAGCGACGCGCGCGAATGCGTCGACGCAAAATATGCGTTACTGCTTGTTAAAGCCTGGCAAACTGAACGCGCCGCTAAACAACTCACAAACTGTTTGGCAAATGATGGGATCGCAGTCACGCTTCAAAACGGATTAGGCAATTACGAAATCCTCGCCAACGCATTGACGGCTCAACGCGCAATATTAGGGAACGTGATCATCGGCGCTACGCTGGTCGCACCGGGGCTTACGCAAGCTGGCGGCGGCGGGAGCGTTTTCATGCAAGAGCATCCCCGCATCGCTCCGCTGGAAGCGGCGCTGACCTTAGCGCATTTCGATGTTCATACCGTCGCAGACGCGCGTTCGCTGGTCTGGGGAAAACTGATCATCAACGCCGCGCTCAACCCTCTCACTGCGTTGTTGCGCACGACAAATGGAGAGATATTGACCCGCCCCTCCGCGCACGAACTAATGGCACAACTAGCGCGCGAAGCGGCGGAAGTCGCTCGCGCAGAAGGTATAACGCTGCCATACGCCGACCCGGTGGCGGCAGCGGAAGATGCGGCGCATAAAACCGCCGCGAATCGATCGTCTATGCTGCAAGACACGCTGCGCAACGCGCCCACAGAAATTGACGCGATCAACGGCGCGATCGTATCCATTGCAAGAAAATATCAGATCGAAACGCCCGCTAACTTGATGTGTTGGAAATTGATCCGCGCGTTGACGGGCGCATAAATCTGCCGGCGTTCTCGATAACGGCTCTATGGTAAGATTCAGCGATATTTCGGAGGTTGATTCTATGCGCAACTGGCGCTTGCTGTTCCTTTTTCTACTCTGTTTTCTAATCCCCACGCGCGCCGCGGCGCAAGACAGCGTGCAATTCGAATCGATGGATGTTGCCTTATGGGCAGAATACGATCAGCCCAGCATGTTGGTAATCCAAGAGTTTATCGTTTCAAGTAGCGTATCTCTACCGGTCAAAGCGACATTACGCTTCCCTAGCGAGGGCAACTTAATTGCCACGGCGTACGAAATGGACGGGCAACTCGTCAACGCACCCTTTGAAAACTCCGCCGAACAAGGCAAGTGGAAAACCATCATCCTGACCGTGGAAGAATACGCGCCATATCGCATCGAATACTATCAGCCGTTGCAGCGCGAAGGAAATAAGCGCTCTTTCACTTTTGATTGGCTCGGCGACTATCCCGTCAACCGGTTCAATCTTCAAGTTCAACTGCCTGCCGACAGCGCGAACGTGCAGCCTTCCTTCCCATTCGCTTCATTAGGGCTGACATCCGATGGAGCGCATTTGCTCGGGACAAACGAAGCCTCAGCGTTGAAATTAGGGCAGCCGTACCAACTGACGATCAGTTATGAACGCGAAAGCGAAACGCTCTCCGATCTGGGCGCAGTAAGCCAAGTCCAACTCTCCGCGCCGATAGATGAACAAACGCCGGGGCGCGTATCGGTAGATCAAATCCCTTGGCTTATCGGACTGGCGGGGCTCGCTATGATCGCGTTTTCCGTATTTTTCTATTGGAGATCGCTACGCGGAAGCTCAGCCTCCGGGCGACAAACTCGACGACGCGCAAAAACTGCGGAATCGGAAACCGCTGGGCAAACGCGATACTGTCACGAATGCGGCGCACGTTCGGCGTCGGGCGATCGCTTCTGCCGCACATGCGGCAATCAACTCCGCTCGAAATAGCTCGCAATAAGCGGGGCTTCGCCCCGCCTCTAATGGAAAACGGCTCCCGAAATTTTGGGAGCCGTTTTAATTCATTAAAAAGAATGGCGGATTATGTGTCCGATGGCGCAGGCGCGTTCTTACGCTGACGGAAAGTGATACGCGCACGCGTCAAGTCATATGGCGACATTTCTATTACAACACGATCGCCAAGCAAAATACGGATGTAGTGTTTGCGCATTTTGCCGGAGAGGTACGCAAGCACTTCGTGCCCATTATCAAGCCTCACGCGAAATTGGGTGCTAGGCAACGCTTCCACTACGACGCCCTCAGCCCGAATTTTATCGTCCTCTTTAGCCATATTCTCTTCTTTCTATTAGTTTCATTCGCCGTCGCGGGTGAATGAACGTCGTTTAATGCGGCGGATAGCCTTTTTCTTCTCCATGCGGCGTTGCTCGCTCTTGGAGACGAACCAGCGTTTGCGACGGACCGTGCTCAGCACGCCGCTTTTCACGACCTTTTTACGAAAACGTTTCAACAGCGAGTCTTGCGATTCGCCGTTGCGAAGATTTACAGAAGCCAAACGAAGTCACCTCCTTTCCGCATAGAAATAAAAACCCTGCAATCGCGCAGAGCCGGCGAATAGATAACAATAAGTCGAAACGGAGACAAGATCAAGGGGATCAAATCGCGCGCTTCACGTTCCTCTCCGCTAAGCGAAGCCGTATCTTTCAACCGAACTACTGGCGCATTATACATGAAGCGCGCGCAGTTGAGAAGACTGCGCGCGTAAAAAGTTAAGAAAAGTCCCTTGGCAATGACCTACTCTCCCAGGAGGTCGCCCTCCAAGTACCATCGGCGCTGACGGGCTTAACTGCCGGGTTCGGGATGTGACCGGGTGTACCCCCGTCGCTCCAATCACCAAGGGACTATTTCACAAGTAATGTCTGAACAGCAACTGATTGATTCTACACGGAAGAGTAATAAGTTCTCCGCACCACGGGATTCAGCCCTCGACCATTAGTACGACTTAGCTGAACACATTGCTGCGCTTACACTTGTCGCCTATATAGCAGGTGGTCTACCTGCGGTCTTACTCCATTAACTGGACTACAGGGATCTAATCTTGAGGCGAGTTTCCCACTTAGATGCTTTCAGCGGTTATCTCTGCCCGACGTAGCTACCCAGCTATGCTCCTGGCGGAACAACTGGCACACCAGAGGTCAGTCCACTCCGGTCCTCTCGTACTAGGAGCAGCTCCTCTCAAATCCCTTACGCCCACAGCGGATAGAGACCGACCTGTCTCAC
>MWTB01000018.1 GCA_002050275.1 Anaerolineae bacterium UTCFX1
CACATGCTGTATCATGTCCCTGATAGAGCGAAGGCGATCGGCGAGATCAAACGTGTTTTGAAAATGGACGGTCGTCTCTTTGCGACGACGGTCGGCGATAATCATTTGAAGGAAATCACAAACTGGTTTCGTCAAATCCACAAAAGCAAAGTTTGGGATTCGTTCGCTAATCTCTTTACTCTCGAAAACGGATTGGATCAGTTGAAACCATTTTTTCCGAATGTGCGAGTATTGCGCTATGAAGACAGTTTGCATGTGACTGAACTAGAGCCGCTGGTCGCTTACTTTCGTTCAGGCGTTCGGGCAGGCGAGCTTTCAGATGACGAATTTGCGAAACTACAAAACGAGTTGGCAAAAGAGTTGAAAGAAAAAGGCAAAATCTTTATCACAAAAGATTCTGGTTTGTTTGAAGCGATAAAGTAATTCATGTCGTTGCGAGGGCGAAGCCCGAAGCAATCTCCTCGAAACAATCTGTTATTTGATAACAGGAGATTGCTTCTCGAAGACTCGCAACGACATATAGGAGAAATCATGGACTGGAAAAATCAAGTCATCCTCATCACAGGTGGGACAGGATCCTTCGGCAAGAAGTTCACACAGACGTTGCTTGCCGAGAAACAGCCGAAGAAGGTCATCATCTTCAGCCGCGACGAGTTGAAACAGCACGAAATGCAAGTGGGCGAATTCAACCATCCGTCCCTGCGCTATTTCATTGGCGACATCCGCGACCGCGAGCGGCTCGTCCGCGCGATGCACGGCGTGAATATCGTCGTCCATGCGGCGGCGTTGAAGCAGGTTCCCGCTTGCGAATACAACCCAATGGAAGCCATCAAGACCAACATCATGGGCACGGCAAACGTCGTCGAAGCCGCGTTGGATGCGGGCGTGAAAAAGGTGATGACCATCAGCACGGACAAAGCCGTCAGCCCCGCGAATTTATATGGCGCGACAAAACTTGCCGCCGAAAAATTGACCGTTCAAAACAATGCTTACGCCGCAGGGACAGCGACTCGCTACTCGTGCGTTCGATATGGAAACGTCGTCGGCTCGCGCGGATCGGTCGTGCCGTTGTTCCTCAAACAGCGCGAGAGCGGGATGATCACAATCACCGATGAACGCATGACGCGCTTTTGGCTGTCGCTGGATCAGGGAGTTAAATTCGTCATTGATTGCATCGAACAGATGGAAGGCGGCGAAGTGTTCGTGCCGAAAATTCCCAGCACCAAAGTTATTGACCTTGCCAAAGCCATCGTGCCGAACGCGAAGATTAATATCATCGGCATCCGCCCTGGCGAAAAATTGCACGAAGACTTGATCTCGGACGATGAAGCGCGTCACTCCGTCGAACTCGATTCGATGTATGTCATCCAACCCGCCGAAGCGACGTGGTTTGGCTACTCGTGGAAGGACAAAGGCAAGCCGCTCCCCGATGGATTTACCTACACCAGCGATAACAACTCTGAATGGCTGGATATTGACGGCATCAAGAAATTCGTCGCGCCGTTTGAGGAGTTGTTTAAGCAAGGGAAATTGGAGGGGTAAAAGTTTCACGATTCGCGTCTCAAGTTCCATGTTCTTTGTTCAAATTCCCAAAGGAGGCAGGAATGACAGCAATAACGAAATTTGAAGATTTGATCGCATGGCAGGAAGCGCGGAAATTAGTGAGTATGATTTACAAAATAACATCGGACGGGTTGTTCGCCAAGGATTTTGGATTGAAAGATCAAATTCAACGAGCGGCTGTTTCTTCCATGACCAATATTGCAGAAGGATTCGACAATGAGTCAACTGCAGAGTTTGCTCGTTTTCTGGGGATGGCACGTCGCTCCGCTGTTGAAGTTCAGTCTTTGTTCTATGTGGCTTTGGATGCACACTATATTAAAGACGAATCTTTCAAAGCGCATTATGATCAAGCCAGAAAGACTCAAGCCATCATCGGTGGATTGAAGAAAGCCATTCTAAAAAATTCCCGCCGCTCCAACAAACCAGCCACAAATTCGTGACACCTAGAACTTGAAACTTGACACCTGGAACTTGACGCTTGAAACGTGGAACTTAAAACATGAGACTCTTAATCACTGGCGCCAGCGGACTCCTCGGAATCAATCTCGCCCTTGAAGCAATGCGCGAGCATGAAGTCATCGGTATTGATCGCGGCAAGTTGAAGTCTGCTCCGTTTCAGGTGATAAGAGCTGATATTCTCAAAAAGGATGATATCAATTCCATCCTCGATTCAACCAACCCTGATTGGTTCATCAATTGCGCGGCGTTGGCAAATCTTGAAAAATGTGAAGAAGATCCAGAGCAAGCAAGAATACTTAATACAGAACTTCCTAGGGATTTAGCCATAGCCTGTGTGAAAAGAGAAATTCCTTTCGTACATCTTTCTACCGATTCGGTTTTTGATGGCACGAAAGAAGGAATTTACACAGAGGAAGATGAACCAAATCCGCCTGGGGTTTATTCACAGACAAAACTGGATGGCGAGCGCGCTGTTCAACAAGTCAATCCACAGGCGATTATTGCCAGAGTTAATTTTTTTGGTTGGTCATTAGGAGCAAAAAGAAGCCTTTCAGAATTCTTCGTCAACAACTTGAGCGAGGGCAAGAACGTCAACGGGTTCACGGATGTCATCTTCTGCCCGATGTGGGTCAATCATCTTGCGCAGACGCTCATCGCCATGCTCGAGAAAGATCTGCGCGGGCTGTATCACGTCGTCGGCGCGCAGGCGATGAGCAAGTATCAGTTCGGCGTGGAGGTGGCGCGAAAGTTCGGGCTGAGAGAAAGCCTGATCGCGCCGCAATCCGTCGAACGGTCGAGTCTGACCGCCCCGCGTTCCCACAATTTATGGCTGTCTGTCCACAAGTTATCCACCGATCTGGGCGGCGAAATCCCCGCGTTCTCCACTGGTTTGGACGGTTTCTATACACAGTTCCAGCAGGGTTATCCACAGAAAATCAGGAGTTATCAACAGTAACGCAAAATTAATTTTGCGGTACGAGGAGACTCGATGAAAAACCTGCTCAAACTTGAAGGACTCTTTTTGTTCGGCTTCGCCCCCCTTCTTTTTTCTGGATTGGACTACGGTTGGGGATGGCACGCGCTGAGGTTCTTCGCGCCCGATTTGAGCATGATCGGCTATTTGGCAAATCCCCGCTTCGGCGCCCTAACGTTCACGCTCTGGCTGATGTTCGCACCGCTTCGCGCGATCCTTCTCGGTCACTCCAGCTTTGACCGTGTATTCGGCTACGATTTGAAGCACGAAGATGCGTTTGGGGAGGATTGGGAGATAGGTTGACTATGAAAAATATGATCGTTAGTGTGATTTTTATTCTTAATGTGTTCATCGCTTCATGTGGCGCTGCGCCTATTCCTCCGCGTGCAGATAACTTTTCTTTTATTTACAAAGATTTTGCATGTGACCTGATACCCTTTTATGTTTTAGATTCGGCGAAGCAAACTCTAATACATTCCCCTGTTGATAACGTAAATGAATATGAATTTCCATTTGTCCTGACAGATGAGGAATTGGATGCAATTTATCAAAAGGCAATCTCCATTGATTTTTTTGAATATTCATCTCCGTTTGTGGTTCCTGAAGATCAAATGCTTGGGTATCAATTTCCAATATCTAATTTCGATCTTTATCTGATTAACGGTGAAAAGTCAAACTTGGTTGCGTGGACAAATGGCATTATGGCGAAGCCCAGTTACAAAGCCTTTAAGAATTTGGAGGAACTACAAGAACTAATTAATAGAATAATCCAATCACGTGAAATACAACTTCCGGTATCCAGCGCAGGGTGTGAGTAATTTATTATGCCTATTGAACTTCTCAAATCCAATGTAGAGCGCACACTCTTTAGCCATGTCATGTTGAGCGGAGCGAAGCCCCTCTCCTATGGAAGTAGAGACCCTTCGCTAACGCTCAGGGTGACATGCTTTGAGTAACACGAAAATATTTTGAGGACAACATGGAAATCAACTTTGGAAATCGAACGATTGATTTGAACCATCCCACCTATTTCATCGCTGACATCGCGGCGAACCACGATGGGGATTTGGAGCGGGCGAAACTGCTCATCAAACTTGCGAAAGAGGCGGGAGCGGATGCCGCCAAGTTCCAGAACTTCGATGCGCCGAAGATCGTTTCGGATTATGGCTTCTCGCACATGAACGCGCAAGTCAGCCATCAGGCGGCGTGGAAAAAATCGGTGACTGAGGTGTACCGCGCCGCATCCATTCCCTTCGCGTGGACGATGACGCTCATGGAAGAATGTCAGGAAGTGGGCATCCACTATTTCTCGTCGCCGTATGATTTCGCCGCGATTGATTTTCTTGACCCGTATGTGCCTGTTTATAAAGCAGGCTCGGGCGAGATTGACTGGATCGAAGCGTTGGAGCGCATGGCGAGCAAGGGCAAGCCGTTCTTTATCGCCACGGGCGCGTCCACGATCGGCGAGGTGCAGAAGGCTGTCCATGCGATTTTGAAGATCAACAAACAGCTCGTGTTGATGCAATGCAACACAAACTACACTGCCAGCCCGAATAACTACGATCATTTACATATCAACGTTTTGAAAACCTACGCGACGATGTTCCCCGATGTGATTCTGGGACTCTCCGATCACACCCACGCGGTCGCTCCCGTTCTCGGCGCGGTGACGCTTGGCGCGCGCGTCATCGAGCGTCACTTCACCGACAGCAACGACCGTGAAGGTCCAGACCACAAGTTTGCGATGGACCCTGCCAAGTGGGCGCGCATGGTCGAGGAGACGCGTCTGCTCGAACGCTCGCTTGGCTCTGCGGATAAATTTATCGCGGAGAATGAGATTGATACCGCTGTTGTGCAACGTCGCTGTCTGCGGGCGGCGAGGGATATCAAGGCTGGCGAAGTCTTCACACGCGAGATGATTGACGTGCTGCGCCCTGCGACGCCTGGGGCGATCAAACCTGACCAGATTCAGAATGTCATTGGGACAAAGGCATTGCATGATTTCAAGTATGGGCAGGAATTAAGATGGACGGATTTAGGGGTATAGAGTTCCACGTTTCATGTTCTACGTTTCAAGTGGTAAGTTGATGTTTAATGATTCATACAAAGGAGGCTGAAATGGCAACAGTGACGCGGTTTGAGGATTTGATTGCGTGGCAAGAAGCGCGGAAGTTAATGCAGATGGCATACAAGGTTACATCAGATGGAGCGTTTGCAAAGGATTTTGGGATGAGAGATCAGTTTTGAGAGGCGGCGTTATCTTCAATGACAAATATTGCGGAAGGGCTCGATAATGAATCCTCCATCGAATTTGCGCGCTTTTTAGGAATGGCGCGGCGTTCTGCCGTGGAAGTCCAATCTCTGTGTTATGCGGCACTGGACGTTAAGTATATTAATCAAGATGTGTTTCAAACTTGTTACGATCAAGCGAAAAGACTCAAGCAATCATCGGTGGGTTGAAAAAGGCTGTTCTAAAAAATTCACATCGCCCCGCGAAGCCAACAACGACTTCGAAAACTTGAAACCTGATACTTGGAACGTGAAACCTTGAAAGTCATTTATTTCTCGAAAAATTACACCCCTCACGATTACCGATTTCTGTTTTCGTTGTCGCAGACGAAACATGAAGTCTATTTTTTGCAACTCGAGGCGACGACTCGACAGACGGAGGATCGTCCTGTCCCTGAGAATGTTCGGCAGATATTATGGGCGGGAGGCAAGCATGAGTTCCGTTGGCGGGATGTGCCGCGCTTGACCTTAGACCTGCGACGCATCATCAAAGAGATTCAGCCTGACATCATTCATGCGGGTCCGATCCAAAATTGCGCATTCCTCGTCGCGTTGAGCGGATTCCGTCACTTGCTGGCGATGTCGTGGGGCTATGATTTGGTGATGGATGCGGATAAGAGTTGGTGGATGAAACAAGTTACGAGTTACACGTTACGGCGGAGTGCGTTTTTTACTAGCGATGCGAATGTTACGAGGGAGAAGGCGGTTACGTTTGGGATGGAGCCTGAGCGGACGGTGGTGTTTCCGTGGGGGATTGATTTAGAACATTTCTTGCCGAAGAAAGAGGAAAGAAGAAAGAAAAAGTTATCAGTGAGCAGTAAACAGTCGAAGGAGATAACTTTGTTTTGCAGCCGCACGTGGGAGGCGATCTATAGGGTGGATGTTTTGGCGAAGGCGTTTGTTAGGGTGGCGAGTGAAAACCCGAA
Organism: Anaerolineae bacterium UTCFX1; assembly: GCA_002050275.1. GTDB lineage: Bacteria > Chloroflexota > Anaerolineae > Anaerolineales > Villigracilaceae > Defluviilinea. Next base: position 6,211 of record MWTB01000018.1, read on the forward strand.
TGTGAATCTGATTCTGCTTGGCGGAGGCTCGCAGGGGAATCACATCCGTCAGATCTTGATGAAGGGTGGGGTGATGGAGAGAGTCCATTTTGGGGGGCAGGTGGGTCAACGCGACTTGCCGCGCTGGTATCACATGGCGGATGTGTATATTTCACCGTCGCACGTGGACGGTTCGTCTGTGACATTGATGGAGGCGATGGCGAGCGGGCTTCCATGTTTAGTGTCTGACATTGCAGGGAATAGAGAATGGATTGAGGATGGAGTCAACGGGTGGTTGTTCCGTGATGGGGATGTGGATGATCTGGCGGGGAAGATTCTTCATGCGATAAAGAAGAAGAGAGAATTTAGGAGAATTGGAGAATTGGCACGGAAGACGGCGGAAGAGAGGGCGGATTGGAAGAAGAATTTTGGTAAACTTCTTGAGGCGTATGAGAAGGTCAAGAGCGATTAGCCACACCGTTCGTGCCGTGAGTGGCGCAGGGCGCCACGAGACGGCAGGGCGCACAGAGAAAAGATGAGGGGAGAGAAAAGAATCATGGTTTGAATCAGTTGTCGGCTGGGAGCGAAGCGTGCGTCAGTGTGTAGAAGGTTGAAGAGTTGGAATTCTGGAGAATGAAGATGCTTACGTTTGAAAAGCTTGTTGAGGGGTTTCGCGGGTTGGGCGTGGAGGAGGGGGATACGCTGTTGGTGCATAGTTCGTATAAATCGTTCGGCGAAGTGGATGGCGGACCGCAAACGGTGATCCGCGCGTTGGAGAGCGTGCTTCGACTGCGCACCGACGAACACGGCGCTCCGCTTAGCATGGGCGCGGAGGGGACGCTGATCATGCCGACGTTCAATTTTGATTTCAATAAGGGCGCGGCGTGGGATGTGCGGACGACGCCGTCGAAGATGGGTGTGTTGACGGAACTGGTGCGGCTCGACCCGCGCGCGAAGCGGGTCTTTCATCCGTTTTATTCATTTGCGATTTTGGGGAAGCACGCCGAGGCGCTGGGAAGCCTGCGATACAAGAGCGCGTATGAACGGAACTCGGTGTTTGGGAAGTTGCGCGATCTGGATGCGAAGATCATGGTGATCGGGCTGTCGTACACGAACAGCATGACGTTCTTTCATCACATCGAGCAAATGGAGGGTGTGGACTATCGTTTCTTGAAACAGTTCACTGGCGAAGTGACGGATGAGAACGGCGTCACGTATACCGATACGTTCGAGATGCTGGTGCGCGACATTGATAAAGGCGTTGTGACGGAGGTGGACCCGATGGGCGCCTTGATGGAAGAGGCTGGCGTGATTCGGTCTGCAAAGATCGGCGAGGCGGATGTGAAGTTGATGAAGGCGAACGAGGTGTATGAGTTCACGGCGCGGGAGATGAAGAGCGATCCGTTTTTATTGTATTATGTGAAGAAGGATGATATCGGTGGTTGAGTAGGCGGCGGGAGTCTTTGAGTCTTTGCAAGGCTTTGTGCCTCCGTCGCCGTATTGAAACCACCAGTAACCAGTAAACTTGAAATTTCGTGATGTGGTTTCGATACAGGTCTCGCTATTGCTCGACCTTACTCAACCACCGTATGGAACAAGATGTTTTCTGAAAAGATGTGGTTTCGACTGCTTGTGCTCAACCACCGTTTGAAATTGAGATTTTCTATGGCATGGATGTATATTCTTCAATGTTCTGACGACTCGTATTATGTTGGATCAACCAAAAATCTTGATGTACGCTTTTCACAGCATCAAAGCGGTAAAGGCTCAAGATATACTTCTGGAAGATTGCCAGTTCAATTGGTTTATTGTGAAGAATATGATTGTGTTTCTGACGCATTTTATAGAGAGAAGCAAGTCCAAGGCTGGACGCGTCGCAAACGCGAAGCCTTGATAAACAGAAATCCAGAATTGTTGCCAAAACTTGCGAAGAAAATTTTCGACAAAAGTAAAATTAGAGATAACTCGGTGGTTGAGTAGGACGGGTGCTTTTCCCGTCCGTATCGAAACCACCAAGAAGCAAAGTAACTCTTGTTGCCTGTTGGTTTCGATACGCCGCAAAGAACAAGAGCGCGGCTACTCAACCAACGATTTGGAATCAAATGAAACCCTACACTTCCCTCAAATCCATCCTCGCGGAATTCTTCCCTCTGCATCGCACCCTCGCCTCTGACGACCATGACAAGACGTTGGAGATTGTTGGTTCGTACATGCCCGATTCATCCAATTTCACCATTGAGACCTATGCGCCGCTGACTCCCGTCTGGACTTGGAAAGTACCTGAGCGGTATGTTGTCTATGAGGCGTATTTGGAGATTGAAGGCGGCGAACGCATCGTGGATTTCAAGGACAATCCGCTTCACATTGTTTCGTATTCTTTACCCGTTGATAAAGTTTTGAGCTTTGAAGAACTCCAGCCGCATTTGTATTTCAATGAGAAGCGTCCGCATACGATTCCGTGGGTGTTCAAATATTACGAGCGCGATTGGGGGTTTTGTTTACCGAAGAATCAATTTGACGCGCTTCCGCGAGATAAGAAATATCGCGCGGTGATCAAATCTGAATTCATCACCGATCCCAAGCAGGGATTCAAAGTCGCTACGGCGGTCCTCCATCCGCAAGATGGAGCGAATCCCTCAGCGGGCGAGTTCCTTGTGCAGGCGCATACGTGTCACCCGATGCAAGCCAATGACGATGGCGCGGGCGTGGTCAGCGCTATTGAGTTAGTGCGGCGGCTGGCGGAGAATCCGCTTCCTGCTGGCTCGATGAGCGTCCGCTTTTGGTTTGGACCCGAGACCATCGGCACGATTGCGTGGCTCGCGCACAACGAGTCGCTCATCCCGAATCTGCGCGGTGGAATCTTTTTGGAAATGACGGGGAATCAAAATAAAATTGCGTGGCATCACACGCGGCAACACTCACATCTTTTAGATCGGGTTACGAGATACGTGTTACGCGACACGGATCATGAGGCGCGAGAGTTCGCCTCCGCCCCCGCCAACGATGAACGCGTCATCAACGGACCCGGCGTCAACGTGCCGTGCATCTCGCTCAACCGTTTTCCGTACGACGAATATCACACTACCGACGACAATCTCGACATCATCCACGAAGACATGCTCGTCGGCGCGGCGCGAACTGCCGAAGACATCATCCGCATTTATGCGAGCAATTACATCCCGAAGCGCACGTTTCGCGGTCCCGTGTTTCTCAGCGGTCACGGTCTATGGGTGGATTGGCGCGACAACTGGGCGCTCAATCGCGCGATCGAAAAGATCATGATGCGCTTCGAGGGTCAGCACACGATCTTCGACATCGCCGAGCAGGTTGGTCTCGATTATCAAACCGTGCGCGATTATGTTGAGAAATTCAGGGCAAAGGGATTTGTGATTCCCCTGCCGGTTCCATCCGAAGGGCAGGCTGATTAATTTGCCGTAAGATAATTGCGTATAGCGCTGAGGGGTAAATAGGCTTGGAAATTTGACTTAAATCCTACGAATCGTTAATAGTTTTCTTGTATGGACCGATTAACATGGGTACATTGAAATTACTCGATTGCACCGTTATGAATAGCGGCAGCATGCAAGGAGACTTTTATGAGCAAAATCATTGGCATTGACTTAGGCACAACCAACTCTGTTGTTTCGGTGATGGAAGGCGGCTCGCCGACCGTGATCTCAACCGCGGAAGGCGGACGGCTTGCGCCGTCGGTTGTGGCGTTTAATAAGAACGGCGAACGACTCGTCGGTCAGACTGCGAAACGGCAAGCGGTGGTCAACCCAGAGAATACGGTGTATTCCATCAAACGCTTCATCGGGCGTCATTTCGACGAGATTGAATCGGAACGCAAGATGGTTTCGTATGAAGTTGTGAAGGGACCGTCGGGCGATGTGCGCGTGAAGATCCCGATCACGAATCGCGAATATTCCCCGCAGGAAATTTCGGCGATGATACTGGGTAAGTTGAAGTCCGACGCTGAAGCGTATTTGGGTCAGCCTGTCACGCAGGCGGTGATCACTGTCCCCGCGTATTTCAACGACAGCCAGCGTCAGGCTACAAAAGACGCGGGTAAGATCGCAGGTCTCGAAGTGATGCGCATTATCAACGAACCGACCGCGTCCGCGCTCGCATATGGACTTGATAAAAAGAAAGATGAAACCATCCTCGTCTTCGACCTCGGTGGCGGTACGTTCGACGTGTCGGTGTTGGAAGTCGGCGACGGCGTGATCGAAGTCAAAGCCACAACCGGCGATACGCACCTCGGCGGTGACGATTGGGATCAGAAGATCGTCAACTGGGCGGCGGATGAGTTCAAAAAGGAGCAAGGCATTGACCTGCGCAATGACCGCCCTGCGTTACAGCGCTTGCGCGAAGCCGCGGAAAAGGCAAAGATCGAACTCTCGACCGTGATGGAAACCGAGATTAATCTGCCATATATTACGGCGGACGCTTCGGGACCGAAGCACTTGCAGTTGAAACTCTCGCGCGCCAAATTCGAGCAGATGACCGAAGACCTGCTCAATCGCTGTCGTAAGCCGTTCGAATCCGCGTTGAAAGACGCCGGCTTGGACGCGAGTAAACTCAATGAAGTGGTCCTCGTTGGCGGTTCGACGCGTATGCCGATGGTCGCAGACCTTGTGCGCAAGTTGACCAACGGTAAAGAGCCGAACAAAGGCGTGAACCCTGATGAAGTGGTCGCTATTGGCGCGGCAGTTCAAGGCGGCGTGCTCGGCGGCGAAGTCAAAGATATTCTTTTGCTCGACGTGACCCCGCTTTCGTTGGGCGTCGAGACGATGGGCAGTGTGATGACCAAGATGATCGAACGCAACACGACCATCCCTGTCCGCAAGACGGAAACATATTCCACGGCGGCGGATAATCAAACTGCAGTGGATATCCACGTTTTGCAAGGCGAACGCCCGATGGCTGGCGATAACATGTCGCTCGGACGATTCCGACTCGACGGCATCCCGCCTGCGCCGCGCGGCATCCCGCAAGTGGAAGTGACGTTCGATATTGACGCAAATGGCATCTTGAATGTGACCGCGAAAGATAAAGCCACAGGCAAGGAACAGAAGGTCACGATCACCGCTTCAACGAACCTGAACAAAAGCGATATTGATCGCATGGTGAACGAAGCCCGTTCGCACGAAGCGGATGACCGCAAACGCCGCGAGTTGATTGACGCCAAGAACACAGCGGACAATCTCGTATATCAAACCGAGAAAGCGCTGCGCGACCTTGGAGATAAAGTCCCGTCTGCCGAACGCGGAGAGATCGAGACGAAGATCAACGATCTCAAGTCTGCCGCGCAAAGCGACGACCTGAGTCGTATCAAACAGACGTCTGAAGCGGTGGAGCAAACTTTCCATGCGTTGAGCCAGCAGCTGTATGCGCAAGAGCAACCGCAACCTGAAGCGGCAGGCGGAGCCTCTGAACCGCCGATAGACGGCGACGTGATTGACGGTGAAGTAAGAGAGTAATCCAGTAGACGCAGACCTCCGAAGTCTCAAAGGCTTCGGAGGTCTTTTTGTTTTGGCGAGAACAAACTGTCTTCGAGTTTTGTTAATAGGCTTGGAGCCAGTTTGTTATATAATCCTTCCCATGCGAAAAGGTTTTAACTGTAAGTGGATCGCGCTGATTCTGCTCGCGATCGGCATCTTTATCTTTTTCATCCCGCCCGTGTATTCGCGCGCCATGCCGCGCATTGACGGCTGGATCTCCAGTATCAAATACCGCATCAACCCGCCGGATAAAGCCGTCTTTCAGCCGCAACAACAATCGCAAGTGGATATCGCCGTCACGCAGTTGATGCAGAATCGCGCGGCGACTCAAATGCTTGAGGCGACTTCGACTCCTCAACCTGGTCCAACGCTGACGCCGACGGTCACTTCGACGCCTCTGCCTGCTTCAGTCAATTTGACCGGATTCAAATACGTGGACCAAAAGAACCGCTGGAATTATTGCGGTCCCGCCAACTTGACGATGGCGTTAGATTTTGTCGGCTGGGGTGGCAACCGCGACGACATTGCCCGCGTTATCAAACCGGGGATTCAAGATCCCAAATTAGATTTTATTCAGCAGGGGCGCAACGACGTCAACGTGATGCCGTATGAACTCGTGGATTTTGTTAACGACGAGACCGAGTACCGCGCGCTGTCGCGTCTCGGCGGCGATATTGATCTTGCTAAGCGCTTGCTCGCGGCAGATTTTCCCTTCATTGCCGAAAAGGGATATTATGAGGAAGATTACGCTACTAAAGTAGCGTGGCTCGGACATTATCAATTTGTCACCGGCTATGATGACGCTGCGGGCGAATTGATCGTTCAGGATACATGGAACGACGGTCCTAATTTCCGAATCGCTTATGAAGATTTTGTTTCAAATGAAGCGTGGCTCTCGTTCGATAATATCTTTATCGTTGTATATCAACTCGAACGCGAAGCGGAATTATTGCGAGTCCTCGGTCCCTACGCAGATGATGCTTGGGCGTCGAACCACGCCCGCGAAGTCGCCGAAGAGCGCATTGCCGAATCTACAGGCATTGACCAGTACTTTGCGTGGTTCGCCAAAGGGACGAGCCATGTGGAATTGTTCGAATATGCCGACGCAGCGACCGCATACGATCAAGCGTTCGCGATTTATAACGAACTCGGCAAGGATGACAAACAGCGTCCGTATCGCATGATGTGGTATCAAACTGGTCCATATAAAGCGTATTTCTACACCGGTCGATATCAAGATGTGATTGACCTTGCCAACGTCACATTGACAGAAACGATCTCCAAACCCACGCTAGAAGAAAGCATCTATTGGCGCGGGCGCGCGAAATATATGATCGGCGACACGCCGGGCGCCATTGCCGACTTACGCGAAACGCTGAGGTTGCATCCGAATTGGGCTCCCGCCATTCAGGCGCTGCAAGATTTGGGAGTACAGCCGTAAACTGTCGGCTAGTTGGTTAGTCACTTGGTCTCATAGTCAAAGCCATGTGATAAAAGACTAGCCGACTAACGACTGGAAGACTAGCAAACTATGAGACTACTTCATTTCGCCGACGCTCACATTGATATGGCTAACTATGGACGCCACGATCCCGAAACGGGACTGCCGCTCCGCGTATTGGATTTCCTCAAGTCGCTGGATACTATCGTGGACGCGGCGATCACGGAACGAGTGGACTTGGTCATCTTTGCGGGCGATGCATACAAGGATCGTTCCCCCGCGCCGACGTTCCAGCGCGAGTGGGGTAAACGCATCGTTCGGCTCTCGCAAGCGAAAATCCCGACACTGCTTCTGGTCGGCAACCACGATCTTTCTCCCGCCATCGGACGCGCCCACGCGATTCAAGAGTTCGACACTCTTCAAGTCCCGTTTATCAAAGTGTTGGATAAGCCGCAACTTTTGACGCCAAGCGATCTATGGGGCTTGCCCGTTCAAGTCATCTCCATGCCGTGGATCACGCGCTCGGGCTTGATGGCGAACCTCGAAATGAGCGCGGTAGAACCCGGCGAGATATTTTCGAATCTCGAATCTCGAATCTCCAGTCTCATTGAAGGTTACATTAACGAAGCGGATAAGACTCTGCCTCTCATTCTCACTGCCCACGCCTCCATCGAAGGCGCAACATTCGGCGCGGAACGGATGGTGATGCTGGGTAGCGATCTTGTTCTGCCGACATCGCTAGTGAAAGACCCCCGCTTGGATTATGTCGCGATGGGACACATCCATAAGCCGCAGGATGTGAATGAGGGGAATCATCCGCCCGTCATCTATCCTGGCTCCATCGAGCGAATTGACTTCGGCGAGGCGAAGGATGATAAGTTTTACATCATCGCCGAGGTGGAGCGAGGCAGCGCGAAGGTTGAGTGGAAAAGAATCGAAGGGACGCGCCGATTCATCGAGCGGCGAACAAGCCTCACGTCGAACGAGAACGTAGCCGAGACGTTGAAATCTCAACTGCCGAAGGATATAGCCGGCGCGATCGTCAAACTTGTGGTGGAATATCCGCGTGAGTGGGACGCGTTGATTGACGAATCGGCGCTGCGAAAATTTGCGGCGGACGCGTTTGAATTTCATCTGGCGAAGAAACCAAAGGTCGAAGCGCGTGTTCGTATTCCTAAAGGACAAACGGTGAGCGGCATGAATCCGCTTGAATTGCTCAGTCAATATCTCGATTCGGCAAAAGTGAACGATATGGATGAGTTGCAGAAACTTGCGCAAGAAATAATCTCGATGGAAGAAGAATCGTAATTTTAGAATCCGAGATCGTACATCAAAAGAGGTGAGCCGTGTCGCAAAAGAATCCCAATTACCGCTGGTTCGTGGTCGCCGTTTTTTTCTTTTTTGTGCTGTTGCATCAAACCGATAAATTAATGATCGGTTCGTTGCAAGTGCAAATCAGCGAGACATTTAATCTCGACGATTTTAAATGGGGGCTGGTCAATTCGGGCGCGCTGGCGGTGGCGACGATTCTCTACCCTGTCTGGGGATATTTGTACGATCGCTACGCGCGCTCCAAACTGCTTGCGTTGGCTTCATTTGTGTGGGGTGCGACGACATGGCTGAACGCGATCGTTCGCACGTATACAGGTTTCTTGGTTACGCGCGCTTCGACCGGCATTGACGATTCATCGTATCCCGGTATTTACACGCTTATCGCTGATTATTTTGGTCCGAACCTGCGCGGTAAAGTGTACGGGATTTTACAACTAGCGCAAGCGCTAGGTTTCTTGGTGGGTATGATTCTTGGACAGATGGTCGCGCCCATGATCGGCGGCTGGCGTTCAGTTTTTTATATCACTGGCTCTTTGGGAATTGTGATCGCCGCTCTGATTTACTTTGGAGTGAAAGAAATGCCGCGCGGCAAAGCGGAACCTGAATTTGAAGAGATACCAGAAATGGCGACTTTCCGCTTTTCGTGGCAAGAAGCGAAACAGATCTTCAAAAAGCGCACCATGTGGTTTATCTTTTTGCAAGGCTTTGCGGGCGTGTTCCCGTGGCAAGTGATCACTTTCTTCTTCTTCGGCTATCTCGAAACTGTGCGCGGATACGATGCGAACGGCATCGTTACGACGATGGCACCGGTGATCTTGATTTTAGCGTTCGGTTATTTTCTCGGCGGCTTGCTTGGCGATTACTTTTTCAAACGCACGAGGAAAGGCCGCATCCTCGTGGCAAGCGTGGGCGTTTTGCTGGGCGCGATCTTTCTCTACTTTGCCATGACTACGCCGTTGGATCAGTCAAGTCGTTTCTTTGTCTTTATGTGTTTGACCGCCCTCTTTATGCCGCTTCCGGGTCCGAACGTGGTTGCGACCGTCTACGATGTGACCGTTCCTGAAGTCCGCTCGACGGCGCAAGCGATCGAGTATTTCATCGAGAATAGCGGAGCGGTAACTGCTCCCGCGTTGACCGGCGCGCTGATCGTCGCCACTGGCGACCGGTCGTTCGCGATCTTGTCCATCTGTGTGATCGCTTGGCTGATCTGCTTTGTGTTTTACCTCGGCGCGTTGTTCACAATTGAGAAGGATACCGCACACCTGCGCTTGCAAATGGCGGAACGCGCCAAGGAGATGTGAAATGATCAAATTTTTTATCCATGATCGCCAGGCGTTTTTAAGATGTCGGAAAAGAAGTTAACGGGCTTATTTCTACTTTCCTTTGCGGCCATATCTGTCTTCTTTATGTTAGGGAAGATGGGAGATCGGTTTGAGCCTTTTGTCAACTTAGGCGGAGATATGGCGGTGTACGCGTCTATTGCCGCCGCGCAAGACGACCCCAGTCTGTTCGTGAACGATCCGTTTTTGTCGAATAAAAAGAACATCAATAGCTACCAGATGGTTTTCTTTCCAGCGTTGCGCGGATTGAAAGCCATTTTTGGAAATTATGGATCGGCGGGACTTTTTCTGCTTCCCTTTGTTATTTTTCTCCATATGACGGGATACTACGCGTTAGGCAGATCCATCTTTCGGAATTCGTGGATGGGTTTTTATGCGGCGCTGATTATCTCCATTCCAACCAGCACATATTACGACTACTGGGGAATTTTTTTAGACGCGTTGCCTCGCTTCATGTATCAAGCGTTGCTTCCGTTTTTACTCGCCTTGGCGATTACACGCGGGCGAAATCCAAATTGGTGGTTTGTCATCTTGGCGGGAGTGGGACTGCTTACTTATCTTCATCCGGCAAGCGCTCCTGTTTGGATGGCGGTGTTGACGCTGGGACTCTGGGTCTCTGCAGAGGAAAGCAGCGTATGGAAGAAAGCGCAAAAGATGGCTGTAGCGTTCTTAATCTTGGCGATCGTGTTGTCTCCGTTTTTAGCGACCTATTTCAGCAGTGTGGTAAGCAGCGCGAGCGCGCCGGAAGATTACGATCGAGTAATGGCTGTGCTGAAAGACCGCTTCTTTATGATGAAAGATGCCGGGCTTATAAGCGTACTGTTGAATTTCTTTTCCAGTCGTATGGGGTTTGCGCTCGATCTTGTCTGGTATCTAGTCGTTACGTTTGCGGCGGCAGGCGCCGTCTATAGTATGAAGCGGCGCGAGTCGCACGATCTCTTTTTCGCAATACGACAGATCCTTGCATGGATAGCGGCAATATTTTTGGTTGGCGCAGCGCTTCCGGTGATTGAACGCGCTGCCTTTGCTCAATTGCGAATGATCCCGCCTGAATTTGAAGTCTTGAGGACGATTCGATTTTGGACGCCGTTATTGCTGCTGTTAGCGATGGGTTTCTTTTGGATGGTAAAAGAGGAAATTCAATGCCGCCAAACCGCGAGTCTTTCCGCCATCCGTATTGCAAGCGCCGCCTTCCTTGTGGTTTTCTTAATCGCTTGGGGAATTAGAGGATTCGCTTCTCATTCTGATTTTCGCGCGGCAGTGTATCAAAATAAGCGGTGCTGGACGGAAGCGAAAATTATCTGTTCCTTGCCCGAAGGAGACCTAGACCTATTAGAAGCCTTAAACGTAATTCGAGACAAGACGCCCGTGTCTGCGGTTATTTTTGCTGAAGGGGAGAATCTGGCGATTCGATATTATGCTTTTCGCTCTCTTGCCTATTCGTATAAAGATGGCGCGCCGTTGGCGTACACAGACCTGCGGCAATTGTTGGCATGGAACGATCAGTATAGAACGATGGAGAAATTGGCGAAACTTAAGGATATGCCTAACCGACGAGTAAAGTATATGGGCGATCTTGTTGAATTGGCGCGAACCGCGAAATCCAATTATCTTCTTTTAAACGCGCCTTACGATTCGGGTCTATACTATCCAGTAAATCTTGAACTTGTTTTTTCGAATAATTCTTATTCCTTGTATGCGATCAATCGTTAAACTGACATTGCGCATGGGAATCGTCGTTCGCTGAAGCGAAGAGATATCCCGTCCCTGTTTTAGGGAACGGCGCATTTTGTCAGATAATCAAAACCTGTGCGCGGTAATTTCTTGTCAATGTCAGTATTGTTGATTATTGCAGTAGTTTCGTTTATCTGCCATCGTTCCGAATCAAATAATACGGTCTTAAGAGGATCCCCTGCGTCAATGTCGAAAATCAATACATTATCGTAGGTTGAATCCAGCCCGAAGATATATTTTCCGTCATCCGTCCAAGCGGGAGGCACGAGACTGCCCCCTCCCAAGTCGCTAACTTCGCCGGATGGAACGCTTATAACAAACGTTTTAAATTGGTGTGAATCGTCGTCTGTTCGATAGCCTGTCATTGCTAACCGCATGCTGTTTGGCGACCAAGACGGCGCGCTCGGATTTTGCACACCTTCAACTGAGTTAACTTTTCTTATGTCTTGTAAATCAACCCAGTGAAGTTCGGTTGGTTTATCCTTTGATTGTGACAGGAACGCTAGATAGTTCCAATCTGCTGACCGGGCGCAATAAAAACCAGCCGAGCCTAAATTCAGGGTTCCTAGAAAAGCGTTCTCAAGATAAACGTCAACTACATATCCACTACTCGATGGTTCGTTGACATTTTGCGAAAGATAATGAAAATTAATCGGTTTCCCAGCCAACGCAATTAATTTGCCTGCCGGATGTTCAGCCAGACTTGGCGTATATCCATCTTGAGGCGTAACTTGTAAGGTTCGAGCAGGCAGGACTGGATCGTACTCAATCGCCTCGACTTGGATAGAAAAAAGAATGGCGTTCTGTTGTTCATCGCTATAGAGTTCAAGCCGCAGAATTACGCCGTTCTTCGGATCCACCCACAAGCGATATACGCCCCCTTTCATCACTATCGCTTCTCTGCCTGCCACGATGCTTGAGCCGACGATTTGCCAACCTGTGTTATGGGGCAACTTCGATGGGAGAAATGAAGACATAAAGCGATCGGACTTCTCAAAAGGATGATATAGCCACTGATTTTTGACATTCAGCCAATTTACGCTTCCAGTTCTGGATATTTGATTTTCGTCGCTGAGTTGTTCCTCGGCAACGCGCAACGCTGCAAGCTCATCGGGCAGTTCAGTCAGTCTATCTTGGGCTTCGGAGACGACTAATGAACCTCGTCCATCACGCCCCATCCAAGCATTTACATAATACACAAGAGCCTTTTGCTGATCTACAAGCCTCCCGATGAGCCATAAGGTTTCCCATTGCGGAGCGAGCAATTTCTTGGCGATTTGCTCTGAGGATAAGTTGCCCTGATAACTATGGATCTCTGGCGCCTCTTCGAATACTTTTAGTAAGGATGCTTCCGATGGAATTGTTTCGATCGGTGTGATCCCATCGCCTCTGTTGATTGGGGCGCATGCTTTAATCAACAGTGATGAAGCGGCGAGCAAAAGAAACATAGTGCGTCTTCTGAATAGTTGCATCAATAATCTCCAACTGAAAAAGAAAGAGATGACAACATTGTCAGTTGTCATCTCTTTCTGTGGTATAAGATTCGGCAGCGGCGGTAGATAATTGATTTGGCAGCGCTCTCGCCTTCCAAAACCATAAAGTTATCATTTATCGAAACCAACTACTATCCAAGTTCTTTGTAAGAAAAAGCTCGGGGAGACTGGCTGCGAACATAGGCGTTCCAGGATGAAGCGCCCGGGGTATAGATAGATTTCTTGGTATAAGTATCACCCTGATATATGAAGTTCTGAGTAAATGTTGTTGACGCATAGGCTATCGTGAAGGTTGAAACCAGCAAGGCGGCTAATGTTAATAAGACAGATAAATTTTTCTTTAATTTGTTCATTTTGAACTCCATACTTGAGCGTAGGATGACCAGTCTAACTGATCGTAGTTGTCAAAATACCATTGCGCTTCTTTTAGCGGCGACAAGACCTTTTCGACTTGAATCTGGGTGATTTCAAGAAACGGGCGGCTGTTGTTATCTTTCAGCAGGAAATGGTTGTCAATTTGCAAAGGTTGCGCCGTTTCAGGATCAACGTAAATAATGTGCATAATCCCTATAATGCCGGCGTCCTTTTCGGAATATTCAGGCATCCCTGCGGGAAATATATCCCTGACAGTGAAGCGCGCAATATCTTTCCCATTGATTACGACCATCTCTTGGTTGATGCTCGTTTGTGCGCCCTCTTTGGCAGTCGCTTCGGGAGATGCGCTGGTAATATAGAAATATAACGACGGGGAATAGGGTCCTTGATCGAGTGGCGCGAAAGCTTCCGCTGCGCTTCGATACACCCCGCGATAAAGGATTTCACTCAAATGGCTCTTCCCGTCGCGGGTGATGAACGTGATCTGTTGGTCTACCATCCCATTCGTATTAAAATGAAACCAAGTCTCAATGATGGTTTCTGATGGAAATTGCGCATCGGGCATTCGATATATTGGGACATCTTCAACAGAGTTGCTATGATAGCTGTGCCGTACCCACCCGCCTGTTTGTAGCGTCGCTTCCAAGCGCGCTTCCATTTTTTTGAGAGCGTCATAATTAGCCAGTGTAGCGCCATCCGGTTGGTACTCTTGGGCAATTTCCTTCTTTTGTTCCGTTGAGGCTAAGGCGGAGTCAATCCCGAGGATTAAGCCTGCAAGTAATACCGAACCAACTAGAAGCAAACGAAAATATTTTTTTATGTTCATGGTTTGAATTCCTTGAAAATAGATCATACTAATTTTTTCATTCTACTTTCCTAGTGACGGTATCGCAACTGGGAAAACTGCCAGTCTTTGTGCTGGTAATTATTCGAGGTTGTCAGACAAATATGTATGCGTCCAGGCAATTGCCTCATGGCGAGACTTCACATCCAATTTCTTCAAAATATTAGCGACATGAAAAGCGGCTGTTTTTGCTGTTATATTCAGTTTTTCCGCAATTTGCTTGTTGCCGTATCCTTTAACAATAAGGCGAACAACCTCCCCTTCCCGATGGGTTAGTTTTTCGAGTTTTTTCCCTGCTTCTTGCCGCCAGCGGTTCGCGCGCACGAACTGATCTTCTGTAAACGCCTGTGCTCCGTTCATGGCTTGGCGTATTGCTGAAATTAACCTTTCCCCTGTTTCTGTTTTTGATAAAAAGCCGACTGCTCCCGCATCCATCATGCTGGCTAGATAGGCATCGTGATCATGTGCAGTTAATACCAATATAAGCGTTTCAGGAATGTGCTCACGTATCCACTTTGCTGTTTTTACAGAAACAGGCATAGCAAAATCAAGGATAAGGATGTTTGGGCGCAGTTCGGCTGCCAGTGTCTCTAACTGAAAACTATCTTCTGCCTCTCCAATGATGCGAATATCAAGTGTCTCGCTTAGAATTGCTCGCAAGCCTGCTCGTGTAGTTGGGTGATTGTCTGCAAGTAAAACTGTAACTTGATCTTGAATATTACTCATAAAACCTCAATATGATACCTGTCCTGATTATATAACCTGCGTTCTTTTTCTTTTGTCAAGAAAACAACACGTTTTTCCTAATGGTATAATCGTTTGCAGAGCACAAAAAGTTCCCCACGTGGGTTTACAGCAAGGAGCAAGTCATGTCCGGTCATTCCAAGTGGTCTACCATCAAACGCAAAAAAGGCGTGGCAGACGCCAAACGCGGCGCGGTCTTTACGCGCCTCGCGCGCGAGATCGTCATTGCGGCGCGCGAAGGCGGCAGCGACGTTGATTCCAATTTCAGGCTCAGGCTCGCGGTAGATAAAGCCCGCGCAGAGAATATGCCTAAAGATAATATCGAACGCGCTATTAAACGCGGCGCAGGCGAAGACAAAGATAGCGCGGCATTCGAGTCCATCATGTATGAAGGCTATGCCCCGCACGGCGTTGCCGTGATGGTTGAAACTGTCACCGACAATCGCAACCGCACGGTTTCTGATCTGCGCCACGCGTTCAGCAAAGCGGGCGGCAACATGGCAGAACTCGGCGCAGTCGGCTGGCAATTCGAACGCATCGCCTATTTTTCATTTCCATCCAACGCCATGGATTTCGACAAAGCCTTCGAGCTCGGCATCGAAGCCGGTGCAAATGATGTGGCTGAAGACGACGGCACGATCGAGATCACTGCGCCCGTCGAAGCGTTCAAGGTTATCGCCGACGCGTTACACAAAGCCAACGTCGCGCCTGATGAAGCGGGATTGCGAATGAATCCGAAGCAAGAAATCGAACTCGGCGCCGAAGACGCCGCGCAAGTTCTCCGTGCCCTCGAAAATATCGAAGACCTCGATGATGTGCAGAATGTCTACTCGAACCTCAAAGTTTCGGATGAAGCATTAGCGGCTCTTGAGATTGCATAATTTTTTTGAACCGCGAAGCCCGCTAAGAACGCAAAGATTTAAAGAATTTCTTTGCCGACTTTGCGCTCTTCGCGGTTAATTTTTTTATATGACCCTCGCCCTCGGAATTGATCCCGGAATCGCCACAACTGGATACGGACTCGTGCGCCTCATGCCCGACGGCGAACTAGTCGCAGTTTCCTGCGGCGTTATCTCTACGCCAAAAGATACGACCGCGTCCGCGCGGCTGGAGACACTCTACGCCGACCTGCGCAAACTCCTCAGGCGATATAAGCCCGATACCGCTGCTGTTGAAAAATTATTTTTTTCACGCAACGTGACGACTGGCATCGCCGTCGGTCAAGCGCGCGGAGTGGTTCTACTGGCTCTGCAACAAGCGAGGATCGAAATCTTTGAATACGCTCCCAATGAAGTCAAGCAAGCGGTGGCGGGCTACGGCTCCGCAGAAAAGCGCCAAGTGCAAGAAATGGTCCGCGCCCTCTTGCAGCTCGACTCTATCCCTAAACCCGACGACGCCGCCGACGCGCTGGCAGTTGCTATTACGCACTTGAACACGAAGCGTTATTAATTCACCATAGATGAACGCGGGTGAACAATTGGGTCTTGATGAAAGGGTGTTGAGATACCTCCGCAAGAAGTGAATGAAATTACCGTAAAAATCATTGGTTGCGCGTATAAGGTTAGCAATACGCTGGGTATTGGTTATGTCGAGAAAGTTTGCGAAAACGCCTTGGCGGTTCTATCCCGTAAAAGTGGTTTGTTGATCGAACAACAATATCCGATCAAGGTTATATTTGAAGGAGTTGATGTTGGCGAATTCTTTGCGGACCCATCTGTTGAAGAGCGAATTCTTGTCGAATTGAAAGCTGTATCTATGTTGGCGCAGAAGCATACTGCGCAAGCCCTAAACTATCTTCGCGCGACGGGCGCGAAAGTCTGTTTGTTGATCAACTTTGGCAGATCGAAAATCGAAATCAAGCGCCTTCTCCCCTCCGTCTATTGGAAGACTCTGAAGTCATAAGATGACCATTCATCCAAGATCATCCTTTTTATCTGTGTTCATCTGTGGTTAAATAGAACCATGATATCTACTCTCCGCGGAGAAATCGCACAAATTGAAGAGACTTCCCTTATCGTCGAGGTGGGCGGCGTGGGATTGCGCGTCTTTGTCCCTGCGCCGCTGCGGGCGCGCGTGAAGACCGGCGAAGCGGCGTTCTTGTTCACGCATCTCGTTGTTCGCGAGGACGCGCTGACGTTGTACGGATTCGAATCGCAAGCCGACTGTGATCTTTTCGACATACTTCTCGGCGTTAATGGAGTGGGTCCCAAGGTCGCGTTATCCGTTCTGTCCGCTATGTCGTTGGAAGCGATTCAACGCGCGATTTTTACCGATGAAGCGGATCTGTTGAGTCGCGCGCCAGGAGTGGGTAAAAAGACCGCGCAGAAAATTGTGCTCCATCTCAAAGATAAGTTGAAGCCGCTCGATGGTTTGAAGCAGGTTGCGGCGATGTCCGATGCGGATTCGGAGGCGCTTGCCGCGCTCGTTACGCTTGGCTATTCCGTTGTCGAGGCGCAGGCGGCGATCCAATCCATCCCCAAAGGCGCGGGCGAAGATTCCGAGGAGCGTTTGCGTCTGGCGTTGCAGTATTTTCAATGAAAAGGTCGTCCCGCGCTGCAAGTTTTGGGAAGTAGTCAATCTCGCTGGAAAAACTGCGAGATATTTATTTGCGAGCAACCTTACTTTGTGCGCCTAATTCATACGAGCGTGTTTTATGTTGCGCAAAGAGCAATGCGGGAAATCGTTTGAGGATTAAGAATGTTGGGGAGTCGTAGGGCAAACGTTGATTGACAAAATAATGGGGGGGGGGTATACAATATTTGTATATTCAATTGTTGGGAATAGGCAAAAGAAGGAGACTGTGCCGATGAAATCCCCAGATGAAATTACAGCGCTTATAGCAGATGACCATCCACTCGTTCTTGAGGGAATTCGTTCCATTCTCGAAAAAGCCCCAGAAATAAGAATCGTAGGCGAAGCGCTGGACGGTGACGAGATCAAACCCATGATCGTCAAATTACGACCGCGCATTCTGTTGTTGAATCTGGTGATGCCAAACCTTAACCCTATAGAACTGGGAAGATGGGTCCGAGAAAATTACCCTGACACCGCCACATTGATTCTCACCGGACATCGCCGCGACGCTTACTTGGCAGGTATGATAGATGCAGGCGCGGCAGGGTACTTGGATAAAAATGTACAAGCTGAGCAATTGATCAATTCGATCCGACTTGCGGCTTCCGGGGCGAATCTTTTTGATGAAAAGCAAAAAATGCGAGCGCACACATGGCATGAGGATGTAGAGAAAAAATGGAATCGCTTGTCGGAGCGAGAAAAACAAGTTTTGCGGTTATTGGCAGAAGGGGCGAGCAACAAGGAGATTGCTTCGAAGTTGAACATCCGTATCAAAACACTGGATAAACATCTTGAAAAAATTTATAGGAAATTAGCAGTAGATTCGCGGCCCAAAGCGGTTTTGTGGGGAAAAGAAAATATGGGGGATTTTCCGTATTGACCTTGGATATAAGAATTCCTATACTGAGGATCGAAACAACCAAAGCGCTCTGGTAGAAAAAGGCACAGACTTCTATACATGGAATAGAAATTTAAGCATGCCATAATTGTCATCTAACTGTCTTGCAAAGGAAGCGATTATTAGCGTACTCAATCAATACGGATTTCAGCGTGCAATTTCAAAAACAAATCTGTCAATCAATAAGAGGAATGAAAGAATGAAAAAATTTTCGGATATATTGAAAGGAATAACAGTTGGGTCATTAGCTGGTCTAATTGCCTTGATTGCTATTCACAGTGTTTCTGCATCATCTGATATTTCAGGCAAACTGGCTATCCCAGCCTTGCCATCGAAGCCGTTAACTATTAATAGTTCAGTAGATGAAGTACTGGCACTAATGTTGGAGAGCGACCAGAAATGGAATTCTTTGATTGCTGCATATCAGCTATCCACAAGAGATCTTGTAACCAACGAAATCAATGTACAGAATCAATATTTTTGGTTAGATAAGAAAGGCGAATGGGCGCGAGTGGAAACAGATGGACCAGACTCGGTGCTTTTTGTGAGAAACGCTGCCACAATAGCGTATGAAAAACGTAATCAGAAAGTTTATTTCCAGGTTCAGACACCAAGCACCTTTAAGTATGATGGCTTTAATCCTCGTGATTTAGTGACCAACGGAGGAGGGGCAGTTTATCTTCATCCCTATGGTAAAGTGTTGCCAACAGGCTACTACGATTTTATTTATCCCACTGGGATAGCCCAGTCAATGATACTTAATCAAGCAAAAGGTAAAGAAAACCTCCAAATCCTTGGCGAGGATGAAGTTGTTGGACGGAAAACGATTATTCTTTCCAGAATGTATAGGAACCATTTGCTGTGGGTAGACGTTGAAACTGGTGTAGTCCTGAGGGTCCAATATGTTGGAGAGGCAGATACATGGCAGGTTCAATTTGAAGCTATTAGCATAGAATACGATGTGAGGGTTGATGGCTCCATATTCCAGTTTGCTCCATCAAAAGGCGCCAAAAAGATAACATCAACAGAATTTTTCAAAACCAGTTTGGATAACCAATGATAATGAGGAACAAACATATGAACAGGACCTTTTTACTTTCAGGGATAATAAGCTTTGTTGTAGTATTAACAGCCATGCTTCCTGGTATTTCTTACGCCACGACGGGTACGTATAACTACGTTAATGAAAAGGATTCAACATATACTAGCCGGTCTGGTTCCTATACAAGTGTAACCACAACAGGGTATCCCTCCTCAAGCAAACATGCGTATCAATCAACAGAACGAACATTTACTGGGCCAAATAATACAATGCGATGGAAGTGCAAAACTTCCTATGCAACAGAATACAATTTCCATACATACATTGCAATTCCGTACAACTTAGGCGTTCTCGATGGTGGCTATAACTATACAGCCGTAAACACCAATCCTAGCGAGAATTTTACGACCCCTATTAATCAAGAAAATTATACTAATGACTGGGTATATATTGGCTGGACAAAAGGTAAGGGAGGATCAACGGGCTGTTATGTAGATACCGATAATAAAGAGTTATATGGCGGTGGGCTTGATAGAGAGTTTTGGGTTGATCACATGAAATACTGGCCCAACACAAGCCCAACTCCTCCGGCATATACACATGGATGGTAAAAATAGATAAATAAGCCAATCTGTTACAAGGTCAGGATGCAAAACCCTTGCAATTGTTTGGTTTTGCATCTTGAATCTATCATAGTGGTCAAAGAAAGTACACTAAATGTTTTTTGAAAAAACAATAATCTCCTCTTTTATTTTAGTGATTTGTGCGCTTAATCTTGCGGGATGCTCAATTTCAGGCGCATCAGCAAACCCGTCTGGTATTACCAAGCCTGGAGTTAAGTCTGCTGAGGCTGATACGCCAATACCAGTTTTATCAACGCCACCTGCGGTTGCTACTGTTCCATCTGAGATGGCAGGTTGTAAAACCGTTTATGATGTTGTGTTTTGCGTCCAGGAAGTTACACGAACTGAATCGGAAACGCAAGTGAAACTTAAGATTTTGGTTGAAAGCAATATGGTCAGTGGCAGCGGAAATTCGTTTATTTTCCCTGATGATGAGCGCGGCCTTTATCCAGCGCTATTGGATGAACAAGGACATTCATATTCATTGAAGGAAACAGCCGACAACTATTGGGCGGAATTCGATAATACGGAACGTGTTTACTTCCAAACACTTTACTTCGATGTTATACCAGCTGACTTGAAGAAAATTACAGTATCTTTGCCAATGGTGACTATTGATTCCCCTTCGCAGGCAAAAGGTTTTCAGCTTGACCTTGGGGTAAATCCCCAACCTGGGCAAGTGCTTGACTTGGATGTTACGATAACTATTGATGGACAAACTCTTCACTTTGTAAAAGCGGAGTTTGAAGGCGACGGTGTTAATTCTTTACGGGGTACATTTTATACAGACCCGTTAGATTTACCGGACGATATTTATTCCATGACTCCGTTGTTCATAGAACGAGAAAGAGACGTTATTTTTGGATCAAAATGGGGCATGAATGGTTTGCCTTTGCGGATATTTGCAGACCTTGTTATCCCATCAGGAAAATCATCTGGCTCAACTCAGAACACCTACATTTCGGGGGCGTTGAATTTAGATGTGGAGAGAATTACTTATTGGTATCGTGGTCCTTTTGAAATTACGATCCAGATTCCGTAACGAAACTGGCGACTCAATAGGTCGGTCGCCAGTTGTTTTAAACGCTGGAACTAAAGTTTTTCCACCGTGCATACACCGCCTGCGACAATAACCTCCCTGCGCTTTGCTCGCGCGTGACCAACTCTCCGCTTTCCACTTTCCCGCTAAACTCCTTCATCATATCATCCATGGCTTGGGCAATGTGAATTGCCGAGGCTCGCACTGCGTAAATCGTTGTCACAACAAACAGCGGGTTATCACTCAAACACGCGCGGCACGCTTCGAGCAATGTTGGCAGTGATTTATACACTTCCCACACTTCGCCTTTCGGTCCGCGCCCGAACTTGGGCGGATCTAAAATGATCCCATCGTACTTCACGCCGCGCCGCGCTTCGCGTTGCACGAACTTCAACGCGTCATCCACGATCCAGCGGATGGGCGTGTCGCTCAACTCTGACAACTCCTGATTCTCCCGCGCCCAACTCACAGACTTCTTCGACGCGTCCACGTGAGTCACTTTCGCTCCAGCCGATGCGGCGGCGAGAGTGGCAAGACCCGTATACCCAAAAAGATTTAAAACATTTACATCTTTGCGTTCTTGGCGCGCTTCGCGGTTAATTAGATTAGCAAACCAATCCCAATGCGCCGCAACCTCAGGAAAGACTCCAAGATGCCGACCGGGAGTTGTCATCACTTTAAATGTGAGTCCGCTCTTTGAATGGGGGAGTGGATAATTCATCGTCCAATGATCAGCCACTTTCTTTTTTAAGTCCCAATGTCCGCCGCTTTCCTCGCCCGTGGAAATGAAGACTGCATCTGCGTTTTTCCACTCGGATGTCAACGCACGCTTCCACATTGCCTGCGACTCGGGACGCGCAAAAACATATTCGCCGAATCGTTCCAACTTCAACCCGTCGCCGCTGTCGAGCAGGGCGTAATCTTTCCATCCAGCGACTTCA
Source organism: Anaerolineae bacterium UTCFX1 (assembly GCA_002050275.1). Taxonomy (GTDB): domain Bacteria; phylum Chloroflexota; class Anaerolineae; order Anaerolineales; family Villigracilaceae; genus Defluviilinea. The sequence continues at coordinate 28,114 of MWTB01000018.1, forward strand.
AGTAATGTGAATGACTTTTCCAATTTTCCAATCCTCCAGAGTTACACATAATACGATCTAACTAATTCTGTGAGTTATTTTCTCATATCTTGCTGCCAGTTGCTGGTTATCGCTCTCTAAACGGCTTGAATAAACGGTAAAGCGGGTGACAGAAATGCGTTAAAAACCTTGATTTTTCCCTCGAAAGGCGTATAATATGGTACAAAGTGGTAAGAAGTGGTAAGGGCGCCGGCATCCCCGGCGCTCGCCAATTAAAAGGATAAATAGCACAAATGTTCTTAGGTCAGTTCTATCACAATCTCGATGATAAAGGGCGCTTGATGATTCCTGCGCGCTATCGCGATTTGTTAGCGGCTGGCGCCTTCATCACGCAAGGATTCGACAAATGCCTGATGGTGATGACCGATGCGTACTTCAAAGAAGTGTACGAGCGCATCAACAATATGAACATGGCGGATGCATCCGCTCGCATGTTGCGCCGACTCATCCTCTCGAACGCGTACCCAGTGGAAGTGGATAAAGTCGGGCGCATCCTTGTCCCGCAAAACCTGCGCGAGTTTCTCGGCATCACTAGCGGCGAACTCACGGTGGCGGGGCAGGGCGATTACTTTGAAGTGTGGACTCCTGTCGATTGGAAAACACAGATGGACAAATTGCAGGATGTCGAAGCGAATGAACAACGCTTCTCCACGCTCGATCTTTCAAAGAACAATTCGGTGTAGGGGCGGACCGATGTGTCCGCCCTGATGGCAAAAGGCAGACACGCAGATCTGCCCTACGTGTCACATGATGCACAAACCTGTACTTTACCAAGAGATTATACACGCGTTGCAACCTCGTCGCGGAGGGCGCTATGTGGACGGGACACTCGGCGCGGGCGGTCACGCTCGCGGAATTTTGGAGGCGTCTGCGCCAGATGGGCAACTGCTGGGTCTCGATGTAGATCCGCAGGCGTTGGCGATCGCTCGTGAGACCTTGGCTCCTTACGAACATCGCATCCATCTGGCGCAAGCCTCCCACACGACTCTCTCGGCGCAGTTGAAGACTCTCCAATGGGATTCGGTGGACGGTATCGTCCTCGACCTCGGCGCATCCTCCATGCAATTCGATACGCCCGAGCGCGGCTTCTCGTTTCAATATGACGCTCCGCTCGACATGCGATTTGGTCCGCAAGCGTTGCAGTCCGCGGCAGACATCGTCAACACCTATTCCGAAAGCGAGCTTGCGGATGTGCTGTACGAATACGGCGAGGAACGCGACTCTCGCAAACTCGCGCGGGCCATCGTCAAAGCCAGACCGCTTCACACGACGGGCGAGCTGGTCGCAGTCATTGAGGCAGTTTCCCCCCGTCGAGGGAATCGTGTCCACCCCGCGACGCGAACCTTCCAAGCGTTGCGAATCGCGGTGAACGACGAGTTGGCATCGGCGGCGAAAACGCTGCCACAAGCCGTAACCAGCCTCCACGTCGGAGGCAGACTCGCAGTGATCTCCTTCCACTCGTTGGAAGATCGGATCGTCAAAGATTTTTTTAGAGAACAAAGCAAAGACTTGGTCAATCCGCCTTACGAAAAGTTGTACGAGGTAGAACGCAAGGCGACGATCAAAGAGGTAAACCGAAAACCGATCTTGCCCTCGGAAGAAGAAACGAAAAACAATCCGAGAGCCCGCAGCGCGAAACTTCGCGTTGCACAAAAATTGTAAAGCCGACTTCAGTCGGCAGTATTCATAGACACTGTATTGCCGGCTGAAGTCGGCGGTACGCGACCAATCGCCCTAATATAAAGGTCGTTATGCAAGTAACACAGATCATCCATGCTTATAAACAAGCCCCGTGGCGCGTTCAGCGCCAATATACGGGCGCGTTTTTGCTTATCGTGATCGGCATTGCAATGATTGCAGCGCTGTATCTCATGGTCTCTGCGCGCGCGGCGATTACTGGACGCGAGATTCAAAGCCTGCGGGATGAAATTATCGTGACTCGGCGCATCAATGCCGACCTTGAAGCGCGGATCGGCGATTTGACCTCGACTAGCGCGATGCAACAGCGCGCGCGCCAGCTGAATTACCGTCCGGTGCTGCCGGGCGAATTGGAGTATTTGGCGGTGCCGAACTTTTTCGTCCCTGAGCCGGCGATTCTTCTCGCGGCGCAGGATACGACTGAGTTTGAACGCATCGTTCCGCCGGAGTACACGCAATCGTTGATCGAATGGTTTGACGAACGCATTCGCTTGGGAGGCGCGCAGTAACATGCGTCAACAGTATGCGATCCGCTCGCTATTCCTTATTTTCTGCTTTGCGTTGGCGGGGCTGAGTATTCTCGCGCAAATGATCCGTATTCAGAACAGCGAGCAGGCATCGGTCTTTCTATCGCAAGGCGATCTGTACGCCGGTGAGTTTCGCACGTTCTATCCCGAACGCGGGTTAATCTATGACCGCAATGGTTACCTGCTCGCTGGCAACCGGACGGTCTATGAAGTAGGCGTGAACTTATCCGATTTGAACGATCCCGAATCGGTTGCATATAGCCTCAGCGTACACCTCGGATTAACGTATGACGAAGTGTATAACCGGCTGACTGATTTTCCCGATACGTGGCGCTATGTTGTGATTCAAGATTATGTGGATGCGGACGTTGTCGCTTCGTTGCAAGAGCTCATTCAACAGATGAAAGACGTCGGCGATCGGCGTTTGAACGGGATTGCGTTCCATCCGCATTTTCAGCGCAGTTATCCTGAAGATACGCTTGCCTCGAATGTGCTAGGCTTTGTCGCGCGCGATGGTCGCGGATATTTTGGCATTGAAGAGAAGTATAACGACTTACTAGCCGGTAACCCGGTACAAGTCTGGGTGCCGAGCGACCCGAACAAAGCCACTGAAATTCCGCGCGTTCCGAACGGCACCGATCTAGCGCTGACGATCAACCGCGACTTGCAAGCGCGCGTCGAATCTATCCTGGACGATTCGCTGGCCCAATATGGCGCGGCGAACGGCGCGATCGTAGTGATGGATCCGCACAACGGAGAGATTCTGGCGATGGCAACGACCCCGCGCATGGATTTGAATAATTACAATGCGTACTTCTCTTTGTACGATAACGGAAGCCAGTACAACCGCGTTGTGAACATGGCGTATGAGCCCGGTTCGGTGTTGAAAATTCTGACGATGGCGGCGGCGATTGACAATGGAACCGTTGTGCCGCAGACGACATTTTTGGATACCGGCTCGATTCAGATCGGCGGCGCGGTCGTTTGGAACTGGAATCGCGATTCATGGGGACTGCAAGACATGACTGGTTGCCTGCAGCATTCGTTGAACGTGTGTATGACCTGGCTTTCTACTCAGATGGGTCCGAGCGTGTTCTATGGTTACATGGAACGTTTTGGGCTAGGGCGCCGCACCGGCATAGACCTTGCCGATGAGGCGTTAGGCAGGCTTAAAACCCCCGGCGATTCGGATTGGTACATTGTTGACCTCGGCACGAACGCCTTCGGACAGGGCGTCTCAGTCACTGCGATGCAAATGTTGATGGCGTCTTCTGCCTTTGCCAATGATGGGAAGATGGTCACGCCGCATGTTTTATATTCCATGCTGCGCGACGGACATCAATATAACGTTCCTTCGCAACATGGCGGTTCGCCGATCTCTGCGCAAACGGCGCGCACCTTGAATAACATGCTGGCGAACTCGCTTGAAGCCGAAGCCTCCAGCGCGTTGTTGCCGGGTTATCGCGTGGCGGGTAAAACGGGCACCGCTCAAATCCCTACCGATTATGGCTATGATCCTTCCAAAACGAATGCGTCTTTCATCGGTTGGGGTCCAGTGGATGATCCGCAATTTATGATCTATATCTGGCTCCAGCAACCCACGTCATCGCCGTGGAGTTCGGAGACTGCCGCGCCTGTCTTCTCTAAAGTTGCCGAACAGACTGTGATTCTGCTCAATATCCCGCCCGATAACGTCCGTCTGGCGCTTTCATCAAAATAATAACATGTTGACTATTGCAGATGTAATCGAAGCCATTACAAGCCTTCGTCCCTCTTGCGCCGATGTGATCACGGAGGGGGTGATCGATTCGCGCCAAGCGAGTCCCGGCTCGTTGTTCATCGCTATTCCCGGCGAGAAAGTAGATGGACACGATTTCATTGCCGAAGCGTTTGGACGAGGGGCGTCATTTGCATTAGTTCAACGAGATGTGGACGCTTCCTTCCGGACCTTTGACCTGCGCGCGCCGTTCTCGCTCGAATCCTTTGTCGAGACGGAATACGCGCCTCCATTCTGCTTACGCGTAGAAAATACTATCGCTGCGTTACAACAGATCGCTCGTTTCTGGCGGCGTAAAATGAATGTGCGCATTATCGGCGTAACCGGCAGCGTGGGGAAGTCCACCACGAAAGAGCTTATTGCCGAAGTATTGGGTATGCTTTACCATACATTGAAAAGCCCAGGTAATTTGAATAACGAGATCGGCTTGCCGTTGACCCTGCTTAAACTCAGCTCGGGGCATCAACGCGTTGTCTTAGAGATGGGCTTCTATGTTCCGGGTGAGATCGCGCTCTTGTGCGATATTGCGCTTCCGCAAGTGGGAGTAGTGACGAACATTGGCACGGTTCATGCGGAGCGCGCCGGGTCGCAAGAGGCTATTGCGCGCGGCAAGGCGGAATTAGTTCAGGCATTGCCGCCGGCTCCTGAAGGCGTGGCAATCCTCAACTTCGACGATGCGTGGGTCCGCAGGATGGAAGAGAAAACAAAAGCACGCGTCTTCTTTTATGGATTATCGCATGAGGCGCATTTATGGGCGGATCAAGTTGAAGGATTGGGCTTGGACGGAATCCGTTTCCGGATGCATTATCAAGGCGAGAACTTGCATGTGAAAATTCCGCTGATCGGGCGGCACTCGGTGCACACCGCATTGCGCGCTGCGGCGGTTGGATTAATGGAAGGGATGAATTGGCAGGAGATTCTCGAGGGGTTGAGTCAAAGACATACTCAATTGCGACTTACTGCCGTACGAAGCGCGAACGGCGCTTTGTTGCTGGACGATACCTATAACGCCTCGCCTGAATCTATGCTTGCGGCGTTGAACCTGCTGGACGAGTTGGACGGGCGTAAGATCGCCGTATTGGGCGATATGTTTGAGCTGGGCCCGTATGAACGTGGGGGACATGAGATGGTCGGCTTGCGCGCAGCGCGAGTGGCAGATGTGTTGCTCACGCTGGGCGAGCGTGCGCATATCATTGCCGAGGCTGCGCGTCGAGCCGGCATGAAAAAATCGTCGGTGTTGGAGTTCGATGCGATCGGGCCGGCAGTAGGTTGGCTGAGCGCCAACCTGTCGCCGAACGACGTGGCATTGATCAAAGGTTCACACGGTTTGCGCATGGACCGCATCGTCAACTTATTGGAGACGCGCTCATGAAACATACTGCGCTGGTATTGGGACTGGCGATGTTCGCATTCGTGATGACCGTCATTTGGGGCGCGCCTTTGTTGCGCGTGCTGCGATATTTCAAGATCGGCAAGATCATTCGAGTCGAAGAGCCGGATCAACATCGCATTAAGATGGGCACCCCCACGATGGGCGGCGTGATGTTCATCTTGCCGACGTTATTGCTGACCGGGCTGCTCAACGCAGCAGCGGTAATCGGTCTCGATGTGATCGGACGTTCGGTGCTTGTTCCGCTAACCGTGATGGTTCTATTTGGCATTCTAGGCGCGCTTGACGATTGGGAAGGAATTCGCGGGAAACGTCGCGGCGATGGCATGCGCATACGCACGAAATTCTTGGCGCAGATCGCCCTCGCGGTAGGGACGGCGTTTGTATTGAAGTATTTGCTCGGTTCGCCAGATGTGTATCTGCCCGGCTATAAATCGCCTATAGATTTGGGGTTTTGGTACATCCCAATTGCGGCGTTTGTGATCGTCAGCGAAGCGAACGCGGTTAACTTTACCGACGGACTGGACGGCCTGGCTGGGTTGATTTCTGCGACGGCGTTTGCCGCGTTTGGCGGCGTAGCGTTGATCGGCGGACAGGTGTACCTCGCGCAATTCTGTTTTATCGTCGTCGGCGCGTTGTTCGGTTTCTTGTGGTTTAACGTGCATCCCGCCGAGTTGATCATGGGCGATACCGGCTCCATGGCGCTCGGCGCCACGCTGGCAGTGGTGGCGCTGATGACCGGTCACTGGCCTCTCTTGCTTGTTATCGCCGTTATTCCGTTGAGCGAGGCGTTGAGCGTATCCATTCAGATCGCGTATTTTCGTATTACGAAAGGCAAACGTTTCTTCAAGATGGCTCCGATTCATTTGCATTTTGAACTGCTTGGATGGAGCGAGACGCAGATTGTGCAACGTTTTTGGTTAATTGGTTTGCTCGCCGGGATGATCGGCGTGGGGCTGGCGTTGATATAACGATGAAAACAGATTGGAACGAGAAGCGCGTTTTAATTCTAGGCGCTGCCCGGCAAGGGCTGGCTCTTGCGCGCTGGCTGTCGCGGCATGGGGCGCGAGTCGCGGTCAGCGATATGCGCAGAGCGGAAGAATTGCGCCCGGCGCGCGAGGCGCTTGCGGAATATCAAATTGACTGGGTGCTTGGCGGGCATCCGCTTAAATTGTTGAATTCAACGGACGTGCTGTGCCTCTCCGGCGGGGTCCCGCTCACGCTCCCGATCGTGGTGGAAGCGGTCAAGCGAGGCATTCCGCTCTCGAACGATTCACAGATTTTTATGGAGATCGTTCCATGCAAGACGGTCGGCATTACCGGCTCGGCGGGTAAGACTACAACGACAACGTTAATAGGAGCGATGGCGAAGAAAACCTATGGCGAGAATGCGTATATCGGCGGGAATATCGGCGATCCATTGTTGAATTATGTGGACGATATGAAGCCTGAAGATATTGCTGTTCTTGAACTTTCTTCGTTTCAATTGGAACAAATGACTCTCTCGCCGAACATTGCCGCGATTCTGAACATTACCCCGAATCATTTGGACCGGCATGGCGCAATGGATGAGTATACGGCGGCGAAGAGGCGCATCTTGGATTTTCAATCGCGAGAAAATATTGCCGTGTTGAATTACGACGATGTAGGCGCGTGGGCGTTGCGCGACGCCGTAAAAGGAAAATTGTTTGCTTTCAGCCTACATCCGCTTGAAAAAGGCTTGGATGGCGCGCACTTAGATGACGGTTGGTTAATTCTGCGTGAAAATGGCGCGTCGTTCCGGTTGATGGAGCGCGAGAAAATTCATTTGCGCGGCGAGTACAACGCGGCGAACGCGCTGGCGGCGTTTGCGATCGGTCGCGCGGCGGGCTTTCCGGTAGACGCGATGGTCGCGGCGGCTGAAGAGTTCCGCGGCGTGCCGCATCGCTTGGAGTTGGTACGCGAGCTGAATGGCGTACGCTGGTACAACAATTCCATCGCTAGCGCGCCCGAACGGACGATTGCCGTCATCCATGCGTTTGAGGATCCGATCGTGTTGTTGCTTGGCGGACGAGATAAAAACCTTCCGTGGGAAAGTTTGATGCGACTCGTCAGTGAGCGCGTGGATCACGCAGTGATCTTTGGCGAGGCGGCGGAGAAGATCGAACGAACGGCGAACAGCCTGCCTGTCGGAATGAAGCGGACTCCGATCACGCGCGCACACGGATTGCGCGAGGCGGTCCTCAAAGCGGCGAAGATCGCTAAGCCGGGCGATATTGTGCTGTTTTCGCCGGGCGGCACAAGTTTTGACGAGTTCAAGGATTTTGAAGAACGCGGAGAAAGGTTTCGAGAATGGGTTCACAAACTTTCGTAAACGATCGTTTTCGCTTTTCGCTTTCAAAAGCCGCCGGGCGCGGCTTGGATATGCCGCTGTTGTTGACCGTGATCGCATTAACGGTCTTCGGCTTGATCATGTTGTATTCCGCTTCGTTTGATTACTCGTTCAATGAATACGGATCAGCGGCTTATATGTTCTTGCGCCAATTGCGTTGGCTCGGCATCGGCGTTGTCGCCGCGTTTATCCTTTCTTTGTTTGACTATCATCTCTGGCGCAAGTTGATCGTGTTCGCTATGCTGGGGACGATCGGTTTGCTTGTGGCGGTGTTGCTCATTAACGAGATTCGTCTCGGAGCGACGCGTACGTTGTTCGAAGGCTCATATCAACCTTCGGAACTTGCGAAACTTATGGCGGTAATCTATCTTTCAGTGTGGCTGTACGCTAAACGCGACGAATTGCATCGCGTGGGCTTCGGTTTGATTCCGCTCGGCGTGATCCTCGGCATTATCGGTGGTTTGATCTATTTGCAACCCGATTTAAGCGCGGCTGGCACGGTATTGATCCTCGGCGGGTTGTTATTCTTTCTCGCCGGCGCAGATATAAAACAGATCGTTTTTCTGCTCGCGCTCGCGCTTGTGATCGGTTGGGTCGTAGTGCAGTTCAGCGATACGGGCCGCGATCGTGTAGGCTCTTTCATCGCTGGCTTTCAGAACCCGACCAATGCTTCCTATCATGTTCGGCGGTCGTTCGAAGCGATCGTTAAAGGCGGCGTCTTTGGCGTAGGCGTAGGGCAGGCGAATACGAAGTTAACCGGCTTGCCGTTTGCGCCGACAGACAGCATCTTCGCCGTTGTCGCCGAAGAATTGGGCTTGTTTGGATCGGCATTGTTAATTGCTTTATACGGTGCGTTAATCTGGCGCGGGCTGGTGGTTGCGCGCCGCGCCCCGGATATGCTCGGCACGCTGCTCGCTTCTGGCGTTACATTTTGGATCGCGCTTGAGGCGGTTATTAATATGGCGGTGATGGTCGGCTTGATGCCTTTCGCTGGGAATGCTTTGCCGTTTGTCAGCGCTGGAGGTTCAAATCTCGTTGCAACCTTATGCGCCGTAGGGATTGTGCTGAATATCTCGCGTCAAGGCGTTGAGACGAGAAATTTGGAAGAAGATGAATGGAGGTCTTTCGGTGCGGTTGTTGATTTGCGCCGGTGGAACGGGAGGCGGCGTGTATCCCGCTCTCGCCGTTCACAGCGCGCTAACGGCTAAAATCGCCGATATGAATACGCTTTGGGTGGGGAGTAAAGGCGGAATCGAAGCGTCTCTGGTCGAACGTCAGGGCATTGCTTTTCGGAGCATTCCCGCGGCGGGGGTCCATGGCGTAGGCATTGCGCGCCTGCCGCGTAACCTTTGGCGGTTGGCGCAAGGCGTGATTGCCGCGCGTCGCATCATTCGCGAATTCAAGCCGGATGTTCTGTTCTTCACCGGAGGGTATGTCGCGGCACCGGTCGCGTTGGCGGGGCATTCGATTCCGACCGCGCTGTTTGTGCCTGATATTGAACCCGGCTTGGCTCTGCGTTCGTTGGCGCGTTTCGCCGATAAAATTATGGCGACTACCAACCAGACCCAGAGACGCTTTACCAAAGAGGTGATCGAGACCGGCTACCCGCTTCGCTCAGACCTGACGCTTTGGGAGCGCGAAACGGCGCTTCGCCGCTTCAAACTTGCTGGGCGGTTGCCCGTCCTGTTGGCGTTCGGCGGCAGCCAAGGCGCGCATTCGATTAACATAGCCGTCGCTAACAACTTGCGCGATCTGCTGACTGCGTTCGAGGTTATTCACCTCACCGGCGATGCGGATTGGAACGACGTCCGACAACAACGCGACCAACTGCCGGAAGAACTCGCCGCTCGTTACCATATCCTGCCCTATTTGCACGAGATGGGCGCCGCGCTAGCTGCCGCCGACGTGGTCGTTTCGCGCGCAGGCGCCTCAACGCTCGGAGAATTTCCGCTGTTCGGTCTGCCAGCCGTGCTTGTACCGTATCCGCACGCGTGGCGCTATCAGAAGATCAATGCCGAATTTCTCGCTCATCGCGGCGCGGCGGTGATGATAGAAGACCGACGCTTGAGCGGCGAGTTAATAGATACATTGAAGGTGTTGTTTGAGAACCCGAATAAACTGCGTTCGATGCGCGCTGCGATGTTCGAATTGTCGCATCCGCGCGCGGCGGATAAGATTGCCGGCGTTTTAATTAAGCTGGCGGGAGCACAAACCTTATGATGAGTATCGTCGTCGTCTTTTGGATGTATGTTCTGCTGTTTGCGTTCATCGGTGGGATGCGCGGTTGGGCGAAAGAGTTGATGGTGTCATTCAGCGTGATTCTTGCGTTGGCGGTCAGCCATGTTGTGCGCAGGTACTTCCCGCTGATCAACGCTATGCCTGAAACGGATCTAAATCTGTTTTGGGCGCGCGTTATTATCTTGGGCGTGTTGGTTTACTTTGGCTATCAAACTGTAGTCAGCGTGGGGCATCTGGCTTCGCGCGCCGTGCGCGAGCGCGTGCAAGATACGTTGATCGGCGTATTCCTGGGCGGCGTGAACGGTTATTTGGTAACCGGCAGTCTGCTGTATTACTTGGACGTCGCTCAGTATCCATTTCCAGAATTGATGAGCCGCCCGACGGAACCTGCGCTGTTGAATACGGTGATTGAGATGATGAACTATATGCCCCCGGCGTTGCTGGGCGAACCGGGCATTTATATCGCCGTTATCGTCGCTTTTGTATTTGTTATCGTTGTCTATATCTAGTTAATAGATTGAGAAGTTGAGGAACCAGAGGATTGCAACGACCATGACGCATGTCCATTTTATCGGCATCGGAGGCAGCGGACTTTCCGCCATTGCCCGGCTCTTGCTGGAGAGCGGGTACACGGTGAGCGGTTCTGATCGCGCGCTTACGCCCTTTGCCAATGAAGTGCGGAAAGCTGGCGCCGTCGTGTACATCGGTCACCATGCGCGCAATATTGCAGGCGCCGATTGGGTCGTGCGATCCTCAGCCATCGGCGATGACAACCCGGAAGCGTTAGCGGCGCGGCAAGCGCACATCCCTGTGTATAAACGCGCAGATTTCCTCGGTCGGTTGATGTCTGACAAAATTGGCATCGCAATTGCCGGCACGCATGGGAAAACCACTACAACAGCGATGACTGCCTGGGTCTTGAGCGAACTGCAATGCGATCCCTCGTTTATTGTCGGCGGCGTGGCGATGAACTTCGGCGTGAATGCGCGCGCGGGCAAAGGGGAATTATTTGTGATCGAGGCGGATGAATACGATAATATGTTTCTCGGATTGAGACCGCAGATCGAAGCGGTGACCAGTCTTGAGCACGACCATCCCGATTTCTTTCCGACGTTTCAGGCGATGCGTCAATCCTTTGAATCGTTTATTGCATTGTTGCCGCCGCATGGCGCGCTGATCGTATGTATGGACAATGCCGGCGCGATGGAATTAATTCCGCTGGCGCGTAACGCTGGGAAGAACGTGATCGGATATGGCACACAAAGCGAGAACACAGTTAATGTTTCGCAATGGGTGGTGGCGCGGGAAGTGAATCCAAATCAGCGCGGCGGATTTGACTTTATCGCCGCATCCAACGTGAAGCGTGCGAATGGCGGTATGGTTGAGGTCTCGTTGCAAGTACCGGGCAGGCATAACGTACAAAACGCGCTGGCGGTATTGGCGATCGTAGAGGCGCTGGGGCTTTCGTATGAAAAAGCCGCGCAAGCGCTGTCTACGTTTGTTGGCGCAAGCCGCCGATTCGAACTGCGCGGCGAAGCCGGCGGCGTCAGCGTCTTTGACGATTATGCTCATCACCCCACAGAGATTAAAGCCACGTTGGCTGGGGCGCGGGCGCGCTATCCTGATCGCCGCATTTGGGCGGTCTGGCAGCCGCATACATATTCGCGCACGCATATGTTATTTCGCGAATTCTCGCGGGCGTTCGACGACGCGGATGAAGTAATTGTTACTGAAGTGTATGCTTCGCGCGAACCGCAACAAGATTTTACCTCTGCCGAGATTGTCAGCGGAATGTCGCATCGTTCCGCGCGTTTTATCGCCGTGTTAGACGACGTGACGACGTATCTACTCGAGAATCTGAGACACGGCGATATTTTGGTCGTCCTTTCAGCGGGCGACGCAAATAAGATTTGCGTTGATGTATTAAAAGGATTAAACGAAAGGTAGGCTGTTCTATGAATAAATGCGCGCTTCGTTCTTCGCATCCCTCGTTGTTTCCATTGCAGACGGCTCTATTTGCCGCTCAGGCGTTGACTCCCGCGCGCCCATCACGTTTGTTGCTCGATCCAGACGAGACGTTGGCGCTGGCGCTGCTTATGAAGATCAAAGACCAGAAACGCGAGCCGTTTGTAGGTTTACGAATCGAATCGCCTCAGCCGCCTTGTCATGAAACGTTTGCGATGGAAGAGACAGAAGCTTATGCCTGAAAAAAAGAAGCCTTCAGATTCTGAGGTTTTCTTCCTTCCGCCGCTGAGAATGATTTTATCTTTTTTCGACCGTGAAAATAAAAGCCGTCGCCGGAGTCAAGAGGCGGATGAGGAGCAAAAGAGAACGGAAGAGAAGGCGATAACGGAACTGATTGATAAATTGAGCGAACAAGAAGATGAAACGAATGATCGCGCCTAAGGAATTGGCTGCCCAACTTTATGAACGGTTTGGCGATATGGTGAAAGAGAATGTTTTACTTGCGCCGCATACGTCTGCGCGTATTGGCGGAGCGGCGGATATTTTCATCACAGCCGGGTCGGTTGCAGAGTTGGAGCGGGTTGTCCTTTATCTGTGGGAGAACAAAACGCCGTTTGTGACGCTTGGCGGCGGCGCCAATATTCTCGTCAGCGATCAAGGCGTGCGCGGCGTTGTGCTTTTCAACCGCGCTAAAGAAGTTGAGTTTCACTTAGGCGACCAACCCTTCGTTGCGGCTGAATCAGGAGTCGTATTCAGTAACCTCGCCAATCGTTGTGCGTCGAAGGGGCTCTCCGGTTTGGAGTGGGGCTCGGCGGTGCCTGGCACGATCGGCGGTGCGGTATACGGCAATGCCGGTGCGTTTGGCGGAGATGTCGCCGGGAGTTTGATCTCGGCGGAGTTGTTGACTGAAAGTGGAAGAGAGAAATTCTCGGCGGAACAAATGGGATATGCCTATCGCTCGAGCGTGTTAAAGCGCGGCGAAGTAAAAGCGGTTGTCTTATCGGCGGAGTTGAAGTTAGAAAATTCGGCGAGAGAAGATGTGACCGCCCGCATCCATCAGTTTGTGGCGCATCGTAAAGCGACGCAGCCGCCCGGCGCGAGCATGGGCTCGATGTTTAAAAATCCTAGCGGAGATTACGCCGGACGTTTGATCGAGGTCTCGGGTTTAAAGGGTGCGCGTATCGGCAACGCTGAAATTAGTCAATTGCATGGCAATTTCTTCATTAATCATGGCGAAACCCGCGCGGAGGATATTCGTGCGTTAATCGAACTGGCGCGAAAAACCGTACAAGAAAAACAAGGCGTTGAATTGGAGTTAGAGATCGAATTTGTTGGAGATTGGCAAGCGGAGAGCGATTGAATGGCTGACAAGAAACTTCGCGTGGCGGTGATCTTTGGCGGACGTTCCGGCGAACATGACGTTTCGTTGATGTCCGCGCGCTCGGTGTTAACTGTGCTGAACTCTGCCGCATATGAAGTAGTTCAGATCGGCGTTACGCGCGAGGGTCGTTGGCTGACCGGTGCGGATGCGATCGGTAAATTTGAACGAAGCAAATTGGACGGTCTTGAGCGTTTCGTTTTACCGCCGGATCCTTTTGAAGCGGCGCGCGCTTTCAATCCCGCCATTGACGTATACTTCCCCGTTTTACACGGCACATTTGGCGAGGATGGGACAATTCAAGGATTGTTCGAGATGGCAGATGTTGCGTATGTGGGCGCGGGCGTGGTTGGCTCCGCCGTCGGTATGGATAAGGGTGTCTTCAAAGAGGTGATGCGCGCGAATGATATTCCGGTGGTCGAATCGATTGTCGTGTCGCGCAACGAGATCGCGGGAGACGCGCGCGCCGTGATCGAGAGAGCCGAAGAAATAGGCGCGTATCCGCTGTTTACGAAGCCGGCGAATCTTGGCTCTTCAGTCGGCGTAACAAAATGTCTCAACCGGTCCGACTTACAAGAAGGATTGATGGAAGCCGTTTCGTTTGACCGTCGGGCGCTGATCGAGCGCGGCGTGGCGAATGTGCGCGAGATCGAGGTTAGCGTGTTGGGCAACGACGATCCCGTCGCTTCGGTGTGCGGCGAGGTTCTACCCAGCCGCGAATTCTATTCGTATGAGTCGAAGTATATTGACGGCACATCGAAGTTAAATATTCCCGCGCGCTTGCCGACGGAGGTTTCGGAACGAATTCGCGAATATGCCGTGCGCGCTTATAAATTGATTGACTGCGCCGGTATGGCACGCGTGGACTTTTTTGTGGAAGATGGCAGCGGCAGAATTTACCTTAACGAGTTGAATACGATCCCCGGCTTCACTTCGATCAGCATGTATCCTAAACTTTGGGAGGCGAGCGGGCTGTCCTATGCCGCATTGATCGAGCGATTGATTGAATTGGCGCTGGATCGCAAAGCCGAACGGGATCGCACCTCGCGTATATATCGGAGTCAGGTATGAGCGATAAGAATCCACGCACGCGCGCCGAGCTTGTCCGTTTGCGACGCGAACAGGAACGCGCGCAAGATATTCAACGCGCTACGCGGCAGGCTACGAAACCTGTGCCGCCTCTTGTTGCGCGCGCTCCGAAACCGCGTAAGAAACTCGCTGCGCCGAAACCAGCCGGCGATAAGCGCCGCTTCCAGATTGCGCTTTCGATGCCGCGCGGAAATTTGCATTCGGTCGAAGCGCCGAAGATTTCGCGTCCGCGCTTGGGCTGGCGAGCGGTATCGTTTGTTTTTATCATATTATGCGGCGCGGCGCTCTACTTGATGTTCACGTTGCCTGAATTCCGCGCGTCTGAGGCGCGTGTGAGCGGCAATCAGATCTTAACTTCTGCCGAGATCAATTCCGCGATACAGGTTGCGGATCAGCCAGTCTTTACGCTGAAGCCTTCCGAATTGGAAACGCGTCTGCGTCTCGATTATCCCGAACTGATGGCTGTTCAGGCGACGGTTTCGCTCCCTAATATGCTCTCGATACGCGTGTTTGAGCGGAAGCCGGTTGTCCGTTGGGAGCAGGCGGATGGATACACATGGATCGCAGAAGACGGCGTGGCATTTCGTCCGCGCGGCGAGATGGAAGGGCTGATCTCTGTTGTGGCGAATTCGGCTCCACCTGCTTTGGAGGGCGCGGCTGATCCGCTTACGCCGACGCCGTTTATTTCAGTTGAGATGGTTCGCGCGTTGCAAGGTTTGGCGTGGCGCGTTCCGCCGGGCGAAGCGATTTTGTATGACGAAGCGTATGGTTTTGGCTGGAACGATCCGCGCGGCTGGCGCGCCTATTTTGGCGCAACCGCGGATAATATTGATTTGAAGATGCGCGTATATGAGCAAATGGTCGTATCGCTGACGCAGCGCGGCATCCGCCCCGCGTTGATCAATGTGACGTACCCGACTGCGCCGTATTACAGGATGGATCGGTAAAGAAGAAATTATGGAAGAGATTATTGTAGGCATTGACGTAGGCACGACGAAGATCTGCACGCTTGTAGGACGTGTGGAAGACGATAAATCCATGCGGATCATGGGCGTGGGCATAGAACCGTCGGATGGCATCCGTAAAGGCGTGATCGTTGACCTCGCCGCGGCGACGCAAGCCATTACCCGTTCGGTGAAGAAAGCAGAAGCGACTTCGGGTTTGGAGATCACTTCTGCATTGGTCAGCATCGCTGGCACTCATGTGTCGTCGGTGAACAGTCGCGGCGCCGCGGCTGTGAACGGCGGCGCGATCAAACAATTTGATATGGACCGCGCGATGGAGCAAGCGCGCGCGGTCGCTATTCCGTATGATCGTGAAGTTATCCACGTGATTCAACGCGGCTTCTCTGTGGATGGGCAGGACGGCATCCGCGCTCCGAAAGGAATGCATGGTTATCGTCTTGAAGTGGAAGCGCATATTATCACCGCTTCTGCCGCAACAGTGGATAATCTCCGTCATTGTGTGGGCGCGGCAGGCGTGACGATTCCGTTGTTTGTGTTAAATCCCCTGGCTTCAGGCGAAGCGGTGTTAACCGCGCAGGAAAGGCAAATGGGCGTGGCTGTATGCGACATCGGCGGCGGTACAACCGATTTGGCGATCTATGTTAATGGCGACGTATGGCATACGGTGGCGCTGGCGGTTGGCGGCAATCACGTTACGCAAGATATTGCGCATGGGCTGCGTTTGTCGTTTGAGCAAGCCGAAGAAGTCAAAAAACAGCACGGACGCGCGGTGCGCGCGGAAGTTGGGCTTGAAGAATATTTTTCTGTGCGCCCATTTGGAGAAGATAAGCCCGTGCAGATTAACCGGCGGGAATTGGCGGAGATCATCGAGGCGCGCGTAACGGAAATCTTCGCTTTGATCTTGCAGGAGATTAAGCGTTCCGGGTACGACGGTCTTTTGCCAGCCGGCATGACGCTGACGGGCGGCGCGAGCGCGTTGCCGAGCATTGCGCGCGTAGCGCATGAGACGTTAGGTATGCCGGTTCGCACGGCGCAACCGGAAAATCTTTCTGGGCTGGTGGACCGGTTGAAATCGCCAGCCTATTCGACCAGCGTTGGCTTGCTGCAGTGGGTCGTCTCAACGCATGAAAATGATTCCGGCGTTGGGAGCCGCCGTGGAAAGGAAGAAGCGCGTATGAATTTTGGCCTGATTAAGAAGATCGTCGGAAGGATTTTGCCGTAACGAAAATGAACCGTCTTGCGTGAAACGAGCGCGAATTCGCCCGCTCGCAGCCCAGTCAGATACTCTTAAAATTTATCGTTACGGAATGAAAAGCAAGTATCATAAAACTAATGTTTGATGGAGGCATAAATGGACTCGACCGAGAAACAATATAATAAGCAAGCAGATGAACCCTTCGCCCAGATAAAAGTAGTCGGCGTGGGCGGCGGCGGATCGAACGCTGTCAATCGCATGATAGACGAAGGCATTCAAGGCGTTGAATTCATTACTGCCAATACCGACGCGCAGGCTTTGATCAACGCAAAGTCTGCGATGCGCGTGCGGCTTGGCGATAAATTAACGCGCGGGCTGGGCGCTGGCGGCAACCCGGAAGTGGGGCGTAAAGCTGCTGAAGAATCCGCCGATGAACTGTATAAGGTTATGCAAGGCGCGGATATGGTCTTCGTCACCGCTGGCATGGGCGGAGGCACCGGCACCGGCGCCGCGCCGGTCGTCGCGCAGATCGCGAAAGAATGCGGCGCGCTCACCATCGGCGTTGTGACGCGTCCCTTCACGTTCGAAGGCGGTCGCCGGCTTTCTTCCGCTGAATCGGGCATTGACAAACTCAAAGAACATGCGGATACGCTGATCGTGATCCCTAATGACCGTTTGCTGCAAATTGCCGATAAGCGCGCCAGCCTGCAAGATGCGTTTCGTCTCGCAGACGATGTGCTTCATCAGGGCATTCAAGGCATCTCCGAGTTGATCACCATCCCCGGCTTGATTAACCTCGACTTTGCCGACGTGCGCGCGATCATGTCGGAGGGCGGCGCCGCCCTCATGGCGGTTGGGACTGGGACAGGCGATGAGCGCGCGCGCAAAGCCGCTGAAGACGCGATCTCATCCAAACTGCTTGATATCACGATTGACGGCGCGCGCGGCGTGTTATTTAATGTTACCGGCGGACCGAATATGACCCTCTTCGAGGTGAACCAAGCCGCGGCAATTATCCGCGAAACGGCGCACCCTGATGTGAATATGATTTTTGGCGCGGTGATTGATCCGAACATGGGCGATGATATCCGCATTACGGTGATCGCGACCGGCTTTGAACGCAACTCGATGCCGCGTCGCGCGCTGGAGCGCAACACGCGCGAGAACAAACGAACGCAAGCGGACGTATTCTCGCGCCCGCTCGAATCGGTTTCGGTTCAAGCCGACGTTCAAACTGGCGAAACGAAATCAGCTCCATTGCCGCCTCTTAATAAGGACGATCTCGATATCCCGACTTTTTTACGGAATCGAAGATAATATTTTGTAGGCGGCAAAACGCCGTCTCTGCAAGTCAAATAATCGAGTCAAGTTCGCCTCCTTAGTCGGAGCGATTCGGATGCGTCTGGGCGAGATGCATCGAATCGCTCTGCGCATTTAATGGATTGCGGCTGGGTCGGCGTGGCTTTTATCGTTTTCGAAATATAATCAAGTGAGATATAATTGCATTGTAAAGCGATTTAAAGCATGAAAGTTCTTGTTCTCAATAACGACTTAGTAGCGCGCGCCGTGATTCAGCAGACGTTGCAGGCGAGCGGACATGAAGCGGTCGGCGCCGAAGATAGCGACACGGCTCTGTTTCTCCTTAAAAATGGAGAATTCCGTTTTATTATCGCCGATTATGATAACACGGACGGCAACGATAAAGAATTCATCCATACAGCGCGAAGTATAGGGCAGGCGGACTACGCGTATATCTTGTTGATCGTCAATAAAGCGCAATCTGTTAGCGCGGAGGCGTCGCATCTGGGCGCGGACGATTATCTTAGTAAACCGATTGTGCCCGCCGAATTGAAATTGCGCGTGTCTATCGGTGAACGCATCCTTGCTCTCGGAGATAACCTTGTCCACGCGAAAGAAACGCTCGATCATCTCGCGATGGTAGATGTTTTGACGGGCGCGTTGAACCGCATCGCTTTTATGATCTTTTCACGCGGCGAACTTGAGCGCGCGCGACGCGCTCAGGCTTCATTGAGTTTGATCGCGTTCAACGTGGATAATTTCAAAACTATTAATGAAAAATATGGGCGCGACGTTGGCAACGACGCGTTGACGGTCATCGCGCAGGGCATTCGCGAAAAGAGCCGCCCGTACGACGGGTTGGGGCGCCTTGACGCGGATGCGTTCATGCTTATCTTGCCCGGTGTGATCGGCGCCGATGCGGAGAAGATCGCTGCTCGTATTATCAAAAGTATTGCGAATACGCAAATCTCTCTGTTAGACGGCGTAGAATTAAAAGTCAACGTACGAGCTGGCATCGCTTCTTCGTCGCGCGTTACCGTCTCTACGGAGATGGATGCGCTGATCGAACGCGCGAACGAAGCCGTGGCGATGGCGAAGCGTGAGGACGGGGATCAAATTTACACAATCTATGTGTGAGACGTTACGCGCCGAAGAATTGTAGAAGAAACAGCGCGATCATTCCCGCTAGAATGGTCGCGAACGTATTCCGGCTGACCCATGCGGCGGCAATGGCGATCAGCCCGGCAAGCAGGCGATGATTCTCGAGGGAAAAGGAGAGCGCGCCTTCGCGTAAAAATAATTCAGGGAAAACGATGGCGGATAATACCGCCGGGGGAACATAATGCAGAGCTTTGCGCATTATTTCGGGGATGTGAAATTTACCGAACAGATAGATCAGAGAAAATCGGATTCCAAAAGTGATTAACCCGCCGAGCGCCATAACAAGCCAAATGTTCATGAATCCCCCGATAAGTGCGCGCCGACTGTCTTGTTCTCTAGGAGCGTTCCTACGACGATGCCCGCCAACGCTGCGATGAGCAAGCCCAATTTATAAGGGAGTGCGTACGCCGCAAGCGCTGCGCCTCCGGCAGTCAACGCGGCGGCGATCGCCGGACGAGTCTTCAATGCCGGCACAACCATCGCTATGAATGTCAGTGGCAGGGCAAAATCCAGCGACCATGAATCGGGGATTGCCGCGCCGAGAAGGATGCCTGTTGCTGTGCTGAACATCCAGATTGCCCATAATGCGAGTCCCGCGCCCAGCATAAACCAGTGACTTTCCGGCTGCAGTTTATTGGTTTCATAGTGGAGGATACTGGGAGCGTAGGCTTCATCGGTGAGCAGGTAGCTTAGTAAGGCTTTCCAACGCGTCGGCAGCGAAGCAAGATAAGGGGCGAGCGAAGCGGAATAGAGCATGTGCCGCAAGTTGACTACGGCGATTGTCAGTACGATCACGAAGCCCGGCGCGGTATTTTTGATCAATTGCGTCGTAATGAACTGCGCCGAGCCTGCGAATACGATTGGAGACATCATCTGCGCTTCAACGGCAGATAGCCCTGCCTCGATAGCGAGCGCGCCGTAGATCATGCCAAAGGGAAAAACGCCGATCAACAGCGGAAACTCTGCGCGAACTCCCGCCCAGAAATGTTTGTTTTTAAGGCTGGTCATCGGGTAAGTATAGTCGAACCCGGCTGCCTCGTATAATAGGTTTTTGAGCGACAGATTTATCCAGCCAGTCGAATTTTCGCGATTACGTAGATATATTCCACTTTAATGATAAATAGAAAGCAAGGATCAATAACAAGATTGCAAACGCGTTGAAAAAGACGCCGATCTCCGTCGTTTCGCGCGCGCTGGTGAGAAACATAGGCAGGTTATGAAAGATAGTTTGTAATTCTTCGGCGCTGGTTGCGGCGGAGTAGACGCCGCCGGTCATTTCTGCAATTTGCCGTAAAGTGAATTCATCCAATTCGATGGGACCTAGCCGTCCGCCGCCAAAGCCAAAATTAGGAAAACTAAACTGATCGGCGCTGGCAAATAAGTCGCCGCAGATTAAAGGCGAGGTATTGTTGACCGTTCCAAACCCAATCGTGTATAGACGGATGCCGCGCGCCGCTGCTTCGCTGGCTGCTATAAATGGCGAAGGCCCGGCGTTGCTTGAACCGTCAGTCAGAAGCACGATCATGTGCGGCGCGGATTCGCCCGGCGGCGAAGGTTGAGCGGGAACGTTTAACTGAACCGGTGGGACGCGGCTGTCCGCTTCGGCGATCGCGTCAATTGAACGCAAGATGGCGCTGCCGATCGCTGTGCGCCGCCCGGGCGTGAGCGAATGGATCGCATGTGCTAACGCCGTTCGATTTCTGGTCGGCGCTTGAATTAATTCGGCAAAACCGGCGAAAGCGACAACGCCGATTTGCGTATCTTTGCTTTGACTTTGAATAAAACTGAGGGCGGCTTGTTGTGCGGCGGTCAGGCGGTTAGGCGGGATGTCGGTCGAGCACATGCTGAGCGATACGTCCATTGCGAGAATGATCGTCGCACGGTTGGATAGGACCGTAACTTCAGCGGTAGGGCGTGCAAGCGAGAACGTCAGACTTGTCAGTGTGAGTAGAAATAAGATGAACGGTGCGTGTCTGCGCCACTTTGACTGATGCGCCGCTGCTTCCCGTATCAACGACAGGCTTGAATAACGAACGACGAAGCGTTTGCGCCGTTTTAAGATCAATAGATATGCCGTTGCTAGGATAGGTATGAAAATGAGCAGCGAGAGAAAGCCCGGTCGCAATAGACTCATGGCGCCCGCCCGAACCAGAGCAACGAAAGCGCGCCCCCGGTGAAAAAGAATAGCATGGCTATCCCTGCGAACAGCGAGGTTAGTTCCGATTCTTCCGCGCGGATAATTAATTTCGGTCGAAGCGCGCTGTAAATTTCACGCAACTGATTCTCATCGCCGGCATTGTAATACGCTCCGCCGGCAGCGTTGGCGACAGCCTGCAACATTGGTTCGTCCAATTGCGTGTGGACGGTAAATCCATCTATGGTTAGAGCGGCTCCCGCGACAGAACCGACGCCCACCGTATAAACGCGGATTCCTAGATTAGCGGCAAGGTCCGCGACGATGATCGGATCCGGTTCTTGATTATTCTCGCCGTCTGAAAATAGGATGATCGCGGCGTGTGGATACCAGCCTTGCGGACTGGCGCCGGGCAGCAGCGAAAAATTGGGCGGCGGTTGAGCGCCGTTGAGGACGTTGCTTGTTTGCAGGAACGGCGGATCACCTGCATCTACTGCGACTGTGTTAAGTGCGACCAGAATCCCGTTGCCGACCGACGTGCCGCGCCGCGGTGCGAGACGTTGAATCGTATCAACGATCTCGGCGCGCTTATCGGTCGGAGTTTGCACGGTTACGCCGCTGTCGCTGAAGGCGGTCACGCCGATGCGTATGTTGGCGGGCTGACGGTTTACAAAATTGAGCGCGGCGGCTTTTGCCGCTTCCATGCGCGTTGGATTTGCATCGTCTGCCGCCATGCTGCCCGAGATGTCGAACGCGAGAACGACTACGCCTTCTATGCGCGGCAGGCGGAGCGCGGCTTGCGGGCGTGCGAGAGAGAAGATCAAAATCACGACGCCGATGAGGAATAGAATTGTAGGCAGCAAACGCCGCGCAGGCGCGCGCCCAGATGAGTCGCGCATGATACCGAAGTTCCCATAATGCGCGGCGGCTTCGCGTTTCCGTTTTTGGATTCGTTGATACGCCCAGATCAACAACGGAACGCTCAATAACGAGTAGAGGAGGGATGACCAGATGAATGACATGAAAATCAGAGACTAGAGAGTAGAGACTAGTCATCTACTCTCTGTTGATCTAGTTCTTTCTAACCTGCCGCCTTTGCTTTGCAAACTTTACAATCGAACGAACGAGATCGTCTTCCGTCGAAAGTTGCAACATATCTACGCCCGCGCGTCGGAACGCTTCATTCAAATTTTTTTCACGTTGTTGCGCAACGGCGAAAAACTTTTTTCGGAATTTCGCATCGTGCGTATCTACGAATAGCTGCGCCCCGGTCTCGGCGTCTTCCATTATTGCCATGCCGATGTCGGGCAACTCCTTCTCGCGCGGGTCGTACAGCCGCACCGCAATCGTCTCGTGCCGCCGACCCAACAGACTCAACGAGCGCTCCCAGCCCGGCTCGCTGATGAAATCGGAGATAACAAAAACAAGCGAACGCCGCTTGATTGAGTTCAACGCACCGTCGAAAAAAGGTTTGAGATTTGTGAAAGATGAATGCGGCAGGCGCGGCTGTTTAGCCATATCGTTGATGAGGCGCAGCGCCTGCGCTTTTCCGCCTCGCGCTGGAATGACGCGCTGAACGCCGCTCCCGAATATAATCGCCCCCACGCGGTTTCCGTGGCGCGTGAGTAATCTCGCAAAGACGGTTGCAAAATCAATGAGTACCGCCCGCTTTTCACGCGATGATTGTGTCGTTCCAAAATCTACCGAGGGACTCAAGTCGAGCAAAAACCATGCGGTGATCTCACGGTCTTCGTGATACTGGCGCACATATGGAGAATCCATGCGCGCGGTGACGTTCCAATCCATGTAGCGGATGTCGTCGCCGGGTTGATATTCGCGCAAGTCGGCAAAGTCTGCGCCAGAACCGTAAAACAGCGTACGATAGTCGCCTTGCAATAATCCGTCGAGACGGCGGATGACGGTCCAATCGAGATGCAGTAAAAGCCGCTCAGGCGTTGTGGCTGGTATTGACATGTTCATGCAAAGGCGCCGCAGGGATGGGAATGCGGTCGAGAATCTTTTTTAATAAAATATCGCCGCTCATATTTTCAGAGAGCGCCTCGTATGATAGTACGATGCGATGACGCATAACGTCAAACGCCATATCGAATACGTCTTGCGGTAGAGCGTAGTCGCGTCCGCGCACGAAGGCGAGTGCGCGGGCGGTGAGAATCAAATTGATTGAGGCGCGCGGGCTGGCGCCGAACAATATGAAGCGTTCCAATTCCTTCAGACCTATTTCAGAAGGATTACGGGTCGCGGTCGCCAAGCGAACGGCGTATTCGATCAACGAGGGATCAACGTACACGTTATCCGCTTTCTTTTGCAGCGCAATCAATTGTTCGATGGTTAGCGCGGTTTGGACGATTTGCAGCGCGGCGGTCATCCGTTCGACGATGACGAATTCTTCCGTTGCGGAGGGATAGCCCACCAACACTTTGAGCATGAAGCGGTCTACTTGCGCTTCGGGCAACGCATATGTTCCTTCCGTCTCAATCGGATTTTGAGTCGCCAACACCAAAAACGGATTCGGCGTTGCGTACGTTTCGCGCCCGATGGTCGCTTGACGTTCCTGCATCGCTTCGAGCAACGCGCTTTGCACTTTGGCGGGCGCGCGATTGATCTCGTCGGCTAGGAGTAAGTTCGTGAAAACAGGACCAAGCGACGTTTCAAACTTTCCCGTTTTTTGATTGTAAATGCGCGTGCCGACCAGATCGGCGGGGACAAGATCGGGCGTGAACTGAATGCGCTTGAACTCGCCGCCGATCGCCTCGGCGAGAGTCTTGATTGCCATCGTCTTCGCCAGCCCCGGCACGCCCTCCACAAGGATATGTCCGCGCGCCAGCAGAGCCACGATCATCCGCTCGAGCAAGTGATCTTGTCCGACGATGATCTTCTTCACTTCGTACAAGACTTTCTCCATCGGCGTTCGGTTTTCAAACTCTTTGTTCGCCATCATCAACCTCCAACTTTCAATCTTTATTCTCTAACTTCCGCATTTAATACGACGGCGCGTTCATACCGCTCGTCGCCGTTCCGATCGGAACGGCGAACCCGATGCCCACAAAGAAGCTTGTGTCGGTCGGGTTGAGGATGCCGGTTACAATGCCAATGACGCGCCCATTTCGATCTAATAGCGGACCGCCTGAATTGCCCGGGTTTGCCGCCGCGTCAAATTGGATCATGCCTTCGATGGCTGTATCGCTGTTCGGCGCGCGGAATGTGCGATTAAACCCTGAGATCACGCCTGCGCTGAACGACCACGGCAAGCCGAACGGATTGCCGATTACAAACGCTTCGTCGCCCACGCGCATCGCACCGGGATTTCCCAGAATTGCCGGACGCCACTCGCGCGGCAGGGCGGCTGGTTGCAACACGGCGATGTCAATTTCGGGCTGAGTGAGAGTTATCGTCGCCGACGATTGCGTCCCGTCCGCGAAAAAGAGTGTAATGTTCGATGCGTTCGCCACGACGTGCAGGCTGGTTAGGATCTCGCCCAGATCGTTGACGATTACACCGCTCCCGAACGCATGACCTTTAGCGCTTTCCGCATTCGGCTGGTCGGTTTGAATTCCAACCAACGACGGCGCGATGACTGAATAAGCCTGCGCCGAAAACGCTGGGCGGGGCGTGGCAGAAGCCAGCGCAGAAGAGATCGCCTCTGCCACTTCGCGCCGGTTCATAACGTCGGCGGGGAAGAGGACGTTATATAACGAAACGGCGAGCAACGCGGCGATCACGCCCCATGCGAACGGCAACGTCCCTCTCAAGCGGATCAATGCGCGCGTTAGCCATGATTGTTTTACTTCGTTCATTGTAGTTCGATTATAAATGCAGATGCGGCAGAGATAGGATTCCTAACCTTGTTACAATTAACGTATGGCGCGCATAGACCAATTTACGCAAATCTTTAAAGAGACTTTCAGTCGCGAACCTGCCTACATTGCGCGCGCGCCGGGCAGGGTGAATATGCTCGGCGAACACGTGGACTATAACGATGGACTCGTCCTGCCCGCCGCCATTGATCGCGCCGCGTACATCGCTTTCGCGCCTGCGGAAACGCGTCACTCTTCCATTTTGGCTGTGAATATGAACCAGCGAGTCGCTTTCACCCCGGCAACGATCTCGACTCGCTCTCAAATTGACTCGACGCCGCTTCCCGATTGGGCGCGCTACCCAGCTGGCGTAATGTGGAGTCTGAGCGAGAGCGGGCTGAAGGTCTGTGCGATGAACGCGGTTTTCGCTTCTGACGTTCCGATCGGCGCGGGTCTGAGTTCTTCTGCAGCGGTAGAGATGGCGTTTGCTGTCGCGTGGCAGACTCTCGGAGGTTGGACTCTCCCGCCGATGCGACTCGCCCTCCTTGCCCAAAAAGCGGAGAACGAATATGTCGGTGTGAAGAGCGGCATCATGGATCAGTTTGCGTCCGCGTGCGGCGTGGAGGGGAGGTTGCTGTTGCTTGATTGCCGCTCGCTTGTATGGAAAACGCTTGTGTTGCCCGCGTCGGTTTCCATCGTCATCGCCGATACAAGCGTGCGACGCAAATTAACGTCGGGCGAATACAACCAACGCCGAGCCGCGTGCGAAGAGGCGGTTCGCTTATTAAGGCGGGATTTGCCGGCGATCCAATCGTTGCGCGATGTGAGCGTGGAAGATTTCAACTGCTTGGAGAAGAATCTGCCGCGCGAGATTGGAAGGAGGGCGCGGCACGCAGTAGAAGAGATCGCGCGGATGCGGCAGGCGGAATGGTCGCTGGAAGCGGGCGACATCCGCGCCTTTGGCGGGTTGATGAACGAATGCCATGCCAGCCTGCGCGATCTATATGAAGTCTCTTGCCCCGAACTAGACGCGATGGCGCGCATTGCGCAAGGACTCGAAGGGTGTTATGGCGCGCGGTTGACCGGCGCAGGCTTCGGCGGTTGCACGGTCAACGCGGTGGAAATGAATCTGGCGCAGGAGTTTTCCTCTACGCTTGCGAAGAAATATAAAGCGGAAACAGGGCTTACGCCGCAAGTTTATATTTCGCATCCCTCGAACGGCGCGGGATTGTTGCGCAGATAAATTACAGTTCTCCCGACGCGCCCCATTGTTTTAACATCTCTTGATAGCGCGGGTCGTCGTAGCGATTCGGCAAAAACGCCGGGGCGTATGGCGGCAGCGTTGCGCCGATAATATGCTTCGCTAACAGATCGGACGCGCCGCATGACGACATCATGCCAAACCCGCCCAGCCCGCCGATGATATAAGCGCCGTCCACAACGAGCGGTCCGATCAGTGGGCGATTCTCCGGTGTGCGCGCATAATAGCCGCCGTCAATAAAAGGCTTGGGGATTTGGTTGAAGTATGCGGCGAGCCCCGGCACAGCGGTCGCCATGCCGCGTAAAGCGATTTCGGGCAGTTGCGGGTCAAGTGGAACGGGGAACTTGAGTTCGCTGACTTCCGGGTTGTGATATACCCACTGTAACAGGATCATATCGCCTTCGCCTTCAGGGCGCCCATGTATGCCGGCGGGAAGCTCTTGTAGCAGCCATTTTGTTTCGTCCGATTCTGCCAATGCGGCTCTTTCATTATCCGACCATGGCAGCGCGACAGGATCGTTCCACACGAGCAGACCAACCTCGCGTGGGAAGACACGCCGTGAATCACTGAATATTGTTTTGAGATGGAGCTCGTTATAAATGGGAATGTCTATGCCGATCATTTTCCCCACGCTTTTTTGTAGCGGTCCCGCCGCGATGATGAAATTGCGCGTAAAAATCGTTTGCTCGCCGCCGCTCGCCGCTACTTTTACCGATTCGATCCTGTTTCCTTTCACCTCCACAGATTCTACGTTCCCTCGAATCAATTGAACGCCATGCGCGATCGCTTGCTCAAACATATACATGCCGAACTGCTGCGCGGCGAACCATCCGCACCTGCGCGCATGGAGCAAGGCGACCGTCCGCTCCGTGAGATACGGAAAGTGTTTGAGGATTAAACTCCGATCGAGGAACAAATCCGCGCCTGTGGGCGCATCGGCGAGACTATGCCGATGGATGGGGATGTATGTTGGGTCATCTGAGTCGCCGCGATGGATGCGCAGTTCGCCCGCGCCGAGGCGCGAAATATCTTCTGCGTTGGCGAGCAGCGTCTCGGCGCGCGCAGGATCGGCGGTGGCGAATAGATAGCCGCGACGGTGCATCGGCAGACGCGCAGGCGCTTCGGCGTGGAGCCTGTCTAGAATGTCAATGCTGCGATTCATCAAACGCACCATCGCATCGCCGGGGCCGGGCCACCAGTTGCGGTAACACTCGGTAGATTTGTCGCTGGTCAGTGTGAGCGGCGGCAGAGGATCAACAATGACGATATTT
Organism: Anaerolineae bacterium UTCFX1; assembly: GCA_002050275.1. Lineage (GTDB taxonomy): Bacteria > Chloroflexota > Anaerolineae > Anaerolineales > Villigracilaceae > Defluviilinea. The sequence goes on from MWTB01000018.1 coordinate 55,687, forward strand.
TTCACGTCATGTTTCACCGCGAGTTGATAGGCGATTGCCGCGCCCGCCATCCCTGCGCCGCAGATAAGGATATCGGCGTTCATAGGCGGGATTATATCGAGGATGTATTTTTAGGAGAAGGCGTGGCAGACGGCGAAGCGAATCTTTTAAGAACGAACTTGTGAGGTTGCTTTGTCAGCCGTTCGCCGTTTTTATCATTGTTCTTCCGCCCACTCGACAATGCGTCTAAAGCCGATCTCCACGTCCTCGTCTGAAGCGGCGAGCGACATGCGGATGAATCCTGCGCCGTGTTCGCCGAATGCGGAGCCGGGCACTAGACCGACGCTTTTTTCTTCCAGAATTTGCTCGCACATTTCGATGTCGCTCATCTTCAATGCACGTAGATCGAGAAAACCGTAGAAGGCGCCTTGCGGCGGCGTGACGCGGACTCGATCGCTTTCCAACTCGGCGGATAATTGCATAACGAGCGCGCGCCGCCGCGTGTACGCTTCGCGCATCTGTGCGACTTCTTGTTGCACGCCCGGATCCGTTAATGCGAATGCCGCCGCTTTCTGAATGAAAGGCGCCACGCAGGTGATCGAGTTTTGTCCCGCTTTGACTGCGTTTTGAATCACGCGCGCCGGCGCGGCAAGGAAGCCGATTCGCCAGCCGGTCATGGCGTATGTTTTTGAAAGACTCTGGATGATAAGCGTCCGTTCTTTTGCGCCTTCCACCGCCGCCAGCGAGAGCGGCTTTTCGCCAAAATAGAGGCTGTCGTACACTTCGTCCGAGACGACCCATAGATCATGCGCTTTGGCAAAGTCTTGCAGTTTTCGTAGATACTCTTGCGAAGGAACGACGCCTGTCGGATTAGAGGGATAGTTCACTACAATAGCGCGCGTCTTTGAAGTGACCGCTCGTTCCCACGCATCGAATGAGGGGAGGAAGCCGTCTTCAGCGGGAGCGGGGACGCGGATCACTTTGGCGCGCAACATCATCGCTAGATTAACATGTGTGGGCCAAGATGGGTCCGGAACGAGGACCTCGTCGCCGGGGTTCAAGATTGATTGCAACGCCGAGAAGTACGCGTGAACGCCGCCGTGTGTGACAATGATCTCGGAGGCGGCGTTGTACGAAATTTCCTCATCGCGGAGCAGTTTGCTGGCGATAGCGGAGAGCAGGTCTGATCTGCCGCGCGAAGGTCCGTAATGAGTGAGCCCTTCTTGCAATGCGCGATAAGCGACCTCGATGACGGCTTGCGGTGTGACGAAGTCCGGGTCGCCTTGCTGTAACCCGACGATCTTCTGCCCGCTTGCTTTGAGCGCTGCAATGCGGTCTCCCATCGCTACGGTCGGCGACTGACGGAATTGTTCGAATTGTTCGTTGAGATTCATTGATGTGCCTCTATTTGAAAACAGCCCTCGCGCAAGCGAGGGCTGAAAGCTTACCCTAAGGCTTCTTTAGCGGCTTGAATAACTTCGTCGTAATTAGGCTCTTCACCGAGAGACGGCATGTACTTTGCATAGGTCAATTTGCCGTCGCGTCCGACGATGAACACCGAGCGGCGTAGGTAGCGGCGCTCTTTGATCAGCGCACCGTATTTAATCCCGAATTCCGTGTCTACTACGTCCGAAATGACCTTGACCTTGTCTACGCCTGCCGCTCCGCACCAACGTTTTTGCGCCATGGGAAAGTCTGTGCTGATCGTGTAGATGACAATCTCTTCGCTAAGTTTGGCGGCTTCCACGTTGAAGCGCCGTGTTTCACGGTCGCAGACTTCGGTATCGAGCGACGGCACCGCTGAGAGGATGATAACTTTTCCTTTCGATTCTTCCAGCGCGTTGATCGCTTCCCAACTCGGTCCCGCCGAGGTGAAATGAGGCGCGGCTTCGCCGACTTTAACTTCTTCTCCCACAAGCGTAACGAATCGTTCTCCTATTTTGAATACATCAGGACGCATAGTAGCCATATGATCTTCTCCGGTAAGTTAATTAAGCGTATTGTACTTGATTTCTCTGCAAGCGCGCTGTCGCATCGAGGTACGTTTCGAGAGCGTTAAGACGCTGCCTTTTGTAGACGCCCGCGCCTTGACAAATCTTATCATCGGCATATAATCGTTTCATATCATAAAACTGCGATGAGGACGAGTACGCGCAAGTACGACGGTATAGAGAGCAGGCGGTACGCGGTGAAAGCCCTGCCCGAAACGACAGCGCCGAATGGACCTCGGAGTGCAAAGCGAAAGCGCTGCGGCGCGAGTAACAGCGACGGGAACTGCGCCCGTTATCCAAGCAGAGTTTCTTAGCAGAATAGCCAACTATCCGCTAGTAAACTACAAGAGTGAAGCTGGCTTTTTCCCCTGTTGCATCACCGACAGGGATTTTTCGTTAAAGCGGAGGAGTCGGCTTAATTCGGGTGGCACCACGGATTTTACGTTCGTCCCGTTATTTGGGACGAACGTATTTTTTTTATCCGCGAGGAGGTCGCCATGCACATGTGAACTTGTTCTATATTTGCGTCGTTAGCCTATGATTTCAAATTGTATTCCAGGAGAAAAACTCATGTCTGAACAAACTCGTTTCAATTTAGCGCAAGCCGACCTACCCAAATTTTGGTACAACATTAATGCCGACAGCCCTATCACACCTGCACCGGTGTTGCATCCTGGCACGCTTGAGTCTGTTACGCCCGACTTCTTGTCTGTGCTGTTCCCGATGGATTTAATTCTACAGGAGATCAGCGCCGAACGGTATATCGAAATTCCGCAAGAAGTGCGCGAGATCTACAAGTTGTGGAGACCGACGCCGCTCATCCGCGCCGCGCGGCTGGAGAAAGCGCTGGGTACGTCTGCGCACATTTACTACAAATATGAAGGCTCTTCGCCGGTCGGCAGCCATAAGCCGAACACGGCTGTTGCGCAAGCCTTCTACAATAAGAGCGCCGGCGTGCGCGCCATGACCACTGAAACTGGCGCGGGGCAGTGGGGCACGTCGCTGGCGATGGCGTGCAATTACTTTGGGCTCGACCTAGAAGTGTATATGGTCAAAGTTTCATATAACCAGAAGCCCTATCGCCGTATCTTCATGGAGACCTTTGGCGCGCAAGTGTACGCCAGCCCGACCGATCAAACTAATTATGGGCGCGCGCTGTTAGAGACAGATCCCCAGAATCCCGGTTCGCTCGGCATCGCCATTTCGGAAGCGGTCGAAGCCGCCGCGTCGTCCAATGGGAAGAAGAAGTATGGTCTCGGCTCGGTGTTGAATCATGTCTTACTGCATCAAACGGTTATCGGAGAGGAATCGCTCAAGCAGATGGATCTTGCGGGAGAATATCCTGACGTGGTTATCGGTTGCGCGGGCGGCGGCTCAAACTTCGCGGGAATCGCGTTCCCCTTCTTGCGCGAGAACCTCAAGGATGGACAGCGCACGCGTCTATTGGCGGTTGAACCGACAGCGACTCCTTCGTTAACAAAAGGCGTCTACGCTTTTGATTACGGCGACACCGCGCAAATGGCGCCGATCGTTAAGATGCATACGCTCGGGCATACCTTCATGCCGCCTGAGATTCACGCGGGCGGATTGCGCTATCATGGTATGGCTCCCACTCTTTCCGCGTTATATGACGCTGGTTTAGTCGAGGCGAAAGCGGTCAAGCAGCGCGCCGCCTTTGAAGCGGCAATTCAATTCGCTAAAACGGAGGGCATCATCCCTGCGCCGGAGAGTGCGCACGCTATCCGCGCCGCGATTGATGAGGCGTTGGATGCGAAAGAAAAAGGCGAGAAGCGCGTCATTCTTTTCAATTTGTCGGGACATGGGCATTTCGATATGATCGCTTACGAGAAGTATCTGCGCGATGAGTTAGTGGATTACGAGTATCCTGCCGCCGCAGTAGAAGAGGCTATGCAACACCTGCCGCAGGTTACGGCGTTTGCCTAACGAGCTTTGATTTTGCAAAAGCGGCACGAGAACTCTCGTGCCGCTTTTGCATTTATCTATTTTTCGCCCGACTCGGGGTAAACGTTCAATCTTGGCGCTACAAAGATGGGTTGTGCCAGCCGCTGCCTTTGGCAATAAGTGCGTTCGCTTCTTCAGGACCCCAGCCGCCTCGTTTATAGGGAAGTGCGCGCGGATGTTTCTTAAGCGCAGGCTCTACGACTGCCCAAGCCGCTTCCGTTGCATCTTCACGCGAAAAGAGTGTGCGGTCGCCGGAGATGGCGTCTCCCAACAAACGCTCGTACGGCGATTGTTCGCCCGGCTCCTCTTCGATGACGAAGAGTTCTTTTTGGTCGCCGATAAACTTTTTGCCTTTTGCTTTAATGCGCGCCGCCAACCCGATGGCGGAGTGCGGAGCAAGCTGAAAGCGCAGATAATTAGACCCTTCGCTAGCTTGCGGAGAATCGTCAAAGAGTTTTTGCGGAGGCGGTTTTAATTCGACCACTACCTCGTTGACGCTTTCGGCAAGATATTTACCCGAACGCAGATACCACGGAACGCCTTCCCAGCGCCACGAGTCGATGAAGAGACGCAGGGCGCAAAATGTTTCCACGTCAGAATCTTTCGCCACGCCGGTTTCATTTCGATAGCCCTCATATTGTCCCCGGATCAGATCGGCAGGAGCGAGCGGACGCATGGCGCGAAAGACTTTAACTTTTTCAGTCTGCACGGCGTCGGGGTTTTGATCCGTCGGCGGTTCCATTGCCAGCAGCGCCACAATTTGGAAGAGATGATTCTCGATTACGTCGCGCAGGCAGCCGACGGTCTCATAGAAAGCGCCGCGCGTCTTCACGCCGAAATTTTCAGCCAAGGTAATTTGCACGCTGGAAATGTAATTTCGATTCCAGATGGGCTCCAAAAACGAGTTGGCGAAGCGAAAATAGAGGATGTTCATGATCGCTTCCTTGCCGAGATAGTGATCAATGCGGAAGATCGCGTCTTCTGGGAAGACCGAATGCGCGACGCGGTTGAGTTCTTGCGCTGAGGCAAGGTCGCGCCCGAACGGCTTTTCGACAATAACGCGCGCGCCTTTGGCAAGACCGGCGGTTCCTAGTCCTTGGATAACATTTTCAAAGAGCGACGGCGGAATGGCGAGATAATGCGCCGGGCGTTGAGCGCCGCCTAGCGCTTCTTTGATGGATGAGAAAGTCTCCTGCCGGTTATAGTCTCCGCTGACATAGCGCAACAGCGAGAGGAGTTTGTCGAAGGCTTGCCGATCGTCAATTCCGCCTTCGTGCTGCAAACTGTCTGTGATGCGCGCGCGCAGCTGTTCCAACGTCCACTTCTCTAACGCGACGCCGACGATGGGAATGGTCAGCGCGCTGCGTTTGACCAACGCATACAAAGCGGGGATGATCATTTTGTAGGCGAGATCGCCGGTGACGCCAAAGAGCGCCAGCGCGTCAGAGCGGACTGTCTGTCTGTTGTCAATTTCCATAGTATTCATGGTCTTTATTATACTCACCGTCAATAAGGCAGCGAGAGTCCGAACGCCTCCAGCGTTTTTCGCGTCGTTTTATACTCTTTGTGGACGATGCCGCGAATTCCCAACCCTTGGGCGACTTCGACGAACAACGAACGGTCGTCAACATACATGACCTGTTCCGGGCTTGCCTGCGCAATATCCAGCGCCATGCGGTAGATGTCGGCGTCGGGCTTGCGAAGATGGACATACGAGGAGGAAACGAAGAAATCTATGAACGCGCTTAACTGAAATTCCCGCACACGGTATGCGTTGAGTTCGCGCCCTTCGTTACTGACGACAGCGACACGAAGGCGATATTGTTCTTTGAGACTTTTCATCAATTTGATCATGTCTGGAAATGGCTGCGATTGCGCGTACATGAAGCTTTTAAACTCTTCGCGTGAGAAGGAACGTTTTTCGTAAAAGACTACCCGATTCAAGTAGTCGTCCAAACTAAGTTTGCCCTCTTCGTAAGTATCGAAGGTCAGGTGATGGCGTTCGTCCATCTCGGCGTAATCCAAGTGAAATTTGTCGGCTGCGCGAACTCGCGCATCGCGATCCCATCCGTTCGTTAGTAGAACGCCGCCGATATCCAGAAATAGAGTTGTAATGGGGGAAAGAGCGGTCATGGTGCGATCCTTTTACAGTTGATATTCTTTCCGTTTGTTTTTTGCGCTTCGTGTGTAGAGGAAATAGAACAGAGCGGAAGAGAATACAGCGCCGCTAAAGCACGGCTGGTTGATTTGCGTATTGTAATCCCTGATAAATAAAATACGAGTACGAATTAAGTGACTCTCTGAAAATTTCGGTGATTAAACCTTTTCGGACACGGATTTCACGGTTTAACACAGACAAAACACAGTTTTTTAAAGTCCTTCCGCGAGATTCAGCGCGCCGAATCGCGGAAGGTCCTAAAACCTAATTAAGTTTTGAGGGTCCTAGTCAGATTACAATGACGTGAGCGAGAATAATTTTGAGGCGGTCGAGAATTCGGATAAAATGAGCGCTGGCGGGATTACGAATAAAATCCTAAATAACCAGCGTAGATCGTATTGAGAATCGGGTTTCGCAACGGGCCGATTCATTTTGATTAGCGTTTCCACATTTCGATGCGGCGGAACGATTCGATATATCCCATCTTGTAAAAACCGGGCAAGCAAGGATCGTTTTTTGAAATGTTTTCAATCTGTGCATCGAGATTCGAATGCATATGGTGCAGATGTAAGAGTAGAGAGTATGTTACGTCCGCCGGAGCGCCGCGTTCGGCTTTGCAGGCAAACCGCGTGAGCGTGAATTTCCGACGCTGGTATACAAGCCAGCCGGAACTTCTGTCAGATAAGGTCAGGCGCAGTCCTGAAACGTCTTCCGCGTTCTGGAATGATTCGCATTGATTAGTCCAGGGTTGAGCGCCGCCCTCTTGGCAGACCAGATCAAGAGATTCGATTCGATCTAGGCGCTTCCATTCCATTGTCGCAGGCATTGGCGAATTTCCCGTTGGCGGTCGGCGAAGAATCAATAGTTCGTTATTCTCGCGAAAACCCAATTTAAGGAACAATTGGTAGGCGGATAAGTTGTTCTTGATTACCTCTAACATGACAAGCGGAATTTCCAGCCGGGTGGAATTTTCTAGTAGACCAGTCATCAGCGCTTCGCCAGCCCCATGTCGTCGCGAAGTAGGAACGACCCCAAGTCTTGTGATCCAAGCGCGCTTCTCACGAATTCCGAGCATCGCCACGCCTAAGAGCGCGCCATTCTGATCGGTTGCAACCAAAGAATGAGTTAAATTAACGTCATAGGTATGGATGTATTCTTCAAGACGCGCCTTTGTCATAGGCATCGGCACAATATAATCTACGCGGGTTTGGTTATATATAGCCGTGAGCTCGTCCAGGGACATTTGGCTCGCGGGGATTAACTTTACCCCGCTTGTTATTGTAGTGAGCGACATATGGCCTCGCCTCTATTTTATAAATGAGGAGATCTGAGCGACAAATTCAACCACTGAAGTAATCGGTTTGGCGATATAACCATCGCAACGATAACTTTGAATTAATAGTTGCGCAGTTTCTTTGGGCCAAGCGGTGAACGCCACAATAGGAGTATGCAGAGTCTGCGGATTGGCGCGCAACCAGCCCGCCAGCGTGAGACCATCGTGATCTGGCAAGCCTAAATCCAATAAAATAAGAGCAGGCTCGTGATCTAGCGCCATCTGCAAGCCCGTTTCCGCATCGGCGGCATGAATCACTTCGTATCCGCTGGAGGATAGAATTCTGCCAGCCAGTTCGGCGTTATCGGGGATATCTTCGATTATTAGAATCTTCGCCATATAACACTCTCAACTTGATTTTGAAAAAACGTTAAAGTCTGTGTGTCAACTCTTTTAGGTGTTATTCTGAAGAGCGAAACAATATGCGACCCTCAATCTTAACGGTCGCGCTTTTACGAAGGAGCGGGTAAAAATGCCTCGACCCTTGCCCAGAGTTCGCGAATATTGATCGGCTTGGACATATATACGTCGCATCCGGCTTCCAACGCCTTTTCGGCGTCGCCTTTCAGCGCATTGGCTGTGATGGCGATGATCGGCGTATGAGCCAGCCGCGTTTTTTTGCTGGCGCGCAGGCGGCGGGCAACTTCGTAACCGTCAATATCGGGAAGGTTGATATCCAACAGGATCAAGTCTACGTCTTCCGTTTCCGCTATCGCGACGCCGTTTATGCCGGTAGGCGAATCCAACAATTTGTACCCGCGCGATTCTAATGCGCGTTTGACGAGCATAGTATTGTCTGGGTTGTCCTCCACATAGAGAATAGTGCGCGTTTGTATCACGATCTCGTCCTCATACTTTCTTCTGAATTGACTCTTCCACCATTTTTAAAAGTTCTTGAATGTTAATGGGCTTCGATATATAGAAATTACAGCCCGATTGGAGAATCTTTCGGTCGTCGCCTCGCATGGCGTTGGCGGTAATAGCAATAATAGGAATCTCAGCCAAACTTGCTTTTTTGCTGGCGCGTAATTGGCGGGCAACCTCATAACCGTCAATGTCGGGAAGGTTGATGTCCAGCAAGATCAAGTCTACATCCTCGTTCTCAGCGAAGAAGATGCCTTGCAAGCCGGTGCGGGCTTCGATCAATGTGTAATTTTCGGATTGCAAGATGCGCCGGACCAGCGTCATGTTGTCCGGGTGATCTTCAATATACAGCACGGTTGGAGATGTCATGTTTATCCTCCCGGCGTCTCGCCAGATTCCTCGATTGTGTGGATCACCTGATCTACAAACTTCTTGGTTGAGAGCGAACCTTTTTGATATACCGCTTGAATATGTCCATCTAAACGCTTTCGTTCTTCTATTGTAATATCTTTGGCGCTGACGACGACGATAGGGATATCTTTTGTGCGCGGGTCAAGTTTGAGCTCTTCCACAAAGCCGAACCCGTCAATGCCGGGCATAGTGAGGTCTGAGACGATCAGGTCGGGAAGTTTTTGCCGCGCCATTGCCAAACCTTCCCAGCCGTCTTTGGCGTGATACACGCGATAGGATTTGTGTCCCTCAAGCAAACGACGGATAAGCAAAGCGTCGTCGGCGTTGTCGTCCACAAGTAAAACGGTGGTCGCCTTTTCGTCCAGGTTTTCGAGCGCGGCTTGCAGACCCTCGCGCGGAGCGGGAGATTGGTCCTTGCTCAAATGAACGTCCACTGCCCATTGGTCGCCGAGCACATGTTTTTCCACCGGGAACGTGTGACCCGTGCAATTGACGACAACCTTCTCGTCGGTTCCGATCGTGCCATTGCGGATCAACTTTTCGAGTCCCGCGAACGCGACGGCTGTCGCTGGTTCGACAGCCATGCCCTCGCTTTTGGCAAGCGCGCGCATCGCGTCGAACGCTTCGGCATCACTCACCGATTCCATCATGCCGCCGAATTGCTGGGTGAGATTCCATAAATATGTGTAAGCCTTGCCGGGATCGCCGGTAGACAAAATGATGATGCTGGTTTCGGGAATCACCGCCTCGGCGGAATCTTTACCGGCTTTGAACGCGTTGACCATCGGCGCGCAACCCTTGGCTTGGATAATGCCTAGCTTGGGGATGCGGTCAATGAGACCCATATTGAATAATTCTTTGAAGCCCTGATATACGCCCAGCGGTCCCAACCCGCCGCTGACCGCTTGAATGTACCAATCTGGCGCGCGCCAATTTAATTGTTCGACGATTTCATACGCGATTGTTTTCATAGACTCACGCGCAGGGATGGAGGATGCGCCGCGGTCAAGCAGGAGTTGGCGGCGTTGCGCAAATTGCGCGGCGATCTGTTTAGTCTGATCATAGTTGCCGCTGACGCGAATCACTTCCGCGCCGAACAATGCCGCCTCGCGCAGTTTTTCCTGCGGTACGAGGCTGGTCATGAAGACCCAGAGTTTGATCCCCGTGCGAGCGCACGCCGCGGCGTATGCCACAGCCGCATTGCCAGTGGATGCGATCACTGCTTCTTTCACGCCTTTTTCTGCCATCGCCGCCACGGCTCCCGCCGCCTGACGATCCTTGAAGGAGGAGGTCGGACCGTAGCGTTCGTCTTTGATGTAAACTGAATCATGCCCAAGGTCCGGAGCGAAACACTGCGATAGCCAGAGCGGAGTCCCGCCGGCGGGGTAGAGGTCCAAAGCGGCGGGATCGTTGAGCGGCAGGATATCCTGATAACGCCACATGTTGGAAGGACGGTTGGGAAGCCCGCGCAGAATTTCGCGCTTGAACGAGTTGTAATCGTAGCGCGCTTCGAGCCATTGCGAATCGCATTTTTTGCAGACTGCGGGAACAAGCGGTTCGTAAGGCTGTTGGTTGCCGCACAAATTACATTCAAGATACTTGGGTGTTGCCATGCTATTTTTCCTGTCTTTCGATCACGTCGGTAATGCGAGCCTCAATCGGCAACTCCACGTAGAAAGTGGAACCTTCGCCTTCTACGCCCGCACTTTCAGCCCACAAACGCCCGCCGTGCATTTCGATAAGGCGGCGGCCGATCGGCAGACCAAGCCCCGTGCCGCCCGCTTTGCGCGTGGTGGAAGTGTCTACCTGAGTGAATTCCAAAAAGATGGCTTCAAGGTGGTCTTGCGGAATGCCAACGCCGGTATCTTTGACGGAGATCAGGACTCTACCGCCGCTTATCTTTGATGCGCGCAGTGAAATTCTGCCGTTTGCCGTGAATTTGATCGCGTTATTCGCGAGGTTTAACATTACCTGGCGGATACGCGTGCTATCTGCATAGATTTCCACTTCTTGATCCGAGTCTTCCGCGATAAAGAGCGCGGTGTTTTTCTCGCTCGCCAGCGTTGACGTGATGCTTGTCACCTCGTCGAGCAACTCATGCACTTTGAACCTTTCAGGATGCAAGTTCATGCGCCCAGATTCGATCTTTGCCATATCCAACACATCGTTGATGAGATGCAAAAGGTGTTGACCGTTCTTCTGTATAAGACGTAGATCGTTGCTCATGTTGGGTGTGAGCGGACCATCCAACCCTTCCAGTATGACATCCGAAAAGCCGAGAATGGAATTGAGCGGTGTGCGCAACTCATGCGACATGTTCGCAAGGAATGCAGATTTGAGCCGGTCGAGTTCTTTCAACTCTTGTGCGCGCCTTTGAAGTTCTTCGGTAAGACGCAACGTTTCCAAGTGAATGCTTGTCTGTCTGGCGATGGCTGCCGCGATTTCTTTTGCCTCATCCGAAACATTCGGCAAGCCCGAAACGGAAAGTCGTCCAATCGGCTCGCCGCGAACTATTAAAGGCTGCTCCAGATCAATAACGCTTGTAGTGGTTTCCGTTGCCAGCGGCGTTACTTTGAGCAAGTCATACGCGAAGCCGGTCGCAGCGTCTTCCTGTTGAGCATAGTTTTCCCAATTCTGACGCGTGAGGCGGCGCGTGGCATCCTCCGCTTCGGCGCGGGCGCGCGAAGCGTCTGCCAGCAGGCGGATATTCTCAACCTGTTGACCCGCCTGTTTCGCGATCGCGTTGATGAGCGCTTTGTCTTCTACGGTGAGTGCGCCGTTGCCTTTGACGAAGAACCTGCCGATCTGCTGGTTGAGAACGTGTATGATCTCTTCATGATCATAGCGTGAAGGCGTGGGATCGTTAAATGGTTCCACCGCCGTCTGATCGTACGCGTAACCGATACGCTCGCTGTTGTGAATCGCGTCTAGAAAATTTGCCCAATTCTGGTAGGTAAATTGATGCGTAGCGTCTTCCGCTTCAGCGCGGGCGCGTTCTGCGGCGGCGAGCAGGCGCAAGTTTTCGATCTGAAGCGAGACTTGTTGCGCGACTGCGTTTGCCAGTTGAATATCGTCTGGCGTTATTGGATGTTCGGGAGATTGAGCGACTTGTACTTCGCCGATGATCTGACCGCCGGAAGTTAACGGAGTCTTGACGACATCCGCTTCATTTCGGACCTCGAACTGGTCGCCCCGAACCGGCTTAACTTCATTGCCCGAATAGACAAAACCGACTTCCTCCTTTTCGTAAAGGAGCGGCATCGCGTAAGGCTTGGATTCTTTTTCTTCAAGCTGCGCTTCCAACTCGCGAACGCGCGATCTTAACGCTTCCATTTCATCCGGCATAGGCGTGGATTGGGCGGTTTGCGCCGATTCGCTGTCTTCGAGCGTAGGCGTTATGTTGGGCGGTTTCGAGGCGACAAGCGGCTCCATTCCTGCAAACAGCTTTTCAACTCGTTGTTTATTTTTATCGCTGGTCATCAGTGACTCTCTTGCGAACGGGTCCTTATTGCGAAGATGTATCCTTCAAACTCAATTGCGCGACGGTCATCGGCGCGCTTAGCGCGGTTCCAAGCTCGCGAGCCGCAATTTGCAACACGGCTTCCACCGAGGTGGCGCTTTGAATCTTCTGATTGATCAGGTTGAGCGTTGCTTCACGTTTTGCTTGTTCTTGCGCGCGTTCGAATTGGCGGCGGTTTTCCAGTATGGTGGCGATTTGCGGAGCTAAAGCCGTGAATAGGCGAGCTTCTTCTTGTGAGAAGTTGTGCGGTTGCTCCGCTTCGAGTATCAATGCTCCGATCTGGCGTGTTCCGCTGAATAATGGTAAGACGGCTACTGCGCGCAGGTTTTGTCTCTGCGCCAGTTGCAAGGTGACGGCGTCTACGCGCGCATCATTGAAGGTGTCATTAAAGAAGACTGGCGTGGGGCTGACGAACATTGGCATAACGCGGATCACGTCCAATGAATAATGGGTCCCGATTGGGGTGACGACGTGTCCCGTTCCATCCCACCAACTTGCGATAATGTCGAGGCTGTCAATATTATCTTCAGAATCGTAGCCGAAGCTTGCCAGTACGGCGCGATTGATCTCTGGAATATCCAATATTTTCACCGAAGAGGCGGTTAACTCTTGTAGATCCTGCGATTGGGTTAAGATACGGCTGGATTCGAACAACCTCTCCGATTGCGCTAACGCGGATTGCGTCGCGTCATATTGGCGCAGGCTTTCGACATGAACGCTGAGGCGTTCTGCCACTGCATTTGCAAGGTTTAGCGCTTCTGCATCGTTCTTGTCCAAACCTTGAACGGCTAATTTGCCTACCACTTCATCTCGAACTTTCAGCGGTATGGTCGCGGATGTTTTTATATTCTTGCCGCCGCTGACTGGGCGAACTTCATTCAGGTCATACAGGTATTGCAGGCTTTCTTGGGCTTTCTCTGCGTAAGCCTTCCAGCCTTCACGAGTGAGGCGGCGCGAGGCTTGTTCCGCCTCGTAGCGATATCGTTCAGCGCTTTCCAATAAGCGCAGGTTTTCGATCTGTTGCGCCACTTGACGGGCGACCGTGTTGATCAACGCGCTCGTCTGCTCGCGTTGGGATTCGTCTTGAACTTCTACGATCAGCGAACCCAACGGTTCGCCGGTTACGGAAATTGGCGCAGATACGGCTTTAGCGTATTCGACGGAATGAGTATCTTCCGCATCGGATATCGGTGCGATCTGATTGCGATCATATATATAGCCGATCTGTTCCGGTTTGTGAATGGCGTCTAGATATTCGTTCCAGCCTTGCTGTACTAAACGGCGGGCTTGCTTTTCTACTTCTGCGCGGGCTTGTTCAGCCTCGGCGAATAGGTTGGCGTTCTGGATGGCTACTGCCAATTGACCAGCCAGCGCTTCGAAAGCGGGCAGCACATCCGTTGTCAGCGCGCCGGGTTGGCTGCTTTGCATATCAAGCGCTCCTACGACTTTGTCGGCGACGATCAGCGGCACAGCCATTTCGCTGCGCGTTTCGGGCAGGAGTGAGTTCGGTTGAAACGTTGCATTTGTAGCGGTATCTGAAATAACCACCGAGCGTTTTTCTATGGCTGCGCGCCCATTGATTGATGCGGTGTTGAGCGGCAGGCTGTGACCGCGTGAGACGAGTTGGTTGCCTACAGAGCCGGTGCCGGTCTCTAGTTTGAGATTCGAACCGCTAGGGTCAATTAGATAAACTTGCACATAGTACAAGTCGAATTCCTTCAAGATCAAATAGCAGGCGTCTTTCAACATCTCGTCGAGCGCGCGTACTTGCGAAATTGAACGGCCCACTTCAGCGGCTAGCTCTAGGTTGCGCGTGCGATCTGCGACGCGTTGCTCTAATTCGGACCGACGCTTTTCCAAGTCGCCGCTCAAAATTTCCAACTTGCGATTGACCCCTTGCACTTCTTTCAGGCGGGCGCGTTCTACGCTATTGCGAAACAGTGTGATGCCGTACAGAATAGCATTAATGGAAAAGACGATGCCGATCAGGCGCCCAAAAGAGAAGAGCGGGTCGTCGAGATATTTTGGGTCTGCATACAACCTGATCATCCCTGTGGCTATAATAGTAGAGACGGCAAGGATCAAGAAGCCTCTTTGTGAGAGGATAGCGCTTGCCAAGATGAGGGAAATCGGCACAATACTTGTGATGGAAGTGTCAATGCTGTTTGCGCTTCCATTATAAATGTTGATGAATGCGATGGAGGTGAAGGCGAACGAGAAGAAGTAGGCTCCGATTCTAAAAAACTTAGTTCGGCTGACGAGATAAGCGACCAGCGTAATCCCTAGGAAGATGATGAAAGCGAGTTGCGTTATAGGGCTTGAAAGAAGCGCCCAAATAAAAGATATGCTGACGATCAGAGAAAGCGAGGAAAGTAATTGAGCGCGTCGGCGATCGCCTATATCTAGAATCGAATCGTGCGGTTTGGTTAACCAATTCCAAAGGCGTTGTAATTCTTCCAGTATCGGTTGTATTTTATTCATAGCATTACTCCATTTCCTGTCAACATGGCGACGAATGGCTATTAAGCGTCTAATCCGTTGCCGAAGGTTCGGTCGAGGCAACTTGCGCAGTTGATTGGATTTCTGCTTTCACCCGTGCGTCCATTGCAATGCCTATTTCGCGCACAGCGATCTGAAGCGTTTCTTCCACAGTTGCCGCACGTTGGATCTTTTGACCGATCGCGTTAACCAGCGATTCAAAATCTGCCTGCGTTTTAGCTTGCTCAAATGAACGCACATTTTGAATGGATGCGGCAAGTTGCGCAGCCAGCGTGGTCTGGATGTTGACATCTGCTTCTGTGAAATGCCCGACTTGACTGGATTGAATGTCGAAGACGCCGATCGTGTTTCCTGCGACGATCATCGGCACAGCCAACTCAGAGCGCGTATCTGGCAAGAGTGGGTTGGGCAGGAAGTCTGGCGCTTGGGTCACGTCGTTCACGATAACGCCATGTTGTTCGCGAGCGGAGCGGGCGACTAGCGAACGCTCGCGATTAAGAGAGATCGAATGTCCTTCGGCGACCATTTGGCGTCCCGCTTCTCCCGCGCCAGAAGCCAGTTCCAGATTTTTGCCGGCTTCGTCAAGCAGGTAGATATGTGCGTGATATAAGTTAAAGCGTTCTTTGGTCAGATCTACCACTTCTTGCAGCAGTTTATCTGTATTTAGAATAGTTGACGTTGCGGTTCCTACTTCTGCTACGATCTCCAAGTCTCGGGTGCGGTCTGCTACGCGTTGTTCCAATCCATAAAAAGACGCTCGTATTTGCCGTACCATTTCACGAATCGCGGTTGAAAGCGCGCCGATCTCATCTTGTCCGCCTTGCGGAAGAGGAGCGTCCCATTCGCCAGCGCCGATTCTTTGCGCGCTTTCCGCTAATTTTTGAAGAGGGTTAATCAGACGATTTGTCAACGCGATTCCAACGATGAAAACCGCTATGAAGATGATCGCTCCTAAGGGCAATAATTGCTTAAAGATTAATGTGCGCGTTGAGGCGTCTAGTTCTGTCTTTAATGCGCTAACTGCGGTAAGCATCTTCTCCGCTTCGAAAACGTTTACGCGCGCCCAACCCGTTGCAGGCATGGGCGCGAAGGTTACGAAGAATTCTTTGCCGTTTGCCATTACGCTCTGGAATTTCGTCTCGCCAGTTGTGGCATTGGCGATTACAGGCATAAATGTGGAAGTTGCCGCCTTAAGATCGGGACCGAACTCATTAACTCCGCGAGGACGTCCTAAAATATCAGCGTATCCTTGATCTGGCAATGCCAACGCCCGTCCATCTTGATCGACTATGAACGAATAACCGCCTGAGACGGCATTCTTTGTTTCGATGCTTGCGGTGATTTCGGCGAGGCTTATGTCAATCCCAATAATGCCTATAAATTCGTCGTTCGATGTGTATATTGGAGCGACCACAGACACCATTAAGCCCTGCCCGGCTGGGTCGTCATATACTGGAGTCCAAACTATATTTTTCCCGGGGTTGTTTTCAGGCGCCCCGCTTGAGAAGAATATATCGTTCACCATCGAATAGTCGCCGGGAAGAATGGTTCCTAAGCTGATATTTGGATAAAGTCTTCCGATTTCGCTCTTTATTACTGTGTACACTGCTACGGTATTTGGGTTGTCGTTGAATACTGCAGGAAATATCATGTCTAAATAAGCGGTTAGCTCCAATTCTTGGATCAGCGCATCATTAATTTCTACGAAATTTGGCACAAAAACCGTGCTTATATCATTTTTTCCGTTGATATATTGTCCATCTGGCCCGGTGAACATATGATTCTTTGTCAGCCAGTAACTATCTTGGGAAAAAGCATTTGGGTTATCGAATATGCGAGCGGCAAAACTCGCTAAGTTTCCTGCATCTTGAGCGATCTTTTCGAATTGTAAATTATCACGATCGGCAGTTTCGATAACCTGCGTTAACAAGAAATCTTCCGTCTGGTTGCGTAAGGATTGTTCGCCAGATTGTGTGGCGCGTTCGCCAGTTGTACGGATTGAATTGAGCGCTAAGTAGGATACGAGCGCCATCGTTGCCAACGCTAATCCAATGGATATTGCTAATAGGCGCATTCGGATGCTGTGTCTGAACTGAAAACGCTGTATTCTATTCATAAGATACCTCTTTTGAAGAAAATGCTACATCGGCGCTCATTTTTCATTGGTTTCCTTTTGTGCCTCGCTTAGCGCGTCTGGCTCAAGCGCGACTAACGTGGGCTTGTTCCCAAGCGCGCGACCCAATTCGCGAGCGGCGACCTGCATGGCATCTTCGATAGTAGCGGCGGCTTGGATTTTTTGTGTGATCAAGTTGATTGTCTCTTGCTGACGGGCGCGCATAATCGCCAATTCTTGCTGGCGTTTGCGTTCGGTAATATCGGTCACTGTGACGCGCAAACGAGGACGGTCGCCGGGTATGCGCACCAAACGGATTTCGCACGAGAATTCATTGCCCTGTCCGTTGATATGATTCCATTCGAAGATGTTTGAGCCTTTTTCTAAGGCGATGCCGATTTGTTCTCTAGCTTTTTCAGCCGAGTCGCGCCCATCAGGCTGTTTTGGCGGGCTCATTTGAGCCGGACCTACTTTCACTAGTTCTTCGCGTGATAATCCAAAGATTTTAGCGGCATTCTCGTTAGGGTCTGTAAAAAGTCCGCTTGTCATGTCGAGGACAAGAATGCCTTCTGCGGCATAATCTACTAGAATCTTGGTCTCTTGAAGAGCGGTCTCAGCTCGTCTATATAAGTCGGCGTTTTGGAGCGCAATGGCGACCTGGCTGGCGAGAGACTCGAGCAGGGTAATATCTTCGGGGAGAATGTTGTTTGTTATATTGTCCTGAATGTCTAACACGCCCAACACCTTGCCGGCGATGATAATGGGAACCACTGCCTCTGTTTTGGTCTCGGGTAGGAGTTTGTTGGGGAGCCAGCCTGAGTCTTGCGATGTATCTGAGACTAGAATGGACTCCTTTGTCTCGGCTGCGCGGCCCACAAGACCGCGTCCTCTCGGGAGGCTGTGTTTGCGCTTCATCATTTCCGCGCCTGCTTCACCCGTTCCAGCGGCCAACGCCAGATTTTCGCCTGCTTGATCGAATAAATAAATTTGAGCGTAGTAGTAATTAAAGGCTGTCTGTATTTGATTTACAACGGCGTTAGCCAGTTGCTGAGGATCAAGGATGGACGCAAGATGGCGGCTAACCTCCGCCGAAGCTGTCAGCGCTTTGGTGCGATCCGCTACGCGTTGTTCCAGCGAATCGATCAAGCCGCGTAGTTGAGCGGTCATGCGATTGAAAGCCGCAGCCAGAGCGCCGATCTCATCTTCATTGCTCACGCTCGTCGTCTGAGTTAGATCGCCTTCGCTGATCAGTTGCGCTGTCGCGGCTAATTTGGCGATCGGACTGGTGATTTGACGAGCGGCGAATACCCCTAAGAATCCCGCTAGGATGATCGCAATTAAGGTTATGATGATCGTAAGGACAATATTTCTAGAAGCCAAAGCTAACGCTTCAGAAGCGGGTTGTTCGGCGAGAATATAGAATGTTTGACCCCCAAATGAAAGCGGTTCAAAAGCCAATGCGACGGAATCCCCGCTTAAGCCGGTCGTAAACGAATTTTTTTCAGGCAGGGTTATTTGCGCTCTTTTCAAGACGAAGGAAGGGTTGACGTGAGCGACCACAAAACCGTTGCTGTCTATCATGTAAATCGAGCTGCCGCTCGCGCCTGCTTGCGCCATAAAATCCCATACGGATTTGAAACGAAACTTGGCGATCACAACATAATCGAGTTTGCCGTTTCGTAGGTCGAGTATTGGGATTGAAACGACCATAAACGGTTCGCCTGTGGCTTCATTGAAAGAGACGGGGCTGAAATATGTCTTTTCGGTTTCTTTTGTTTTTTCAAATTCATCGGAACCAACCCGATCGCCAAATTCTTTGGGCGTGATCACTTTTAAGCGGGAGAGAAGAATTAATTCTTTGCCCTGACCGTTCGTCAGAATGAGCTCCTCATAAACTGTCTGATTTGAAAACAAGTTAGAAAGAAGGACAGTTTGCTGTTCTCGCGTCGCGTTGGAAAAATCGTTAATATCAGCCAATGAGCGCAATTCAGATTCGCGGCTTTTGACAAAATTACTGACTTGTTCCGCTACGCGTTTTGCGATTTCAGCTTGAGCCTCCAGAGCGTGAGGGACTTCGGCGCTATAGGTTTGCCAGGTTCCGACGGCTCCAACGATCAACAAAGGGATTAATACTAAGGCAATAAAGTAGATTGTTAATCGTGTTTGTAGGCTTTTTCTCATGCGATTGTCTCCAATTCTCGAACTTCAAATCAAGCGATATATTCCGGTCAGTCGCGAGTCTGCAAGTCCCGATCGTTCTCTTCGATCACGGCTTGTAAGACATTGACTGTTACCGAACGATTACATTCGCTTGTTTGATAATCTCATCTGAAATTGTGACGCCGTAAGCGGCGGCGGATTTCAGGTCAATGTCTAGAAAATACTCGGCGGTTTCTACGGGCATATCCGCCGGCTTTTGCCCTTTCAAAACTCGGTCTACCATATTTGCGCCTTGTTTGGCTTCGCCGGCAATTGACACTGTGTAATTGGCCACAGGGAAAGGCGAAACGCCAATCTCGCGGTTGGTCGAGAAGATCGGAACGTTGAATTCTTTGGCTCGCTGGCTAAACAATTCCAAGCCGCCTTCCAGACTCGAAAGCGGCGAAAGCGTGTAAATGATCGTATTTTCCGGCAAAGTACCTACTCGTGCAACCATCTCGTCCACACTATGCACTTCGCTTGGAAGCAACTCAACGCCTAATTGAGCGATCGCATCCAACATATCGTCGTTGACGATCATCATGGTAATAGAATCGTCTGGGTTGTAGGGCATATACACATACTTAGTCTCAGGCGCAATTTTTAACGCCCACTCCAAGCCTTTGGGGGAACGGTCTACGATCTGTACGCCGGTGACATTGCCGCCCGGGTTGGAAATGCTCGCCACCACGCCTTCTTCAACGGGATTGATGACCGGGGTAAACACAACCGGGATATCCGTTCCTTCCACCGCCTTCTTGGCGGCTTTCGTGGTTAGGGTGCCGATCGTAAAGAAGATATCCACGTTTTGATCCATCAGTCGTTGCGCCTCAGCGTCAAATGCCGCCTGATCGGGTCCCGCATCCAGATTGTAGAGATAGGTGATATTTTCACCTTCCACATAACCTAATTCGGTCATCGAAACTTTGAAGTGATCAAAGACTGGGCTTAACCAATCAAGTTCAATGATCACTCCAACAGTATACGTCTTAGGTTTTGGCGCGCCGCAACTTGATAGAACCCAACCTGCGATAAAAAATAAAATAAATAACTTTTTAATTGACACGACTAACTCCTGTATAAGAAACTTTAATGACCTCAGTAATGGAATTTTCTATAAATTCATTAAGCTGATCAATAGAATGCACGTAGAAAATCGGGGAAATCGCAGCGTCCATTAGTTCTCGGCAAGCGGCAGGCTAAAGGTGAAGCAAGAGCCTTTACCCGGCTCGCTCTCTACGCTCACGTTTCCGCCGAGGCTTTCGGTAATGGATTTGACGATCGCTAAACCCAAGCCGTTGCCTTCAATATGATCATGCCCATTATTCCGGACTCGATAGAATCGGTTAAATAGATTGGGTATGTCTGAGGCTGGTATCCCATACCCGGTATCTTGCACGCGGATATGCATCATGCTGTCGCAACGTTCGGCGGATAGAGTGATCGAACCTTCGTGAGGGGTGTACTTGATCGCGTTTCCGATCAGATTCCGCAACGCTTGTTGTATGTTTAACGCATCGCCTATGACTGTCAAATGTTCATCAACGGGCTCAAGCGTAAGCCGCTGATTTTTTGCCGTTGCCTGCGGTATGAATTCATCCGCTAGTTCCAAAAGTAACGGCGCCATTTTGATTAATTCGCGATTTGACGTCGCGCCAAGATCCATCTTCGCCAACTCAAGCATATTTTCCACTAATTGAGTCATGTGATCGGCGGCATGTTGGATACGCTCTGTGAATTCAACTTGTGTTTTGCTTAACGAACCCGACTGCTTGATTAGTTGGTTATAGCCTATGATCGAGGTCAGCGGATTTCTCAGATCGTGAGAAGCGGTAGCGATAAGTTCGTCCTTGATTTTGTCCAGCTGTTTGAAGTGAGTGATATCGTGTAAAACAACGACACAACCGCCTTCGTAAAGAGGAGTCAACGAGGCGGAGAAAATGCGTTGGCCGCGCCAATCAATTTCTCCGGTGACACGAAGCGAATTGCCGCTCGTTTGCGTAAGTAAATCGAGCAATGCGTCGTATCCGCTTCCGCGGGCAAGCGGCGAGCCTAGTTGCGCCTGATAATCATCGAATAATTTTTCCGCGGCGGGATTCATGAGTGCGAGACAATGCGTCGCATCGAATAGAAGAATAGCGTCTGCCGCATTTTCCAAAATGGCGGTGAGACGGCTCTCTTCTCTTGCCACGGTCGCGTAGAGTTGGGCGTTTTCCACTGCGATGCCCGCCTGACTGGCGATCGCTTGGAGCAGAATCTGATGCTCGAAGCCGAAGTAACCTTTTCTTTCATGAACCAAGATAAATAAGCCAAGCAAATCATTGCGCCCTAGCATAGGGACAATGATCGCCGAATGAGATTGCCCCTTAAGCGCAGGCGCCCAGCGCGGATCTAATTGCGTATCTTCGACTAGAGTGCATTCCCGATTTCCCTCGACCTGTTTCAGTAACTCGCCGAGCGCTGGTATCTGAGTTTGAGGGTCTGAAGAGGCGGCAATGTGATATTCTTTGTGGATCGGATTCTTTGAATTGAGGATGAACAAGTGCCCCACCAGCGCTCCAAGCGTTTCCACTGTGCGGCGCAAGACCAGTTCGCTTAATTCATGAATATCGAGGCGGGCGCTTAACTGTCTGCCGATCTCTGGCAGGATACTCAACTCGCGATTGCGGCGTACGAGCGCATCCCTAGCTTCTTTGAGGCGCAATTTAGCGCGGATGCGCGCGAATAACTCGCGGCGATCAAAAGGCTTTATGATGTAATCATCGGCGCCTAATACTAGCCCTGCTTGGATATCGCTTAAGTGAGGACGCGCAGCGGTAATGATAATGACAGGAATGTGTCGAATAATTGGATCGTCGCGAATTTCCCTCAAGACTTGAAGACCGTCCTTCTCCGGCATGGCTACATCGAGCAAGATCAAATCTGGCATTTCAGTGCGTGTGATCTTCAGCGTTTCTACTCCGTTGGAGGCGGTCACATAACGAAATCCTTCATTTTGCATGTAACGAGAGAGCAACACGACGTTATCTGGTATATCGTCGGCAATCAGGATCTTGAATGATTGCGGCCCTTCTTCTAATTCTATCTCTTTGTATGCGGTCATTCCGTTCATGACCTTGACGATGAGCTGGTTAATGCGCTCTGGGTGAAATGGCTTGATGATTGTTTCCTTGATATTGAGTCGCCTTGCCGTTTCTTTTAATCCAGGCACCTCATATGCGGTCATCAAAATTGTATGCGCTGGGCGACCGCCAGGATGGTTCTGCATTTTTTCCGCTAGCTCGAGGCCGGTCATATCGGGCATGACCATATCCGTAACTAGAATGTCTACTGCGCCGGTCGTCGCCAGATCAAGCGCTTGTTTGGCGCTAACGGCGGCAACGGCTGTGACGCCGTTGCCAATGCGCGAGATGGCGACAGCGAGGGTCTGAGCGAGTCCTGGCTGATCATCCACAACGAGGACGCGTATCGCCGAGACAGCGGATGGATGGTTGTCAGTCACTGTAAATAATCTCCATAGATTAACAAAGGTTGCCCTTACGTCGCCATAGAGGCGCATCCGGATGAGAATACGCTGCCAGTTTAATAAGAAAATCCCATGGTTCGATGAGGATTCCATGGGACTTTTGTGGGAAAAACCTACAAATTCAAAGGACGATGCGATATCCTTCGCCCCGCACCGTTAGGAGATGTTGCGGTTGGCTTGCGTCTGTCTCGATTATTTTGCGCAACTCGTGAATGCGCCAGCGAGCAAGATCTCGCGCCTCCATGGTGGTCGCCTCAAATCCTTGCGATTCTTTTACCAGATTTATATTCGAGACGGGCGTGGGGGCGTGCCGAAGTAAAGTGGTTAAGTAATCAAAATTGATCCCCGTTACCGGGAGATATTGCCCATTTAGCGTAGCGTGACGAGCGTGTAGATCCAAATTAAACGGTCCTTTTTCTAGGAATCGATTCAATTCAACAGGCGGCACAGACGCCAAGACGCTTGTGGGGGTGGCATTTGCGCCGTCAATTTGTCTCAGTTCAGTGAGGAGCGATTGCATCTGACTTACAATTTCGAGCCTGCGCTTAGGTTGCTCGATTTCAGCGAAAACCTCTTTCACGCGCGCAAGGATAAGCGGCGGCTCGACAGGTTTGATTAGATAGTCTCGCGCGCCAAGGCGCACGGCGCGTATCGCAGTTTCTAACGTTGCATGCGCCGTTATGATTAAGACTGGCAGATCGTCAACTTGCTGATGGATCATTCTTAATAACTCGAACCCGTCCATCTCTGGTAAGTTTAGGTCCAGGAACGCTAAATCAAATTTGTGATTCTTCAAATGATCCAACGCCTGTTTAGCGCCATCGGCAGTTTCGACTCGATATCCCGCGCCTTGTAAGATCAGCGACAGCGTTAATCGCAATCCTGCCTCGTCGTCTATAATTAAGATGGCTTTTGGGTGACTCATATGTTTTCTCCTCTCGAAACAAGCGGAAGCCAAATCGTGAAAGCCACTCCTTTTTCGGGGAGATTTTCGACGTTGATCTCTCCGCGGTGCTGGCGTACGATATCGTATGAGATGGATAAACCCAATCCGGAACCGCCCTGTCGTTTTGTAAAGAACGGTTCAAAAAGATGAGGGAGGTCTGTCGCAGGAATTTGCGGGCCCGTATTGCGCACTTCTACGCCGACTCGTTGCCCCTCTGGGCTGGCGCGAAGATTGATCGTAATTGCGCCCCCGTCTTGCGACTCAATGGCTTCAATTGCGTTTAAGCAAATGTTCATGAAAACTTGTTTGAGTCTGTCGCTTGCGCCGAATACCTCATATGACCGAACCGGTTCTGAAAGCGCGCATATGATCTTCGCTTTTTCCAGTTGCGGGGCGAGGACTTGCTTAACTTCGACAAGAAGATTAAATACATTAAGACGGGTAAAAGCTTTAGAACCAGGGCGGTATGTGTCGCGTAACTGCGCTACCAGATCTGAGATGCGATTGACCTCCATTGATGCAAGCGTCAGATATTCCTCAGAGGGATCGCCGGGTTTAATCTGATCTTGAAGCAGGAAAAGCGAATTCTTAACGGTTTGGATCGGGTTGTTGATCTCGTGAGCGATAACAGCCACCATCTTTCCCAACGCCGATAATTTATCGGCTTGCACCAGTTGAGCGCGCATGGCTTGTTCATTATCTAAAGACTCTCTTAATTTTGTGAGCAGATTGGCGTTTTTAATGCCGATCGAAGCGTGTTGCGCTATGCCTTCCAGAACAGTGATAATATCTTTAGTGAAAAAATTTGGCTCATGGTGACTGGCGTTCAAGAAACCCAAGATCTCCCCGCCCGATTTAAGAGGAATGCCGACATACGATTTTACCCATTCTGAACTTTGTAGGTTTTGCCACTCCGGGTCATTAGTTGTATCGAGTTTCAAAACGGATCTTCCGCTTGCGATCATCTTTTTGAACGTGGGCCAGGAAAGCGGAAATTGAAAACCCAGCAGATTGCGCTCGATCTGCTCTAAACCTTCGTACCCAATGCGGCGGACGATATAGGTGTGCTCCCCTTTGATAAGCATGATATTGATAGCGCGGCAGGGAATTAATCGGCGTGTTTGCTTGAGGATTTGATCGAGGACTTCTTCCTGATTTAAAGTTGAATTGATCACCAGCGCGGTAGACAATAGGCTTGCGAGGCGTTGATTAGTAATATCTAGGTCTTTGGTCCGTTGAGCAACGCGCGCTTCAAGGCTGGCATAAAGCCGCGCATTCTCGATGGCTTTTGCCGTCTGATTCGTCAGCGAGAATAGCAGCTGTTCGTGTTCGGCGGTAAATGCATCCGACCGATAAGACTGAACTGATATCATTCCAATATAACCGCCTGTTCCGCTCGGTAAAGGAATTGCTATAACCGACCTTGGACTTTTCTCTGTATTGCTTAAGGGGGGAGCGCTGATTATACGGGCGCGCGCTTCGTCCCATTGATTGATGCGTAGGCTCTTCCCAGAGCGGATAATATACTCCGCGAGGCTTGCGCTTACTGCGTCGCGCCGGGGCGGATAACGCTTGCCTTCATCCCAAATATAGGAGTTTACGATCTCTGGGTTTTCCTCATCCAGTAGGACGATCGTAAACGAATCGCAAGACGTCAGTTTTCTTGCAGCGATATAGATCTCTACAAACATCGCGTCCAATTCAAACGTGGTTAGCGCCGTCTGGCTGATCGCGTTGAGAGTCGCCATATTCTCAGTGTGCTGCGCGATCTTCGCTTCTGCCTGCTCGCGCGCCGTGGCAGCCTCCATTGCGTTGCGCTCAAGTATTGTACGATCCGCATCGAACTGCCAGTATGTGTCGTTGATCGTTCGCACGAGATCGGATTGTCCTTGTAAGGTCGGTTTCGACTCGCCGGTAAATTGTTGAAGTTGTTGTTTTAACAGGCTGTGCAGTTCATTCATTACATCTCCGTTAGAAACGGCGCTGGTTGTAACCGGGCGTCAGCCATCCAGCGCGGCGCTTTTCCATTAAGTGCCCGAGAACCTTAAATTCTAATTGCGCGCAGGCATTCGCGCATGACAAATTCATTGTTAGACGACGCCTGTTACGGCAGCGAGAGCGGCGTGATGTAATGGGCGGGGATGGGCGCGAAGAGCTCTATCCAACGGCTTGGAACCCAGCCGGTCAAGACGACGTCGTCTTCCGTCAGCCATGAAATTTGGATCCACGCGCCGTACGCGGCAAGGACGGTCACCGGTGTGCCGCGCTTCAGAACGATCCAGTTTCTCTGCGCATCGCCCGGCGAATCGCTAACCCAGACATTTCCCGCGGTGACCCCGTGCGCTGGCATGGGCGTTGCAGTTGGAGTGAAAGTGTGCGAGGGAGTAGGAGTATGCGAGGGAGTAGGAGTGTGTGAGGAGGTAGAGGTGGGCGTGGGCGCTGGCGTACCGGTGGACGTTAGCGTGGGTGTAGGCGCGCTAGTTGAGGTCAGCGTGTTGACGGCGACGGGCGTGAAAGTTCGCGTAGAATTGGAAGGCGGGAACGCGATAGGATATAGGGCAATCGTGAATTGTAGATAGAAACAAGCTAACGCGACCAGTAAGACGGCGCTTATGCTCGCAAAAACGTACCTGAGTTTTTGTTTGCCCGTCAATGCGCGGAGAGGTTGATTGCCGGCAAGGATCAAGACCAACTCTGCTAGCCCCGGTTGCAGGTTGGGGAGAAGCGCCGAGTCGCCGTTGTAGTCGCACAGGCTGTTGGCGAAGCGCACATGTAAATTGGAAACGTAAGCGCGCAACGTCGCATGGAAACCTTCTGTTTCTACGCCCGTGATTACGACTGCGGCATAAGCGTACTTTCCGCTTTCGATGATGATGGTCAGGTTGCCATATTCAATTTGATCCAGCCCTCCGCTCGCATTCCGATCTTTGATGAACGCGTCGTTCACAAAATCGCGGATGGCGGTCAGCATGGCGCCGATTAGATCCGAATCTTGAACGTGTTCGCTGCCGGGGTGGCTGTGCGCCAGCAGCAATCCTGATCCGCGCTGAATGAGAAAAATTTCTTTTAGCTCGAATGGTAAAGCATTCCGCAGCGCCAATTCGGCGTCTGAAATCCCCTTTAGGTGCGCCCACATACGGTTGAAGAAACTGCTCGGACCGAAAGCGCTTTTCAAGCGTTTATCTAGATTGCGTTGAAATTCCTTGGCAAACTCGGAGATCGCGCGTTGCACCGTTTCTCCAATAACGGGATATAGCGCGTCCACGATGTCTTGACGCGAATCACGGATCTGTACGCGGATTGCCTCGCCCATGATGGGACCGATCGCTTCCGCCATTTCATCCGGCGAATCGTGGATTGTACGCCGCACCAGACTCGTCATCACAGGATTTAACCGCTCAACGATTCCCTCTGCGTCTTGCTGCGCTTTGCGCTGAAGCAATTCCATATCTTTGCGCAAATCGGCGGATTGAGATTTGAAATCAATAGATTGGTCGCGTAGACCTCGAATTCGCTCTTGCGCCGCTCGCAATTGGGCAAGCGCATCGTTTACTTGTGCGTCGAGCGTTTGACTTTGAGATTGATTTTGAAGCCGAAATTCGTCGAATTGTCGTTCCAACGCCTCCAGCCGACCGAGGTCCTGATTTAACAGTATCGAACGGAGCGAGGCGATCAGTTCTTGAGATTCCGCATCGTGCGGATCGGGTGAAGGCGGCGCGTTCATATTTTGAGCGACTTAACAACATGCGGTGCGTATGGACGCATCGCATGGCTGGAATAGACGAACATCGCTTCTCGCTATGATATAGAATCCTCGCCTTGGAGTTGCTGGGCGAGTTCAACCAGCAGTTGCATCATCTCGCGTCGCGAAACCTTTTGATTGCCAAGCGTCTTACCGAGGACGATCAGTTCATTTCGAAGCGCGTCGTTGTATTGAAAAGTTTCTTGCTGCAGACGTGTAATGCGTTCACCTTGCTCCGAATTCAATGTTTCGATCCGTGCGGAAAGTTTCTGCTGGGCTTTCTTCCAATCGACATTGGAAGCGTTCGCCAGCGAATCGATTTGTTCGGAAAGCGTACGCTGGACGGAACGCAGCTTCTCAGTTTGGTCCTTTTCCTGCGCGTCAATGCGTTCAACGAGCGACTGTTTGGCAGATTGCAACTCCGTCGTTTGTTTCGTCGTCTGCCGATCGTGATGATCGAGCGCTTCCTTGCGCAGAGCCTCAAACTGCGCGGCGAATGATTTACCCAACTCTGCAACCCGTGTCTCCACTAGATCGGTCAACCCCGTTTGTACAACTTCGATCCGGTTCTCCAGTTGGGCGAGACGCCGATCGATCGCTTTTGTTTGCCTGCCAAAGAGCAGATCGCGCACCCGTTCCAATTCGCCTGTTATCGCAGAGTCTACAGGAAGCGGGGCGGCTTGGTCTTGAAGCGTCATATTATCTTCAACGATAAGAGCGGGCGAATCCCTTTCAACTTCCATTGTTTGCTGTTCTTTATTGGGCATGTCGCTCTCCTAGAATTGAATAGGTTGAGATTTGCGCTAATCAAGCGTATTCTATCACTTTTCAACCGGCCATTACCAGTGTATCATTAGCGAGAAGTTTCGCCCCTCTTGCGCTAGCGTTGAAAAACAGGCTAAGGCGTATACGGTGTCGGAATACCGCTCCGGGCGAAGCGCAGAGTCGTGTTTTTTGCCCAAAGATCAGGGAATGTTGAGGATTTCTCAGCGTTTGGCTCCTCGAAATAGCATCCAAAGAATTTTGTATCAGACTCTAGTCTGAGCGCTCTGGCGAAGGACGTTCATATCAAATGGAAATTACGATCATTCAGAAGAAAGTATGCCTTCTTGGCAGCTTCGCGGTGGGGAAGACCAGCCTCGTGCGCCGTTTTGTCTATAACTCGTTTGAAGAGAAATACCTGAGCACTATCGGCGTCGCTATTTCTCGTAAGCAAACTCGAGTAAATGAAGGCAGAATTGTCAGCATGATCATCTGGGACTTAGCTGGGAGCGACGAATTTAATGGAAAACATGTCAGTTACTTGCAAGGAGCGGCGGGGGCTCTCTTAGTCTGCGACCTTGCTCGCGCCGATACGTTCGCGATCATTCAAGAGTACCACGCCAAATTAAAGAGTGTTTCTCCAGAGGCTAGCATAGTCCTCATCGGGAATAAAACGGATATTGTTGCCGTTTCGGAGGAGTCGGAAGCGCAAATCGCGCGCTTGGCAATGCAATTTAACGCTCCTTATCTGTTTACTAGCGCGAAGACCGGTGTAAATGTAGAAGAGTGCTTTCAGGTTCTTGCCGAACAAATGATCAATACCAGCGCATGACCGGACCGTTCTTTGAGGAATTATGGTCGGAGATTTTTGACGAAGAATGGGGATACGCAATTTTTGATTCCTCTGGGCGGCTGATAGAACATCATCCACGCTTAATAGAGTTGATCTTTGACCCAAATTCCTTGCCTCTTGAGGGCAAAATCATACAGGATATTTTTCCTGAATTGATCGGATATGAGAAAGAACTTAATAAATTGAGGGGACAGAGAGAAGAGATCATTCGAATTGGGCAGATCTTTCGTCCAATTCTTCGCCAGAAAATAGGCTATGTCAGCTTGCATGCAAAGGCGTTTCGAGACGGATGGTTGATTGCGATACGCAATACGACCGCTCGAAGCGAAATGGAACAACGGATCGTCCAGCAACGCAATGAGCTCAATTTGTTGTCTCAAGAACTAGAACGAACCCGTTCTAAAACGGAAAAATTATTTCGAACTTTTGTGCCGGCGGTAGTTGTAGACGATTTATTAAAGAAGAATACAGCCAAGTTGGGCGGGGAAAGACGAATAGTGACCATTCTTTTTGCCGATCTGCGAGGTTATACCTCATGGGCGGAAAAACATCCGCCGGAGATGGCGCTCCTTGCCCTAAACGTGCTCCTAACCTCTGCCGTTGAGATTTTGAATGAAAACGGTTCTACGATTAACCAACTTATGGGGGATGGGTTTATGTCTATCTTCAATGCGCCTATTGAGCAGCCTAATCATGCTGCGCTTGCTCTGGAATGCGCAAAGATGCTCGCTTGTCTTCCGGGGTTGGAAAGAACGGTGCGATTCGGCGTAGGGATTAATACCGGAGAAGCAATGGTCGGGAACGTCGGTTCGCCGCGCATGATGGATTATTCCGCTATCGGCACTACCACGAACATTGCCTATCGACTTCAACAATTAGCCGGACCCGGCGAAGCGCTTTTTACGCAAAGCACAAAAGAATCGGCTGGAGATCAATTTTTTCATGTTTTTCACGGTCGGTTTGAAATGAAGGGCATTCGAGAGGCGACTTCGGTCTATAAATTACGCTTGTGAAATTTCTAAGGAGATAGACATGGGTATTTGCCCGCAATATTGATTTACAAAGAAATGGGAACTTTTCCGCCGTCGTTCCCTGAATCGGCGCGTTGTTTTTTGCGGTTGTTCTATATTTTGTTGGCGTGTTCGATATCTTGCAAAAATCCCTAGGCGCGTTATTTTTCCCCGTATTATGCGGCGTTGCGACCTTTGCGGCGCTCTTGATTTTATTTGTAATCCTGCGACAAGATTAGTCCATTATGAATATGTATAACTCAATGGGTAAGTCTCTGAGAGACTGTTTCTTAACTTCTTTTTTGAACGCGGACGCCACGGATTTCACTGATTTTCACGGAGAAACCGTTTAAAAAATTTTCTTTTTCCATGTTTTCCACGAAATCCGTGTGCCAAAAGAGCAATGATTCGGACTTAAGAAACATTCTCTGAGCGAAGAACCGCTTGAAAATAAGGGACGGGCTGAGACTCGTAAATCTCAGGGCGGAATTAATCGTCGCAGGCGCCTATCTCCAAAAATATCGCATGTTTTAACAATGGACTCGGCTGGATTTTCGATCGCAGAAACTTTGTGTGAAGTTGTCCGACCGAAACGCTTGTGTCGCGTCTACGCGCTTTACGACAGGGGCGTTTGAGTTTTATTGAGCATGGAAATAATCGAGTAAATCGCTTTTGCAAAAAGACGCGCTGACATACCCGCATCCATTTAAGGAAAAGCCTGTGAAACTGTCCCGATGGTTGAGAGAAGAATTGGATGCAGTGAGGTCTGCGCCACGCGCGTGTAGGTGCGTAACGCCTCGTCGAATTCGCCGAGTTGGAACAACGCTAGCCCGAGGCTGTTGAGCGCCTTGGGTTGGTCGGGCATTTCTTGCAGGGCTTTGCGATACGCCGACGCGGCTTTATTCCATTCCTGATCCCACGCGGCGGAATGTCCCTCGCTCATTGCTTTCTGGAAGAGGTCTTCGTTTCCGGGCATGTCCCCATTATAACGTAGGGAAAGGGTTGTGCCACTCCCGCAATGGTTCTGTTTGACAAACACCGATCTTTCAAACTTTTCACTTACAATATTGGCTGCCCACTAGCACTCTCCTTGCCCAGCTGTACTGCCAATCTCTATATTGCCCGTATCGGTCAAGTAAACAACGCTTGCGCTGAATACTTGACGTTTTAGGCAGTCTTCGCGCGAAAGTTCTGACGTTGGAGAATATCCTTGGGGAATCAACGTCTGGGTGATGTTTGGTTTTGCTTCAAAAACAAAAGTTTCCTTGCTGTTCGGATAGCTAATTGTTACAAGAAACCCTGCTTCATCTTGAAATTCATCTACCCAAACGATACAGAATGATGGATCATTTACCGCCATAACTTTAAACAGTTAGCGTTAAAACTCTATATCGAATAATCTGTTTCATCAAGCGTAGGTGTTTTATCGCCTATACCAGCCCCACAATCTGGTATCTTGAAGGCTTGTTGTTTGGATAACTTTCCCGTTTAGATTATAGAGAACAAATTGAACATCAAGAGAAGAAAGATGGTTTTGCCGGGCGTAGAAAAATTCGCCATCCGGGCTCCAAAAAGGAAACATCGTATTCAGCGTGTTAGAAGTAATTTGACGTAACCCTGTGCCGTCGATATTGATTTGAAATATCTGGCTAACGCCGCCGATTCTTGCGTCAAAAAGAGCAGTTTGGGCATCTGGTGAAAGGGCGACGCGAATGATATTTGAAATATCGGCTTGTGTATGAGAGTCTAAAATGACGCTTGTGCGCTGTGATTGTGTATCCAGCAAGTAAATCACCTCTTTGCTGGGATTTCCAAATTCGGGGATTTCAGCGATGGTAAATATGATTTTTGTCCCGCTTTGATCTTGTGATTGAAAACGCATGATGCTGTTGATACCTTGAACTCCTACGTCTCGCGCGTCTAAAAGAACCTGTAGCGATTCGGTCTGGAGATCGAAGGCGCAAATGGAAATGTAAGGGATGTTTTCAGCCGCGCAACTAAATAGTAACCTGTTTTCATCTGGGGACCATTCTAGTGTATAGTCGGGATTGCTTAGGGTGTAGGTATTCAATCTCCTGCGCTCGCCTGTTTGAAGATCTTTTATCCAGAGTTGATCCTGACGATCAAAATAAGCGAGTCTAGTTCCGGTAGGTGACATTGCCAAAGAGGCTAGAGGCTCTGAAAGGGATTGAATACTGATTTTATTTTGAACGAGATAATCGCTTGTGAACACGCCGCTTGGCGTGGTGAACAACAAATTGCCGCCTAAGGTCGAATAGACTGTGGTGGCTGTTGTTGCAGGAGTGACGAGATTGACCGTCTGGCTTGCGAGGGCGCTTGGCGTACCGATGGGAATCAATGACGGTTGTAAAATGTTTTGCGACGCGCATCCGGTCAACAGGAACGCCGCAAACCATGGAAGAATTTTTTGATAAGGCGCTTTGTTCATCGAATCTTCAGAAGGGCAATGCTTTTAATCTAAAACAAACAAAACTCTTTGTATAGTAAAGAGTTTTGTTTGTATGACCAAGGGATGTTGTTATGGATTTGTATTGTATCTCATGCTATCCCAAAGAACTTTTTTGCCGCAAGTCCAGCCGATGCAATCGTTACTGAGCATCAAATATCCGCCAGTGTTTGTGGACACGTAATCGGAAAAACCCAGATAGACCCATTGCCCCTTGTTTGCTGCATTAGCCTGATTCACCGTGACACCCCAAATATTTGTATCTTTCCAGAGATATTTCGCTACAGATTCGCCGATGGTTGGATCATATGCCCAGATTTTATAGGTATGGCTTGCAGTATATGCCCAACGGTATGTGCTAATTACCGATGCGCTCCCTAGCTTGTATGCGCAATATCCGCCTTTGCACGCCGAGTTTGTAAGAGTCGTTGGAGGGCTAATTGGGCCATTTACATGCCACAAGGTATCCTCTGAAATATTGAAGGGCCCGCTAATTGCTTGCGCGGCAAATGTCATTGAGAGCGCAGTCGCAAGCGCTATTAATGACGCTTGGAAGAAGCGCGTAATTTTAATCATTTGTATATATCCTTTATGCTGAAAATCTAAGGAGTGTCGGAATTCTTGTATTTATCTTTATCAGGAGCGGAAAAATCTTGAGGCGCAAATTGCTTTTCAAAATTGATGGATGTCATCTCCATTTCAACGATTTTTTGACCGTTTGATTCTTGCTCGTACTTCAAGATTATCCCGGTTTTTTGATCGATCCATGCGGTTACATTGTCTGTTGCGGTCTGAAGATTGATCTTCCACGTTGTTCGTCCCGCAATTTCATCTTCTCCAAGTAATTGATATCGAGAACCTGAAGGCGCTTGAGCAAACCAGCCGGGGTAAATGTACTCCATGATTGGATTCGAAATCGCCATTTCAAATGGATGATGATAGACTTCCCCCGGTTTTAAGTCGGTTAAATTTTGCGGCAAGAAGTCGACTTTCTTTGCAAATGGCGGGATGGGACTTTCAACGAATGAAAGATTGGACTTGTCTATCAGGTAGACCATTTTGCCGTCGGATACCCATTCCTTCTTTGTTTTTTCAGGGTCGTTTGTTGTTTTATAAGAAATTTTCGCTTGTAGCGGCTGGGCAACACTGATCAAAATTACATCAGTGTGCGCAACGCCATCGGCGTCGTATTGAACCAGGGTGGCTTCACCATCGAGTGACGACCATTGAGTGTGGCTTTGCAAAGCTTTTAACAATACTTTTTCCGCGCTGTTCGCGGCAAATACATTTTTTGTTTGTGGGATATATCCCGTAGGCTGAAGCAGTATGGTCAATATGCCCAGAACAACCCCCGCAATGAGGGAGCTTTTCCAGTTACTTTGTTTCATGGTTCCTCTTTCAATGTGTATTTGATTTAATATGAGTTGGAAATTGTGATCATTGTGTTTGTTCGGTTTAGCCTCCTTCTACAAACGGCGTTTTCGTTTGTAGAAGGCTTTATATCTGTTGTCTTGCTTTTTGCCACTGGATAAACACCCAGTTTTACTTTGGATATTCCTCTGGGTTGTCAGACAAATATTTTGTCGCCCAAAATGCGGCTTCCTGGCGGTTCTTGACTTGTAACTTCTTGAAAAGGCTAGTCAGGTGGTACATGACGGTCTTAACAGTAATGTTCAGTTGTTGCGCGATGGCGTTGTTGTCCAGCCCTTGTTTTAGCAGTTCAAGTATTTCACGCTCCCGCGGGGTGATCTGGTCCAGTTTCGTTTTCACCTCTTCGCGCCAGCGGGCGGCTCTTGTGAGTTGCGCCGGGTCAAAAAGGATCTCTCCATGCGCGGCGCGCCGAATTGCGTTAATGAGATGTTTTGCATTTTCAGTTTTCAATAGAAAGCCTGCAATGCCCGAATCGATTGTTTTCACTAGAAGTTATCTCAAAAATGGTAAACTAGCGCACAAAGTCAAAATTGGAGTGCGCCAATGGACCTTACAGAAGA
>MWTB01000034.1 GCA_002050275.1 Anaerolineae bacterium UTCFX1
ATGCGAATCGGCTTGTAGTGTTGTTTCCAAGCCTCCATCCAGTTTTGATCGGCGATCTGTTTGTAGACGGGAGTCGGCAGAGGCTGGATCATTCCCAAATAAAAAAGCGACTCTTCGAGTTTCTGCCGCGTCTCTTCGAGTTGATCGTTCGCCTCCAAATACGCGCGGACGGTGATGGGTCCCGTTGGCGTTCCCGCATCTTCCTCATCGTTATATTTCACGCCTTGTTCGGTCATCACGCCGTTCGGCGCAAAACGCGCGAACACATCCGCCACCGATTCGGCGAGTTCGCCGTCCACCGTCATCGAAACTTCAAGCCAGTTCATGTTTAAATAAATCCTTGTGAACAGAACGGATCAGATCTTTTTCATCGAACAACATCCGCGGCAGATCGTTCACGTCAAAATATTTCATCTCGGATACCTCATAACTTTCTCGAAATTCTCCGCCGATGATCTTGCACAGGTACATCAACGTCACATGCCGAAACAATTTGGAACTGTCGGCAAACAACAATCGCTCCACGTTGATCGTTAACCCGGACTCTTCAAAAAACTCGCGGATCACCCCCTCTTCGGGTTGCTCGCCATATTCCAACCCGCCGACGGGAATCCCCCATGCAAACTTGCGATAGGTGTGCTTGAACAATAACACTCGTCCCTGCTCATCGAACACCAGCGCGGCAACCCCCACCCGAAACCGCGGACGCAAGAGATTCGCGGCGAGCGTGTGTACCCACAACGGAAACATGCCCCAAATTCGCATCAACGTCTTCATCATAAAAGTCCCCGCATTATAAAACACCACGAGCGGAGTTTCATCCGCTCGCCAATTAATTACCATCCTTCGACTTGGCTCAGGACAGGCTTACCATTTACCAATTACTCACCCCAGTCTCCAGTCTCAATTCTCTCTTTTCTTCATCCCCCCAACGCTTCATTCAACCAATCCAAGAATCCCTTCTCCTGCGGCTTGACCGTCGTCCCCAAACTCTGTGCTAACCGTTCAAACAACTCGCGCTGTTCCTTCGTCAACTTGGTGGGGATCGCTACATTGACTAGCACCAACTGGTCGCCGCGTCCGCTCCGGCGAATGAACGGCACGCCCTTGTTCTTTAGATGAAAGACTTTGCCCGATTGCGTGCCAGCGGGGATTTTCAACTTCTCATCGCCGTCAATCGTCGGCGCTTGAATTTCCGCGCCGAGCGCGGCTTGCGCGATGTTGATATCGAGATTCAACAGAATATCGTTCTCGCGGCGTTTGAAAAATTTATGCGGCTTAACATCCAGCGTCAAGTACACGCTCCCGTTCGGTCCGCCATTCTCGCCAGGACCGCCCTCCCCCGTCAAACGGATCTGCGTGCCGGCGTCTACGCCAGCGGGAATTTGTACAACCTTCTTAACCTTCTTCCGCTCCAACCCGCTTCCACGACAAGTCTTGCACGGAGATGAGATCGTCTCGCCGCGCCCGTTGCACGTCGGGCAAGTGGACGATTGCACCATCTGACCCAAGAAAGTTTGCCGCACCGTTCGCACTTCACCCTGACCGTTACAAGTAGCGCATTTTACCGGCGATGTGCCCGGCTCCGCGCCATTGCCGCCGCAATGCGAACAAGTCTCTTCACGCGAAAATTCAATCTCTCTCTCTACGCCAAAAATGGCTTCCTCAAACGTCAGTGAAATTTGTAGTTGCAGATCGCGCCCGCGCCGCGGCGACCGACGCGAACGTCCGCCGCCCGTTGAGAAGCCAAATCCGCGGAAGAGGTCTTCGAAGATATCGCCAAAGTCCGAGGTGTAATCGTGGAATCCGCCCGCGCCGCCCAGCCCCGCTTTGCCGAAGCGATCGTAGCGCGCGCGCTTGTCCGCATCCGACAGCACGCCGTACGCCTCGTTGATCTCTTTAAACTTCTCCTCGGCGTTCGCCTCTTTATTCACGTCAGGATGATACTGACGCGCGAGTTTACGGAACGCGCCTTTGATCTCATCATCGCTCGCGTTCCGTCCCACGCCCAAGGTTTCGTAATAATCGTTGCTCATAGATCCATTATGTCATTGCGAGCCACGAAGTGGCGAAGCAATCTCCTGTTTGCATAAGATTGCTTCTCGAAGACTCGCAGTGACATTATTCCTTGACTTCACCCTCAACCACATCAGGATTCTCGCTGGATGTACCTTCGGCCGCCTCTCCCCCATCCGCGGCTGGGTTCTCGTAGACGCTTGCTCCAATCTTTTGAATCACTTGCCCTAGCGCGTCTGTGGCAGATTTGATCGCCGACACATCTTCGCCCTCCGCGGCTTTCTTCACTGCGGCGACGTTCGTCTCAATTTCAGTTTTTATTTCAGCAGAAACTTTCTCGCCGAACTCGCGCAACGCCTTCTCCGCCGCGTAGACGGTGTTATCGGCATGATTGCGCGCTTCGATTAACTCTTTGCGCTTGCGGTCTTCTTCGGCATGAGACTCAGCGTCTTTCTTCATCTGTTCAACTTCAGCATCCGACAAACCCGACGAAGCCGTGATCGTGATGTGTTGTGAGCGTCCCGTCGCTTTATCCTGCGCGCTGACTTTGAGGATGCCGTTCGCGTCCACATCGAATGTCACTTCGATCTGCGGAACGCCGCGCGGCGCGGGTGGAATCCCATCGAGGATAAACTTGCCCAGCGACTTGTTATCTGCCGCCATCGGGCGCTCGCCTTGCAGAACGTGGATTTCAACTTGCGTCTGGCTGTCCGCCGCAGTTGAGAACACTTGGCTCTTGCGAGTCGGAATTGTCGTGTTGCGTTCGATCTGGGTTGTGGCGACTCCGCCCAACGTCTCGATAGCGA
Organism: Anaerolineae bacterium UTCFX1; assembly: GCA_002050275.1. Classification (GTDB taxonomy): domain Bacteria; phylum Chloroflexota; class Anaerolineae; order Anaerolineales; family Villigracilaceae; genus Defluviilinea. The sequence continues at coordinate 2,823 of MWTB01000034.1, forward strand.
GTGAAAGCGGGGCAACATCCAGCAACAAAATATCTTTCACGTCGCCGCCCAGCACGCCCGCCTGAATCGCCGCGCCGACCGCGACCACCTCATCGGGGTTCACGCCTTTGTGCGGCTCCTTGCCGAAGAACGCGCGGACGCGCTCTTGCACGGCGGGCATACGCGTCATACCGCCCACCATCACCACTTCGTTGACCTGGCTGGCTTGCAATCCCGCATCGGACAAGGCTTGTTTGAGCGGAGCGATCGTGCGGTCAACAAGATCGGCTGTGAGTTGTTCGAGTTTGGAGCGCGTGAGGGTCATCACCAAATGTTTCGGACCCGTCGCATCGGCGGTTAGATACGGCAAGTTGATTTCCGTTTGCATCGTGGTCGAAAGTTCGATCTTCGCCTTTTCGCTGGCTTCCTTCAATCTCTGCAACGCCTGACGGTCGTTGTGCAGATCAATGCCGCTGTCTTTTTTGAACTGCTCGATGAGATGATCCATGATGCGAAGGTCGAAATCGTCGCCACCGAGGAACGTGTCGCCGCTCGTCGCGCGGACCTGGAACACGCCGTCGCCCACATCGAGGATCGAAATGTCGAACGTGCCGCCGCCCAAATCATAGACTGCGATAATTTCATTTTTCTTTTTATCGAGTCCGTATGCCAGCGAGGAAGCCGTCGGCTCGTTGATGATACGCAACACTTCGAGACCCGCGATCTTGCCCGCGTCTTTGGTCGCGTTGCGTTGCGCGTCGTTGAAATACGCGGGGACAGTGATGACCGCCTGCGTGATCGCCTCGCCGAGATACGCTTCCGCGTCGCGTTTGATCTTGCCGAGGATCATCGCTGAAACTTCAGGAGCCGAATATTCTTTCTCGCCGAGTTGCACGCGCACATCGCCATTGTCCGCGCCGTTCACTGCATATGGTACGCGCTTTCGCGTTCGTTCCACTTCGGGGTCGTCGGACTTGCGCCCCATGAAGCGCTTCACTGAAAAAATTGTGTTCTGCGGATTCGTGATCGCCTGATTGCGCGCCACGCGCCCCACCAGCCGCTCGCCATTCTTATTCACCGCCACCACCGACGGGACGAGTCGCTCGCCCTCCGCCGAGGGAATCACCACAGGCTCGCCTCCCTGCATCACCGCCGCGACGGAGTTGGTCGTGCCAAGATCAATACCGATAATTTTTGCCATTATTAAGTTCTCCAGTGTCAAGTTTCAGATTTCATCGCCCATCAAGCCGCGCGATAATTGAAACGGTTTTATTGCGCCACCCTCACCAAGGCTGGACGAATCACGCGTTCTCCTAACGTATATCCATTTTGCACCACTTCGATCACATGATGGCTCTCCACCTCATCGCTCGGCTCATGCGAAATCGCTTCATGGAAATTCGGATCGAACTCCGCGCCCGTCGCTTCGATGCGCTTAATGCCTTCCGCTTGTAGAATGTTTTGGAATTTGCGTAAGATCAAGTCTATGCCAAGTCCCCACGCGTCGTCCGCCGGGCGATTTTGTATTGCGCGTTCAAGATCGTCCAACACAGGCAATATCTTCTTAACGATATCGCTCTTCATTGAAGCATACATCAATTCATTATCGCGTTCGATGCGTTTTTTATAGTTTTGGAAATCCGCCTGAGCGCGCTGCCAGCCTTGAACGCTTTCCGCTAACTTTGTTGTAGTTTCTTCCAACTGATCTTGCAGCGCTTCGATCTCCGGTTGCGTTTGCCCTTCGGCTCTCAGCGCGTCTTCGGCGTCCTGTTTGTATGGATGTGTTTTGTTCTTAGTCATATATCACACTCTCGTCGTTTGATCATTAAAGATGATTGCATTGATCGGTGAATTCATCGTCGGTCAGATCGCTCAAAATTTGAGCTGCAACATAGGTTGCGAGAATCGTCGTAGGCGACAACGCCCCGCTATCCGCTTCAAATTAACTAGTTCAGCGGGAAAGTCAATTCGATGGAATCGCGGGCGCTCAGCGGGAGTAAGGTCTTTTGTCGCGCAGTCGGTTCGCATTAAGCGGCGCTCTCCGATCAAGAACGCTGTTCAACGCGAAGCAATGATAAACGAGGCAAAAAGGGAAGTCAAATAAGAAGTATGTAAGAAAAAACGCCCGCCGTATGACGGCGGGCGTTGTATCCCATCGAGAGCGCTCACGGTTTCGGAGCGGGTCGCCAGCTTGGGTCAAAGTCTACGCCTTTGCCGGCGCTTAGGCGCACGCGATTGCCGCCTGTAACTGAAGAGACATATATGCCTCGCCCTTCTTTTTCGCTGGCGCTTTCAAAGATAATCCATAATCCATCCGGCGAGAACTCAACGTCTTCGATCGGCGTAGGCAGGTTCAAACGAACCGGCGCGTTCGTCGTATAGTTTGCAAACGAAAGGCTCATCAGCCATGGACGCCCCGGTTGCAGGTTGCGTTGATTGAAGAAAATAGTCGTCCCGTCAATTGACCAGAACGGTTGGTAATCCCACAGCGTTTGCCCGCTGCGCGTCAGTTGTACGTTGTCGCTCCCTACGTCGCTCATCATCCAAATTTGATAAGCGTCAAGCCGCTTCACGGTGTAAACGATCCACTTACCGTCTGGCGACCATGAAGGCTGCATATTGTCAACGCCCGACGCTGAAGTCGTTAATCGAACTACCGTTCCTGAAGCCACCGTCAGAGCATAGATCTCTTTTTGGCCGTCGCGTTCTGACGCAAAGGCTATACGCCTCCCATCCGGCGACCAAGCGGGGTCAAAATCGGAACCGGGCGTAATCGTCAGCGAACGCAGTTCCGTGCCATCCGAGTTGACGGCATAGAGGCTGGAACGAGAAGTTATGCTTTGATAGAACTCGGCGCGCGCGCGGCATGGCGAGACGAATACTAATAACGAGCCATCGGGCGACCAAGCGGGTTGACAAGCTCCTTCGCTCATATCTGTGAGCGGGCGCACGTCCGTTCCATCTGCATTGATTACATAGATTTGCGGAATCCCAGAGCGGTCGGAAGCGAACGCAATCTGACCCAATGTTCCGCCTAGCGCAGTAGGACTGACAACAGGCGACGTATCCGCCGTCGGCATGAGCGTGTTGATTGGGCGAACAGTCGGCGTCTGCGTGACGGTCGCTTGGGCTATAGTCGGCGTCGCCAGCGGAAGCTCAGTCACAGTCGGCGCAATAAGGGTCGGGAACGGCGTTGGAGAAACGGTTGGGATAAGATATGGAATTGGCAACGCACTCAATTGATTCATTACCGCCGGCGGAATCGCCTGCGGCGCAAAATAGACCAATCCGGCGATTCCAGCCGCAGAAAGCAACAAGAGCCAGAACACCATGGATAGTAAACGCCCCAAGCAACTTCTTCGTTTACGCGGCGGCTTAAAGGCCGGCGCTTCTTTCTCAGACGGATTAGAAGCCGCCTCCGCCTCAATGGCTCTCTGTGAATCCGGCTCCGAAGAGGGAGGCGGGGGAACAATGTAATCTTTCGTCGAATGCTGCGTCTTCGCTTTTGATCCTAACAAAGCTTTTTTAAAGTCGTCCGCCGTCTGAAAGCGTTCGGCAGGATCTACATTCATCGCCTTCTCGATCGCGCTTGCCAGTTTGCGCGCAATTTTATTATTTCGTTTGCGCAACGACGTCAACTGCGTGTTGTCCATCGCTCGCGCTAAACTATCTTCAGGGATCACGCCGCTTAACGCCGCATACAGCGTCGCGCCGAGCGAATAAATATCGGTGCGCGGATCGGTGCGCGCCGTGCCATATTGCTCAGGCGGAGAATAGCCCGGCGTCATAGCCCGCGCGCCGGTCGTCGTCGCTTGGCTGCCGTGCAAAACTTTCGCCAAACCAAAATCCACCAGAAAGACATGTCCATCGGGTGCGATCTTCACATTGCCCGGTTTAAGATCGCGGTGCAAAATAGGCGGCTTGCGTGTGTGTAAATAGGAAAGCGCGTCGCAGATCGCCGCGCCAAGCAGAATCGCATCGTCTTCTGTAATGTTCCCCTGACGTTCCATACGCTGGCGCAAGTCTTCCCCTTCGATATAATCCATCACCAAATATTGCCCCTCGTCGCCAATGACAAAATGATCGGTCACACGCGGCAGATTGGGATGGCGAAGATTCGCCAGAATCACAGCCTCAAGCCGGAACTGGCGCGCATATTCATCCGTCGTGAAAAGATTCTCCTTAACAGCGACATCCACGCCAAGGTTCTCGTCCACCGCGCGATAGACTGAACCCATACCGCCTTGTCCGAGAACCTCCAAAATGCGATAACGTTTATGAAGCAACACACCGCGTTCAAGAGTCATTGAAACAGATAGTCTCCAATAGATAGAAATAGCAGAGGTGAGATTATATCAAACTAACGCGCTAGGCTTCAGGCGCATTTGCCAACTTGAGGCGAAAAAACATCCAGGGCGCGCCGCCAATAATCCAAAAGCCGACCAAGCCATAACGAACATAACGCAGTAAATACGCAGTTGGATTTTCGCCCGTCGGAAAGACCATGCCTAAACCGCGCCATAGAATCAGAACGCCAATCAAGCCGACAAAGAAACGTAATGCGCGCTTCCCGCCTGAACCGTCTGCCCGGTAGCCGCCTTGCGAAGCGATCCACGCCGCGCCAACCGCCATGCCGAAGAACGTTCCCGCCGCGGTAAAGATATCTTCCAGCGAGATTGGGTCAGGAGTCACGTCGGAGGAACGAAGCGCGTTCGCTTCATACGCGGCAGGAAAGACGTACCCCGCCAACCGGTTCACGCTGACCCACCCCAGCGCGATCATCACAATCGAAACGACAAACGCCAACGCCGCTTGCCGCCGCGCCGATTTCGTTCGCAGCCACGCCGCAACCGTATCCCAATAACGCAAGAACGCCCACAGCAACGCGCCGCCGATTATCCACCCCGCAAGCACATCGTGAAGGAAATGCACGCCGAGGTACAAACGCGAAAATCCGATCAAGAAGATCAATGCGACAGCCGTCCACTTCCAAAATCTAGCGCTTGCCGATGCGAGCGTACCCCACACCGCTACCGCATGTTGCGCATGACCGGAGGGCATTCCAAACGATGTTTCCGCCGATAACGCCTTTACGTTTTCGCTGACCCAATACGGGCGCGGACCCGCGAACCACAATTTGAGATAGTAGTTAACGCTTACGCTGGCGAGCAACGTGAACGCCACACGCAAGCCAAGTCGCGCATCAATGCTCCAGTAGATCAGCGGAAGAACGAGAAAGAAGAAGTCTTGCGTGCCGAGAAATGAGAAGAATTGCATGGGTTCTTCAAGCCAACCGCCCAACGCTTGAATGGCGACGATCCAATTGACTCCATATTGAACTAACGCATCCATTTCAACCTCCTCGATTCGAACTTGATGTTTGACGCTTGCGCCTCTTAATTGTACACTACCTTTTATGAAGAAACCTTTCGCGCCCGCGTCCATTCATTGGTGGGACTGGACCTCCGTGGCGTTGCTGATCGCCTTGCTCCAAGCGCTCGCCACCCGATTAGTCGCCACGCAATGGACGCCGCACCTAGGGTTAATGCGCGGATTCGCCTGGATGGGGGCGGCGGTCGGGTTAGCGTTAGGATATAGCGTCATTCCTCAACGCAAAGCGCGCTGGCTTTCTTTTTTCTATATGACGACGTTGCTTCCGTTGCAATGGACAACCGTCATCGAAGGGTCGGTTGCGCTGGAAGAGAAACTGGTCAGCGTAGGCGGGCGAATCATATTTTCAATTTCCGAATTAGCCTCCAGTCGCCCGGTCGAAGATCCGCTGTTTTTTATCGCGTTGATGTCCATCGCATTTTGGACGATCAGCGCTTCCGCCGCCTATCAACTGACGCGCCGACAAAATTTCATCCGCGCCATTCTGCCTTCGCTGGTCGGAATCTTAATTATTCAATATTACGATAACGCCTTAAACGCCCGCATGTGGCTTCTGGCGTTCTTCATGCTTCTCGCTCTGCTGTTGCTTGGTCGGTTAAATTTCCTATCGGAACAAAAACGCTGGCAAGCTAACGATATCTTCCTTTCGCCGGAAAGTCGCTCCGACCTATACAGCGGTTTGATTATTGCCGCTGGCGCACTGATCGTCATCGCTTGGTTAGCGCCGCCTTCGTTAATGAAAATTGAAACCGCTCGCCGCGTCTGGAATCAAATTTCCAAACCATGGGCGGAGTTTACGGATCGTTTCGAAAATGCCGTCAGCGCGCTAAAATCGCAAATCGGCGGCGCGCCTAATCCAGAATTCTACGGCTCGCAACTAGAGTTAGGAACTAGCTTCCCTATAACCGAAGAGCTCATGTTCGTCGTTGCAGCGCCCGACCTGCCTACCGGCGCAAAGCCTCCTCGCTATTATTGGCGCGGCAGAGTCTACGATCAATTCGTAAACGGAGAATGGAAAATTAGCGCCGCACATAATGAATCGTTTTCTTCAAAAGCGCCGCCAACGCAACTTACAGACGGCACGATCGTCGCCCATTTCGGATTCCAAGTCGGCGAACAGCCCATCTCTCTATTATTCGCTCCTGCAAATACGATCTGGATCAGTCGCCCGGGCGTCGCCGCTCGCGCGCCAAACCAGACGGACACCGATGTTCTCTCATGGAGCGCATTGTCTACCTTGTTGCCGGGAGAGACCTATCAAACCGTAACGTCGCTGAATAATCCAAACATCGAAGAGTTGCGCACAGCGGGAACGGAATATCCACAGTGGGCGCGCGACCGCTATTTACAACTTCCTAAAGGCTTCTCGCCGCGCATCGCCAACCTCGCCCAAGAGATCACAGCCGAAGCGGAAACGCCCTACGAGAAAACTGTCAGCATAACGCGTTACCTACGAGACAATATCCGTTATGCGCCTACAATCCCCGACCCGCCTTTTGCCGCCGATCCGCTTGAGTGGATTCTATTCAAACACAAACAAGCCTTTTGCGTTTATTACGCAAGCTTGGAAGTCGTTATGTTGCGTTCAGTTGGAATACCTGCGCGCTTGGCAGTCGGATTTGCCGAAGGAGAAACCGTCTATAGAAATCGCGCGCTTCGAGAGGACGATCAACCGCAGGTTTCGTATCGAGTGCGCAAGGCAAACGCGCACGCTTGGCCCGAAGTATATTTCCCCAACGTAGGCTGGGTCGAATTCGAACCGACAGGCAATCAAACGCCGTTGGAACGTCCGCATGCGCCGCGCGACTCAGAACCGATCGTAGGATTAGCTCCCTCTGCTTTAGCGATCCCCGACTTAGAATTAGACGACCCTTTAGAAACGAAACCCCTCAAAACAGATCTCGATCTCTCCGTTGCTCAAGCGCAACGCCGCTCATTCATCCTCACTGCGCTGCTTCTCGCAGTCATCGCGTTGACCGTTTATATAAACCGTCGTTACGCCTTACCGACCCGCATTCCTTCGCTCATCCGCGCCTCTATAGAACGCGGCGGAATGGAATCCCCGGTTTGGGTAATCAATTGGGAACGTTGGGCAAATCTTTCTTCGATCGAACGATCATTTGGGAGCGTAAACGCCGCCCTACGCTGGCTGAAACAAACGCCGCCCATTCACGCTACCCCAGCAGAACGCGCCTATCAACTCGCCGAACTCCTACCCGATGCCGCGCCTTCGATAAAACTACTTCTAGACGAACATCAAATATCGCTTTATACTCCTAGAAGCGCAGATGTAAAAAAAGCGCGAAAGGCAGCGCGAAGAATTCGCTTCCAAGCCGCTCTCGTTCGTCTGCATCTTATGCGTACAACTCATCCTGATTCGCCTTAATAGGTATTCGCATGCTTCCCACAACAAAACCGCAAGTCGCATCGCTCAACGATCAGCTTGCGGCAGCCGCCAAACAGACCGCAAGTTTACGTAATTCCGCGGACCCCGCAGAAGCGGCTCGAGAATTACAAATTCTGGAGCAAGCGCTCAAGCGCATCAGCGAAACTCTCGCTCCTCTCGAACAACAATTTAACCGCTTACAAGCGTTGACCGATATCGGTCAGGTCGTCAACTCCACATTAGAGATAGACGAAGTCTTGAAGACGGTCATGGACACTATCATTCAATTAACGGAGGCAGAACGCGGCTTTCTCATGCTGCATAACGAACATGGCGAGATGGTCATCCGCGTCGCGCGGAACTGGGAACAGGAATCCATCAACCCTGGCGAAGCGTTCGTCAGCCGCTCCAGCGTTCAAAAAGTAATTGACAGCGGCGAGGCGGTGCTGACGACGAACGCGCTCGAAGACCGACGCTTCAGCAACCAAGAAAGCATCATCGCTCTAAACGTACGCTCTATTTTATGCGTCCCGCTCAAGGTGAAGACCGAACCGATCGGCGTAATCTACGTTGACAACCGCATCCGTTCGGGAGTTTTCACGCAGGCAGATTGTGATCTGCTCAGCGCATTCGCCAACCAGGCCGCGGTCGCTATCGAACATGCGCGCCTATTCTCTTCGCTCAAACACACGTTCGCCGAAGCGACCGAACTCAAGAATTTTATGGATAACGTCTTCGCCTCTATCGCTTCCGGCGTGATCACCGTAGACGCGCAAGACCAAATCACGCTATGCAATCGCGCCGCCGCGACCATCTTGAAACACGCGCCCGCCGAGATCATCGGACAAAAGATCGGGACGATCATTCCCGCTTTAGCCAATCAAGTCTTGCCGCGCCTCGAAGCAGTACGCACCCATGACGAGCCGGTCGTCGGGCTTGCGCTTGGTCAAACCTTCGCAACAGGCGAGAAAATTGAATGGCGCATGAACCTATCGCCGCTCAAGGATGCGGACCAGAAAATTCAAGGCGTAGCGATCGTACTCGACGATCTAACGGAATACAAAAAGCTCGAAGCGCAACGCGAACTATTACAACGCATGGTTTCACCAGCCGTTCTCGATCAAATTGACCTCAACAGTTTGCAAGCGGACGGCAAGCAAGCCTCAATTTCTATTTTATTTGCAGATATTCGCGGCTTTACCGCTTATAGCGAAAAACACCCGCCGGAAGAATTGGTCGCCGTATTAAATCAATATCTCGCTACCGCCGCAGAGGCGGCATTAACGCACGAAGGCACAGTAGGTAAATTCCTCGGCGATGCAATTATGGTGTGGTACAACGCGCCGATCCCGCAGCCCGATCACACATTGCGGGCGGTCAAAACGGCGCTCGATATTCGCAGGGCGGTCGCCGGATTGCACGCCAAACTGTCGCCAAATGCCTGGCTCGATTTCGGCATGGGCATCCATTGCGGCGAAGCCGTGCTAGGCTGGATCGGCTCTGAGAAACGTCTTGAGTTCGCCGCCATCGGCGACAGCGTTAATACCGCCAAACGCATTCAAGAAAATTGCGCCAGAGATCAGATCCTCATCAGTAAAGAAGCGTACGAACGCGTTAAAGACCGGATCATTGCGCGTCCCTTTAAACCGCTCGTCGTCAAAGGCAAAACACATCCGCTGGACGTGTTTGAAGTAATCGAATTAAAGTAGGCGATCGCTCGCGGATACACGGCTGCCAGTCTGTGCGAACGAATGATGCGCCGAAATTTCTCCTTGCGTTAATCGTCGTACGCGAAGATTAGACAATTCATGATTCCTCTTTGCAATCGTCTTCAAATATCTTTCGCTAAACCCATTACCGCATTAAGTCGCGCTTCCGCCAGCCCGGGCAAAACGTCGAGCGGATAGAACGCACCGCTCCCTTCTACTTTCAACGAGGCGGATACGTTTCCATAAAACACGCCTTCCAGCGGATCATAATTCTTGCAATAGCCGGCAAGAAAACCGCCGTCGAACGCGTACCCTGCCCCGACGGGGTCTACGATACGCGCCGAATACGCCGGAATCTCGACTCGGCGCTTGGAGCCAGCCATATACAGCAATTGCCCTTGCGCTCCGCATTTAATGACCACATATTCGCACCCATACATCGAAACAGCGTCCGCCATCTCCCATAGATCGTGAGTTTCGCCCCAGAATAAAGCGCGCAGTTCCTCTTCCGAGAGCAACAGCGCCGTCACGCCGCTTAAGAATGCCGGGAATTCTCGACGCGTTTTTAGAGTCAGGCTGCGCAACGCAGGATCAACGACAAACGTATGCGCACTTCCACGTTTCAAACCTGCGATCAACTGACTTTGCGCGGAGAAATCCATCGGACAGATCAATGCCGCGCGCGCCAATAGATATTCTTCCGGAATATCCGTGACCGCTATCCTCCGCTCTTCTTCTGTTTCGCGCTCTGCCATAGGCAGATAGCCAAGCAAAGATTTTGGGAACGCCGCGCCGCGCCGCGCAAACTGAGCGATCGGACTTGTCTCGCTCACGTCGAATTGCTCATTATATGAGACGAATTCGCGCACATCTAATTGCCGCGGCAGGATCTTAACGCCGCGCGTATCAAAACCGCGCGCGTTACACTCATTCAGCCAGGCGCGCGGGTAGTCGTCGCCTACGCGCCCTACCAGACCAATATTCGATTCCCATACTCGCAACCCCGCCGCCGCATAGAGCAGACTCCCGCCTAGCGCATCCAAGCGCGGTTCTCCCTCGGCTGGCAAGAGAAACTCGCGCGTCAAAGTTCCGAAGACAAGGAAATCCGGAGACATATTCAACTATTATAAAGGGTATTATTTCTTCACAAAGAAGCGCGTCGTGTCAACTCACGCGCTTATAAAGGCTGTGTGGGCAACAAAAAGATAAATGCGCTGCCTTTCCCCTCTTCGCTCTCCGCCCAAATACGACCGCCGTGCAATTCGATTATTCCTTTGGCTACAGCAAGCCCCAACCCCATGCCGCCATGCCGGCGCGTGAGGTGCGCTTCCACTTGGAAGAAACGCTCAAAGATACGCGCCATATCGCGCGCAGGGATACCGATGCCCGTATCTTCCACAGTCACTTTACAATAGCCTGATTCTTCTTCAGCGCGAATTGTTATTCGTCCGCCCGCCTCGGTAAATTGCAGCGCGTTCCTCACCAAGTTGCTCGCCACAATATTAATCTTTGCCCCATCCGCGTTCAAATAAAGAGGCGCGTCTGGCTTCTCAACAGAGATCGTAATACCGCGCGATTTCGCCTCATCCTGAAATGTAAGCGTCACATCGTCAATGATTCGCGCAAGGGAAACCTGATCGCTCCGCACGCGCGCCGAACCTCTTCGATGACTATCTACATCCGCTAAGTTCTCGATGATCTCTTTTAATTTCGCGGCATTGCGGATGATCGTGTCTAATTGCTCGCCGTATTCTTCCTTGATCAGCTCGCGTAAAAATGTAGCGTGCCCAAAGATCAATCCCAGCGGCGTGCGCAGCTCATGCGAGGCAATGGCGACGAAGTCTGTTTTGAGGCGTTCAAGTTCCGCCATTTCAATTTGCGCCGCCTTCACCTGCCGCCGCAAGCGCTCGTTTTGAATCGCTTGAGCGGTAAGCGCGCCAAGCGCGGTCAGAATCGTCAAGTCTTCTTCGTTGTAACGTTCGTTATCTTTCTTGTTAACCGCCTCAAGCGCGCCGATCGTCTCGCCGCGTACGATCAGCGGAACAACGGCGAGCGAACGGGTCTCATATTGAGTGATTTGGTCCGCTCCGATAAAGTGACCGTGTTCGCTCTTTGTATCCTGTATAATCAACGGTTGGCTTTCGTAGAAGACCTTGCCCGCCGCGCTTCCTTCCAACGGCACGCTCATTTGACGCAGCGCTTCGCGATGAATCCACGACACAGAGAGGAAGCGCAACGCCTCAACGCTGTCATCGTACTCAAGCGCCGATGCAAACTCGCTGTTCGTCATTTCGCTGGCTTCAGCGATGACAGTTTGCAAGAACGTTTCAAGGTCTGGCGCGGTCGTCAAGCCTCGCGCCACCTCTAACAGACGCTCTAAATGATCCAGCCGTTGATTGGCAACCATGGCTTGCATTATACAACAGCGGTCATACCGCAAGGCTCCCGAGCCTATACCTTACAAAACTCTTAAAAGGAGATTTCTCATGGCACAAAAAAAAGTACGCGTAGCGATCATCGGCGTAGGCAACTGCGCCTCAGCCCTCGTGCAAGGAGTGCAGTTTTATAAGAACGCTAAAAAGGACGACGTCATCCCCGGAATTATGCACCCACAGCTTGCCGACTATCATATCAAAGACATCGAGTTCACTCTCGGCATTGACGTGAACGCGACCAAAGTCGGGAAGGATTTATCGGAAGCAATTTTCGCCGAGCCGAATAACACCTATAAGTTTGCCGACGTTCCCAATCTTAATGTTCCTGTCGTGCGCGGCATGACTCACGATGGACTTGGCAAATATCTAAGCGGCATGATCCAAAAAGCGCCGGGCTCCACCGCAAATATTGCCAAACTTCTGCGCGACACAAAAACAGACGTAGTGATTAACTTCCTACCTGTAGGCTCCGAGATGGCGACCAAATGGTATGTGGAACAAATTCTCGAAGCAGGCTGCGCGTTCGTCAACGGGATTCCCGTGTTCATCGCCTCGTCTGAATATTGGGGCAAGCGCTTCGCGGATGCGGGACTCCCAATTCTCGGCGACGACGTCAAAAGTCAAGTCGGCGCGACGATCCTGCATCGTCAGCTTGCCACGCTGTTCGTTGATCGCGGCGTGAAGATTGACCGCACCTATCAGCTCAACTTCGGCGGCAACACCGATTTCCTCAACATGCTCGAACGCGAGCGCTTGGAAAGTAAAAAGATCTCGAAGACCAACGCAGTCACCAGCATGATTCCCTATCACATTGACCCGGACAATGTGCACGTCGGTCCAAGCGATCATGTGCCATGGCTCACCGACCGTAAGTGGTGTTATATTCGCATGGAAGGCACCACCTTTGGCAACGTGCCGCTCAATGTGGAACTCAAACTGGAAGTGTGGGACAGCCCCAACTCAGCGGGTGTGATGATCGACGCCATCCGTTGCGCCAAACTCGCGCTTGATCGCGAACTCGCGGGTCCCATCATCGGACCGTCGTCCTATTTCTTCAAAACGCCTCCCAAACAATTCCGCGATGAGATCGCCAAACAAAAGGTGGATGATTTTATTTCAGGAAAGAGTGAAGAATAAAAACCTTGCGAAGATTTAAAACCTTCGCAAGGTTTCATTTCAATATGACATCCCGCCTCCTCCTCCCCTTCAGCCTGCTCGCCCTCCTCCTCGGTGCGTGCGCCCCCTCGACCCCGCCCCCTACACCGGATATGAACGCCGCGTTGACTCAGGCATTTGGCACCGCGCTTGCCCAACTCCAACCGACGCCGACTTCGCTTCCTACGGGCACCCCAGTTCCCCCTCCGACCGCGATCCGTACGCCGCCTGCATTGCCATCCACATTTGTTGCGAGTCAATTAAATCCGTTAGATGCTCCGCACATGTACATTCAAGACTCGTGCGAATACCTGCGCAACAAATGGAGTTCGACCAACGCCGCACCGGGTACGATCGTGATGGTCATCATGTTCCATGGCGTCAACCGAGGCGCAGTGGACGACCCCAACGATATCCTTGTGCCCGACTTCAAGAAAATGATGAACAATTTGAAAGAACAGGGATTTGAGGCGATCAATATGACGCAAATGGCGGATTTTATGGATCGTAACGCGAAGATTCCGCTGCGCTCAGTTTTGCTGATAGCCGACGACCGTCATCAGGGCGCCTACTTCAACGATCACTTCCGACCATATTACGAAGAATGGGGCTGGCCCGTCGTCAATGCCTGGATCAGCTATGAAGACGGACCCCGCGCGATCAGTCTGGAATCCAATATCGCATTAGAACGCGAAGGCTGGGTAGACCATCAATCGCACGGTTACATCCACAATATCAATATGAGCGACGCTTCAACAGATGAATTCATCAAAACGGAATTCGAAAAGTCTATTGAAGATTTACAGACCAACTTTGGGAAAACGCCCATCGGCATTATCTGGCCGGGCGGCAGCTTCGGCGTCCGTCCGGCGCAGTTTGCGCGTGAGTACGGTTACCGGCTCGGCTTCACCGTCAACCCGCGCGGACCGGTGATGTATAACTGGATTCCGCTTGCCGACCAGACCGACCCTGCGCGTCCCGCGTATCTTCCCGAAGGTTATGTCAATGATCCGCGTATGGTCATCCCGCGTTATTGGCCCTATCAAGTCTCATCGAACATTGATACGGTTCGGCGCATCGGCAATCAAGCGGCTGAGTATGCCGAACAAAATAAAGCCATTGAATTAGAGTATTATGATATCGTCTGCGCGCCGACCTACGGGGCGATACCCTAACGCGCCATCGCGACATTTGACCTTTTATGAACTCATCCTCATTCAACGCCTACAAAATCCGCTACCGCTCTGCGATTCGTTGTGTGCTTGCCGACTCTGAAAAGGGACGCCTCGACGAAGCAGGCTTCTCGGCATATTCGCATCGCAGTCCGATCATCAATTGGTTATTTTGGAAGCGCTTGCACATCGCGATGAATCACATCGAACGATCCGCGCCGTATGAACACATTCTCGATTTCGGTTGCGGAAGCGGAGTGATGCTCCCTTTCCTTGCCGAGCAAAGCCAGCGCGTCGCCGCCTTCGACATTGATCTTTATCCGCTTGAACGAGTTAAACAACACATCCCGCTCACCGCGAACGTGCAAATGCTCGACGCGAATCAAATATCGCTCTCAAGTCTCGCGCCGAAATCATTCGACCTCATCAACGCGCTCGACGTTCTCGAACACGTGGCTGACCTACCGCAAACGCTCGCACAACTGATGAATCTCCTCAAGCCGAACGGTCAACTCGTGGTATCGGGTCCGACCGAAAATTTTCTCTATCAGATCGGGCGAAAAATTGCGGGTCCCGAATATTCCGGCGCGTATCACGAACGCGGCATCGCTGAGATCAAGCGCGAACTCAAACGCATCGCGCACATCGAGCATATTGCGACGCTGTATCAACCCGTTCCGCTGTTTGAGATTTTTGCGGCGCGGGAAAACGCAAGATAAATCTTGCGTTACGAAATTCACGGGGGATGTATACTTAACCCATGCAAGCCCAGTCCTATATTCCGGGGACGAAGCCAGCGGATACGGGTCCGCTTTCGCGATTCCTCCCCCCTCTAGCGGAAGGAACGCTCGCCCACTGGTTATCAGTGTCCGCGGCTCAGGATAAGCCGGGAAGTTGGTTGCTCGATCCCTTCGGATTCTCTCCCTATCTCATCCTCGAAGCGGCGCGCGCGGGATATCGCCTACTCGTCACGGTGAACAACCCGATCGCGCGCTTTCTGCTGGAGATTGCCGCAAATCCACCCTCCGGATTAGATTTCAACGCCGCGTTGGCTGAACTCGAATCCGTTAAGAAAGGCGATCAACGACTCGGCGCGCATTTGCAACCGTTGTATCAAACGACGTGCGAAAAATGCAACGCTGAAATCCAAGCGGATTATTTTTTATGGCGCAAAGAAGCAGACGCGCCGCATGCCCGCGTGTACACCTGTCTGCAATGCAACGACTCGGGCGAACGCATTGCGACGCAACAGGACATTGATCGCGCGAAGCAAATCGCCGCGACGGATGGTCTACATCGCTCGCGCTCATTTGAGCGCGTGGCAAAACTCGATGACGATGACCGCGTCTACGCGGAGGAAGCGATTCAACATTACCTGCCGCGTCCGCTGTATTTTTTGACGACGGTCATCAATCGAATTGACGGGTTGAACCTCACGCCTGAACGCAAACGCGCGTTGAACGCGTTGATCCTCGTCGCGTGCGATGCGGGCAACACATTGTGGGATCATCCGCCGACACGTCCGCGACCGAAACAACTCAACATACCGAGTCAATTCCGCGAGCATAACTTGTGGAAAACGCTGGAGCGTGGATTAACTCTCTGGTCTAAAACAGGCTCCCCCGTCGCGATTGAGGCGTGGCCTAAAAAAATTCCAGAAAGCGGAGGGGTGTGCATCTACGAAGGTCGTCTCAAAGAGTTGGCGCGTGAGGTCAAAAAAGAAATTCCGATCGCCGCGGTGATCGGTTCACTGCCGCGCCCGAATCAAGCGTTTTGGACTCTCTCGGCGTTGTGGGCGGGTTGGCTGTGGGGGCGCGAGGCGGTGGAACCATATAAGCTCGCGCTGCGTCGTAGGCGGTATGACTGGGCATGGAACGCGACTGCGCTGCACGCTGCATTTTCGCATTTGTTTGAGTTATTGCCGCTTGGCACGCCATTCTTCGGATTCATGCCTGAGCCAGAGCCGCCGTTTCTCACGTCGGCGCTCACGGCGGCTGGCGCGGCGGGGTTCGATTTGAAAAGCGTCGCGTTGCGAACAGAACATGACCCGATTCAAATTTTGTGGAATCGTGGAGAGCATCTCAAGCGCGAAGCGAATGAACAAGATGTTGCTGTTGCGCGAGAGGCGATCCATGCGTATCTCGTCGAACGCGGCGAACCCGCAAGTTATTTGCACGTCCACGCGGCGGCGTTGATCGCGTTGGCGGAGGCGCACGCGTTGAAAAATAAAACGCAGGAGTTCGATGAGGCTTTGCGAGGGACGAATGCGTTGATTCAATCCGCGTTGTCGGAGGATGAGCGGTTCGTTCATTATTCATCGGGTGAGAGTGTGGATACGGGACTCTGGGGTAACGCCGACTTCAGTCAGCGCTACGAATCGCTGGCTGATCGCGTGGAAGTTGCCATCGTCACGTTCTTGCAAAAAAAACCTGACAGCATTTATCTTGAGATCGAAAACAATCTGTATCCGCGCTTCGCGGGTTTGCTCACGCCATCGAAAGCGATGATCTACGCAGTGTTGGATTCATATGCCGAGCGCGAAGGCGCGTCAATGAAATTACGCGCGGAGGATGTCGCATCGGCGCGACGGAACGAACGCGACACGATCATCCCGATGCTCGAACTCGTGGGCAAGCGGCTCGGCTATTCAACCAACCTCGCGGATAAAAATCACGTGTGGGCGGAAAACAATTCCGTTCAATTTGCGTTTTATGTGCTTGCCTCCGCGCTGGTCGGACGCGCAATGGATGAAACGCCGTATGCGCCCGAGCAAACGATCCTCGTCATCCCCGGCGGGCGGGCATCGCTAATCGCGTACAAAGCGGGGCGCGATCCCGCGCTCGCGGCGCGTTTGAAAAATTATCGGTTGTTGAAATATCGCTTACTCCGCGCCATGCTCGAAGTCCCAGTATTGACGCGCGAGATGTTCGAGGAGCAGATCGCCAATGATCCGCTTGAAAAATCCAAATCACAGATGATGATGTTTTGAGTTACATGTCATTCTGAGGAGCCGCGAAGCGGCGACGAAGAATCTCCTGACGTGACGGAGACTCTTCGGTCGCTATCGCTCCCTCAGAGCGACATGCAAAGAAAAAAATGTACAAAAAAATTCTCCCAATTCTCTTAATCCTCCTCACCTCCTGCGTGACCGTTTCATCGGAAAACGCGCCAACAGACGCGCCGATTCTTTTCGTGACCTCGACTCTGCCGCCCACCAAGCAGGGATTAACCGTCCCGACGCCGATTCCGCCCACCGCGACGGCGACGCTTGACCCTGCGGCTCCCACGCCGACGCCAAGTTGCCGCGACAGCGCGGCATTCGTCGAAGATGTGACCATCCCCGACAACACGAATTTCGACAAGGGCGAAGCGTTCACCAAAACGTGGAAACTGCAAAACTCTGGGACGTGCGATTGGAGAAATTACACCGTCGCGTTTCATTCTGGCGAGCGGATGAGCGCGCCCGATTCGGTCCCCGTCCCTGAGACGGCGGCGGATTCGACGGTGGATGTGTCCGTTGACCTTGTTGCGCCTTCTGCTAACGGGCAATATCTCGGCAGTTTTGAGTTACGGAACGAACGCGGCGAAGTTGTGCCAATTGGAATCGAAAATACATTTTGGGTGAAGATCGTCGTCGGCGAAACTTCCATACAGATCGGCACGACAAATTGTTATTACACAACGAATGCCGAATATGTTCAGCAACTGATTGACCGCATCAACCAAGCCCGCGCGGACGTGGGTCGCGCCGCGTTGACGGTGAATCCGCAGCTGACTGCCGCCGCGCAAGGTCACAGCCTGGACATGGCGTGCAACGATTTCTTCAAACAGCGCGGCTCAGACGGGTTGTGGACGGGCAAACGCCTGCAAAACGCGGGGTACGCGTCCACATATTATGTTGAACTCATCGCCTTCGGCTTGCCCGGCGACGCGATGAATCAATGGAAACTCGATCCGCTTCAATGGGAGAACGTCCTCAATTCGCGCGTCACCGAGATTGGCGTAGGGTACACGTTCGTAAGAACGAGCAGTCTCGGAGGCTATTGGACGGTGAATATGGGGAGACCTTGAGAAAATATTAGAGCCTTACCAATAGTTCTTGCGCGTAAGCCCAATTAGAAAGACAGTAAACATACTCGAAGGAATTCTGTAGCTTCAGAGATCCAGTCGCGATACGCTTGCCATGTTCTATCGCACGGCGAGACAAAATGGGTTTCTTCATTGTCATAATTTAACTCCTTTCAAATCTTCTCAGAAGATATCTCCATTCAATTAATACAGAATTCAGCGTCAACCGCCGTATATCTACACGCATATAACGGCGCTATATCATAGAGCGCAATCTCAAAAACAATATTATTGCATTGGAATTGATAATATTAATTATTATTGACATTTAATGAATATATATTTATAATCGAATTCGGAATATTAATTACACATGATTTCGGAGAAAAGCGTGAAAATCCAAACTATTTCAAACGAAGAATTCTTATTGCATTGGAAACCTAAGTTCTTCGCTATCTTCATCGGGCAAGCGTTCTCGTTGTTCGGCTCCTCGCTGGTGCAATTTGCGCTGGTTTGGTATCTGACCAGAGAAACCAGTTCAGCGACTGTATTAGCGACCGCTACATTGATCGCCATGCTGCCGCAAATCGTCCTAGGTCCTTTTATCGGCGCGCTGGTAGATCGTTGGAATCGCCGGGTCGTGATGATCATCGCGGACGGCTCCATTGCATTAACCACGCTGGCGCTAGCGGGCGTATTCTGGATGGGAACAGCGCAAATCTGGCATATCTATGTTGTCTTACTATTGCGTTCACTCGGCAGCGCTTTTCACGCTCCCGCTATGTCCGCTTCCACATCGTTGATGGCGCCAAAGGAGCAACTTTCACGCGTGGCTGGAGCGCGGCAAATACTGCAAGGTTTGATCATGATGGTCGCGCCCCCGACCGGCGCCGTTCTACTCGAGCTGACCAACACACAAAGCGTACTGGCTATTGACGTTGTAACCGCCTTGATCGCCATCGTACCGTTGCTGTTCATCGTCATCCCCGAGCCGGTGCGCGCCTCTAATCATCTCGACGCGCGCGAAAAATCCTACTGGCGCGAGGTCAAAGAAGGATTTACTTATGTGATCGCCTGGCCCGGTCTGACGGCGATTCTAATCATTGCAGTGGTAATTAACTTTCTGCTCACTCCAGCCGGCTCGCTCATGCCATTGCTCGTGACGAAGCACTTTGGGCTAGGCGCGCTAGAGCTCGGATTCACCGATACGCTCTGGGGCGTCGGCATGATCGCCGGCGGCGCGCTGCTCGGAATTTGGGGCGGTTTTAAGCAACGCATCGCCACCGCCCTACTGGGTATCTTCGGGCTGGGAATCGGCGTTTTATTGACCGGCTTCGCGCCCGCCAATATGTTCTGGATGGCGCTGGCAGGCATGGCGCTGACCGGCTTCATGAGTCCCATGACGAACGGACCTTTACAGGCTTTCTTACAAAGCGCCGTCAAACCTGAAATGCAAGGGCGCGTTATGTCGTTGATTGAAAGCAGCGCGATAGCCATGACGCCGCTTTCGCTGGCGGTAGCGGGTCCCCTTTCAGACTTAATCGGCATCCGCGTTTGGTACATTGTAGGCGGCGCGCTCTGTATATTAATGAGCATAGGCGCGCGCTTCATCCCTGCCATTATGAACATCGAAGAGAACGCCGAACAAACCGCCCAACCGTCGCTTCAAAGCGCTTCAGTCGTCGAATAAAAAACGAGCGTTGGAACAATTCCAACGCTCGTTTCATCTACAGCGCTATGCTTACCAACTTACCGTGCGCCACGATGATCTTACGCGGCTCCTTACCGTCCAGATATTTCTGGATAACCTCACTCGCCAGCGCCGCCGCTTTGATATCGTCCTCGCTCGCATCCGCCGAGACGGTGATACGATCGCGCACTTTGCCGTTAACCTGCAACGGAATCTCGATCATATCTTCTTTTGCAGCCGATTCGTCCGCTTGGGGCCAGCTTTGTTGATGGATCGAATATGATTTGCTTAAGCGCTCCGTCCACAATTCTTCAGCGATATGCGGAGCAACAGGAGCCATCATCTTCAAATAGATCTCCGTCGCCTCATCCCATTCGGATGAGCCAAACGCGCCTGCTTCGCGCGCTTTATACATTTCGTTCAACAGTTCCATCAATGAAGAAATGATGGTATTGAATTCAAACGTCTCAAAGTCGTGCGTAACGCGCTTCAAAGTTTGATGAACCTTCCGTCGCAGATTCTTCTTCGTATCGTCGGAAGCGGGCGACACAGACGCAGGCGCAGGGTCGGTGAACAGAGTCCACACGCGGCGCATCCAGCGCGCAGTCCCTTCAATGCCGTGCGAGTCCCACGGGCCGCCCTGTTGCCAGCGCGCGAAGAACATCAGATAAGCGCGCACGGTATCTGCGCCGTATTTTTTCACTAACGTATCAGGCGCAGTCACGTTGCCTTTGCTCTTCGACATTTTGCTGTGGTCTTCCGACAGCACCATGCCCTGATTGCGCAACTGCAACACAGGCTCGTTGCCCTCGGTAATGCCCATATCTCGCAACGCCTTATGAAAAAAGCGAAAATACAACAAGTGCATGTTGGCGTGTTCGTTGCCGCCCGTGTATGTGTCCACAGGCATCCAATAGTTGTATTCGGCTTCATCGAACGGCGCCTTATCGTCGTGCGGACTCAAATAACGCAAGTGATACCACGACGAACACATGAAGGTGTCCATCGTGTCCGTTTCGCGGATCGCAGGCTCGCCGCCAATGGGACAAATCGCGTTCTTCCACGTCGGATGAAATTTCAACGGCGACTCGCCCGTCGGCTTCCATTCGTCAATATCATCGGGCAACAACACAGGCAGTTGATCCTCAGGCACAGGATTCCATCCGTGCGTTTCGCAATACACCATCGGAATCGGCGCGCCCCAAAAACGCTGCCGCGAGATCAGCCAATCGCGATAGCGATAATTCACGTCGCGCTTG
Organism: Anaerolineae bacterium UTCFX1; assembly: GCA_002050275.1. Taxonomy (GTDB): domain Bacteria; phylum Chloroflexota; class Anaerolineae; order Anaerolineales; family Villigracilaceae; genus Defluviilinea. The sequence goes on from MWTB01000034.1 coordinate 24,067, forward strand.
CCGATTCCCTTTTGTTCCAAATATTCGATCACGGCTTTGATGGCGGGGTTCTTCATGCCTTTATCGTTCGTCGCGCGCGTGCCATTGAACTGACCCGAATTGATCATCACGCCATCATGTTCGTAAGCGCGTTCCATTGTTTCGCCAAGCAAGGGCGGACTGCCATCCGCCCCTACGGGTTGAATCACAGGCGTGATCTTCAATCCAAACTTGCGCGCAAATTCAAAGTCGCGTTCATCGTGCGCGGGAACAGCCATGATTGCGCCCGTTCCATACGACATCAGCACATAATCGGCAACCCAGATCGGGATTCGCTCCTCATTCACTGGATTGACAGCATAGCCGCCTGTAAACACGCCCGTCTTCTCTCTATCTTTCGCTTCGCGCTGGATGTCGGTCTGCTTCGCCGCCTCAGTCTTATACACGCGGACGGCTTCCGCATTCTCAGGCGCGGTGACTTTATCCACCAATGGATGCTCTGGCGAAAAGACCATGAATGTCGCGCCCCACAGCGTGTCGGGTCGGGTTGTAAATATTTCTATCGGATCGCCAGCTTTATCATCCTCTTGCGGAACGGTCTTGAATGTCACCGACGCACCTTCACTGCGACCGATCCAATTCGTCTGCGAGGTTTTGACGAAATCGGGCCAATCCATGCCTTCAAAACTCAGCAATTCATCGGCATATTTGGTCGTGCGGAAGAACCATTGCTCCAGTTCTTTTTTAATGACCGGCGTGCCGCAACGATCGCAAACGCGGTCATCGCCTTTGACTTGCTCGCGCGCCAGCGTCGTATTGCACGATGGGCACCAATCTACCGCCGCCTTCTTTCGATACGCCAACCCATGCTTATACAACTGGATAAAGAACCATTGCGTCCAGCGATAGTATTCAGGGTCGCACGAGATTGCCTCGCGCTCCCAATCGAACATCGCGCCCATCGAACGCATCTGTTTCTGCATACGTTCAATGTTGGCATAGGTCCATTTTTTCGGGTGAATATTATTCTTAATAGCCGCGCCCTCCGCCGGCAAGCCGAACGCGTCAAAACCCATCGGGAACATGACGTTGTAGCCCTGCATGCGCTTAAAGCGCGCTCGCGCGTCCGACGGCGTCATCGCGTACCAGTGACCGATATGCAAGTCACCGCTGGGGTAAGGCAACATGGTCAACGCGTAATGTTTGGGTTTGCGCTCGTCAATCACTGCGCGATATAACTTGTCCGCTTCCCATTGCGTCTGCCACTTCGGCTCGAAGGCTTGCGGGTTGAAGGAAATGTCTCTGGATGCGGTTGCGTTTTGTTTGTTCATATAGTCCTCACGGTTAGTTAAATGTTTATGTTAAATTTCAAGCGTCGGCGGCAGAAATAAAAAACTCCTCATCCACATCAGGGACGAAGAGTTAACTCCGCGGTGCCACCCGAATTGTAAAGCGAGATTAATCTCGCGTTACCTCTCAATCGCGATAACGGGCTAACCCGTCGCCGACTACTTGATTCGCCAGCGAAGTTTCCTCTCGCGAGGCAACAGGCGAGTTCAGTCTTGTATCCCTTTGGGGAATGTAGTGTTCCGTAGACACTGTTGCTGGGTTCACACCTTAATCTCCCAACTCGCTGACGAGACGACTTACTACTCCTGCTATAACTTCTGTTGTATGTCAAACTTAAGCTTGACGTACTATACTGTGGACCCAGAGGGATTCGAACCCTCGACCTTCTCAATGCCATTGAGACGCGCTACCAACTGCGCTATGGGCCCCATTTCAATTGACGATTGTGGATTTACGATTTGCGCGACCTTTAATCAAAAATCGGCAATCGTAAATCTGTGGACCTGAGGGGATTCGAACCCCTGACCTCCTCAGTGCGATTGAGGCGCGCTACCAACTGCGCTACAGGCCCAAAGAAATTGCGTCTGGTATTCTAATGTAGGGACAAGTGGATGTCAAGCAACGTTTTCGATGTAAAATATATAGAGGACATTGCCATGACCGACATCGACTCCAGACCTATCTACCGCATCATGGATTTGCATGAAGCGGATCGTCCTCGCGAGCGATTATCTGCGCTAGGACCGCAAGCCTTAACGAACGCCGAATTGCTCGCCATCTTATTGCGCGTGGGCGTACGAGGCGAGAACGCCATCGAGGTGGGGCAACGACTGCTTAAAGCATTCGGCGGGCTGACAGGTCTCCACCGCGCTCCGTTTGCCGAGCTCAACAAACAACATGGACTTGGCGACGCGAAAGCCGCTCAGATTAAAGCGGCGATCGAGCTAGGTCGAAGACTCACGCTTGAATCTCCCGAGGAAAGACCCGCGATCAACTCCCCTGCCGATGCCGCCGCGCTGGTGTCCTACGAAATGTCCGCGCTGGAGCAGGAGCATCTACGCGTGATATTGCTCGACAGAAGGAATCGCGTATTGGAAACAGTCGAGGTTTACAAAGGTTCGGTCAATTCATCGCAAGTGCGCGTGGGAGAAGTTTTCAAAGAGGCGATTCGCAAAAACGCCTCGTCAATCGTTGTAATTCACAACCACCCCAGCGGAGACCCCACCCCCAGCCCCGACGATGTTGCCGTCACGCGCGCCATCGTGCAGGCAGGCAAATTGCTCGATGTGGATGTGCTGGATCATCTCGTGATCGGTCAAGGCAAGTGGGTATCGTTGAAGGAACGAGGGCTAGGTTTCGTATGAAAAACAAATCTCTTCATATTACCCATGCTGGAATTGATAATGGGGATAAATCATGGCTCAAAAAAGCGGCAAGAAATAATCTGGATTCTCGCAGATGGAATGTACCTAAATCAGTAAGGCCGGGCGATGATTTGGTTATTTATGTTGGTGGGTATGGCTTCTTTGCAACTGCCGCCATAACGTCCTTTGCAAAACCAAGGACTGATTGGCGCAACAGATATACTGCGTCGTTATCACAAATAATTTTAATTGACCCGCCTATTTCACTCGCCTCAATACAAAAACATATTCCTAGCCTTTCTTGGGCGAATCATCCGCGCAGCATTACCACTCCTGATGCTGATACCGCTAAACTTATCAGGAAGCTTATTGATCACCGGAGGAAAACGGGCATACCTGATACCGACATTGAGACGGTCAGCAAGGCAAACATTGATGAATTAAGAAAATTAGCAATAATTTCATCGAAACAGTCCATACCATCAAAACAAAGAACCGCTCTTCACAGACCAGGCTCCTTAGCGATTAAACGATATGTTCTACTTCGCTCAAAAGGTATATGTGAGGGGTGTAAGAAAGTTGCGCCTTTCAACAAAGCAGATGGCACCCCATACCTTGAACCACATCATACAAAGCGACGAGCTGACGGTGGGCCTGATCATCCTGCTCATGTCATTGCCTTATGCCCCAATTGTCATAGACGGGCTCATTATGCAAATGATTCAAAGGAATTCAACAAACGTCTTTTGAAAACACTAATCAAAATCGAATTGAATTAAATTGAAGATAGATGATGTGTTTGGCTTTGATCTCTCTACATCCATTTATCGGTCAGGGCAAGTAGGTATCGTTGAAGGAACGAGGGTTAGAGGCTGGATAACCTCTATTCTCCAAATTCTCCCGCCACATCCCCCCACTCCACCATTGACTCGTCCACACGCGACATGCTGGGACCTTGTTTCATCATCTCGATGAGGCGTTCCACGTTGGAGCGTTCGCCCTCGGCGATGGCTTCCACTGTATCGTAACCAACGTTGCGCACCCAGCCCGTCAGCCCGCCAATTTGACGCGTATGATATTCTACATAGGCGCGAAACCCCACGCCTTGCACGCGTCCTTTTACGATGATGTGCGCGCGAACGAGGTTGGTCATAGTCGCCTCATGTTATTCACTTCTTCCTCATTGCACTAAACCCGATCAGCAACGGAATTCCTAACACCAATCCGCATAAGACCAAATAGGGGAGTAAATTCTGCAGCGTGAGAGCCCATACGTTCTCGCCTACTATCGATTCGCGCCAGTTCAGCTCAAGTTGCGCAAGAGACGCGCCATACGTTATTTCGACGCCGCGCTCGCAGGTCACGCCATCGGCATAACTGCGAGAGAGTTCGATCAGTTTTGAAACGCCGAAAGCGTCGCGCAGATAGGCGATAAACGACCGAGCCTCGGCATACGCCAGAAAAGCCGAGTCGGGCTGCGGCGGGAACGAAGCGCACAAATCTTTTAACGGGATGATCATACGACGCGCGCGCGCATCTTGTAAGACGCGGTTATATTCTACGCTTGGGTTGATCTCGACGACGGCGGCAAGTCCTTCGCGCAACCACGCGGGCAAATTCTTGTATCCTGCGCCAAGGGCGCGATAGGATAACACGTGCATAAGTTCATGCGGAATACGCTGATCCATTTGCAAACTTTGTTCGAAGCCCGGCTCAACGGCGATCAGCACAACGCCAAGCCCTACGTTGGCATGCCCCACCGCCTGCGCGTTAACGCTGAGAAACGCCAGATCGGTTTGTAGAGGGTAGATGAAAATATCAATCGGCTGGTTGAAATCCACAGGGAATATCTCGTTAATAGCGCGCGCGCCAGCCAGCGCGACGTTCAGCGCGTTTTGCGCAAAAGTCGCATCGCCTTGGAACCAAAAGACGCGCAGCCCGTTCGATTCGAGTCGTTGCCAGGCGAAGCGATTGTCATCGTAGCGAACGGAATAGACCTCGCTTTGGAAAGCGGTCCCGTCGGTAAAGTTAAAATCGTATCGCCAGCGGATGAACGTGAACGGGCGCGGCGCGTTTTGCCGCGCATCGAGAATAAACTGCAGAGTCTGGCGCGCATCCAGCGCCAGCGGTTGAACGCGCATCTGGTTATAGTTTTCGTCGAAGAGCGTAATGGAAGCCGCTTGGATCGGAAACGACGTTCTCACCGTCGCTGAAAAGACGATCTGTTCGCCGAAGCGATACACCGCCTCGACATTTTCCAACAGAATTTTTTCTTGCGCCTTTACCGGCTGCGCATGCCAGAACGCAAACGCAACAATCGCGCAGACCGTCAACACCCATGCACGGGCGGCGTTTCGCATCAACGTCCCACCAATACGAGCAGCGGAGTCAATGTCAGTGGGCTGAGCAGTGTGCCGAAGAATACAATCGTGGTGACGAGCGACGAATCGAGTTTATATTCGCTGGCGAGGATCATATTGTTGACAGCCGCCGGCATTGAGGCTTGCGTCATGCTTGCTTGCCATGCCGCGCCTTGTATGCCGAATAGCGACGTCACAAAAAGAGCGATCGCCGGCGCCGCAAGCAAACGCAACGACACGCTCAATCCCGCGCCTTTTAAATTCTCCCGCGACCATTGCGCGCGTGAAAGCTCCACGCCAAGCAGGACGATCATCAACGGAATGCTCCCGCCTGCCGCCAGATCAATTGTGCGCGAAAGCGCGGCGGGCATTTCGAGATCTAAGCCGTTCACCAACAGCGCCAGCGCAACACCGTACACCGTCGGCACTTTGAATATGCCCAACGCGGCGTCTTTAAAGTTCGCATGTCCGAGCGAAGCGATCAGAACGCCCGCCGTATGAAATAGTATCGAAGTAGCGACGAAATATAATCCGCCGTAACGCAACCCCTGTTCGCCGAACGCGAACGCTGCCAGCGGCAGACCATAATTTCCTGTGTTGCCGAACATAGTCGCGATCAACACCGTGATCAAGGCAGGGCGTTCAAGCGCCATCAAACGCCCCAGCGCAAGAGCGAGCGCGCCCATGATCAAAATCATCGCGACGGCGAACGCCGCTACCGCAAACGCTTCGCCAACCGCTATATCGTTCTTTAGGAGCAAATTGAAGACGAGCGCGGGAGCGAAGATATAAAAGACCGCTCGTCCAATCGTCCGCGAATCAAGGGCGAGAGTCTTTCCCAGAACAAAGCCCGCGCCGCTAAGCGACAAGATCGGCAATAGGTTGTTGATGAACGTGAAGGCGAGGAGAGAAAGCGGCATAAGAAGTGAAAAGTCACGAAGATTGTAACGTCTTCGTGACGAGGGCGAACAGACTCAAGCGGCAGAGACTCCTCACTAATTTAAATACGGTCCGTTATCGTCATCCTGCTCTTCATCGAGTTCAAAATCAGGTTCATAATTCAACAGGTCGAAGCGATCCAGATCGTCGGTGAAGTCAAGGTTTTCCAACGCTTCTTCCAGAAACTCGATCTGGTCGTCGTCTTCGGCTTGGTCGCGCAAGGTTTGGATATAGATGCGCGCATCGTCGCCGCCGATTTGTGAAAGCGCCCAAACGACCGCGCTGCTTATTTCATCGTCTCCGTCTTCTTCGAGGATACGCAACAGAACGGGAACGGCGTCCTTGACGCTTAATTCGCCCGCAGCTTCTACGGCGGCTTCGCGCACATTCAGATTATCGCTTGCCAGCGAATCGAGAATATCCTTATCCCAGCGCGTGTCCGCCGAACGCGACATCGCGAACAACGCGCTCGCACGCCACGCCGCTTCTCCGCGCCGATACGCCGACTCGATCAACTCGACGACTTCCGGGCGCGAGGAATATCCCAGCGATTCGAGCGCGCGCCGTTGCACCCTAACGTCGTCGTCGCGGTTTACAGATTCGAGGAGCGCATCTTCCACTTGAAGCAACGCTGACGACGAGAGTTCTTCCAATTCGCCGAGGTCTACAAAAACGCTGAGGACCGCCGCGGCTTCCGCGCGAGTTTGCGCATCTGGATCGTTTTTCAATATAGCGATAAGGGACGGGATCAATTGCGTATCTTCACATTCGCATAAGAGACGGATGGCTCGTCCGCGAATGATCGCATCCGTATCAGCCAGCAGCGCTTTAGCGAAATCTTCAAAGTTGACGAGCATATCGTCTTCCGCCAACGACTCAAGCCCTTCGAGCAGCGTCAGTTTGCGGTTGAGCGAGACGTTGCGCCACGCATCGGCAAAAGCCATCAGATCGGATGCGTCGAGATCGGAGAATTGTCTTAAATGTTCAGACGAGAGCGCTCGGGTTTCATCGAGTAAATGCGCCAGCGTTTGTTGAAAAGGAGAGAGTTGCGCGTTCATCAGGTATCCTTTCTCTAAGGAACGACGAGATTAACGGGGTTGACAAAATCCATCACGTTAACGTAGATCATAAACAACAACAACACGGTCATCCCCAAGCCGTGCACAACGTTTTCCACCTCTGCGGGAACGCGGCGGCGGAAGATTAATTCGGGCAGAAGGAACAGGATTCGTCCGCCGTCGAGCGCGGGGATCGGAAAGAGATTGAATACGCCAAGGCTGATAGACAACGCGGCGATCAGGTCTAACGTGCGAATCGGTTGATCTCCGGGATCGTTGGAAGGCGCGGGGTTCGCCGCCGCATTAGCGCTGGCTTCCACGTCTTGGCTTACCGTCTGCCCGACGATATCGAAGATGCCTTTCAAACCGATCACGCGACTTTGTTCGGGCGTGAGCGTGCCGCGAATCATCTGCGCGGGAAGAGACAACAGGTTCCGAACGCTAGTATAAGTGTAGCGTATGCCCAAGCCAACAGTCGCCGCTGGCGAATTGGAGCGCACAAATGGAGACCCCAAGCCAACGCCGATCATGGCGCGACCTTCGTCTTCGTGGTATTCCGGCGTAGCGACTAGTATAATTTCTTGTCCGCGACGTTCTATTAGAAAAGAGATCGGGGAGTCGGGGTTTGCGTCTATGATCAGGCGCAGATCGCCGTAAGTGTGAATGGGCGCGTTATTGCCGTTAATGAAAATGTCGCCGTCTTGAAAGCCCGCTTGTTGCGCCGGCGAATCCTCAAGCACAGAGGAAACCATCGTTCGGTTAGGATCGGGTACGCCGACGCGATAGAAGAGGAAACTGTAGATTAAGATGGCGGTCAGCAGATTCATCGCCGGTCCCGCAACAAGGACGGCAAAGCGTCGCCCCGGCGACGCCGCCGCCAACCCGCCTTGAACCGTCGGGTCGTTCTCTCCCTTAGGGCGGATAAAGCCTCCTAGAGGAAGCCAATTTAGGGTAAATTTTGTGCCGCGCCATGTAAACAACTTGACGGCGCCCGGCGTGGGAAAGCCGATGCCAAATTCTTCCACTTCGATCTTACACAAACGCGCAACGACAAAGTGACCTAATTCGTGGACGATCACCATGCCGCTGAACGCGAAAATAAACACCAACCACGTTAACAGAGTTTCGTTCATTATTATTCCTTTACGCGCCGATTATATCGCCAATTGCCAAGGCGGCGCGCATTCTAATTCTTTTCATATATCGGGCATTCGCAAGGTAGAATAAAGAAAATACCTTGCTTTCTCGGAGACAACCATGAACCACGATTGTATCTTTTGCAAAATCATATCCGGCGAATTGCCCAGCGCGATCATCTTTCAGGACGAACGCGTGACCGCGTTCCGCGATATTAACCCCGCCGCTCCGACGCATATTCTGATCGTACCAAACAAGCACATCGCCTCCGTAGAAGCGGTGGAAGAAGCGGATGAGTCGCTGATAGGCTATCTATATCGCGCGGCGAGTCGAATTGCGAGAGAAGAGGGAATTAGCGAAGCGGGCTATCGGTTGATCACAAATACCGGCGCAAACGCCGGGCAGACAGTGTTCCACTTACATGTCCATTTACTCGGCGGAAAGATGTTAAAACTTGCGCTAGATTAAGAGAATCTGGCTATTTTCTATGTAAAGGACTGTCTTTTAATCTGTTCTTTGGCAGGCTGGAACGCCAAGCATAATAGCCGAGCCCGGCGCCTCCCAGCAGGAAGAGCGCGCCAAAGATACCCAAAATCGGCGAACGGCTCCCGCTCTGTTGCGCCGGTTCATCCGCTGAGACTGTTTTCAGCTGCGCGCCAAAATCAACCGAAGCGCTGTCGCCAGCGTGGACGGTTAATTCATAGCTTGTGAGCATCGTCGGGTTATACGCGTCGGATGCGGCTGCGCTGACGCTGTATTCGCCCGGTGGGACCTCAGAAAAGCATGTTCGATCCGGTTCGAGCGTATCCGTGTCAAATGTGGATACTGTAGTTTTCTGCTCAGAATATGAACCGTTAATATTCGTCAAACTGACCGCTCCGCCCTCGATCCCAAATTCGGTTTCCTGTCGCAACGCATCGCCGTTGACGTCGTTGAACAACAATACGCAAACCTCGGTCGTGCCGCTGACCGGGGTCGGGGTTGGCGTGGGCGGGGGCGGCGTGAGCGTAGGGCCCTGCGTCGGCTCAATAACGATAAGCCCGACAACCAGTTGCTGGCCGGGCGTCAATATGCAATCTTTGTCAAGCCGCGTATTGAGATCGCGCAACTGCTGGACGGTGATCCCATGCAGAAGCGCCACCTGTCCGCAGTTATCGTTCTCGGCGACGATATAAATGATGCGCCCATCAGGACCCGGCGTAGCGGTAACGAATCCTTGCGCGCCCGGCGCGGCGTTCGCCGTCGTCGCAGAAAACGCCGCGCCAGCGACAAAGATCAAAAGAAGCAAGAAGCCGAAGATACGGGTGTTTCTATTTTGCATCGGCAGGATTATATCCTAATGCAGGGGCAAGGTAATCTCGCCTCGTGCATCACGCGTTATACCGCTTTCGAATCTCCGGCAGAAAATATTCGTTGAAGAAGGCGTCGGCGTCGTACTCAGGCTTCCAATTCCAATCGCTGCGCGCCAGCGCATCGTCCACATCTTGGGGCCACGAATCGATAATTCCCTGCCGGCGCCGGCTCGGCTCAAACGTAATCTGCGCGTTCGGGAAGGCTTCCAGCGCTCGTTCGCGAAATTCGCCAGCGGTCAATGCAAAAGCGGCGACGTTGTACGCCTGGCGCGTTAACGTTTCGCGCGGCGCGTCCATCAACATCAACAGCGACCGAATCGCATCGGGCATTGCCATAAACGGAATTTGCGCGTCTTCGCGCACAAAGCACGCATAGGGTTCTCCTTGCGCGGCGGCGTGGAGCATCTCGGGCCCATAGTCGCTGGTGCCGCCGCTGGGCAGCGTGAAAGCGGAGATCAAGCCGGGGAACCGAATCGCTCGAAAGTCTAAAAAGCGAGGCGGATTTTCATCTGAATGTTTTTGGCCGAAATAGTTGCTGTAATACGCGCCGAGTTTTTCGCAATATAATTTATTGCAACCGTACATCGTGTGCGGATCGTTGTATTCGTTTTCCTTAACCCGCCCCGCTGCATATTTCATGTCTACGCTCTGCATGCCATACGCGGCGATCGAACTGGGAAAAATAAACTTTACCGATTTCTGATATTTCTCTGACCGATACGCAGCAAGCATAAGCAGCTGCATTGTGCCCTCTACGTTAATGCGGTGTGCGTCTTCGCCAGACGCTTCCGCTTTCGAGGAGAGCGACGCCGCCAAATGATATATCTCGTCGAAGTCGTAATCGTAAAATGTTTTGATCTTGTAAATCAGATCGCCTCGCACGTGTTCCGCCGACATGGAGCGAATGCTCTCCGGCAGCGGCGCAAGGTCAGCCGTTGTAATGCGATATCCGCCCCGCGCCGCCAGCGTTTGAATCAGCGCCTGCCCGATCTCGCCGCACGCGCCCGTCACCAACACCCTAATTGCAGTCATACAATCTCCTTGTATGCTAAAATCTTGAACAGCGATATTGTACAACACTTAAAAATATTTTCCCTTTTTTATTCGATGAAAATTCTGCGCTTGTTCTTTTTAGTGGGATTCACGCTTACGACGGCATGCCTGCCACTCGACTCGATTCCGCTTACTGCGACTCCCGCTCCTACCGAAAGCCCGCTTCCTACCACGACGGTCGTCTGGTTTCCGCCCTCCGCCACGCCCATCCCGCCAATCCCGCTCGCGACGCAAACCGCCGCGACGCAAATGGATCTCGGCATAGGTGAAACGCTCTTCACCGACGACTTTTCCGACGCTACGCAGTGGGATGTTGCGATGTCCGATCAGGGCAGCGTCGCCGTCAGCCGCAACCGCCTCGCCATCGTAGCGCAACCGGGGTTTTATCTTGCCAGCCTGCGGCGCAGTTTCATCACAACAGACTTCTATGCCGAAATTACGGCGCGCGCCAATCTTTGCCGCGCTCAAGATACTTATGGCGTTCTTTTCCGCGCAATGGGAAATTCATTCTATCGCTTCGTCCTCTCATGCAACGGCTTGATCCACGTAGAACGGGTCGTAAACGGCGTCAAACTTACTATCGTTGAAGCGGTCCTCAGCGGCGACGCTCCGCTCGGCGCGCCGGGACAGGCAACAATTGGGGTGTGGGCGGCTGGCGCAGAGATGCGCTTCTTCCTCAACAGCCGCTTCCAATTCAGCGTGACAGATAAAAGCATTCTACAAGGAGGCTTCGGCGTATTCGCGCGTTCGGCGGGCGAAACGCCAACCACGATCACATTCTCCGATCTGATCGTGCGCAACGTTAATTACACCGCACCGACGCAGACTCCCTCGCCTTGACTAGCCGTCTATACGCGCGATTTCGTACGCCGATTCGGGAGAAATCGGATAAGATTCATTCTTACCGATCGTTTAGGCATAACGTTTCACAAGAAAGTATCGTCATGATCGCCGCTTCCGATTTCATCCGCCTTCCTTACACCCACGACTTGACCGAGGCTGGGATTGCGTACGCGTTGAAGTCGTTGTCTCACATGTACACTCGCATGGGCGGAAATCCCTACGATCGTTTACGGAGAGTTGTCGCCAGCACGGCGGTGGAGTTGGCGTTTCGACGCCATCTTTCGGAACAGAACATTCCCTTCGACATAAAAAGCGCGGCTCCGTTTACCGATCCAAATCGTTACGACGTTGCGTTGGGCGGGCGAAGATGCGACATCCAGTCGTTCTTTATCTCGCGGCGCGAACAAATCTCTGAGATGAAGCGCAACCCGAGAATTATTTTGAGCGCGCCCGCGCTTGTCCCTTCGGAGCGTAACGCGGCGGAGGGACATTCGGACAGCGACATTTACCTCTTCGCGTTTTTATCCGGTCTCGTTGCCGCGTCGCGAGAAGATTTGAAGAAAGCCATCGGCGCGGGGCAATCGCATTATCTGATCCACGCGATGCCGGACGCATGGATCAGGCCCGCGCAGTGGAATCCGCTTGGGGCGCTGGTTTTGAAATCGGAAGGCGAGGAAGCATTCGCGCTTGAATTGAACGGGCAAGACGAAAAGCGCGAGTTGCATTCGCTAGAAGCGGTAATTCCGTCGCGCGGACAGATCGAGATTCTTAATGAGTTTTTCTCGCTGACGCACTTCCACGCAAAAACACCGCTCGATTCACAGATCAGCGTCCATTGTTCCCAGCGGAAAGAATCCCACTTCATCAACGCGTCGGATTGGAGTAATATTCAAGTTTACGGTATGGAAATTCTCCTCGTCGGTTTTTTGACGCGTGAAGAGTTCGTTCATAAAGCCAAGCCTGTGTCAGAAGGAACGCGCGTGTTTCAATATGATAAAACACGGACGAAGAATCTTGCCGTATCTATCTCCGAACTCAAGCCGCTCGCTGAGTTATTTGCTCGTATAAAGGAAATGAAACAATGAAAACAAGCAGAACCGCTTTATGGTCAAAACGAATCGCGTACGGTCTTTTAGTTTTATCGCTGCTCGCCTGCAATTTCGTAACGCAATTGGTCAATCCAAATCTGCCGACAGCGATCCCGTCGGCTGCCATGACCGCGCCTATTTCAAACGGAGCGACTAACTCTCCCGCGCTCGTTCCAGCATACATTCCACCGGAGTGCGTTTCGATTCCGCCGGCGACTGTCTCGCCGCAACAAATTGCGCCCACGCAAACCATCGCGCCGATCACCGAGATCTCAAAAGACGAACAACTGAAGATCTTCGAGCGCATGACCGACATCATAGATAACGTGTATGTGTATCCCGATTTCAGCGGAAAAGATTGGAAAGGGATCAAAGCGCAGTATCGAAGCAAGATCGAAGCAAGTTTGCCCACCGAACAATTTTATATGGAAATGAACAATATGATCGCCGAATTGGGCGACGAACATTCGCATTATCTTTCGCCGCTCGAAGCCGAAGCCTCCGAAGCCGAATTGCGCGGTGAAAATAATTATGTAGGCGTGGGCATCTACTCTCAGCCCAACGTAGAACGACAAACATTCACGGTGATCTCTACTTTCCCAAATTCGCCGGCGCGTCACGCGGGCATCCAGCCGCACGATAAGATCGTTGCCGTAGACGGCGTTCCGCTCAAGGTGGATGAATTCTCGGCGAGTCGCGTGCGCGGTCCGCAATGCTCCACAGTTCGGTTGACTGTACAAATGTTAAACGAAGCGCCGCGCGACGTGATGTTGTATCGCGCCCCGATCAAAGGCAATCTGATCATCGAGCAACGCCTCGTGCCGACTTCGGACGAGTCCAAGATCGGATATATTTTCATCCCTTCATTTTACGACGAGACCCTGCCTCCGCAGATCAAGCAAGCGCTGGAAGATTTCGGCGACCTCGACGGTTTGATCCTCGACTTGCGCTTGAACAACGGCGGAAGCAGTTCGGTGGTGAACCCGATCTTCGAATGGTTCGCCGACGGTCATCTTGGAAAGTTCGTCAGCCGCGACTCATCGCGCCCGCTGGACGTGAAAGGCGTATCAATTCACAATTCGCAGACCGTTCCGCTCGTGATTATCGTCAGCGAGGATACCATCAGTTATGGCGAAATCTTCACCGCTGCACTCAAGGATCAAGGCAGGGCGAAGGTTGTCGGCGAAACCAGTTTGGGTAACGTGGAAGTTCTACACGGCTACGATTTCGACGACGCTTCACAGTTGTGGATCGCCTCTGAAACGTTCTACTCCGCCACGTCCAATACCAACTTTGAAGAGACCGGCATTGTGCCAGATGTGCAGGCATACGCCCCGTGGGATACGATCGCATTTGAAACTGACCCCTCGATCAAAGCGGCAGTTGAGTTGTTGGGACACAAATAATCGCATGTCGTTGCGAGACTGCGAAGCAGACGAAGCAATCTCCAACACGTTGTAGGAGATTGCTCCATCGCAAAGAGCAAGAGCGCTCCTCGCAACGACATAACCTCATTAAATTTATCTCATCCGCCTCTGGTACACTTTTTCGCATGACAAAGAAAAAGATTGCATTGAGCGCCGCGGGCTTAATTCTGCTCGCTGTTCTACTATACCAAATCCCCGCGCTCAACAGCCGCTTATCATGGCGGCTCGATGTAGCGCGAACATACATGAAAAATGTTTTGCACCCGGTAGGGGCTGCGCCAACGGCGATTCCTCAGCCGACGAAATCCATCGCGCCGACGATTGTAATTCAATCAACTTCAACGGCTGGCTCACAGGGCGCAAGCGAAGTTATCACTACGGCTATTCCGCCAACGCCTACGCTGGCGCCGTTGCCCGCGCAGGCGCGCATCGCCTCGCCTCCGTATGAAAAACAAACCGCCAACAATTGCGGTCCAGCCGCGCTTTCGATGATGTTGCACGTTTTCGGCTGGAGCGGCTCGCAAAAAGATATTTCGAGCGCGATCAAACCGGTCAACGGAGATCGTAACGTCAACCCCGAAGAGATGGCGTTTTGGGTGCGCAATTACGCGGGCTGGTTGCGCGTCGAATATCGCGTAGGCGGCGATCTCGACACGCTCAAACGCCTGCTCGCCGCAAACTATCCGGTCATCGTCGAAGCCACCACAGCGCTCAACCCCGGCGACAGCGGCTGGCCCGACGACGATCTTTGGGCAGCGCATTATCTCTTGCTCACCGGCTACGACGACGCGACACAAACCTTCACCGCGCAAGACACCTATCGCGGACCCGATAAGCAGATTTCCTACGATCAACTCAAATCAGAATGGAAGCCGTTCAACTATTTGTACATGGTCTTATATCTGCCCGAACAAGAAGATGAGATCAAGACGATCCTTGGTTCAAGCTGGGATGTAAATGCGAATCGCCAGTACGCGCTCGACCTCGCTCAAGCCGCGACAGCCGCCGATCCAAACGACGCGTTCGCATGGTTCAACGTGGGAAGCAATTTCGTTTACTTTGAACGCTACGACGAAGCCAACGCCGCCTACGACAAAGCGCGAGAGATCGGCTTGCCGCAACGGATGTTCCGCTATCAATTTGGTCCGTTCCTCGCCAACTTTCATGCGAATCGCAACGACGACTTGCTCGCGTTAACCAAATATGCACTACAGCGCACGGATATGTCTGAAGAAACATGGCTATGGCGCGGCTGGGCGCTCTACCGCGCCGGCGATACAAAGGAAGCGATACAATCATGGCGCCGGGCGCTGTCCATTCATCCCGGCTACGAAGACGCGTTATACGCGCTAAATTTCGTCGGAGCGACGCCTTAACTTCACACCATGAAAAAATTGATCGCGTTTCTTTTCATTCTATCCGCCGTCCATTCCAATGCGCAGGCGCAGCCAACCTTACGCGTCTCGCCGATAGACGGCATGCCGCAAGTTTTCATCCCCGCTGGCGTTCTTCACATGGGCGGCTACGACGTGCGCGCCGCGCCGGATGAATTCCCCTCGCACAACGTTTCGCTCGACTCCTATTGGATGGATCAACTCGAAACGACCAACGCAATGTATGCGTTATGCGTCAGCGCCGGCACATGCGCTCCTCCGCAAGACCTCGGCACGGCGCGAAAGCCCAACTACTTCAACGACCCGGCGTTCAAAGATTATCCGGTTGTCTATGTAACCTGGGGACAGGCAAAAGCATACTGTGAATGGGCGCAACGGAGACTGCCCACCGAAGCGGAATGGGAACGCGCCGCGCGCGGCGACGACATGCGCACCTTCCCCTGGGGTGAAGATAAAGCCGACTGGCGCTTCGCCAACTTTAACATGCTCGTTACAGACACTTCGCGCGTAGGCAGTTACGCGCTGGGAGCCAGCCCATTCGGCGTATTGGATATGGCGGGCAATGTCGCCGAGTGGACGAACGATTTCTACAGCGCCGCATATTACGCCGCATCGTCGGCGACTAACCCAACGGGACCCGCCTCAAGTTCCAGTTTGAACCGCGCAGTGCGCGGCGGCAGTCTGGGCGACGCAGAGATCAACATCCGCGTCTCGAAACGCTCGTCGGTGCGAGGTTCAAACCTAAACGCCGTGCCCGGCTCGGAATCATATCTCGGTCAATTTTCTCCGCGCATTGGGTTTCGGTGCGTAGAAGACGAATAACTCGCAAGATCGTCAATCAAAATTCTCTACGCCCTCCTATCGTTCAATATCTTAATTGACGCTTTTTTTTCAGTGTGGTACACTGCCCCTACAATTTAATAGCCCCACAAGGCGCTCTTATCCAGAGAGGCGGAGGGAACGGCCCACTGATGCCTCGACAACCTGCCGGCTTGCGTTCTCATGAGACAGCCGCCGACAAGGTGCCAATTCCACAGACGGATGTTCTGAGAGATGAGAGGGCTTCAACGAAATACCCGTTTGCCCTTTCTGCTCGTCTGAAAGGGCAATTTTTTCTTAAAGGAGTAAGAAACAACTATGAGCAACACTTTCATGACCTCTCCTAAACTGATGTTCACTTCAGAATCAGTAACAGAAGGTCACCCCGATAAAATGTGCGACCAGATCTCGGACGCAGTGTTGGACGCTTGCCTCGAGCAAGATCCGCGCTCGCGCGTCGCATGCGAAACCGCCGCAAAAACCGGCTTCGTTTTGCTGTTAGGCGAGATTACGACGCACGCCAGTTTCAACTACGATACGCTCGTTCGTAGAGTAGTGAACGAAATCGGTTATGACTCAAGCGAAAAAGGATTTGACGGCAATACGTGCGGCGTACAAGTCGCCATCGCCAAACAATCCGGCGATATCGCCATGGGCGTGGACAAAGCCCTCGAAGCCAAAGCCGGCGAGATGACCGAAGCCGAAGTTGAAGCCGTGGGCGCCGGCGACCAAGGCATGATGTTCGGGTTTGCATGCAACGAAACGCCCACCTTTATGCCCCTGCCGATCTACCTTGCGCATAAATTGTCGCAGCGCCAAAGCGAACTGCGCCGCGACGGCAGCATCCCATGGCTGCGCCCGGATGCGAAAAGTCAGGTCACGATCGAATATTCCAAAGGCAAGCCCGTCCGCGTAGACACCGTTCTCATCTCCACGCAACACGCGCCGGATGTTTCGCAAAACGAAATTTCAGAGATCGTCACCGACCAGATCATCATGCCCACGCTTCCCACCGATATGGTAGATAACAGAATCAAAGTATTCGTGAACCCTACCGGGCGATTCGTCGTCGGCGGCCCGATGGGCGACGCAGGCGTGACCGGACGCAAAATTATCGTGGACACCTACGGCGGCATGGGGCGTCATGGCGGCGGCGCGTTCAGCGGCAAAGATCCCACAAAGGTGGATCGCTCAGCGGCGTATGCGGCGCGCTATGTGGCGAAGAACATCGTCGCCGCGGGACTCGCGGATCGCGTCGAAGTTCAGGTTGCCTACGCCATCGGAGTCGCTCGTCCGCTCTCGGTGAACGTGGAAACTTTCGGCACCGCGAAAATTGCAGATGAAAAGATCGCCTCTCTCGTAGACGAACTTTTTGACCTCCGCCCCGGAGCAATCATTCGCGACCTCGATCTGCGCCGCCCAATTTATCGTCAGACCGCCGCGTACGGTCACTTTGGACGAGACGACATTGAGTTCCCATGGGAGCGCACAGATAAAGCCGAAGCGTTGAAACAAGCCGCTGGGCTGTAATATTCTCAAATAAAAAAGACGGTCGCGCGACCGTCTTTTTTATTTCTCGTCGTATAACGCGCCCGCTATGGTTTCTCTAATCCGTGCGCGTTTAAGAACTCTTCGTCAGCAAGGATGTCTTTTGTCGCGCCGTCCGCTACAATGAGTCCTTCATCCATCACGATCGTGCGCGCAAACAATTCTTCTACTAAACGCATATCGTGCGTGGAAACCAGCATGGCGATCGGCAGATCGCGAAGTAAGTTGATTAACGTCCGCCGCGCACGTGGGTCGAGCCCTGCCGAAGGTTCATCGAGAATCAAGACGCTTGGGCTCATTGAGAGCACAGTCGCAATAGCGACGCGCTTCTTCTCGCCCACGCTCAAATGATGCGACAGGCGATCGCGATAGGCAGTCATCCGCACCGATTCGAGGGCGGCGTCTACGCGACGAACAACTTCTTCCTCGGGCAAGCCCATATGAAGCGGGCCGAACGCCACATCCTCAAACACCGTCGGCGAGAAAAGCTGATCGTCGGGGTTTTGAAAAACCAACCCGACCATAGCGCGAATAACCGGCAACGTCTCGCGTTCAAGGCGAAGGGTCCCGATCGTAATTTCGCCGCGCCCGCTTAAAATGCCGTTGAGTTGCAACATAAGCGTGGATTTTCCGGCGCCGTTCGGTCCGACGAGCGCCGCTTTATCGCCCTCGCAGAGCGCGAATGACACGCCCCGCAACGCCGCGTGTCCATCGTGATACGCAAAGTGAAGATCGCGCACTGATACGATCTCTGTCACAACATTCTCCCAACGATCTGTATAAACGCAAGGCAAAGCAATAATATGCAGATCATCAACCAATCGTTTGCGCGAAATTGGCGCGCCTGCATTATCCTCAACTCGCCAGTATAACCGCGCGAAAGCATCGCATTATAGACGCGATCGCTGCGTTCGTAACTGCGCAAGAATAATTGCCCTGCCATATTCCCGGCGACGCGCGCGCGCCATGGTGCGCTTCCGCCGCCTTTGCCGCTCGATGTGATCGCCGAGCGCGACGCGCGCGCTCGCATTAATCGCATCGCTTCATCGGCGAGAACAAAAAGATAACGATAGAGGAATGAAATGATGACCGTTAAGATCGCCGGCACGCGCAACTGTCGCAAGGCATGAACGATCTTGGGAAACTCCGTCGTCGCAACCAGCAGAATCGCCATTTGTACCGAGAGCCACGAACGAATGACAATGCTCATGAAGCGCGCTAAACCCGCGTCGGTAACGACGATATTCCATCGCAAAAGTTGAAACGAAGCGACCGGCGCACCGGCGATCGAAAACAATACTGTGACCGCGGCAAGCGCGAACGGCAAGGCGATGAACGAACGGCGGAATGTAAACCCTAGTCCCAGTCCCGAGCCGACATTTGCCGCCAACATGAAAACATACGCCGCAAGGAAAGCAACCCACGCTCCGTCGGGAAGCAACGCGTTTGAGAGGATAAAGGCAACCGTTGCCGCGACTTTGACGCGAGGATCGAGGTTATGAACAAAACTATGCTTATGATGGTAACGGTCAAAGGCGTGAGAGTGCATGGCAATCTGCGATTTATGATTTCTTCTGCAACGACGTGCCAGCCAGAATTGAAAGCGCCAACACAATCAATACGCCAACCAGACCTGCGACGACAGTCGAAAGAGACGTATCACCGAGGAAGGGAACCGTGTAACCTGGAATAATCTCATACGGTGAAGTTTGCGCAAGTTGGAGGAATCCGTGATTTTCCGCAACCCGCTCCAGTCCATCGGGGAACGCGGAAGCAAGTGGCGAGAGCAAAACCACCGCCAGAGAAATGATAGCGCCGGCAAAAACCCATCCGCGTCCGCTTTGCGCCGATGCGGAGTTCTCGCCCAACAGATCGGGACGAGTTTGCAAGATAAACGCCAACGCGCCTACCGTGATCAACGCTTCGCCTATGCCGATCAACGCATGGACGCCCAACATCGCTGGGACGACCACTTGTAACCGCGCCGTTCCGCTCAACCAAAGTTGCAGCGAAGTCAGCAGCGCTCCCGCCATCACCGAAAGCCACGCCGCAACGCCAGCAACAGTCAGTCTCGTTTTACGCGAACGATTGATCGCACCACGATATAAACCGTAGCCGACCACGACCGTAATTAAGCCCATATTTAAGATGTTTGCGCCCATCACAAGCAAGCCGCCGTCTTGAAAAAGCAGCCCCTGCACAGCGATGACCGCCGTCATCGCCAACATAGCCGCCCATGGACCCAGCACAATCGCCGCTAACGCGCCGCCTAATAAATGCCCAGAGGTGCCGCCCGCAACCGGGAAATTAAGCATTTGCGCAGCAAAGATAAACGCCGCCATAATGCCCATCAACGGAACTTGTTTCTCACCAAGCGATTTATTAGTGCGCGAGATCGCTACAGCCAACATAACAATGGCAATTACCCAACAAATCAATAAAACAGTAAGAGATAAGAATCCATCTGGAATATGAAGCGGGGCTGGTAGATAATGCATGATCGTCTCCTTTCTATAACTGCTGACACGCGGGGCAAATTCCAAAGAACGTCATATGACTGTCAATTTGGGCGTAGCCGCTTTCCGCTTCGATGACGTTATACAGACTCTCCGACGTCCGATGATTCACCTCAATCTCCCGCCCGCAGACGCGACAAACAACGTGATGGTGGTCGGCGCCGGCTAGCTCGTAGCGCAAACGCCCATTGCTCGCGGAAGAGGAACGCGCCAGCCCGTTCTTCACAAGCCAATCCAGCGTTCGATACACCGTCGGTTCGGTCAAGCGCGGAAAATCTTCCTTCGCCACACGGTAGACGTCGCGAGGAGCCAGCCGCCCACTCGAACGACGCAACGCGTGTAGAATCGCCATCCGTTGAGGGGTCACCCGATAGCAGAGCTCGCGCAAACGCGGAGCATAATCAGAAGCGCAAGTCATAAAAACTCCCTATTGCAAGTTCTTGCAATAATATATGGTACAGTGTCGCTCAGTAAAGCAAATCTTACATAATCGCTCAATTTCATATACGTCTAGACGACTTGATTTTCCTTGCGTTTTATGCTATTTATGAGAAAAATCTCAAGGAATAATCCATGCATCGAGAACGAGTCTCCGAGAATGTTTATTGGTTTCAAAGCGAAGTGTACGCGCAGGTCACAGCGGGAATTGTAGCGGGTCCGCAGTGGGCAGTCGCAATTGACACGCTGGCATTGCCCGAAGAAACATTAGCCATTCGCGAATTCATTGAACACGAATTAAGCGTGCCGATACGCTATGTTATCAACACGCATTATCACGCCGACCATTCGTGGGGGAATTGCTTCTTCCCGGGAGCCACAGTCATCGCTCATGCGCGTTGCCGCGAAGCGTTGGAAGAACGCGGTATCTCCTCGCTAGAAGCGGCTAAAGCTCAAAATCCAGCATTAAAACGGGTAAAACTTGTCTTGCCTCACATGACTTTTATCGAAGGCGAGATCACTCTGCGCGTGGGAAAGAAGAATCTCATCATTTCGACGACCCCCGGTCATAGCGCCGACGGCATCTCTGTGCTGGTGGAAGAAGACCGCATCCTATTTGCAGGAGACGCTTTTATGCCCCTGCCTTACATCGTAGACGGCGATCTCGACGACATCGCCGCTTCGATCAAGCGCATCGGACGCATGGGGCTGGAAAATATTATGCAGGGTCATGGCGATGTAATCCTCCGCGGAGAGATTGATGCGGCAGTGCGCGAGAATCTCAACTATCTTGCCGCGCTTCGTAAAGCGGTCAAAGCGGCGGCGCGAAGAAAAAACGCCGAGGAGTTAATCGAACAGATCGCCATCGAAGATTGCGGTAAGAGCCGCGTATATCTCGGGGGGTTGGCGGAAACGCTTCACCGCCGCAACGCGCGGGCGCTGTTTCAGCAAATCAATAACTAGGCATCGCCGTCGGCGTAATCGTCAGGAATAAACTTCCAAACATCCGAAGTCTGTGAGACTTCGGATGTTTATTTGAAAAACAGCAAGGCTCAAGTCTTAGCAACTTTAACCTTCCACTCTTCCGGGCCCGAGATCAAATATTCCCAAGTGAAGGGAACGGGGCTTTCCGCTTCAATTTGATAATAGAGCGGCTTTGGATCGTGGTCGTTGTAGAAGATAAAGGCTTCGCCGGGACGCAATTCGTCGTAGGAGTTGAACACCATATCATGGCGCTCCGCCGGCGGATACGGGCGCACGTCGAATTCCTTAACGACGACAATCGCATCTTCATCGTCGTCGCCGACTTCCTTCTTCGTCACATGCGCGACATACTCGCCCGGCTCGTTTTTCTTAACCGTCCAAGTATGACGCCCCGCAAATTTCTTATTAAAGAAGCCATGGATTTCAGTCGGCTCTTGCGCGGCGATGATCTCCATCGTCTCGCCCGTCGGCGTCATGCCGTAACGATGAAAGATGACGCGCATCCAATCTTTCGGATCCATTTTGCGTAAATCCATCAAAGTCGAAATATCGGTGAACTCGCGCCCTTGCGACGCTTCGTTGCGAGTTACCTTCACTTTCCAATTCACGCCGCCGCGCTGCAAATATTCCCAGCCGACGACGTCGCCGTGAATCGAGCGCATTTCATAATAAAGCGGCAAGGGATCGTGATCGTTAATGAAGATGAAACTCCCGCCGACCGACAGGTCTTTGAACATTTGCAAGAGCGTTTTATGGCGCTCGATAGGAATCAAAACGCGCACGTCGAGTTCTTGAATTTGCTCGGTTTTATTTGTCGCCATGAATACCTCCAAAGTTGAAATACGCTTCGCTTATAACACAAAGCCAGGAAGATAGGCATATAAAAATTACGCGCTTAACGCTTCATTCATCCCGTGTTTTTCGTGCGCGACGAATTCATCTCGCGCTTTCCGATCGCCCCGCTGTTCGTCAAGATATTTATCCCTCTCTCTTAGAGAGAGGGATTTTCCGTTCGCGTCCGATCACTTAGCATCTTTGTCGCCCCCTGCTGATGCAGTACCAGCCTTCCGCGCCCTCAGCCAACCGAGCAAGCTAATGCTGACGACGCGTTCAGTGCCGGCAAATATTTTTTGAATATTGGGGCGTAACGCCCAAATTAAAATAAGTTCAGCGATCAAGCCATACAGCACATATGCCCACGGCGTCAGGTTCATCGAAGCGCGCACGGCAAAGAGGATCGTAACCGCCAAGCCTACAGTTAACGTTGTAACAGAAGCCATCCCGATCGTAAAGAACACCAGCGCGCCGATAAGAAATACAAATGGGAACGCCCAAACCCACAACCCCACTGCGCCGCCCAGCGCTGCCGCGCCGCCCGCGCCGCCGCGAAAGCGCAAGCGCCCATTTTCGTTCCGTTCCGCCAGGAAGATAGAATAGTTGTGCCCAATGATCGCGGCAAGACCCGCCAACACGGGAACAATGCCGATATCCGAACTTATCGCCCTTGCACTTATCTCTCTTGCGATCCACACTGCAACTGCCGCTTTGGCAATATCAAGCAATGCAGTGGCAAGCCCAACGCCGAACCCTGCCGCGCGGAAGGCGTTCGTTCCGCCGGTGCGTCCGCTTTCTACATTACGCAAGTCTTTGCCGGTAGCAACTTTTACGATTAGTAAACCCACCGGAATGGAGCCCATCAGATAGCCAATGAGCGTCGCGACGACCGCGAATAGAATTTGCATTTTATTCCTCCAACGAATAGTCTATGCATACAAAACACTTAATTGTCAAGCAAGTTCCTCTATTCTACATTATCGCACAATAAGCGCGAGTCCCCAACATATTGCGACGACAATAAGCGGCTCAAGCATAGCGCGGCGAATGGACGCGTCTTCATTCATATTGACGGCGAAATTCGTCAGCCCATAAAGCGGACCGACCAGCATCAGCCCAAACTGAACGGCGGAGAGCGGTAAATAGTGCAAGCCCGCTGCAAGTTGCGCACAAACGAACGCGGCGCCGAACGACCAAGCGTATTCCCAGCGGTTAAACTGCAGCCGAAAGATGCGCAACCCGGCAAACCCAGCGGACACGAACAGCTCAGGAAGCATAAGATACAAGCGCAGGTCGCCGTATCTCAATGCCGCGGCAAGAATGAAGAAAAGCGTATATGAGATCGCGGTCAACCCTGCCAGCGAAAGGTCGTAATAAGGCGCGCCGGTATCCACAACAATGTATTCAGCAAGAAAGACCAGCGATAGAAAAACACCGCTCACGACAAAGCCGAGCCGCCAAGCCGCTCCGCTAGGCAGGAGCGCGAGGAAAATACTCACAACGAACGTGGTCAAGGTTGGGAGAATCCACCATTGAAGCGTCGGTCTATCGCCTAACAGCGGATGTCCGCGCAACAACCAATCCATACCAGTGGCGGCTAAGCCCGCCGTAAGCAAACTCGTCGCTGCGACGAGGTTAAACGGCAACGAGAGAAGGAAGCCCGGCAGTTGTATTTCAAGGCTCAAGCCAGAGATGCGCGCCACGCGCGTTAACGCCAAAACCAGCAACACGGTAGAGGTAAGCACACCGATGCGATTTACGTCAGGGAAATGGGCTCGCGCATTCACCGTTTCATTTTAACCCCTTCAAGAGCGGCGCGGCAAGTCAAATCGGTATGGTAGAATCAAGCGCTTATGAACATCGAGAAGATAAAACAAACGCCGCCACCAGGCGTGATGGGGTCGTTGCGCGTAGGATTCGACATTGTGTCTTCGCACATTTGGTTAATCCTTCCGCCGATCCTGTTCGATCTGTTCCTCTGGCTAGGAACGCGATTGAGCGCCGGCAAGTTATACGCGGCAACAGTCGCCGAAATGATCGCTTTCCTCAAAAGCCGTCCAGTCCCAGTAGACCAGATACAGATTCTGCTCGACTCAATAAATAGTTTCAATCGTTTCAATTGGTTGAGCGCCCTTCGCACATTCCCCATCGGCATTCCCAGCCTTGAAGCGTTCGCTCTACCAGCGACGGGTTCGCCGGCGCTCACGCCGTTCGGTCTACGCAACGCGATTGAGATCGAGTCATCTTTGGGATTGCTCGGTTGGACAACACTGCTCGTCTTCATCGGTTGGGTTGGCGGGGGCGTCTACTTTCGCTGGGTCTCAATGACCGTCCTCGGCGAATCGAACGCCAACATCACATTTGCCCGTGCGGTTTTCCAAAGCGTCGTTCTATCTCTGCTATGGGCGTTCTGCCTCATAGTTATTCTGACGCCGACTATCATACTTGTGGGTCTCGTCAGTTACATTAGCGCCGCGCTGGCAAACGGCTTACTCTTCTTCATTGCGATTCTCGCCTACTGGTTAATTGTGCCGTTCTTCTTCATGCCGCATGGCATCTTCGCGCAACGGCAGAACGCGCTCTATTCGCTATATTCCAGCCTGCGCCTCACGCGCTTCACCCTCCCTTCCAGCGGACTATTCGTCTTCACGTCTATCCTGCTGTCTAAAGGGTTGAGTCTGCTTTGGAGCGTGCCAGAAAGCGACTCATGGATGAGGCTTGTGGGCATTTCGGGGCATGCGTTCATCAGCGCCACAATTCTGGCGGCAAGTTTTGTTTATTATCGAGATATGAACGCCTGGCTGCAAAATTTCCTCGACCAGCTTCGGCCGCAACCCAGCGCGCCAATAAATTAACTGCGTCGGCAAGCGCCGCGCATCGCAAGGTGATCGCTTAAAAGTTTCACATCTTTCGCTTATTTCCCAACTCAATTCAAAGAGAATGCGCGCGTATTTTAAGCGCGATTCGGGTTAACTCGATCTGGAGGCAGCAGTGACGACAAAACAAAATACAGGCTACGACGTTGGTTCCATTCAAGCGTTGGAAGGCATCGAGCATGTCCGCAAACGCCCGGGTATGTATGTAGGCGGCACGGATATCAAAGCCTTGCATCACCTCGTTTACGAAGTGGTAGATAACGCTATTGACGAAGCCCTCGCCGGGTTCTGCACATCCATCAATATCACGATCCATTCGGACAGCAGCGTAAGCGTGGAAGATAACGGGCGCGGCATTCCGGTCGGTCCGCATCCTTCCAAAAAAGACGCGAAGGGCAAGCCGATGGAAACTGTGGACGTTGCGATGACGGTCATCGGCGCGGGCGGTAAATTCGACGGAAGCGGCTATAAAGTTTCGGGCGGCTTGCATGGCGTAGGCGTGAGCGCGGTCAACGCGCTCTCCGAATGGATGACGACCGAGATCAAACGCGACGGCAAACGCTGGCGGCAGGAATACAAACGCGGCGTTCCGCAAGGCGCGATTCAACAGATCGGTAAAACGGATAAAAGCGACAGCGGCACGAGACAAACGTTCAAATTCGACAAACAAATCTTCGTCGAGGATATTGATTATCGCTTCGATACGCTGGTGCAGCGTTTCCGCGAGATGGCGTTCGTAACGCGCGGTGTGACGATCAAGTTCGTAGACGAGCGCCACAATCGCGAAATGACGTTTTACTTTGAAGGCGGCATCACCTCGTTCGTCCGTTATTTGAATCGCAACCGCGAAAACCTTCACTCGGTAATGTATGTCGAAAAAGAAGTTGAAACGATCGGCATCGAAGCGGCGATCCAATATACCGACGCGTACACCGAATCGGTCTATTCGTTCGCGAATACGATCAACACCATTGACGGCGGGACGCATCTGACGGGCTTGCGCTCTTCGCTAACGAGAGTGATTAACGATTACGCGCGCAAAAACAGTTTGCTCAAAGATTCCGACCCGAACTTTTCGGGCGATGATACGCGCGAAGGGTTGACGGCGATCGTCTCGGTCAAGCATCCGAATCCGCAATTCGAATCGCAGACCAAGGTCAAACTTATGAATCCTGAAGTGCAGACTTACGTCACCCAAGTGGTCAGCGACGCCTTCGGCACGTTCCTTGAAGAGAATCCGCAGGCGGCGAAAGCGATCATCGCCAAATGCCTAACCTCGGCGCGGGCGCGCGACGCGGCACGCAAAGCGCGCGATCTCGTCATCCGCAAATCGGCGTTAGAATCGCTTACCCTGCCCGGCAAACTGGCAGATTGTTCCGCGCGCGATTCATCCAAAACCGAGTTGTATATTGTGGAAGGCGATTCGGCGGGCGGGTCCGCAAAGCAAGGGCGCGACCGGCACTTTCAAGCGATCTTACCGCTGCGTGGAAAGATCATGAATACCGAGCGAGCGCGTCTGGATAAAATCCTCTCGAGCAACGAGATCAAAGCGCTGATCTCCGCGCTCGGCACCGGCATCGGCGATAATTTCGACATCGAGGGTTTACGCTACGGACGCGTGATCATCATGACCGACGCCGACGTAGACGGCAGCCACATCCGCACTTTACTGCTCACATTCTTCTTCCGTTATATGCCGCAGTTGATCGAGGATGGACACTTATACATCGCCCAGCCTCCGCTCTACCGTATCGCGTTCAAGAATCAGGTCAAGTACGCATATAGCGATAAGGAAAAAGACAAAATCTTAAAGGAACTCGGCGAGAAGGCAAGTTTGCAGCGCTACAAAGGTCTCGGCGAGATGAATCCATCGCAACTTTGGGACACCACGATGAATCCCGAACATCGCACCTTGCTCCTCGTCACGATCGAAGACGCGGCGAACTCGGACCGCACGTTTGATATGTTGATGGGCGATGCAGTAGACCCCCGCCGCAAGTTCATCCAAACTCATGCTAGAGCTGTGCGAAACTTAGACGTGTAATCCACTGTTTACAGAGAAGGGCGCCGCGTATGGCGCCTTTCTTCTTTGTTATGAAAGTACAATAGATTCATACGAGAGGTAGAGTAAAATTCCATCTACGCCTATGAACCAACGCCCACAGGTCAGCGCGATCTTCAGCCGAATTTTAGAATTGACGATCCTGCTTTATCAAGCGCTCGCGATAGCAATCTTCGGGATCTCGATCTATTTAGGGTCGCAATGGTTAAAGCAACCATTCCCCGGCGGTTTCTTCGAGCATACCATGGCGCTAAGCGATGCCAACTCCGCTACCGGCGAATCTTGGGAATTGTATCGCCAAGGCTTCAAGCCGGGCGATCAGCTTCTAGCGGTTAATGGAACGCCGGTTGCCAGTGCAGCCGATCTCAAACAGACTCTCGCGCCATTGCACATAGGGGAAACAATCACGCTTCAAATCAACAAGCGCGATCAAAGTTTGGCAACGACCGAAGTCACGCTGATCCCTTTTTCCGCCGAAGATCGCCTCGCATTCTTCGTCATACCGTTCCTTATCAGCGCTGCATTTCTGCTGGTCAGTCTGTGGATCTTCGGATTCCGCCGCACCGAACCCGCCGGGCGCGCCTTCACCCTGCTCGCCACTTCGTTTGGAATCGCAACAGGGGCGCTATTCAACTTATACACGACTCATCAATTCACCTATGCATGGACGTTCGCTCTAACGGCGATCGTCGGCGCACTGATCAATCTAACGCTTGTATTTCCACAAGAAGCGCGCATCGTAATTCGCCGCCCTTATCTACGTTATGTGGGATACCTCATCACACTCGCCCTAACCCTAAACGCCTTTAGAACATTATTCAACTTCAAGCATCCCACAGATTATATCTATGCCTGGCAATGGATCTACGTCGCTATCGGCTTATCCGCAATTTTCTACTTGGGCATCCTCGGCTATCGCGCATTCCGCTCGCCTTCTCCAATCGTCAAAAATCAAGCGCGCACGATTCTAACGGGTTCCTTACTTGCCTTTGCGCCGATAGTCGTTTGGTTTCTTCTCAGCCCGCTTCAAATTGCGGCGTTCAACCCCTACATATTGCTGTTTCTAATTGCCTTTCCTCTCGTCAACGGCATCGTCATTTTACGTTATCGTCTCATCCGCACAGACTACTGGTTGCGGCAGGGAATCGTCTATTCTCTTCTGATCGCGTTCGTCGTCATGACTTACGGCTTGCTCGTCAGCGGGCTAGGGTTAATCTCTGCAAGCGCCAGCGCCTCAAAGAACCCTTTCCTTATTGGCGCGCTTATCTTCTTCATTGCAATACTTCTCGACCCTCTACGCAAGCGCTTGCAAACCCTTGTAAATCGTTCCTTCTTCCGCGGCTCGCACGCCCACGAAGAGCAGTTAAAAATCTTCAGCCACGATCTCACCAACGCTCTGAGCATGGACGCTGTCAGCGGCGCATTAAGGCGGCAGATCTTCAATGGCCTCGCGCCCGAACAGGTTCATATCTACGCGTACGACGCATTAAGCGACCAATATGCGGCTTTACCCGACTCTGACGGACGACCTAGCAGCGATATTTACTTCGCATCGAACAGCCCTATCGTCCGCTATTTTCAACAGGAAAAGATTCCCCTCTACCTAGACGCCATCAACCCGCCCGCTATTTTCCAAACCGAAGAGGCGCGCCTCTCGCTGCTCGCCGCTCGTCTCTTCGTCGCGCTGCCCGGGGAAGAAAAACCCATCGGTTGGATAGCGCTCAGCGCACAACGATCGGGCGAAGCCTATACGCCGCACGATCTTGAATTCCTCGAACAACTCGCCAATCAATCCTCCATCGCTATCTCTCGTGTGCAAACCGTGCTGAACCTTGAACGCCGCGTACAAGAGATGAACGCGCTGACGCGCGTTTCGCAAGGCGTGAACATCACTCTCACGTTCGACGACGTGTTGGAATTGATCTTCGCGCAAGCCTCGCAGATCATTCCATCCACGCACTTCCACATCACGCTTTACAACAAAACCGCAAACTACTTCTACTTCGGCTTCTGCGTAGACGATCGCGAACGCATCGCCAGTCGAGAAAATAAACCGTTCCCCGCCCGCTTTGGGCTTGGGCAAGAAATCATTCGCACCGGGCGAACCCTCTTAACGCAAGATTATCTCCGCGAATGCCAAACACACAACGCCACGCCCGCATCGCCGGGCATATACGCATGGATGGGCGTGCCGCTCAACACCGGCGCGGAGACCATCGGCGCATTAAGCGTTGGCAGTCACAACGCCTCGGTCGCTTATACTCGCGTTCAACTCGACCTACTGCAAGCCATCGCCGATCAAACCGTCGGAGCCATCGTTAAAGCGCGTCTGTTAGAAGAAACGCAGCAGCGCGCCTCCCAACTCGCCGCCTTGAACGAAGTTACGCGGCAACTGACCTCCACGCTTGAGCAAGAAACCCTGCTTCAATACATCTTGGAAAACGCCGTCAACATCTTAAACTGCGAAGCGGGGACGTTATTCCTCATGGACGACCAAACCGGCGAACTGGAATTCCGCGTCACAATCGGACCCGTCGCCGGCAACCTGCTTGGGCAACGCATTCCCATCGGTCGCGGAATCGTCGGTCGCGCCGTGCAAACCCGTGCGCCGATCATCGAGAATGACGCGCAACACTCCGCCATGCGCTTCGACTCTACCGACAAGCAGACCGGCTTCATCTCGCGCTCCCTGCTCGCCGCGCCCATGCTCATCAAAGATCGCGTATTGGGCGTTATCGAAGTGATCAATCGAAAAGACGAACTGCCGTTCGCTGCAGACGACCAAGACCTCCTAACTGCCTTCGCCGGTCAAGCCGCGGTTACCATTGAAAACGCACGTTTGATCGCCCTCACCGATCAAGAACTGTCCGATCGCGTGGAAGAACTTTCAGCAATGGGGCGAATCGTGCGCGAACTCAACGCCAGTCTCGACGTAGATCGCGCTATGCGCATCACACTCGAATGGGCGTTGCGCGAATCGGGCGCGGAAGCCGGGCTGATCGGCATGTTCGAGAAAAGCGACCTGCACATTATGGCGCAAGAAGGTTACGAAGACCTGCTCGCCAACGTCGCTAAAGTCAACGATGCACTGGCGTTCCCTGCAATCAAATCTGCGATCGAGAGCGGGCAGCCCAATCAAGTCTCTCTGCTGGACGACGAAAATAAAAGCATCTTACCGGGCGCGCACATGCAGTTCATCGTCCCCATCCGCCGCGAAGCGAACGCCATCGGCTTAATCCTGCTCGAATCGATGAGCGACTCGCAAGGCAATTTGGGCTTCCTCAACCGCCTCAGCGACAACGCCGCTATCGCCATTTACAACGCGCAACTATACGATGAAGTGCAGAAAGCCAACAGCGCCAAGAGCGAATTCGTTTCGCTCGTAGCGCACGAATTAAAAAACCCCATGACGTCCATCAAAGGCTATTCCGAATTGCTCGCCTCCGGCGCCGTCGGGCAGATTAATGAAATGCAGACGAACTTCCTCGGCACGATCCGCGCAAACGTCGAACGCATGTCCGCCCTTGTATCCGACCTCAACGATCAAGCAAAGATCGAAGCCGGGCGCTTGCGTTTAGATTTCAATGTAGTAGATCTATCCGAGGTCGCAGACGAGGTTATCCGTTCGACAAAACGACAGGTGGAAGAGAAACACCAAGAGATCGAACTCGACCTGCCGCAAGAACTGCCCAAAGTCTGGGCGGATCGCCTGCGCGTTGTGCAGGCGCTCACCAACTTGGTAAGCAACGCGAACAAATACACGTCAGAGGGCGGAACGATTTATATCGGCGCGGCAAGAGCGGAGAATCAATGGGACCCCGAAGGCACGCAAGAAGTGGCGCACATTTGGGTGCGCGATAACGGTATCGGCATCAGCGCAGAAGATCAAATCAAGATCTTTACAAAGTTCTTCCGTTCCGACGATATGAAAGCGCGCGAATCGCCCGGTACAGGTTTGGGGCTAAATATCACCAAAAGCCTGATCGAAATGCAAGGCGGACAAATCTGGTTCGAAAGTGAATTTAGAAAGGGAACGACGTTCCACTTTACGATTCCCATCGCAGAAGGAGTTTCGCAACCATGACTCTTCATGCCGCATATGGACAAGCGCACGCGCTGAATGGACGCGAAGCCGGGCTGCAAGCCACTCACCAAGCCTTAAATCAGCTAGGACCCGTCACGCCCAACTTCGGAATTATTATCGCTTCCCATCATTATCAAGCGCGAGAGATCGTCAGCGGCGTTTCGGGATTGCTAGGCGAGACCCCGTTTATCGGCATCAGCAGCCCCAGCGGATTAACCTCCGAGGGCGCGCACCCGAATTCCGTCATAGTCGTTTTGTTCGCCGGGGATATTCAAGCGGAGACTCATTGGATGCCCGGCTTCGCTCAAAGCGGGCGCGCGACAGGCGCGAAACTTCTGCAAACCGCCGCTGAACGCAGTGAAAATCGCGCCTTGCTTTTCTTTGCAGACGGATTCACCGGCGATGCAGACCAATTATGCAATGCGCTTGCAGGTTTCAATATGCCTCTCATCGGCGCGCTTTCTTGCGGAGATTTACACACGGGCTATTCTTACCAGTTAGCAGGTCCGCAGACCGGGTCAGGCGCGCTCACCGCAGCCTTTCTGCGCGGCAACTTCCGCACCGGTATCGGCGCGGCACACGGTTGGAATTCAGTCGGAAGTCAGTTCCGCGTCACACGTTCGCGCGGATTCTGGATTCGCACGTTAGACGGCAGACCCGCCTCCGAAGCCTATGCGCAGTTATTTGGCTATCCCGCGCGCGAATGGGCATTCCCGCCGCTCAATCACCTCGCACGACTCTATCCGCTTGGAGTGGAACAGGGCGACCAGTTGGCGATTCGCTCACCTATCCGCGTCGAAGCGGACGGCAGTTTCCGCTTAAATGTGCCTGTGCGCGACGGCGTAGACGCTTTCCTGCTCGTCGGCAGCCGCGCTTCTTGCGAAGCCGCGGCGCAATCCGCCGTGCAACAAGCGTTAAAAGCGCTCGATGGCGCAAAACCAGTTTTTGTTCTCGCTTTTGTTGACCTCGCATGGGAAATGTTGCTTAAGGCGCACCCCGGCGCCGAAATCGCCGCCATGCGCGAAATTCTCGGCCCTGACGTGCCAATTGCAGGCGGCTATTCGCTCGGGCAGATCGCCTCAAAGCCCAACGCTCATACGCCGCAACTGTTAAACCAGCACATCATTGTCGTCGCTTTTGGCGATCCGCAAGAAAGCTAACCCCTACTTGTCGCACCGCCCCTAACATGATACACTTTTATCGGTTATGTCAGAAACTTACAATGCCCAAGCCAATTTCATATCAACATTGTTCTATTGTTTGAAACGTTCCGCCCGTGAACGCTTCTACACAAACCATGACATTTGTTCAAATTTATCGTAAATGATCAACCAAAGCGCCGCATCCGCCTCTCAACCAATGCCTTCTATACAAGCCGGCGAAAGCGCACCGGCATGGTTGCAAGACGCGACCAAAGCGGCGCAACGCCTCACCCGCCTGACGCTTGAATCAGCCGCGCAAGCCGCGCTTATTACCCGCAACGACAAACTCTGGGCGTACGCCGGCGGCCTGGAACAAAACGCCGCCAATGAGATCGCGATTACAGTTACGCGCCATTGGGATGGACAAAAAGAAAGCGACCTGCTCCGCTTCATTCGGCTCGAAACAACCAAAGCAGAGCACATGCTCTACGCTACCCGTCTCGCCGATAATTTCGTCTTGGCGATGGTTTTCGACGCAGAAACTCCCTTCAGCGCCATCCGCTCACAAGCTGGCAAATTAGCCGACTCGCTGTCCTTTTCCGAGACAGAAGACGCGCCGCCATCAAACTCAATTTCCTCGCAGTTCGATCGCAAAGCGTACGAATCGTCCATTTCCACAATAACCGACGACGCCGACGAAGAGGTTCCCTCTATTGCGGATATTCTTTTGGACGTTCCGCCGCCTATTCCCGATTTAAACGCCTCGCCTCTCCTAACAAACGACATCGAGGCGCGCTCGCCTATGCACCCTATCAGCCGCGAGAGCTCGCCCGCCATCCATATGGGCGAATTACTTTCTTCAAGGCGCGACGACCTCGAAGAAACAGCAGAGCGAGCCGTTCAAGATTTTGACACGACCATGCCGTCGAAACCGCATCCGCGCCCCGAAACGCCGATTCGCAGACCCGCGCCAGGCGAATTGGACGAAACTCGCCCACACTCGATCACCGAGGTGGCAAATCGCGTCATGCTGGAGCCGATCTCGCCCGGCTTATATAATTTGACGTACGCATGCCTGCTCGTACCGCGCTTCAGTTCCCATTACTTAACCGGTGATATTTCGGACCGGCTCTCGGAATGGTTGCCGCAAATTTGCATTGCGTTCGGCTGGCGTTTGGAGTATCTGGCTGTGCGCCCGGAATATGCGCAATGGGTGGCAAACGTTCCGCCCTCAACGTCGCCAGGCTATCTTATGCGCATCATGCGTCAGCAAACTTCTGAAAAGATATTCACTGAATTTCCGCGTTTGAAGAAGGAAAATCCTTCCGGCGACTTTTGGGCGCCGGGCTATCTCATCATGGGCGGCGCTCAGCCGCATCCGCCGCAGTTGGTAAAGAATTACATCAAAGAGACGCGCGCGCGACAGGGGCATTCGGACCCGCTAAGGAAGCAATAAATGTCATTGCGAGGAGCAAAGCGACGAAGCAATCCCCTCGCCGAAATTGGAAATTGTGTTCTAGATATGCCAAGCGCAGAGTATAATCGCTCTGCGTTTTGTTTTTCACGGATTGAACAAACGAGGAGTATTTAACATCGAGGACAAAACCCGATTTATGTCATTCTGAGCGAAGCGAAGAATCTCTATGATTGTCTCAGAGACCATTCGCTGACGCTCAGGGCGACATGTCTTGTTATTTGTTGGGTTTTAAACACTCCCAACAAATGCTATGTTATCCCCTCGGGATGTCGGCGTTGTATGCAGCGGTTCTAGGGTCGTCATTTCATCCCTTTGGGATTTTCTCGTGGTAGAAAAGAGTCGCGCAACGTTGAGAGGTTTTTAACGCGAATGGCGCGAATAAACCAAGGAACGACAAATGCGCCAAGCAAAGCCAATCTCCAGTCTCTAATTCTCCACTCCTCAATTACAAATTACCAATTACCACTTACGGAATGAAATATGCCCCCCACCCTCTACCTCATTGACGGACACGCGCTTGCGTATCGAATGTATTTTGCATTGACAGCCGTCGGCGGGAGTCAACGCTGGCAAACGTCGAAGGGCGAACCCACCGCAGGGATCTACGGATTCGCGCGCGAGTTGCTTCGCATCATCGAGCAGGAAAAGCCGGAGTATCTCGCAGTCGCGTTCGATGTGGGCAAAACTTTTCGCGATGAAATTTTCCCCGAATACAAAGGGACGCGCGACAAGATGCCCGATGACCTGCGCCCGCAGATCAAGCGCATCCGCGAGATGGTAGACGCGTTCAACATTCCGCGCCTCGAACTGGAAGGTTACGAAGCGGACGACGTGCTTGGTTCGGTCGCGCGCATCGCGGCTGAGCAAGGACTCGGTGTAAAAATTGTTACGGGTGATCGCGACCTTCTGCAACTCGTGGACAAACGCACTTCGGTCTATCTCGCGGGCGATGACAAGACATTCATCAGAGATGAAGATGTGACTCAAAAGCTCGGCGTGCCGCCGAAACAAGTGGTGGACTACAAAGCGCTCGTCGGCGACAAGTCGGACAACATCCCCGGCGTGGCGGGCGTGGGCGAAAAGACTGCGATTGCGCTGCTCGAAAAGTATAAAACGCTCGACGACATCTATAAGAACATTGACAAGATCGAGCCGCGCTGGAAAACAAAACTCGAAGCCAACAAAGAAAATGCCTATCTCAGTTACACGCTCGCGCAGATCAAAACCGACCTCGACATTAAACTCAATCTGGAACACGCGAAGGCGCAAGACTTGAACGTCCCTGCGATCGAGGCGTTCTTTAAAGAGATGGAATTCCGCACGTTGTTGAAGACGCTCGAAAAAGTGACGGGGCAATCATCCGCTTCGACTGCGACTTCGTCTCCGCTCAGCGCGAAGTCAGGGCAACAAATGTCCATGTTTGCGAATGAGCCGCAAGTCGTTTCCGTGAAAGTGGAATCGAATATCACGGTCAACATAGTTGACACTGAAAAAAAACTGGACGATCTCGTTCAAGCATTGAACAAGGCGAAGATTATTTCGTTCGACACCGAGACAACCTCCACCGAAGAAATGCGCGCGGACATTGTCGGCATTTCGCTGGCGATCAAAGAGGGCGAGGGATATTACATCCCCATCGGTCACAACGCGGGGACGAATCTTCCGCTGAAGAAAGCGATCGCCGCACTCGAAGCGCCGATGACGAATCCCAAAATCGGAAAAGTCGCACACAACGCAAAATACGATTACATCGTGCTTGCCCAACACGGACTCATCGTCTCGCCGCTGACCTTTGACACGATGCTGGCCGAATTCATCGTTGACCCCTCCTCGCGCAGTCTTGGCTTGAAGAATCTCGCGTTCGTCAAACTCGGCGAAGAGATGACTCACATCGAAGAGTTGATCGGCAAAGGCAAGAAGCAGATCAGCATGGCAGACGTGGCGATCGAGTCCGTTGCGCCGTATGCGGTGGCGGACGCCGAGACCACATTGCGATTGATGCCGCTCGAAGAAAAAGAACTGAAACGAGTGGACGGCGAAAAACTGCTCGAAGAGATTGACATGCCGCTCACGCCCGTTTTAGCAGACATGGAAATGACAGGCATCTCGCTCGATGTCCCATTCTTCGCCGAAATGAACACAGAATTGACAAAGCGCCTTTCGCAGATTGAAAAGAAAGTGTACGACTCGGTCGGCAAGCCATTCAACATCAACTCCACGCAACAACTTTCAGATGTACTATTCAAAACGCTTGGGCTCGAACCGCCCGATAAAAACAACAAAACTGCCAGCGGACATTACTCCACGGCGGCGGGCGTGCTGGACGAGTTGAGCGGCAAACATCCCGTTGTGGATTGGGTGCTCGAACAGCGCGAACTTTCGAAGATCAAGTCAACGTACGTGGATGCTTTGCCCGTCGCTATCAACCCGAAAACGAATCGCGTCCACACATCGTATTCGCAGATCGGCGCGGTGACGGGACGACTCTCCTCGAACAACCCGAATTTGCAGAACATCCCGATCCGCACTGAGACGGGACGCCGCGTCCGCAATGGATTTATCGCGGGCAAGGGCAACGTCTTGCTCTCAGTGGATTACTCGCAGATCGAGTTACGCATCGTGGCGCACGTGGCGCAGGATGAAGGGATGCTCGCCGCCTTCCGCGCCGACGAGGACATCCACGCCACCACAGCCGCGGCAATTTACAACGTCGCGCTCGACGCGGTGACCAAAGATATGCGCCGCCACGCGAAGGCGATCAACTTCGGTCTGATCTACGGCATGTCTGCATTTGGGTTGATGCGCGGCACCGATCTCACGCTGGCAGAAGCGGAGAATTTTGTCAAAGCCTATTTCACGAAGTTCCCCGGTGTGAAAAAATATTTGGATGGCATCCGCAAGCAAGCCGCACAACAGGGATACGTCGAAACGCTTCTCGGACGCCGCAGATATTTCCCCGCGTTGCAGGGCAAGACCAACCCACAGATGAAAGCGCGCGAGGAACGCGAAGCCATCAACGCGCCGATCCAAGGCACGGCGGCAGACATCATGAAGATCGCCATGTTGAAGATCCCGCCCGCGTTGAAAAAGGCGAAGCTGAGCGGCAAGATGTTGTTGCAAGTTCACGATGAACTCGTGTTGGAATGTCCAAAAGATGAATTGGAGAAAACGGCGAAGGTCGTGAAAGAGACGATGGCGGAAGCGTATAAACTGGACATCCCCCTCTCGACCGAAGCGCGGTATGGCGCGAATTGGGGTGAGATGGAAGGAATTTGAAACAAAGCAGACCTCTCGAACGTTACATAAATATTCGAGAGGTTATTTGCCTACTTGACAAAAAAACGGTGATAGTTTAATGATAACGAAGGAAGAAATTATGTCAGACAAATCACCCAACCCCACCACCATACTGATCGCAGACGACGAAGAGCTTGTTCGCGCCGGAATACGAACGTTGCTATCCCAAGCCGACGATTTGCAGGTAATCGGCGAAGCGAAAGATGGTTTTGAAGTGCAGGAGCTTGTCCCTACATTGCGTCCTAAAATTTTGTTGTTGGATTATCAAATGCCGGGTCCGCGCGCGGCAGAATTGGAAAAATGGACGCGTGAAAATTACCCGGATACTCTCGCGCTGGTTTTGACCGCCCACAACCGCGATGAATATCTAGAACACATCTCAAAAATAGT
>MWTB01000017.1 GCA_002050275.1 Anaerolineae bacterium UTCFX1
GAGCAGGGGCTGAAAAAACTGAAAGAGCTAGCGGGTCAGCCGACGTTGAGCGCAAACCGGCGTTTCGTGCCGCCGCCGCGCGCCGAAATTGGAGTGAGCATGGAAGCTCTCATTCATCACTTCAAGTATTGGACGGAAGGTTTCCCTGCGCCAAAGAATTCGGTCTACAGCGCGGTCGAGTCGCCGCGCGGCGAGTTGGGCGTTTATATGGAAGGCGACGGCGGGCCTAAGCCGCATCGCGTGCACATGCGCACGCCTTCTTTCTGCAACCTATCAGTGATCAATGAAATGGTGCGCGGGCATCTTGTCGCCGATCTGGTGGCGATCCTCGCATCCGTAGATATTGTGCTCGGAGATATTGACCGATGAGTCTGGCTGAAAAATACCCCCAGGAAGTTCAACAAATCCTTTCGAAATATCCGCCGCACGGAAAGCGTTCGGCGTTGATGCCGTTGCTCTTTATCGCCCAGCGCGATGAAGGCTATATCAGTAAAGCCGCCATGCAAGATATTGCCGCGCTGCTCGACATTACCGAAACGGAAGTGGCTGGCGTGGTCGGTTTCTATACGTTGTATCACGAAGAAAAAGAAGGCAAATATCGCATACAAGTCTGTACAGACCTGCCGTGCGCGTTGCGCGGCGCGGAAGGTTTTATGGGCGATTTGTGCGATCATCTAAAGATCAAGGCTGGCGAAACGACCGAAGACGGGTTGGTTACGGTGGAAGCGGTCATGTGCCTTGCCGCTTGCGATCGAGCGCCTATGTTCCAATTGCAAGGACCGGATGCGATCGAGTATCACGAGCATATGACCGTAGAGAAGACGATGGAATTGATCGGCGAATTAAAACAGAGCGAAGGATGATTCTTTTCTCTGTATAGGAGATTGTTTATGACGCATGTTCTGTTACGGCATCGAGAAATTCCCGACATTGGGAAACTCTCTGTATATCAAAATAACGGCGGGCTTGCCGCGTTTAAGAATGCGGTGACAAAAATGAAACCCGGTGAAGTGATTGATGTGGTTAAAAACTCTGGTTTGCGCGGACGCGGCGGCGCGGGCTTCCCGACGGGCATGAAGTGGTCGTTTGCCGACGCGAAAAGCTGGCCCCATTACATGGTGGCGAATGCCGACGAGTCTGAGCCGGGCACATTTAAAGACCGTGAAGTAATGGAAAATAATCCCTTCCAATTCCTGGAAGGAGTGATGATCGGCTCGTACGCCGTTGGCGCGAATATCGCGTACATTTATCTACGCGGTGAATTTTGGCAGATCGCCGAGTCGCTCGATCGGAAAATCGCTGAGCTGGAAGCGGAAGGCTACCTAGGCGATAAAATCTTCGGAACCGATTACTCGCTCCGAATTTATACTCATCTCGGCGCGGGCGCGTACATTTGCGGCGAAGAGACTGCGTTGCTCGAATCGCTTGAAGGAAGGCGCGGGCAACCGCGCGTGCGCCCTCCCTTCCCGCCTTCGGAAGGGTTGTATGGCAAGCCGACGATCATTAATAACGTTGAGACGTTTACCAATGTGCCGATGATCATGGCGAACGGCGCGGAATGGTACAAATCTATAGGCACGGCGGACGCTCCGGGCGTGAAGATCTTTTCGCTTTCGGGGCGCGTGCGCAAACCCGGCAATTACGAACTTCCGTTCGGAACGACCTTCCGCGACTTGATCTATAAATACGGCGGCGGCGTACAAGATTCGCGCAGCGTTCGGGCGATTATGCCCGCCGGCGCATCATCCTCGCTGATCCTTGTGGACGACGACAGCATCCTCGATACGCCAATGGACTACCTCGAAGTCCGCAAGCTAAAGTCAGAACTTGGCTCCGCCTCGGTCATCATCATAGACGACACGGTTTCGATGGATTGGCTCATTAATAAAACCGTCCACTTCTTCCGGCACGAATCGTGCGGAAAATGCACGCCTTGCCGCGAAGGCACTTTCTGGATGTCGCATCTCACCGAACGCATCCACACCGGTCAAGCCGTAAAAGCCGATGTGGACTTGCTGCTTAACGTGGCGAAGCAAATGCAAGGTAAATGTTTATGCGCGTTGGGCGAATTCTCTACTATGGCGGTTGTTTCCAGCCTCGAACGTTTCCGAGAAGATTTCGATAAAGCGGTGCAAGCATAATGGATAAACAAATTTCTCTTACGATTGACGGACGACAAGTCACTGTCCCCGCAGGATTAAATATTGTAGACGCCGCCAAGCAAGCCGGCGTAGATATTCCCGTGTTTTGCCACCATCCCAAACTGGAGCCGGTTGGCATGTGCCGTATGTGTCTGGTGGAGATCGGGCGTCCGGTGCGCGATCGCGCTACAGGACAATTCGTTGTGGAAGACGGCGCGCCGAAGATTCAGTTCATGCCGAAATTGGAAACCGCCTGCACGAATAAAGTAGAAGAGGGCATGGTGATCAACACGCAGACGGCGAAGGTCGCCGATGCGCAACGCGGAACGGTTGAATTTCTGCTGACTTCGCATCCGCTTGATTGCCCGATCTGCGATAAAGGCGGTGAATGTGCGCTGCAAGACCTGAACATGAAATACGGTCCGCGCAGCAGCCGCTTCAGGCTTGAGGAAAAACAACGCTTTGTCAAACCGGTTCCACTGGGCGAGTTGATCTGGCTGGACCGCGAACGTTGTATTTTCTGCGCGCGTTGCGTCCGCTTTCAAGACGAGATCGCCGGCGATGCAGTGCTTGAATTTGACGACCGCGCCCGTCCGATGCGTATTATCTCCGTTTCGGAACCCGGTTTCGACTCGGTCTTCTCGGGCAACACTACCGATATTTGTCCCGTCGGCGCGCTGACTACCGAAGACTTCCGCTTTGGCGCGCGCCCTTGGGAAATGGAAGCCGCGTCTTCAATCTGTACGCAATGTCCGGTCGGTTGCAATACGACGTTAAATACGCGGCGCGAAGCTCGCTCGAACGGCGAAATCGTCGTCAAACGCGTGATGCCGCGACAGAACGAAGAAGTAAACGAAATTTGGATCTGCGATAAAGGTCGCTTTGCATATCATTACGCCCAAGGCGAACAACGGCTGACCAGACCCATGATCCGCAAGGAGAAGAAGCTGGCGCGCGCTTCATGGGACGCCGCGACTCAACTTGCCGCAGAGAAATTCCTCAAAGCCAAAAAAGATTTTGTCGTATTGGCGTCGGGCAGGCTGGCGAACGAAGATTTATTTAATTTGAAAATGTTGGCAGACCACGCAGGCGGCAAGGCGTATTTATATTCACATATGGCGGGCGGAGAACTGACGTCGCTCGTCGGCGTAAGCGCGGGAACGAATATTGGAACGATGGGCGCGGGCAGCGCCATTGTCGTTGTCGCTTCCGATCTGTATCAAGAAGCGCCAATTTGGTATCTTCGAGTTAAGCAAGCGCAGGAGCGCGGCGCGACATTAATTGTATTAAACCCGCGCGAGACGAAATTAGATAGATACGCTACGCACACGATCCGTTATGAATACAGTGAAGAAGTAAAAGCGGTGCGCGATTTGACAAAAGCAAATGAGGCGGGCGAAGCGCTGTTGAAATCTCAAAATGTCGTTGTCTTTTACGGCAGCGAAGGACTCGGAGTCGCCGGCTCGCGAAATTTGGCGGCGGCGTGTGCGAAACTGCTGGATGACAATAATTTTACGGGAAGACCCAACAACGGACTCATTGGCGTGTGGGAACGCGCCAACGATCAGGGCGCGTGGGAGATCGGCTTCACTGTCGAAGGCGACTTAGCCAAAGCGCTGAAAGGTAAGGCGGTCTATATTGTCGGAGCAGATCCCGTTCACGACGACCCGAAGTTGGCGAAGGCTTTGGCGGAGGCGGAATTTGTCGTTGTGCAAGATGTGATGACGACTGAAACCGTCGGGATAGCAGACGTGGTTTTGCCCGCACAAGCCTTTACGGAACGCGAAGGCACGTTGACTTCCGGTGAGCGGCGCGTTCAGCGCTTCTATCCCGCTGTGCCGGTTACGGGCGAGTCTCGACCCGACTTTGCCATCGTCTCGCAAGTTGCGCGAAACATGGGCGTTATTCTCGAAGGCACGTCCGCCGCGGTGGTGTTCGACCTGCTGGCTGCGACGGTAAAGTCGTTCGATGGATTGGATTATGCCAAACTTGCCGAAGTTCGCGAGCAATTGCCCACAGTGGGGGGCAACGATCGCTATTACGGCGGCACAACATATGATAATAAAGATGGCTTGGGCGTGCATTTATCTACAGCGGCGACGCGCGGAGAAAAGATGAGTATTCCGAAAGCTCAGAAAGAAACGTTGCCGACGTTAAAGGAAAAAGAATTGCTGGCAGTGCCGGTTAACAAGTTGTATCATCGCGGCACGACTATGATGGTCGCCGAATTGTTGCATCAGCGCATCGGCGAAATCAGCGTCAGTGCGCATCCTTCTGCTGCAATGCGGCTGGGCTTGAGCGCTGGGCAGACCGTGAACGTTAGTTTCGACGGCGTAAGCGGTGAAGCGGTTCTGAAATTGGACGATACGCTTGACGAGAAAATCTTATTGACGCCGCGCTCGATGGGCATGGCAATCTACGAACCTGTAGCGGCGAAGGTAAAAGCATGATCACCGATTGGACTCTTTGGCTGGAATGGTTCATCAAGGCGCTTGTCATCATCTTTGCGCTGTTGATCGGGTTCGCCTACCTGACGTATTACGAACGCCGAGCGTTGGCGCGAATGCAAACGCGCATTGGACCGAATCGCGCTGGACCGTATGGCTTGCTTCAGCCGATCGCCGATGCGATTAAATTGATCTTCAAAGAAGAACTTTCACCGGCGAAAGCGTACAAATTCGTCTTCTTCCTTTCGCCAATTTTGACCTTGCTGCCCTCGATCGTTATTGGAGCGGTCATTCCGTGGGGCGCGACGGTGCATTGGTTTGGGCGCGATATTAATCTATATCTGGCGGATATCAACGTCGCGGTGTTGTTTTTTGCCGCCATTGCGTCGGTATCGGTGTACGGCATTGTATTGGCGGGCTGGTCGTCGAACAGTAAGTATGCCATGCTGGGCGCGATGCGTTCGACCGCGCAGATGATCTCCTATGAAGTCGCGCTCGGTATTTCGTTGACGCCGGTGATCCTGCTCGCTAATTCGATGAGCATGCGCGAGATCGTGGAAGCGCAACGTTCGATGTGGTTCGTAGTTTATCAGCCGCTTGGGGCGTTGATCTTCTGGATCGCGACTCTCGCCGAAGTGAATCGCGCTCCGTTCGATATGCCTGAAGCCGAACAAGAGTTAACCGCTGGCTATCATGCGGAATATTCGGGCATGAAATTCGCGCTTTTCTTCATGGCAGAGTATCAGAAAATGATCATTGTCTCCGCTATTTTAGCGGTATTCTTCTTCGGCGGATATTTGGGCCCAGGCGAGGCGCAATATCCTATTTTGGGACCGGTCTATATGTTCGCCAAGATCATGATTCTGTTGTTCGTTATGATCTGGGTGCGCGCCACATGGCCCCGTATTCGCTATGATCGGTTGATGAGTTTCGGCTGGAAGATTCTTTTACCAGCCTCGTTGGCGACGGTTTTTTTGACCGCTGTCGGCATTTTAATGTTTGATGTCGCCAAGAACGCGCTGTGGATGTGGTTCATCCCTGTTTCTTCTATGTTGGTATTTGCGATTTGCGTCATTGGTGTGTATCAAGCCTTGAGGAGGCTTACGTATGAGCGTGTTTGAACCTGCCGTTGAGCTGGTTCGTGGGCTGTGGGTGACGTTCAAGATGATGTTTGAAAAACCCGTCACCTATCAATATCCTGAAGAAAAGCGGGAAGTGCGCAAGCGCTTCCGTGGACGGCACGAACTGCATCGGTATGAAAATGGACTTGAAAAATGCATCGGTTGCGCGTTATGCGCTGCCGCTTGCCCTGCCGACGCGATCTTTGTGGAAGCCGCTGAGAATACGGACGAGAAACGCTTCTCGCCCGGCGAACGATACGCCTCCACCTACGAAATTAATATGTTGCGTTGCATTTACTGCGGTTATTGCGAAGACGCCTGCCCGACCGAGGCGCTCACGCTGGGCGACAATTATGAACTATCGTTCTACGACCGCAACTCGGCGATTTACACAAAAGAAATGTTGCTAGACCCTGCGCCGGTGACGAGCAAATTGACGCCGCAAAAGGTTGAGCCGGGCGCGTTCAATCGCTCTGTGCCGGAGATGGAGAACCCGAAAGATTGACGATTTCGCGCTTACCGTTGACAATTGACCGTAATTGCGATTGAAAACCGGTAACCCTAATGGATATTTATGACTCTTGACCTTGCTCTCTTCCTCGTTCTAGCTTGTATCGCTGTCGCATCGGCGCTCGGTATGTTGCTGAGTCGCAATACCGTTTACGCGGCGTTGTACCTCGTGTTGAACTTCATCACGGTAGCGATATTCTATCTGCTGTTGGGCGCGCCGTTTATTGCGATGGCGCAGATCACCGTATACACGGGTGCGATCATGGTGCTGTTCTTGTTCGTCATCATGTTGTTAGGCGCGGAAAATCTGCCGGCGCCGAACGCGCTTCCGTGGCAGAAACCGCTCGCCATCGCCTTAGCCGCCGCCTTATTCGCGGAAGCGGCGTATCTGTTGATCGTTAAAGCCCGCTCATTAGGCAACGTGCTTCCTCCCGCCGAAGCGATCAACGCCACCGAAAATCTGCGGCAATTGGGCGTCGCTCTGTTCCAAAACTATCTATTGCCGTTTGAGATTGTCTCGATCTTATTATTGGTCGCCATGATCGGCGCGATCACGTTGACGAAAAAAGAGAAGGGGGCGCGAAGCGGCTAGAAATCGCGAACGACAATGGTACCTGTTGACTATTATGTCATTCTCTCTGCAATTTTATTCACTATCGGAGTGTTGGGCGTTCTAATTCGCCGCAACGCGCTAATCATCTTCATGTCTATCGAGTTAATGCTAAATGCGGCGAACCTTGCGATCGTAGCGTTTGGCAGTGTAATCGAAAGTTTCAGCGGACAGATCTTCGTCTTCTTCGTGATCGCAGTCGCTGCGGCGGAAGTGGCGATCGGTTTGGCGTTGATCGTGGAAATTTTCAAATCCAAGCGCAGCATTGATGTGGATCAAGTGAGCGGCTTGAAGGGATAGACGATTAAAAACTGAACATTGCGGGTCGAGACGAACGCGCCCGCGCTTT
The DNA here is from genome assembly GCA_002050275.1 of Anaerolineae bacterium UTCFX1. GTDB lineage: Bacteria > Chloroflexota > Anaerolineae > Anaerolineales > Villigracilaceae > Defluviilinea. The sequence continues at coordinate 7,179 of MWTB01000017.1, forward strand.
GTTTTGGAGATGGTTATGTATTTTGGCGAATCAGCAAATTATGGATTTTTGTTCTTAGCCCCCTGGCTGATCTTTTTCCCGACCCTCGGTTTATTGATCAACGTCGCCTTTGGGCATAAATTCAGCGAACGGACGATCGGCGCAGTGGCGAGTCTGGCAACGGGCGCGGCGTTTGTCGTTTCTATCGCGCTCGCGTGGACGCTCTCCGCTTCGCACGCCGACGTGTTGCGTTGGCGCCTCGCAGAGTGGATTCATATCGGCGCCGTATCGCTCGATTGGACTTTCCGCGTAGACGCGCTTTCTACAACGATGATGTTGGTCGTCTCGGGCGTGGGGACGCTCATCCATATTTACGCGATTGGATACATGCACGAAGATGTGCGCTTCAAAGCGGACCCGGGACGCTTCCAGCGTTTCTTCGTTTTTCTCAATCTTTTCATCGCCGCCATGATGATTCTCATCAGCGCCGATTCCTATCTCATGCTGTTCATTGGCTGGGAAGGGGTGGGACTGTGCTCGTTCCTGCTCATCGGCTTCTGGTACGAAATGGACACGCTTGGGCAGCCTTCATGGTCGAACTCATATGCGGCAAAGAAAGCCTTCGTTGTTAATCGCATCGGCGATTACGGATTCCTGATCGCTAGTTTCATCATGTTTTGGGCGTTTGGAACGTTCCAATTCGACGCTGTTTTTGCGAAAGCTCCGCAGGTATCGCAAGGGCTGATCATCGCGATTACGCTATTTTACCTGCTTGGCGTAACGGGCAAATCGGCGCAGATACCGCTCTACGTTTGGCTTCCCGACGCGATGGCGGGTCCTACCCCCGTTTCCGCGTTGATCCATGCCGCGACGATGGTGACCGCGGGCGTTTATCTCATCACGCGTTCCGCGCCTCTTTATTCGGCGGTTCCTATCGCACAGAACATCGTTGCTCTAACAGGAGCCGTCACTGCGCTGTTCGCCGCGACGATCGCCGCCGGTCAGTATGACATCAAGAAAGTGCTGGCGTATTCCACGATCTCGCAGTTAGGCTTTATGGTTGCGGCGGTGGGCGTGGGCGCCTATGTGGCTGGCATGTTCCACTTGGTGACGCACGCCTTCTTCAAGGCTTTATTGTTCCTCGCCGCCGGCTCGGTCATTTTGGGCATGGAACGCGGACATCATCACGTCGAACATGCGCATCAAGATAAATCGAAAAAAGGCAAGAAAAAGCAAGAGGATCGCGGCGAAATATTTGACCCCGGCGATATGCGCAACATGGGTGGACTTCGTAAAACAATGCCGGTCACATTCTGGGTGTATATGGCTGGCACGCTGGCTCTGGCGGGCATACCGCCGTTTGCGGGCTTTTGGTCGAAGGATGAAATTCTGCTTGACGCCAGTCTGCATAATCCGACGGTGTACTGGTTGCTGACTATCGCCGCGTTTTTTACCGCGTTTTACATGGGCAGGCAAATTTGGCTGGTCTTCTTTGGGACGGCGCGCCACGAAGCCGCTTCGCTCGCTGAAGAAAGCCCGCGAGTGATCACGTTCCCGTTAATTGCGTTGGCGATTCTTTCAGTGATCGGCGGCGCAATCAATCTGCCATTCACTGGCTTCCATCATTTTACGCATTGGCTTGAAGGCGCGCTGGGCAAAGTCGAAGCGATGAATTTGGATACGCAAGTGGCGCTCGTTTCGACAGCCCTGGCTCTAGCGGCGATTGCGATCTCGTGGTTCCTGTATGGTCGCGCGCCAGCGGATGCCGTTCGACGAGACCCGCTCGAAACGCTCGGCGTCCTGTTCAAAGGCATGAATGGCAAGTGGTGGATTGACGAGTTGTACCAAGCGTTGGTTATCACGCCCTATGTAAAAACAGCGCAGTTTCTAGCGGATGTGATTGATGGGCGCTTCTGGCATGATTGGTTCCACGACAGCGTTGTCGTGGGAGGATTTAACTGGGCAAGTCGAATCGGCTTGGACGTATACGCCGACCAAAAAGGCATTGACGCTTTTGCGAATAACTTGGGCGCATGGACGCAATCGCTCTCAACGATGATGCGCAAAGCCCAGAACGGATTCGTGCGTTCGTATGCGCTGACGTTCCTTCTGGGCGTTGTATTAATTCTTGGTTATCTGGTTTTCAAATAAACGTGCGTCGAGTCTTTGATTTTCGACCTTCAGTCTGCAAGTAGAGGATTAAATATGGAATTTATTTTGCAACCGCTTACGTTAGTGATCTTTTTTCCGCTGGTAGGAGTGTTCGCGCTGCTCTTTATCCCCAAGGAGAACAAAGACGCTATGCGCTGGACGACGCTCATCGTCGCGCTGATCACATTTGGCATTTCGATCTGTGTGTTGACGATGTTCCGCGCCGCAGACGTGAACTTGCAACTGGTCGCTCGTTACGACTGGATCGTCGTCGGAGGCTGGAACATTCAATATTTCCTCGGCGTAGACGGCCTAAGCATCTTGCTCGTATTGTTAACCACCCTGTTGACTTGGATTTCGATCCTCTCGGCGTGGACGGCGGTCGAAGAGCGCGTCAAAGAATTCATGATTTTCTTCCTCCTTTTGGAAGTCGGTATGAACGGCGTATTCCTCGCGCAAGACCTATTCCTCTTCTACATTTTCTGGGAATTTACGCTTGTGCCGATGTACTTCATCATCGGCATCTGGGGCGGGCCGCGCCGCATTTACGCCGCGCTGAAGTTCTTCCTCTATACGATGGCAGGTTCGATCTTGATGTTGCTGGCGATTCTGTGGCTCGGGATCTATGGCAATACGTTCTCCGTTCCCGACCTGATCGCGCGCGGCGGCATCCCAGTCAACATTCAAATGTGGTTATTCATCGCCTTCGCGCTTGCCTTCGCTATTAAAGTGCCGATGTGGCCCCTGCATTCGTGGTTGCCCGACGCGCACGTAGAAGCGCCGACCGCCGGCTCGGTGATCTTGGCGGGCGTGTTGTTGAAATTGGGAACGTACGGCTTCGTGCGCTTCAACCTGCCGTTGTTCCCCGAGGCGGCTGTCAGCGCCGCCCCGTGGATGGCGCTCCTCGCTGCGATTGGAATTATTTACGGCGCAGCCGTATCGTACGCGCAAGCCGACATCAAAAAACTGGTCGCTTACTCTTCCGTCAGCCACTTGGGCTTCGTTATGCTTGGCGTGTTCGCGCTGAATCCCGAAGGCGTCGCCGGCGGCATCTTGCAGATGATTAACCACGGCGTCAGCACCGGGGCATTGTTCCTCTTAGTCGGTATGATCTACGAACAGACGCATACGCGCGAATTCAGATTGTACGGCGGCTTGTGGAAGATCACGCCGGTCTTTGGCACGATCTATCTCATCACCTCCATGTCTTCGATGGGCTTGCCGGGGCTTAACGGCTTCGTGGGCGAGTTCACAGTCTTGCTTGGCGCGTGGGGCGCGGGGCAAAACGGCGTGTTCTATTGGGGCGGCGTCTGGCTGGCGGCAATTTCTGCGCTGGGCGTCATCATGGCGGCGGTATACATCCTCTATATGTTTCAAAGAATGTTCATGGGTCCGCTGGGCGAAATCGTCGAAGAGGCGAAAAAACACGGACGTCCGATTCGCGACCTCAATTGGCGCGAGATCGCTGTGATCGCGCCATTGGTTATCCTGATGTTTTGGATCGGCTTATATCCCGCGCCGTTCTTCAACCTCATGGCTCCCGCCGTGAACCATCTCGTCGGAATGCTGCCGCTACCCTGACATGAGTAAACTTTATTCTGCAAGGGCGAATCGAAAATGACATTTTCTGACTTCACTACCATTCTTCCGGTTGCCATTCTCGCAGTCTGGGCATGCGCGTTGTTGGTGGCGGATCTCTTTATCCCCAAAGATCGTAAAGGCGCTACGGCGTTGCTTGCCGCGCTGGGGTTGGCGATCTCGCTGGGATACACCCTATCTCAGATCGGCGACGAAAGACTGGGCTTTAGTGGCATGGTCGCGCTTGATGGATTCTCGATCTTTCTAAACGCCCTGATTCTCGTCTGCGGACTGCTTGGGGTCGCGCTCGCCTACGATTATCTTAAACGGATGAACATTGAGCGCGGCGAATATTACGTCTTATTGCTCTTTAGCAGCATTGGAGCAATGCTCATGGCGCAAGCCATCGATCTCATCATTGTCTTCCTCGCGCTTGAATTGCTTTCCATTCCGCTCTATGTGCTTTCTGCGTTTGCACGTTCTAACGTAAACTCGGAAGAGGCGGGTTTGAAATATTTTCTGCTCGGCGCGTTCTCGTCCGGATTTCTCGTCTACGGCATCGCGCTGATCTTCGGCGCCGCACACACGACGAATTTGTACGCTATTCTAGCCGCCGCTTCGGCTTCGACCGTCAGCCCTCTTCTTGCCTTCGGCGCCGCTCTCGTCCTGATCGGGTTTGGCTTTAAGATCGCGGCAGTTCCTTTTCACATGTGGACGCCCGATGCCTATCAAGGCGCGCCCACCGCTGTAACCGCGTTTATGTCGTCGAGCGCGAAGATTGCGGGCTTTGCCGCATTGCTGCGTGTATTCGTTACTGCTTTTTCGCCTCTTGCCGTGAATATGACCGATGTCTTATGGGGACTTTCCGCGCTGACGATGGTCGTGGGCAACATTATCGCTATTACGCAAACCGACATCAAACGCATGCTGGCTTATTCCAGCATTGCACATGCCGGGTATATCTTGATGGCTTTTGTTCCTTATGGCAATGCGGCAGTGGCGCCGGTGTCTGTAGCTGCAGGATTGTTCTATCTTATTGTTTATGCGGTCACAAATTTCGGGGCGTGGGGCGTGGTCATCGCTGTGGAGCGCACGGAAGGGAAAGGGCTTGCCATCAGCGACTATTCCGGGCTGGCGAAAAATCATCCGACGCTTGCCGCCGCGATGTCCATCTTTATGGTCTCGTTAATTGGCTTTCCACCTACGCTTGGACTGGTCGGAAAAGTTTACCTTTTTCGCGCGGTAATTGACGGCGGGTTTGTGGTCTTGGCGGTGATCGGTGTGCTTACCTCGATCATCTCTGCGTTCTATTATTTGCGCGTCGTTGTCAATATGTATATGCGAGACGGCGAGCCGGCCGTTCGGCGCGAGTTCTGGCTCGACTTCACCTGGGGCGCGCTGGCGTTTCTGACCGTGTTTCTGAGTCTCATTCCGCAAACGTTATTCGCTTGGGCGAGTTCAGCCTTGATGAAGCTCTTCTAAAAGACGGAATTGACTCTGTTAAATCGAAAGCGGATAGCGTGTTACGCGCTATCCGCTTTTTTCTATCGCGATGCAGTCGAGCCGCTACGCGGCGTCTTCTACAAACGGAGCGAAGCGTGCGCGTTCCTCTGCCGACAGCCGGTGCGGTTGCAGCGATTTGATATGCAGGAACGCGCCGCGTTGTTGCGCTTCTGCCGCCAGTTTGTCTTTCTCGTTATAAAAACGGAATTGTAGAATGCCCGAGCTGTTTCGCAGTTCAGACATCCAAACCTCGATGCGGGCGCGTTCGCCTAGGTAAAGCGGAGTTCTATACTTGATATGCGTTTCCATTAAGACTGGGGCAAAATCTTGTTTCATGATCTCTGTAGTGAGCATGCCCGCCGCTTCCAGTAATTTTGTGCGCCCGATCTCCATCCATTGAATGTATATGCCGTTGTTGACATGCCCGAGAAAGTCAATATGAAATGTGTGGATTTCTTGTTCGAATACGACCTTTTGCATACTATGCTCCTTTATTTCCAAATATTCCCTTTCGAACGCTTTCCCCTTAGAGAGTGTTTCTTAACTCAGCTTTAACCGCAGACGAACATGGATCAGCGCTGATTTTTGATAAAAACGAACTCGAAAATGCTTTATTTGCCCTTTTTATCTGCGTTTATCCATGGTGAATTGCATTGAAGAAACGTTCTCTTAGCGATATTTTGTGTTTATACTAGCGCGGCAAGCGGATGGCTAATTTGGTTTCCTGCATGGCAACTCCTCGCCGTCTGAAATATCAGGTTTTTTGTATGGCTGTCAAGCGAGAGGGCAAGCCGATATACCGATCAATCATTCACAGGCTCGGTTTATGTTGCCGCCTACTTCCACATATTCCCATACCCAAACTCTCCTTCGATCAACTTCCCTTCTGCGAAGCGACTGAATCGAAACGGCGTAATATCCACCGTTTTGGGCGCTTTATCCAAAATTAACTCCGCCATGCTTGCGCCGGCTGCAGGCGACGTTTTGAATCCCGTGCCGCTCAGCCCACACGCTAAATAAAAGCCTTGCAAGTCTGTGCCGCTGTAGATGGCGCGTTGATCGGGCGTGATACCGTCGCGCCCCACATGGATGGAGTGCAAGCCGCTCTGCTCGATCTTGGGAATGCGCTTCACCATTTGGCTAATGAGTTTCTCGAGGAACGTGTCGGTGGGCGTTTGGTCTTCGGCGTCGGGCGCCTCGCCGCGTAGAGACTCGTCTTCGCCTGCGGCAAGGATGAGCGCGCTGCCCTCGGGACGAAAATAGCAGTTGATGACGTCGTCAATGCAGGCGGGGATGCGACCCAGCGAGGGTGGACGGTGCAAGAACGCGACATCGTGCGTCCACGTTTCAAGCGGGACCTTGAGTCCTGCGAGGCTTGCGACATGCTTTGCCCACGCTCCAGCCGCGTTGACGACGATGGGCGTGTCGAAGTTTCCTTGCGTGGTGTCCACGCCGATGACTTTCCCGCCTGCTGCGTTGATGGCGGTCACTTCACAATTTTGAATTAACGTCGCGCCGTTGCGTTTAGCGGACTCAAGAAACGAATTGGTCGTGAGTGTCGCGTCGGCGTAGCCAGAATCAGGTTCGTATGCGGCGTAGTCGAAGTGATCCGTTATCAGATCAGGAAAGAGGCGTTTGGCTTCATCTGCCGAAATGACCGATGTGTTGATTCCAAGTTTTTGTTGGTTGGTAACGTTGCCGCGCAGTTTAGCCTCATGCTCGCGTTTAGCGATCTGCAAGAAACCTGTTTTTTGAAATCCAGAATCGCCGCCGACTCTATTTTTCCAATCGTTGAAATACATTTGATAACTCTTGAACGTCAACTCCGATTCGGCGGCGAGATCGTAGTGCATACGGATAAGTCCGCTGGAGTGACCCGTCGCGCCCGAGGCGGTCGCTTTGCGTTCGAGGATAGTAGGTTTGAGTCCGCGCTCGGCGAGATGAAAGGCGATGCTGGCGCCCATCACGCCCGCGCCGATGACGATTGCGTTTGTTGTTTGAGGCATGTAAAATTCCTTTCTGAGCGGCGGATGGCAGCCAATAATTGAAGAGGAGTAAGCGCGGAAGATTTGACGCCGCGCTTATTTATAACAACTCTTTTATTTCCGTCAGTTCATCTTCCGTCAACTTCCATTCCGCCTTCTTTGCATTCTCGCTGACCTGATCGAGAGTCGTCGCGCCAGCAATGACGGAGGGAATCGCTGGCTGACTGAGCAACCAACTAAAGGCGAGGTCGTGAAGCGTATGCCCGCGTGAGTCGGCGAAGGCGCGAAGTTTATCTAGCGCGTCGAAGTTTGAATCTGTGAGTCGATTCTTCACGTACGGGCTGAATGTGCCGCGCGACCCTTCGGGAGCGGGTTCGCCGCGCGTGTATTTGCCGGTAAGCAGACCGCCGGCAAGCGGAAAATACGGCAGAATGCCGACGTTCGCCCACGCGCAATAGGGGGCGAGTTCGCGCTCAGTATCGCGTTCGAGCAGGTTGTAATGCGTTTGGATCGTGATGAAGCGCTCCCAGCCCATCATCTTGGCGAGTGTGTTGCAGTGCGCCAACTGCCACGCTGAAAATTGACTCGCGCCGATATAGCGGACCTTGCCCGCGCGGACGAGATCGTCAAGCGCGCGCATCGTCTCTTCGACGGGGACCGATTCATCCCATGCGTGAATTTGATACAGGTAATATGGTCAGTTCTCAGCCTTCGCAGACTCGCCTCAACCGCGCTGAGAATGTGATAGCGCGACGCGCCAACATCGTTCGGTCCTTCGCCCATTTTGAATCGGACTTTGGTAGCGATGACCACGCGTTCTCTCTCACCTTCAAGCGCCGCGCCGATAAATTCCTCCGATGCGCCGTGTGGGTTGCCATACACGTTTGCAGTATCGAAAAAATTAATCCCCTCATCCAACGCGCGATGGAGGATAGCTTTTACGCCGTCTTTATCCACTTTGCCGCCGAATTGATTACATCCAATTCCGATGGCGGAAACTTTTACGCCTGCTTTGCCGAGATTGCGATATTCCATAGCGGTCTCCTAATTTTCGTTATCTTCTTCCGTGCATTTTAATGCAAGTATAATCTCATCCATGCTCAAGGCGCTTATCTTTGATTTTGACGGGTTGATTCTCGATACAGAAACTCCCGAATATCTTATCTGGAAGAATATGTATCGCGAGAATGCATTCGATTTTCCACTGGAAGAGTGGAATAACATTGTCGGCGGTCGCGGGCTTTCAGATTTTAATGCGGCGGATCATCTCGCGCATCTTTCGCAGGGACGGCTGGATGCGGCTTCTGTGCGCGCGCGCCATGGCGTCGAAAGCCTTGCTATGATCCATGCGCAGCCAATTCTACCCGGTGTTTTGGAAGCGATCCGCTTCGCGAAACAAGGCGGTTTGAAACTGGCGATCGCTTCCAGTTCGTCGCACGCTTGGGTGGATAATCACGCAAAACGACTTGGAATCTTCGATGATTTTGACGCGATAATTTGCGCGGAAGATGTTGGCGCGGGTAGGACCAAACCCAATCCCGACCTATTCCTCGTCGCGCTGAACCGGCTGCAAACGCGGAAGGAAGAAACGTTGGTCTTTGAGGATTCTCCGAACGGCGTGGAAGCAGCAAATCGCGCGGGGATTTTTGTTATAGCGGTCCCAAATCCGGTAACGGCGTCGCTGGTTTTTGATAGCGCCGACTTGATCGTGGAGTCGTTAAGCGAGTTGCCGTTGCCGCGCTTATACGAGTTGCGAAAGCGGCGTTTACTCGATGATGATCGGTGCGGCGGAGATGGGGGTATCGGTTAATTCTTTATGCGGGGTGAAAATTGCGGCAAACCATCCCAATGCGGCGGCAACAAAGGCGATCACAAAAACGATATGGATAGCGCTTGTCATAGCGAGGCGCACCCCGGCTTCGGCGACTACCCCTGTAACGGGGGCGGGATCGAGAAGTTGCGAGACCAACCCTGCATCGAGATGGAGCGCGCTTAAGCTTGAGGCGAGTTTCGCGCTCAATGCCGCGCCCATCACGCTGACGCCTAGCGTTCCGCCCATCGAACGACTGAATTGCAGCATGGAGGTCGCCGTGCCGAGATGACGCCGCTCTACGGTTGTTTGTACGGCGATGACATACGATGGAATGGAAAGCCCCATACCGAGCCCCATCATACCTATAAAGACCATGACATGCGTTTGCGAGCTGTTTGCGCCAAAGAGCGCCAGCAGGCTTGCCCCCACGAAGAAAATACTGGTGCCGATCACGCTTAAGCGGCGATACCCGATCTTTAGCAAAATACGCGTGCCGAAGATGCTGCCCGTCACCCAACTGAGCAGCATGGGCGTGATCGTAACGCCGGCTTGCGTGGGGCTTGCGCCGAGAGCCGACTGCACAAATAATGGGATAAATGAGATCGTGCCGAAAACCGCCCAACCGGTAAATAAACTGTGCGAGGTGGCGGTTGAAAAGAGCCTATCGCGAAATAGCCCGATCGGTAAAATAGGGTTTGTGGCGTGAAACTCGACCCAAATGAGCGCGGCGAAGAGGATGATAGATATGGCGATGGCAGCCCACCCAAACGACGTGCCTAGTTCCATTAGCCCAAGCAACAGACTTACCACGCTTGCGGAGAGCAGCGCGGCGCCGGCGTAATCAATGTCGAGTCGTTCGTGAGTGTAGACTTGATCTTTCCATGCAAGCGCGACGATCGTCCCGGCGATCAGACCGGGAATGACGTTGATATAGAAAACCCAACGCCATGAAAGTTGATCCACAATGAAGCCGCCAAGCAACGGACCCGCCACAGAGGAAACGCCCCATACGCCTGAGAATAAACCCTGCATTTTTGTGCGTTGTTCGAGCGAAAACATTTCGCCAATAATGATGAACGCCAACGGCATGATGCCGCCTGCGCCGACGCCCTGTAATGCGCGCGCGAAGATTAGTTGGGTGAGCGTGGTCGCCGCGCCGCACCAAAGCGATCCGATGAGGAAGAGCAACATAGCAAAAACGTAGAGTTTTCGCCGCCCATAAATATCTGAAATTTTCCCATATAGGGGAACGGTTGTAGTGGATGTGAGCATGTAGGCGGAAAAAACCCATGAGTAATTTTTTAGCCCGCCCAACTGTCCGACGATGGTCGGCATGGCGGTCGCCACCACGGTAGATTCCATGGAAGCCAGAAACAGGCTGAACATAATGCCGATCGTGACAATAACGATGCGTTTGTGTGTCATAATTTCCTTGTCGGGGCGCGTGTAATGAAACTGTAGCGGTTTTGCGCTCGCAATCATACCTGAAAAATGAGCCGCTTTAAAAGACGGATTGCAATCTAATACTTTTGAAAGGCGATTAGAGAGCGTTGAGGGAAACGCCTAAACTTAAACCAGCAAATAGGAACGTGAAAAGTAGGAAGGATGCGGGCATTTCTTCGATTTGGCGGAGCCGATTTATCAACTGGATGAATTTAAGTTGGAAACTCCCGCCGACTGATGTCAGCGGGAGTTTTGACGTTTAAGCTCCGATCTCTAGCTTTTCCCCATATAGTTTCCGATGAACAATACTTAATGCACGGACTTGTTCTGCCGCATGATATGAGGACCGCACCAACGGATTCGACTCGACCCATTTGAAACCAAGTTCTTTTCCATAGTCGCGCAATTCAGCGAATTCTTCCATTGTGTAATAGCGCGCCAGCGGCATATGTTGTTTGCTGGGTTGCAGGTACTGACCGATCGTCAAGATATCCACGCCCCATGCGCGTTGATCGCGCATCACGGCTTTGACCTCGTCCAATTCTTCGCCCAAACCGACCATAATGCCCGATTTGGTCAACACATCAGGGTCGAGTCTTTTGGCGTTTGTGAGAGTCGCTTGCGCCCATTCGTAGTTATCTTGCGGTTGCACTTGCTTAAAGAGTCGCGGCACGGTCTCCACGTTGTGATTCAAAATTTCGGGTCGCGCGTCTATGACGATCTTCAATGCTTCTATGGAGCCTTTGAAGTCGGGGATTAACACTTCGATCGAGCAGCCCGGCAAAATCTCTCGGATTCTACGGATAACCATGGCGAAGATCGGCGCGCCTCCATCCCGGCGCTCGTCGCGGTTTACCGAGGTGATAACCGCGTGCTTTAAATCCATGGCTTTCACGGCTTGCGCTACACGTTCGGCTTCGTCCCAATCCAGTGGCAGAGGCTTGCCGTGTTTGACGTCGCAGAAGCCGCAGGTGCGCGTGCAAACGTCGCCTAGCATGAGGAAGGTGGCGGTTCCGCTGCCCCAGCATTCGCCCAAGTTCGGGCACATGGCTTCTTCGCATACAGTATGCAACGATTTGGAACGCATCAGTGTTTGAATGCGTTCGTAGCTTTCTCCGGATGGCGCGCGAACTTTAATCCATTCGGGGCGGCGCAGAGGGCGCACGTCTGTTGAGGGGATGATTCGGTCTCTGGTAGGCGTAACAGTCATAAGGTCCTGTAATAATGCATCATTGTGAAGCGCTTCGCAATGACGCCGCTAATATTTTCTAACTTTTAATCGAATACCGTTAACTTGGACGACTTCTACCTTGTCGCCCTTACGAATAGGTTCAGATTCCTGCGTCGCTTCAGCGCTCCATAGCTCAGATTGCACATGAACTTGACCGTGCGCGTCTTTCCAATTTTTGACAACTCCGATCTTCCCAACATACGACTCTACCCCTGCGCTGATGGGCGTGCGTAACGCACGCAATGCGAAGAGGAGGATGATAAAAAACAGCGCGCCGATCGCTATCCCCGTAGCGATCACTAGCGGGACCGATACGCGTTGAAATTGCGGTGTGCCCGGCGAGTTGAATAATACCAACGCGCCCACGATGAACGATGCGACTCCGGCGGCAGTTAAGGCTCCGTGCGTCGGCGCTTTTATATCGAGAATAAACAGTACAAACGCTGTAATAAGGAAGATAATGCCGAACCAATTGACCGGTAATGTGCCCAAGCCGTATGCTGCCAAACTTAGACATACAACGCCGATGAAGCCGGCGACCCAGCCGCCCGGGCTGGAGATTTCGATCAATACGGCTTGCACGCCGATGGCGATCAAAAGGAAAGCGATGTTCGGGTCGGTAAGGATAAGCAAGAAGCGTTCGATAAAGCTTAAGTCTAGCGGTTGTATGCGCGCGTTTCGAGTATGTAGCGCGCGCGCGCCGGCGTCTGTTTGCACGGTAAAGCCGTTGAGCGCCTTGAGCAAATCGTCAATTGAGTTTGCTTTGAAGTCAATTAAATGCGCCTGAAGGGCTTCATCTACCGTGACGGCTTTGGCTTCGTCTATCATTGCCTCGGCAAGCGCTAGCGCCGCTTTGCCGCGCGGCTCAACAAACGGGCGGACGACGGCTTTTGTGGCGTTGGTCGCTTTAGCGCGCGCGTCCGAGTTGAGGTCCGCGCCCGAACTGTCAATTGGGCTGGAAGCGCCGATAATCGTCTCAGGCGCCATGGCTACAGCATGTCCCGCCATTGCGATGATCGCTCCCGCGCTGCCTGCTATGGCGTTTTTTGGCGCCACATACACTACGACTGGAACGTCGCTGGCGCGGATGGCGGTAACGATCTTAAACATGGTATCCATGCTTCCGCCTAGAGTGTTGATCTGAAGGATCAACACTTCCGCATTGCGGCGTTGCGCTGTTTCGATCCCCCGCGTGATATATTCGAGCAGAGGCGGCATGATCGGCGCTTCCACTGTCATTACCAATGCAAGCGGTTCGTCGCTTTGAGCGCGGACAGACTGAAAGGCGCTTAACAACGCGCTGAGAAGGATAAATAGAATGCCGATTCTCTTCATAGCGCGCATTATAACCCCCAAACGCAATTCCTTAATATCATTTATTCCTTCCCAACGGATCCGCTCTGTCATAGAAATGATCGTTGCGCCGGCTAACGCTTGTGATCGTTCTACGTTATCGTAAATCCTTCTGGATGCATGGAATGAAAGGTTGCGCGTAACCTGCGTAGAGCGCCGTCTTCGCTGGCGCGGCTGGTCGAGTGCGGCGCTCGGTAAGGTAAAATTCTATCGCTAGATGAAACCCGCGCTTCGCGTATGGAGTTCAAGACAGGTCTTATGCGGCTTCGATTTCAATTGCTCATTTTCATGTTTCTGCGGACGATTTTTAATATCGCGTACCGCATGGTCTACCCATTTCTCACAGTTTTTGCGCGTGGGCTGGGCGTAGAGTTGACGACTCTTTCGCTCGTCGTCGCCGGGCGTTCGTTGGTGGGCGCGTTCGTACCGGTCGTTGGAACTCTTGCCGACCGGCACGGTCGGAGATTTGGCATGTTGGCAGGCGCGTTGTCGTTTACGTTTGGTATGGGGTTGGTTGCGTTTCTGCCCAACATTTACACGTTTAGCGCCGCAATGCTTTTCGCCGTTTTCGGCAAGTATCTGTTCGACCCTGCTATGCAAGCCTACCTCGGCGACCGCGTCCCCTATCATCGGCGCGGAACCGCGCTTGCAGTCACTGAAATTGCGTGGTCGCTTTCGTTCATTGTAGGAATTCCGCTGGTCGGCTGGCTGATCAATCGTTACAGTTGGACGACTCCTCTGCCTCTTCTGGCGGGATTTGGCGTGATGATGATTCTCATCGTCTGGCGCATGGTTCCGCGCAAAGACGCGCATCACGTTCAGACCTCCGACATGGGCGGCAACTACCGCGCTGTCTTAAAGAACATCCCAGCTTTAGCGGGAATTTCTATCGCGTTGTGGGCGAACGCGAGCAACGAACTGGTCAATTTGATCTTCGGCGTATGGCTCGAAGACTCGTTTGGCTTGAGGATCGCCGCGTTAGCGGGCGCTTCCGCCGTGATCGGAATCTCCGAACTGAGCGGCGAGAGCCTTGTGGCGCTGACGACCGATCGGCTTGGCAAAACGCGCGCGCTCGCCATCGGGCTGATCGGCAACGCGATCAGCGCGGCGGCGCTTCCGCTCATCGGCGTTACTCCGCTCGGCGCGTTGATCGGTTTGTTCTTCTATTACATTACCTATGAATATATTATGGTTAGCCACATCCCGTTGATGTCCGAAATTGTTCCGCAGGCGCGCGCAACGTTGCTTTCATTCAATTTGACCGGGCATGCGCTCGGGCGGGCGCTCGGCGCGGCGCTTTCGACGTGGATTTACGTTCGCTTTGGGTTCTTACCGATCGTGATCGTGTCTATTCTTTTTACATGTTTTGGGATGCTCGCGCTCGGCGAGCTGATGCAAAGGATCGTGATCTTACCGAGAATTATCGGGTTATTCCGCCGCGCCCAAAGAAGCGAAATATGATCGTTTTAATCTTTTATGGCTTCTTCCTTTTTCTCTTTGTCATTGGCTTATTATGGATTCTGATTCCCGCGTTTTATGGACCGCCGTCGCATCCCACACATCCCGATCGAATTCGGCGCGCGTTGAAGTTTGCGAACCTACAGCCTGACGAAATCCTGTACGATCTTGGCGCGGGCGACGGGCGTGTCTTGCTGATCGCCGCGCAAGAATTTGGCGCGAAGCCTGTCGGTGTTGAGGTCGGGCTTGTGCAATACGCGTTGATCCGGTTGCGAATCGCCGCGAGTGGGCTCGACGATAAAATTCAACTCAAATGGGAAGATTACTTCAAAACGGACCTGACCCAAGCGGATGTCGTGTTCCTCTATGCAACATCGCGAGAAGCGACACGGCTTGCGCCGCTTCTAGAAAGACAGATGAAGCTGGATTCGCGGTTGATTTCAATTTCTGCAGATTTCCCTGGATGGGAGCCGGCTCAGTTTGATAACCGTAATTTGATCTTCATCTATGTTATGCCGCCGCAACGCGGAAATTTGACGACGTATTTACTCAAGCAAGATTCCTGAGACAACGAGAAATCTCCGCTCTTCTTTTAGAACTACGCTGTTATCTTGGGATCTGTATGCAAAATCCTTCTTATTGTCATTTCGACGAGCGTAGCGAGGAAAAATCTTAGATGTCGTCTTTGAAAGACCTATAATCAAGACTCCTCGCTGTGTTCGGAGCGACATTCCATTAATTTGAATACAGCCTCTAGGTTATTTGTGGTTAAATAGCCTTGGTCGTTACTTTCCTTTACTTTGGATGCCCATGCTTATTCACTCCTCCTCCCAACTCCTCACCTTACAAGGCGGTCCCCAACGTGGACGAGCCCTCGGCGCCCTCGGAATTATCGAAAATGGCGCGGTTGTCGTGCACGATGAGAAAATCATTGCTGTCGGAAAAACCGACGAGCTTAAAGCCGGCTATCCCGATGAGCCGACTCTTGACGCGAGCGGATGTGTGCTTATGCCCGGCTTCGTAGACCCGCACACGCATCTTATTTGGGCGGGCGATCGCGCGAACGAGTTCGAGATGAAAATGTCGGGCAAACCGTACCTTGAGATTCTGGCAGAGGGCGGCGGCATTATCTCAACCGTCAAAAAGACGCGCGCCGCCAACATGGAAACGCTTATTGCGCAGAGCCGTTCGCGCCTCTTGCGCATGTTCATTCACGGCACGACCACCGCTGAAGCCAAAACTGGATACGGCTTACAAACCGCTACCGAACTGCGCCTGCTTAAAGCCCTGTTGGCGCTTGACGATGAGTCGCCGCTTGATCTTGTTGTCACCTTTCTCGGCGCGCATGCCATTGCGCCGGAATATAAAGACGACCCGCAAGGTTACACAGACCTGGTCAGCGGCACGATGTTGCCCATGCTTAAAGAATGGTGGGGGACGCACGCGCCGAGACTCCCGCTCCCGTTTGTAGATGTGTTTTGCGAGACGAAGGCTTTTGACTTGCTTCAATCGAAGCAAATTCTTACGCAAGCGAAAGAGCTTGGATTTCCGCTCAAAATTCACGCCGACGAATTTGATAACCTTGGCGGCGCAGCGCTGGCGGCGGAACTGGGCGCGGCTTCAGCGGATCATTTGGTGGTCACTTCGGATGTGGATATTGCCGCGTTAGCGAAATCGGAAACGGTCGCCGTTTCGCTTCCTTGCACGCCGTTCGGGCTGGCTGAAGAACATTACACGCCTGCGCAAAAACTGATCGCCGCCGACGCTTACTTTGCCCTTGCCACCGATTGCAATCCCGGCACTACATGGAACGAGTCGATGCAATTTGTGATCGCGCTTGCCTGTCGAGCAATGAAAATAACTCCCGCGCAAGCCATCGCTGCTGCGACAATTAATTCAGCGCATGCGATTCAAAGATCCGAGACGATCGGCTCTATCGAAGTCGGCAAACAAGCGGATATGTTAATCTTAAACGTTCCGGACTATCGTCATTTGGGGTATCGTTATGGAACGAACCTCGTCCGACAGGTAATTAAACGCGGCAGAGCCTACTCTGTGGACGTAGGGTATTATCAGACGGCATAAATGAAGATAGCAGAGGATTAGTTTGTATAGCGCGCGGAAGGCTTCTCATGGACCCTAAATGGATCGTTTTTGCCTCAATCTTGCTGATAAACTCGTTTGCGGCGGCGATAATCGCGGTTTTTTTAACACGCGTGCATAAGGCGCCTGGGCGAAAATCGCTGCTGTATATGACGTTCATGCTTGTAGTGTGGAGTTTCTCCTATGCGCTCATCACGCTTTCGACGACGCGCGAAGCAAAACTAATGTGGCTCAGAATCGAGAACATTGGCATCCTTACAACGCCGATCTTCTGGCTTTTTTTTACCTTGCGTTATAACCGCCTAGGCGATTGGCTGAATGGATACAACATCCCGCTGTTTTTTATCATCCCTGGAATTTCGCTATTTTCTTTACTTTCAGAACGCTGGTTTCATCTCTATTACGCCTCGGTGAGATTGGTTTCTGAGACAGGCGGACCGTTAGCGATCGAGCGTGGACCGTGGTATGTCGTTCAGTTAATCTATTCGTATTTGCTTGGCTTAGTCGCGACGGTGTTGTTGTTGCGGCTGGCAAAGCAATATCAAGGCGTTTATCGCGAGCAAATGTATGTATTAATTGGCGCGGCAGCGACGCTGTTCGTAGTGAATATTCTCTATCAAGCCGCGCTGAGTTTTCTCCCTAAGTCCGTTCCCTCTGTTGATCTTACGCCGATCTTTTTTACAGTATCCGTCGGTTTGATCAGTATAGGTTTATTTAAACTGCGCATCTTTAATTTGATACCCATTGCGCGACATACTGTTTTTGACTATATCCCAGAGATGGTGTTTGTCGTTGACGCGCGCAATATTATGATAGATGCGAATCTTGCCGCTCAGCGCGCATTGGGCAAGAATAAGGAGGCGATTGCTGGGCGCGATCCGCGAGAGGTCTTCCATGAATGGCCCCAACTCCTTCAATATTTTCTCTCTACCGACAAAATACAGGAAGAGATTAAAATGCCGGGCGACCCGCCGCGCACGCTTGAAGTTAATATGACTGCCTTGCGAAGTTCATCGAATCGTCTGGTAGGGAAGGCGGTGGTCGCTCACGACGTCACCGAGCGGAAATGGTTGGAGAATGATCTGATAGCGAATAATGAGACGTTAACGAGCCAGTTGAAAGAGATCGAGAAACTTCGCAGAATATTGCAAGAACAAGCGATTCGCGACCCGTTGACAAGCGCGTATAATCGTCGTTATATGGTTGAGTTTTTAACGATGGAGATCGCGCGCGCAAAACGCGATCAAACCCCGTTCTCTATTATCATTACAGATATGGATAATTTCAAAATGTTCAACGACGCTTATGGGCATAAATGCGGAGATGTTATTTTGCGAGAAACTGCGCTCTTTTTTGCCCAACGCGCGCGCAAAATTGACGCGGTTTGTCGTTTCGGCGGCGAAGAATTTGTAATTCTCATGCCCGGTGTAACGCTTGAAGAGGCGTACGAACAAGCCGAGATTTGGCGTCAAAGCCTTGCAGAATACGCTATCGTATACGAAGGCATTGAACTGTTCGTTACGTTCTCTGCGGGCGTCGCTTCATATCCTCAACATGGCTCGACAGATGAAGCTCTTTTGCAAGCCGCGGATCGAGCGTTATACCGCTCAAAAGAAACTGGTAAAAATAAAGTAACGGTGTACGATACTTTGAAAAACTTGTAGGAGCATTAAATGCATATAGATATTATTGGCGTGCCTATGGATCTTGGCCAGAGCCGCCGCGGCGTAGATATGGGTCCCAGCGCGATTCGCTACGCCAATCTCCGCGAAAAGTTAGAAGGTTTAGGGCATGTGGTTGAAGACAAAGGAAATATCGAAGTTCCGATCCTTGAAACATGCCCGGCCACCGAACCGAAACTCAAGCATATTGACTGCATCGTACCGATAATGCGGCGAGTCGCGGGAACGGTCGCTGCGTCTCTTCAGCGTGGACGGTTTCCTTTAGTGTTGGGGGGCGACCACAGCCTCGCTCTTGGCTCGGTGCGTGGAGCGGCAAAGCAGAAACGAGTCGGCGTGATCTGGCTGGACGCGCATGCCGATTTCAACACGCACGAAACGACCCCTTCCGGAAATATCCATGGGATGCCGCTCGCCGCCTTATGCGGACTCGGCGATCCGCGTTTGACCGCTTTATGGAACGAAACACCTCCGGCCATAAACCCTCAACGCGTCGCTATTTTGGGAGCGCGCGATCTGGACGCCCGCGAAAAAGATAATCTTCATCAAGCGGGTGTGCTTGTGATTGGCATGGAGCAGATTGACCGTATTGGCATGCCTGCCGCGTTAGAGCAATGTATTGAGCGCGTCAGCCGCGATATGGACGGCATCTACCTTTCGTTAGACCTCGACGCGCTTGATCCGCGTTTTGCGCCGGGCGTCGGCACGCCCGTGCCCGGGGGGTTAACCTACCGTGAAGCGCATTTGGCTTGTGAAGTGTTGGCTGGCACCGGAAAACTGATCGGTATGGACCTGGTTGAAGTGAACCCTATCTTAGACGAAAAGAATCAAACCGCCGAACTCGCCGTCGAATTTGCCGGTTCCGCGCTTGGTTCGCGAGTGTGGGTAGAGTGAACCGCTAACTGCGAAGGATGACAACTTGATGTCAAAAAATGGGACGCGCCGAGTTTTTCATTAAATACGATACAATTTAAGTATGAATGCTGTCAATGGCCCCATATTAGTTGTCGAAGACGTCCCCAATGTGCTTGAATTGCTGGAAGTGACGTTGCGTTTCAAAGGCTACGCGGTAATTTCTGCGCGTAATGGCGAAGAAGCCTTGGAGGTAATCGTAAAGCAGAGACCGGCGCTGATCGTCACCGATATTTTAATGCCTAAATTAGACGGATACGCATTTGTGCAAAAGTTGAGACTTGACCCTGTGACGCGTTCGATCCCGGTAATATTCCTATCGGCTACCTATGTCACGCCTGAAGATAAAGAGTTTGCGTTAAGCTTGGGCGCATCGCGTTTCATGGAGAAGCCGATTGACACCGAAGATTTTCTATTGACAGTCGCCGAATTGATCGTGCAACAGCCTGCGCAGGCTCGACCGCTTGATATGGAAACGTTTTATGTAGGTTACCGTACGCGCCTTGAAAATAAATTGCGCCATAAAAACTCGCAGATTGTGCGCGCCGAGCGATTGTTGGCGACGCTGCCGCTCGACCAAAAGCCAGCCTTCGAAGCGCTGCTTCAGCAGTCCACGCGCGACCGCGATGAAATTCAAGCCGAACTTTACGACATCTATAAAACGCTCGAAGATTTAAGGAAATAGTTT
The DNA here is from genome assembly GCA_002050275.1 of Anaerolineae bacterium UTCFX1. Lineage (GTDB taxonomy): Bacteria > Chloroflexota > Anaerolineae > Anaerolineales > Villigracilaceae > Defluviilinea. The sequence goes on from MWTB01000017.1 coordinate 27,055, forward strand.
GCGCGTTTATGGCGGGGGGCGCCTGCCGTAGACGGTTGAATGGAGGATGGGATGCAGCCAACGTTGGCTTATCTTGAAACCCTTGCTCGTGGAGCAGGCGCTATTTTGCGCGATGGATACGACAAGGAACATCAGGTGGATTACAAAGGCGTTATTGACCTAGTGACGGAAATTGACCGCCAATCGGAAGAGTTCTTACTCCAGCGGGTAAGGGCGGATTTCCCTAACCATCATGCGCTTGCCGAAGAAAGCGGCGGTATTCAGGGAGATAGGGAACACATCTGGCATATCGATCCGTTAGATGGAACCGTGAATTACGCGCATCATATTCCCGTTTTTTGCGTTTCGATCGCCTATGCTTCGGCTGGCGTGATGAGATTGGGCGTCGTCTACGATCCGCTTCGCGACGAGATGTTCTCTGCGGAACGCGGCAAAGGCGCCTATTTGAATCAGAGGCGGTTGCAGGCTTCGCAGGTCTCTGAGTTGCAGAAGAGTCTCTTGGTGACTGGTTTTCCATACGACGCTTGGAATACGGAGCAGGATAATTTTGCCAACTTCGTTCGCTTCTCGAAGTTGACGCAAGGCGTGCGCCGACTCGGTTCGGCGGCGTTGGATTTATGCTATGTGGGCGCCGGTCGCTTCGACGGATTTTGGGAACTCGCGCTTCGTTCTTGGGATGTGGCGGCGGGCGGATTAATCTGCGAGGAAGCGGGCGCGTATGTAACCAATGTCCATGGCGACGCAGACTATATCTCTCCGCCGCAATCCATTGTGGCGGCGGCGCCCGGTATTCATGCGCGAATGGTAAACGAGTTAGCGAAGCCCGGCTCACTTGACCCTTTACCGAATATGAATTAAAATCTCTGCCTGTTAATGCCCTCGTAGCTCAGTGGATTAGAGCGCTTGCTTGCGGAGCAATAGGTCGCGTGTTCGAGTCGCGCCGAGGGCGCCATTGTTGAGGAGCGGGATGCCGCTCCTTTTCATTTATAGAATCAATACGCATCGCATGACAACTACGAAACCTCAAATTCTGTTAACAAATGACGACGGCATCCGCTCGCCTGGGCTTTGGGCGGTCGCTGCCTCTCTTTCGGACCTCGGATTTGTAACCGTTGCCGCACCGCGCGACCAATCTACGGGAATGGGGCGCAGCCTGCCCGGTACATCCGATGGCGTTATCCGCGAGGAACGCGTGCAAGTCAACGGTCAGGAATGGAGCGTGTTTGCTGTGAATGGCAGCCCGGCGCAAGCCGTCTTGCACGGCGTCTACGATATATTGAAAAGCAAGCCTGATCTGGTTGTTTCGGGAATCAATTACGGCGAAAATATCGCTACAGGCATTACGATCTCTGGCACAGTGGGCGCGGCGCTTGAAGCCGCTTCGTTAGGCATCCCGGCGCTGGCGGTTTCGTTGGAGACTGATTCGAAATATCATCTTTCGTACTCGAACCATATAGATTTCTCCGTTGCGGCGGCGTTTGCGGCGCAATTTGCCCGCATGGCGCTAATGAAAGAATTCCCTGCCGATGTAGACGCGCTCAAAGTGGACGTTCCTTCGGACGCGACGCTTGACACGCCTTGGCGGCTGACGCGCGTTTCACGCCAGCGCTATTATGAGCCGGTGTCTGTCGAGCGCGCTTCATGGGACGAACCGGGCGCGATTGGCTATCACGCTGTGATAAATCTCGACGCCGAACCGCAAGACACGGATGTGTATGCATTACGAAAAAGCCGCTTTGTTTCGGTGTCGCCGCTGAGCCTCGACCTGACCTCGCGCGTGAATTTCAATATATTGGATGATTTATTAAGAGAGTAATTGAAAGCGAGGGCGCGTATGTTGACGCTCTCTTTCCGCCGTGTTAGAATGCTTGTCGCGCGGGCGCGTAGCTCAATGGTAGAGCAGCGGCCTTTTAAGCCGTTTGTTGAGGGTTCGATCCCCTCCGCGCTCATAAGAAATCTTCTGTAAGAAGATTTCTTTATTTAACGGCTGAATCTTTAAACTTCATTCTCGAACGCCTGTGCTATAATCTCAACGCGTTTCCTTGCCTGCCGAAAAGACTACAATGAGTTTTGCCCACCTTCACGTTCACACTGAATACTCCATGCTCGACGGCTTCTCGAACATCAAGAAGTTGGTCAAACGCGTGAAAGAATTGGAGATGCCGGCGGTCGCGATCACCGATCACGGCACGATGCATGGCGTGATGGACTTCTATAATGCCGCGATCAACGAGGGCATTAAACCGATTATTGGGGTGGAGGCGTATTTAGCGGCGCGAACGATGAGCGCTCGCGATTCAAAACTAGACCGTCAATCTTCGCACCTGCTCTTGTTGGCAGAGAACGAAACGGGATATAAAAACCTGCTTAAGATCGCTTCTGCCGCGCAGTTAGACGGCTTCTATTACTACCCGCGCATTGACCACGACTTTTTAGCGGAACATGCGGAAGGAGTCATCGCCACATCGGGGTGTATGTCGGCTGAGATTCCGCGTTTGTTGCTGGATGATCGCGTTGACGACGCTGTCAAAAAGATGAATTGGTATTACGACGTCTTTGGACGCGACAATTTCTTTATTGAACTGCAACAACACGATATTAAAGAAATTATGGGCTTAAATAAGAAGCTGCTCGCTATGGGAATGAAACATTCGGCGCGATACATCGCGACGAATGACGTGCATTATATTAATCAATCTGATGCGCGCTTTCAAGATATTCTACTGGCAATTCAAACTCAATCGCGGCTGACAGACCCGGAACGGATGCGGATGTCGGATGATTCGTACTATCTCCGTACGCCCTCAGAAATGAGCCGGCTATTCGCCGAAATTCCCGAGTCGTTAAGCAATACGCTCCTTATTGCCGAACGTTGCAGTGTAGATCTGTCATTTAAAGGTTACCATCTGCCCGAATTTCCAGTTCCTAGTGGTTTTACCGTTTCGAATTACCTGCGTCATCTGTGCGAAGATGGCGTGAAGAAGCGTTATGGAGAGCGAGCGACTAACCCTAAGATCCAAGAGAGGATTGATTACGAATTGGGCGTCATTAGCAAGATGGGATTCGACGCATATTTCCTAATCGTGTGGGATCTGTGCCGTCACGCGCGCGAAAATAATATTTGGTATAACGCGCGCGGGTCCGCCGCAGGTTCGATCGTCGCGTATGTGTTGCAAATTACAGTCGTTGATCCGTTGCAACACGATCTGTTATTCGAACGCTTCTTGAATCCCGGGCGCATTTCTATGCCAGATATTGATTTGGATTTTCGCGACGACTGCCGCGCGGAAATGCTTGAATACTGCGCGCATAAATACGGCAATGATAAGGTTGCGCAGATTATCACGTTCGGCACGATGGGGGCAAAAGCCGCGCTGCGCGATGTGGCACGCGTTATGGACATCCCCTTGCCTGAGGTGGATCGAGTGGCAAAGTTGGTTCCGTTCGTTTCGGGCCGTAACACGACCATGGAAGACGCGCTGGCAATTCCCGACTTCAAGAAGATCTATGATGAACAGCCGCATTTGCGCGAATTGATTGACACCGCCGCGCAGATGGAAGGGACGGTTCGCAACGCAGGCACGCATGCCGCCGGTGTGGTCATCTCTGATAAACCGATCGTTGAATACTTGCCGTTGCATCGTCCAACCTCTGGCTCGGAAGAACTGCCGATCAAGGCGGTGACGCAGTTTGAAATGGGCGTCCTCGATTCGCTTGGCATGTTGAAAGTGGATTTCCTCGGGCTTATTACGTTGAGCGTGATGGCGAAAGCCTGTGCGTTGATCGAACAGCGCTATGGCGTGACGTTAGATTTAAACAATATTCCGCTCGACGACCCAAAATCGTTCGAAATCATGGGCGCGGGGCAGACCGCTGGCTTATTCCAAGTGGAAGGCGGGGGGATGACGCGTTGGATCGTCCAGATGAAACCGAAGACGTTAGATAATATCATCGCAATGGTCGCTTTGTACCGCCCGGGACCGATGGCGTTCATCCCTGATTACATCGCTCGTATGCAGGGTAAAGCGCAGGTGGAATATCGTCACCCTGCGTTAGAGCCGATTTTTCGAGACACGTTCGGAATCCCCGTATATCAAGAACAATTGATGCGTGCTGCGGTCGAGTTGGCGGGATATACGCCCTCCGAATCGGATGAACTTCGCAAGGCGATCTCAAAAAAGAAAAAGGAAGAGATTGATAAACATCGGAATAAATTCGTCTCCGGCGCAGAAAAGCGCGGAATGGAGCGGAGCATTGCCGAGGCGATCTATAGCGATTGGGAAGAATTTGCGCGGTACGGCTTTAATAAGAGCCATGCCGCCGATTATGGCGTTATTGCGGTGCAAACCGCCTACCTCAAAGCCCATTATCCGACTGAATATATGACCGCGTTGCTTTCAGCGTCCGCAGGACAGATTGAGAAAGTCGCTTTCTATGTCGCCGATGCGCGCAGTATGGGCGTGCCTGTGCTGCCGATTGATATCAATGCTTCGGGTTGGGACTTCCAAATCGAAGATACGTCCGACGCGCCCAGTATCCGTTTTGGATTGGGCGCGGTGAAGAATGTAGGACGCAATGCGGTCGAGTTAATCCTTCAAGAACGCGATCAAAACGGAGCCTTCAAAGATATTAACGATTTCGTGCGTCGAGCCGATTTGCGCGCAGTCGGCAAACGCGCGCTTGAATGCCTCATCAAGGTTGGCGCGCTGGACGCGTTCGGCAATCGAGCCGCGTTGCTCGCTTCGTTAGAACGCATCGTCGCCATCAGCGCCGCGCACTTCCGCGCCGCCGACGCGGGGCAGATGAGTCTTTTTGGCGCTGCGATGGGCGTAGTAGAAGAAATTAACCTGCCTGAAGTGAACGATGTTAACAAACGCGAGACGCTTAACTGGGAACGTGAATTGACCGGTTTGTATATTTCCGATCATCCGCTCACGCCCTATCAAAAAACATTTTCACAGATCGTCAGTTATTTCTCGGGGCAATTGAACGAAGCGCAGCACGAAGAAAAAGTGCGCGTGGCGGGGCTGGTCTCCAACGTGCGCCCCTATACGACGAAAACAAATAAGCCGATGGGGTTCGTCACGCTTGAAGATATTCAAGGCAGCATCGAACTTGTGCTTTTCCCACGCACATGGGAGAAAACGCGCGAACAACTTATTGATGGACAAATTGTTATCGTGGAAGGAAAAGTGGACGCTGGCTCGGCTCCGCCAAAGATTCTGGTGGATACGGTGCAAACGGAATTTAAATATCTTGAACGATTGGACGAAGCTGCTGCGTCTCTTTCGCAACCGCAGCCTGCTTCGCCTCAGCGAACAGATTCGCAGCCTCAGCTTGTTGCGCCGCCGGCGATAAAGTCCGCCCAATCAAGATCGAGTTCTTTGGAGGAAGCGCCGGTCAACCCTGCTATTGCGCAGGTTGTCGAGCAAGGCGATGCTTCGGTTAACGATAGCCAAATGCCGCCCCCGCCCGATAATTTTCCGATAGGCTGGGAAAATGAGTGGCAACCGTCGTTTGACGAGGCGGCTATCGCCTCTAAGCGCGAGCCGAAATTCAAAAAGAACGAAGAGATCTCGCCGCCGCGTATAGAAACGCTTGCTGAAGCGGCGAGCGTTTATAATGACAAACTAAGCTGGGACGAGGCAGTTGTTGCGTCTCTTAAACCCATGTATGCCGCTCAAATCAAAGAAGAAGATCAAACGCGCTCGCCTAAACAGATCACAGTAACCTTACGTTCGACCGGCAGTCAGGAGCGCGACCGGCGGCGGATTAAGACGATCTACGGCACGTTGATTTCATTTCATGGGCGCGACCGGTTTAGTCTTCAGATCTTCGAAAATGGATCAGGCTATTTGATTGATTTCCCTAACGATACGACGCGCGTCTGCCCTGAGATGTTCGAACGATTGAAGAGACTGATCGGCGAGGAATGTTGGCGCGTGGAAGAGATCACGTTTCAGTAGAAGCGCAGATAGCGCTAAAGATTGTTTTGGGGATGTAATGAGTTTGTTCAATTAATGAATTGACGTTTCACCCCACTGCGTATATTGCCCGTACGGCGTTGCACTCCAAGCAGTCTGTTCGTTCGCATAATAAGGCGAGTGGGTCGGTTTTAATTAAATGAATTGTTATGTCTAGTAGGCGCTTCAATGGCATGGCTTCGATCAAGGCTTTGCCCGCTTCTACGCGAAAGACATCGGGTTGGATGTAAGGTTGGAGCGCTTGAAATCCGCTTGAGTCGCCCGGGCAGTTGGGGCATTCTACGATGCGATCGCCGGTCAGCGCCCAGCGAGTAAATTGTTTTCTATCTGCAAGCTTCTCAGCGTAGTGAATGCTTGTATTCGAAGTGTAGTCAGTATTGATCAAGACGACCCAACCGTCTTGATCCGCCAGCATTGCGATGGGCGCCAAAGGATCGAATAATGTCTGCGTATCAAGGATGGATTGAGCGTTGATGCCGGCAAATGAGAAGATTGGATGCGAGGTTCGCGCCGCCATTGGATGATGCCGTAAGGCTTCGGAGAGAATGCCCATCATAGAGTCGGCGGGCAAATCGTTCCTGAAAGAAGCGGCTTGTTTGTTTAACGTTTCTTCTTTACCGTAACGCATAGCGTTGTTGGCGGGTCCTATATTAGGCGTGACCATTGTCCAATAAGTAAAGGTCGGCATGACGATGCTTTGGAATGACCCCAACATAGCGCGTAAAACGCCGTCCGCTCCGTCGCGGATGTACCCGAAAGGCTTGAGCGACGCATGGACAATCACCGGCTTGTCGGCTAGATTGAGCGCATCGAAATAGCGTTTGAGTTCGGGGTAATCCAGCATTTTATCTTCCTGTCCAAGTGGGCTTTCTTTTCTCAATAAAGGCTCGCATGCCTTCTTTCTGGTCTTCGGTATTGAAGAGGTCGTAGAAAATTCTTCGCTCTTCCTCCAACCCTGCGCCGAGGAATGATTCGTAAGAATGATTAATCGCCCGTTTCGCGGCGCGAATCGCCAGCGGCGCGCGCGCGGCGATTTGTTCAGCGAGTTGCAACGCTTCATTAAGATAAGCGTCAACAGGAACGACGCGGTTGACGAGTCCGGAATGCAACGCCGTTTGCGCGTTAATCTTGCGGTCATTGAGGATCATTTCCATTGCGGTCGCTTTGCCCACCGCGCGGATGAGGCGTTGCGTGCCGCCTGCGCCGGGGATCACGCCAATGGTCGTTTCGGGCAATCCGAATTGTGCGGTCTCCGATGCGACGATCATATCGCAAGCGAGCGCGAGTTCGCATCCTCCGCCTAACGCCCAACCTGAAACCGCCGCGATCACCGGCTTACGGATCGAACGAATCTGCCCATAGATTGAGATCGGGTCGTTTTGCGTCATGTCTGCCGCAGATTTGTCCACCATTTCTTTAATGTCGGCGCCCGCCGCAAAGGCTCGATCGCTTCCTGTAATCACGATCGCGCCGATAGCGTTATCCGCGTCGAAAATGGCGAGCGCGCGCACAAGTTCGTCCATGAGCGCGTAATTGAGCGCGTTTAGCGCGCGTGGACGATTTAACGCGACGAGCCCGACTCGTCCGCGCGTTTCTACCAGAATAGATGAATAGGTCATGCCGCCTCCGATAGATGGATTATACGTGAGAATGATAACCGCGTTGCATTAGCCGCCGAGCAACTCTTGCGCAAGATCGCTGGTAGTTTTCAGAATAGCATCCGCTCCAAAATGCAGTAATTCTTCTTCCTCGCCGAATCCGCATAATACGCCTATGGTTTGCGCGCCAGCAGATTTGCCCGCGCGTATGTCTATAGTTGTGTCGCCGATCATCAAACACGCTTCCGGCGATACGTTCATTCGATGCGCGGCAAGCAAGACCGGGTCAGGATAGGGCTTTGTGTGTTTGGCTGAGAGTCCCGTTACGATGGCGTCGAAGTAATGAACGAGGTTGAATTGTTTAAGGAAGCGCATTGTCCCCTTCTCATCGCGCGCGCTGACGACTGACATAGGATATTTGCCTTTGAACCGCGCCAGCATCGAGTCTACGCCAGGGACGAGCAGAAAATGTTTGTTGGATCGGCGCCGATGACGCAGCGCCCAGTCAATGATCGCGGTCATTTCATCGTCAATGCCGAGCGTATCGGCGACGCTAAGCAGGGCGTTACCGGGCGCTTCTGCCCACATGACGAAACGCCGCGCAACGCGTTTCGGATCGTGGATGAGAGCGGAGGGAAGAAAGCGCATAACTTTCTGTTCGTAGAGGTCGTCGGTGTCGCTGAGCGTGCCATCCACATCGAAACAGAGAGCTTGAATACGGGAAATATCAAGAGACATGACGGGTATTGTACCGTACTCAGTATGCTATACTTTGCGGCGATGGCAGGAATTTCTGAATATTCGGAGCGCTAATAGCGTATGGTTAGGTCCAAAGACCAGACTCGAACAAATCAATTGCTTGAGTTGCTGTATCATAGCAGTCGCAGGGCGGCGACTGCGCTTGATTTACGCGTTGTTTTACAGCAAACGTTGTACGAAGTCACTCGAAATGTGGGGGGCGAACGCTGTAGCGTAGCGGTCCTCGACGATCAGGGCAAAGTGATAGATGCGACGATTGTGTATGGCGCGACAACGCGCGAACATACGACTTTGCAATTGCGCGAGCCGATGGAGCGCGGACTCGCCGGCTGGGTGGCGCGCAACCGGCAAGGCGTTTATATCCCCAATACGAGTCAAGATGAACGTTGGACGCCGCCTGTAAAGACGATGAAAGGCGAATCGCAATCGAAGTCGGCGATTTGTGTGCCCTTGTTGGCGCGCGAAAAGCTTGTAGGCGTGTTGACGCTCGTTCATTCGAAGATTAACGCATTTAGCGCCGAACAACTTGATTTAGTGCAAGCTATTGCGGATCAAACAAGCGTTTCTATTCTGAATGCGCGCTTATACGCTGAAAGTCAACGCCGAACGCATGTGATGACTGCGCTTGCTGAAGGCGCAACGGCTATTAATGTATCGCTTCAAATAGAAGAATTGCACCAGCGCATCTTGACGCAAGCCATACAGGCGTTACAGGTGGAAACGGTTGCATTGGGTATGATTGACGGCGGGCGAGTTGTCTTTCGCGCTGCGACGGGTCGCAATGCAGAAAATATCATTGGACGGCAAATCGTTCTTGGCGAAGGCATCGCCGGCCTTGCGGCGCGCAACGGACGGGGCGTAGTCGTACAGGATACAACGCAAGAGAAAGATTTTAGCGAAGCGGATACGTTTGACGGCGTTGAAATGCGCGCTTTCCTTGTCGCTCCCATTCAGGCGCAGGGGCGTGTGATAGGAATTCTAGAGGCGATTAATCCAACCGCCGAATTATTTGACCCCGACGCGCTTCTAGTGACGACCGGCATTGGCGGATTGGCGGGGGCGGCGATACAAAACGCGCAATTGTTCGAACGTTTGCAAGCCGCGCACCGACGTTATCGAGAATTGTTTGAAGAAAGCGTCGTCCCAATGCTGATCACGGATTGGGAAGGGCGCATCGTTGAAACTAATCAGCAAGCCAAATTGTTGAGCGGATATGCGTTCGCAACGCCGTTCGACTTAACCATTGATCAACTCCATGATGTGAACTGGGATAAACTGGGCGCGAATTTCGCAGCGTTGCGCGAGGATCGTACGATTATCTACGAATCGACTCTGCGCGCGCGAAACGATGCGCGCATTCCCATCGAAGTCTTTGCGCGACGCATTGAATTTGAAGAGGCTGATTCGATCCAGTGGATCCTGCGCGATATTGCAGAACGAAAAAACTTGGACAATTTACGCAGCGATCTCACCTCAATGATCTATCATGATTTGCGTTCGCCGCTTGCGAATATCGCCGCCAGTCTTGATATTTTGCATACGTTGACGCCCGGAAAAGATCGCGAGACGATTCTTTCGCTCATCCAAATTGTGGAGAACTCGACGGACCGTATTCAACGATTGGTTAATTCGTTGCTGGACATTAACCAGCTTGAAGCGGGGCAGCCGGTGGCGAATCAAAAACCTGTAGACGCATTGCAGTTGATTCGACGAGCGATGGCGGATATTCAACCCTTAGCCGATGGACAATATCAGACGATCGCGGCGAAACTGCCGCAAACTTTACCGCCGGTATGGGTGGATGAAGATATGGCGTATCGTGTATTGATCAATTTGCTGGAAAATGCGAGTAAGTTTACGCCTGCCAAAGGCAGTATTGAGATCGGCGCGCAACGAGAAGGCGACTGGGCGCTTCTGTGGGTGCAAGACACGGGGCCCGGCATTCCGCTTTCCGAACGAGAACGCATTTTTGATAAATTCATGCGTTTGCCGGGAACGAGTCAATCGGGATTGGGAATTGGGCTTGCTTTTTGCCGCCTTGCCGTGCAAGGACATGGAGGGCGGATTTGGCTTGAAAGCGATGAGAGCAAAGGCGCAAAATTTTATTTTACATTCCCGTTGGCTTCGGCGTAGGGAAAAGCGAGCGCAGAAGACGCGAGACGATAACGATAAGTTGCGCTTGAACAAACACGCTATGCTTATGCTCGACAAATTTTGAGTGGCGGCGATAAAGCGCTTGATGGTAAGATAGGCTATCTTACAGCGCTGGAGTAGGAACGCATGGAATCCATCGGAAAGAATGTTTATATCGAAAATCAATATATTGGCGTGACCTTGGGCGTGATTAACCAACCGCGCGGCTTGATGCTGATAGACGCGCCGCCTGCGCCCGAAGACAGCCGGATGTGGCGCGCTTCTCTGATGGGCATGGGAGACGGTCCCGAGCGCGTCCTTATTAACCTTGATTCGCATCCAGATCGAACGCTTGGCGCGCGCGCCATGGATTGCACGATCATCGCGCATGAGAAAACCGTAGCCGCCTTTCGCAACCGACCGAATACGTTTAAAGCACAGGGCGATGAAACGGGCGCAAGTTGGGAATCGATTCCCGGTCTTGGCAGCATCCGTTGGGCTCCGCCGGAGATCTCTTTCACCGAGCAGTTGTTCTTGCACTGGGGCGGCGCGCCGATTTTGTTGGAAGGACACGCGGGCCCAACGCGCGGCGCGATTTGGGCGATCCTTCCTGAACAAAAAATTGTATTTGTTGGCGATGCGGTATTAAAAGGGCAGCCGCCGTTTTTAGCGCATGCCGATCTTCCCGCGTGGATCGAAGCGCTTGAATTCTTGCAAAGTGAATATAAAGGATATACAGTTGTTAGCGGGCGCGGCGGCGTCGTGACGCCTCATGTCGTCAGGACTCAAAATGAAATGTTGAAGCGCACGTTGGAGAAACTGGAAAAACTTGGCAAGAAGCGTTTCGCGGCTGACGCTCTGAATAAAACCGTAGAGCAATTATTGACCAGCTTTAAAACGCCCGCAGCGCGGCGGAGGCAATACGCTCAACGCTTACGATACGGCATTCATCATTACTATGTGCGTCATTATCATTCCCCTGCCCGAAGCGCAGCGGAGGAATGATTATGATCGCCGCGTCTAATTCGTCTCAGCGCGAACAAGTCGGCGCGCAGCCTCTCCTTGAAGTCACACGCGGGCAACTGGTTGAATCGTTTCACATCGGTTCGATCGCCGTTGTTGATTCGAGCGGAAAACTTCTCGCATCGTATGGCGACCCTGTCTCGGTCTCTTTCTTGCGCTCCAGCGCAAAACCGTTTCAAGCGCTTCCCTTCGTTGAAGGGGGAGGCGTGGAACGCTATGGTTTTACGGAACGCGAGTTAGCCATTTCATGCGCCTCGCACTTGGGCGGCGATATGCACGTACAAACGGTCGAAGCCATGCAAAAGAAAATCGGGATTGATGAGTCGTATTTGCAATGCGGCGTTCATCCTCCCGACGATATCCTTGCGTTCAAACGCTTACTCGTTCAAGGCGAATCTCCTACGCCTAACCGTAATAACTGCTCTGGTAAACATACGATGATGCTGGCATACGCGAAGATGTGCGGAGTTTCGTTGGAAAATTATCTTGCTCCAGATCACCCTATTCAAAGAGACATCCTTGCCGCGCTTTCAGATCTTTGCCTGACGCCCCCTCAAGAAATTTCTGTAGGCATAGACGGGTGTTCTGCACCAAACTTTGCAATGCCGTTATTTAATGCGGCGCTTGGCGTGGCGCGCTTGTGCGATCCACGCGAGTTAAATGAAACGCGCGCAACCGCATGCCGGAAAATAGTTTCTGCGATAACGTCTCACCCTGAAATGGTGAGCGGCCCCGGCGAGTTTGACTGTGAATTGATGAAAATTGGTAGAGGAAAAATTATCTGCAAACGCGGCGCCGAGGGCTTCCAGATCATCGGGTTGGCGCCCGGCGCGCTGGAGGGTAACCCGCTGGGCATTGGCATCGCATTTAAGGCGTTGGATGGCGACGCATCGCGGATTGGCGCGAATCTCGAAGCGTATAGCCGCGTTCGTCCGCCGGTAACGCTTGAGATTTTACGCCAATTGGGCATTCTGTCGGTAGAGCAGCAACAAGCGTTGTCTGCGTTCGGTCCTGTGCGCGCTCTTCGGAATTTACGCGGGCTTACGGTTGGCCAATCGCGCCCGGCGTTTACGCTGCATGCATGACGAAAGTATAATAATATTTGCCGTAAATCGTTGCGGGGTGTACAATGCCTTTGTTGTAAAATTCCTGTTGGAAAAAAGACGAAGATTTCATCATGCCAGATTCTGACTTGATTCTGATCGCGCTCAACGAATCCATCGCGTTGAATTTACTTGATCGCGCCGTACATGTGAGGTTTCGGACAGCGATCGCGAACAACATCCAAAATTTGAACCGGCTGTTGCAAGAGAACAATCCGGCGCTCTTGATTATAGAGGAGCGGTTTGATGACCATGATGGGATTCAAATCTCAAAGGAGTTGTTAGAGCGCTTCCCGACGTTGCCGATCGTCCTTTACGCTGAAGAAGCGACTCGTGAATTGTTCAAAAACATATTGCGCGAAGGGCTGAGCGGATATCTTATTCCGCCGCTGAAAACGGACGATATTATAGACGCTATTGAGAGCAGTTTGCGCAAAGCGCATCGCACCGGTGATTGGCTGCGACGCGAGGTAAAGCGGACTACGGCTTCGCTAAAGAAGCAAGCGCAACTATCCGACGCCGAGCGCGCGCGCTTCGAAGCGATATTCAATAATATCCACGATGGCGTGATGATCTTAAACGATGAACGGATCATATTGCTTGCCAACCCCGCCATGTGCCGGCTGTTGGGTTTAAACCCGAAAACTGTGATTGATAAGCCGATTTTAGACGTTGTAACTTACCCCGAATTAACCACGCTGTTAACGCGGAAGAACGACGATGAAGTACATCAATATTACGAAGTCGGTTTTCCGGATGGCAAAGTGGGAAACGCGCAATTAACGGCGATTCAGGGCGTGGGATACGCTTTCACAATCCAAGATATCACCTACCTTAAGGAGATGGATCGCGCGCGCAGCGATTTTGTGCATACCGTTTCACACGATCTGCGTTCTCCGCTCACCTCCGTCATTGGCTATACCGAATTGATGGAACGTGCGGGCGTCTTGAGCGATAATCAGCATGATTTCCTTAAGCGAATTCAGGACAGCATCAAGCATATGACTTCGCTGATCAACGATTTGCTCGACTTGGGTAGCGTGGAAGCGGGATTCGATACGCGCCGCGAATATGTTCAATTTGAGGCGATCCTTCGTTATACGTTGGAGATGCTGCAGGGACAGATTAAAGCGCGGAGGCTGAAAGTGCAAACTGAGATTGCCGCTGTGTTGCCCTCATTGCGCGCAAACCCTATCCGCTTACGGCAATTGCTGGACAATATTATCGGCAATGCGATTAAGTATTCGCACAGCGGAGGCGAGGTGTATATTTCGCTTTACTCTGAAGACGACCAAATTATTTTGACGGTGCGCGATCAAGGGGCTGGCATTCCGGCGGAAGATCAGGCGCATATTTTTGATAAATTCTATCGCGGTCGAAATGTGACGAGTACGGTCGCCGGCTCGGGGCTGGGCTTGGCGATCGTTAAGTCAATTGTAGATAGTCACCAAGGGCGCATTTGGGTGGAATCGACAGAGGGCAAAGGAAGCTTGTTTTGTATTGTTCTGCCGGTGCAAGCGGAGCCGGCGCAGGTGGAAGCGAAGCAAGCGTAGAAAGTCCTCGTTCAAACGGGGGGTTATTTTTTCGATAAACGCGTAAGGATCGAATCGCTTGGTTTGCGAGTCGTAGGCTGAGGGTCTGCGCCGGTGCGCATACTTTCCATTTCGTTGCTGAGTTGCATCCAATCGTTTACAAGGAGCGTAAGGTGGGGCGTTTTATCTTTGAAGAAATATGGCGAGAGAAAGAATTCGAGGACTCGCCGCGGAATTGGGTAACTTTTCAACTCGATCACAAGCGCAGTTTTTGACGCCAGCGGAACGACGCGTTCGTTTAACCCTAAAATATCGAGCCATGCTCCGACCCCGCTTGGTTTAAGACGGAACAACGATCTCATCTCGGCGACGGCGGTGCGCGTGATACGTCTATATGAAATATTCAGCCGTAGAAACGGCGTAACGATTCTTAAGTGATTGGGATAGGGTTGCGCGTATGCCAGATAACGGAAGAGGAAGAATAGGATTCCCACGAATATTCCTAGAATACCAACTGCCGCTGGCAATAGCCAACGCCATGGGAGGAATTGTCCTAGTTCGATGTATTCGCTGTATGCGATCAGCAACATGACGATCCCGATCGTTAGCGTGGGGGGCCACCAACGGTCGAGCATGAGGCGATAGACAAGCAATGGGTATTTTTTGCCGGCGCGCCTAGCCATAGTTTTTTACTCGTCCGCGCTTACACGGGCGCGCTTTTTGGCGGCGCTGTCGCTCAATTGAGCGCTGAGTTTCCGAAGCGCCTGTGAGAGATCTTCTCCGCGCAGGCTGAAGGTTACATCGCCGCGCGTTTTTTCGATGATGCTGCGCGCCAGATCGGTTTGGCGGCGCAGATCGTTCGTAATTGCGGCGGGGTAATCTATGGTAACCAAGGTGGAATAGATCTCGTCCATGTGACCGAGCAGGCGCTCCGCTTCTTGCGAGTAGCCTGAACGGAGGATGTCCAGCACGCGGCGGCGCAGTTCGCCGACGACTTCGGCTAACCCGTTGAGATATGTTGCATACTCAACGCCTAATTCATCGGGCGGTTGGAGAGCCTTGTTTTGAATCAAAGCGCATGTGATGTTTGCTTCGACAAATTCTTTAAGCGCATCTTGCGTATATCCTGCAAAATAGAGGTCGGGGTATTGAGTAAGGCTGCCGCGCAATTGGTTCGCTAGTGCGCACGCTTCGTCGAGGCGCGACTGCATTTCCTCTTGTGCGTTGCGGTGTACGGCGCGGATGGCGAGCGAACAGGCGCGTATTAGTTGACGGGCGAGCGTGAGCGCGTTATCGCGCATTTTAGAACGAGCGTCGAAATCGGCGCGGATTGTGTCGGCGATCTGTTCAAGTTTGTGCACGTTCTATTCTTTCGGCGGGTCGGGCGGTTGCAGATGACGAAAGAGATTATCGGCAAGCGTATTCCCGCTGGGAATTTTAATTTCTCCGAAGGCGGTTTCGTAGCGGGCAAGATTTTCAGTGAGCGCACGCAGGAGTAATTTGGCGCTAAGCGGCGCCATCACTACGCGTGTGTTGAGGGTTGCCGTTCCATCGCCGGGGATGATATGACCGAAGTCAACAACGAATTCGGTGGGCGAATGCGAGATGCGCGCCAGGTTTGTGTATACCGGCTCAAGCCCTTCTTTGAATTTAATCTTAGGCGGTTGAGCGGGTGGGGTTTCGGGCGTAGTCATGAGTTAGGCTAGAAGGGAATATCGTCTTCTAGCGGAAGTTCCGCCATGTCTATACCGCCTGATGGGCGCTCGCCATCCGCTTCGCTGCGTGAGGAAAGGAAGCGAACAGTGGAAGCGGTCACTTCGAACGAGGCGCCCGCAGATCCATCTTGCTTAGTCCAAATGCGCGGACCGCCGGTGGCTTTATCCGGCGTAAGACGTCCTTCAATCAACACCTTCGATCCTTTTTTGACGTATTGGTTGCAGGTCTCCGCTAACTTGCCCCATGTGGAAATTCGGAACCAGATCGTTTCTTTGACTTGCTCGCCGCTGCCGGCGGTATATTGACGGCTGGTTGCAACTGAAAATGAAGTAACCGCCTGCCCGTTAGGCGTATAACGCATCTCTGGGTCTTTACCGACATTTCCGGCAATAATAATAGTGTGATACATGAGGTATTCTCCTTAAGACTGAGGCATCCGTTGAATAGCAATGAAACGATAATATTCTATATTTTACTCGAACCTGATTGGTTGACAAAGAGAGCGGAAAGCTATGATTCTATTTCCATGGAATATAAGACGGTTTCCATCTCCTGCGGCGTTAGTCCGCCGTGGTGTCCGTAGTATTGCATATTAAATGCGCCGGGTTCGCGCCACCAAACCGACTCGCGCCGATACGGTAATACGACTAAATTTCCTACGCGATCTAAAAAACGTTGCGATATTTTTGAGCCGAAGTATCCCGCGGCGATAAGAGCGCTGGTTTTGACCGTGTCTGCTTTGCCCTTCAGTCGCTTGGCGAGGAATTCTTGTGCTTCATCGAGCAGGGCGTCTTGGACGTAGAGGAACATATCGCGCGGCGAGCCGGCCGGGACAAGTAATTTTCCTTGGCGATTG
Source organism: Anaerolineae bacterium UTCFX1 (assembly GCA_002050275.1). Classification (GTDB taxonomy): domain Bacteria; phylum Chloroflexota; class Anaerolineae; order Anaerolineales; family Villigracilaceae; genus Defluviilinea. Next base: position 43,759 of record MWTB01000017.1, read on the forward strand.
GTTTTCAAGAATTTCTCAAAACCTTCAAAGCCGGGCGTTTGATTTAAATAAACAGTCGTCTTTGGATCCACTTCCGCCATGCCGTGATCGGCGGTCATCATAAAGAGGACGCGCTTCTTCCCTTTGAACATCCGCTCAAACGACCGATCCATTAAGGATAAGAAAGATTCAATTTCAGTTTCCACTTGTGGCGAGGCGGGACCGTATTGATGGCAGAGCGCGTCAATGTTGTCGTGATAGAGGTGGATATACGTCGGCGTTGTGGAGCGTTCGATGACCGACGTGAGATCGGCGAAGCCTTCTGCGAGAAAATCGAATCCGACCAATTCTGCGCCAGCCATGATCGTCTTTGAGTAGATGGAACGCGTAAGTTTATGCGCTCCGAAATAATATGGGTTCACGCCCATCTCTTTTAATTCAGGATAGAAAGCTCCGCGCGGAAAAACTGACGATGCGCGCACTCCCGCGCTTGTCAGGTCGGCGGGTTGCTTTGAACCGGCAAAGGCGAATGGAAGCGGCATGATGATCGCATCGGCTTCAGGCTCGTAATAGAACCATTCGTGTACGCCGCTTTCGCCGACGGTTAACCCGGTATGAATTGTGGTCACATGCGCGGCGGTGGTGGAAGGAAATTGCGAGACGATCTTTTCGATCTTGCCATGTTTTGCAAAATATTGTAGAAACGGCGTAGATTGAAATCTCTCGAAGAAGCGCCAGCCGAAAGCGTCAATGAAAAACAATACGACAGCGTCATATTGTTTGGAGGCAAAGGCTTCTTTCACGCGGTTGGGAATTCCCGCAAAACCGCCTTTATCGTAGCGGGGTTTGATGAATTCCGGATTCATGATTTTTCCATCATGATCTTCGCCGCCCGTCGTCCGATTTCGACTGCAAAATTTGTGCCGCGATCCCAAGGATATACTTGACTCATTGAAGCGAAATATAAACCTTCGATCGGCGTTTGAATGGCGGGAATGTTCTTGGAGTGATTTGCCAGCGGCACAGGCTGCGCATAATTCGTTTTATTCACCCATATTTTTTTCACCCAATCCGGTTCAAATTTGGGGTTTATTCGTTTTAGCGCGGGGAGGAAGCGCTTCAATAATTCCTGATCGGTCAGCGAGAAATATTCATGCCCTAATTCTAGGTAATCGCCTGCGTATATGATATGATCGCCGCCGAAATGTTCGGAAGAAACGAAATTTGTATGTTCCACCAACGCGAGCATCGGAAAGCCAGCCTCTTTCGGCAGGCTGAACCAGTAATATCCCTGTTCGGATAATTGGTGTTTGAGCGTTAACGTCATCACGACTGCGCCCATGGACTTCAATTCAAGCAATCCCCTCAAATAATTTTCTGGCAATTCGGGGCTCATCTTCGCTAATAACGCTGGAGAGGAGGTGACCAAAACTTGATCGAACAATTCGCCGTCAACGTTTAGCCTCGCTGCCTGACTCCGTCTAATCGCTTCGACTCGCGTTCCCAGCCGAATCTCCACACCCATGACGCGCAGTTGTTCTGCGAACAAGTCGGAGAAGCGCTGAAAGCCGCCCTCGAATGTTCCGAGTCGCGTTGTCCGCGCTTTGATGCGCGCCCACATCCATGCCATATTAACGTCTCGATAGAACGGGCCGAATTTGCCGATCAACAACGGTTTCCACATCCGTTCGTACACTTGCTTGCCCGCCCATTTCATCATCCACGCGTCAGCGGTGACTTGTTCCAGCGCGCGCCAGTTGTTCGTCATGCGGAGGAACAGCCCTACGAACCCAAAGCGGATTTTATTGAGACCGTATCCCAAGCCCGGAAAGCGAAGCGCGTTGAGAATTGAATCGAAAGGGTAGAACTTCCCGTCGAAATACATGACTGTCAGCGGGCGCGGAAAGATGACTTTGTCGCGTAAGCCTAGTTCTTGGATGAGTCCCAGCATGGCGTCGTCCGATTGAAACCAATGATGGTAGAACTTTTCAACCGACCAATCCCAATGCGGTTCTTTAAACCCCGCCGCCAATCCGCCGACATGATCTGCGGATTCGAGCAGAACGACGGTGTGCCCCGCTTTTTTTAAGTCATATGCGGCGGCGAGCCCGCCGTATCCAGCGCCGATGATCGCAATTTTCATTGATTCTCCCAATAGAAGCGACTGTCCTTTTCGAAGCGACGGTCATTTGTTATTACGTTTTTCAAGTTTTGCGGCGAGGGCTTTTAGCCGGCTCCATTTTTGTCGTACGACGTAGATCATGGCGAGGGTTTGCAGCCAACGTGTTTCACATGCGGGGTTTATCGCCAGCTGTTCGAACACTTCCATTGCCCGATCGTCTGTGCGATGTGTTTTGGCGTACTCAGCCGCTAATTGAGCGAGGTACGTTTCGCGTTGTTTACGGATTTGCGCCTCTTCTGAAGTTTTTCGGCGCGCTTGTGTTACGTATGCGCGAACTTTCTTAATGGCTGTTTCCAACTCGTCGCCGGTGAACGGTTTAACTAAATATTCTTGCACGCCAGCCGAGATCGCGGCTTGAAGCGTGTTCGTGTCTTTTTCCGCAGAAATAATAATGCAGCCTATTGCAGGATGCAGTTTGGCGATTTCACGATAAGCGGTTAGTCCATCCATGCCGGGCATGTTGACGTCGAGCAGAACGACGTCGGGACGATGTTCGTTTGCAAATTGAATCGCTTGTAAGCCGTTTGAGGCGATGGCGACTACTTCCACATCGTCAATTGTGGCAAGCATCAGCCGCGTATTACGGCGCGTTTCCTGAACGTCGTCGGCGATCAATGCCTTTAATCTTTCTCGGTTATGAAGATCTGGCTGCGCCATTTTCTATCCTTTTGATTAAACTGGTTGACCCGGTTGCTTGCGAGAATTAATACTTTCGTCGCCTGAAGAAGTTGCTCATTTTGATCCGTATCGGCACAATAAGACAAACATATTTCTATCGGGCAATTGCATTCAAGTATAACCCGGCGAAAGGATTTGGCTTACAACGTCTCCGTTTCGGCTCGCAATGAATCGGTCCAGTGAATTCCCTCTCTTGCGAGGAAGTATGCGCCTAATAACGTGATGGGAAGCCACAACGCGACATGAAGCGTGAGTGTGTAGCCGGCGGCTGTGGCTTGATCTACGCTATAGGCGGCGAGGACGGCGATGCCGGGCGCGTCGAACGTGCCGATATAGCCCGGCGCAGAAGGGATGGTCGTCGCCAGATTCACAATGCCGTTCATCAACATTAGCGCGAAAAAAGATACCGTAAAGTTGAAGGCGTGCATTACGAACCAATATTTACCCGTTTCCAGCAGCCAGATGACGACCGACGTGAGAAAGACCATTAACACATTCCATGGCGAACGAAGAGAGGCGAGGCCATCGAGGAATTTATTCATCAGACTGATGATGCGTTCATGTAATCGCTTTGGGGTAAAGCGAACAATGAACCATAATCCAATTTTTGCGGCCGTCTGCGGGAACATTGCCGCTGCGAGGAAAACGATCAACGCGCCGATGAAGACTCCCGTTCCGATCACCGCCGCTTGCTGAATGTTGCCGACGAAGCCCGAAGCGCTGGTCAGTTTTGCCAGCTCGGGCAGATTGACGAAGACAAATCCCAACATCACTACGCCGTCGAAGATGCGCTCGACGATGATAGTGGCGAGAGAGGCGGAAACTGATACGCCCTCTTTACGCTTAAGGACCACAGCGCGCAACACTTCGCCGGCGCGCGCGGGATAAATGTTATTGCCCATGTAGCCGATAGTTGTGATAGGAAACATGGTTTTCGTGGAAATTGTCTTGATGGGCTTGAGCAGGTAGTGCCATCGCCATGCGCGCGCCCACACACCTACGAAATATACCCCCACGCCGGGCGCCAACCACCAATAGTTTGCTTTTTGTACCGCGTTCCAGAAATCGGTTAATTGTAAGCCGCGCAAGGCGAGCCAGATGAAGAGAGCGCTGATGAACACGCCCAGCCAGAAATGCCATTTTTTCATGCGCAGATTCTATCATGGGGACCGAAAGCGAAAAGTCGAGGCGGGTCGAGAGGCTATCTTCCGTGAAATTTGATAGAATAAAACCATGATGATCGAGATTTCTGAACGTGTCGCCTTCTTGAGGAAGATCCACCTTTTCTACGGGTTGGACGATGAAGCGCTTACGCGTTTAGCGCAAGAAGTAGAGGAACTTTCCGTTCCGCAAGGAGAGGTGATCGTCAAACAAGACAGCCCAGCCGACCAGTTTTATATGATTTATAACGGGCATGTACGCATTGTCCGTAAACAGGATGGGAAAGAAGTGCAGCTTGTACAACTGGTTCAAGATGATTATTTTGGAGAAATGGCGTTAGTTTCTAATCGCCGGCGCTCCGCTACAGCAACCGCCTTAAAAGATACTTCTTTATTAATTCTATCGCGCGATGATTTTAGACGGCTGTTTCGCGAACGTCGCGACCTTAGTTATAACCTAGCGGTGGCGCTACAAAGCCGTCGTTTAGCGCAACAACTTCGCTTCAAATGGTTGAGAGCCGACGAAGTGGTCTATTTTCTAGCGCGCAAGCATTGGATTGCGCTGTTCCCGAAGATTCTCATTCCGTTTATGGTCTTGTTTATGTCCGCTGGTTTTGGCTTTGCCTACTTCAAAGTAATACCTCACTTTATTGTAGCGTTTGCTGCGGTAGGGCTGATGGTCGCGGCGCTGGGCTGGTTGGGTTGGATCATTCTGGATTGGGGCAACGATTATTACGTCGTTACAAATCGGCGCGTGGTCTGGCTGGAGAAAGTAATCGGCATTTACGATAGCCGTCAGGAATCGCCGCTCCACATGATCGTTTCTGTTGGAGTGGAAATGAGTCAGTTGGGACGGATTCTCGATTACGGCAATGTGATTGTTCGCACATATGTTGGCAGGTTAGATTTTGCGGCTGTTAATCATCCACAGCAAGCCGCAAAAATGGTGAACGAGTATTGGGATAGGACCAAACAGGCGGCTGTGGCGACCGAGAAAACGGCGATGAAAAACGCAATCCGTTCGCGGCTGGGATTAGAGACCGTCTCCGAGCCTGAACCCGAGTCTGAATCTGCGGCCGCTGCGGGACCAATTCCCAAGCCTAAAGGCAGAGCGATCTTGAAAATACTCGGCGCGAACACCTTGAAAATGCGTTACGAAACGGATGAAGGCATCGTTTATCGTAAGCATTGGATGGCATTGTTCTTAAGTGCGTGGATCTCAGCGTTAGGAACGCTTGTTTTTCTAGGCTTCTTCTTTTCTCGTTTATATCAGTTATATTTCGATCCGGAGCGTTCTTTGTTCTTTAAGACTGGCGCTCGCGTAGACGCGATCGCGCTTCTGTGCTTAGGCGGAATGGTATTATTTTTCGGCGGTTTCCTGTTTCGTTTTCTAGACTGGAGCAATGATAAATTTGAAATCACCGATAATCAGATTATAGACATAGATCGCAAGCCTCTTGGCACAGAGACACGCAACGCCGCTCAACTTGAGGATATTTTAGGCACAAAGTACGAACGTAAAGGCTTGTTGGGCAACCTTTTCAACTATGGTTATGTATATATTACTGTGGGCGGAAGCAAGCTGATATTTGAAGATGTGAGAGATCCAGCCGGCGTTCAAGCGGATATTAATCGTCGTCGCGAAGCGCGCGTGGCGAAGAAAACTCAGGCGGCGGTGGCGATCGAGCGCGAACGTATGGCTGATTGGCTGGTCGCATATCACAGAAATGCCGAGGAATTTCGAACGGCGGAAGAGAAAAAGAGGAATCATACGAATGACGCTGCGTAATATTATTACTTTGCCCGATCCTGTGCTGAAGCGCAAAGCTCGCGCGGTCACAAAATTTGACGGGTCGCTTCGCGCGTTAATTGACGATATGGTGGAAACCATGCGCGATGCGCCCGGCGTTGGTCTTGCAGCGCCGCAGATCGGGCTGTCGGAACGAATCGCCGTGATCGAATATTTTGAAAAAGAAGAAGATGAGGAAAAAGAAGATGCACTGAAGAAAATATGGGCGGTGATCAACCCTGAAATTATTAAAGCCTCGCCGGAGATGGTCGTCGGCGTGGAAGGTTGTCTCTCGATCCCCGGCTTGCTCGGAGAGGTGGAACGCCATGCCGAGATTCAGGTTAAGGCATTGAATCGTTATGGTAAGCCGGTGCGCATCAAAGCTGCGGGCTGGCTGGCGCGTATCTTCCAACATGAGATTGATCATCTGAACGGCGTCTTGTTCACCGAACGCGCTATCCGCGTTTGGCAACCGCAAGAAGAGACCGCCGTAGACGCGGAGCAGGAAGTCTGAGCGCTGTTTCTCATGCAACTCCGTCGCCTCTCGCTCACTAACTTTCGTAAATTCACGCGGCTCGATTTGGATCTTCCTGCGCGTGTTGTTTTGCTTACGGGTGCAAACGCGCAAGGCAAAACGACCATCCTTGAAGCGATTTATTTCCTTGCGGCATTCGTCTCGTTTCACGCCAACGTTGACCGACAACTGATCAACTTTTCCGAAGCCGACAAGAAGGATGAACCTGCTGTCGCACGACTCGTCGCGGAGTATCAACGCGGCGCGCGGACGCATCGGATTGAAGCGCGATTGATCCTTGAACCGGTCGGAGTGTTGAATAGCCAGCGTTTACGCAAGGAAATTCTGCTTGATGGCGTGAAGAAGCCAGTCAGCGAGGCGATCGGGCATTTTAACGCGGTGGTCTTTGCGCCGCAAATGTCGCAGATCGTAGAAGGCGCGCCGGAAACTCGCCGTCGTTACCTAAACCTTGCATTAGCGCGCTCTACGCCGGCGTATGCGCGCGTTCTCAACGAGTACAGCCAGGCGCTCACGCAACGAAACGCTTTGCTCAAAACGTTGAGTGAAAGCGGCGGAAACCGCGACCAGCTTGAAGTTTGGGATGACGCGTTGACTCGACTTGGTTCGCAGATCATCTTATGGCGCATTGAAGCCGTCCAGCAGATTCAAAAACTCGCTTCGCGCGCTCACTTTGAGTTGACGCACGAAGCGGAGACGCTGCGCCTTTCTTATCAACCTGCATACGATCCGCTTCTACAGACGGTCGGACAGTTGGGCTTGAAGCTGGATACGGTCGTTGATCGCTCGGGTTTGGCGTTAGATGAGATCGAAGCGGGATTCCGCAAGCGATTGCGCGCGTTGCGCGGCGAGGAGATCGCGCGCGGCGTAACAACCATCGGCCCGCATCGCGACGAACTGCGCTTTTTTGTCAATGCGGTTGATCTCGGCGATTACGGTTCGCGTGGGCAGATCCGCACGACGCTGCTGGCGCTCAAACTCGCCGAGGCGCATTGGATGAAAGCGCGCACGGGCGAATGGCCCGTCATCTTGCTCGATGAAGCGATGGCAGAGTTGGATTTGCAGCGTCGCGCCGATTTATTGAAGTACGTTGACGAAGGCGAGCAGGCATTATATACCGCTGCCGATTTGAATTTATTTGCGCCTGACTTCATCGAAAAGGCGGAAGTTTGGAGCGTGAAAAATGGGCGGGTGGAGAACGTCTCTGCGAGGAAGGCGACGCCTGAAGGAGCGGTCTCGTAGCGTTTAAGAAACGCCTTGCCTCCTCGAGGTTTGCGACGATGATTATGCCAATCTCCGACTCTTTTATTCAATCCATAATCGAACAAGTCGATTCGCCTACCGTGGTCGGCGTGAGCGTGGCAGGCAGCTATGCGCGCGGGCAAGAAGCGAAATACAGCGATGTAGATTTCAATATCTTCGTGAGTCAACTTCCTGAATTTGAACAGTATGCATTGAAGTGGATGGACGACAGACTTGTCAGCCTGAAGTATGTGTCGCTTGAAAGTGACCGCGCGGCATTGAGAAATCCGCGGCGCGCGATTTGGGTAACGCCGAATTTAATCGGAATGAAGATTGTCTTGGATAAAGACGGGGCGTTGGCTGACTTGCAGAAAGCGGCGCAAGAGTTTGACTTTGCTTCGCTTCAGCCAGCGGCGGATGAGTTTGCGGCGGAAACAGTGATGAGATGCGCGGAAGAAGCGCATAAGATTTTGAACGGTCTTATGCGCGGACGCGAATCGGCGGTGTTATACGCGACATGGGGGTTGGTCGGCGATATGCTTGAAGCGGCGGCGGTTCAAAGAGGAGTTATGATCGTCAGTGAGAATCACTATTTCGATTTGATTCAAGCGGCGGTGGGACGCGATACGAAGTGGGTGAGCGCGTTCCGCAAAGCGTGGGGGCTCGACCCGAACGCGTCGCAATATCAATCGCGCGGCGCGGCGGCATTGACGTTGTATCGTTTGACCGCGGCGATGTTTAACGATCTAATCTCTGATAAATATCGGGATGTGATAAACAATACGTTGCGGCTGATCAAGGAGGCTGGTTATTAATGGATAAATTTGTGTGGAAGCTGGCGCGTCGCGCCATCGCGATCCATGAAAAATTAATCGAATTCTACGGCGAACCGATTTGGCATGATCCGATGCCGCCAGTGCACGAGTTGGTTTGCACCATCCTATCGCAGAACACGAACGATAAGAATCGCGATCGCGCGTTCAATTTATTGCGCGATAAATTTCCTACGTGGGAAGAAGTGCGCGATGCGAAAATAGAAGAGGTGATCGAGGCGATTCGTCCCGCAGGATTGGCGAATCAAAAGGGCCCGCGCATTCAGCAGGCGTTGAAGTCCATCACGGAGGAACGCGGGGACATGGATCTGTCGTTTCTCAAAAAAATGCCTGTGGATGAAGCGCGGAATTGGCTGACTAAATTCAACGGCGTGGGACCGAAGACCGCCGCCATTGTGTTGTGTTTTTCATTGGGTATGCCCGCTTTCCCTGTGGATACGCACGTCTACCGTGTGACGGGACGCATCGGACTCCGTCCTGAGAAGATGACCGTTGAGCAGGCGCATCCGCATTTGGAATCCTTGTTCCCGCCTGAGACGTATTACGCCGCGCACTTGAACATCATCCGTTTGGGACGCGAAATCTGCACTGCGCGGAGGGCGATGTGTGAAATTTGTCCGATTGTGAAGTTGTGTGATTATGGAAGAAAGAGAATGGAGATTGGAGAATAGAGCATAGTTCTAGCGCTGCTTTCTACTTATCTCCTCATCTATTCATCTACCCTTTTACCTATTATCTCCATCCCCTTGAATCTTTCCCCGTTCCAATCTATCCAACAATTTAGCGATATTCGCCTCGGCGATCTCATCCAGTGACAACTCCAACTCGGTGGCGACTTGCGAGATGTACCACAACACGTCGCCGAGTTCGGCTTTGAGCGCCTCGCGTGTCTCTGCGCTAATCTCGCCGTCCTTGTCGCGGAACACCTTCTTGATCTTGCCTGCCACTTCCCCCGCCTCGTTGACGAGTCCCAGCGTGGGGTAGATCACTCCATGCCCGATGACAGGGTATTTTGCCGTAGCGCGTGATTTGGTTTGGTAGTCGGTGAAGTTCATAAAGTGTTTTTTCCTAAACAAACGCCGCTGGCGAGACCTTGAATTTCTTTGCCAACCCGCGTATCTGCCGAAGATTCAATTCACGTTTGCCATTCAGGATTTCTGACACCACACCTTGTGAACCTACTTCAGGCAAATCTGATTGGGTTATACCATTTTCCTCCATGAGGAAGCGTAATATATCCGCGCCCGAAGATTCGGGAATTGGGTAATGCTCTTCTTCATAGGCGTGGATAAGCGTGCCAAGCGTGTCAAGAAGGCTGTAGAGTGGATGTTTTTCGTTCGTGCCGATTTCGTCGAGCAGTTCGTTCATGCGTTTTACTGCGGTGTTGTACTCGCGCTCGTTGCGAACAGTAAGCAGAGGAGCGATGTTCGTCCAGTAAGTCTGGATTTGATCGTTTACAAGTGTCATTTCTTCCAATCTCCTCGGTCATATTCTGTATGCGTTAGAACATGCCGAATGTAAACCTTGCCTCGGTTGAAGTGAATAGAAGCGATCAACCGATATTTGTTCCCACCAACATTGAAAACAATCCATTCTTGCACTTTGTCTGCTGATGGGAATGCTCTTCTCAATTCGGCAAAACTTTGAAACTCGGTAGTTTCTACAACTTTGAACCATCGGACAAACGCGGTCTTGCTGTCAGGATGCTTTTCCCAGAATTGGATCAATGCCTTGCGGGAGATGACATGCATGCCGAGAGTTTATCTCAAAATGAGATATTCTGCAAGTCCCCAAATTTTGCAATCTACCGAAATTCTTCTACCAGCCCTTTCCACCACTCATCCCTCTCCCCCGCCGCAAAGGGACTGTACAGAGTCAGCCGATCCGCGATCCCCTCATAGCGCTTCTTCAATTCGCTTGCCAACTTGCTTTCATCCGTCACCAAACAAAACTCGCTCAGCATCTCATCCGTGATGAGCATCGGCATCTCAGCCCATTCGCCCTTCGCCGCGTGCGCGGACAGTGTCTCCGCGACGCCGCTCCAGCCGTGCAAATCCATCACGGGGCGGTAGGACGGCGTCGAGGCATAGAACGAGATCTGCGCCCGCGCGAAGTTCATCTCTTCAGGAGTCGTCGCAACGAACGCAGTCACCGAAACCGACACATCTTTCCTCTCTTCGACGTTGCTCAGAGCAAGCTTTCTTCCTCCTTTGTTCGCGCCTTCCTCAATCGCAGGCAGCATCACCTCTTTCAAATAGCGCGGACTATGAAACGGATGCACATGGAATCCCTCGCAAATTTCTCCCGCAAGTTTGGCAAGACCAGTGTTGACGCCAGCAATATAAATCGGAATATTTGGATGTTCAATCGCTCCTGCATTGAAGAAAGGGGACATGAGAGTTATCTTGTAATACTCCCCGCGAAAATTCAACTTCGTCCCGTTCTGCCAGCAATCCCAAAACGCGCGGATGACTTCGATCTGCTCGCGCAATTTCTTTACAGGCGATTCGGGCCACGGCTGACCGAACCTCCGCTCGACGTGCGCTTTGACCTGAGTCCCAAGCCCCAAGATGAATCGTCCGCCCGATTGCGCGGCTAAGTCCCAGGCGGTGTAGGCGAGGTTGGCGGGAGAACGCGCGAAGGAAACTGCGATAGCCGTCCCGAAGTGAAGACGCGTTGTATGATCGGCGATCAACGCGCAGGGCAGAAACGGATCGTGTTGAGTCTCCTGAGTCCACAGCGCGTCGAATCCAATTTCCTCCGCGGCTTTCGCGATCGCGGGAACGTCTTTCAATCCAGTTGGGGGAAGTGCAGCATCGAATTTCATAAAATCTTTTTACCGCGAAGCACGCGAAGACCGCAAAGAAAATCTTTAAAAAATCTTCGCGCACTTAGCGCTCTTAGCGGTTAATCTAAAAGATACGCCAGAATCCAATTCGTCGTCGCGTTCAATCCGTCCATGTGCGCGCGCTCGTAATTGTGCGACGCGTCAATGCCAGGCCCGATCAACGCCAGCGCCACATCGCCGCCCGCGCGCCAGAACGCTTCGCCGTCCGAACCATAGAACGGATACACATCGGTCTTATACGGAATTTTATATTTCTCCGCCAACGCGCGCATCTTTTTATTCAAGCCCTCGTGATACACGCCGCCGCTGTCTTTGATGCACAACGTCGCGCTGAACTCATCCGATTCCTGCCCCGCGCCGACGACCGCCATATCCACCGTGACCAACTCCGCCACATCTGATGGGATTCCCGCCGACGCGCCGTGCCCCACCTCCTCATAATTGGAGATGTGGAAGTACACGCTTCTTTTCGGACTTCGGCCTGATTCGGCTAGCGACTTGATCGCCGCTACAAGATTCGCCACACACGCCTTGTCGTCGAGAAACCGCGAGCGGATGAATCCGTTCGTCACCTCAACGCGCGGATCGAACGCCACGCAATCGCCGACGTTGATTCCCAACTCGCGCGTTTCTTTTTTGGATGTTGTGCGCGCGTCGAGTCTCACTTCCATATGATCTTCGTTGCGCGGAGTATCTGTCGGTCCAAAGATATGGCCCGACGCATTGTCAATCAACACCGAGCCGCGAATCTTCTCGCCCTTCGACGTGAACACCCACACGCCTTCCGTTTCGATCGTGGACCACTGCACCCCGCCAATGCGACTCAACTTGAGCCTGCCGCTAGATTTAATTTCCTTCACCACCGCGCCGAGCGTATCCACATGCGCGGTCAACGCGACAGGCGGCAGGTCACTTTCTACTTTCCACTTCGCCACCAACGCCCCTTTGCGAGTTTTCGACAATTCCAACTGCTTGAATTGCGACAACTCTTTTTCGACGAACGCAATCGCAGGCTCGGCGAACCCAGTGGGCGAGGGGATGTTGAGCAGATCAACGAGAAATTTGGTGAAGTGGTTTGTGTCAATGGGTGGGAGTGACATTAGATTTTCCTTATATACTGAAATAATCAGAATCTATCCTTTTCAATTTGTATGTGGTTACTTCATTGACGCCAATGTTGTAATCCATCATTAATTCTGCAAGCCTTTTTCCGTCAATCAATATGACTTTTGTGTCAATATCAGAAGCGTATCTGACCGCATCTGAAGAAAACGAGGATGTTGTAATAAAAATACCTTTTCTGGCGCGTTTTCCAGCCAACGCGCCAACAAATTTTTGGATCTCTGGTCTCCCGACATTGTTCGCCCACTTTTTTGCTTGAATATAAATGGTGTCGAGTCCTAGTCTGTCTTCGTCAATTATCCCATCAATCCCTTCATCGCCTGTTTGACCTACTGCTCGAGCAGCATCACGTCGCGAACCGCCATATCCCATCGCAACCAATAATTCAACAACTAATCGTTCAAAAAAGGCTGGCGAGCAACTCATAACATTTTCAAGGACTTCTAAAGCAAGATTATCCCGTATCTCTTGGTAAGCGCCGTCAAGAATTTCCTCAGGCGTACTTTCTTCTGTGTTTTCTTCTTTCTGCTCACCCTTGTCTTTTTCGTTCTCTTTTGACTTGAATTCAATATATTCAGGGAACCTTTTCAAATAATTCATGTCAATACGGTCTGGATTACTTTTTAATACTTCTTTTCCCCGTTCAGTAATTTTGTAGAACGAGCGGCGAGGCATTTCAAGTAACTTTGATTTGATTAAGTATGTTCGAGCCCAGCCAACTCGATTGTAAAATCTTGTTTGCTTTCCGCTTGGCAGCAGCTCATTCAACTCATCGTCGCTTAAATTGAAACACTCAGCGAGCCTTTCAAGAAATTCTTGTCCAGAGTGTTCCTGACCATCCTCTGCAATTTTCAAGAGCGGAAGCATTATTGATTGAAAATCTGGTACCGCCATCTTTCCTCCAAAACTTTACACCGTTATTGGGCGTTATTTATTATTCGAACACGATAGGTTTCATCTTCAAAATGAACACGAACCGCCTCTTTTGCGGCTTCTTTCAGTCCTTCCCATGTATCTGCTTCAGTGAAAATGGATTCTCCGAGGGCGCGGGCGATAAACCCGTCTCCGAACGCTTCCTCAACGATAAAAGGGATTTTCTTCATGGCGTACCCTCTTCCTGTTTCAAACCTTCAAACTCAACAATCTTCTCCCTCCACTCCTGTGGAATGGGAATCGTCTTCTCAGCACGATAATCATACGTCACCATCACCACTTCCCCTTTGGCTAATTCCTTGCCTGTGTCCGCATCCACAATATTTTGTTCGCATATAATAGATTTATTCCCTAACTTTGACACGCGCGCGCCGACCTTGATGTTCTGTCCAAAATAAACAGGCTCATGATATGCAATGTGAGCATCCGCCAGAATCACGCCGATCTCCATAAAGGATTGGTCTTTCGTGAACAATCCCAGCTCGACCAAGTAAGCGATCCGTGCCTGCTCGAAATAGGTGAGATATTTTGCGTTGTTGACGTGTCCTTGCGGATCTAAATCTCCGTAGCGGACTTCGACTGGGTGGTAAAAGTGAAAATCGCTCATAGAATGATTATACTCCCGCTAAGAAATTAGAAAATTTGTGCTATACTTCTGTCGTGGCTATCATCCGCTCTTCAGATATTGGAACGTATCTCTACTGCCGCCGCGCGTGGTGGTATAAAAAACAGGGAGTCGAATCCGAGAACCAAGCCGAAATGGCGACGGGAACCGAACTTCACCGCCAACACGGGCGCAAAATCTTCGCCTCTACCCTTGCGCGGACGGTTGGGTTAATCCTTCTCATGCTTGCATTAATTTTGCTTGCCTCCTACTGCACCGCAAGAATTCTCTAATTCCCACTCTCTACTCCTCTCATCTTCTAATCTTCTAATTTCCCCATGCTCTACATCTCCCTCGCTCTCATCTTCCTCGCCATCCTCTTCTTCTGGCAATCTAATCGCCAGCGAAGCGAGGCAGGCTTGCCCGGCGGACGCGTTATCTACGCCGACACGGGTGGCTGGAATAAAGTGGAGAAGCCGCTGTTCTACGCCGCGTTGGAGTTGACAGGCAAGCCCGATTATCTTGTTGAGCAAAACGGAAAAATTATTCCCATCGAAGTTAAGTCGAGCCGCGCGCCCGAAGCGCCATACGACTCGCACATCTATCAACTGGCATCGTATTGTTTATTGGTCGAGAAAACGTATGGCAAACGCCCGCCGTACGGGATCATCCATTATGAAGACAAGAATTTTTCCGTGGAGTACACTCACGAGTTGGAACAGTCCCTGTTGGAGTTGATCGTCGAAATGAAGCGCGATGGGATTAAGAGAGAAGTTGCGCGCTCGCACGAGCAGGCGTCTCGTTGTAAGCGATGCGGCTTTCGATCAGTTTGTGATCAATCATTGATTCGATAAAGCAGGTATATATAGATACGACTTTGCGCATCCGTGTACTTGTGCGCTTGTTTACTTTATAATCGTCCTATGTCCGAGCGATTTGTTCCTCAGCGTCCCGTTATTTGCGCGCATAAAGAAATGCCCGCAGCCGTAACTGAGGCGGAGGCGATGTCCGCATATTTAAAGGAAAAAGGCGTAGACGCGCCGTACGGGTTGATCTATGATGAATCTTTACGGGAACGCGTGCGCGGCGGCGAATTCGACGTGCTGGTCATCGCTGGCGGCGACGGGAGCGTTTTACGCGCGGGCCATCTTTGCGCTCCGAGCGGAGTTCCGATCCTCGGCGTGAATTTGGGGCGACTCGGTTTCCTCATCCAAGTGGATCGTAAGGAGTGGCGTGAGTACTTTGATAAATTGCTCAATGGCGAGGCGTGGATCGAGAATCGTATGATGCTGCATGCTGAACATATCCGCGTGGGCGAGTCGTTGGGCGAGTGGCGCGCGTTGAATGAAGCGGTGGTTGGGCGCGGCGCCAATTTGCGTCCCGTGCGCCTGACCGCTTCTGTGGATGGAAGTTTGCTTACTAGCTATCTTGCGGACGGACTCATCGCCTCAACCCCGACGGGTTCGACGGCTTATGCCCTTGCGGCAGGCGGTCCCATTTTGCCGCCTAAGTTGCGGAATATTTTGCTCATGCCGATCGCGCCGCATCTTTCAGTGGATCGCGCTGTTGTGCTGGCGGAAGGCTCGACCGTGAGTGTGACGCCAAAAAGCGAAAACGCTGTGCTGAGCGTGGATGGGCAGGCGCCGATCAACTTAATGAAGGACGATCGCATTGACGTGCGCGCGGCGGAGATCAACGCGCAATTTGTTCGCTTCGGCGACCCAGGCTATTTTTATCACAATCTCACTATACATATGAACGAAAATTCTTTGGGAATGCCGCGATGACACAAGAGATTGAAACGCTCTACTGCTACCGCCATCCGAATCGCGCGACGACATTGCGCTGTAAGCGTTGCGAGCGACCCATCTGCGCAGCATGCGCGGTCAGCACGCCGACCGGCTATATGTGCGTTGAATGCGTGCGCGAGCGGAAGAAATTATTCGACACGTCGGAATGGTACGATTATATTCTTGGTTTTATTGTGGCAGGCTTTCTCTCGGGAGTTGTTTCGTTTCTTGTCATTCTAGCCGGCAGCATCGGTTTTTTCGGTTGGGTTATCATCGTTATCGGCGCGCCGGCGGCGGGGGTGATCATTGCGGAAGGCGTTCGTTTGGTCACGCGAAAGAGACGCGCGCGCTCGTTGTTCATAACGATTGCCGTTGCCGTTGTCGTCGGCGCGATTCCCGTCCTCTTGTTTCAACTGATCGCATTCAATATTTTTGGCATCCTCTTTCAAGCGATCTATCTCGTGCTTGCTGTTCCTGTTGTGTACACTCGTCTTTCTGGAATCCAATTGTTCAGATAACCTAAAACTTATGCTAACCGAACTCCGCATTCATAACTTTGCGATCATAGATAAACTCGACTTGCGTTTTGGTCCCGGTCTGATCATCCTCACAGGTGAAACGGGCGCGGGCAAATCCATCATCCTCGATGCCGTCGTCATGCTCATCGGCGGCAAAGCGGACACGACCTTCGTGCGCACCGATTCAGATGCCGCGTTCGTCGAGGGTGTGTTCCAGCTCAAAGGTCCGGAAAGAGAATCGGTGCACGACATCCTGAACCGCGAAGAATTGATGGACGATCCGAATTACGTCGTGCTGATGCGCGAAGTCCGAAAAGAGGGACGGAGTGTGGCGCGTGTCAACGGGCGGACGGTGAGCGTTTCTCTCCTAAAAGAAATTGGATCGCTCGTCGTGGATATTCACGGGCAGGCGGAGCATCTATCGCTTCTCGATTCACGCGCCCATTTGGGTCTGCTTGACCGCTTCGCCGAAGTTTCGCGCCCCCTCAGCGAATATCGTCAGACATATCATGCGTTGCTCGGCGTGCGCCACAAGTTGAATGAATTGCGTAAAGCGCAAGCGGATGCGGATCGCCGCGTGGAATTTCTCACGTATCAAGCGGAGGAGATCGAAGCCGCGCGTTTGAAAGCGGGCGAAGAGGAAGAGTTGCGCAAAGAGCGTGATCGGCTTGCGAATGCCGAGTCGCTGGCGCAGAACGCGCAAGAGGCGCTGGCTGTGTTGGAGGAAGGCTCGTCTGAGACTCCCGCCGCAACGGATCTGATTGGGCAAGCCGCGCAAGCGCTCGCTGCGTTGGCAAAGATTGATTCGGCGCAAAGCGAGTTGGCGAATCAAGCCGAAGTGTTGATTGATACGATCTCGGATGTGGTTCACAACTTGCGCGATTATTTGGAAGAGATCGAGTTCAACCCGAAGCGGCTCGATCAAGTGGAAGAGCGACTCGACCTGATCCATTCGCTCTCTCGCAAATATGGCGGGAACATTCCCGCAGTAATTGCCTCGGGCGAGAGTGCGCGCAAACAACTCGAAACCATCACGGGCGCGGCGGATCGAATCAACGAATTGGAATTAGACGAAGCAAAGTTATTGGAGAAGTTGGGCAAGCAAGGACTAGCGCTTTCAGAAAAACGAAAATCTGCCGCAACGAAGATGGGAAGCGGCATTGAAACCGAACTCGACGACCTCAAAATGTCCGCCGCAAAATTCGGCGTGGACTTTCAGACGAAGCCCGACCCGAACGGTGTGCCGCTTAACGGCGGTCCGCGCATTGGGTTTGACCAGAATGGAATTGACCGCGTCGAATTCTTGATCGCGCCGAACCCCGGCGAAGGACTCAAACCGCTGGCGAAGATCGCCTCGGGTGGCGAGACATCGCGCTTGATGTTGGGGTTGAAAAACGTACTGGCGCGCGCCGATGAAGTTCCTTCGTTGATCTTCGATGAAATTGATCAGGGCATCGGCGGGCGCGTGGGCATGACGGTTGGTCAGAAATTGTGGAATCTCTCGCGCTCGCATCAAGTCTTCTGTGTGACGCATCTTCCGCAGTTGGCTGTCTTCGGCGATGAGCATTATCAAGTGCAGAAATTGATCCAAGACAACCGCACGCTCACGCGCGTCGAACGGTTGGACGGCGAGCCGCGCCTACTCGAACTTTCGCAAATGCTCGGCGAAGTGGGCGAGGGGACGTTGAGGTCCGCGCATGAGTTGTTGCAGGTGGCGCGGCAGATGATCAAGGAGAAGTAGATTTCACTGGCATGTCATGCTGAGAGATGCCCCGCGTCCCGAAGCATCTCTACCATCTTTATCAAGTCGATTTTCCATATGCCGTTTTCAACGGCGGCAGTTTATTTCCCTCGCCCTTTTTCGTCACTTCCACCCAAATGGACTCTGACAACTCATAACCGATGATGTGATCGTGCGGCTTCATTTCGAGTCTTAGCGGACCCTTGAATGGGGCGCAGCTTAATAAATGGAATGGCGTCTCTGGGACGAGACCAATTTCCGCAATATAACGCAACTTATCCATGTCGTGCGTGCGGACGCGGCTGACGATGCAATCGGAGCCAGAGGGTACATTTGATAGCGGCTCATCCTCAACAGCAGGCATGACGCCCTCTTTAGATGGAATCGGTTCCCCGTGCGGACAACGCGTGGGCTGACCCGCCAGTTCAAACATCCGATCTTCAATCTCGTCGTTGACGCCCTTCTCGAACACATCCGAAAGCTCGTGGGCGGACGCCCAGTCGTACTTCATTACTTTGACGAGGAACGCCTCGGTCAGACGGTGGCGACGTAACGCAGGCATAGCGATCCGCTCGCCTGTTCGCGTCAGACGGATGCCGCGGTAAGGCTCGTAAGTTAAATATCCGCTTTTGCTGAGGCGTTTAACCATTGTGGCGATGGCTTGAGCGGATGCGTTTATGTGCGCGCTGAGAAGCGCCAGCGGCACAAGATCATGATCTTGTTGTAGGCGGTAAATTTCGGCGGCGTAACGCCGCATGGCGGGGCTGACGGTCATTAAACTCCATGTAAATCTTGTCATTGTAGGGGCGGGATCTCTCCGCCGAGATTTCTTCGTCTTGATGCTCTGCGGGAAAACCGCAAAGGTCAAAATCATCAACATGATTGAAAACTGATCGTCGTGGAATATAACACAATTTCATTACAAGTATCTAGACTATTCAGGTTGCGGTCATTATCATGTGCCCGACTTTTAGATGAAGAAGCTCCAGCCGATTTGTCGGCTCATTCAAATCTACTCAAAGGAGTAAAATATGTCCTACATGATCGATGAAAGTATGAAGCCCTTGTATGTTCTGCGCTTCTACGGTTACTTATCTCTTGAAAATATGAAGCAATTATTCGCCGATGTTGATACGCTGCTATCCCCTAGCGGAAAGTTTGGCGTAGTAACGGTCTATAAACCAACGGATGACCACGAAAAAGACGAAGACTTCGAGAAAGATTTTGACGGGGACTTGGATAAACTTGAAGATGACGAACATGATGACGGCCACGAGCATAAATACGAGCGTGAACCTGGTGTCGCCAGAACATTTAAATCATGGATAGTTGCTAAGCGCGAGCGCTTTGGACAAGATTGCGTGGGCTATGCTATGGTCAGTTCGGATAGCAAGTTTGTGTCCTTTTATAAGCCGCTAGCGAACAAGATCATTAGCCGTATGTATAATTGCCCTGGCGCAATGTTTGATAATGAAGAAGAGGCTGTGATTTGGGTAAAAGAAAGAATGCCGCAACTAGTTGGGTGATCTGCCTGTTCGGTTGGTTCGCACTGGAATTCTAAGCGCCCACGGAACATCCCGTCTACGTGTTATCTTGTATAGTGTGGTCTCGATGCGTCCTTCGTCTTTGCTGCGCTCTACTCGACCGCCAAACTATTAAACTAACTAACTGCCAAACTAATCTATGTTCATTAAACGTCTCCAGCTTGCCCTCATCCACACTGCGGTCGCCATCACGCTCGTGCCCATCAACAGCACGCTCAACCGCGTGATGATCTTTGATCTCGGATTCTCGAAGACTCTTTTCACATTGCTTGCCATCTTGCCGTATCTGCTCGCGCCGATTCAAGTTGCCATCGGCTCGTTCTCTGACCGTAATCCCATCTTCGGGTATCGCCGCACGCCATATATTTTTGTGGGATTGCTCCTGTGTGTCGTTGGCGTGGCAGTCGCTCCGCAAGTGGCTGTATTGCTCACAGAAAATTTCAATCTCGGGATCGTCGTTGGCCTTCTCGCGTTCGGCGCGTGGGGCATGGGCTACAACCTTTCGGCTGTGTCGTATTTTTCACTCGCCACCGAAGTCTCGGGTCAAAAGGGACGCGGCGCGACGATTGCCACTATGTTCTTTGTGATGGTCATTGGTCTGATCGCGACAGGCATCACCCTTAGCCATCTCGTACCGACGTACACTCCCGAAGCCCTCACGCGTGCCTTCCTCCTTGTCGCCGTCTCAGCCCTGACCTTAGGTCTGCTCGGGCTCGTCAAGCTTGAACCCAGGTCTGCGGACTTAAGCCCGCGCTCCGAGAACTATAGCCTCAAAGAAATCGTTTCAGCGATCAAAGAGAATCGTGTTGCCAAAATTTTCTTCGTTTACCTACTATTGCTCCTCGCCGCGATTTTAGGTCAAGACGTTTTGCTTGAGCCCTTCGGTGCGCAAGCTTTCGGCATGACCCTCGAACAGACTTCGCGCATCGTGTCCATCAGCAGTACATTCACGCTGATTGCGTTCATCGTCGCTGGTTTTATGGAAGGACGTGTGAATAAAAAAGTCATCGCGCAGATCGGTAATCTTGGCGCGTTGGCTGGTTTTCTCATCGTCATCGCCAGCGGACTGATGGCATCCTTGTCGCTTTTTTATATCGGCATCATGCTGTTAGGATTCGGCACAGGCATTTCCACCGTTGCGAATCTCGCGTTGATGTTTGAGTTGACCGTCCCAGAAAAAGTGGGACTTTACATCGGCGCGTGGGGCTTCTCGAACGGACTTTCGCGTCTCACGGGTCTGCTGATGGCGGGCGTGGTTGCCGATGTGGCGACGCGAGTCACAGGTCAGGCATTGAGCGGGTATCTCGTCGTGTTCGGCATCGAAGCGGCGATGTTGTTCGTCGCCGCGATCATGTTATCCCGTATTGATGTAGGCGCGTTCAAACAACAAGCGCATGACACGTCGTTTGTGGACAAGGTCGCTGTCGTTGCGGAATAGAATCAAATCATGCGGTGTATAATCGCCGCATGATCCTTGATCTTCCTCTCATTCTCGAAACTCGAAAAAATCATGCACTCGAACACGCCACGCTTCATCTGCTTGCGCGCAAATATAAAAATCAATCCATGGCGGGACATTCCAACCCGACTGGATTTTTTCTGCTTGGCGACGTTCCCACCGACGATGTGATCGCCTGCGCGAACGAAGCCCACACGCGACTCAACGCGGGCGAAAGCGGACTCGCCGTCCACGAGGGATGCGGAACGAATCTAGTCGTCGCCGCGCTTCTTCCCGCGACGTTTGCCTGGATGCCCATTCGTGGAGCGCGTTCCACCTTTTGGCGAATCGGACTGATTCCCTTCGCGTTGATGCTCGCTCTCTTCGGCTACTTGTTGAGCAAGTCGCTCGGACCCTGGCTGCAAAAATACATCACCACCGAAGCGGACTTGGGCAACATGCAGATCGTGGATGTTCGTTTAATTCGCAAAGGTGTGCATCGTGTTATTACCAAGTAGACCAGTAAACGGGTAAACACGTACACAGGTAGACGTGCAACTCGTAACTCGTATCTTGTCCATCCACTTTCCACTTTCTTCTTTCATTGCTCTTACTCCTTTCCCCATGCCCAACCTCTACTTCCTCTTCGGTAACGACGAATTTGCCATCTCGCGCAAACTCAAGGACTTCGACTCCGATTTTACCGACCCCACCAGCGCGGGCATGAACACCGCCCGCCTCGACGCGCGTTCGATGAGCGAATCGGATTTAAATACTGTCGTCAATGTTATGCCGTTCCTCGCCAAGAGACGACTGGTTTTGCTGGCGAATCCATCCTCGAAATACAACAACGCGTCGTCGAGAAAAAAGTTTTTTGAATTCATCGAAAAAGCGCCAGAGACGACTCGCGTCGTGATGTATGAATCTGTCGAGCCGCGCGATGCCGACAAACACTGGTTGGTGAAATGGGCGGAGAAGAATAGCAAGTCCATTCAAACCAAAGCGTTCATGCTCCCGAAACTCAGGGACATGACAAGCTGGATCGTCAACGAAACGAAAAACCAAAGCGGGCAGATCGAGCCGCGCGCCGCAGAAATGCTCAAAGACATGGTCGGCGTGGACACGCGCCAGGCGGGGATGGAGATCGCCAAACTGCTGGCATACGTCAACTGGTCGCGGACAATTACAGTCTCCGATGTGGAAGCGGTCTGCATCGTCACGTCGCAACAATCCGTATTCGATTTTGTGGATGCGTTATCGAACGGCAACGGCAAATCGGCGCAACATTTATTGCATCGCCTGCTCGAAACCGAAGACCCGTTCTCGCTGTGGGGGATGGTTGTGCGGCAATTCCGCTTGCTGATTCAAGCGCGCGAAATTCTCGATGGGCGCGGCAACAAAGACGATGTCGCCCGCGCGCTCGGCGTGCATCCATTCGTGGCGGAGAAGACCACGCAACAAGCGACGCGCTTTTCCATCGAGTCGCTCGAAAGTATTTATCGAAAATTATTGCGAATTGACGAAGGGGTTAAGACGGGCCAGTCCACGCTGGAGTTGGCGATGGATATGCTAGTGGTGGAGTTGGCGGGGTAGCGTCATTGCGAGCGAAGCGAAGCAATCTCCATCGCTGGGGTGGAGATATCGTCCTCGTAGGAGATTGCTTCGTCGGGCTACGCCCTCCTCGCAATGACGGATATCTATTCTTTCAAAATAAATTTTCCTGCTTCGGCTCATCTCCCTCATCTAACCCTCGCCATCCAAACTTCTTCCAATCCACTTTATCTTTCACAAACACAACGCCTTCCTCTTCCAGCAACAGACGTTGCCTCTCCGCACCCGCGCGTTCGCTGATCTTCCCCTGTGAATTGATGACTCTTTGCCACGGCACATCGTCGGGACAGTTCGCCATCGCGCCGCCCACCCAGCGCGGACCGAACGCCTTATACGCCTCGAACTCCACTCCATTCGGCGGAGGCAGCATCAACGCGATCTGCCCGTACGCCGCGACCTTTCCGCGCGGGATTTGCCGCACAAGAGTCCACACTTGTTCGTAATAGGCTTGCTGGTTGGGAGGGGAGATATAGCGAATAGCATCCATAGCCAGCTTAAAAACTCCACTCTTTCAACGTATCCATTGCTTTGTAATTTGTCAGATCTAATTGCAACGGCGTGATGGAAACATAGCCCGCGTTCAATGCGCCAAAGTCGGTGCCGGGTTCGTCTATGCCGGTGGGCGCATCGCCGCCAATCCAATAATATGGCTTGCCGCGCGGATCGAGTCGTTTATCGAGCGCGTCGCGATAGACGCGCAATCCCTGTCGCGTGATCATGTATCCTTTCAGTTCCTCTTCTTTCAAGTATGGCACGTTGACATTGATCACAACATCGTTAGGCAATCCGTTGGCAATGACGCGCTCCGCGACATGCCGCGCGACAATAGCGGCTGTAGAGTAATCCAATGCGCCTCTATGCCCGTCGGGCGATTCGAGCGAGACGGCGATTCCGCGCACGCCTGTAATGACCGCTTCCATCGCGGCGGTGACGGTGCCTGAATAGGTAATATCGTGTCCCAAATTTCCGTGTGGGTTGATGCCTGAGATAACTAGATCAACAGAGTCGGTCAACCCTAAAAGCGGCAGCGCGACACAATCTGATGGCGCGCCGTCGGAGGTGAACGCGATTGATCCGTCGGCAAGCAGCGTTTCGCGCACTCGCAAAGGATGTTCCAGCGTTTTCACATGTCCGGAAGCGGACCAATTCTTATCGGGCGCAAACACGGTTACTTTGCCGAGTTTGCGGATCTCTTGTGCGAGGGCGAGTAGTCCGGGCGCTTGTACGCCGTCGTCGTTGGTTACTAGAATATGCATAGGGGGTCTCACTCAAATCTTGAATTTATAATCGTTCAAGCGACAGCCTGCGCTGGATAGATTTTGAACGCTCGGCAACGCTGCTAAGATAATGGCATGTGAAGTATCGAAAATTTCTTAGCGATGCTTTAGAACTATAGCCTCGCAAATCATGTTCGCAACGGATTGTATCATAGGCGCATTTGAAACAATTTGCGCTCCATGTAAGCGTATGCGTTGCATGGATGCGTTTTATGTGCGATATTCTGAAAGCTTTCTACGATTAATGAGAAATTTCTACACAGTGGATTTATACTATAATTTGTTCAATGAGCGATAGTATGCCAACAACGAGAAAGAATGACGAATGTCGCCTGTCGGGCGATCAAGCGGCAAGCGAGAAGGATGCGCGGCGACACGCATCGGTTCTAAGAGTGGTTGCCGAGGCGGCGAAATACCTGTTAAGATCTACGGACTGGAGAATAGAAATTGACGCGATCTTAAAAGGTTTGGGCGAGGCGATCGAAGCCAGTCATGCGTATTTGTTCGAGAATCATCGCAATGCCGACGGCGCTCGCGTAACTTCTTTGCGATTTGAATGGGGCGAACATTCGACCTCGCTTAGCGCTGGAGCCGCAGGTTATCAGAACATCCCTTTGAATAACGACGATCTTAATGGCTGGTACGATGCGCTCAATGCCGGGTTGCCCTATGTAGGCGATGCGCAACGTACGTCGCCGGGAGATATGCGCTTTCTCCAGAAGTCAGGCTTAAAGGCGCTGCTGGATGTTCCGATCTATGTGAACGGATTATGGTGGGGAATTATCGGATTCGACGACGTGGAACATGCTCGAATATGGTCGGATGTGGAAATAGACGCTTTAGAAGCCGCGGCGAATGTGCTTGGCGCGGCGATTCAACGTCAACTGGCGGATGTTGAGGTGAGAGCACGCGAACAGAAATACCGCGTTCTCTATAAGACCGCTGAAAAGCAAGCGCAAGAGCTTGCCCTGCTGGGCAATGTGCGCAATGTGATGTTGCAAGAGTTAGATTTATCCACGCTATTGCGGAAGACAGTGGAAACTATTGCCGAATCGTTTAAGTACGCATTAGTGAGCGTGCTTCTGTTGGAAGGCGATGAGTTGGTCCTTCAGCATCAGGTTGGGTATGAAGCTAAAGCATTAAGAATTGCGGTGACGACCGGCATCTCCGGGCGCGTAGCGCGCACAGGCAAGGGGGCTCTGGTGGAAGATGTGCGCGCCGACCCGGATTTTATTTCTGTCTTTGAGGGAGTCCTTTCGCAGATTTGCGTTCCCTTATCAATCGACGGGCGCGTGGCGGGCGTGTTGAATGTGGAAAGCGCTCATGGTGTCAAATTGACTCAATCGGATTTCCGCTTGATCGAGGCGCTGAGCCAGCACATCGGCATTGCGATGGGACGGGCTCGTTTATACGCTAATGTTCAATATGAACTGGAAGCGCGCAAGCAGGCGGAAATTGAGCGCGAGAAATCAATCGCCGAACTTGCTTCCAAGAACGCTGAACTTGAACGTTTCACGTATACGGTATCGCACGACCTTAAGGCTCCGCTCTTTACTATCCGAGGTTTTCTCGGCTATCTGGAAAAAGACTTGCAAGAGGAGAAATACGATCGCCTTCAGAAAGATATACAGCGTATTGTAGATGCGGCTGGGAAAATGCAACAATTGCTCGACGATCTGCTGGACCTTTCGCGGGTGGGGCGTATGGTGAACGAACCGGTTGAAATTTGTATGAATGATCTGGCGAAAGAAGCGGTCGCGCTTGTACAAGGGCAGATACGTAAATGGAACGTGGCTGTGCAGACACAAGAGAACCTTCCCATTGTCTATGGGGATCGTCAGAGAATCCTCGAGGTCTTGCAAAACCTAGTGGACAACGCCGTTAAGTTTATGGGCGCTCAGCCGGTTCCCCGTATAGAGATCGGACAAGCGGGCATGGAGGACGATATGTGTATTTTCTTCGTGCGCGATAACGGCGTAGGCATTTCGAGTAAGCACTTTGAGCGGATTTTTGGATTATTCAATAAACTTGACCCTAAGTCAGAAGGCACTGGCATTGGGCTGGCGCTCATTAAACGAATTATCGAATTTCACGGCGGTCGGATCTGGGTCGAGAGCGAAGCGGGGCAAGGCTCGACGTTTTACTTCACACTCCCCGTTCAACTGAAGCCTAATTCTGTACTATAATTAACTATCCTCTTTTTAGGAATTACTATATGAAACATGCTGTGAGCGTTAGTCTCGGTTCTTCCACCCGCAACAAGACGGTCGAGGTTGATTTGTTGGGCGAGACAGTACGAATTGAACGTATTGGCACAGACGGCGATGAAGCGAAAGCCCGTCAACTATTCCGAGAAATGGATGGAAAGGTGGATGCGTTCGGCGTCGGCGGGATTGACTTGGGCGTTGCCACGCCTTGGAAGTGGTATCCGCTGTATAGCGCGCTTAAGTTAGTGCAAGATGTAAAGCAGACGCCCTGCGTGGATGGGAATGGCATACGCGAGACGCTTGAAACGCGCGTGATGCAGTGGGTGGAGCGGAAAATTGGCGATGAGATTCAACCTAAAACGGCTTTTCTGGTCGCGGGTATTACGCGCTACGGCATGACTGAGTCGTTCGTCAATGCGGGATACCAATGCGTCTTTGGCGATCTAATGTTCGGATTGGACATTCCTATGGCAATTCAGTCTATGCGTTCGCTCAACGCCGCTGCCAGAATTTTGATGCCGATCGTGGGGCGGATGCCGCTTAGTATGTTATATCCTACCGGCGAAAAGCAGGAAAAAATTACGCCCAAATACGAAAAATACTATCAAGGCAATACCGTGACCGGCGGCGACTTCCTTTACGTAAAGCAACATCTGCCAGACGATATGCGCGGCAAGATCATCGTCACTAATACGACCACGCCTGCCGATGTGGAAGCCCTTAAGCAACGCGGCGTCAAATATCTCGTGACGACGACGCTGGAGTTGGACGGGCGCACATTTGGCACGAATATGATGGAAGCGGCGCTGATAGCCGTTGCCGGTAAAGGGCGTGTTTTAACAAATGCCGAACTGAACGACCTCATTGACCGCCTTGGGCTTGAGCCGCAACTGCGGAAATTAAATTAGACGAAGCCCGACGCGCGTTTTTATCACGGTTAACAAGGAGAATACATGGACGCAATTTTGCTGGCTGGCGGCATACCCAGACCGGAAGACCCCCTCTATTCCTATGTAAAAGGCGACGCGAAAGCGCTGGTGGATATCGCAGGTAAACCAATGGTGCAGTGGACGCTGGATGCGCTGAACGACTCGCGGCATGTAGACAGTGTGATCGTGGCGGGATTATCGCCTAAAAATCAGTTACGCAGCACAAAGCCGTTGCATTATCTGCCAAATCAAGGGCGTATGTTGGCGAATATTGTCGCGGGAATCAATAAATCGTTGCAATTGAACAAGAACAGTAAATATGTGCTGATCGCTTCCTCCGATATCCCTGCGCTTGAAGGACATATGGTGGATTGGCTGGTGGAAACCGCCATGCAAACTGAAGACGATTTGTATTACGGCGTATGTCCGCGCGAGGTGATGGAAAAGCGCTACCCCGGTTCGAATCGCACCTATAGCGCCCTCAAAGATATGGAACTCTGCGGGTCCGATCTTAACCTCTGCCATGTAAGCGTGGCGACCGATCATTTGGACTTGTGGGAATCCCTGCTGGGCGCGCGCAAAAGTCCATTTAAACAGGCGAGCAAGTTGGGCTTAGGATTGTTGTTTGCGCTGGCAACGCGGCAACTGACATTGGAGCAGGCGGTGACTCGTGTGAGCGAACGTATTGGCATCAAAGGACGCGCGATCATTTGGCCCTATGCCGAACCTTGCATGGATGTGGATAAACCGCATCAACTTGAACTAATGCGCGAAGACCTTGCTAAGAAACAGCGCAAACTTAAGCGAAAGACCGTTGTTAAGAAAGCGACGACTAAAACAACGAAACGTTCGACTTCCCCTAAGAAGACGACTCGGACGAAGCCTGCGGCAGCGCCTCGAACTCGCTCCAAATGAGTCTTCGCGCCTTTCTCGAATGGGACGCGCGCGCTTCCGAACGGATACGCGTAGCTGAAAAGCCGGGCATAGTGCGTTCCATTGCAGTATTTTTCGCTCATTCGGGCGATTCTTGGTTTTGGGGCATTGCCATGATCCTGCTCTGGCGATCGGGGAATTCATTCTGGAAAGAATGGGCTGTCGTGCAGTTTGCAGGCATCAGTGTTCTGGCGGCATTAGTAATGGGGATTAAATTCATCGTGCGGCGCAGGCGACCCGAGGGCGAATGGGGCAGCGTCTATCGAAATACCGATCCGCATTCGTTCCCGTCGGGACATGCCGCGCGTTCGTTTCTGATCGCTACGCTGGCAGCTGGGTTCGGACCTATTGGGTTAGCGATTATTTTATGGATTTGGGCTCCGCTGGTCGCCTTGGCGCGCGTAGCAATGGGAGTGCATTACGCTTCAGATATTATTGCCGGCGCGGCGCTCGGCGCGTTCTTCGCTTTAGCAGCGTTACGATTGTATGAACCGCTTTTGTTGTGGGCGTCTCATCTCATCGGCGTTGCTCTTTGGTGATAGATTGCTATGGGGGAGACAGCCGCGCGATCACCGTGTTGAGGATAGTCCGGTAGGTCGGTAAGGCAGTTTCCATAACGTTAACTTTTGACTTGCGCCATGTGTTCTTCTATGTGCGCGATACCGCGTTCGACCCAGGCTTGCGGCGTAAGCCCGCCGCCCAGCGTAGCGTGATTAGACTCGCGCTTCCACGCTTCAGCCGGCAGTTCGTTCAAGAATTCTGCCAGAGTGCGAACGTCGGTTATAAAATCATCCAGCATTTGATTAAGCGATTCATTTGGATCGTAATGTTCGGCGGCGTGCTCGGCGCCGTCGAAGTTCTCAAAGGTAGGAACGTTTTCGGCGACTGTGCGACGCACGCGCGCCGCATATACGAGCCGATGCACATCGCGGGTGTGCGCGGCAACCTGATGCGCGTTCCAGCCGCCTGCTTCTAACGGCGCGAAAGGATCGTTGACGGCAAGGCACGCTGTGCGAAATTCCTCCGCTGCGGCGAGCAATCTCTCGATCAATCGGCTGCGATACTTCTGTAACTCTTTCATTCATCCTCCATTGATTCGCATAAAGGAATGCGATTGCGATTCTCGCCGGCGTTAAGCGGCAAGCCCAAATAAGGCGAGGGATCGAGCGTATTTTTGATGTTCAGCTCGCTCTCAAACTTTCCCGCATCATCGCTTTTGACAATTGAAAAGTGCAAGTGTACGCCGACAGGGTTGTTAGGATCGCCTGAATAATCTCCTTGGTAACCGAGCAGCGCCCCCGCTTCGACCGGTCGCTCTGACGTGCCCGCTGGAAACTCTTCTACGATAAATGAATTGCCGAAGCGATCCGCCATATGCGTATAGTATAGCCAGATTTGTTGGCCGGGGTGGAGCGGGTCGTTTGGCACGCGTACAATGACTGCAGATTTCCATTCGGGTAGGCGGGTGAGGTAACCGGGGTAAGCTGAGATGACGCGAGTAACGCCAGCCTCTGCGCCCCCGAAGATGTCAATCCCTTGATGCGTATGGTTAATTCTGAAAGAATCACCCCACAAGAAGCCGACGAATCCGTCAGTGGGAAAGAGAAAGGAGGCAGCTCCACATTTTGAACCGGCGGCTAGGCTCCAGTCGGGATATAACGCGGGGCGGTTTATCCACATACGAAATTTGATGAGGCGTTCCGTCTGGGGACGATATAGCAAATATACAGCGGCGAGGACGGCGACGATAGCCGTCGCGACGATGGCGATCGTGAAAGCGCGTTTTGACATCGCGCCGAATTATACCCATAAGCGCTAAAGAGCGTTCCGGCTTGAGCGAGTATAATTCGCCCATTCTATTCATTGGAGAAAAAAGTGCGTCAACGATTTACGATTTTCTTGATCATTATGGCGGCAGCAATAAGCGCGTGCGGCGGAAATGAGCCCGCTCAAACGCCTACGCCGCGCCCTTCGGAAACGCCAATTGTCCCGCCTACGTCCACTTCCACGCCCACCGTGCCGCTTGCGATTTTGGTTTTGCCTGCCGATCTTGATCCTGAAACTTCGGAGCTTTATCAAAAAACGGTATATGATCTAGCGCAGGCTTCAGACATGCGCTTTCAGGTGAGGAATTCATTGGACGTGGACGATTTGACGGAGCCTGGTTTGCGGATCGTGATTGCGCTTCCGCCTGACCCGGGTGTTGTTGCGCTTGCCGCTGCTGCGCCGCAGGTGCAATTCTTAGCGCTGAACATTCCGGATGTTTCCGCGGGGGGAAATGTGAGCGCGCTTGCCAGTTCTTCACAATTAGATATTGTCGCCTTTCTGGCTGGGTATACGGCGGCGCTGGTTACGGATGAATACCATATTGGTATGATCTTGCCGAAGGACGATCCTGATGCGAAGCGCGCCGCCGCGGCGTTCCGCAATGGGATGATCTACTATTGCGGATTGTGTCGGGTGATCTATTTCCCCGCTTTTTGCCTTGTCGAAAATCTGCAGCCTTGTTATCCGCAAAATATCGAAATCCCAGCGGAAGAAGACCCTGCGCGCTATAACCCCTACGCCGATTACCTGATCCTCCAAAGAGATGTAGACACCATCTTCGTTCATCCCAGTGTGGCGACGCCCGATTTACTGACGTATATTGGCGTTACCGGCGATTGGCTGATCGGCGCGGCGACTCCCGAGGAGCGCCCGGGCGGATGGATTATGACGATCCAGCCGGACGAGATCAAAGCGATTCAAAGCGTTTGGTTGCAGTTGGCGGGCGGGCAGGGCGGGCTTACAGTTCAATCGCCTTTGAGCCTGAGCGATATTGACGCGACCCTGCTTTCGCCTGGAGAACAACGCCTCGTGCAAGAGACTCTCGATAAGTTACAAAATGGGTTGATCAACACCGCAAATCCATAAGTAAATCCAAACCCCTCGCAACAGCGAGGGGTTTGGATTTAAAGGAAGAGGAAAATGAAACGCTATAAAAACGTATTGATCACCGCATCAGTGGTTGTTGCGCGCGTTGGGCGCGCCGACTATGTCCCAGCCGCGCCATTGTCTTGACCACCAACACAGCAGGATTCACAGGCTTCATAAGATATTTGTCCGCGACCATTTCGTTGGCTTCGAATGCCAATTGAGCGATATTTGCAGAGACCAGCAAGAAGATCGGTCCGGCGCTGGCTTTTTCAACGACCCTCCCCGCTCGCGTTTTGTGACCTGCATATTCACGAGCGCCAATGAGGGCGCCATCAGGCGCGCGGTTTGCAACGCTGTCCGCACGCTGGATTCGGCGAGCACAATGCAATTCTGCTGGCTGAACAGGGAATCCGACGCGGCGATGGAACTAGTTTCGTCGCGGACGATCAGCACATGTGGAGGGGACGGTATCGGGTTCGGTTTTCTGGGTTACCGTAGAAATGTCTCGCAATCTACTAACTTGACGGAAAACAAAGCCGCGTGTTACACTCGCGCTATACAAAATTCTTTTGAAAGGAGGCGCACGAACCATGATGATAAAGCTCTCAAAAATGTCGAAATCCATTCCCGCTGCAAAGGGCGGCGTTGGTTTAGTCCCTAATCGTAGTGCGCCTACTGTTCGTTAATTTACACGAAACGAAATTACAGCCGCGGCGCACTCGCCCGCGGCTGTTTTATTTTTTGCCTCCCAAGCCATGGGCAAATGCCTGCGGCTTTTTATTTTCAACGTATTGAAAAGAGGACAACATGAACACAATTCTTGAAAGACAACAAATCCTTCCGCTCCCTGCGGGCTATACTGCGCGCGGCGGAACTATTGACGATTACAAGATCGCTTGCGACCTGTTGAATTTATATTCCATGCACATGAACGGGAGCGTGGATCTGAACGACCCCGAATTGCTCCGCTTGGATTGGCAGAACGAAGGTTTCACGCCAGAGACCGATCTGCGTTTGATCTTCGATGAGCAGGGAACTCTTGTCGCGTTCGTCGAGTGTTGGATGACCCAACAGCCGCCCGTTCACCCGTGGGTCTACGGATGCGTACATCCCGATCATTGGGGCAGAGGAATCGGAAGTCACATTAACTCGTGGGCGGAGGATCACGCGCGCCTCGCGTTAGAGAAATGCGACGCAGAACTGCGAGTCGCGCCGCGCACAGGCTCGGAGGCGCACAACACAGCCAGTGTAGCGTTGTTCAACGCTCTCGGCTGGAAGCACATCCGCTCGTTCTATCGCATGGTCGCGGATTTGGATTCTCAACCCGAGACGCCGACACTCCCCGACGGGATTGTAATCCGCCCGTTCGACCCCGAAACAGAAATGGAAGAAGTCTACCGAACATTTGTGGATACGTTCAACGACCACTTTGGTTTCATCGAACAACCGTTTGAAAAGGGCTTCGCCGAATACAAACACAACATGGTCGAAGAACCCGGCTATACCCCCGAGATGTGGTTCGTGGCAATGGACGGGGACAAAATGGCTGGCATTTGTATTTGCCGCCGCGAAGACACCGAAGATCCCGAATCGGGTTGGGTGAGCGAGTTGGGCGTGCGCCGCGAGTGGCGCAAACGCGGGCTTGCATATGCCATGCTCAAACATTCCTTCGTCGTGTTCCATGTGAATGGAAAGAAACGCGCAGGCTTGGGCGTGGATGCGAGCAGTCTCACCGGCGCGTTGAAGTTGTACGAACGTGCGGGCATGCGCGTCCAGCGGCAGTTCAATCAATATGAAAAGGAATTTCGCCCGGGCAAAGAATTGGCTGTAGAATCGTTATAGGCTATACTCTAAACCGTCCCGTAGATTTTGGATCAAGTTGACAATCATTTCAGAAACTTGCGGGACGTTCTTGAATTCAAAGGAGACACCATGAACATCAAATGTGCGTTTTGCCAAACGCCCTATACCCTCAGCCGCATACAGATGATTGACGCTTTGCAGAAAATGGACGCTGAGAAATTAACGCATTACGACGCGCACTGTCCGCGCTGCCGGCGCGCGACGCGCGTGGAACGCAAACGGGTGGAAATGTTCTTCCCGAACTGGCGTGAAGCGTTAAAGCAACTTGAAGTAGAGATGCAGGCGCATCCGCAGCCTGAAGCGTTATCGGCGGTAGAATCTAGACCCGATGCGGCGAAGCAGAAGGAACTTAAAAAGGCGACGCCGCAACCAGCGCCCAAGAGAACTAAGAAGACGAAATCGGCGGCAGAAAACACTGCGGTAAAAAAGAAATGACCATTCGCGCCGTTTTCTTCGACTTGGGCGGGGTGATCCTTCGCACGGAATATCAAACGCCGCGGCAGGCTCTTGCCGAGCGTTTTAGCATGGACTATGCCGATATTGATAAACTCGTCTTCCGGAGCGCGTCCGCCGCAAGCGCCTCAGTAGGGGAGATCTCGGAAGCGGAACACTGGCTGAATGTGGCGCGGATGCTCAAACTTCCAGCGAACGAATCGGAACGTTTGCAAAAGGAGTTTTTTGCCGGCGATGTGATTGATCGCGAGATTGTGGCGTTTCTGCGCTCTATTAAATCTACGCACACGACCGGGCTGATTAGCAATGCTTGGAGCGATTTGCGCAGTTATATCGTTCGCGAGAAGTTCGATGACGCTTTTCATTTCATGGTCATTTCGGCGGAGGTGGGCGTTGCGAAGCCGGCGGAGAGGATTTATCGAATTGCGTTGGAGCAAGCTCAGGTTCAGCCGAATGAGGCGGCATTCGTAGATGATGTGCAGGAGAATATCGAAGCCTGCGAGAGTCTTGGCATGTTGGGAATCCATTTCACTGATTCTGAGTCGACGCTGAAGCGGCTTAAGATTATTTTGTCGTGAGCATTTGGCGAATCGCAACGAACTCAAATCCCTGAGATCGGATTTGCGGCGCCGTTATTTCAATGATCTGTGCGGCTTTCGAACCGTGACCGTGACCGTCGTGTAATACGATGATCGAGCCTGATAGGGAGGAGTCCATGATTTGTTGGATGGTCCAATTTAGCGGTTGGGTGAAATGCGGCGGGATGCAATTCCACATCACAAGACGGTAGCCCCACTCTGCGAGCAGCGCTTTTGTTTTCGCGGTGAACATCCCATACGGCGGACGGACATCGCGGATCTCTGTAGGCACGATCTCACACGTTTGCGAGATCAGCATTTTCGTTCGTTCCAATTGCTTTCGCAATGCATCTGGTTCTTCAAATGGAAATGGGAGGTGACGATAGCAATGGATTCCGATCTCATGCCCGCCTGCGTGGATTCGCCTCACGAGGCTTTGATTCTTTTCAATATCTTTCCCGATCAAAAAGAATGTCGCGCGGATTTCGTGCTTCGCCAGCACGTCCAACACCTGAGGCGTGTCGCGCGGATGCGGACCGTCGTCAAAGGTGAGGGCGATCTCGCGGCGAGAAGGGTCCCCGCGCCATAAGATATCGGGATGACGGGCTTGCATCCATGCGTACATGCGGAGGTGGTGAGGGGTGAGCATAAAAATTCGTTTGAATTTCGGAGCGCAGACTTCAGTCTGCGTCTGTAGCGGATTGAAATTTGGCTATGTCGGCGGACTGAAGTCCGCATTCCGTATTTCATCCATAAATTGTTTCAAGAATTGCGCCATCACTTCATGCCGTCCCTCCGCGATGCGTTTAGCGGCAGCGGTGTTCATTTTATCTTTCAACAACAATAACTTTTCGTGAAAGTGATTGATCGTGTCGCTGTTGCTGTTTTTGTATTGCTCAAAAGAGGTGTGCAACTGTGGGGAGGAGGTGGGGTCGTACAGCGGACGATTCTTGTAGCCTCCGTAGGCGAAGGCGCGGGCGATGCCGATCGCGCCGATGGCGTCGAGGCGGTCGGCGTCTTGGACGATGAAACCTTCGAGCGAGTCTATTTTATTTTCGACGCCCGCGCCTTTGTAGGAGATATGCTTGATGATGCGGCACACCGCGTCAGTGGTGGAGGGGTCGAGGGAAAGCGACTCCAGCCAACCCTGCGCACGAAGCGGGGTTTCATCATCCGAATCGTTGAACTTCCAATCATCCAGATCGTGGAGCAGCGCCGCGAGTTGGACGATGAAGGCATCCGCTTTTTCGTGTTCGCAAATGTGGAGCGCGGTCTGCCAGACGCGATAGATATGCCACCAATCGTGCCCCGACGAGTCACCCGAAAATTCTTGCTTGATGTAGTCGGCGGTTTCTTGGATGATCTCTTGCTCGTTCATCGGATTTGCTCGGCGAAGAGGATCGAGGCGATGATCGTGATGAAAGAAAGACCCACGCCTGTGAGCGTGCCAGCCAACACGGAGACTAATACTGCGGCGATGTTGCTCCAATTCGATTTTGTGATGAAGTGGACAGTGAGCCGCCACGCGAGAATGGCGGCAGAGATAACGCCCACGCCCTGACAGATTAACGATGCGACGAGCGACGTCGAACCTGCGCGTTCGCTAAACCCGTTGAGCGCGATTAGCAACATAAAACTGGCAAACGCACTGACGAGCAAGAGAAGGATAAAAGTGACGACGGCAGAGATGATGGCGGGCGTTTTGTTGGGCATGGAGTCTCCGTTGCGTTGACGTTTGCCCGATTATATCTTCTCTCGACCGAGCGATTTGTTTCCATGTATAATCCGACAACCATGCAAGCGCTCAACTGTCCCAACTGCGGAGCGGCGCTCCCGCAAAAAGCCATCCAAGCCTCGGATTTGGTCTCGTGTGAGTTTTGCGGCACCAGTTTCCGCGTGCCGAAGTCCCTTACGCCTGAGCCTGATATGGGAGATTTGATCCTCGGCGCGGATTTCAACAGTAAGACCATGCCAGGCTGGGAAGTGATCAACGAAGAACTGCTCACGTTCCACAAAGGCAGTCCGTCCGAGTTGCACGGCAGTTATAAACCCAGTCCTAATTCTTATTATGTCTTGAAGAGTTCGGGATTGTTAGATGATTTCGATGCCGGCATCAACATGAAATTCACAGGCGGCGGCGAAAACATTATCCGCGCGGGGTTTTATCTGCGCTTCACGGACAATGGCGGATACGCCGTTATGGTCTCCGTAATTGGATCCTACAGCATCGGCTACTATGAAAAAGACGAGAAGAATGAGCTGAAATGGAAAGATTTACTGCCGTGGGCGAATCACACCGCCCTCCGAGCGGGCATGAACGAGACGAATCGCCTGCGCGTCCTCTGCGACGGACGGCAATTCCGTGTCTACTTGAACGGGGTGTTGGCGACATCCTTCAAAGACGATCAATTCAAGCGCGGTAAACTATATCTGGTTGCCGTCCCGACCGAAAAATCAAGTTTGAATGTTACGTTCTCCGATCTACAGTTGCGCGAAGCACTCAAATAACAAGTTCAAAAAACGGGGGAGCAAATATTTACCACATCAGACTTTCATTAACCTTCCCCTTCATCCAGTTGCATATTTAGTCCTCTGGTCTTATAGTTGGCTAGTCTGCTCGTCCAAACCTAACCCTCAGCGACTAGCAGACTAGAAGACTAACCGACTAGGAGATTATATGCACTACAGCTGGTGGGCGTCCATGCGTCAGGGCGACGAAAAGCCCAAAGTAACCAAACAACTTCTCTTGCGCGTCTTTGCTTACGCGCGCGGATATTGGTGGAACATTGCGGGGATGCTCGTGACGATCCTCATCACAACGGGGTTGTCCCTGCTCACGCCGCTCATCTTCCGCAACATGATTGACGTGGTGATCCCCGCCAAGGACGTGAATCGACTCGTTTGGCTCGGCGTGGCATTGCTTGCGATCCCCGCGTTGACGGGCGTTGTCAACGTCTTTCAACGCCGCTTGAACTCGACCGTTGGTGAAGGTGTGATCTACGATCTGCGCTCAAGTCTCTTCTCGCGCTTGCAACGCATGTCATTGCGTTTTTTCACCAACACAAAATCTGGCGAGTTGATGAGCCGACTCAACAACGACGTGGTCGGCGCGCAGAACGCAATCAGCAATACCATCGTCAATATCGTCACCAACTTGATCGAAGCGATTGCGTTGCTCATTGTTATGCTCACGATGCAATGGCAATTGACTCTCATCAGCATTGTGATCCTTCCATTGTTCATCATCGCCGCGCAACGGCTCGGCAACACACTGCGCGACATTGCGCGTCAAGCCATGGAGACCAACGCGCAGATGAACGCGCACATGAACGAGACTCTCAACATCGGCGGCGCGTTGCTCGTCAAACTTTTTGGGCGCACGCGCGAAGAGGAGAATCGTTTTCGTCAACGCGCCGCGAGTGTGCGCGACATCGGCATTCGACGCGCGGTTGTCGGCTCGTCGTTCTTTGTCATCTTCGGTCTCATCACTGCGGTCGGCACCGCGCTCGTCTACGGTCTCGGCGGATGGTATGTCATCGAAGGCGTGTTCACTGTCGGCACCATCGTCGCGTTCGGTTCGTATCTCGGTCAACTCTATGGCGCGTTGCAAGGACTCGCTGGCGCGCCCGTTGAATTTTCAACCAGCATGGTTTCGTTCGAGCGCGTGTTCGAGGTCATTGACCTGCCGCAAGACATCATCGAAAAAGAAAATGCAACGCCTCTGCGTGATGTGCGCGGCGAACTCGAATTCGACAACGTCTCGTTCGATTATCATATTGACCCGTCCAAATTGTTGAAGGATGTCAAACGCTACGGACGCCACGAAGATGTTGCCGCGGTGTTGTCGTTGGCAGATAAAAAGACTGCGGATGATGGGCGGCAAACGCCGAAGAGCGAAAATGGTCGAGGGTCTGCGATCAATCGTCGGGAGGAACGAACCGCTTCTTCATCCGACGGGGAAACTGACTCGCCCTCTCAAGCCCGCGATGTAGCCCTCGAGCGAATCTCCTTCGTCGCCCACCGTGGACAGTTGATCGCCCTCGTCGGTCCATCAGGAGCGGGCAAAACGACGACGACCTATCTCATCCCGCGCTTGTACGATCCCACGAGCGGAGTCATTCGCATTGACGGACATGACTTGAAAGATGTCGCGCTTGAATCGCTTTCGTCCGCGATCGGCATGGTGACGCAAGAGACGTATCTCTTCCACGACACCATCCGCACGAACCTGACGTACGCGAAAATTGACGCGACGCAAGCCGAGATCGAATCCGCCGCGCGTGCCGCCAACATCCACAACTTCATCATGGACTTGCCCGATGGCTACGACACGATCGTGGGTGAGCGCGGCTACCGTCTCAGCGGCGGAGAAAAACAACGCATCGCCCTCGCCCGCGTCATCCTCAAAGACCCGCGCATTCTCGTTTTAGACGAAGCGACAAGCCATCTCGATTCTGAATCTGAATCGCTTATTCAAGAAGCATTGAAGCGAGTCATGGCAGGACGCACTTCGATTGTGATCGCGCATCGCCTATCCACAATTTTGGCGGCTGATTTAATTCTAGTGATGGATCGAGGGAAGATCGTCGAGCAGGGAACCCACGACGAGTTGATTGCGCTCAATGGGCTGTATGCTCAACTTTATGAAACGCAGTTCAATCGTGAGAAAGTTTGACCTTGTCCCGTTATAAAAAACTCGGAGATTTTCAAAATCTCCGAGTTCTGTTATGAGTTGTTTCCCCTCTGCTCCCATAATTGACGTGTGATCTGAATCTGCCCCAAATGACTGGTGGCGTGTTCCAGCGCATGGAGCAACGCCCAGCCGACGGTGAGTTCATTTCTACACGAGCAAGTGATTGATTCCTTGTAGGGCTAGTCAGCAGGATGATCATTCTTAACGCGTCCTTCTTAAGGCAGGGTAAAATATCTGCCATGCAAACTTTCCTCATCCTCTTCTTTGCCATTCTCTCCGAAGTGATCGGCACAGTTGCCCTAAAACTCTCGAACGGATTCACCAAACCCATGCCCAGCGTTGTGGTCATGATCGGTTATGGCGCGTCGTTCTATCTGCTGTCGCTGGCGCTGAAAGCGATGCCCATCGGGATGGCGTACGCGATCTGGTCGGGCGCGGGGTTGATACTTACTGTAATCGCCGGAATGATCCTTTGGCGCGAGACGTTGGATTGGGCGCGTGTTGTCGGCATTATCCTAATCATCGCAGGGATTGTTTTCATCAACGTGATCTCCAAATCCCCCGCACATTAATATTACCCATATTTCGGCGTATCCCCGATGATCTCCCAGCCGCGCTCGAGCGCGTGCGTTTTTAAATTTTTATCGGGATACACCGCCACAGGATGATCCGCGTGTTCGAGCAGAGGAATATCCTGTTCGGTGTCGCCGTAGGCAAAGTCCACGCGCTTCACGCCGAGACGGGTCAACACTTGTTCGATCTTATTCTGGCTGGCGACCAATTCTCCCGCCAGCATCACGCGCCCGTTTATGATTTTCACAGGCGTGCCGATCACCTCCGCGCCGATCCGCTGTGCGAACGGAGCGATGAACGGTTCCACTGAACTGCTGGCGATATACACTTGCGCGCCGTTTTCACGATGCTTGACCAATCTCGCAACCACATCTTCGCGGCGTTTCTTCCATAAGTTGTGTTCCACTGTCCATTCGGACGCGTGCGCGAGTTTCACTTCATCCGCGTCTTTGATGTATGCAAGACTCTCGATCATCAATTTCTGACCCCACTCCTGCCAATCGATCAATCCATTTTTCGCAAGCACATAGGCAGGCATCACTCGCGCCATGTAGAATCGCGCGCGCCATTTGCTCTGGTTGTGCTTCACCCAATCCACCAAGCCCAAAAATGGAGAGCCTGTGGTCAATGTTCCCATCATGTCTGAAATGACGATCATGTTTGCTCCTCGTCCAAATTATAGCGCTCGCAAAATGATACAATCGTCGCATGGGCGCTCTCTATCTCGTCGCAACACCCATCGGTAACCTCGAAGACATGTCGCCGCGCGCGATCCGTGTTTTGCATGAGGCGAGTCTCATCGCGGCGGAGGACACGCGCCACACGGGGAATTTGCTCAAGCATTTCGAGATCGAAACTCCGCTCACGAGTTATTTCGAACACAACAAACTCAGCAAACTGGATTTCATCCTCGACAAACTTTCCAGCGGAGACGTGGCGCTCGTCTCGGATGCGGGGACGCCGGCGATCAACGATCCGGGCTACGAACTCATCCGCGCCGCGCTCGCCTCAGGCTTCGACGTTCGACCTATCCCAGGTCCCTCAGCCCCCGTCGCCGCTTTGAGCGTTTCTGGCTTGCCCACAGACTCGTTCCTCTACCTCGGTTATCTGCCGCACAAGAAAACCGAACGCCGCAAATTTGTGGGACAAATTGCCAATTTGTCTTACACCCTGATCTTCCTAGAATCCCCACGTCGAATCGTCGAATCCCTTGAAGACCTCTTGTCCATGCTCGGCGACCGCCGCATCTGCGTTGCGCGCGAGATGACCAAGATGTTCGAGGAATATTGGCGCGGCACGATAAGCGGGGCGGTGGAGTATTTCAAATCAAAAGAAGTAAGAGGAGAGTTTACTTTAGTGGTGGAAGGGATGAAGAAGGAAGAAAGAGAAAAGTGGAAAGTGGAGGACTTGCAAGCGGCGATTGAAAAAGAGTCGAAGGGTGGGAAATCTGCCAAGGAAATCTCAGCCGAACTGTCGGAAAGAAGCGGGCGGAATAAGAAGGACGTGTACCGACTCGTGAGTCAAAAAGGAAGCAAGGATGAGTCTTGAATCCCCGAACATCCCCAATGAAATGAGCGAGCCGCCATCTTCATCCGATTTCCCCGTGCGCGGCTGGTGGAAAATTTTTTACGCGGTCTTCCTGCTGATCATTCCCGCGTTTTCGTTTTGGGCGGTGGCGGCCATCAAACCCGAATGGCAATCGGGCGACCGCGAC
The DNA here is from genome assembly GCA_002050275.1 of Anaerolineae bacterium UTCFX1. Classification (GTDB taxonomy): domain Bacteria; phylum Chloroflexota; class Anaerolineae; order Anaerolineales; family Villigracilaceae; genus Defluviilinea. The sequence continues at coordinate 84,439 of MWTB01000017.1, forward strand.
GCGTATGTTCCACTGCTCATGCTTCCCGAAGCGGCGGTGTTTTTTCTGATCCTGATCGCTTATTCGATTGTCTGTTATCTTCTGCTTCTTTTTTATTCGGATCGTTTTGCAAAACTCTTCTTCGTTCGGCTTGGGATTTACACCGGCGTATTGCTGGCGCTTCAGTATACGATCCTTCTCGGCGCGTATTTATTTGCCAGTTGGTCTTCTCTTGCGATCCTGCTGGTGTGGTTTCTCCCGCTTTACTTGCCAAAACTTTATCGGGTGGAGATCGTCAAAACGGTTTTGAGTTTTATCCGCCCATGGATGATCGCTGTCCTTCTGATCGCGTACGCTGTGATCGTAGCCTTCATCAGGAATCAGGCGTTCACCCCGTTGTTTCTCGTGTTTCTTGGCTTGATTGCGTCGGGACCGTTCTGGTCTTTTTTGATCGCCATGCAGGCTTCGATTTGGTTGCTCAAATATCATGAAGCGACGTTCACCCTCCCGCGCGGACTTGGCGTCGCGGCTTGGATCGCCTCTTTCATCGTCGCATGGAGGTATGACATTCTCAAAATGTACGAGTTGTATGCCCAGTTGCCGCCTGTGCCGCCGCCTGATTGTTACATCGCCACCGCCGCCGCGCAGGGGCATCCGCGTTTCGTTGGATCAAGAATGGTGCAACTCGCCAACGGACATTCGATGCAAGTGAATCGCCAATTGCAAATTTTCAAATGCGCTGAACTCGCGTTGATGGCTGTTGCACCGCGCACACATAAAGTTTTACGCGCAATGTATGATTTTCTCGGCAAGCCATTGGCGAGAACAATCCGTTATCCGTTGCTGGCAGATGTTTCGTATTTACTCTTGAAGCCGTTTGAATGGACTGCCGAATTTGCTTTGCGGTTTATAATCGGCAGTATCTCGTTTGAATCCATCCACATTTATTCAGAATAATCAGAAGGGAATCATCACATGGCAGAAGATAAACCCGCCCTGAGCAAGGTCGAAGGGAAGCCCGAAGAAAAAAAAGAAGTCAAAGCCGTTGACAATATCGTCACGTCGAAACATTCCATCAAGATCGGCGGCAAGACGATCAAGTACAGCGTCACAGCGGGGACGATGGTGCTGAAAGAAGAATCAGCCGACCGCGACAAAGAAGCGGAGGGCGAGAAGCCGAAGGCGCAGGTCTTCTTCGTCGCGTATACCAAAGACGGGGTCGCTGACTCGGCGAAGCGTCCGCTCACGTTTTCATTCAACGGCGGACCTGGCTCGTCGTCTGTGTGGCTGCATCTCGGCGTGCTGGGTCCGCGCCGCGTGTTGATGAAGAACGACGGCGATCTGCCGAAGCCGCCGTTCCAATTGAAAGATAACGAATATTCGATCCTCGATGAGACCGATCTGGTTTTCATTGACCCGATGAACACGGGGTACACTCGCCCCGTCGAGGGCGTTGCGCCAAAGCAATGGCACGGCTTCAAAAAAGATATTGAACTGGTCGGCGATTTTATCCGCTTGTATGCCACGCGCTACAACCGCTGGCTCTCGCCGAAATTTTTGATCGGCGAGTCATACGGTACGACTCGCGCTTCGGGTCTTTCGGGATATTTGCAGGAACGGCATGGCATGTACCTGAACGGACTCATGCTCATCTCTGCCGTGTTGGATTTCACCACGATTGATTTCAATGTGAACAACGATTTGCCGTACATCATGTTCCTGCCTGGGTACACTGCTACCGCGTGGTATCACGACGCGCTCAAGCCGCATCGCCCATTGCAGGATTGGTTGAAAGATGCCGAAGAGTTCGCGCTTGGTGATTATGCCAAAGCCCTGCACAAAGGCGATTCGCTGACGAAAGAGGAACGCGCCGACATTGTCAAGCGCACTGCGTATTTCACGGGTATCTCGGAGCAATTCATCGAACGTTCGAATCTGCGCATCAACGACCAGCATTATTTCAAGGAACTCCTGCGCGAGCGCGGACTCACCGTCGGTCGGCTCGACTCGCGTTTGATCGGGCGCGACAGGCTCGGCGTCACCGAACATGCCGAATACGATCCGTTGCTCACGAACATCATGGGTCCGTATACCGCCGCGTTCTACGATTACATCCGCCGCGAATTGAAATTCGAATCAGACCTCCCCTACGAAATTTTGAGCGGCTTCGTGCATCCGTGGTCGTACAAAGAATTCGAGAACGCATATGTCAACGTCGCTGAAACGTTGCGCTCCGCGATGACGTACAATCCGTATCTCAAAGTCTACGTGGCGAACGGATATTACGATCTCGGCACGCCGTACTTCGCAACCGAATACACGTTCAATCATCTTGGGCTTGATGAATCTCTGCGCGGCAATGTGACGATGGGTTACTACGAAGCGGGTCACATGATGTACATTCACATCCCCTCGCTCAAGCAAATGAAAAAAGATCTGGCGGCATTCATCAAGGACTCCGCATAAATGAATCTCGACGATCTCGAACGCTTCAAGCAACTCGACACCCTCAACATGCTCGGCGAGATTGACAACCTCCCCGACCAGCTCGCGAATGCCTATCAACTCGGCATGAAACATTCGCTGCCTGATTGGACGGACTTCAAACAAGTCGTCATCGCAGGCATGGGCGGATCCGCCATCGGCGCGGACTTGCTCGCCTCATACTGCGCTTCTCTCGCCCCTCTGCCTGTTTCAGTCCATCGAGATTATTCCCTTCCCCTCTTCGCCCGCGGACAAGAGACTCTCGTCGTTTGTTCCTCGCACTCAGGCAACACGGAAGAGACCCTTGACGCGTTCGAGTCCGCTCGCAAATCCGAATGTCGAATCGTTGTCGTTTGTACAGGCGGAGAACTTGCGAAACGCGCGAAGGAAAATAACATCCCGTTGTGGATGTTCGAGCACAAAGGTCAACCTCGCGCCGCGGTGGGATTCTCGTTCGGCTTACTGCTCGCCATGTTCCAGCGACTCGGCTTCCTCCCCGATCAATCGAAAGAGATGGAAGACGCGGTCGCGTCCATGAAGCGGTCTCAACAACATCTCAAAGCGGATGTCCCTGCGGTGAAGAATCCCGCCAAGCGTTACGCGGGTCAACTGATGGGGAGGTGGGTCACGTTCATGGGATCGGGCTTGCTCAGCGTGGTTGCGCGCCGATGGAAGGGACAGATCAACGAGGTGGCGAAAGCGGGCGCGAACTTTGAGTTCCTGCCCGAAGCCGATCACAACACGCTGGCTGGCACGATGAATCCGCAGGAAACGCTCAACGCGCACACGATGACCCTCTTCCTGCGCGCGCCCTCCGATCATCCGCGCAACAGGCTGAGGTCCGACCTGACGCGCAAAGCCTTCATGCTCGAAGGCATGAACACCGATTACGTCGACGCGCGCGGCAACACTACCCTCGCCCACATGTGGACGTCCATTTTGTTCGGCGATTACATGGCATATTATCTCGCCATGGGCTACGGCGTTGACCCCACGCCGATCCAGGCGCTGGTCGAGTTCAAAGAAGCGATGAAGGAAGCGAAGTAAAAAGATTCACCGCGAAGAACGCGAAGTTCGCGAAGTATGAAATCCTCTTTGCGTTCTTCGCGGGCTTTGCGGTAAAAAACTTTCATGCCTCTTAAATCCAAAATTCGTCAAATTATCTATCAATCCGAAAAACTGATTCAGCGCGCTCGCTTTGCCTCCCAGCCCGCTGACCTTCCCACCCTCCTCGGTATCTCCTTCCCCAAAAGCGGAACGCATCTGCTCGATCAAATCTTGCTCGGCTTCTCGAATGTCGCGCCGTATGCGAAACGCCTGCATTCGTTCTACGCCGAATACGAAGGCGAAAGCGGAATCAAACGCTCACCCGAACAAGCCATCCGCTGGCTCGATTCGCTTCGTCCGCGCGACGTGGCGTCGGCGCATCTTTTTGCTCGACCTGAGGCGGTCATGCGCGTTCGCTCGTCGAAATTTATTCCGTTCTTCATCTTCCGCGATCCGCGCGACGTGGTCGTCTCGCATGTGTTCTACGTGACCGACATGGAAAAGAATCATGTGCATCACGCCTACTATCAATCGCTTCCTGATTTCAATTCGCGTCTCAAGGCGAGCATTTTGGGAAGGCCCGACGCAGGGATCGAATTCCCGAACATCGCCGAACGCTTCGCTCCGTACATGGATTGGTTGAATCACCCCGAAGCGCTTTCCATCCATTTCGAGGATTTGATCCATGCCCGCGCCGCAACTCTGAATCGCATTCTGGATCACTTCCTCGCCCGCGTCTCGCTTCAATCGCCCCGCGAGTTGATCCTCGAATCCTTGGAGTCGTCCATCAACCCCAGCCGTTCTCCCACCTTCCGTTCGGGGAAGACAGGCGAATGGAAAAAATATTTCACCGACGAGCACAAAAATATCTTCAAGGATGTTGCGGGAGATTTGTTGATAAGATTGGGATATGAAAAGGATAACAACTGGTAAACACGGAAACAAGTACACAGGTAAACAGGTCTATCCTAACGTGTTTCCTTGTCTACGTGTATACGTGTCTACTTGTGTACCCTCCCCATGAACTGCTCAATCGTCGTCCGCGCGTATAACGAAGAGAGACACATTGGTCGTTTGCTGGAGGGGATCAAACAGCAGACTCTCAAGGATGTGGAGATCATCCTCGTCGATTCAGGTTCGACGGATGCGACTGTTTCCATCGCTGAATCGTTCGGCGCGCGGATCGTGCGAATCCCTTCAGCGGAGTTCACGTTTGGGAGGTCGCTCAACTTCGGCGTCCGCGCAGCGACGCGTGAGTTCGTCGTCATCGCTAGCGCGCATGTGTATCCCGTGTATCCCGATTGGCTGGAGTCGTTGTTGCATCCGTTCAAGGATGAAGGGGTTGCGCTCACCTACGGCAAACAACGCGGACCCGAGTCGGCGAAATATTCGGAACAGCAAATTTTTCATCGCTGGTATCCCGATGTGAGCAATTCGAATCAACCCACCGCGTTTTGTAACAACGCCAACGCCGCGATACGAAAAAGTTTGTGGGAGAAATATCCCTACGATGAAACGCTGACGGGGCTTGAAGATTTAGCGTGGGCGAAGTGGACGAAGGAGCAGGGATACAAAATTGCCTACGTTGCCGAAGCCGAGATCGTTCACATCCACAATGAGACGCCGCGCGGCGTGTTCAATCGTTACCGCCGCGAAGCGATGGCGTTCAAGCGGATCTACCCCGAGTCGCATTTCAATGTGTATGATTTCCTTCGCTTGACGGTCTCGAACATTTTCAGCGATCTGTGGCACGCGGCGCGTGAGCGTGTTCTGCTGAAAAATTTTGCATCAATATTCTGGTTCCGCTTCATGCAGTTCCATGGCACACGCATGGGTCACCGCGAAACGAGCCTTGTTACGCCGCAGTTGCGCGAGACATTTTATTATGCGCGGGAGCGTAAACAAAGCCAAGAACGCGATAGGAACGTAGAACCGATACGTTATCAACCTTGAAGCGTTAATCGAGTCTAAAAATTACAATATGGATATTAAACCGTTTTTGGATATTGCCTCTCGCGACCATTCACACCTCTGCCCGCGGCAGATCCTTGGCGTTCGCATCGGGCTTAAGGGGCTGGCTGTTTGCGATGTAGATGCGTCGTCTAAAGCCAAACATTTGCTCGTCATCTCCGAGACTGACGGCTGTTTTGTGGATGGAATCATCGCTGCGACGAAATGCACCGTAGGGCATCGCACATTGCGCATCGAAGATTACGGCAAGATCGCGGCGACGTTTATCAACGCGAAAACAAATCAGGCAATTCGAATCTCTCCAACTTTAGATGTCCGCGAAAGAGCGAATCTGTATGCGACTGAAGAAAAACGTCGCTACTTCGCGCAGTTGCAAGCCTACCAATCCATGCCTGATGAAGAGTTGATGACAGCGCAAGAAATCGAATTAAACTTCAACATACGCGACGTTATCTCTCGCGCTGGCAAACGAGTCAATTGCGAGAAATGCGGGGAAGAGATTATCAATGAAAGAGAAAGAATCATCGAAGGGAAAATATACTGCAAGCCTTGCGCTGAGGGTGGGTATTATCAACCAGCCTAATGTCGTTGCGAGGACGCTCTTGTTCTTTGTCCGAAGCAATCCCCAACTTTATAGGAGATTGCTTCGCCGCTAAAACCAAAAGCGCGGCTCGCAACGACATATCTAAAGTTTGTTATTTGTCAAAATTGTGTTCTCAAAAAACCGTCAGGCTACAAGCCTGACCTACAAATACACCTTGCCAAGATAAAAAACTAGATATATACTCATCCAGTGAGTATATATGACCGAAAATAAACATTCTGGCAACCTCTCTCCTGAATTCGCATTGCTCGGATTTCTCATCGCAGGTCAAAGTCACGGCTACGATCTCCACCAAAAATTCACAGCCGAACTTGGGCATGTCTGGCATTTGAGTCAGAGTCAGGCATACGCCATCTTGAAACGGCTCGAGACGCGCGGCGATATTTCCGCTCACATCGTCGAGCAAGAGAAGTTGCCGGCGCGCCAAATGTTGCGCATCACGGCTCAGGGACGAAAACGATTCTTTGAATGGCTTGAACTCGGCATCGGCACGAATGCTCGCTCCATTCGCCTTGAATTTCTGACGCGTTTATTTTTCGCCCAACTGCATCGTCCTGAAAGCATCTCGCAAATTTATAGATCGCAAACCAATGAAATCGAATCAAGCATTGTGAAGTTAGAAACACTCATCGAGCATCTTCCCCCCGAACAAGTCTACAACCGCCTAAGCCTTGATCTCCGCCTGCAACAATTGCGTCTCATCCAAAATTGGATGGCGGAGATAAGAACCCAATTCCACATTTCAAGGATATAAAATGAAACGCTTTCTATCGCTGATGCTTTTGCTCGTCCTGTTCGTAGCTGGCTGTGCGCCTGCCTCAACCCCCGCGCCTGAACCAGTCACATTGAATGTGTTCGCCGCCGCATCCTTAACGGACGCATTCACCGAAATTGGAAATAATTTTCAATCCGCCAATCCGAACGTGACCGTCACCTTTAACTTCGCTGGCTCGCAAGCCTTGCGGACTCAGATCGAAGAAGGCGCGCCTGCCGACGTATTCGCATCCGCAAATGCCAAAGAAATGGATGCATTAGTCGCAGGTTCGTTTGTGATAGCGGAGGCTTCTCGAGTTCTTTTGAGCAACAAGCTTGTGGTCATTCTTCCCGTTGACAATCCCGCTGGCATTGATTCGCTTGAGGACCTTGCCGCTTCTGGAATCAAAATTGTTTTAGCCGCTGAAGAAGTTCCTGTGGGTAGATATTCGCGCGAAGCGTTTGAAAAAATGAACGGTCAGTTTGGAAGCGACTTCAGTCAAAAGTTGTTGGCAAATGTTGTTTCGAATGAAGATAACGTCAAACAAGTTGCGGCAAAGATCCAACTCGGCGAAGCGGACGCGGGCATCGTGTACACCTCCGATGCCGTCGCTGCGCCTGATTTGGCGACGATTGAGATTCCAACTGAATTAAATGTCATTGCAAAATATCCAATCGCGCCGTTGGTCGAATCTGCTAATGCCGATTTAGCCGAAGCGTTCATCGCTTATGCGCTTTCAGATGAGGGACAGGCGATTTTGCAGAAATGGGGCTTTGCTTCTCCCTAACATTATGTCATTCCCCCGAAGGACATCGGGACGATGTGAGCCGCGCTCTTGTTCTTTGCGGCGAAGAATCTCTGAGATTATTGTGGAGACTCTTCGCTGCGCTCAGAGTGACATGGACATAGAATAATTTGAAAAAACTCCTCGACTCAAAATGGATATTCATTATCCCAAGCATTTTCATGCTGGGGCTGTTTCTATTGCCCTTGTTATCGGTTTTTATCCGTTCCATTGACCCGCAATTTTTCAACTATGCTTTTTCGGAGCAAGCCCTAAGCGCGTTGAAATTAAGTTTGATCACAAGCACGATCACGACCATTTGCGCGATTCTCTTTGGGACCCCGCTCGCTTATATTTTGGCAAACTGGAAGTTGAAATACAAGCCATGGATTGAATTGTTAATTGACTTGCCTATCGTTCTCCCGCCTTCTGTTGCAGGGTTGGCTTTATTGATTGCATTCGGTCGCAGAGGATTATTTGGTTCATATCTAAATCTAGTCGGCGTCTCGCTTCCGTTTACAACGGTGGCAGTCGTCATGGCTCAGATGTTTGTCGCTGCGCCGTTGTACATTCGCTCTGCTAGAGTGGGATTCACAGGCATTGATCGCCAACTCGAAGAAGCCGCCAATGTCGAAGGCGCGAATCGCTGGCAACTGTTTCGCGAAGTGATGTTGCCGCTCACAAGCAAAACATTATTAAGCGGCGCGATCCTCACTTGGACGCGCGCGCTCGGCGAATTCGGGGCGACGATCCTATTTGCGGGGAATTTACAAGGCGTAACGCAAACTATGCCGATGGCGATCTATTTAGGGTTTGAAAGAAATCTCGGCGTCGCGTTGGCGCTGACCGTGATGTTGACGCTGGCTTCGATTGTCTTATTGTTGTCAACCCGTTGGCTGGAAAAACCCAATTGCGATTAAGAATGCACGGGGGACGCGCCTGCTCTTTTCAAAACGCTAAATGATATAATCGCGCGACAATGGAGGCTCGATGCTGAACGTTGAAATCGTCTATTGCGCGGTCTGACAATACACCGCTCGGGCCGTGAGCCTGACGGGCGAACTGCTTAGGAATTATGAGCGCGAAATTGAAGGGATCAAATTGATTCCATCTGATGGCGGCCGCTTCGAAGTGACCGTTAATGGTCGTTTGTTGTATTCAAAATTGAAGACGCATCGTCATGCTGAAGCGGGGGAAGTGGCGGGCTTGATCGGACGTTTGATCAAAGAAGGATAGGAAGGTAGAGATTGCATATGTCCAAAAAGGGACGCGTATTTTCAGGAGCAAGACCTACGGGGCGCCAACACTTAGGAAATTATCTGGGCGCAATTCAGAATTACGTCGCGTTGCAGGACGACTACGATTGCGTCTATTGCATTGTAGACGTTCATGCATTGACGACGGTGGAAACGACTCAAGAGTTAAAACAAAACACAATCGAAATGGCGCTCGACTGGCTCGCCGCGGGGATTCGTCCCGACGAAACGATTCTGTTCATCCAGTCGCACGTCCCTGCGGTGATGGAACTTCACACCTATCTTTCGATGGTTGCGCAGATGGGTAAACTCACCGACCTGCCAACCTTCAAAGAGAAACTCGCTCAACAGCCTGAGAACGCCAACTACGGTTTGCTCGGTTATCCCGTGTTGATGACCGCCGACATTGTTTTGTATAAAACGGATATCGTCCCGGTCGGCATTGATCAAGCTCCGCATTTGGAATTCGCGCGTGAGATCGTCCGCTCGTTCAACTATCGTTACAATGCGAAGGTTCTCGTTGAGCCGCAAGCAAAGCACACCGAAATTCTTAAAGTGTTGGGCATTGACGGCAAAGCCAAGATGAGTAAGAGTTTGAACAATCACATCGAACTTGCCGCTACATCAGAAGAGACGACCGCTCGCGTCCGAGAGATGGTCACCGACCCGGCGCGCATGAAACGCACGGATCCTGGCAACCCCGACGTATGCAACGTCTTTTCGATGCACAAGATCTTTTCGCCGCAAGACGAAGTAGACATGATCAACGTCGAATGCCGCCGCGCCGGTATCGGCTGCGTAGATTGCAAAAAACGATTAGCCGCTAATTTGAATAAACATCTGGAACCATTCCGCGCCAAACGCGCCGAACTCGCCTCCAAACCGGATCTTGTGACTGAAACGTTGAACGACGGCGCTAAACGCGCTCGCGTCATCGCGCAGGAAACGATGAAAGAAGTCCGCGAGGCGATGCAGTTGCCGTAACGATCATGCGCGCATTAATCCAAAGAGTTTCAAAAGCCAGCGTCGCTGTCGAAGGACAGACTATTTCCTCCATTGGAAAAGGCCTGCTGATTCTGTTGGGGGTCGGGCACGGAGATAGGGAGGAGCAGACAGCCTTCCTTGCAGAGAAGACCGCGCACCTGCGCATCTTTGAAGACGAACAAGGCAAGACAAATTTATCCATTTTAGATGTACAGGGTGAGGCGATCGTCGTTTCGCAATTCACGCTGTATGCCAACACCCAAAAGGGACGCCGCCCTTCGTTCATTGACGCCGCCCTGCCCGATGTCGCTGAACCATTGGTGAATCGATTCGTCGAGTTGTTGCGCTCGCACGGCATCCCAACGCAGACCGGTCAATTCGGCGCGCACATGGAAGTGGAAATTCACAACGATGGACCCGTTACGATCTGGTTGGAGAAATGAACATACGACCCAACGCGATTCAAAAGCTGCTCCATCGTTTTTTGATGTTGAAATCTGTCTCGGCGCTCTTGTCAAAAGTTTTATATCGAACCGATAATTTTTTGTTAGGGGTAAGCGGAGGGAGGCTGACCGTCACTCGCATCGTCGGATTGCAAGTCATCCAATTGACGACGAAAGGCGCGAAGACGGGCAATCTGCGAACCATGCCGCTGATCGGTTTCCCGGACGGCGAGAAGATCGCGCTGATCGCTTCATATTTTGGCGGGGAGCATAACCCCGGCTGGTATTACAACTTGAAGGCAAATCCTGAATGTGAAGTGGGGATTCATGGCGCGGCGAAAAAATATATCGCGCGCGAAGTTTTCGATGATGAACGCGAGAAATATTTTCAACTTGCGATTTCATATTATGCAGGGTATCAAAAATATCGCGAACGCGCAGCGCGCCGCCATATCCCCGTAATGGTGTTGGAGTCTAGCAATCTCCCGCCAGCGTCATAACCTTAGCGTATAAGGCTTTTGAAGCGCTATAAAGACTGTCTTGCGATTCCATCGGAATCGTAGGACGCTTTCTTTTACTCCAGCCCGACCGCTTTTAACATATCCTCGTTCGAATCGAATTTAAATTCTTTAACGCCGCGCTTTTTGGCTTCTTCCAATTCGATCGTTTCCAACATTTTGACGCGCTCTTTAGTGACAACCGGCTTGTTGAGCGAATTAAATTTTGCGGCGACCGCCTCAGAATTTGACGCGCCGGGCTGTTTCATCTTCTGAAGATAGTGTAAGACCGCCTTCGACGCGTTTATCCCGTCTTTACGAGCAACGCCGACAAGCCCCGAACTTGCCTTGCGCGACCAGCCGCCGACGAAGACGTCTTCGAAAGGCGTTTCATACGAGTGACCATCTACCGGGAAACGTGGATTGGGATTCTTGACGAATTCGTTCCATTCGGTCGGCAGACCGAATGATTCGTCCACTTTGTCGCCGATAGCGAAGACGACTGTTTCCACGTCTAAGCGACGCTTGACGCCAGTGGCTCTCGCTTTGATCTCGCCATCTTTTTCGATAAGGATGTTATCTTCGATCTCCACTTGCGTTAGTAATCCGTTTTCGCCGATCAACTGCACGGGCGAAGCGAGGAAGATGAATTGAAAGCGCGTATCCGATGTTTTAGGCAGCGCCTTGGGAAGGGCGGCGAGAATAGAGGCGTGACTGGAGGACGGGTCTTGACGAACCGCTTCCATCGTCGGCGTGACGCGCCGAATCTCTTCCTCTAATGCGGCTTGATCGAGATAGGCGATTACATATTCCATTTCTTGTTTCTCAAATTTCACTTCGGCAGGACCGCGCCGAACGATGGCGGTTACTTCATCCGCGTTTTGTTCGCGAGTGAGGAAGTGCGCGATGTCGAGCATCACGTTGCCCGCGCCGATCACGGCGCAGCGCTTGCCGAAGCGAAATGGCTGCTGGCTGTATGGCGGCAGATGATTGTAGTGATAAACGACGTCTTTGGCGTGGTAAACGCCCGCGAGGTCTTCGCCGGGCAAACCCAGCCATTTCGTTCCCTGCGCTCCCACGGCGACGAGGATCGCTTGAAAGCCGAGCGCGCGCAGATCGTCAAGCGTGAGATCGCCGTTTTGTCCGACTGTAACGTTGCCGTAGTAGTCGAGATTAGGCAATTCCAACGCTTGACGAAACTGCTTACGCAGTCCGTTCTTCATCGTATATTTATCGAGGTAAATTCCATATTCCGCTAAACCGCCCGGTTTAATGTCGCGGTTGAACAAAGAAACGCGCGCGCCAGCTCTCGCGAGTTCGCGCGCGCCGAACATACCGGCGGGTCCCGCGCCAATTACGGCGACGTTGAATTGATCTGTCACAATGCCTCCTGCAGCGTTGAAATGCGAAAACGCATTATAGCCAAAATTTAATCCGTTCACAAGGCGAATGCAGCGGCGCGTCTTTTGAGTATTTTGTCGTAATTATGTTAAGATTGTAAGCAGATTCAACTCAGCGGCGAGGAGACGGTATGTCAGAACAAAACTCTAATTCAAGCGAGCCAGCCAGCAAACTCAAACGGATTTTGCGCGGTGAAACAGGTGCGCGCGTAAGCGCTCAACGTCGCGCCGGCTCGCGCCGACCTGAGATTCTGACGCCGGATCGCGCGCCGGCAGGCGAGTCGAAATACAAATTGCTTCCCGCATTTTGGACGATCGCGAGCGTTCTCTCGATGATCGTTAACCTTGTGTTGTTAGGCGTTCTTCTTGCGGTTTTGCAAATTGTAGGAAAAACTCCTTTTCAAGCCAACGATCAATTTGCCGGTTTGTTGGGCGGGCTGTATCAGAATTTTGCCAAAATGGACGAAGCCGCAATTATTTCAAGCATTCCCGTCGTTGATACGGTTCCGTTGGATATCGTCGTGCCAGTGCAGACGACTACGCGTATCACGCTCGCTGAACCCGCCACGATCAATGGTGCGCATGTGGTTATCAACACCGGCGGCGTAAATATAGACGCGGATGCTGTCGTGACGCTCCCTGCCGGTACGCCGCTCGTGGTTGCGCTTGACTTCCCGCTGGGGGTTAAAGACAATATCCCCATCCAATTAGACGTAGCAGTGAATATCCCCCTGCGGGCGACGCAACTGCATGAGCCGTTTGTCGGCTTACAGGAACTCGTTAAACCGTATTATTGTCTCATTGAACCGACTGCGGTTTGGAACGACGTGCGCATTTGTTCGCCGCTGTCCGCTCCGACCCCTTAAAGGACTTAACGAATGACCGATTCTCACACTGAAATTACGCTCTCCAACGGACTTAAAGTCCTATTGAAAGAAATTCATACCGCGCCGATCATTTCCTCGTGGGTGTGGTATCGCGTCGGCTCGCGCGACGAAGTGCAGGGGCGCACCGGTATCTCGCATTGGGTCGAACACATGCAATTCAAAGGGACACCGCAATTCCCCGCGAACATTCTCGATAAAGCCATCTCGCGCGAAGGCGGAGTGTGGAATGCGATGACCTACCTCGATTGGACGGCGTACTACGAAACCATGCCCGCCGACAAAATTGATCTCAGTCTGCGCCTCGAATCGGATCGCATGGTGAACAGCGAATTCAAGCCCGAAGAGGTCGCCTCCGAACGTACGGTCATCATGTCGGAACGCGAGGGCAGTGAGAACGAGCCGCTCTTCATGCTTGGCGAGGCGGTGCAACAAACCGCCTTCCGCGTGCATCCGTATCATCACGAGGTCATCGGCGACATGGCTGATCTGCGCACAATGACGCGCGATGATCTCTACAATCACTACCGCGAATTTTACGTGCCGAACAACGCGGTGATGGCGATCGCGGGCGATTTCGAATCCGATACAATGCTGGCGCGTATCCGCGAACTGTTCGAGTCAATCCCATCTGGAAAAGAGCCGGCGCGCGTGGCGCGTGAGGAACTTCCGCAGAACGGGGAGGTGCGACTCAGCGTGGAAGGACCCGGTTCAACTTCGTACGTGCAGGCTTGTTACCGCTTCCCAGCCGCCTCGCACCCCGATTTTTTCCCGCTCACCGTGCTGGACAGTTTGCTCGCCGGTCCCAGCAATCTCAACATGTTCGGCGGCGGCATCTCGAATAAAACTTCCCGCCTCTATCGCGCCCTCGTGGACAAGGAGCTCGCGGTCAGCGTGCATGGCGGCGCATCCGCAACGATTGATCCGTTCCTGTATGGGATCACAATGACGATCCATCTCAAACGCAAACCTGAAGAGGCGCTCGCCGTGTTGGATAAAGAACTCAAACGCGCGCAAGGAGAGAAAGTTTCAAAAGAAGAGATCGCCCGCGCTATTAAACAAGCCCGCGCTATCTTCGCCTATGGGAGCGAGAACATCACCAATCAAGCGTTTTGGATGGGCTATGCCGAGATGTTTGCGAACTACGAATGGTTCCAGACGTATCTCGATAAGCTGGCGAAGGTTACGGCAAAAGATATTCAGCGCGTGGCGAACGAATACTTCAAGCCGCAATCCCGCGTGGTCGGCACGTATGTTCCGCAGGATAGGAATGTGAAATAATGAATAAGCGAAACTCACTCCCCGGGCCGAATGATATTCATCGCGAGGTCTTGCCAAACGGCATCACCATCTTGACGCGCTCCAATTTCAACAGCCCGTCGGTCGTCATCGGCGGATATTTGGACGCCGGCGCGTTGTTCGACCCCGACTCAAAACTTGGGCTGGCGGATTATGTCACCTCAGCGTTGATGCGCGGCACGAAGAAACGCACCTTCGACAAGATTTACAACGAGCTCGAATCCGCTGGCGCGAGTTTGGGTTTCAGTTCCGGTGTGCATAAGTCCGGGTTCCATGGGCGGTCGCTGGCGGAGGATCTTCCGCTGTTGTTGACTCTCTTGACCGAATCGTTGACCACGCCGACCTTCCCGAAAGTGGAGATGGAAAAACTTCGCGCACAATTGCTGACCGGGCTCGACATCAGCGCGCAAGACACCTCGGACATGGCTTCGCAGACGTTCGATGAAATTTTGTTCAAGGATCATCCGTACAGCCGCCCGGAAGAGGGGAATCATGAAACGGTCAAACGCATCAAGCGGGACGATCTGGTGAAATTTCACCGCGAGCATTTCGGTCCGCGCGGGATGGTGATCGTCGTGGTGGGCGCGGTGAAAGCGGAAGAAGCTGTCAAACAGGTGAAACGCTCGCTAGGGGCGTGGCAGGTCGAAGGTCAGAAAGAAGCGCCGGCTCTTCCTCCATTAAAGATGTTGAAGAAGACCGTCCGCAAGCACCATCGCATCAATGGTAAATCGCAGTCTGATCTGGTCGTCGGCACGAATGGCCCAAAACGCCGCGACGCAGAATTTTTTTCCGCTTCGTTGGGAAATAATATTTTGGGTCAGTTCGGTTTGATGGGGCGCATCGGCGACGTGGTGCGCGAGAAGGCGGGGCTGGCGTATTATGCTCATTCGAGTTTGAGCGCGGGCTTGGGACCCGGCTCATGGGAGGTGAGCGCGGGGGTGAACCCGAACAATGTGGCGAAGGCTTCGGAGTTGATCGTCAGCGAGTTGAAGCGGTTTGTGGATGACGGCGTGACGCCGGAGGAGTTGAAGGACAGCCAGGATAATTTTGTGGGGCGGCTTCCGCTTTCACTTGAGTCGAACGGCGGCGTGGCGAACGCGCTGTTGAACATCGAACGGCACGATCTGGGGTTGGATTATTATCAGAAGTATGAGAGTCTCGTCCGCGATGTGACGCGGGAGGGTGTGTTGAACGCGGCGAGGAAGTTTATTGATGTGGAGAGGTTGGCGGTGGCGGTGGCGGGGGCGTGAGGGTAATTGGTAATTTGTAATTGGGGTGAGGGGAGGAGCACTGAGAAATGGAGAATTAGAGAATTGGAGACTGGAGATTAGAGACTGGAGATTTGGAGAATTGGTGGTGGTCGAGTAGCGAGCGTAGGTTGCGAGCGTATCGAGACCAGAGATTGATGAAATGAAAATTGCAACTGGCGTTGATCTGATTGAAATTGACCGCATCGTTGAAGTGATCGCCCGTCATGGGAATCATTATCTTCAGCGCATCTATACGCCTGCTGAGTTGGAACAGTGCGGCAAGCGGGCGGAATCTCTCGCGGGTCGGTTTGCGGCAAAAGAAGCGGTTGTCAAAGCGCTGGGTTCGGGGATCGGGGATATTACTTGGAAAGAGATCGAAATTTTGGGCGATGAAAATAACGCGCCGAAACTTACATTGAGCGGCGCGGCGAAACAAAAAGCGGATGAACTGGGATTGTCTTCGTGGTCGGTAAGTATTAGTCACAGCCAGAGCCATTCGGTGGCGTTCGTTGTGATGATGGAGTGAAATAACCCGGCAAAAATGTAATGGGAGAAAGTAAGATTCCATAGACAAAAAAAAACAGGTTGTATAATCGAGCCATCGCATCTTTTTCATGATAGTCTTCGGAATAGGAGGTGATATGAGCGAAGATACTTTTCCAAATACCGAATTATCACTAAGCCCGCGCGAACAAGAAACGCTGGACTTGCTGGTTGAAGAACTGACGAATAAAGAAATTGCAGCGCGAATGGGGATTTCTGAAAAAATGGTGGAAAGAAATCTTGCGCACATCTATCGAAAGATCAATGCGCGCGGCAGGGTTGGGGCGGTGACATGGGCGTTGAAACGCAGGAAGCGTAGGTAGGGAAATCCCTGCCGTTGGGGAATCCCTATCTTGCGAATAGATCGAAC
This sequence comes from Anaerolineae bacterium UTCFX1, assembly GCA_002050275.1. Classification (GTDB taxonomy): domain Bacteria; phylum Chloroflexota; class Anaerolineae; order Anaerolineales; family Villigracilaceae; genus Defluviilinea. The sequence continues at coordinate 100,988 of MWTB01000017.1, forward strand.
AGGGCTAGAATATGAAAATAAGCGGGTCCTGCTGACAACAATTAATCGTTGCAGGTCTGTTGCGCCGGAGGTATCTGCTCAATGCAAGACAATCATTTCATAGTCCAGACCGAATCTCTCACGAAAGAATATGGGGATGGAACCTCTGTCCGCGCGCTTGATAGCGTTTCCCTTTCCATCGCTCAAGGCGAGTTTCTTGCTATTCTGGGTCCTTCGGGTTCGGGCAAGTCTACGCTGCTCAATTTGATCGGCACGCTGGATGCGGCGAGCTCGGGACAGATCATCATGGATGGAACCGATTTAAGCACGCTGCGAGGCGACGCTCTTGCCGACTTCCGCCGCGCAAAGATCGGTTTTATCTTTCAGTTGTTCAACCTTGTGCCGACGCTCAACGCGCTGGAAAATGTGACCCTGCCGCTATTGCCCTATCAACGCGGGCTGAAATTTAATCTGAAGAAGCGGGCGCGCGAACTTTTGGAAGAAGTGGGACTGGAAAAGCGCCTCGATCACCTGCCGGGGCAACTCTCAGGCGGCGAGCAGCAGCGCGTAGCAATCGCAAGGGCGCTGGTCAATTCTCCCCGATTGATCCTTGCCGACGAACCCACTGGAAACCTCGATAGAAAAACCGGCTCTGAAATTATGCAGCTCCTGACTCGATTGAATCGAGATGATGGACTTACGCTCATTATGGTTACGCATGATAACGCGGTAGCTTCCCAAGCCGATCGAACCGTATCCATGCGGGATGGACGGGTCGAGGAGCAGACAGATTGAAGAGAGATTCATGTTCGATGGATTGTGGGTCTACCTTCTGCTTTTTTCACGGTTAGCCCTTGGGCTGATGTTCACAGCATCCGTGAGCCTCAAGTTGCGCGACTTGCCCGCCTTCGAAACAGCGATTAGGAATTTTAAAATCTTGCCGCGACACTTTGCCAAGCCGTTTGCTTATCTTTTTCTAGCGGGTGAAGCCGCGGTTGTAATCCTCATGATCGTTGGGGGAACGTTATTGCCAGCGGCTTTTCTGACGGCAATTTTCCTGCTGTCGCTTTTTACGATTGCCCTTCTCTTTGTTCTGTGGACAGGGATTCAAACCTCTTGCGCCTGCTTCGGTTCATCGCAAAGACCGGTCTCTTCCGCCGATGTATGGAGAAATGTTGGTTTCCTTGTCTGCGCGTGTATAGGACTTTTCTCTCTGAATTCATTGTCGAATACGATAATAAAAATAGGTCTTGGTGAAGCGGGGTTACTTGGAATGATGGCAGTTGTGTTTGTAGTTCTCTCGGTGTATCTGCGCGACGTGATCGAGTTGTTCCGCTTTTCGTGAAAGGAGTGAAGCAATGGAAATGATACTCGTCGTCAGCTCGATCCTGCTCTGGGTCATGGTGTTGCTCAATATGTTATGGACACTTGGTCTGGCGCGGCGAGTGCGCTCCGTTCACCCCGTGATGGACTCTTTGAAGATTGGGCAAAGGGCTCCGGCGTTCAGCGCGCCGAGCTTGCAAAGCAGCCTTATGACACTGGCTGATTACGCGGAACGCGTAGCCGCGTTCGTCTTTGTATCTCCCCATTGCGAACCATGCCGGAATGAACTTCCTCATCTTCGAGAACTTTCATCCAAGGTAAGAGAGTATGGCGTTGAGCTCGTACTGGTGAGTGACGAAGGTGAAGAAACTACGCGCCCCTTTGTGGATGGGACAATGGACGGTTTGACTGTTTTGGTTGCGCCTCGAAGCCACAATCGCTTTTTCTCAGATTACAAAGTACCGGGCACGCCATCCTTCTATCTCTTGGACGCGCAAGGAAAAGTGCAGGCAACAGGAATTGGTGTATCCGAACTGTCAGAAAAGATCGAGGCGCTCCCTCGAGTAATGAAAGGAGGCGATTAACGACATAAATGAAAATAGCATTGATCTATCGTATTCAGTTTCAAAATCAAGAAGTTCGAGAAAGGAAGGAACTCAAAATGTTGAAAGAATATCTGTCAGAGGCAGTCTCCCTGTTGAGTGAGGTGGTGTTGGGGACGCCTGTGAAAGCATTGGCTCTACAATGCCCTGGCAAAACTGAATGTTGCTCTGCCTGGAGTTGTGGCAACTGTGGTTCATGTGGTTACGATAAGCGACGCTGTACAAGAGTCTGTGCATGTTGCAACAGTAGCTGTGGGAGTTGTGGATCATCGCAGATAGAGGATTACTGCTTCTCTTGTTAAGGGCAGTGACGGCTACTAATCAAAGCGTAGAGGGTAACCGCTGGGAAGTGGTTACCCTCTGTTCCGGTCAGGGTACGTTATACTCTCCATGATCCTATATTCCATTTTCTTAGGCAGCTCGCGCTCACGCTTATTAATACTTGGTTTGCTGGGTCTCAGCATGGGGGCCGTCCTAATTGCATCAGCATCTCAGACCACACTTGTTGTTGCAGATCGTGAACTGGATCAATACTGGCGCACTGCCTATGATATTCTTGTGAGGCCCACAGGTTCGCGCTCACCAATTGAGGAAAAATACGGCTTGGTGGAGTCCAACCATCTTTCAGGCCTCTGGGGCGGTATTACATTTGAACAGTACGAGTCCATCAAATCTATCCCCGATGTAGAGGTGGCCGCTCCCATTGCGATGCTGACCCGTGTTCTAGGCGATGTTATTGTACTAGGGCAAGGAATGCAGGTGCCTAAATCCCCTGGAGTATATGTTGTAGCGCAAAGCGTAGATGTTGACGAGGGAGTACGCATACGGAGTATGCAAACTGCTGAGTATGTTTTTGTCGGCCCGGAACCGCCGCCAGATATTAGCGCCCTTGCTTTGAATCAAGGCTTAATAGTCAATCCTTTAGGCGTGACGACCGGAAGCCAGCCTCTAGACCTTCTGTTTGCAGCAATAGACCCTGAACAGGAAGCCGCGCTGGTGAAATTAGATCAGGCGGTTGTAAAGGGGGAATATCTAAACGAGGTTGAAATATTTAACGCTACGACCTATTATGATCCACTTAATGGATCTAAGCCTTTTTTACATGATGTCCCGGTATTGATTAATTCCACGCCATATGTTAAGTATATACAGCACAATCAAATAGAGCGCATACTTCTGCCACCCGGAATTTCGACACTTGAAACAATAATTGAACGAGGCGGCATCCACTACCTAAATACTCTCGATACAGAGACCATCGCAAAGGAAACGATTAATGTTGATTCAATGTATCCGGTCCTGATAAGTCGTTTCTGGAATGGCGAACAGACGGAAAGCGATGTGCCGCTCGAATGGCAGACAATACGTACAGGGGCAAAGCCGATAAATAAGTCATACAACCAGATTACTCCTCCTTTCCCATACAATGGTTTGGTCTTGGAAGCGTTGCCATTGAACGACACTTTGACAGATATGCCCAGTGTTTTTACGCTAAAGGCTAAAGGTGTATTTGATATTGAGCGCATTCCTAGACCCGCAGATGTCAATCGAGTCCCATTGGAAACTTATTTCCCGCCTATTGTCACTTTGTACTATGGCGAAGATGGTCACTCGATTGAGCCACGCTCTCTGCGGCCCTCATTATTCCCAGATTACTACCTCCAACCCCCACCCGTTATTTTGACTACTTTAGAAGCCGCCCGTGCGATGCGCGGCGACGATGCGATCAGCGCCATTCGCGTTCGTGTCGCGCTCGATGGATGTCCGCCTGAGCAACCCGAGGCTTGTACAGTAACTCCTGCCGACCAGCGGAAGATCGAAGCCATTGCGATAGAGATCCAACGCCAAACCGGCTTGGATGTGGATATCATGGTCGGGTCTTCGCCAACCCGCGTGCTGGTTCATGTGCCCGGGATTGGTTACGTGGAAGAACAATGGATTCAAAAAGGAGTGAATCTGACCTACAAAAGAGGCATCCAAACCGGTAATTGGCTGTTACTGGGGACTTTGTTATTGGCAGGCGGGCTGTTTACCCTCGATCTGACCTGGGCGGAGGTGTTGTCTCGCCGCCGCGTTGTGGCTCTGCAAAAGGCATTGGGCTGGCGTTCGCGCAGTGTGTTTGCGCAGGTTGTCGGTCAGGTGATGATGATCGGCGCGATTGCCACAGCCGCAGGCACATTCATTGCGCTGATGGTGATTCGCTGGTTGGGATGGGAAGCGATTCCTTCGAACTTGTTGATTGGCCTGCCCTTGCTGGTTATGGGATTGTGCGGGATTGGCAGTTTGCTTCCTGCCTGGTCAGCCAGCCGCGTGCCTCCAATCGTTGAACTCCAGCGTGGAGGCGTGCGCTATCACCGCAAGCGGACAAATCCCGTTTTAGGTTTGTGGATGTTTGCTTGGAGCGAGATCAAGCGGAGAACGGTACGTTCTCTCCTGACCGGGCTTGGCTCGGCTCTTTCCGCCGGGTTACTGACCCTGCTGTTGGGAGTGACGCTCCAACAACGCGGCATGTTAAATGGAACGCTATTGGGTGAATTTATTCTGGTGAATGTGGAAGGCTATCACTATGCCATCGTCGGGATCGGATTAGGTCTGGCATTTCTTTCGACCTTCAACGGTTTATTGGGAAGCATTCTCGAACGTCGTCGTGAGATTGGCGTTTTGAAAGCAATTGGTTGGCGCACGAGTTCGGTAGCGCGGCTGTTCATTGCCCAGGGAATAATCCTCGGTATCGTTGGAGGTTCTGTTGGCGCGTTGGCGGGTACGCTCACATTTTTCTATCTCTATCAATCCATCTCGGCGGATATGATGGTGGCAATTCTGCTGGGAATCAGCCTGCCCGGTTTGGTTGGAGCATTGGCGGCGTTGTATCCGGCGCGCTTGGCGGCGAATGTCCCGCCTGCGGAAGCCGTGCGATATGAGTGAGTTGAAGAGGTAAAGATGTTGATCTTGCTGTTGATTCTTGGGCTTTTATTCTTTCTCCTTACCCGTGCTTTATTCTTCCTTGTCCAAGTGGATGGCTGGAGTATGTATCCCGCTTACAACCATGGCGACCGCTTGCTCGCCCTGCGTTACTGGCCGCGTCGCTGGCTACGCCAAAGTCAGATTGTTGTATGGAAACTGCCTGCGACATTACCTTGGGTAACAGATCCAAAGTTGATCGGACCCGAGCTTTACGTAAAGCGTGTTATTGGGTTAGCGGGAGATGATATCGTCGCGCCTGTCGCAAAGTCGCACGATTCGCTTAGTCGAACAAAGCTCCCAATCCAAGCAACCCAAGAGTTGCAGAAGTGGTATGTTCCCGCAGGGCATTGTTTCGTCAAGGGGGATTCACCGGGTTTTGACTCAACCGTCTTTGGTCCTATTCCTCTACACTGTGTAAGAGGCGTAATTCTGGCGAGGCTGAGACAAGTTAATGGCGAGCCCCAAATCTACACGCTGTCAGATATTCCTGAGCAAATAGAAAAAGTTGATGAACTGTAATGTTTTCTAAATTTAAGGGTGCAGGCAAGTTTGGAAAGACTCTTCTGAGAATGCTGAGGATGATCTGGCAGGCTCACCCCCCCATTTTTTCTCGGTTTAATCTCGCTGACGATTGTTCAGGCGCTCACGCCTCTTGCCAACGCCTGGATCACAAAACTTTTGTTTGACCTTCTCGCTTTGGCTCTGGAGGGCAGTGCGTCTGCCAACTTATGGAGTGACCTGATTTTACTTCTCGTTGTTCAAGGTATGGTATTTATCGTCAGTCAGATTTGTGTTTCATCCAGCGTTTATCTCAACAATGAACTTGGACGAAAACTCACCCTCTCAACCGAATCTTCCGTATATAGAAAGATCAATAGTTTTTCCGGTATCGGGTATTTTGAAACCCCGAGTTCTACGATACCTTTCACCTGGCAAGTCAGTCCGCCCGGTTCGGTCCGCTTCAAAGCCTTGGCATCCTGGCCGGTTTGTTCCAAAGTCTCATCACGATCTTAACCTTTTTGGCTCTATTGGTAGCATTTAACTCTCTTCTGGCGCTGCTGGTCATTATAGCGGCGTTACCCCAATTATGGCTACAGATGAAATTCAGCCGCCAGCGATATGGTTTGGCTTTCGATCTAAGCCCCGATGAGCGACGAGCGTTTTACATAAGTCACTTGTTATCCTCGATTGAAACAGCCAAAGAGATACGCCTGTTCGGCCTGGCGGAATACCTGCTCAATGGATTGCTGTCTTTGTATCGCAAAATAAATCAGGCGCGGCAGCGCCAAGAACTTCATGAACTGCGCTGGAAACTCGCGCTTGAAACTCTTTCCGCATCTACGTTTGGCGTCGCTTTTGGGGTTGTGGCGATACAGGCATTCTCAAAACGAATGAGCATTGGCGATATTACGTTATATATCAA
>MWTB01000012.1 GCA_002050275.1 Anaerolineae bacterium UTCFX1
ATGCTGGCGTTCCATGCGCCGCCGCTGGCTGTGATCGCGCCTGTGATGATGAAAGGGAACAGCGCGGGCAGGATTAATGTGCGCCAAGTTTCTCTTCGTGAAAGTTGCAGCAACGATGAAGTGTATTTTAAGTCTTGTGGGATCGCGCTGGCGCCGGCGATCACGTTGAACAGTACGTACCATTGCGTTCCCATGAGCATCAAGAAGATCGCGGCGATGTTCAACCCGCCGGTCAGGTTGATGAAGAACATGAGCAAGACGGGGAAAATGGCTGTCGCTGGCACAGCCGCTGTTACTTGCACGATCGGTTGAAGGACGGCGGCGATGCGGCGGTTGGTCCCGATGGCGACGCCGACAGGGATGGTCCACAGTAGGGCGATGACGAGAGAAATGTTTACGCGTAGAAAGGTCGCCAGCATGCCGATTCCGATCTGTGCCCATTGGGCTTGCGACACGGCGCTTAACATTTGTATTGCGCGTAATCCGCCATAAAGAATCAGCGCGCCGATAAGCAGGTAGAAAACGATTGATTTCCAGTTGGGTTTTTCATTGCCGTCGCTCCACTCCGCCTTCATGGGCGCGCGATGAATGAGCCATTGATCGAAACGTTCGTTGATTTTTGTGAAGATCGCGCCGACCGCTAGAAACAACCTTGACGTATGAGTAAGGTCGTAAAACCATGAAGTTGGCGGATGGTCGCTTTCCGCCATTTCTACCTTAAAACGATCTGACCATGTCAGCAATGGTCGCCAGATGAATTGATCGAGCGCGACGATAACGAGGATCAACGAGATTAAACCGAAAGCGATGGCGCGATAATCGCCTTGATTGGTGGCTTCCTGAAGATATGCGCCCAGCCCGGGCAGGCGGAAATCTTTTGAGCCGACGGTGAAAATCTCCGCCGCCATTAAGAAGAACCAACCGCCCGCCCAAGACATCACGCTGTTCCAGATGAGGCCGATCATCGCGAAGGGCAATTCCAGGCGTTTGAAGCGCAGCCATGTATTCAGGCGGAAGATGGCGCTGGCTTCGTGCAATTCTTTCGGTATTGTGGTGAGCGATTGATACCAGCCGAAAGCCATATTCCACGCCTGACTGGTAAAGATTAGAACGATCGCCGCCAACTCCACGGCAATGCGCTGCGGCAGAATTGCGCTCAACCCGAGCAATACGATCGGTAGAAAAGAAAGGATCGGCACGCTCTGTAGAACGTCTAGCAACGGCATTAAGATAGTTTCGGCGCGGCGATTGTAGGCTGCGGCGCGTCCGTAGGTCAGCGTGAATAACAGAGAGAGTATATATGCCGCGAGCATCCGTAGTACGGATAGCAGGGTGTACCAAGGCAACGCGGAAGGCTCAAGCGATATTTTCGGACCGGCGATTAATGGCGGCGAGTTAAAGGCAAGCCGTGCGCCTCCATACAGGACGACCGCCATTAATAAGACGACGAGCGCATCTCCCCATGTGAAGGAGCGCTCTAAGCGCTTTTTGGGCGGCAGGATGTTTTGAAATAATCCCATATTCAACTCCACAGTAAAATGCTCCGCGCCAATTGACGCGCGGAGCGAAAAGTTGAGACGCTCGGCGGGATAAAGTTGTCAATCGGTCGGGTTTATTGCATCGCGCTATGATCAGGGTCGGACGATACAGGGATGTCCATAAGCGGGACGAATATACTCTTACAGATGAATATTCGTCAAGTGCAGCGGCGAGAAGCGCGCGACATTGTCGCGGATCGCGGAGGTCTTAAACGGGATTTAAGACGCTGAGGTTTTTTGCGACTCTATTGAACGATTCTGCGTCGGATAAGACCAGTAAAACGTCATTGTCTTGAACGGTTGTTCCGCCGTTTGGCAATATAAAGTCGTTGTCTCTAGCGATGAGGATTACCAGAAACTCGTCCGGCAGTTCCAACTCGAAGATGGCTTTGCCGCTTGCGCTGGAGTTTACAGGCACAGGCAGTTCTTTCAATTCGCTGCTTAAACTCCCCATGGGAATATATTCGATGGGATAAACGCGCTTTGGGACGACGGGCGCGTCCACCTTTAACCATTTTGCCGCCGGCGATAGCGATGTGCCTTGCAGCAAAACCGATGTTAAAACGATGAAGAAAACGATGTTGAAAATCAAGTTGGCATGTTCGACCTGCGCCAGCAGGGGGAACGTCCCCAAGACGATTGGCGCGGCGCCGCGCAACCCAACCCAAGAGATGAAGATTTTCTCTTTCGATTGAAGTTTGCTCGGCAATAGGCTGAGCAATACGCTGATAGGACGCGCGATGAACATTAAACAAGCTGCGATCAGCAAACCAGCGCCGATGACAGGGATGAGATGCGATGGGAAAACGAGCAATCCTAAGGTTAGGAACATGGCGATCTGCATGATCCATGCCAAACCGTCGTGAAAATGCAACAGGCTTTTCTGGTGTAGAAAATGATGATTGCCTAATACAATCCCGGCTATGTATACAGCCAGGAATCCGCTGCCGCCTATAATCGCGGTCAGACCGAATGTGAGAAAAACCAGCGATAATGTCAACACCGGGTAGAGTCCCTCATATCCCAACTTGATGTGATTGATAAGGAGCAATGTCGCCTTGCCCATTGCGAACCCCGCGATGGCGCCTATAATCATTTGTTGCGCGAACAACGCTAGTAAGCTCGCTAAAGAGGATTGAGGCTGCGTAATTAACTGAATCAACCCTACGGTGAGAAAGATTGCCATAGGATCGTTGCTGCCCGATTCTAGCTCAAGCAGCGGCTTGAGACTTCCTTTAAGACTGACGCCTTTGGAGCGGAGTACGGAAAAAACCGCCGCCGCATCTGTGGAAGAAACGATTGAGCCGAGAAGCAGACCCGTAAGCGGAGGGAGTCCAAGAATAGCGCTGGCGAAAAGCCCCACAATAACGGCGGTGATAAAGACTCCGAACGTGGCGAGCAACGCGCCCTCTTTGAGCACAGGACGAACCTGTTGCCATTCTGTGCTCAGCCCGCCGGAGAACAAGATCAGGATTAAGGCGATAACGCCGACGAGTTGCGCCAGTGCGGAATCGTCGAAATAGATCCCGCCGAATCCTTCCGAACCGACCAGCATTCCTAAAACAAGGAATAATAGGAGCGCGGGAACGCCGAAACGGTCGGAGATTTTACTGACCAATACGCTAAACAATAGCAGGAGCGCGGCGCCGATCAGCGTATATTCATCCATGAAGAAAGAACCGTGGATAGGATTTGACAGTGTGAATAGAGATCAAATAGGACTTTGTCATCAATCAATATAAGCGGGTTAAATTTGAACGCAATGTCGTCGGACGCCGGAAGAACCTGCGTTCATGCGAACTGTCCCGCCGACAATTCTAATTTATAGAACGCGCTTCTGCAATTTAAAATTGCCCATTAATATCCGACGCGAATGACGCTTTGCGGAATGCGATGAAACCTTTCTTACAACGAGTATAATGATAAGTGGTAACGAAATTGGAGACGACATGACCGAAGCAGTGATTGTGGACGCGATTCGTACGCCTATTGGCGCGCTTGGCGGAATGCTTTCTTCGCTTCGTCCCGACGATATGGCGGCGCTTGTGATTCGCGAGACGATGCGACGTTCCGACCTTGACCCCGCGCTCGTTGAGGAAGTGATTTTTGGATGCGCGAATCAGGCGGGCGAGGACAACCGCAACATTGCGCGCATGTCCGCATTGTTAGCGGGACTGCCTGCCGAGGTCGCCGGCGTGACCGTAAATCGTTTGTGTGCATCAGGGTTGAACGCGATTAATCAAGCTGCGCGCGCGATTAAAGCCGGAGAGGGCGATGTGTTCATCGCCGGCGGGGTCGAGTCGATGAGCCGCGCGCCATACTCTGTCCCGAAAGCTGAAACGGGATTCTCGTTTGGCAATTTAACCGCGTGGGATACCGCGCTCGGCTGGCGCTACCCGAATCCGAAGATGAAAGAAGTATATGGGACGCACTCGATGGGCGAAACCGCCGAAAACATCGCGCGCGAGCGTCCGCATATTACGCGCGAGAAACAAGATGAGTTTTCGTTGCGGAGCCATCAACGCGCAATCGCCGCAATTGATTCGGGACGACTCGCAAAAGAAATTCTCCCAGTTTCGATTCCGCAAAAAAAAGGCGAGTCGAAAATTGTGGATACCGACGAACGTCCGCGCCGCGACACAACAATGGAATCATTGGCGAGACTCAAGCCCGCGTTCGCAAAAGAAAGCGGAACTGTAACAGCGGGAAATTCATCCGGACTCAACGACGGCGCGGCGGCGTTGCTGGTTATGAGCGAAGAGAAAGCTGCAGCGTTGAACCTTAAACCGCTGGCGCGAATCGTCGCCTCGGCTGCGGCTGGCGTTTCGCCGCATGTGATGGGATACGGTCCTATTCCCGCGACGCGAAAGGTCTTGCGACGCGCGGGCTTACAGATGGAAGACATTGGTTTGATCGAACTCAATGAAGCCTTTGCCGTGCAAGCGCTGGCGGTGATGGAAGACTTAAAACTTGACCCTGAAATCGTTAACGTTAACGGCGGCGCGATCGCTATCGGTCACCCGCTCGGTTGTTCGGGCGCAAGGCTGGTCGCCACCCTGGTGCATGAGATGGCGTTGCGCGGCAGCGTGAGATATGGACTGGCGACTTTATGCGTGGGCGTTGGTCAGGGCGAAGCGACGATTCTTGAATACCTCAGTTAATTAAGCCGAATGGAGACAGATCATGACGTTACATATTTTTCCATTATTGCGCCCTAAACGCGGCGCGCTTGTTGCGGCGCTCCTCTCTTTCTCTTTGTTTGGATGCGTTCCTGCGACTCCTGCGGCGACGACCGTTTCGACTCCTTTCGAGGCGACGGCTGCCTCGCCGACCTCGACGACGTTGCCCACCCCCGCGTCGGAATATGACAAGCAGATTCGTAACGCACAATACCAACTCGGCATGACCGACTCGCCGCGCGTTGTGCAACTTGTAGATGGACGGTACAGCGAAGGCGCGCCCGGCGACGCCGATCTCATTACGATCAATATGATGGACTTTATCGCACGCGGCGACCTGAATGGCGACGGCATGGATGAAGTTGCGGTCGTTGTCGCTGAAAATTATGGCGGTTCGGGCGTTTTTGTTTTTATTGCGACCTACTCGCTGATAAACGACGAACCCGTTTTCCAAACCTCCACGTTTGTGGACGATAGACCGGCGATTAATGCGCTGACGATCGAGGACGGCGAAGTGTTCTTAGACGCTGTCACGCATGCCGCAGAAGATCCGTTTTGTTGTCCCACGCTTCATAACCAACGTCATTATCAATTGGTTAACAACCAGTTGATAATGAGCGATTACGTTACGTTTACTCCCGGCGGCAGCCCGCGAACGATTACTATCGAGTCTCCAGCCAACGGCGCGGAGGCGTTTAGTTCGGTCCTTGTGAAGGGCAATTTCGCTATCGCTCCCTTTGAAAACACCTTTGCGTACCGTATCTACGATATGGGGGGCGTGGAACTTTCCGCCGGCTCTTTCACCGTGACCTCAGCCGATTTTGGCGCGCCCGGCGCGTTTGAAACGATGATCAATATTGGCGGGCTGTTATCAGGTTCGGCTATCCGCGTTGAAATTCAAGATATCAACGCGCAAGACGGTTCGTGGTTTGCGATGGATTCGGTCGCGCTGCTCGTCAAATAATTTCTTACGGATGGCGGATGACCTTTGCGGGCGAAGATGATAAAGCGGAAATTCTACGTTGTTTGGAAGGGGCGAAAGACCGGCATCTTTGCTTCATGGGCGGAGTGTGAAAAGCAGGTGAGGGGATTCGCTGGCGCGGAATTTAAGGCGTTCGAGTCGCGCACAGAAGCCGAGTTAGCCTTCCAGTCGAAGTACGAGGCGTTCAAAGGGCGAGCATCCACGTTGGGGAAGTGGAGAGAATCCGAAACGCCGCCGATCCTTCCTTCGATCTGCGTAGATGCTTCATGCAGGGGCGCGCCCGGCAAGATGGAGTATCGCGGCGTAGACACAGAATCGGGAGAGGAAGTTTTTCGCGCGGGTCCGTATCCTGATGGAACGAATAATGTCGGTGAATTTCTAGCGATTATCCACGCGCTCACATGGTTGGTGAAACATAAAAAGAAAATGCCGATCTATTCGGATTCGGAAAACGCAATTGCATGGGTCGAAATGGGCGTGTGCAGGACGAAGTTGAAACGCACGGGTAAGAACGCGTTGATCTTTGCGATGATCCGCAGCGCTGAGAATTGGCTTGCCGAAAACAAGCTGGATGGCGATGCGGTGTTGAAATGGAATACGCATGAGTGGGGCGAGAGCCCGGCAGATTATGGTAGGAAGTAATTTTTAAACACGAAGGCTTGCGCTGAGCATATCGAAGTGACACGAAGATCACAAAGGAAAAAAGGATTTATGAAAACTGCGTTGCTTGTGATTGATATTCAAAACGATTATTTTGAAGGCGGGAAATTTCCGCTTGTGAATCCGTTAGCGGCGGCGAATAAGGCGTATCAGTTGCTCCAGTGTTTTCGCGAGCATGGCGGACATCACGTCCACGTTCAACACATTTCACTTGAACCCGACGCTGCGTTCTTTGTGAAAGGAAGCACAGGCTCGGATATTCACGATTCGGTCGCGCACTTCGAAGGCGAGCCGATCGTGTATAAGCATGAGATCAATGCGTTTCTTAACACTAACTTGCTCGAACTGTTGAAGAGTTGGGAGATCGAACGCGTAGTCGTGACGGGTATGATGACTCATATGTGCGTAGACGCCGTCTCCCGCGCCGCTGCAGATTTTGGCTTCGATGTGATCGTGGCGGAAGACGCCTGTACGACGCGCGATCTGAAACATGACGGCGCAACTATCCCCGCTGAGATGGTTCACAAATCTTTTCTCGCCGCGCTCGCGTGGTATGGAAGCGTGATGAAGACAGATGAAATTGTTGCGCTCTTGGCAGATGAGATGGCGAATAGAGCGCTATGAAAAATTCTGCGTTCCTTTTATTCCTGCCATTCCAACTCAAAATCGCCGATCGCGACCGTATCGCCTTCCTGCACGCCCGCGCTGCGCAACGCTTCGTCCACGCCGAGGGTTTCCATGATCCTTTGGAAGCGCCGTACTGAACCGTCATGTTCCCACTGAGTCATTGCCGCAGCGCGTTCGATCGCAACGCCTGCCACCCGCCAGTCTTGGGCTCCTTCGCGCATCACATTGAAATCGCGTGGATCTTCTTTGGTTTTGTACACAGGCAATGGGGCTTCGAATAATTTAAATTCGGGCGTCTCTTGCAAAACTTGATACGCCTTGACCAGCAACTCGCGCGTATTCGTGCGCGCCAGCGCAGAGATCGTGAACAACTCCACTTTGAGTTTTTTGAATTGCTTTTGAAGCGCGGGGAGTTTTTCCTGCACGTCGGGCTGGTCAATTTTATTCAGCGCAACGATCTGCGGCTTCTTCGCAAGGTTCGGGTCGAACAGCGCCAACTCTGAATTGATCTGGCTGTAGTCGGCGAACGGATCGTCGGATAAACCGTCGAGCAGATGGATCAAAACGCGCGTGCGCTGGATGTGACGCAGGAAGTCGTGCCCCAGCCCCGCGCCGCGACTCGCGCCCTCGATCAGACCGGGGATGTCTGCCAGCACAACGGAGGCGTTCACGTCAATTTCGGCGACTCCCAGATTTGGCTCAAGCGTAGTGAACGGATACGCAGCGATCTTTGGTCTAGCGTTCGTTAATACGGACAGCAGTGTGGATTTGCCCGCGTTGGGGACGCCGATCAAGCCGAGGTCGGCGATCAACTTCAACTCGAGTCGGATTCGTTTCTCTTCATTAGGCGCGCCTTTTTCTGCGATGCGCGGCGCCTGATTGCGCGAGGTCGCGAAGTGCTGGTTGCCGCGTCCGCCGCGACCGCCCCTGCAGACGACAAATTGTTGTTTCGGCTGCGTTAAGTCGCCGATGATCTCGTTCGTTTCCGCGTCAAATAGAATCGTACCGGGCGGGATAGGGATGATCAAATCTTTTCCCCCGCGTCCGGTCATTTGCGATGCGCCGCCATTAACGCCGTCTTCCGCTTTGAATTTCTGGTTTGGGCGAAACGCGGAAAGCGCGTTAAGCGTGGGGCGCACTTCGAAAATTACGTCGCCGCCTTTGCCGCCGTCGCCGCCGTCGGGTCCGCCGCGCGGGATGAATTTTTCGCGACGGAAATGCACCATCCCATCGCCGCCTTTGCCTGAACGAACCTGAATTTCTACTTGGTCTGTAAACATGAGGGGATTATATCGTTAGATATTGTAATTGACTAAGCGGGTCGAAAATAAGCGACCAATGCGAATATAGGAATAAGCGTAAAGAAGAGAAGGACGAATGCGACCAAGGACAGTCCTGCGGCAAGCCACCAGGATTCGTTCCGCGCTTGTTCTTTTGCGACCAGTTTGCCGATGTCGTTTCTTATTGTTTCGTTGTACCATAGGTAAATTAGGATTGGATATGTCGCCGTTAGGGAAATGTTGAACCAAACTGGCAGATTGGAAACTAATGTGCTGATCAGTGCGTTGAGCGTTGCAGAGACAATTAGCCCGATGAAGACGATAAGCAGACTGCCTCGAAATTGATCTTCGCGCTTCAATTTTTTGAAATTAAGGGCGATCAGTAAGGCGCCCGCCGCGAAACCGCCGAACGCCGCTGCCGCAACAGCCTGCCAAATGGAGAAATAGCGCGGGACGTTTCGTTTTGTTATTTCTTCGTTGATATTTGTAAAGACCTTCTGCTTTTGAAGCGTAAATTCGTCCGATGTGATGACGCCTTCATCCAAAAGCATTTTCATCTTCCTGATTTGCGCAATGTCGGCATCGGGCGGTTCGGCCTTCTGAATAATAGACATGCTGAAAAATCTATTCGTTCGCTCTTCATCTTCCAGTGTGGGGATATAAAATAGGCGCGCTATCCATGAAGCAAGCCAGACGACCACGTAGGCGACTAGCGGCGCTCCCAACAGAAGGATTGATAAAGGCGCGGCGATCCACCATTTCTGCCGCAAAATGGCCGCCAGGATTAGAGAGGCGACCATAACAATGACCGCGAGGATAAATGGGAAAATAAAGACCATAAAAATATCCAAGGATCGTTGATGTTCGTCTTGAAAGATCGGCGCCTTCGATACGAAAGCAAGGAACATGAAGAGAAGCCAGCACAGAAGAACCCCGCCCCCCATCGTAACTAGAAGCAGCGTTATGAAGTTTTTTCTGATAGAAAAGCGGTTTGACGAGGCAGTCATTAATTCCCTTGATTTAAACGGATTGTCTGGCGGTTGGTTGCACCGTCTTAAAAGCGTTGCGATGGTTTTATGTATTTTTCTCTGCAAGAAACATGGAAAGCAGCGGCGTTTTTTTGAGGAGAAATCGGAAACGCCAAAGCGCGAATGCGACCCCGCCGACGAACATCAACTCCGTTGCCTCCTCCCAAAACTCGAACCAGACGAGGTTCTCCGCAAAGATGGCGTTGAGCGCAATGCGGAAATAGGCAAAGCCGAGCGCGCCCAGTCCTGCGCAGAGCATAGCTTTTGCCCGGAAAGGCATCACGCTCGGGCCGTTCAGAAGATAAATGAACGTGATGATGAAAATGATCATCGAAAGCGT
>MWTB01000030.1 GCA_002050275.1 Anaerolineae bacterium UTCFX1
GGGATCAACTTCAACCGATACGGCTGATGCAGTTTGTCAGTCATCACTTTGCCGAGCAATTCCAAATCCCCATTTCTCAATGCCTCCACGACCAACGCGGTTCGACTGATATTGTGTATCGCGTTCCTCATCGAAACTTTTTTCGGCAGCGCCGCCCGCGCCTGTTTGGTGGGCAAATAAAAATCGGGCAATGCAATCGTGACGTGTATATCTGTCGGAATTGGAATCTTCCGCGCGATGACCTCGCCCCTCTCCATCGTTGACACGACCAAGCCTCCCATCATCGCAGGCGCGACGTTATCAGGATGTCCCTCCATGTCACATGCTAGGTTCAAAATCTCCTCGCGCGAAAACGGATTCTCCAGCAATGTGTTCCCCGCCATCAACCCCGTGATGATCGCCGCGGACGACGATCCCATCCCCGACGACAACGGGATTTGATTCACACACTCCGCATGGAACGGCGGCAATGGCTTCCCTGCATGTTCCGCCAACCTCTGCGCCGCGCGGACGATGAGATTATTCTTGCCCGAAGCGAGTCTGCCCGCGCCTTCGCCTGTGACATGCGCCGCGAATTCTTTTGCAGGCGTGACCGTTGTCACATTCCACAAATCTAACGCCAGACCGAGGGTATCGAACCCAGGTCCCAAGTTGGCAGATGTAGCGGGAACTTTGATGGTGAATTTCATAAGAACTTTTGAACCGCGAAGACCGCGAAGTTTTTAAAAGGTTTTCTTCGCGTACCTCGTGCACTTAGCGGTTAATTCCCCAGTATTACCTCTTCCAACGCATCCAACCTCGGCGGCACAACAGACGGCTTCTGCATATCCCTCGTGATGATCTCTGAGTCTTTCAACCCATGCCCCGTGCAAACCGCAACAACTTTCTGACCTTCGACCTTCAACCCTTCGAGAGCCTCAGGGCGGCGCTTTCCACTTTCTATTTCTGCCGCCAACCCCGCTAGTCCCGTCGCCGACGCAGGCTCGACCCATATCCCCTCAAGTTTCGCCAGCAGTTTTTGCATCTCCAAAATTCGTTCGTCGCTCACCGCGATGATTCGTCCCTGCGACTCTTCCGCGGCTTGCATTGCCTGCTCCCCTCGCGCGGGCTTGCCGATTCGAATCGCCGTCGCGACCGTTTCGGGATTCTCAACCGCATGCCCCAATACGAGCGGAGCCGCGCCCGCCGCTTGCACCCCCAACATCCTCGGCAGGAGCGCGGACTTCAGTCCGCTATACTGCTTGAACCCCGCCCAATACGACGTGATGTTTCCCGCATTGCCCACAGGCAGACACAACCAATCGGGCGCGGACCCTAACTCGTCAACGATCTCGAACGCGGCTGTCTTTTGCCCCTCGATGCGATACGGGTTGATCGAATTCACCAAACAGATCGGATGTTTATTTGTGATCTCAACGACCATCGTCAACGCGTCGTCGAACGAGCCGTCAATTTGGATCACTTGCGCGCCATACGCGATCGCGCCCGCAAGTTTCCCCGCCGCCACTTTGCCTTGCGGAATCAACACAATGGATTTCATCCCAGCCCGCGCCGCGTATGCCGCCGCAGAGGCGGCAGTGTTGCCCGTCGAAGCGCAGATCACCGTCGTCGCGCCTCGTCCCAGCGCCTCACTCACCGCCGCCGTCATGCCGCGATCTTTGAACGAGCCTGTCGGGTTGAGTCCCTCGTATTTGATGAACAACTCGAACCCGCCGCCGAGATGGCGCGACAAATTGTCGGCGCGGATCAAAGGCGTCCGCCCCTCGAGCAGGCTGACCGTCCGCGAATGAATCGGGAGGTCGAGAAAATGTCCGTATGTGTGGATGAGTCCCTGGTAAGTCATGCCGAGAGTTTAACATAACTTTGGATACGAGCGCCCGCGACGACCGCCCCCTGCAAGGCGACATTTACCTCACAGACGAAGCCGCGCAAATCCATCGTATGACTGGGCTGGAGATTTTGAATGCAGGCTGGCGCACGAACACCGCCCTCGCAATGACATTATTTCGCCATCTTCGCAATCGTCACGCCCGCGCCGCCTTCGTTATCTTTCGGCTCTTCAAAAGAAGAAACGTACTCGCTCGATTTCAACGCGTTGCGAACCGCGTCGCGCATCTTGCCTGTCCCTTTGCCGTGGACGATCCGCACGAACAACAACCCCGCCGAATACGCGCGCTCCAAATATTTTTCCAACTCATCGAGTCCCTCGTCCACCAGTTTGCCGCGCAGGTTTAATTCAAGACCTGGCGATTTACTGCTCACTGATAACTGATTACTGCCCTCTGCTCTTTCGTCTTTCCTCTTTCCTTCTTGGATTTCCTCCTCCCGACCTTTTCTCTGCAATTCAGCCATCCTCGCCCTCACCCGCAGACTCCCGATCTGCACCTCCGCATCGGACTCGCCGAGGGCTGTCACCACGCCTTCGGCATTCAAAGCGCTGACGAGGACACGCTCTCCCAATTGGATTGACGATTTACGATTTACGATTGACGATTGTTCCGCGACCTTCGACATTTGACGTTCGACTGGCGCAGTTATTTTCTCTTCAACTCTTTCGATCTTCTCTTCAATAGACTTGATGGCTTCAAGAGGCTGTTTTGCTTTCTTGAGTTGCGACTTGAGTGAATCAATATTGCTTCTCAACACCGCCACTTCGAGTTCGCCTTCGGCGCGCGCTTTGGCTAACACGTCGCGGCGTTCATCCTCGATCTTTTCGAGTCGCTTCTCGAGTTCTTTGGTTTGCGCTTCGAGTTTGTCGCGCGCTTTCTCCAACCTTTGACGTTCGCGTGAGGTACGGTTGCGTTCCTTGCGGATGTCGTCGAGCAGTTTGTCGGCGCGGAGGTCGTCGGGGTGAATCTCTCCCTTAGCCGAATCAATGATCGGCTGGGAGAGACCGAGTCGCTGGGCGATGAGGAGCGCATTGGAACGTCCGGGGAGTCCCAGCGTGAGGTGATACGTTGGGCGCAGAGTCTTGATGTCAAATTCAAGAGAAGCGTTGACGACGCCTTCGGTGGAGTGCGCGAACGTTTTAAGTTCGGGATAATGCGTGGCGACGAGAATCGTGCATCCGCTTTCGAGCAGGTGACTCAGGATCGCGCGCGCGAGAGCTGCTCCCTCTTGCGGATCGGTCCCCGCGCCGAGTTCGTCGAAGATGACGAGCGAGCGATGGTCAATGTGTTTGAGGATGCGGATGATGTTGGTGATGTGACCGCTGAACGTGCTGAGCGATTGCTCGATGGATTGCTCGTCGCCGATGTCGGCGAAGACGCTGTGAAAAAATGGGATCTCCGAGCCGCTCTGCGCGGGGATGTGCAATCCGCTTTGCGCCATGAGGGCAAGCAAGCCGACCGTTTTGAGCGAAACGGTCTTCCCACCCGTGTTCGGTCCCGTGATGATGATCGCGCGCGTGCCTTCTTTTGGGTTGATGTCAATTGGCACGACGGTTTGAGGATCGAGTAGAGGATGGCGAGCGTGAAGCAAGTTCAAGGTTTGCAGGTTGAAGGTTGAAGGTTTTCCCTCCTTCAACTTTGAACCCGTAACCTTCAACTCTTTGAGAACTGGCTCACTCGCCTTCAACTCCTCCGCATACTTCGCCTTCGCAAAGATGAGATCGAGCATGGCGAGATTTTCAACGCCGTATTTGAACTCCTCCGCATGTTCGCCGACTTGCGCAGAAACTTCGGCAAGGATTCTTCGTTCCTCGTCGCGGGCTTTCAATTCGAGTTCGCGCAGTTCGTTGTTGAGTTCCACGACGGGAAGAGGCTCCACGAACAACGTCGCGCCGCTGGAGGATTGATCGTGAACGACGGCTTTAATCTGTCCCTTGAACTCGGCTCGCAATGGGATAACGTAACGCCCGTCACGCTGTGTGATGATCGGCTCTTGGAGTTTGTTCGCAGACTCGGTGAGATATTTTTGCAGGCGCGACATCAACCGTCCGTGCGCGACCTTGATCTCGCGGCGCAGGTCAGCGAGTTTAGGAGAGGCGGAGTCTAGCACTTCGCCGCGGTCGGAGAGGATGCGCGTGATCGCGTCCACGATTCCGTGGGGGTCGGGCAAACCAACTGCAATTTGGGAGAGACGCGGGTACTCATCTGTTTTACGTTCGAGGGATTTCTTCAATTCGCGGCACGAAATGAGCGTGGATTTTATATCCAGAAGTTGTTGAGGGTCAAGAACGCCGCCGCGCGCGGCGAGGTGGACGGCTTGACGAATGTCGTGCGCGCCGCCGATGCCGATGTTATCGTTCGTGGAAAACAACGAACGCGCCTCAGTCGTCTCGGCGAGGCGGGCAAGTGCGAGGTCGAACGAATCGGTCGGCTCGAGGACGAGCGCGAGTTCCATCGAAGCGGAAAAATCGCAGAACGCTTTGAGCCGTTCGCGGACCTTGTTGTATTCAAGGACTTGCCGGGTTTTAGAATCCATTGCGGTGAAATTATAAACGGAGAGCGCCGAAACGAAAAATGATATAGCTCGTAAATCCAGATGATTTTCTCAACGCGCGCTCGCCTTACGGCTATAATCATTCTATGCGACGCACTGCCGCAAGATCGGCGCTTATCTTTCTGCTGCTTTTTCTGGCGGTTTCTATGCCAATCGTCTGGAGCGGATACTTGCAAATCCGTCAAGCCGAAGCGGCGGCGACGTACGCCGATAAGGCAAGTCGCTACGCCAAGTCGGCGCGGCTTTTGCCGTGGCGCGCCGATCTGTACGAACTGGCTGGACGCGCCTACTATCATGCGGAAGAGTACGCCTCCGCCGACGCAATGTATTTCGCCGCATTCAACAAAGGCGCGCTTTCCGCCGAAGGCTGGACGGCATGGGGCGACGTGAACTACCTAAACGGCGATACGGCGCGCGCGAGCGAAATTTGGAATCAGGCTTTTGTTGCAGGGAAGATCTCAAACGAATTGTATTCGCGGCTGGCGGGCGCAGCGTTATTGCAAGAAGAGTTCGAGAGCGCCGCGCGCTATCTACAAATGCAAGCCGTCCAGCGCCCGCAAGATGCTCCGGCGCATTATCGCCTTGGACTATTATTGGCGCTCACTGATCCCGAACACGCAACGTCCGAACTGCTCGCCGCTTCCAACCTCGACCCTCAATTTGTCGCGCCGGCCCAAACGCTTCATTCCGCCTTGAGTAAAGCTTCTTCAGCGGATTCGCCTTCGCAGAAATTCGTCGTCATTGGAGCAGGACTCGGCTCAGTAAACGAATGGAGTTTGGCGCGCGCTGCGTTCCAATCCGCTATCCGCGCAGACGAGACAAACGCTGAGGCGTGGGCTTGGCTGGGAGAGGCAAATCAGCGCACAGGGCGCGCCGGAGACGCGGAATTAAATCGCGCATTAGGATTGAATCCGAATTCGTCCATTGTGCGCAGCCTACGCGGCATGTACTTCCAACGGATCGGCGATCAGCGCCGCGCAACGAGCGAATTTGAATCTTCCGCGCAACTTGCGCCGGATGATCCCGTGCGTTTCGTTTCGTTGGGCAACGCCTACGCGCTAAGCGGCGACCTAATCCGTGCATTAGACGCGTTCGAATACGCAGTTGCGCTTGCGCCAGAAAGCGCTGACTATTGGCGCGCGCTTGCGGAATTTTGCGGGCGGCAAGGCATTCGATTGGACGATATGGGCGTCCCCGCCGCGCAGCGCGCCGTGGTCATTGTACGCGATGCGGATACCCTCGATACGTTAGGATGGCTGCTGTATCTCGCCGGGCGTTATCCTGAATCGGAACGGGCGCTCTTAGACGCGCTGAAAATTGACCCGTTGAATGCCTCCGTTCGCTTTCATCTCGGCCTGACTTATCTTCAAATCGGCGACCGCCCACGCGCGTTCGAAAGCTTAATTCACGCGCGCGATCTCGGAAACCCCGACGCCGACGCAGTTCTACGTCAAAGGCTTCCTTGACCCAGCGTGATAAAATTCACCGCATGAAGTCTTCGTATATCCTCGGTATGATCGTTTTCCTGCTTGCCGCATGCGTTCCTGCTTCCGCCGCTTCAACGCCTTTGCCGCCTTCGGGGACGGTTCTCTTTCAGGATGAATTTGAAAACAACGAAAGCGGCTGGCGTCGACTCGCCAACGAGATCGGCGTTATGGATTACGATCAAGGCGGATACCGCATGCTGGTTCGCCAGCCGCAGATGAATTTCTGGTCTACGCCGCAAAAATATTTTCGCGACGCGCGCATCGAAGTAGACGTCGCACGTCTGGGAGGTCCAACGGAAAATCGCGCCGCCATCATCTGCCGCTATCAAAAAGGCGATTACTACTTCTTCATGATCTCAAACGATGGATACTACGCCATCGGGAAGTTTATCGCCGGACAAATGACGCTGTTAGGGCAGAATGAAATGCAAGCCTCCGAACTAATTCAGGCTGATTCCGTCAATCATCTGCGCGCCGATTGTATCGGCGATTCGCTCACGTTCTATATTAACTACAATCTCATCGCCGGCGCCAAAGACGCTGACCTTGCCGGCGGCGATGTAGGCGTACTGGCGGGTTCGTTCGCCCAACCCGGCGCTGATTTATTGTTCGATAATTTTATAGCGTTGCAACCATGAAAATTTTCCTCGACACCATCGGTTGCCGCCTCAACCAAAGCGAGATTGAACATATGGCGCGTGGATTTCGCGCCGCCGGACATGAGATCGTCGCTTCCGCCGAACTCGCCGACATGGCGGTTGTCAACACATGCGCAGTAACCGGCGACGCCGTCTCTGTTTCGCGTAATCGCATCCGTCGCATCTCTCGCGCCGGCGTAGAAGACATCGTTGCCACCGGCTGCTGGACGACGCTTCAACCCGAACGCGCGCTGCAACTGCCCAGCGTGAAACGCGTCGTTGCGAACGACCGCAAAGACCATCTCGTCGCCGACATCCTCGAACTTCCGCAAGAAACGTTTGATCTGGAGCCGCTTGCGCGGCAACCGTTGCCCGGCCTGCATCGTCGCACACGCGCCTTCATTAAAGCGCAAGACGGCTGCAACAACCAATGCACATTTTGCATCACCACCGTCGCACGCGGCGAAGCGCGCAGTCGCAAGATTGCCGATGTCGTTCACGATATTCAGTTTGCGCTCGACGGCGGCGCGAAAGAGATCGTCCTAACAGGCGTGCATCTCGGCTCGTGGGGATACGAGTTCAATCTACACTTGACTCAACTCATCGAAGCGATTTTGCGCGAAACGGATGCGCCGCGCCTGCGGCTTTCTTCGCTTGAACCTTGGGACTTAAGCGCTGAATTCTTCGCACTCTGGGAAGACGCCCGCCTTATGCCGCACCTCCACCTGCCGCTCCAAGCAGGGAATGACGCGACTCTCAAGCGGATGCGTCGTCATACCCGCGCCGCGCCATTCCGTGAGTTGATCGCCGCCGCGCGCGCGACGATTCCCGGCGTTGCGATCACAACCGACGTTATTGCCGGTTTTCCCGGCGAAACTGAAGAGGAGTTCGCGCGAACGCTTGACTTTGTCAAAGAGATAGACTTCGCCGGCGGACACGTTTTCACTTACTCGTCGCGCCCGGGCACCGGGGCGGCAAAGATGAAGAATCAGATTCCGCTTGAAGTCCGAAAGGAACGGAATCGCATCTTGCATGCTGTTCTGGACGAGTCGGCAAAATCGTATCGTCAGAAATTTATCGGGCGGAAAGCGTCCGCGTTATGGGAATCGACCTCGGCGATGAGTGAACGCGGCTGGCGCATGGAAGGGTTTACCGGAAATTACCTGCGCGTGCAAGCGTTTGCCGAGTCGCCGCGCTGGAACGTGGTGGATGAAATTCGCATTACCGAATCTGGCGACGCGCTGCAAAGCGTCATCTTATAGAGATGATAAGCGTCACTAGGGAGATCGAGAAACAGGCTGTACAATGAGAGCGACGCCAACTTTAGGAGGAACGCCATGACAGCCCAACTGATTGATGGAAAAGCGATCGCGCAACAATTGCGCGTCCAAGTCGCCGCGGCGGTGGCGGAACGTCTTGCCGCGGGGAAAACGAAGCCGACGCTCGCCACTGTATTGGTAGGCGATCGTATGGATTCAGCGACGTATGTTTCATCCAAACAAAAAGCCTGCGCCGAATTGGGCATGGGCTCGATAAGCCGGAACTTGCCCGGCGATATTTCGCAGGAGGAGTTGGAAAAGGTCGTCAAAGCGTTGAACGACGACCTAGCCGTTCATGGAATTTTGACGCAACTGCCGCTGCCATCTCACATAAACGAAGAGCGCGTTCTGCAACTGATCGGCGCGAATAAAGACGTGGATGGATTCTCGCCGCTTAATATCGGCCGACTGGCGCAAAAAGGACGCGAGCCGTTATTCGTCCCTTGTACGCCGGCAGGGTGCATCTACCTTCTCGAACAAGCGGGCGTGCAAATTGAGGGCGCTAACGCGGTTGTGCTGGGTCGTTCAAATATTGTAGGCATGCCGGCGGCGCTGTTGCTCATCGGCAAAAACGCCACCGTCACCGTGTGCCATTCGCGCACAAAAGATTTACCGGACGTCGTGCGCGGTGCGGATATTCTCATCGCCGCCATCGGTAAAGCGGAATTCGTGCGCGGCGATTGGATAAAGCCCGGCGCGGCGATCATTGACGTAGGCATTAATTCCAAGCCGGACGCGACGAGAAAAAGCGGCTATCGTCTTGTGGGCGACGTCAATTTTGAGGAAGCAAAGGAAGCCGCAGGCTTCATCACGCCGGTGCCGGGCGGAGTAGGACCGATGACGATCGCCATGCTCATGCGCAACACCCTCCGCGCAGCGGAAATGCAAGATCTGTAATCCGTCAAATAAAATAGCGGAGAAATTCGCCGAGAGAATGCCCTCTCCCGGCGTTTGCGCGCGCTTCTACTTTTGATATACTTGAGAGGGTATGTTTCCTGACAAAATCGGCAGGTATAAGATTAAATCGGCGTTTGGGCAGGGCGGAATGGCGGCAACGTATCGCGCTCAAGACCCAAGTTCGAATCGCGAAGTGGCGATCAAGATGTTGCCGCGCGAGTTGCAGAACAACCTGCTCAACCGCTCTCGCTTTAAACGCGAATTAAAGTTGATCGCGTCGCTCGAACATCCGGCGATCGTGCCGGTCTACGACGTAGGCGAAGAAGAAAACCAGCCTTTTTTTGTGATGCGCTACATGCCCGGAGGCACGCTTTCGGACAAGATCAAAAAGGGAAAACTCTCGCTTCAGGAAGCCGCGTCAATCATCGGAAAGCTCGCCTCCGCGCTCGATTACGCCCATGCGCGCAACATCGTCCATCGCGACATCAAACCAGATAATGTCCTTTTCGACAGCGACCACAATCCTTATCTGTCCGATTTTGGAATCGCTAAATTGACCGAGTCGGCGGTTTCCATCACAGGCAACGAGATCATAGGCACGCCCGCTTACATCAGCCCCGAACAGGCGCGCGGCGAGCGAGTAGATCGCCGCACCGATATCTACGGCCTTGGCGCAATTTTATACGAAATGTTAACCGGCGAACGTCCCTATGACGGTACGACGGTAATCGGCGTTACGCTCCGTCATCTTAACGAACCCGTTCCTGATATTTTAAAATTAAGACCGGACCTGCCCCCCGAAGTAGACACCATCGTCAAAACTGCGATGGCGAAAGACAAGGAACAACGTTATCGCGACGCGCTCGACCTTGCGCGCGCATTAAGCCGCGCAGCATTTGGCGATGAACAGTTAGTTCCGCCTTCGACCTCGTCGCGCGCGCGAACTGCAATTCCCAAAGCGCTGTGGATCGGCGTCGGCATAGCGCTTTCGATGTTGGTATTCGGGACTCTTGCTATGCGCGAACGATTGCCTTTTGCCGCTCCCGCTTCAACTCCGACCGAAGTCCTCATTGTTAGCCCTACAACTATTCCACCTACCGACATGCCAGTTCCAACGCCGACAATCATGCCCACCGCGACAAAAATTATTCCAAGCATACCGCTCGCGCCCGGTGGAGCGGATCAGATTGCCTTCCTCTCAGGAAATGAGCTGTACTTTATGAATGTAGATGGAAGCGAATTGATACAAGTGCGAACGGAAAATTCAGCCAAAACAAATCTGCAATGGATTTCTGACAATCGGCTGGTCTACCTATCGCGCAATTGCGCCTTCATGGTATACGGCGACACGAAACGCGTTGAGCAAATCGTATGCTTCAACCTTGGCGAGACGTTGGAAGGGTTCCGCGTCTCGCCGGACGGCGCCTACGTCGCGATCAGCGTTCAACGCACGCTTAATATTCTCCCGCTTGATATAGATGCGCTGAAGAAAATGGACACGCGCTTCAACCTGACGGCGAGAAAAGATAACTGCTTCTACTCCACCTTCCCATTTCGCGAAGCGCTTTGGTCCAACGACATGAAGCGTCTTGCCGCGCGTATTATTGACACCGAATTAATCGTTTCCGATCAAGTGGTATTGCTCAACATTGTCCTTTCTAATTGCGCAAATATCGGACTCACCCGCCTCGACAAAATTCCCGGCTTGAACTTCGCCTTCGCCAACAAAGAAAGCACAAAACGAATCGCAAGCTTCGACTGGAATGGCGAGGCGTTATTTCTGTTAAACGACGACATTCGCAATAATGGTTATGGCGATCTCTATTTATACGACAGCGCAACTCACCGAAAAACACTCCTTAACCCCATTGAAGGCGCATGTTGTTACCGCGACGCGCGCTTTAGCCCCGACGGCAAATACGTCTTATTCGCCTTTCAAAAGTTTGACAGCGGCAGTTCGGCTCTGTACTACGCGCCTCTCGCAGACCTTGAAGCCGGCGCCCCGCTTACGCCCATCGAACTCCCCGACGGCTTTTTATTGCCGCGCGGCAGCCTGCAGCCGGCATTACGACCTGCGCCATAGAAAATTTTCCGCTACATGCTGTCTTTCGCCAACCCAACCAACTGCTCTGCAACGTTTTTTATCACTTCATCCGGCGCGCCGTCCACCGCTTTCGATTGGATGCGCGTATCAATCTGATCGTTGACGTAATCCACGGCGATAAACGCCTCCAAGGTAAGCGCGATTTCCGTAGTAAACCAATCTAAACGACAGATTGAAGCGATGCGTTGAGTCATTTTATGCAGCGGAGCAAGTTCATATTTGTACTCCTCCGATGGCGTAACCGTTGCGAAGACATGCGTCAACGGATGCCACCAGCACGGGTATGTTTTTCCAGCCGCGTAGAACACTCGGAACCAGGCAGGGCGCCCATGAATGGTGCGCGGCGTAATCGTTGATTGTATAAGATACTTTTGTTCGGGGAATTCCAAACGCGCGCGCAAAACCTGATCAAGCGAAGATGCGCCAAGCACAACGCCTTCGCTGCCCCCGCCGTGAGAAGGCTTAATCACGAAGTGACTCCCCAGCGCCGAAAGGTCAAGTTGGGGAATGGCGGGTTGCTCAAGAAAGGGCGGCAAGATGATGGTATGCGGCGTGTGCAGACCCGCGCTGATAAGTTCAAGGTGCATAGTAGCTTTATCTTCAGACCATGCGGAAAGCTCAGGCGGATTAATGCGGCGTTTGTTATATTCCCACGCCCAATTATTAATAGGGAGAAAACGATCGTCGCCTTGCGAACGATCTAACAAAACGCTAAACGAGCGCTCGCCTTGATACAACGCGGTAACGGATTCCAGTAAAGTGTCGGGTGTAATTTGCCAAAAGGTTAAACCTTGCGCGCGGCAGGCGTCTTCAACGCAACGCACAAAATCCAGATCGTATTCCCAGTACCATGGAAGACAAATATCGAAATGCATAGGAAGATTGTAAAGGAAGAAGCGCGCAAGAAGCAAGAGCGCCGAGAAACTTTCCCGCGACCTATTTCTCTTCCGCTGATACAATTAACACATTCAAATGGTTTTGACGCTCCAAAATTATCCGCTTGCGTATATTCTCCCCTTAGTTGGATAAATTACGCTCGCTCTTCAATATATGCGTCGACGCCAATTCAAACGAGAAAGGACAGAATCATGAGCATTGAATCTGTGCAAGCGAACGCGGTCGTCTCCATCGAATACGCGCTGAAAGTGGATGGAAAATTATTAGATAGTTCCGTCGGAGAAGGTCCCTTATGGTTTCTTGCAGGCTATGACAACATCGTGCCCGGCTTGGAAGCGGAACTCATCGGTATGAAGGTCGGCGACAGCAAAAATGTGGTCGTGCAGCCCGAAGACGGATATGGCGAATTCGATGAGGAAGCCTTCATGCAAATCCCACGTTCGGAATTTCCCGAACATATCCCCCTTGAGATTGGCGAAGAACTTAATGTAAGCGACAATGAAGATAACTCGCGGCTCGCCCGCATCGAAAGTATGGACGATGAACTCG
The DNA here is from genome assembly GCA_002050275.1 of Anaerolineae bacterium UTCFX1. Lineage (GTDB taxonomy): Bacteria > Chloroflexota > Anaerolineae > Anaerolineales > Villigracilaceae > Defluviilinea. Next base: position 12,335 of record MWTB01000030.1, read on the forward strand.
TTACGCTCAATTTCAATCATCCGCTGGCTGGCGCCGAATTGCATTTTTATGTAAAAGTTGTTGCGTTGCGCGAGCCTACCGCAGAAGAACTGGAACATGGGCACGCGCACGAGGATGGAGCTCATCACGATTAAAAGCGTATCGTCCCGAGGCAGACGGGGCGCGCCTGTTTCGGGACGATACGCGGAAGGTCCTCTTAAATCTAGGCGAACGATCCGGATGTTATTTCCAATCCTCCAGCGTTTGCTTCACCTTCATCAAAAAGCTATCCGCCGACGCACCGTCGAGAATCCGATGATCGAACACAAACGACAGATACACCATCGGGCGGATCGCGATCGCATCGTCAACAACCACGACGCGTTTCTGCATCGCGCCCGTCCCCAAAATGCCGCATTGCGGTTGATTGATCACCGGGGAGGCAAACAACGATCCGCCAATGCCGTGATTGGTTAGCGTGAACGTGCCGCCTTTAACCTCGTCAGGTTGAAGTTTTTTAGCGCGCGCGCGCATCGCCAAATCGTTAATCGTGCGCGCCATCGCCAGCAAAGATAAATTATCCGCATTTTTGATGACTGGAACGATTAACCCTTCCTCGCCGAGCGACGTCGCCATGCCCAAGTTAACCGCTCTATGGACCAGCACGCCTTCGTCCGTCCAAGACGAATTGACGAGCGGATAACTCTTCAAGCCTGCAACCAACGCCATCATAAAATAGGCGGTAAACGTCAGGTTGACTCCATCGCGCGCAAAGGCTTCTTTATTTGCGGAGCGATGTTTCACAATGTTTTTCATATCCACTTCCATCACGCTGAGCACATGCGGTGAAGTGCGCTTCGACATGACCATATGTTCCGCGATGGCTCGACGCATCGTGGAATGCTTGATGAGTTGATCTTCCCCAGCCGGTGCAAGGCTCGGCGCCTGGAACGCCGGCGCTTGAGGCGCCCGTTCCGCCGTTTTTGATCCTCCGCTCTCGATATATGTCAGCACATCGTTCTTTGTAATTCGTCCATTCAAGCCAGTACCGGCGATTTGCTGTAAATTAACGCCATGCTCCGCCGCAATTCTGGCGACGACAGGCGAAATGAATCCAAGGTCTTTGACGGCGACCGACGATTGAACCGAAGCCGCCGGTTGAACGACTGTTTCCGGCTTGACCGCTTCCGCTTGTTTTTCACTGGATGACGCGCGCCCACCCTCAATCGCTTCGCCCGGCGCGCCAATGATCGCCAACAAGGAACCGACTTTCGCAGGCGCGCCTTCTTCCGCCACGATCCTCAGCACCGTTCCAGACGTGGGCGCAGGGACTTCCGTATCCACCTTATCGGTGTTCACTTCGAGCAACGGTTCAAACTCCGCGATCGTATCGCCTTCTTTTTTCAGCCACTTGATGACCGTTACTTCTTCAACGCCTTCGCCGAGCAATGGAACCAAGACTTTCGTTGCCATGAATTCTCCTTTATCGCCGAATTAAAGGATCGCCGGGTATCGGTTCGGATCCACTTCGTTCATAATCTCATACGCCGCGTCGAAGATCGTTTCGACGTTCGGTTTGCTCCAATAATCTCCATCGCTGCCCGCCGCGGGCCGGTGTGCCTGCCCCGATAATGTCCGCGCAGGCGAATCTAAATGGAAATAACCGCCTTGTTTTTCGATCACTTCCCGCATCATATACGCGGATGTTCCGCCGGGCACATCTTCGTCTATAAACACAATGCGATTCGTTTTCTTCAGCGATTCGACAATTCGCCCATGCACATCGAACGGCAGAAGCGACTGTACGTCAATAACCTCTGCCTCAATGCCCGCTTCCGATAGCTTCTGAGCCGCTTCCATCGTGAAGCGGCAGCATGCGCCGTAGGTGACCAGCGTGATGTCGCTTCCTTCGCGAATTACTTCCGGCACGCCCAGCGGAACGGTGAATTCGCTGAGGTTGTCGGGCAGCGTTTCCTTATAGCGGTAACTGTTCAGCACTTCTACAACAAGAGCGGGTTCGTCGGCTTGCAATAACGTGTTATAGAAACCGACTGCGTGCGTCATATCGCGCGGAACCAGCACATTCATGCCGCGCACAAGATGAATGATGCCCGCCATAGGCGAACCGGAATGCCAAATGCCTTCCAGCCGATGTCCGCGCGTGCGCACGATCACCGGCGCCGATTGCCCGCCCGCTGTGCGCCAATGCAATGTGGATAGATCGTCTGACATGGTTTGCAACGCGAATAAAATATAATCGAGATATTGAATTTCACAGATCGGGCGTAATCCGCGCATTGCCATACCGATCGCCTGCCCAAGGATCGTCGCTTCACGGATGCCGGTATCAGTCACGCGCAACGCTCCATACTTTTCCTGCATTCCTTTGAATCCTTGGTTCACGTCTCCCAGATGACCGACGTCTTCGCCGAACGCGATCACGCGCGGGTTACGCGCCAAAATAGCGTCGAAGCCGGCGTTGACGATTTCGAATCCCATCAACGTAGGCGATGCATCCGAGTAGACCGGCTTCACCTCGGGCACTGCGGTAGCCGACCCGTCGTACAGCAGGGAACCGTAACGCTCCTGATTTTCCGTCTCGCGCGCGTTCTTCCATTGAACGAGAGTCTGCTTCGTCGGATTTGAATCAGCGCGCAAGGTTCGCAACGCTTCATGCGCCGCGCTGTGGATGTCGCGCCGCAACGGCGCTGGAATGGCGGCTAATTGTTCTTTGATGCGGCTCAACTCCGATGCATGGCGCGAATTACCGGCGATCTCGTCGAGTATGTCCATTACTTCTTCGCGCTCTTCGAGGATTGGTTTTTGATAGTCTTCCCACGCTGTCTTGCGAACGGTTTCGACGGCTTGGTGTTCTTCGTTTTCCCACTGTTCGAATTCTTTTTCGGTTGCAATTTTCTGTTCGAGCATCCATTCTTTCATCTTATGAATACCGTCGAACTCTTCTTCAAAACGCATCCTCTCAGCGGATTTATAGCGCTCATGGCTGCCCGAAGTGGAATGCCCCAAAGGTTGCGTCATCTCAGTGACATGTACTAAAGCGGGGACGTGATCCGCGCGCGCAACATCGGAAGCGCTTCGGAACGTCTCGATCAGCGCCGGGTAATCCCACGCTTTGACGCGATAAATATCGTAGCCGTCGTTTGATTTCGGCTTGCGCCGAAATCCTTCAAGCAACTCGCCTATATTCCCTTTGACCATCTGATATTCGTTCGGTACCGAAATGCCGTAACCGTCGTCGTAAATTGCGATAATGGCGGGCGCTTTCAAAACGCCGATCGCATTGACCGCTTCCCAAAACAGACCTTCGGCGGTAGACGCGTTGCCAATGCTCGCCCATGTCACCTCGTCGCCGTTGCGTGAAAACTGCGTGAAAGGTTTAAGCGTTTCTAATCCGCGGTATAGCACAGACGCGTACGCCAGACCGACCGTGCGCGGCATTTGCCCGCTCGTCGGGGAAATGTCGGCGGCGGCGTTGTACAGTTCAACTTGTTTTTTCCACGATCCGTCGGAATTAATGAAGCGGTTGCCGAAATGCCCGTTCATCGAGCGCCCGCCCGTATTGGAATCGTAATTTACATCCGCGTGAGCGTATAACTGGGAGAAAAACTCTTGAACGCTCATTACATCCAACATGAAGATCCAGGTCTGATCGCGATAATATCCCGAACGCCAATCTCCTTTACGGAAATGTCGCGCCATCGCAACGTTGACCAGCTCTTTGCCGGCGCCGAAAATGCCGAATTTCGCTTTGCCGCTTAACACCTCGCGTCGCCCGATGACCGACGCCTGACGGCTTCGATAGGCGATGCGGTAGTCTTTAACGATCTCGTTTTTTGAAAGGGGAAGTTTAACCGTATCTTTAGTTTTTGGCATGAAGTATTTCTCCTTGCAGAAATATTAATGAGCAGGTGCGATTAGAAATTATCTTGCGTTAAATTTGCCATTTCAGCAAGCCTTGCCCCGAATGCGCGCAAAGGGGCTGGCGAGCAAAAACTGAGTTCACATATCATACGGTTTCTACCCAGCGAACCAAACCTCGCTGACGTTTAAAACCGCAGTTTAAAGCGCCGCTTCCAATAAAGTTATTATAACAAAGACGACGATACATAGGAGCGTAATCGTACTTTCGCTATGACATTGCGCAAACGGCGCGAAGCCGCCTGTGCTTTTAGATCGAATAAATAGATAAAGACTGTTCAAACAGTTTCGAGAACTAACATTGTCAAACAAGCGCATCCTTCCAAACTCAATGCAGACGGGGCTATAATCGAACCTAATGAGCGCTGTCAGACTTCTCTCCGCCATAAAAGAAGATTCGCGCCTCCGTGCATTGAATGCACTGCGCGATCTTCCCGCCGTAGCGGATTTAATCGAACTGTGCTTCGCGCCAACGATGGACAACGACGGTCAGCGGTATGTCAATGAAATGCGCCGCGCCGGTCAAGACGACGGTTTTCTGCGTTGGGCAAAGTATGTCGCTGAAACTGCGTCGCTGCCTTTGATGGGCTTCGTCTGGGAAGAAGATAATCGCATCGTGGGCAACGCCAGTCTTGTTCAATTCCGCGATCAAGGTAAACGCGTCTATCTGATCGCCAACATCGCAACTCACCCCGACTATCGCCACCGCGGGATCGCGCGCGCGCTGACCGAACGTTCGATTCAAGCCGCGCGCGACAAAAGCGTGTCGGCGCTATGGTTGCATGTGCGCAATGATAACCCTGACGCGATTGACCTTTATACCGATCTCGGATTTAAGGAATTCACGCGTCGCACTTCGTGGGCGGCAAGTTCCTCGACGCCTCAAACGCTATCCGCGCACGCGCTTCAAGTTACGCCGCGCCATCCGCGCTTTTGGAGTCAACAACAGCGCTGGCTTCGCCGCCTTTACCCCGATTCGCTCGTTTGGTACAGCCAGTGGAACGTCAACGCGCTGCGCCCCGGACCTTGGGCTTGGCTCTCCAACCTCTTTGCCGATCTCGACGTTCAACAATGGGCGGCAACGCGCAACGGAACGCTGCGTGCCGCGCTTTCCGCCGTTTCAAACGGGGGACGCGCCCCGACGCTTTATCCCGCCGCTGACGCAACAATCGCCGGCGCGGCAGAAGCGCTGACGCAACTCCTCGTCCATGCGCGCCGATGCTTCACCAATCGTCCTGCGTTAACGCTGGATTTTCCCGCCAACGAAATGACTGACGCCATCATGGCGGCAGGCTTTATTCCGCGCCGCACGCTAATTTGGATGCAACATTCCCTCTCGTAACGCGTAGATATTTTATAAAGAGCCAAAAGGAGGCTTCTATGACAAAATTTATTCTTCGCTGGGCGATCAACGCGGTCGCCCTATATTTGGCAATCTTTCTATTGCCGGGGCTTGAACTGGCAAGCGCGCCGACTTCCGTGATTTGGCTGGCGCTCATCTTCGGTCTGATCAATGCGCTGGTGCGCCCGCTCATCAGCATTCTGACCTGTCCGCTTATCGTGTTAACGCTTGGACTGTTCACGCTGGTCATCAACACCTTTATGTTTTGGTTAACCAGCGTTATCGGTCAATCATTCGGAATTCAACTGTTCATTAGCGACCCGGTTTGGTGGAATGCTTTCCTCGGCGGGTTAATTGTTAGCGTTGTGAGCGTGGCGCTGACGTTGATTCTGAAAGACGAATTGAAAGGGAAGAGAAAATAAATCCCCTCTGCGTAAATTTTGAAAAGACGACTTGCTAGAAACAAGTCGTCTTTTTATTCTGTGCTGAGGCCGGGCAAGCCGCCCGCAGGTTTTGCCGCTCGCGCGGCGCGAAGGATCGCTTCTGTCATGGCTTCCGCCGCTATCGCGCCTAATAAAGACACATCAGCTCGACGCGTTCCCGTCGAAAGTGCGAAGATCGTGTCGCCGTCAAACATGGTATGCGCCGGACGGATAGCGCGAGCAAGCCCGTCTTGCGCCATTTGCGCCATCTTCGTCGCCTGCGCTTTATCTAGTTTTGCATTAGTCGCTACAACGCCGATGACCGTATTGGCGCGCGAAGCAAAGCCAAGGATGCCGCGCCCGATCGGCTTTTTCATCATGGTTAACGTATCAGCGAAATGGTTGGCGCGCCCCACGCGCAACGGGCCGATCTTCCCGGAACGCAGCCCGGCGACGATCACGCCGATATAGGGGTCAAATACGTCGCCAAAAGCGTTGACTGCGACCAGTGCGCTGACAACCACGCCTCCGCCCGCATCCATGCTCGCTGTGCCAAGCCCGGCTTTCATCGCCAGCGCATTCCCAAACATTTTCCCCACCGACGCGCCGGCTCCAGCGCCAACATTTCCCTCAGTCACCGGCGCGGAAGAAGCGGCGGCGGCGGCTTCATATCCCATTGCTGCGTCAGGTCGAATGTCGGCGCGACCGAGACTCAGGTCATAAAGGATCGCCGAAGGAACGATAGGCACTTTTACCGCGCCGGCGTTAAATCCAATCTTATGTTCTTCGAGGTAACGCATCACGCCGCTGGCTGCATCCAGCCCAAAGGCGGAGCCGCCAGCCAAGACGATAGCGTGCGCTTTTTGAACATGGTTGATCGGATTCAGCAAGTCGGTTTCGCGCGTGCCGGGCGCGCCGCCGCGCACATCCACGCCCGCGACTGCGCCTTTCCGGCAGAGAATGACGGTACAGCCTGTGAGAGCGTCCTCATTTTGCGCGTGCCCCACCTCAACGCCGCGCACATCGGTAAGAGTGTTGTTGAGTTTCATTGTTGCAATTGAATTAAAGGTTAGACGCAAAATTCGTTGAGTTCTTTCTTACCTCTCACGGCTTTATTTTAATTCGCGAACAAGCTCCATAAATTCGCGCCATTCTTCTTCGAAGAAATGTACGGTGACGTTGTTTAGCTCGATATGGTACGTAGTCTCTCCGTCGGGTTCTTCGGCGCGCCATGCCATGAAATTATCGGTTTCAGCGAGCATGTCGGTTTTTGGTTCGTTGTGATTGTCGTTCATTGTTCTTCTCCTTTTGTGGTTTCGAGTCGGGAATAGGTTTCGTCTTCGGTTGAGGCTGGATCAGATCTCGGATACGGGTCAGCCAGGCGGGACCGGTATTGTCGTAGCGTTCGTCTCGATCAGGAGACCAAGGGTCGAGGTCAAACATCTTACGCGCAATATAACGCCCAAGCAACATTACCGTGGCAAGCAGCGGCGCAGCGATGACTACGCCGACAATCCCAAGCAAGTTGGCAAAGATCAGGGCGGTCACCAAAATGGCGGCGGGGTGAACTTTCAGCGTGCGCGCCATAATGCGCGGCGTGATGAAATTATCTATTACATTGTCAACGGCGGATGTGGTAACAAGCACGCCTATCGTGTAGATCAGAGGCTGAAGATCGAAAGGTTTATATGGTTGAAAGTAAACAACTAAAGCAAGGGTCGTAGACGTAATGAAAGGACCGATGTATGGCAGAAATTTCGCTAACCCCGCCATAAACGCCAAACCGACGGCATATTTAACGCCCAACAATGAAAAAAGAATTGTAAACACAACGAACGCGAGGGCGAAGATAAAAATCTGCCCGCGTAGAAAAGCGTTCCAAATGCGGCTCAACTCAGCCTTCAACTTATTAAAGTCTTCTGTATAGCCGGGCAGGTTAATATAGATAAGGTCGCCTCGTAGACCGTTCGATTCTGCCATGATAAAGTAGGAGACAAGCAGAATAAAAAGCAACCAGCCGATCGCCTGCGCGGCGCGACTCGCCGCCGCCGCAAGCAGGTTGCCAGCCTGTCCGAGAAACGGTTGCACATAGGCGATCAACTGACCGCTGATCGCCTGCAGGTCAATCGCGTTCATATCCAACGTGAATGGTCCAAGCTTATAAGCCTGTCCCGAATATGATTCGATATAGTCGGGCAGATTAGCGACGATCTGTTGCACCGAGGCAACAAGGCTCTGTGCCTGTCCTACAAGACCGACGCCTCCTAACGTAAGCAGACCGACTACGATCAGCAAGAGCGCGACATAGACGAGATTGACGGAAGTTCTCCAGGCGATCGCTAAACGGCGCGAAACGAGCGCGGCGATTGGATGTAATAAATAAGTGAGAACAAAGATCATCAATAACGGCGGGATCAAGTTGGAAAAGCGGCTCAGTAAAAACGCCACAATACCGACAATGACCAACCCGACAAGAAGTTTTGTCGTTGAGCTCCAACGGGGCGAGGAGGTGGGTTCTGGAGACATGAAAAGCGCCTTCCAAACGCGCTGTCCTTATTCTAGTCAAGAAATGGAACTTTTACAACTATAAAAGATTTCGCGGCGTTATAACGCCGCGAAATCTTTTTGCAACTCAGTTGAGTCGGTTAACATCCCCCTAAGAAGGGGAAAAACGTACACCACAAGAAGTTGCTGTCAATATAATAGAGAGCGCCCGCGCAAATGCACACAAACAACACGACTCCGCCGCCGATAAGGAAAATAGGCGTAGCGGATTTCTTCGCCGTAGGAGCAGGTTGCTGTACTACAGGGCTGGCGGGAACGCTGCCCACATACTGCTGGGCGGGCGGAGGAGGCGGAGGGGGAGCCGATCGCGCGGCGGCGATCACAGCTGCAGCCCGAGGAGAGGCAATCGTCGCCGCTGGGTCAAAGGTGGAGACTTCAAAGACCAGCACGATCTGTTCGCCGAACGAAATGATCTCGCCCGCTTTCAGCACACGCGGTCCGCTCAGGCGCTGACCGTTAACGAAGGTGCCGTTGGTCGAGCCAAGGTCTTCCAGCACGAACTTTCCGCCTTGGAACGTTAACCGCGCATGATGGCGCGACACTTCGGCGTCGTTGATTGCGATCTCGTTAGATGAGTCGCGTCCAATCGTCAATTGGTCGCCTTCCAGCGCATAGACTGCGCCGGGGGTAGGACCCGTCCGCATAACAAGTTGATACTGAGCCATAGGCTATTCTCCTCTTAAGTGATAACAATCAATAATGTAGTATACGAGGTTCTTAAAAAAAGTCAAACCCTATCGTCATTTTTTCGGGTTCGCGTGAAGGCGGCGAACTTTCAACGAAAGTCGCCGTTTATTGTACAACCGAATAACAATTTAGCGGATAGCCCATTTCTCCCACGCCCATGCGTTAAGCGGCGCAAGGCGACAAATAAGGTCATTTGTATAAGATAAAAATGACTTTAATCGTACTGTTTAAGATTTTTCTTATAGTACACTCAAATTGCGCCGCCGGTGTTGCAACGGCAATTATTCCATTCGTAGACGGAGAAATCAGGGTATGAGCGAACCGTTATCGTTCTCGGAACTATCCCCTCTCGATCAAATCCGAATAGCGGAAGCGGAGGTTGCGCGTATGTTAATCGCAGCGGGCGAAGCCTCTGAAACGACGCTTGTAGAAGCGCGCGCGCAAGCCTCGCGCTTGAAAGCAGACGCGTATGAAGCGGGCATACAGCGCGGGCAAAACCGTCGCCAAGAGATAGTTTCTCACGCGCAAGAAGAGGCGCGCCAAATCGTCGAGAACGCAAATAAAGAAGCGCAAGCGCTAAAACAACGCGGGAAGACGCAAATGGAAGCGGCGATCTGCGAAGCGTTGACCGTCACGCTCGGTCTTAGTGAAAGCGGGAGTTTTCATGAGTCGTGAAATGATCCCCATCCAAATCATCGGACTGAAAAGTCATTTACAGGCGACTGTCCGCGCATTGCGCGCGTTCGGATGTGTACACATTGAAGATCTAGCTGGGCTGCCTGAAATCTCTGCGCACGCATTAACGCTGGATCAAGAAACAGCGCGCGCGCAAGAAGAACTCAGTCTGTTGCTGGCGCGCATCAACGGCTTGCTTGACGCGCTCAACGGACCCACTTCACAGAAGCTGCCGCTGCCGGATAATTATATAGACGAAGCGCGCGCCGGCGTAGATGAACTAGCGCCTTACTTAAAAGACTTGCTTTCGCAAAAGGAAAAGCTAGAAGCCGAACTTACCTCATTGCCGCGCTTCGAGGCGACTTTGCGAAAATTATTGCCGATCCTGCCGTCGTCGGCGCAGGCAGCCGGCAATCGTTCGATAGGAATTCTCGTCAGTCGCGATCACATGGATGTTCTGGATCATATCAGTAAGCGCGCGCTCGAACTCACTCACGGTCAAGCGGACGTCGTCTCTACCGACATCGATTCATCCACGCGCGCCATGCTGATTGTCTTTCCTGAGGCGTTCGCGCAAGAGATTGAAACAACGCTCGGGCGCGAAAATATCTCGCGGTTGCGTCTCCCCGAAGAATTAGGCGACGGTTCGCCCGACACGGCGTTGGAGACGCTCTACCATCGCATGACTGCCATCCCTACTGAGATCGCGGAGATCAATCGGAAAGTTGCGGCGTTGTCTGAGCAGTGGAGTAAAAAACTATCTGCATGGCGCGCCGCGTTGCAAGACGAGGTTGAGGCGTCGTCTGTTTTTCTAAAATTCGGCGAAACCGACACGAGTTTCATTCTGGCGGGCTGGGTTCCAACGGATCAGTTCGAAGCGCTGAAAACTACGTTGCGCGATATCCCTGCGGGCTCGGCATTTGTCGAAGTATTAACGATGACGCCCGAGTTGAGGAAACGCGCGCCGGTCGTCTTACAAAACCCAACGATCGCGAAACCTTTTGAGAGTCTCATCAATATGCTCGCACTTCCGCGCTACGGACACGTTGATCCGACGCGCCTTATGGCGTTCTTTCTACCGCTGTTCTTCGGTATGATTCTCGGCGACGTAGGTTATGGAACGCTGGCGTTATTGATCAGCCTTGGCTTATTACGGCGCTTCGAAGAGGGCATGACGCGCGACATTCTGCTTGTGCTGGCGATGGGCTCGGCTTGGGCGATTCTCTTCGGTTTCCTGTTCGGCGAAGCGTTTGGCACGCTGGGCGAACAACTCGGCTTGCACCCGCTCTGGTTTGACCGCGCCAACCCCAGCAACGTGATGGGGCTGTTGCTAATGACCATCGGGATCGGAGCGGCGCACATCACGTTGGGACTCGTGATTGGCGTATGGGAAGCCATCAAAGACAAAAGCCGCAGTCACCTGCTCGAACGCGGCGGCATGTTGCTCGGCTTAATTGGCTTATTCCTGCTTGTGAGCATCCTAGCCAACCTAATGCCGCAAGGATTTAAGACGCTCTCGATTGCGTTTGTCATCGTCGGCGTGGTCATGCTCGGCGCTTCGCTCGGCTCGCTCGGCATCATTATGGGACCGATCGAATTTCTGACGTTGATCGGCAACATTCTGTCTTACTTGCGTATCGCGGCGATCGGCTTAGCGTCTGTATTTCTTGCAAAGGTAGCGAACGAAATGGCGGGCTTGGTCGGCAACGTCGTCGTAGGCGTGATCCTCGCTGTTTTGATTCACGCGTTGAACTTAACGCTCGGCATGTTCAGCCCCACCATTCACAGTTTGCGTTTGCATTATGTCGAGTTCTTTCGTAAGTTCTACGAAGGCGGAGGGCGGCGTTACGAGCCTTTCAAGAGCCGCTTATAGGATTTTTTGAATTCATCATTAAACAAAGGAGAAGCGCATGGAAATTGACCTCACTTCAATCGGAACGGGGCTCGTCGCGATCGGCGCCGGGCTGGCGATCGGGCTTGCCGCCATCGGCACCGGGTTAGCGCAAGGACGCATCGGCTCGGCGGGAGCGGGCGTGATCGCCGAAAAACCAGAAGCGCTCGGCGCGATCATCCTGCTCATCGCCATCCCCGAAACGATGGTAATTCTCGGATTCGCCGTTGTGGCAATGCTCCTGCTCCTCGGCGGTTAGCATGAGTCTACCCGCCATTTTGGAGCAGATCCGCGAAGCGGGGCGGGAGCAAGTACGCGAAGTTGAAGATCGCGCGCGCGCCGCAGCGCACGCTCTCCTTGCAAAGGCGCGCGCTGACGCAAGCCAGATCGAAGCAGAAGCCGCCGAACGCGTAACTGTGCCCGGCGTTGCAAAACGCGCGCGCATTTTACATCAGGCGCGCCTGAATTCGCTGAAAATCGTCGGCAAGACGAAAGAAGATTGGCTTAACATCGCTCTCGCTGAAACGGAAACGCGTCTTACCGACATTCGAGCGGATGCGCGCTACCCCGGCGTATTGCGCGCCCTGATCCGCGAAGCGCTGAACGAGCTGGTTCCGGAGGGTAAAGAAAGCTTCCAACTGGAGGCTGATCCGCGCGATCAAGCGCTGGTCGAGGATTTTCTGAGCGAGCAGGGATTGAGAATCACCTCCGCGTTTACGTTGAATTGCTGGGGCGGCATAATCATCAAAAGCGTAGACGGTAAGATATCGATCAACAATACGCTGGAAGCGCGGCTTAAACGCGCAACGCCCTTCTTGCGCGGACGACTCGCGGCGTGGTTTGAACGGGAATGGCCGGGCAGAAACGGGGCATAGATGTCCGCTGACTACGACTACGGCAACGCTCGCCTGCGCGCAATGCGGTCGCGCCTACTCTCGCGTCGCGAGTTAGAGTCGCTCGCCGGCGCCGGCGCGTTACCGGGGCTGATCGCCGCGCTAACGCGAACGACCTATCAAAAGCCAATCGAAGCCGCGCTGACGCATGCAACCGGGATCGCATGTATCAACATCGCGTTGCGGGACGATCTGGTCGCTATGATAGGGAAATTGCGCGGTTTCTACAAAGAAGATGCGCAACGGTTGATCGCGCTTTCCTTGTGGGCGTATGACGTTCATAATCTCAAAGCGATCTTACGCGGACTATCAAACAAAACTTCCACGGCGGACATCCTTTCGATCCTGCTTCCTATCGGCGATCTCGACGAAAATTTGCTCGATCAATTGGCGCGATTGAATAACCCGCGCGAGGCGATTGACTCGCTGGCGAGCATGAGTCTGCCTTTTGCCGCGCCCTTGCTGAAAGCGCAGGCGCAATTTTCTGCAGAAAATATCTTTGCGTTGGAACTCGCGCTCGATCAGTGGCACTTTACAGAAGCGGCGAAGACGCTGAAGAACGAATCAAACTTGCCTGAGGCGTTGAGCGGCGCGCTCGTTTTGGAAGCGAGTATTTTTAATACTTTGACCGCGCTGCGCTTCGCGCAGTTCCCCGCCGAGCGTGAACGGTTGCGCGAGAAGTTAGCGGGTGGCGAAGTCGCGCAACTGTTCATCCAACCGAGTCATATCCCGCTGAAGGCGCTTGAGAACGCAGCGCGGCAAGATCAAGTTCTGCCGGCGGTAGAGACGTTGGCGCAGGGCGCGCTCGCTACCGCCTTGCGCGCTGGTTTAAAGGCGTACGCCCTCTCGCGCCGGCTGAGTGATTTTGAGCGCGCGCTGCAATTGCATCAACTGAAATGGCTCGCTGCGCAAATCGTCCGCGACCCGTTGGGGATCGGCGTGCCGCTGGGGTTTATTGCGTTAAAAACGAATGAAATCAATAATCTTCGTTGGATCGCGAACGGGTTAAATCTCGGTCTGCGGGCGGAAGCGATCGTCGCAGAATTGGAATTAGTGTTATGACTCAATTGTTCGTTATCACGCGTCCCTCGTTGACGCCCGGATTCCACCTCGCCGGCGTAGACGCATACGGCGCGGACGATGTGGAAAGCGCGCAAGAGTTGATCGAGAAATGGATCGACGACGGCGAAGCCGGATTGCTGGCGATAGACGACGGCTTATTTGAGCGCATGGACGAAGCGATTGTCAAACGGCTGGAGTCTGCCGAGCAATTGCCGTATATCGTCATCCCCGGCGGAAAATCGCTAGGCGAGGAAGCCTCGCAGAAGAGTCGCATCGCCGCGCTCATTCGCCAGGCGATCGGCGCGCACATCACGTTTAAAGGGAAGGGCGAAAGCGATGAATAAATATCAACACGCGAGCGGACGGATCGTTCGCATTGCAGGACCCGTCGTCCGCGCTTCGGGGCTGGAAAACGTCCGCTTATACGATGTGGCGCTTGTGGGTGAGGCGGGTCTGGTCGGCGAGGTCATCCGTCTTTCAGAAGGCTTGACGACGATTCAGGTTTACGAAGATACATCCGGCATTCGCATCGGGGAGCCGGTCAGCAACACAGGCTATCCATTGGCGGCGCAGTTGGGACCCGGCTTATTAGGTCAGGTATACGACGGCTTGCAAAGACCGTTGAATCTATTAGCGCAATACGGCGACGGATTTATCGAACGCGGCGTGCAAGCCTCGCCGCTTCCGCTCGAGAAACGTTGGCATTTTATGCCGCGCGCAACGGAAGGCGACTTCGTGGAGCCCGGCGATATTATAGGCACAGTGAACGAATCGCGGACGATTGAGCACCACATTATGATGCCGCTTAACCAACGCGGGCGCGTCGTGCAGATTCGCGAAGGCGAGCTCTCCGTTGACGAGATCGCAGCGATCGTCAAGTCGGAAGAGGGAAACGAGATCGAAGTGACGCTGACGCAGCGTTGGCCCGTCCGTCAACCGCGGCCGGTATGGACGCGACTTGCGCCCAACGAACCGATGATGACCGGCACGCGTATTATTGACGCATTCTTTCCAATCGCGAAAGGCGGCTCCGCTATCATCCCCGGCGGATTCGGCACCGGAAAAACCATCACCGAGCACAGCCTGGCGCGCTGGGCGGAAGCCGACGTAGTGGTGTATGTAGGTTGCGGCGAACGCGGCAATGAAATGACCGAAGTGTTGGAAGAATTTCCCAAACTTGAAGACCCGCGTACCGGCGCGAAACTGATGGAACGCACGGTCTTGATCGCGAATACGTCAAACATGCCGGTAGCGGCGCGCGAAGCAAGCATTTATACCGGTATTACCATTGCGGAATATTATCGTGACATGGGCTACAACGCGCTCATGCTCGCCGACTCAACCTCGCGCTGGGGCGAAGCATTGCGTGAAATCTCGGGGCGGCTGGAGGAAATGCCGGGCGAGGAGGGTTACCCCGCTTATCTCGCGGCGCGTTTGGCGGAATTTTACGAACGGGCTGGCAGAGTCCATTGCCTGGCGGGTCGCGACGATAAGCCCGAGGCGGATGCGCGCAGCGGATCGGTATCCATCGTCGGCGCGGTCTCGCCGCCTGGCGGCGACTTCAGCGAGCCGGTCACTCAAAATTCGATGCGCGTGGCAAGCACATTTTGGGCGCTCGATTACAATCTCTCGCGTCGACGCCACTTCCCCGCCATCAACTGGACGAACAGTTACTCGCTCTATAATTTCAAAGAGTGGTTTGAGCGCGAAGCGGCGGATGACTGGAACGACCTAACCAAAGCGGCGATGGCATTGTTGCAACGCGAGGTGGAATTGCTGGAGATCGTTCAACTGGTAGGACCCGACGCATTAGCGGAACCCGAACGCGCCATGCTGGCGACGGCGCGTATGTTGCGCGAAGACTTTCTTCAACAATCATCCTTTCACGAAGTAGATCGCTATTGCGCCATCGGTAAATCTTATTGGATGCTGAAAACGATCATGGAATTTCACCGCTTGGCGCAAGCCGCGCTCGAATCTGATATTCGGCTTGAGCGCATTTTATCTCTATCAGTCGTCCCGCAGATTGCACGCATGAAGGAATTCCCGGCGCAGTCCGCTGAAGCGGATATTCAAGAACTGGCGGCGCGCACGCGGCAAGAGTTCTCGACGATGGGAGTCAATTAACATGCCCAAGACTGTCTCTATTCCCCGCTTATTCACCGCAGAATATCGCACGCTCTCGCAGATCCGCGGACCGTTGGTCTTCATTGAACGCATCGCCGGCGTCGCCTATAACGAGATTGTAGAGGTCGAAGGACCCGACGGCGAAGTGCGTTTGGGGCAAGTCCTCGACGTAGACCAGCAGCGTTGTATGGTGCGTATCTTCACTGGGACTTCAGGTTTAGACCTTCAGCGGACGCGCGTGCGCTTCACCGGCGACGTGGCGCGGCTGGGCGTTTCGCTCTCTATGTTGGGGCGCGCGCTCAAC
This sequence comes from Anaerolineae bacterium UTCFX1, assembly GCA_002050275.1. Taxonomy (GTDB): domain Bacteria; phylum Chloroflexota; class Anaerolineae; order Anaerolineales; family Villigracilaceae; genus Defluviilinea. The sequence continues at coordinate 28,221 of MWTB01000030.1, forward strand.
GGCGCCGGCGTTCCCATTGACGGCGGTCCGCCTATCGCGCCGGAGCAAATGCTCGACATCAACGGTTTGCCGATCAATCCTTCGATGCGCGCGCAACCGAGCGAGTTCATCCAGACTGGCGTCTCAGCCATTGACGGGTTGAACACACTGACGCGCGGGCAGAAACTACCGATCTTCTCCGGCGCCGGCTTGCCCGCCAACGAACTCGCCGCGCAGATCGCCTCGCACGCCTCCATGACCGGAAGCGGAGACGATGAGCCTTTTGCGGTCATCTTTGCCGCCATCGGAATCACTCAGCGCGAGACCTCGTTCTTCATGGATCAATTCCGCGCCAGCGATACAATGGATCGCACGCTGTTATTCATCAACCGCGCCGACGACCCTTCCATTGAACGTATCCTGACGCCGCGCGCCGCGTTCACCGCCGCGGAATATCTGGCGTTCACGCACAATCGGCATGTGTTGGTCATCCTCACAGATATGACCAACTACTGCGAAGCGTTGCGCGAGATCGCCGCCGCCGGCGAGGAAGTGCCGGGACGACGCGGCTATCCGGGCTATATGTACTCCGACCTTTCGAGTCTCTACGAACGCTCCGGGCGCATCCGCGGAAAGTCCGGCTCGGTGACGCAGCTTATCATCCTGACCATGCCCGACGACGACATCACGCATCCCATCCCCGATCTGACCGGCTACATCACCGAGGGACAGATCGCGCTGAATCGCGACCTGCATCGTAAGGGAATTTATCCGCCGATTGACGTACTCCCTTCGCTTTCACGGCTGATGAACGCAGGCATTGGCGAGCATAAAACGCGCGCCGATCATCGCTCCCTCGCAGATCAGTTATATGCGTTTTACGCCGAAGGGCGCGATCTGCGCCGGCTTGTGGCAATCATCGGCGAAGGGGCGCTTTCTATCGAAGATCGCCGCGTGTTGGAGTTTACTAAACGTTTCGAGGAGACATTCGTCGGGCAGGGAATTTCCAGCCGCGAGATCGTCCAAACGCTAGATATAGCGTGGGAGTTGCTGGCGACCATGCCGTCCGACCTGCTCAAGCGTATCCCGCGTGAATTCATCGAACGGTATCATAAAAAATCATGAGCAATATCTCCGTCACCCGCATGGAATTACTCGCCCGTAAAGCGCAGACAACGCTTGCGAAACAAGGGCGCGATCTGCTGGAGCAAAAACGCGCTGCATTGATGAAAGAATTCATGCGCGTCGCAAGCGCGGCATACGAACGCTCAGACGCGTTGCAAGAATCGGCGGCGGAAGCGAGCCGGGCGTTGGCGCGCGCCGAAGCGTTGGCAGGCGCCGAAGCGCTCCGCTCCGCTGGGCTGGCGTCGCGGGGCGGATTCAACCTCGAAGTTTCGACCAGCAATGTAATGGGAGTGCGCGTTCCGCACATCGAGCAAAAGAGTCCCTCGCGTTCGTTTTTGGAACGCGGCTATTCCATCGTAGGAATGTCGACCAGCGTAGACGAAACCGCAGCGGCGTTTGAACGGGAAGTGAAAGACATTATCCATCTGGCGGATACCACCCTGCGTCTCATACGGCTTGGCGACGAGATCCGCCGCACGTCGCGACGACTCAATGCACTCGACCACAATTTAATTCCGCGCCTGCAATTGGAACAGCGCTTCATCGAAACTGCGCTGGGAGAGCGCGAACGCGCCGATCATTTCCGATTGAAATTAGTGAAGCGAGCGCTGGAGCAAAAACGGGGAGAGTGACGAATGTTCTTTAGCGCTCGTCAAACAACCCCTTCAAGATGCGCGCCTGTCTATTGATCCACGAAAACCGTTCCGCATTTTTCTTTGCTTGCGCCGCCAAGACGAGGCGACGCGCATCGTCGGTAAGTAGAGGTTGCAACGCGGCGATCCACGCGGAGGCATCCTCCGGCGGCGCAAAGACGGCGGACGAATCGTCTAGTATCTCGCGAATCACAGGCAGATCGCTCGTTAAAATAGCGCGTCCCGTTGCCATATACTCGAACATCTTCATCGGGCTGGCGACAGCCGCAGACGACGCCTCTCCGCTGGAGCCGAGGATGGAGCGCCCATAGGGCATCAGCAAAACATCAGCGGCGGCAAGATAACGCGGCAATTCGATGTTAGGAACGAAACCGACAAAACTGACGTTGGATAACCGCGACGCCTTTCGCTTCCACTCTTCAACGTCGGAAGCGCGCCCGCCTACCCAAATAAAATGCGCGCGCGTCAACGCTTCGGCTAACGCGAGGAACAAATCAGCGCCGCGTCCTGCGTAGAGATGACCCGCGCAAAGAACGGTCGGGGCTTCGCGAAAGCCGAGGGATTGCCGCGCCGTCGCCGGGTCGGGCAACGAAACGAAGCGTTCAAGTTCGACGCCGTTCGGCGCGATGACAAATTCATCGGCGCGAAGATTCATCTTAAAGTCGCGTTCAAGAAGCAAGCGTAAAGCGTCGGTGATGCAAGCGATACGCTTCTTGCCGGGGAGAAGCGCTAACGCGCGATGCCAAAGGGGACCGAAGCGCCCCGTCGGCTGGAGGTGCGCTTCGAAAACAACGGGGCGCTTCGCAAGCAGGCTAAACACGGCGGATTGCGGGAACCATGTATAGATCAGGTCGGGTTTGAGTTGCAGCGCGCGGCGAATGGAATGGAGCGTAAACAGACGGCGCGAGGAATCGGAAAGCCACTCGATAGGGAAGGATGCAGCAATGCCGTAATACGACCGCAGACTTTCAAGATTCGGCTGGCGACGCCCGGGAACGATAAGGACAACGTCATGTCCGAGTTGCGTCAGCGCATTGCACGCTTTCATAACTTGAATGCTGTTGGCGGTATCAGAAGGAACGGCTGAGCCTGCGATCGCGATGATTTTCATGGCATTGACGCTTGACGTTGGTTGATATCGGAAAGTCCAAAAACGACATTGATCAGGATGGAAACGGCGAGGTAAGCGGAGAAGATTCCCGCTGCGACGAGATGCCCGCCTGAAGGGACGAGGAGAATGATGAGCAAGAGTTCGATCGCGCCCGTTGTCGCCGCGACGACGAGCGGAATATTGGGATGTCCTAACGCCAGCAACAGAGGGCGATTCCAGTTAGCGGTATTTGCAATTCCATAACCGATGAGCAGGATCAGCGCGCAAACGATAACGGGCGCCGCTTCCACTTTATAGGCGAACGGGATGAAGAACCAGCCGAGCGTCGCCAGCCCCGCGCCCGCCAGCAAGGTCCAGCCGCCGCCGATCAAGCTGACTTGCTTCAACAGACGGCGCGTAGCGTCCCACTGCTTCTGTGCGATGGTTTTCGTGATCTCCGCATAAGTGGGCCAGATAAACGGCTCGATAGGCAGCATGACCAAATTGATAAGGCTTGTCGCTAAGCGAAAATATCCCAGCGCGGTATCGGAGACGAAATAGTTAATGTAAAGAGGAATATTATCGCGCGTGAATAAATTCACCGTGCCGTTGATGTTCGTAGTAACGGCAAAATGCGCGATGGATTTCCAATCGGAGAGCAGACTGAATGGAGCGCGCATCCAACCGCACCCCAGTTTGCGATTTAACGCTTCTACCGCGGAGAAGGTCACGACCAACGCCGCTAACGTCTTGCCGATAAGGTAGGCGACCAACACCTCGAACAAACCCCACTTCATCCAGAACGCCAGACCGACGATCGAGATCGTAGCGACGCTTTGCAGTAAAGCAGCGAACGCTACGCGTTTAAATTTATCGGTAGATTGTAAAACCCCGGTGGAGGTCTCATAGACGAGATTGGCAAGCAGGAAGAGCCCGTAGAAACGGTAGTAACCGACCAGCGCCGCAGCGTGCGCATACCATGCCGAAAGGAAAAAAAGAACGAGATACGCCAAAACAGAAGTGACGATCTCCCCGGCGCCGATCCATTTGGCGAGCGCGGCGGCGCGGAGCTTATCGCCTTTCGTCAATGCCTCGCCGAAATATTTCACCATTACCTCGCTCATGCGGAAAGACAACAGGCGATTCACGTTCGAAGCGAACAGCATAATGGCGGTCAACGCGCCGAAGCGTTCGATTCCCAGCAGGCGCACGATCAGAATCCCCTGCAAGAATCCCAACGCGGCGGAAACAAAAGTAGACGAAAAAAGGTATCCGCTATTGCGTAAGACGCGGACGAAGAGGGCGTCTAATTTCAGTTTAGAAAGAAGCGAGGTCACGGATAGATTATAAAGGAGTCGTTAAGCGTTAACGCCGCTTATTACGGCGTGAGAATATCCTTCGCCCACTCACGTTCGGCGTTGTACCATTCTACAAGTTTTTCCACCCCGCTTCTCATATCGAACTGCGCTTCCCAGCCAAGCAATTCGCCCGCTTTGGTCACATCGGCTTGATTCGTCAACATATCCGCCGGGTTCGGCGGACCGTATTCAACGATTGCCTTTTTGCCGACCGCGTCTTCGATGATCTTGATCAACTCGTTGATCGTGACGACCTCATGCCCGCCGATGTTGATGATCTCGAAGCCAAGCGGCTTGAGCGCGAGGATCGTGCCACGGGCGATGTCATCAATGTACGTGAAGCCGCGCGATTGATTCCCGTCTCCGTTCACGCGCACGGGTTTGCCTTCGCTGATCCATTGCGTGAAGCGCAGGTGCGCGAGGTCGGGTCTGCCTGCGGGACCGTAGACGGTGAAAAAGCGCAGGATGCTGACGTCTATCCCGTAAAGGTGATGATACGCATAGCACATCGCCTCGGCTCCCTTTTTGCTTGCCGCGTACGGTTGGAGCGGTTTACTGCTGTCAGCCGATTCGGGCGTGGGATAGACCGGGTCTTCGCCATAAATGCTCGACGTGGACGCGACGACAAATTTTTTGATCCCGTTCTCTTTGCACAACTCAAGCATGTTCAGCGTGCCGATCATGTTCGTCTCGACGAATACCCAGGGATTTTCCACGCTGAAGCGCACACCCGCCCGCGCCGCGAGATTGATGACCGCATCGAATTTCTCGCCCTTGAATTTCTCGATAATGGACTTGTCCGCCACATCCAATTGATGGAAGGTGAACCCTTTCACCGCCTGTAATTTTTTCAGGCGATATTCCTTGATGCGCGGATCGTACGCGTCGTTCATGTTATCCACGCCGACGACGGTGTGACCGTCGTGAAGCAATAATTCCGCTGTCCGCGCGGCGATGAAACCTGCGATGCCGGTGATTAAGTAGTTTGACATGTAAATCCTATTTTATTTATACTCGGTGGTTGAGTAGCCGCGAAGCGGCATATCGAAACCACAGGTACGCATACAAAATTTTGTAACAAAATTGCTTTACGTCGTGGTGGTCTCGATACGGTCTCGGCTATCGCCTCGACCTACTCGACCACCGACGTATTTAGAGTCTTATAACCTTCTCATTTCCCTTCGTAATTTTCCTCGTCGCATTTCTGCTGTCGAACACGAACTTCGCCGCATTGACAATCGCCTCATAATCGTACACCTTGTGATTCGTGATGACAACCACCGCATCCGATTCCTTCACCGACTGCATCATATCGCTCACGCTGTCCATCTGCCAACCATCGGTCTTGTGATGGATGTGTGAAATGTACGGATCGTGATATTCCACCTTCGCGCCTTTGTTTTGCAGTAAGCCGATCACATCCAGCGCGGGCGATTCGCGGACGTCGTCCACGTCGGGTTTGTAGGCGACTCCCAACACGAGGATCTTCGATCCCTTCAACGCTTTGCTTTTATCGTTCAGCGCGTCCATGATCCGCTCGACGACGTAGCGCGGCATGTTGGTGTTGATCTCGGACGCCAACTCGATGAAACGCGCGTTGTAATTGAACGACTTCATCTTCCACGAAAGATACAGCGGATCAATTGGGATGCAATGTCCGCCCAAGCCGGGACCCGGCGTGAACTTCATGAAGCCGAACGGTTTCGTCGCCGCGGCTTCGATCACCTCCCACACATCCACGCCGAGACGTTCGCACATCATCGCCAGTTCGTTGACCAGTCCGATGTTGATCATGCGGAAGGTGTTCTCCAGCAGTTTCGCCATCTCCGCCGCTTCCGCAGACGAGACGCGATGCACAACATCAATCGCTTGTCCGTACCACGCGGTTGCCACTTCGCCGCACGCTTCGGTGATTCCGCCCATCACCTTCGGAGTATTTTTTGTTGTGAAGTCCACGCGCCCGGGGTCAACGCGTTCAGGCGAGAACGCAAGGAAAAAATCTTTGCCCACTTTGAGATTGTTGTCCGCTCCAAGTTTCGGAAGCAACAACTCGCGCGTCGTGCCGGGATAGGTTGTGGACTGCAACACGACCACCATGCCCTTGTGCATGTACTTCGACAACTCGTCCGCCGCGGAGAGGATGAACGACATATCCGGGTCGCCGGTCTGACGCAACGGAGTCGGCACGCAGATGCTGACCGCGTCCATTTCTTTCAACGCGGAGAAATCCGTCGTCGCGCTGAGGCGACCGGACTTCACCAACACCGCAACCGACTCGGTCTTCACGTCGGGGATGTAGGAAACGCCGCCCTTCAACGAATCAACTTTCCGCGCGTCGGGGTCAATGCCCGTCACGTTGAATCCCGCCTCCGCGAAGACAACCGCGAGAGGGAGTCCCACATAGCCAAGTCCAAGGATCGCAACGCGGGCTTCTTTGTTTTTGAATTTTTGAATCAAATTTTCTTTCGACATTCTTTTCCTTCAACTCCCCTCTCTCGAAGGGTTCAGGGCGGATTTGAACCGCGAAGCCCGCCAAGGACGCCAAGTTTTAATTCTTTCTTTGCGTTCTTCGCGCTCTTGGCGGTAAAGTTTGAGCCTTGTCTGCCCTCAAACTCCCGAAGCGAGAGGGGCTGGGGGTGAGGGTAAAACCTAAAACATACTCATCTGCTTCGGATCATCCGCTTGCTCTTCCGCAACCTTCATCACCGGAGCCGACTTGCCCAACCCAGCCCGCGCCTCTTTGAGCAGTTCGGGAAGTTTTGCAAAATCAGCAAGGATCGCAGGCTTGAGCGCGGCTTGATGCAGCGCCGCGGCGGGATGGAACATCGCGATCACATAACGCTCGCCGACTTTCTTCATCTGCCCATGCACCGCGCTGATCTTCGCGCCGGGAAAAAATTTGTTCATCGAAAAGCGACCCAACGTGACGATGATGCTCGGGTTGATCGCTTGGATCTGCCGCTCAAGATATTTGTCGCACGCGGCAAGTTCTTCCGGCAACGGATCGCGGTTTTCGGGCGGGCGGCATTTTACCACGTTGCCGATCCACACATCCGCGCGCGTCACTCCCGCTTGCGCGAGCAATTGATCGAGAAATTTCCCCGCCGCGCCCACGAACGGACGTCCCTGCTCGTTTTCGTGAAAGCCGGGACCTTCGCCGATGAACATGATCTCGGCAGTGGCAGGTCCTTCGCCGGGCACAGATTTCTTGCGAGTATGATGCAGAGCGCAATTCACGCAGACGGTCACCTCTTTGGCAATTTGGGCAAGTGTTTCTTCAGCAGTCATAATCTCTCCGGGTTCAAGGTCGCAGGTTGAAGGTCAAAGGTTCACCAACTTTCAACCTTCAAACCTTCCAACTTATATAGAGTCATCAAAATCGCATCTTCGCTGTTATCTTTATAATAACGCGGTCTGCGACCCGTCTCTTCAAAACCGAACTTGCGATACATCTCTTGCGCGGCGAGGTTGCTCTCGCGCACTTCCAGCACAGAAGTCAACGCGCCTTCATTCATCATCATTCTCAGCGCGTGACTCAACAACTTGCTCGCGATTCCCCGCCGACGAAAATCGGGATGCGTGGCAATCGTCGCGATGTGCGCTTCGTCCACGAGCAGCCACGCCACGATCGCGCCGACAACTTTCCTGTCTTCCTCCGCCACCCACGCGCGCGAAGCGGAGTTATCTGAAATTTCGAATCGAAACGAACGTTCGGGCCACGGCAAACTGAACGAGGCTTTGTCAATCGCAACAACTTGCGCGAGATCATCGAGCGTCATGCGGCGGATGTTCATGTATCAATTGGCGCGGCGGTGTGCAAATAGATCGGCGCGAGCGACGCCGCATCATCCACATCGCCGTGTTGAAAACGCGCCCATGCCAGTTGCGCCAGCATCGCGGGCTTGCGCTGTGAATCGTCGGGCGAAGTCAACTGCGCGTTTTTATTTTCATTTATTTTTTGACGAACTTCGTCCGTGAACTCTCCGCACACGAGCGACGGACTCGCCACTTCATCTTTGATCGCCTGCGCCGGCACGACTCTTGCCGGACCTTCAGCCTGCCACACACCCTCGACATTTTTGTACCACCCCAGCGCGTACCTCCCGCGCCCGGCTTGGATCGCCACCGCCAGCGGAAGAGTCGACTCGGGTTGCGCGCGCGCGAGAATGTCGAGAGTGGGAATCCCGATCAACGGAATATTCCGCGCGAAAGCGATTCCCTTCGCCAACGCCAACCCAACTCGCAGACTCGTAAACGAGCCGGGACCGATCGCCACGCCGAGCGCGGTGATGTCTTTCATTGTTAAGTTACAGCTTGCCAATAACTCTTGAATCGCCGGCGCAAGTTCCACCGTATGATGCTGACCGCTCTTCCACGCGCGCTCGCCAACGACTCGTTCGCCATCGTAGACCGCCAGCCCCATCCATTCATTGGAGGTATCCACAGCCAGCAACATCACTTGCCTCCGCGAATCGAATCGAGCAAGGCTGTGTAGCGTTCGCCACGCGCGTTGAATTTCAGTTCGCGTTCTTCTTCGCCGGATGGAGTAAATTCCACCCACAAGCGTTCGCTTGGAATGAGACTTTGCATCCGCTCGGGCCACTCGACGATCAACGCGCCCTCCGCGAGCATCGCGTCGAGGTCGAGCTCCTCAGCCTCCCCCGTCGAGTCGAGGCGGTAGGCGTCCATGTGAAAAACTTGACCGCCATCCGCGCGGCGATACATGTTGACCAAAATAAACGTCGGGCTGGAAACCGAATCGAGCGAACCCCATCCCTGCGCGATGCCTTGCACGAACGTCGTCTTCCCCGCGCCGAGGTCGCCTTGCAAACAGATCATGTCGCCGGTGCGCAACGCTCTGCCCAATCGTTCTCCAAGTCCGCGCGTCTGTTCGGG
>MWTB01000029.1 GCA_002050275.1 Anaerolineae bacterium UTCFX1
TTTTTAAAAATTAGCGATAATTCGTGCAATTCGCAGCAAAAGATTTCGATCTGCGTAAGTCATGATTAACAAAAATAAACGTCTCCGCCGTCGGCGGAGACGTTGTTCCTTTAGGGCGATTCCTTCTCGCGCTATACAAATTTTTCCCGCAGCACGGAGGAAATATAATCCATGCTGGCGACTACGATCGCAATAGCGAGCATGTTGACGCTGGCGGCGCGATAGTTGAGCAAATTGATGTTCTGTTGCAAGATGAAGCCGATGCCGCCGCCGCCGACAAAGCCGATGATGGTGGACATACGCACGTTGATGTCCCAACGATACATGGTGTACGAGATATACGGCGGAATGATCTGCGGCACAACGGCAAAGACGATGGTCTGCAAGCGATTCGCACCGGTCGCTTGGATTGCTTCCAGCGGACCTGAAAGAATGCTCTCCACTTGCTCCGAATATAATTTAGCATTCGAAGCGACCGTGTGCAGCGCCAACGCCAGCGCGCCGGCGAACGGTCCCAGCCCGACCCAGGCGACGAAGACGATCGCCATCACTAACGCTTCAATGGAACGGGTGCCGTTGAGGATAGTTCGGAAAATGCCGTAAATGATGAAACCTACCGGCAGAGGCTGTTTAGACGAGACGACAAGCGCCAACGCCAACCCAATCGTCGCGCCGATTCCCGCGGGCCAATAGAGCGTAACAGCAGGATTATTAAACTGATAGAACCAATCTAACCCTCGCAAGATGAGGACCGCCGCTACCGCGCCAGCCAGAGGCGCGACGATAAGGTTGAAAATCTTGCTTGACGCTGGAGAAGTCTTATCGCTGACCGCCTGCCCGATCTGCCCAAAGAAGCCTCCCACGATCCCTCCAACGACGAGGACTGCAACAACCGGCGCGAGAATCGTAAAGATTTCTCCCACTTGAGAGACAAATTTCCGCAGGAAGTACAGCGGCACGTCTTTATTCGGCGTAAGATACGCGCCAACTTGGAGGAGCAGTTTTCCTAGGAATAATATCGAAGCGAGTATCAAGGCGGCGGCAAATAACGAGTAGAGTACGTTAACCAGCCTGCTTTTGAAACGCAAATCCATCTCTTTATTTTGGTTGAACAACGTCAAACGCGCAAGCAGAGATCCGAGAATCGGCAAGATGATCGCGCCTGCCAACGTAGCGAGAAATGAACTGAAAAAAGCGGTCTGAAAACGCGTCAGGAGTCGGCTGATTTCCACTCCTAACCCCATGCCCAGCGCCCAACCGATCAGAGAAAGCGCAATGCTGCTGAGCGGGCTTTTCACTTCCACCATTAAGTTGCGCGCCGCAAAGAAACTGATCGGCACCGCCAGCAACGTGCCGAAAGTGGTCGCCAACAATGCCATAAACACCGTCTCAACGATCTTATCCCACGTGACCTTGGCTTCTTGCGAGATCATCGGCGCGCCCACGCGCACCCGCCCAATGGCGCGAATGGCTTGCGGATCTTCTTTAATCTGACGGTTGGGGATGGTCGCTTCAACGCGGAAATTGCCCTGCGCATCCGCCTGAAAACTGCCCATTTGAATAGGAACCCCGTCCGGAGCGTCGGCGCTAAACCCAATAAAGTTAATCGGTCCCGCCGAATTTTCTTGAAAGTTATAACCCTCCACCACGATTGTTTCTTTAGGCTCCGCGCATCCGGCGCTGACGAGGATGAACGCTCCGGAGCGATCCACTTTAGGAGGTTCGACTCCGCCTTCCGGGCAACCTAAATAAAAAGGGACTTCGACATTTACCGTTTCAAAGTTGTAATCAAAAATCTTGGGGTGCGCCAGCGCTCTCAGAATACGCGTGAGCGAAGCCATGCGTCTTTCGGAGCGGGTTTCCGCAAAGTTGATGTTGGTAACCGTGAAACCGTAGGCAAAAACGACCAGCACGAGAAACGTCGCCAACCCTACAGCGAGCGATTTTATGAAAGACGATGATTTCTTCATTGTAGGTCCTTTATCCGACGCGCTCAGCGTCTTTGCCGTAGATTTCGCGAAATTTCTCGTCGTTAATATCCGCGGGCGAGCCGTCAAATTTCAACTCTCCGGCGTTGAGCGCGATCGCGCGATCCGCATAACGATGCACTAGATCGAGAAAGTGCAGGCTGCAAAGGACCGTTACGCCGTCTTCTTTATTGATTTTTTCGAGATATTGCATGATCGAATGCGCCAACACCGGGTCAAGGCTGGCGACCGGCTCATCCGCCAAGATCATAGCAGGCTGTTGCATCATAGCGCGAGCGATGCCTACGCGCTGTTGCTGACCGCCGCTCAATTCATCGGCGCGTTTGTAAGCTTGATTCTTAATGCCCACGCGATCCAGCTGATCGAGCGCCATGGCTACATCGCTTTTAGGGAAGCGATTCAAAGCGCTCAACATAGGGTTGACATATCCCAGCCGCCCCGCCAAAACGTTCGTAATGACCTTCGACCGTGAAACCAGATTGAAATGCTGAAAGACCATGCCGATCTTGCGGCGGATATGGCGCATCTCATCCTGACTGGCGGCGGTAACATCCTGCCCATCCCAGACGATCTGCCCGCCTGTGGGTTCGATCAGCCGGTTGATGCAACGCAAAAGCGTGGATTTTCCCGAGCCGCTCAAGCCGATGACGGCTAAGAACTCGCCTTGCTCCACATTAAAGCTGACGTTCTTCAGCGCTTGCACGCCGCCATCGTACGTTTTGGAGAGGTTTTTTACTTCTAACATGGTGAAATAGCGCCTTTCCTACTGCTTCATCTAAAAAATGACAAGAGAAAGATATGAGTATAAAAGTGAATAATGCCCTATACGCTCGCGCGCGGAACGCCTCGAAGGTTTTTATAACCCAGTTTGAGTTTTCAACTCGATCTTCGGAGCGGCGCACATAATGCCATATATTAAATCTTGCCCCAGAAATTTCTGGGGCAAGATTTTGTAAATCATTAACCGTTATTTACCGATATTCTCGAGAGTGACGCCTTGCTGAGCGACCAAGATGCGAACGCCGTCGAAGTTCTCATCGGCGATCGGGCCGACGCCCGTCCAGCTGTAGAAGTTCTCGTTGCAGAGAGATTGAGCGCAGGCTTCGTTATCGAGCGAGACGAACGCGGTCATCGCCTCAACGATCTGCTGTTGCAAATCGGCTGGGAAATCAGGCGAGAAGGACATCGTATCATTCGGGATTTCCTTAGAAAGCGCCAAAATGCGGACTTTCTGAACGACATCAGGAGCGTCCTTGATCACTGCCGCGCGCGCGTCTAAAACGCGGTAACTGCCGCACCATAGTTCGCCGTCTGCATTCACAGCGCAGGAATCAACGACATCATCCGGAACGTCGGGCGCATCGCCCATCGCCCATTTTCCATCCGTAATCAGCGGAGGGCTGAAATAGGCGGTAGCGACATCGGCTTCGCCGCGATAGACCGCAAGAATAGATTGCGGGTGACCGCCGGCTTCAATCGTTTCGCCGATCTTAACGCTCAAATCGCTGAAGATCGAGGCGGGATACAAGTAGCCGGAGGTGGAACCGGCGTCGGGGTATGCCCATTTGGCGTCGTTCAGATCTTCAAGAGTCTGGTACTTGCTGTCGCGAGCGACATAGAAGCCGGTCCAATAGACGTTCCAACCGCGGCGCGCGGAAGCCAAGCCCGGTTGTACGCCGCACAATTGATTCGCGATCACATAGCCCATCGCAGGGATAAAGCCGATCGTATCGGTCGGGGAAGCGCACATCTCCTCAATTGTGGCGGCGTAAGAAGTCGGCACGCTGACTTTGAAGTTCAAGCCAGTGGCTTCATTGAGCGCTTGTTCGATCAATTCGCCGCTTGAGATCATGAAGTCCACATCTACAGAAGGAACGAAGAGCACCTTGATGGGGTGTTCAGGCGATCCGATCTCAGGTTCGGGCACAGCGGTCGGCGCCACAGTCGGTGGGACCGCTGTGGGGGGAACCGTGGTCGGAGCGGGCGCCTCGGTGGCGGCGGGTCCGCATGCGGAAAGCGCCAACGCGAACGCCATCAGCACGGCAAGAAACAGGTACAACTTTTTCATATTTCTTCTCCTCTACTAAATAAGTGAATTTGGGAATCTTGATTCCCACGGCTTGATGATACAGCCGAATAATAATTTATACAAGTGATATTTGATTAGAAAATTTTTTCGCGTCGTACGAAAACAAAAAGCCCGCTCTCGGAGACAGAGGCGAGCTTAATAAGCGTTGCGAAACGGCTGCCTTACTTCAGTTCGTATGTCACGTTGACCGTTACCGTGAAGGTCAATTGACCGGGGTTGATCGGCACCGCAGAAGCCGCGTCGCCTCCGCCGCCTTCACCCCTACCTTCATAGACCGGATAATACTGACTGTCGGCGAAAGTAATCGAGCGGATCGCGCCCACCGAAACGCCGGCGGCAGCGGCAAGTTCCTGCGCTTTTGTTTTCGCGTCGGCGATCGCGTCGGCGCGGGCTTGCTTGAGCGCGGCGTCTTTATCCGCCACATCGAACTGAATGCTGTTGACCGTGTTGGCGCCGGCGGTGATCACCGTATCGAGCAGACTGCCGAGTTTGGCGAGATCGCGCACAGTGACGTACACCGTGTTATCCACCGCGTAATACTTCTCGCCGGTCGAAGCGCCGGTCGCAGGATCGTATTTATCGAAGGGCCAGATGCTGAAGCTCGTGGTGCGAATATCCTTGGCATCAATGCCGAACGCGGTCAGCGCGTCGATCACTTTCTGGGTCTGCGCGTTATTTTGATTCATGGCTTCAGAAGCCGAGGGCAATTCGGTGTGAACGCCTACATAAATATACGCAATGTCCGGCTTGAGATCAGCCGTCCCAGCGCCCGCCACGTTCAAGGTGGGGGGTTCTGCGGGCGCGCTCAGGGCTGGCGCGCACGCGCTTACAACCAGCGTCAGCAAGACAAGGGTTGTAAACAGAATAGGTCTGGTTTTCATTTCATATGCTCCTTGTTAATATGATTGTCAATAGAAAGACGTTGCACACGCCGGAAAGTTCCCCGCGCATGGCTTGAATTTTAACCGCTTTGCCTGTACAATTCACGCACATTTGTTCTATGCCGATCAACTACCAGGAAGTCTTCACTCAAATTCAATCCATCGGCGCGGGCGCAAAAGAGAGGCGGAAGAAGAAAGAGGAGGCGCAGACCATAGCGCACGGACTCCTGAACGCCTACGCGGCTCAACTGGATGCGCTCCGCTCCAAAGTGGATTCCGCCAAGGCGATAGACGCGAACCTTCGCTGTGCCTATCCGCTGGATGAAAACCTCGATTCTTCCTTCGACGTTCAGCCTGTTCCTGTTTCCTCAACCTTAATCGCCGCCGACGGTTCGCAGATCAACCCCGATCGTCACGCTGCGCTTCAGTATTATGCGATCAATGTGGGCGCGATTGCCATGCAGGTTGGTTCAGGGAATACGCCAGAAGTATTTACGGATACCAAACTTCATATGCTCGATGAGTTTGAAGATACGTTTTTCAGCGATAGTCAGGTTGCATTACAACGCGATGTAGCCGAACGCAAAAAATTATTAGAAGTCGCTAAAAATTTTTCAGTTCCGATCATTGCCCTAACAGAAGGGCAGTTGGAACTTTGGGGCGCGGTTGACAGTGACAACTCCAGAGACTTTGAGAAAAGCTTGCAAGATTATCTAGACGCGCTTAAGGAAATGGAAAACCAGCAAGTGATCACATCAGGATATGTGGACAAACCCGGCGCTAATTGGGTGGTCAGGTTGTTGGAAATTGCGACGATTCCTCAAAACGAATTAATCAATTTAAAAAAACATCGTCCTTTCCTTGGAGTGACCGATCTATGGTTATTTAGCAAAATATTGGGCAAGCACGCCCGATCTGCCGTGTTCAAACTTCAGGCAAGATCTTCTGAAAAGTATAAAGACTCGCTGTCCATCCATTTCTTCTATTTGAATGTGGGCGACGAAAAGAAACCCAAAATCGCGCGAGTTGACATTCCCTTATGGGTGGCAAAGAATCAAGACGCCTTGAACAACCTGCATTGTGTCTTGATCGAGCAGGCGAAAATCATGGGCAATGAACCTTTTCCTTATTTGTTGCATAGAGCGCATGAGATCGCCGTTGTCACGCATAAGGAAAAAGAAGAAATAGACCAGATGCTGGCAATTGAAATTAGAAATAACGGCGGCGAAGTAGGCGAAAAATCTGGCAAACAATCCGCGAAGGATTTGCAGGGGAGAACAAGAAGATAGATGAAAACTCATTTTATTCTGTATGTCAGCGACCAGAGCAAGAGTTCCGCTTTTTATCGAAACGTACTCGCCCAGGAGCCCACGCTGGACGTGGAGGGCATGACTGAATTTACCCTGAATGAAGGCGGCGTTTTGGGATTAATGCCCGAGGCGGGCGTCAAACGCCTGCTTGGCGAAATCATCAAAGACCCAAAAGAGGGACGCGGCATTCCCCGCGCCGAGTTGTATTTACTCGTAGACGAGCCGCAGTCTTATTACGAACGCGCGCTGGCGAACGGAGCGAGAGCATTAAGCCCGTTGGAAAAAAGAAACTGGGGAGACGCGGTATCCTATTGCGAAGACCCCGATGGGCATATTCTCGCTTTCGCAAAGCGGGAAGTTGAGTCATCAAGATGAGGAGTCGGAAATGAATCAAATCGAAATCGGACGCTTACTCCGCGCAGGGACGACAGGCTTCATTGCCGGGTGCCGTGTCAATCAATTGGATGCGCCGTCGTTTGGGGCGCTTGTCCGCGCGCCGCTGGGCGAGGGCTACCAGGTCTACGGGCTGATCCACGATATTCACATTGACGATGACGGGCTGGTGCGCCAACTCGTCACAGCGGATAACGTCAGCGACGAGGTGATGAAAGACAACCGCGAGCGCAGAATCGTCCCCGTCGAAATGTCCGTGCTGGCGGTGGGATACGAACAGGACGGGAAAATCTTTCACCTCCTGCCGCCGCGTCCGCCGTTGAGTTTGGACGTGATCTATAAGTGCGACGATAAAGACATTGCGCGCTTCACAGAACGTTTTGGATATTTCAGGCATATCTTGAACAATCAGGAAATTCCTGTCGGTGAAGTGGTCGCGGCACATATCTTGCAAGCGCAATCCGCGCACAAGGATAAGAGTTGGCAGGAGCGAGCCACGCATGAGGTCATTACACTGTTGAGAGACGATTATCCGACTCTCATGTCCGTGCTGGGCGCGTTGAGCGATGTAGTTGCATAATGTCGTTGCGAGGAGCGACCATCGGGAGCGACGAGGCAACCTCCTCGTAATCGGGGGATTACTTCGACAAAGAACAAGAGCGTCTCGCAGCGACATGTGAACTGGAGTTGTTTTACATGGCAGTCGGTAGAGAGTATTGTGTTTACATCATGACAAATGCTCATAACACTGTAATTTATACAGGTGTGACAAATCATCTTGCGCGAAGAGTATATGAGCATAGGAATGGTTTAGGCGGTATCTTTACCAAGAAATACAATGTTGTGAAGTTGGTTTACTATGAAGTGACCGATAACGTGTATGCCGCTCTTGCAAGAGAAAAGCAGATCAAAGGCGGCTCACGCAAGAAGAAGATCGATTTGATCGAGAGTATGAATGCTGAGTTGAAAGATTTGTATGAGGAGATAATCTAAAGTTATCATGTCGTTGCGAGGAGGAGCGGAGCGACGACGAAGCAACCCCTCGTAATCGGGAGACTGCTTCGGGCGAAAAACAAAGGCGCCCTCGCAGCGACATGATTTCTAGGAGAATGTATTATGGAACAACGAACAAGAATCGGATATTTGGTTGGCGGCGGGCTCAAGGAAAATTTTCGGGTGAGATTAATTGTCTCTCCGCAAGAGATTCAAGAGGGAGCGTTCGTCGTCATTCAATCGGGCGAGTGGAATTATTACGGCATCGTCACGGACATTGTCCTCGGCGCGACGGACCCGCGCTTTGCGGATGAGCAGATGGAGGGACGATTCCCGTCGCATATTTCGAAGGCGCTGCATGGACAGACGCTGTACGCAAATCTCGAAGTGTTGCCGAATCTGATGTTGGAGGTAGGACCCGAGTTGGGGACGCCCGCGTATAAAGATTGGCGCGGTCGAATTGACGCGAGGCTGAAAGATGAGCCGCGCATACTGCCCGTCAAGAATGTGCCGCCGCATCACGCGCAGGTATTTTTGGCGAACGAAGGCGACATCGCGGAGATCTTCGGCGACCCGAACGAGAAAGGCAACTTCGTGATCGGGTACACGCGCGAACAGGATCATCCCGTGTGCATTGACATGGAAAAGTTCGTGCAGAGATCGTCGGGTGTGTTCGGCGCGACGGGTACGGGCAAATCGTTCCTCACGCGGCTCGTGCTGGCGGGGTTGATGCACTACAACAAAGCGTCGGTGATGGTGCTGGATATGCACAACGAGTATGGCTTTGACGATGTGGCGTCAGACACGAAAAAAGCCGTGACGGGACTGAAGACCAAGTTCAAGTCGAAGGTTCGAATCGTCGGCTTGGGAGGCGGATCAACCATACGAGGGCAAGTCCCCGATTTTAATTTGGAGATCTCGACGGGCGACATATCCACAAGCGACATCGAGACGTTGATGCGCGAGTTGAATCTGCGCGACACCACGCCGACGACGTTGAACGCGTTGTACGCGTCGTTTCGGGATGAGTGGTTCGCGCGGTTCCGCGATATGTCGCGTGAGACGGTGATCATCGAAGACGAAAGAGGAAAGAAGAAAGAGGTGCCTGCGGAGGGGAGTGTGGCGGCGTGGGCAAATGAAAATGGAGTCAATGTGGCGGCGGCGGAGGCTCTGCACGATAAACTGCGCAGGCTGTTCGGTAAGCCGTATATCGTGGAGAAGCCCGCGGCGGATTCGGTGAAGGAGATCATCGCGTCGCTAGAGAACGGACAGCATGTGATCCTGTCGTTCGGCGAACACGAAAGCGACCTGGATTATCTGCTCGTGTCGAATCTGTTGACGCGCAAGATCCGCAACGCGTGGGAGCATAAGACCAACGCGTTCCGCACGCATGGAAAAGAGGAGCCGCGTCCGCTGGTGATCGTGGTGGAGGAGGCGCACAAGTTGTTGAACCGCGAGATGGCGGCGCAGACGACCTTTGCGACCATCGCGCGCGAACTCCGCAAGTATTATGTGACGCTGTTGATCGTTGACCAGCGTCCGTCGCAAATTTATGACGAGGTCATGTCGCAGTTGGGGACGCGCATCTCAGGCTGGCTCGGCGACGAGGACGATATCCACGCCGTTCTTTCGGGTCTGGCGGGACGGGAGGCGTTGCGCGGCATGTTGGCGCGACTCCAACCGAAGGAGGAAGTTCTCCTGCTCGGCTGGGGAGTGCCGATGCCTTTACCTGTGCGGTCACGCAGGTATGACGAGGAGTTTTGGAAGGAGTTGTTGGGCGAGAAGGTGAGGAAGAGCAAGGAGCAGAATTTGAAGGAGTTGGGGTTTTAGTTAAACGCGAAGGTTTTTTGGACGCTGATAAACGCGGAAGAACGCGGATATTTAAAAGCGGACAAGTCATTTGGCTTGTCCGCTTTTTGTTTTTCGATAAATTCATGTTACTCATAGTGTGTAGACCCATTGTGTGCAAAAAGGTAACTTTGACTTATGGACATACTTAAACGTTTTGGTCAAAAAGTAAGGAAACTCCGTATAGAGCAAGGGCTTTCCCAAGAAAAACTCGCTGAGTTAGCGGGGATACACAGAACCTACATCAGTTCGCTTGAACTAGGAAAACGAAATGTAAGCCTAGTGAACATTCAAGCACTGGCAAAAGCCCTTCGAGTCAGTCCAGATGAATTATTGAAATAAGAATGATTATCTTAGTTGAACACCCCAAATTGTTGGACTGATTCTTCATGCGCGCAAAAAAAATCAAGCTATTAAAAATCTCGGAACCCCAGATGGGGTATGCCTTAGACTTTAATCACACGCGAGTAAAAGCAAAACCTTTTATCAAATGGGCTGGCGGAAAATCTCAACTCTTGCCCCAAATGTCAAAGTTGTTCCCACCAAAAGATCAAATCAATAGATATTTTGAACCTTTTCTTGGCGGCGGAGCTGTGTTCTTTCATTTGCAACACCCAAAATCCTATTTATCTGATACGAACAATAAATTGATTGAACTTTATGAGATCGTCAAAAACAATGTTGAAGATTTGATAAAGGCATTAAGAAAACATAAAAACGAGCATGATTACTTTTATGAAGTTCGTTCGCAAAAACCTGCCGCTCTTTCTCCAGTTGAAAGAGCCGCAAGACTTATTTACTTGAATAAAACGTGTTTCAACGGTTTGTACCGAGAGAATAGCAAAGGCGAATTTAACGTACCTTTTGGCAAATATAAAAATCCCGCAATCTGTGACGCCGAAGGTCTGCGTGCTGCAAGCATGGCTCTTAAAAATGCCAAAATATCACAGGGCGAATTTCATTCGGTCTTAGGTAAAGCAAAAACTACGGACTTTATTTATTTCGATCCTCCTTATCAGCCATTGAACAAGACATCGAGTTTTACATCCTATACAGCAAATGGCTTTGGAGAAACTGAACAAATAGAGTTGGCAAATGTTTATAGGGAACTGTCTGATCGTGGATGTTTTGTAATGCTTAGCAATTCAGATACGCCACTTATCAGGGAACTTTATAAAGATTTTTGTATCAATGAAATACAGGCAAGTAGAGCAATAAACAGCAAAGCGGAAGGAAGAGGAAAAATAACCGAGTTGCTGGTGATTAATTACTACTGGATAAAAAGTAGAAAGGATTGATCATGGCTCGTGTAATTGATAACGCTTGGAAAACTTACGTTGATAAAACCAAAATCAAACTTGATGGCAGATCACATGTTATTGACGCCAACAAACTGAAAGAAATAACAGATCGCGAGCCACGTCTACTCACAAAAGTAGATGAACCAGCGCAGTTGCCAGAAATCTTGCGCGATGCAGGATATTCATTGCTTGCTATCACAAACGGTAGCTATCTTGTCTTCAGAGGAAGCATCTTTGCTTCTGTGCCTGATTGTTCAATCCGTTCTGTCTTTCAACCTATCTTAGATTTTCCATTAGAAACCATTGGCAGGGGAACAGGGGAGGCAGAGTATCTTGATAATGCATTTAACACTGGTTTGATTTCCGAGTTTACAAAAAGCGGGAAACTATATTTGACGATTCGAGGTCGTGAAAGAACTAAAAAATTCAGTTTTTCAATTGGAACAAGCAACGTTGATATTAACGGCGTTCAAATTGAAGTAGATGCGGGCTACGAAAGTGACAAAGACATTATTCTTGTCGAAGGAAAAATCGGTAATCGGAATTTTTTCAATATTAGGCAACTTTATTACCCATATAGGCATTTCAAACAACTTGTTCCCAACAAAAACATAAGAACAGTGTTCTTTGCTTATGATTTAAGTAGGGCAACTTATTCTTTGCAAGAATTTGGTTTTCAAACTCCAGAAGCCTTTGACTCAATTTATCCGATCAAATGTTGTGTTTATTCAATCGTAAAGCCACAAGAGTATGCGATAGATGATTTGCTCGACAAAAGCTTTCAAATTGAAAATAATATAGTTCCGCAAGCCGATGACTTAAACAAAGTTTTTGAGTTGTTGACTTTAATTAATAGTGGACAGAATACAGTTGCAGAAATAGCAGATTATTTTGTGTTCGATGAAAGACAAAGTAATTATTACGGTGAGGCGGCAGAATTTCTGGGATTGATAACCAGAAAACGAGGAGTTTTTGAATTAACCGACAGGGGAGACAAATTTATTGCCACTGCTCCGAAAGATCAACAGTTATTTTTAGCCAAGTTAGTTTTGAACACATGGTTTTTCAGAGAACTGATTAAGAAAGCCAAAAGAAAAGGATATTTCACGAAGCAAGATGTTGAATCTGAAATTGGAGATGTTGACTCTGGCGATGGAAGTAAAAGATACTCAAGTTCTACAATTGGCAGACGTACCATGACAATTATGTCTTGGGTTCGTTTAGTAAGCGAAATCTACAAGTCATTTGAAGTTACCGAGGAAAGAGTAATTCTCAAATAACCATTTGAGTACAGCGCATCCGTGTGATGACGGAGGAGTGGGTCAGCCGTGCGGGGTTCTGTCCCAGTTGCGGGAGGGTGTTGTAAGATGAAATTGACAAGCAAATAGCAAGAAATAAAAACTCCGAAGCATAAACTTCGGAGTTTTTATTTGAACATGCCCTCGATGTCGGTCCATAAGTCTGGCATTTCTAATACATCCGCAAAAGACTTGGTCCAGCGCTTGATGCGGTCGACGTCCAGTTGTGGATTTTTATCAATGATAGTGCGAATGTCTTCCAAGTCCTTTGGACGATGAGCCACTGCTTTCATGATGATCAAGTCTTCTGGCGCAGGCAGGCGAACGGACAAGGATGTTAATTTTTGAGTTTTCCCTCTGGCAACCATCTCTTCTTCAAATGGCAAAACACCGAGGGAAATGTCAATGTTTATGTTGGAAGGGATATGCCGTAACAACAAAACGCGGTTTGTACGCGCAAACTCCGCCGCATCGGATGTCCGTGGTTGAATCTTCTCTTCGTTGGCGGCTTCAAGTAATTTGGGAATATCCTTTGTGGAAAGCAGAAACATGGCATCCACATCTTCTGTAAACCGTGGCTTGCCCAACAAACCAACAGCAATCCCGCCAATGACCACGCCGCGATCGTCAAACTTTGAGAACAGACGCTGAACCGCTTCTATCGCGGCGCGAAAAGGCTCAATGACATTTTCCACGTTAGCCTGCTTTCAATTTTGCCCAACGGAGAAATATATCGTTTTCGCCATCGTCACCGCGTGTTAAACCAAGCGCCAAAGCAAATTGAAACAAAGAATTGATCTGTTTCCAATGTTCATCCAAAGACATGGCGCGCAGTTCTTCGCGCTCGAATTCCTCCACGGCTTTCCAACGTTCGCGGTACATCTTGATGTCGAAATTGGCGTCCATGGGTTAATTATAGCATGTCAAACAGAAGGATGATTCAAGCCCGCCCACCAAATCCGTGTGATGACGGAAGAGCGGGTCAGCCGCGCGGGGGTTTTGCGCAAAAATCAAGTATCATCTCCCCATCTATATTGCAAAGGAACATTCATGGAATCTATTCTTTTTATGCTTGCCATCGGGTTGGCAAGCGGCGTCGCCATTGGGCTGCAAGGACCGATGGCGAGCATCATCACGCAACGGCTAGGCGCGCTTGAAAGTGTGTTCATCGTGCATTTCGGCGGCGCGATCATCGCGTTAATCCCGATTCTGATCTACGGAAGCAAACTAGGGCAATGGCGTAGCGTGCCGTGGTATACGCTCGGCACCGGGCTGTTCGGCGTCATGGTCATCGCTTCGATCAGCTATATGATTCCGCGCCTCGGCGTTGCAACCGCTACTACGATCGTCATCGCCGGGCAGTTGCTGGCGGGCGTCGTCCTCGACCATTACGGCTTGCTCGGCGTAACGACCAAATCGCTGGATGCTGCGCGCGTCACCGGGCTGGCGATCGTCACTGTAGGAGTCTGGCTCACCGTGCGATAATCATCTATCGTATAATCTTAGCAAGAGACCGCATGAACAACCGTCAACTTGCCGATACCTTCACGCTCATCGCCAACCTGCTTGAGATCAAAGGCGAGATCGTTTACAAAACCATCGCCTATCGCAAAGCGGCTGAAAACCTGCTCCACCTGCCACGTGAAGCGAGCGATTACTGGCGCGAAGGCAAACTGCTCGAAATCCCCGGCGTGGGCAAAGCTATCGCCGAAAAAATTGACGAACTGCTCTCCACCAGCAAACTCGAATTCCTCGAAAAACTCAACATCGAAGTCCCCATAGAGCTCGCGACATGGTTGAACGTGCCCACGCTGGGACCGAAGAAGATCGCGATGATCTGGAAGACATTGGGAATCACGACTCTCGCGCAACTGGAAGCCGCCGCGAAAGACGGGAAGTTGCGCGACCTGCCCGGCCTGGGCGAGAAATCGGAAGCCGCCATCCTCGAAGGGCTCGCGTCGCTGGCTCGGCGCACAGGGCGCATCTCCATCGGGCGCGCGCTTCCGCTGGCGAATGAGATCGTCGCAGCGCTCAAGAAGGCGCAGGGAGTCGTAGACGCGCAACCCGCCGGAAGCCTGCGCAGGATGCGCTCAACCGTCGGCGACCTCGACATCCTCGTGGCGACGAAAGATTCGGCGGCGGTGATGGAGGCGTTCGTCAATCTGCCGAACGTTTCGCGCGTGTTAGGCAAAGGCGAGTTCAAATCGAGCGTCGAATTCAGCGACGGAGTCCGCGCGCAAGTCTGGGCGTATCCGCCCAAAGAATTCGGAACCGCGTTGCAATACGCGACCGGTTCGAAAGATCATAACGTCAAGATCAGGCAACTGGCGCTCAACAAAGGACTCTCGCTTTCAGATCATTCGTTCAAACGCGTCAAAGACGGCAAGGAGTTTTTCTGCGCCAACGAAGAAGACGTATATCGCACGCTCGGCTTGCCGTGGATTCCGCCCGAACTGCGCGAAGATCGCGGTGAAGTCGAAGCCGCGCAAGCGAACGACCTCCCGAAATTAATTCTGCTCAAAGACCTCAAAGCCGACTTGCAAATGCACTCCACTTGGAGCGACGGCAAACTTTCTATAGCAGAGATGGCGCGTGCCGCGGCGAAACGCGGCATGAAGGTCATCGCTTTTACCGATCATTCGGCGAGCCTCGGCGTAGCCAACGGGCTGACGATGGACGATCACAAAAGACAAGCCGCCGAAATCAAAAAGGTTCAAAAGCAACTCGGCGACGATATTTTAATTTTGCACGCCTCCGAAGTGGAGATCAAAGCCGACGGTTCGCTCGATTATCCCGACGAATTTCTGGCGAGCCTCGATCTGGTCCTCGCCTCGCTGCACACATCGCTGCGTCAACCGCGCGAAAAAGCGACCGAACGCATGCTCAACGCCGTTCGAAATCCGCATGTTGATATCATCGGTCATCCCACCGGGCGGCTGATTCCCGACCGTGAAGGCGCCGACCTAGATATGGACGCCATACTGCAAGCCGCGGCGGAGAGCGGCGTGGCGTTAGAGATTAACGCCAACCCCGCCCGCCTCGACCTGGATGACGCGTACGCCCGCCGCGCCAAGGAACTCGGCATCCCGCTCAGCATCAACACGGACGCACACTCCGAAGAAGACATGGATCTGCGCTTTTACGGCGTCGCTATCGCCCGCCGCGCCTGGCTGACCAAGAACGACGCGATCAACTGCTGGCCCACGGACAAGTTGTTGAAGTGGTTGAAGAAGCGCGGGTAACGCAATAACAACCGCGCGCATACGCGCGCCATGGAGACCTAATGAACAATAGATCCAACAAACGCGCCGTCATCATGATTGCCAGCGCGACCGATCTTTTATTCGGCGGCGCAATTCTGCTCATCTACTTCGGCATTCTACCCGTTGACATTTCCGGTTGGGAAGTTCCACGTTGGGTCATCGGCGTTATCGGCGGCGTATGGTTCGCCGGCTCGCTCGCCGTATTAGTCTATCAATTAACAAAAACCGATCTGGAATAGCGCAGGCTTCGACGATTATGGAGGACGCATGACTTTTAACATTCGCCGCATCGCAACCGCAGACCTACCCGAATGGTTGCGAATGCGGCAGGCGTTATGGAGCGAATTGTCGGAGCAAGATTTACTGCCCGAAATGGAAGTCATTCTCACAAACCCGCGCTACGCCGTGTTCATCGCGGCGCGAAACAACGGCGACGCCGCCGGGTTCGTCGAAGTCAACTTGCGCGAATACGCCGAGGGATGCGAAACCAGCCCGGTCGGTTATATCGAAGGCTGGTATGTAGATGAAGACGTCCGCCGGCAAGGGCTCGGCGCGGATTTAATCTCCGTCGCCGAACAGTGGGCGCGCGAAAAAGGCTGCGCCGAAATAGCCTCCGATACCTGGTTGGAAAATGAAGCCAGCATTCATGGACATCTGAAAATGGGCTATTACGAAGTCGAACGTCTCGTGCATTTCGTAAAGAATCTATAGCCGTTATCAGGCATATTCGACTAAACGGTTAAAAAACCTTTCACTTCCGTAAGATTCCTTCAAGTTGTTAAGTGTTTATAAAGCGCCAGCCTTCCATCGCTGGCTATAATCATATTAACTTCATTGCGAAATGATTAAACGTAACCCTTTCGAATTCCTTCGCGGACTGGCTCTTTTTGCAGCGCTCTGGGCATTAACGATCTTAGCGGCGCGTTTGCAGTTAATGTTCCCACGCTCGCTCATTGTCTGGTTAAGCCAAAGCCCGAACCCGCAACAGGCGCTGTTCGCGTTCGGCGCGCTGTTCAGCAGCGGCGCGCTAATCCTTCTACGTTTAGGGATCGAAGTACCGAGCGTCAAATCGCTCATCACCTCCGAAGTCGTTCGCGTATACTTCACCGGTTTGCCGATCTGGCTGTTGGGCATGATTCTGGCAGCAGCGACGCTGCGTCTATTGTTCATCTTCCCTTTATGCCAACCGCCCGCCTCCATCGTCTTCCACGTCGAAGGACGGCAAGAAAGTTTCTATCCTAACGACACGCTGATCGCCGACCCCGGAGATTTCCTAGCGTTGAGCGTCAAAGCGCCGCAAGATAATTCCATCCTTTCTTGTAAATGGCAGTATATCGGCGAAACGTTCGAATCTATCGGCGCAAGCGACGGTTGCGCGATCAACCTCAAGCTATCGGGGAAACCGGGCAACGGCTTGCTTACCTTGCAAGTCTCGCAAAACTTCTGCAATCAAAGTTCGGTCTTTTCATTAGGCGTCCGGGTTCAATCTCCCTAACAGGACAAGCGAAAGATGATTCGCCAATTCAACCTCCTGCTATCCGCCTCTCTGTTAGCCGCAATCATATCCGCTTGCGGAAATTCAGCGACGCCCGGCGGCAAAGTGTCTCTACTGCCGAAAAATTGTTCCATCTATACCAACGAACAATTGCCGTTCACTCTCAACGGACTCATTCCACCGAACGCCGCCATCACATGGGACGCCAGCGCCGGCAGCATCATCTCTTCGCCGCCCGGGTTAAACGCGCTCTTTACTGCGCCGCCTCAACCGCAGGTGGTTTTAATTTCAGTGTCAATCTCCTCCGGCACGCCGAGCGCGCAAACGCCTATTACCAAAGAATGCATTATCCTGACCAAAGACGCGCCTTCGTCTACGACAAACAACATTCGCAATCCTACGGCTCCCAACGGACCCGCGTCTTTGTCGCCCAATTCATCCCTCCCGACGATCGTTATCAGCGAAGTCATGGCAAACCCGTGCGGAGGCGTTGACTACAAAAAATGGAACGAATACGTCGAACTCTATAATTATGGCGACCAACCGGTAGACGTATACGGTTGGTGGATCGCCGATATCGGCGAATCGGGCACGCCGGACATGCTCGTCTCTTGGGCGCAACGGAATCCTTATGTTGCTTTGCCGAGTTCTTTAACCCTCAACTCGACCGTCATTCCGCCCAAGGGCTTCGCTCTCATCCTCTCGCCCATCTACGCAGAAGGTTCAGTTCCCTACTTCATGCCCTACGCGATTCCAGCGAATACGGTCATACTCACGCCTGCTGAAAGCCGTACGCTCGGCGACGATTACTTCAGCCTTGTCGGGTCGGGGCAAGGGCGCGACGTGCTTGTGCTATATCAAGGCGGACCCAGCGTCATTCGGACGGTAGTTTCAACCTACGGCTCGCCCAAACTCGATTCGTACGCCAATAAGATCCGCGACGATTACTTGGATAATCTTCCACTCGCTCTGCACGAATGTTCTTCTGCCGAACGTATTGATCCGTTTAAGCCGGATATCTTCGATAATTGGCGTGAGATCGCCAATGGAACCCCCGGCGACGCGCCCTATCCGTAAGCGCCGCTGCCTCTACTTCGAATATATGCCTAACTAAGCATGCCCAATTGTTATACGGTTGCTTAAATCTCCGTCCCAAATGGGGGGCTTTATCTTTTCTCGATTTATGCGTCAAAGCCGTTAGAAGTATAATCGGCACATATGTCCATATTCTCCAACAAGCGCATTCTTCTTGGGGTAACGGGCTCCATCGCCGCATATAAAGCCGCCGACCTCGCCTCTAAGCTCGCGCAAGCGGGCGCTCAGGTGGACGCAATCCTCACCGACCCTGCGCAGAAGTTCATCACCCCCCTCGTCTTTCAATCGGTCACAGGGCGTCGCGCCTATACCGATTCTGACCTATGGGGCGCCGAAGCGCACGTTTTGCATATCGGCTTAAGCCACGCCGCCGATTTGCTCGTCATCGCGCCTTGCACCGCAAACACACTTGCCAAACTCGCGCATGGGCAAGCCGATTCGCTTCTGACTGTCTCCGCGTTAGCCGCGTCATGCCCGTTGCTCATCGCACCCGCTATGGACGGCGGCATGTACGATCACGCCGCCACGCAAACGAATCTCGACGCATTGAAAAAACGCGGCGTATCTATTCTTGAACCGGCCGAGGGACATCTCGCTTCAGGATTAATCGGCAAGGGACGCCTGCCCGAAACGTCCAAACTTCTCGGACACATCCGTCTCATTCTCGGACGAAACGGCTCGCTTTCTCAGCGGAGCGTCGTCGTCGCCGCCGGCGGGACTCAAGAGCCGCTCGACCCGGTGCGCATATTGACGAATCATTCTTCGGGCAAGCAGGGATACGCCCTCGCGCAAGCCGCGCTCGACGCCGGCGCGCGCGTGACGCTAATCTCAGCGCCGACCTCGCTGACTCCTCCCGTCGGCGCAAAGGTGATCCACGCGCAAACAGCAAAACAGATGCTCGACGCCGTATTGATAGAAATAGAGCGCGCCGACGTTCTCATCATGGCAGCAGCGGTGGCAGACTTCCGCCCCAAAAACACGGCGAAGGATAAGATCAAAAAGGAAGGCGGCATCCCGCAGATCGAACTTGAAGCGACCGACGATATTTTGAAAGCGGTTGCCAAGAAGAGACTTGAAACGCCCGCGCTACGCGCGGTAATCGGGTTTGCCGCCGAATCGCAAAATCTGCTTGAAAACGCCGCGAATAAGTTACAATCGAAAGGCTTAGACATAATCGCGGCAAACGACATCTCCGCTTCCGATGCGGGGTTCGCCGTTGAAACGAATCGAATAATATTACTGTTCGCGAATGGGCGCAAAGAAGCGTTGCCGCTAATGAGCAAAATGGAAGCGGCTGAAATGGTGATCGAACGAATCGCACAATTGTTGGAGTGATATGCGGGTTTTAGTTATCTCAGATATTCACGCGAACTACACTGCGCTCGAAGCCGTATTGAAAGACGCGGGCGAAGTAGACGAAACGTGGTGCCTTGGCGACTTGGTTGGGTACGGACCCGACCCGAACGCCGTGGTGGAAGAAGTGCGCGCCATGAAGAACCTCACCTGCCTGCTTGGCAACCACGACGTAGCGGCGATCGGACGCATTCCGCTCGAAACCTTCAACGGCGAAGCGCGCCGCGCGTTGGAATATCATGAAAAAGTTCTGAGCGCGGAAAACATGGAGTACTTGCGTTCGTTGCCGCAAAACCTGAAAGTGCGCGAAGGCGTCAGCCTGGTGCATGGCAGTCCGCGCGATTCGGTTTGGGAATATATTTTGAATACGCTCTCGGCGCGGCTCAATTTCGATTATTTCACCACGCCGTGGTGTCTGGTCGGGCATACGCATCTGCAATGTATGTTCCGCCTCAACGAAAAGACCAACCGCGTGACGCGCGACCCGATCGTTCCGGGCGAAATCCTCCACTTAAACCCAAAACTTATTTTAAACCCCGGCTCAGTAGGGCAGCCGCGCGACCGCGATCCGCGGGCGGCATACGCTTTATACGATACCGAAGCCAAAACATGGGAGCCGCGACGCGTACCTTACAACATCGCAGAAGTACAAAAGCGCATCCGCGACGCAAAACTCCCCGAGAAACAAGCGGTTCGGCTGGCGGAAGGCTGGTAACCCGGTTTTGCTAAGATTTGAACGGGGAACATTTTGAGCGGCGCTTCGTCTATGGAAATAGAGTGAAACAACTCTATTCTATTCAATAGGAGAAAAGAACATGAAACGCTCCCTTCTTATTATCGGAACAGTCGTCCTTGTATTCGCGCTGATTGGAATAGCGCTAGTTGGCGCTTTTCAACCGATGTACAGTCTCGGCGTCGGCGGCGCGTCAGATGAAGCCACCTCGTTTGTACGAGCAATCAACACCCCCCTTGCTTATATGATCGAAGAAGCGCCGGCGCCGGGAATGCCCGCTCAAAATGTCGAAACACAAAAGCGCATGGTCATCCAAACCGTAGACCTTGCCATCGTAGTCGCCGATCCTAAGACGCGGATGGATGAGATCGCCAGCATGGCTGAAACGATGGGCGGATTCGTAGTCTCCTCAAACTTGTATACCACCAATTACGGCGTCAATTACGCGGAAGCGCCCGAAGCGACGACTACGATCCGCGTGCCGCAAGAGAAAATAGACGACGCGCTTAAAGCTATCAAAAAAGACGCGGTCAAAGTCAATTACGAGAATCGCTCCAGCGACGACGTTACCAACGCCTATGTGGATTTACAATCGCGCCTGAAAGCCAAGCAAGCCGCCGAGAAGAAATTACTGGAATTCCTCGATCAAGCCACCGATACCGAAGGCGTACTGGCGGTCTACATCCAACTTCAGCAAATCCAAAGCGATATTGAAGTATTGAAGGGGCAGATTCAATATTACGACGAATCGGTGGCTCTTTCCGCGATCAGCATACGCCTGATCGCCCAAGAGACCATTCAGCCCGTAGAGGTCGGCGGCTGGAAGTTGCAAGGCGCCGTCAACGACGCAGTTCAAGATCTGGTCTACTTCACGCAAGAATTTACCCGCTCTATAATTCGCTTCGCGTTGTTCACCCTGCCGTCGTTCCTTCTACTCGCTATTCCGTTCTGCTTGTTCTTCCTCATCGCGCGCGGGTTCTATCGTAAATTCCGCAAGCCAAAAGCCGTTGAAGCCGCACAAGAAGAAAAGAAATAAGCGCGTTGCGCAGATCCATCCCCCTCTCCCGGCCGGAGAGGGGTTTTTATTTTGCTTTATAATCTTCGCATGGAAAAACTCGTCCGCAACGCGCGCGAACTATTTAACGTCCGCATTACAGGGCTGCAAGCAGTAGCGTTAATGACATATGAAAAAGAATTGCTGGAATGGAATCAGAAAATAAACCTCACCGCCATCCGTGATGCAGACTCCATACGCACCAAACATTTTCTCGACTCATTCTCGTGCGTCCTCGCATGGCAAGCGACGCCGCCCGCTTCACTCATCGATGTGGGAACGGGCGCGGGCTTCCCGGGCATTCCGCTCAAGATTCTATATCCCGCCTTGAAGTTGACCCTCGTTGAATCGGTAGGCAAGAAAGCCAAATTCTGCGAGCATATTATCAATGTTTTGAAACTGGAACAGGCGCAAGTGATCAAAGCGCGGGCGGAAGATGTGGGGCAAGACCCGAGTCATCGCGGCAAATATGATTGGGCTACGGCGCGCGCCGTGGCAAGCCTTAACATATTAAGCGAATACCTTTTACCGCTCGTTAAGGTGGGCGGAGCCATCGTGGCGCAAAAAGGAACAAACGCGCCGACCGAGATAGAGATGGCAAAAAAAGCGGCGAAAATGCTAGGCGGAAAATGGAGAGAACTGATTTCGGTTAAACTGCCGGATGTTTCGGAGGAACGCTATTTAGCAATCGCAGATAAAGTCAGCGCAACGCCAAAAAATTATCCGCGTAAGGCGGGCATCCCCGCCAAGCAGTCGTTGTAAATGCGGCGCGATCCTATCAGCAGCCTTCGTCCACAATCGTAATTTTATCTTCCTGGTTGGGAACGACGCACAAGAATTCAAACGGTTCTTCTCCCATGTTTTGATACGAATGAATTACGCCTTGGGGAATAAAAAGCGCGTCTCCCGCTTTAACGCGATGCGTTTCATCGCCAAGCGTCACGGTCGCTTCGCCGCGTAGAACATATTGCTCATGCTCCACCAAATTGGTGTGGCGCGGCATCCCGCCGCCTTGTTGCATAGAGAATTTCCGCAGAGCAAAATTTGGTCCCTCCTGCGAAGAGACCAAAACTTGGATGGTCGTATCTTTCCCCGCCGCCACATTTTTCGCTTCGACATCGGTTGAGTGTTTAACAAACATAGGGCTCTCCTTACAACTTTAAAGAAGCGTTAAATGCGCGAAATATTACGCGGACTGTTACGGAGTCGCTTCAAGAGCGTTGGTGGGCCAAGGGGTGAGAGTCGGCGACGGAACGATTAAGGTTGGAGTGAGCGTGGCCGGAAGCGGCGTTAACGTCGGCGGCGGCGATGTGAGAGTCGGCGGCGGAACGGTTGGAGTAGCGGTTAAGGTTACGGGTCGGCGCAACCAGCCAAACGTCAGCAAGGAAACGACCGCGACAAGGCATAGGAAGCTAAGCGCGGCAACAATCGCCCACGTCATCCAATTCGTCCTTTGATCTTTATTCAGTTTGAATTGCGCGGGAACCGCAAGCAAAATCACGGTAATGTTATCGTGCCCGCCGCGCGAATTCGCAAGTTCGATCAGCGCGCTCGCCGCGTCTTTTAGGTTATTTCTTGCACGGATGATTTCGAGGATTTCATCGTTCCAGACGAGATCGGTCAAACCGTCGCTGCACAATAGGATAACATCGTGCGGTTGCAAGCGCGCGCCTTGATTATTCTCGGCGCGCTCATCGTTTTCGTCGTCGAATAACTTCATACGGAAATCGGCTTGAGGCGGCATGGGCGAGCCGAGGTAACGACGGATGACGTGTACGTTGGGATGTTCGCGCGCTTCTTCGGGCGTGAGAATATTCTTCTCAATGGCTTCTTGCACCCAGGTGTGATCCACCGTCAGCTGTTGAATGCGTCCGCCGCGGATAAGATAAATGCGCGAATCGCCTACCGAAGCAATATACAATTTATCGCCGATCACCCAGGCGGCAGCGCAGGTGGAGCCCATGCCTTTGAGATTCTCGTCGTCGTCGGCGCGCGCGGCGATAGCGTCGCTGGCAAGCGTTACGGCTTCCTGCATAATGCGTTGCGGATGCCGTCCATCGCTGTTGACGATCGTTTCCATGATGTGGTTGACGGCAAGTTCCGCGGCGACTTCGCCCCCTTTATGGCCGCCGATTCCATCCGCCAAAACAGCGAAGAGAACCGGCGTCGTTTGCTGCGCATCCAGCGTGAACGATGCGACCGAGAAACGGTCTTCGTTATTCTTGCCGCTCAGCCCAGCGTGAGTGTGCGCTTCTACGTTCAAATGCGCGCGCGATGTGCGATTCATAAATAATTCTTCGATTATACAACAGGGGCGCGGCTCAGCCGCTACAAATTGTTGGAGACTTTCGGCGTCTGCGCCAAGGGAGCCTGCCTTAGTTCAAAGCGATAGACTAACCCGCCAAAGTGAATTTGATCGCCGTGCGCAAGCCGCCTGCCTTCGCGCGAGACCGGATCGTAATTTACCCAAGTTCCCGCTATCGAGCCGTAATCGTAGATAGCGTAAGTTCCATCTCCTGATAGGCGGATCCGCGCATGAAGCGGCGAGATGGTTGCGTCATCCAGCACGCGCAAAGATTGCACCGGGTCGGAGCCAAAGGTCGTTTCTTTTTCAAGAAGGGGAATCGGCGCGGCGCTGGCAGGTTCGCCGGCGTTCGTCAGCCGGACGAGTCGCGCCGGGGCGCTGTCGTCAGCCAGCGGTTGGTTTTGCCATTTGAAGGCTGGT
The DNA here is from genome assembly GCA_002050275.1 of Anaerolineae bacterium UTCFX1. GTDB lineage: Bacteria > Chloroflexota > Anaerolineae > Anaerolineales > Villigracilaceae > Defluviilinea. The sequence goes on from MWTB01000029.1 coordinate 23,820, forward strand.
AAATGCGGCATCGTCATTCTTTTCGCGGCTGAATCAGTTGCATCGGATAACGCGGCGACCGGTTGCGTCAGCGGATCGTCGTAGGCGGCGCGTTTAGACGCGCGACGTTTCTTACGCGTCAATCCGCCTCTAACGCTCCATAGCAACGCTCCGATCACGATCAGCCCGACGAGCGCCAACGCGCCGGTCGTCAGGTATGCGCCGTAACGCGCATATAATGCCTGCAAATTGCGCGGTGGATGCGTCACCGTTAACGTCACCGGCGTCTCCATGCTCGTTTTTCGTAAGCCCAACGAGTCTTCCACCTCGACCGTAAGGAGGAATCGCCCGCCTTCTTGATAAGCGGATAGATCCCATATAAATGTATCGAACGGCGCTTTGACGTTCTCCGCCGTTTTCACGCCGTCCACATATAGAGTCGTGCGCACGATGTCGCGCGGATGCCCATCGGGGAATTCGACAATGATGCGCAGAATCGCTTGGGCTGGGACAAGGACGTCCGCATTATACGGATCGTCCGCTGGAGGCTTCCGCGCGATCTGCAACGGCGGCGAGACGAAGATCGGATTGGGCGGCTGAACGTTCACGCTGAAAGTTTTTTCCGGCGCGGAGATTTCGCCTTGCGCCGTTTTGACAGACACGCCGACCGTATGCTCGCCAGAGACATTTGCGGCAGAAGCATACGTCAGTGAATAACCGCGGCGCAACGGCGCGAAGTATTCCTCGAGGTTGGGCAGGGTCTCAACGCCAGAGAATGCGGCAAACGAGCCGTTCGTCTGCAACGCAAGCGATTTGAACGCATTAGCGCTGGCGGAGACGAATTGATCGGGCGCGTCTACAAACCACACAAAGACGCTCGTTTTCGATTCAACGGCGCGCTGAATGAACGGCGTAATGGCGTTATCAATATTCGGGTCGTTGAGATGCGGCGTGATGAAGAGGATGGCGCGCTTCATGCCGGCTTGCTTAGGCGGCATGGTCACAGTATCCAACGCGATGGAAAGCGTTTGCAAATTCGAGGTGGATTTACGAAAATCGGGTTTAAACGCGCTCAGGCTCACGAACCAATCTTGAGCGGAGGCGTGAGAGATCAACACTCCTGAGAGCGAGACAAGACTCAAGTCATCGTTCGCATCAGCGGATTGCGCGTTCGCCCATATGCCGAGCGCTTCGACAACGCGCGCAAAACGCGCTACGCCGTTCGCATCGCGCTTGTCCAGCGCAGGCGCGGGGTTAACCGCTGCCACAATTTGCGCCGGAATTTCAAGTTGGGTCAACGTGTCAACCGGGAGCGGCTGACCATCTTCGTAGACCGTCAGATCGGACGCTGTGAGATTCGATTCGAATCCGCCGTTCGCGTTGAATACATTTAACTGCGCGGAGACCTGCGGGAAATTTTGCGCATCCACAGAGACAACCTCGGCATACGAGCCGCCTTGAGCGCGCGCAAACGCCGCCGGAACGGCGAGCAGGCATCCGCTGAGAAAGATCGCGAGAAATCTACGAAGCATTTTCCTTAACAAAGACCGGCGCATTCTCTTGCGGTTTAGTGAGGCGTATATAAGTCAACGTCCATGCAGATTCCACGTAGGCGATGATTATTCCCTGCGCCGCCAACGCCACCGGCAGGAAGATGCACGCGCAAACGCTCATCAAGATCAACGAGGCGTTAGAGCCTCCTCCGCTCACAGCGTAGGCAAGCATTACCGGGATGACGATAACGAAGAACGGGATAGTAATGATAATGCCCGCCACAAACCCGATCACGCCGAGGATGATCGCCATGAGAATGATCGGTCCCAAGTTGGCTTTGAACACTTCCCAACCGCGCGTGATGGCAGGGAGGACGCCCATCTCTTCGAGAACGATCGCATTCTCTGCCTGCCGGAAGATCGTGCCAAGCACGAACATGACCGGCACAAGCAGACACAAACACGCAAACAGGACGGGCATCATTCCGATAACCCCAATAAGGGCAGAAGCATTACCTCGGCTCGCGATTAAGCCGCCGAATAAGATCACAAAAACAGCCATGACAAAGATCAAAGCAGGGGCGGACAAAATAAAATTAAGCCCGAACATGCGCCAGAAGTATGGAACGCTTCCGCTGAACAACTCGCCAAAGACAAGCGATTCGGCGCCGCCATCCGCTTGCGCCGTGCCGCGGATCAACCCGATCTTGCCGATGGACTTCAGGAAGATGGCGACGAACCAGATGACGATAAATAGCGCGACCGCGACAATAATGACAGTCGTCAGGTTCTGCTCGATGGCTTGAAGCCAATACGTCACCTGCGGAGGAACCTGGGCAATTGACCTCCACCGCCATTACCGCCGCCTCCACTGTTAAAATTCGAATTGAAATTACCGCCGCCGCGTCCGCAACTGGCAAGGATGCCAAAGACCCACAAGATTTTGTGTTTCCAGATGATCTGCCATGCGCGGGTAAGCGCTTCTCCAAAGTTGAAATTCATTTCGACCTCCTTGATCGTCAATCCAAAATCGTAAATCTCCAATCATCAATCGTAAATCTGAAATCGTAAATCTGAAATCGTAAATCGCTACTCCCATTCGATCGTCGCGGGCGGCTTGCTGGTAATATCATACACCACGCGGTTGATTCCCTCCACCTCGTTGACGATGCGGCTCGACACGCGCGCCAGCAGGTCATGCGGCAGGCGCGCCCAATCGGCGGTCATAAAATCCTCCGTTGTCACCGCGCGGATCGCCGCCGCCTCTTGATACGTCCGCTGGTCGCCCATCACACCGACCGAACGCACGGGCAACAGAACGACAAAGGCTTGTGAAGTCTGCGCGCCTTTGCCCAAAAATCCTTCTTTGGATAATTCCTCGATCAGGATCGCATCCGCCGCCCGCAGACGGGACACGCGCTCGCGCGTCACCTCGCCGAGACAGCGCACGGTCAAGCCCGGACCTGGGAACGGCTGCCGCCACACCAGCGACTCCGGCAGTCCCAGCGCTTCGCCCACCGCCCGCACTTCATCCTTGAACAAATAACGCAACGGCTCGACGAGTTCGAACTTCATATCCTCCGGCAAGCCGCCGACGTTGTGATGCGTTTTGATCTTCTCCGCTTTGTTCCGCTCCGGCGCGGACGATTCGACCACATCAGGGTAGATCGTCCCTTGCACCAAAAACTTCGGCTGACCGAGTTGCTTCGCCTGCGCTTCGAAAATGCGAATAAACTTCTCGCCGACGATTTTTCGTTTCTGCTCCGGTTCGGTCACGCCATGAAGCGCGGTAAAAAACTCGTCGCTGGCATCAACGGCAATTAATTCTGAATGAAGATGATCCCGAAACGCGGAGGCGACCTGCTCGCCCTCGTTTTTTCTCAGCAAGCCAGTGTCCACGAACACCGCCACGAGTTGATCGCCGATCGCCTTATGCACCAACGCCGCCGCAACGGACGAGTCCACGCCGCCTGAAACCGCCGCCAGCACGCGTTGACCGCCGACTTGTTTCTGAATCCGCGCGACGGATTCTTCGATGATGGATTCGGGAGTCCAACTCGGCTCGACGCCGCATACGTCCACGACAAAATGCTGGAGCAGTTGTTCGCCGTTGGGCGTGTGACGCACTTCGGGATGGAACTGCACGCCGAAATATTTCCGCTCCACATCGCCCATCGCCGCATAAGGACTGTTCTTACTACTCGCCAGGACAGTGAAGCCTTCAGGAAGTTTATTAATTCGATCTCCATGTGACATCCAAACCTTTGAGAGACTGGAGACTAGAGACTGTGCGCTGGTCGAGTAGCGAGCGGGGGTTGCGAGCGTATCGAGACCAGAGATTAGAGAATTAGAGAATTGAGATTCGAGAATTGCCTGCCCATACTCGCGTTGCGCGGAGGAGTCAACTTGCCCGCCGAGGGCGTGAGTCAACGCCTGCATCCCGTAGCAGATTCCGAGGATCGGCAAACCCGATTTGAGAATAAATTCTTGAATGAACGGCGCGTTCTCTTCATACACTGATTTGGGTCCGCCGGAGAGAATGAATCCCTTGAGGTTGGCGGAGAGAATCTTTTCCTGCGGCGCGTCCCACGGGAACAACTCGCAATAGACATGTGCCTCCCTCACGCGCCGCGCGATGAGTTGAGCGTATTGCGAGCCGAAATCCAAGATTGCAATGGATTGTGTCATGAAATAATCCTGGTTAAAAGTCGAAGGTCAAAAGTCATTGACGATCTCAGGCTTTTGACCCTCGACCCCTGATATGAGATGAAAATGCAACTACGGAATATCTTGATACTCTCCGCCGTTGACGATGAGACGATATGACGCGAGATGAAATTCATCCACAAGGCTTTGAACGGTTGAATACAAGTCAGTAAGAAAAGCGGAATCGCTTGAATCAAACTCCATCAGCGTTTTGACCGCCCTCTTGGGAACAAGCAGAACATGGAACGGATACGAAGGCTTCGGGTGATGAAACGCCATGAGGGTCTCGGTCTCTCGCAATCTTTTGACAGGAATAGAAAAACTCATGTGAGCGAACATCCAACCGATGAGCGGAGCAAAGAACCAAACCAACCCGCACCAATTGCCAGTTACCAATTCTCAAATTCTCCTCTTCTCTAATTCTCTGCTTTTCTAAACTCAATCTTCCCCTCTTCCATCTTTGTAATACACGCCAGCGACTCGACCGGCACGCCTAATGCTTCCAACGCCGCGCGCCCGCCTTCAAACGACTTCTCAACCAACGCGCCAATGCCTACGATCTGTGAACCTGACGCCTCGGCAAGACGAACCAAGCCTAAAATCGTCTGTCCGCTGGCGAGGAAATCGTCAATGATCAGCACGCGCTCGCCGTTCGCCAGATACTCCGGTGAAACAATCAATTCAACCATGCGTCCCTTCGTGTGCGAAGGCGCGAGAGTCAAAAACACCTGATCGGGCATGGTGATCGGCTTAGTCTTGCGCGCGTACACCACCGGCAAGCCAAGATGGAATGCGGTCGTCAGGGCGGGGGCAATGCCGGAAATTTCAGCGGTCAGCACTTTGGTCGCATGAACCGAGGCGAAGAGACGAGCGAACTCGCGTCCGCAAGCGTCCATTAAAGCAGGGTCCACCTGGTGGTTAATAAAGCCGTCCACTTTTAAAATCCCCCCGCCGAGATTCCTTCCATCGCGCAAGATACGTTGTTCGAGTTCCTTCATGCCGCCTCCAAATAACGTGGATTTAAGGAATTGTACCATTGGCAAACATCCACGAAACCGCGCGATAGCGACCAAACGAGCTGTGTTAGAATCTGCGCCTATGAACAGCCTTGTGCTTGCATCAAGTTCCCCGCGCCGTCGTCAACTGCTCGCGCTTCTGCAGTTGGATTTCACCGTCTCCGCCGCGGATATTGACGAAACTGTGTTCAGGAACGAAACGCCCGCCGATTACGTCTTACGGCTTGCAGAAACAAAAGCCCGCGTCATCGCCCAACAGACGGACGCCGACCGCATTATTCTCGCGGCAGATACCACCGTCGTAGATGGACGCGACATCCTCGGCAAGCCCGACGACGAAGAAGAAGCCTTCGCCATGCTGACGCAGTTGCGCGGACGAACGCACCAAGTCTATACCGGTGTCGCCTTGCTGCGCACAGACGACGGAGCGCTCCTCGTCGATCTGTCTGTCGCCGACATCGTTATGCGAAACTATTCCGACGAGGAAATACGCGCCTATATCGCCACCCGCGATCCATTCGACAAAGCCGGCGCATACGCTATTCAACATGCAGACTTCCACCCGGTCGAGGCAGTTCGGGGATGCTACGCCGGCGTAATGGGCTTGCCTCTCTGCCGTGTTGTCGGGCAACTGCAGAAATTAAACACTGCTCTGGTCGCCGACGCGCCGTTCAATTGTCAAGAATCTACAGATCGCGATTGCCCGGTCTACGAGAAAATAATGAGCGTCGCGCTATAAAGAATTATATCGTTGCAGAAAAGCCCCCCGTTATCGTTAAGAGATCGCTCCGTTATACCGAGCAAGAACGCTCTCCTCGACGGCATGGATGCAACGAAAGGTAAATTATGAAATTATTCCGCCTATTAAATTTCATCCTTATCGTCGTTCTACTTCTGACCGCATGCGGTTCGGCAAACAGCGCGCCTACTCTTCCCCCAACATCTTCGCTGCCGCAACCGGCGGTTACGATCAAATCTGCGCCGGATGTGAACGCGGCGCTCAGCGCTTATCTCGACGCATACAAAGCCGACGACTACAACGCTATGTATGCCATGCTCAGCAAGGTGACAAGCGCTGCGCTTCCGCTTGAGGAATTCGCCAAACGCAACAAAGACGCATTAAACGAGATGAGCGCCGAGACGTTCGACTACGAAATTCTCTCAGCGCTGATGAACCCATTGTCCGCTGAAGTTTCGTACCGGGTCACATATCACACCGTGCTGGTCGGCGACCTGCAGCGCGATATGATCGCGCGTTTCTCGCTTGAAGACGGCGCTTGGAAACTGCAATGGGACGCTGCGAATATTCTGCCCGAACTAGCGGGCGAGAACGCATTGCGCATGGATTACCGCATTCCTTCGCGCGGCGACGTCTACGATCATAACGGCAATCCGCTCGCGGCGCAGTCGGATGTGTATGCGTTCTATATCATCCCCGGCAATGTAAACGAAGATAATATCGGTTCGCTCACCGCCAGAGTATGGGCGCTGTGCGGCATCAGTCAAGACGTTCTCGAACAAGACATCCTCAACACACCAGACCAGTACGCTATTCCGTTATGCGAAGCGTCGCCGGAGGAATCAGCGGTCATTCGCTCCGCCGCCCCCAGCGGCTTACAATGGGCGCAATACACCTCCCGTTATTATTTTGAGCAAGGCTCCAGTTCAAATATAGTCGGATATACCACATACATCTCCGCCGACAATTTGGATGAATACAAACGTCGCGGCTATCAAGGTTCGGAGCGCGTCGGCAACGCAGGCATTGAACGCTCTATGGAAGACGCTCTTGCCGGCAAACACGGCGGCACATTATATGTAGTCGATCCGTCCACCGGGCAGATCGTGACAAAGGTCGGCGAGAGCGAGCCGCAACCGTCGCAATCGGTTTACCTTACTTTGGACCGTAATTTTCAAACCTACGCTGAAAAATCTATCGAGGGTTTTCGCGGCGCAGTGGTGGTGATGGAAGTGGATACGGGGCGCGTGCTTGCCATGGCAACTTCGCCCGATTATGACTCGAACATCTTTGAAACGAACAACCCGAATAGTTCGGAACGCATCGCAGAGTTATTTCAACGTACAGACGATCCGCTGCTCAACCGCGCCGCGCAGGGACAATATCCGCTCGGTTCGGTGTTCAAGATCATCACCATGGCGGCGGGCATGGAAAGCGGGTTGTACTTACCGGAAACAACATTTGATTGTCAGTACGATTGGACAAAACTTCCCGATACGATCCGCCGCGATTGGACGTGGCAACGCTGTCAGAATCGGCTTCAAAGCGGACGCGAATGCAACACTTCCGACAGCATGCCTTCCGGGCTAGTAACGCTTCCCGAAGGACTCATGCGTTCGTGCAATCCGCTTTTCTACGATATTGGCTATACCCTCTATCAAAATAATCGCCAGAACGATATTGCCAACATGGCGCGCGCGTTCGGTTTGGGATCGGCGACGGGCATCGGTCAAATCACCGAAGCGGTCGGGAACATCAGCGATCCGCAAACGGCGGTGGACGTGGTCAATCAAGCGATCGGTCAAGGCGACATGATGGTTACGCCGTTGCAAGTGGCAAAGTTTATCGCTGCGCTCGGCAACGGCGGCACGTTATACCGTCCGCAACTGGTCGAATCGATTCGTCCTATTGAAGGGGCGCCGACGCAAGTCTTCAAGCCAGAAGCGACAGGCGTGTTGCCGGTCACGCCGGAACGGTTGCAAGTCATCCGCGAGGCGATGATTCAAGTGGTCGAGAATTCGCGCGGCACGGCAAACTTCCGCTTGCGCGGCACACCGGTGCCTGTGGCTGGCAAAACCGGCACAGCCGAATCGGGCAGCGGTCTGCCGCATGCTTGGTTCGCCGGATATACGCTCTGCAAAGACGTCGCGGATAAATACCCCGTTTGCAAAGATAAGCCAGATATTGCCATCGTGGTCGTATTGGAGAATATAGGCGACGGTTCCGAATGGGCGGCGCCGATCTTTAAGCGCATGGTTGAAGTCTATTACTTCGGTACGCCGCAATCGCAATTACATTTCGAAGTTGGAATTCTGGGTCCGACAAAAACTCCGACGCCGTTTGGCGGCATCCCCACGGAAACGCCGTCAGAGTAACTTTATAGAAGACCTGACGGGCGCAATCCGTCGAGACCTTTTGGAGAAATCAAGAATTGGAGATTCGCGGACTTATCGTCAAAGCGCAATCCGGTTTCTTTACGGTGAAAACCGAGAAGGGGCTGATCGTCTGCCAACTGCGGGGAAAATTAAAACAGGGAAAAGCGACCGGCGATATCGCGGCGCTTGGGGATAAGGTCAAGATTGCCGCGCTGAGCGACGGAAGCGGGGTAATCGAAGAAATCGAAGACCGCCGCCGCGCCATCACGCGACTCGATCCACGTCCTTTCGGCGAATATCGGCAAATCTTGCTGGCGAACGCCGATCAAGCCGTGTTCGTCTTTGCGTGCGCGCGCCCGAACCCAAAATTGAGAATGCTGGATCGTTTCCTAGTTATCGCGGAAAAACAGAATATTCCGGCGATCATCGTTGCGAACAAGGTGGATCTGGTCAAGAATCCGCGAGAACTCTTTGGTCTCTACGAAGCGATCGGCTATCGCGTCATCTACGCATCAGCCACAAACGGTAAGAGCATCGCCGAATTAAAGAAAACCCTCGCTCAGCGCATCAGCGCGCTGGCTGGGCCGAGCGGCGCCGGCAAATCTAGCCTGCTAAACGCCGTTCAACCGAATCTGGAACTGGCGACAGACAAGGTCAGCGCGGCGCTCAATAAGGGCAAGCATACAACCGTAACGCGCGAACTGTTCGAACTTGACGGCGGCGGTTATGTCGCCGATACGCCCGGCTGGAAATCGCTGGCGCTATGGGATACGACTCCCGAAGAAATGGACGCTTATTTTCCCGAGTTGCGCGAACTTGTGCGATATTGTCAATTCAGCGATTGCACACACAGCCACGAGCCGGGTTGCGCAGTGACAAAAGCAGTGGCAGACGGCAGAGTGTATCGTGAGCGTTACGAGTCTTACTTAAGGTTGCGAGCAGGGAAAGAATAACGAAAATTTACGACGCTTCAACACGGTGAGCGAAGCCAGACCCTCAACGCAGGTTTACGGTTATGATTGGAGTTAATGACTGACACACCGATTATCGACAACTCGTCTGCTGGCTCTTCGGCTTCGCTCAGAGCAAGCAATTGGCGTCTAGCTGGCCACCGTTGGGCCGTGGAGATGTTGAAAAAGAACATACGCCGCGGAACAGTGCGCCATGCATATCTCTTTACGGGACCGCCCGGCTCAGGTCGCCGCACGCTCGCGCTGCGCTTCGCTCAAGCGTTGAACTGCCCTACGCCGCTTGAGGCGGGCGTCCCTTGCGGGGTATGTCTAACCTGCCGGCAGATCGAAGCCGCGCGTTATTCCGATCTAAGCGTGATCGAACCGACGATCAAAGACTCGAATACAAAAGAGTTGATTCCCGCGCCGCACGGAGAGATTCGTATTGATCAGATTCGAGACCAGCATAAGATCGTCAACCTCAAACCGTTCCAATCCAACTATCGCGTCTCGCTATTTCTGAGATTTCATCAAGCCAACGACAACGCCGCCAATGCATTGTTGAAAACGCTCGAAGAAGCGCCGTCTTACGCCGTGTTGATCCTCACCGCCGACGCTCCCGAACAATTACTGCCGACCATCGTTTCAAGATGCGAAGCGTTGCGATTACGACCCTTGCGCGTGGAGGAAACGCAAAAAGAACTGGAGACTAGAGGACTAGAGGCTGGGCGCGCTAAGTTGATCGCGCACATTTCAGGCGGACGCATAGGCTACGCGATCCGTTTGATGGAAAACGATTCGCTGCTCGAGCGGCGCGACGAACGGCTGAACGATCTCCTCTCTCTACTGTCCGCCTCGCGCGTCGAGAAATTTTCCTACGTAGACAAACTCTCGAAAGACAAAGACGCCATGCGCGAGACGATCTCATTCTGGCTCTCGTATTGGCGCGACGCGCTGCTGCGCGTTTCGCAAGCCGAGACTCCGCTCATCAACGTGGATCGCAATATGGAGATCGAAAATATCGCCTCACGTTTGGAATTTTCCGCCGCGCGCGACGCAGTTCGCAGACTCGAAACTGCGCTGGAGCAAATGGATAAGAATGTAAACGCACGATTGGTTGCGGAAGTTCTACTGCTAGATTTGCCGAAGGTATAGCATCCGCTTACGGCGCTTCATTCAATCGTTGCGCGCAACTGGCGAGCTAATTCGCCAAAACGAGCCAAATAGCGGATATCGTCCTCACGCGGGCGCGGCAGATCAACTTCCATGTCCATCTTTATTTTGCCGGGGCGCTGCGTAAAAACTAAAACGCGATCCGCTAAAAACAACGATTCGTTGATCGAATGCGTCACCATAACGACGGTCTTCTGCCGCGCCTGCCAAATGCGCGAAAGTTCCATCCACATGCGCTCGCGGGTCATCGCATCGAGGGACGCGAAAGGCTCGTCGAGCAGAAGCAGGTCGGGGTCGTGAATTAGCGCACGCGCGATCGCTACGCGTTGCGCCATCCCGCCGGAGAGATCGCGCGGGAGTGAATCTTCAAATCCTTGCAAACCCACCAGTTCAATCAGGTCGCGTATTTTCTCGCGCGCAACGGTTTGATTCACTTTTCCCACTTCGAGCGGAAGTCCAATATTCTCCGTTACCGTGCGCCACGGCATAAGAGTCGCTTGTTGAAACACCATGCCGATGCTCGGCTGCTCGCCGCCGCTGAACGTGAACGAACCGGACGTGGGTGGAATCAGCCCCGCCAGAACACGCAGCAAAGTAGTCTTTCCCGAGCCCGACGGCCCCAATACGCACACAAACTCGCGCGAGTTCACATCGAAAGAGACGCTGTCCAGCGCGTGAAGCCCGTTGTTCTCTGTAGGAAATATGACCGATAAATCTCGAACCGTAAGAATAGAAGCGGGCATTTTAGATTTACAACTTATGATCATTGAAAGGCGCGCGCGATAATATGTTGACTGCGCGTCTTTTCTTCATGGCACAAATTCATTGGTGAACGCTTTACTCAAATCCATTCTATCCGAGAGCAAACCCATCGAGAGCAATATCTCTTGCATATTCTCCCACGCTCGCGGATCGGAATATCCAAGCCGTTCCGCTTTCCATTGTTCGACGGACACTTCGAGAACTTCCTTTTGCACTTCCGCATCCAGCTCAGAAAAACTCGGGATGAACGCCGCGCTGATTTCAAACGCCTCATCAGGATTTGCAATCGTATCGCGCAATCCTTTCAGGAATGCTTCGACAAACACACGCGCAAATTCAGGGTTTTCAGCGATCGTCTTTTCATTGGTCAGCAACCCATTCGCCGCAAGCGAGACATAATCACCCACGCGAACTTCCGTCACAGGGATGCCCATTGCGCGCAATTGAATCGGCTCATTCGCCGCATAACCAACAACCACATTCTGTTGCCCCGCCGCCATCAATTCAACTTGATTGAATCCAATCGCATCGAGCGTTACATCCGCCTCCGTCAACTTACCTGCATCGAGTAAAGCGCGCAGACCGATATAACTTGCTCCAAATAAGCCGGGCAAGCCGATCTTCTGCCCCCTCAAGTCCGGCGGCACAACCACGCCCAACTCGCTCTTCGCCACGACTGAAACAGGATACTGCTGATACCACGCGGCAATATAGGTCACCGGCAGTCCCTGCGCGCGCGCGAGCAAAACCTGCTCGCCTGAAACGACCGCAAACGGCAACTTATCGGCTGCGACTAATTCCACGCCTTTGGTCTCGAATGAATAATCAAATTCGATTTCAATGCCTGCGTCGGCAAAATAACCTTTCGCAACCGTCACATAAAACGGCGCGTATTGGATGTTGGGAATGTATCCCATCGGTAAGCGGACGCGGGTCAACGCGTCGTTTTGAGCCTGCGAGCCGCCGCACGCCGTCAACGCAAGCGACAGCCCCAGCATGAGTAAAACCGACTTGCGAAACATATTGGATCTCCTTTTGGTTTATTTATATCGTTGCGAGGAGGAGCGGAGCGACAACGAAGCAATCTCCTCGCATAAGAGATTGCTTCGGGCGGATGAACGCCGCCCTCGCAACAACATTAGCCCTGCCACTTCAAAAATCGACTCTCGACAATCCTTACAACACCGTATAACGCCAACGCTAATAAAATCAACGTAAAGACTGCCACAAAGACCATCGGCGTATCGTACTGAAAATCGCCCACGCGCAGCAAGAATCCTAATCCGCTTTGCGCATCCACCAATTCGCCGACGATCGCGCCGATGACCGATAACGTCGCGCCCACGCGCATCCCGCCGAGGAAGACCGGCAGCGAAGCGGGCGCTTCCACCTTCCATAGAATCTGCGCGCGCGAAGCATGCAGCGAATTCATCAAATCGTATAGCGCGGCTGGCACGGCGCGCACGCCCACAATCGTATTCACCAGCACAGGGAAAAACACGATCAATGCGCAAATGACCGCCTTTGAGAGAATCCCATCTCCCAACCAAATGATCAGCAGCGGAGCAATCGCCACCACCGGAATCGCCTGACTGGCGACGATATACGGCGACAAGACTTTTTCTAACGATCGCGATTTAGCGAGCAAGTAGCCCAGAATCGTAGCGATCGTCACGCCGGCGATCAGCCCTAACACGATCTCGCTCAAGGTAATGCCGGTATGATACGCCAAACTTCCGTCGTTCATCGCCCTAAGAAAACGAGCCCATACGCTAAGCGGCGACGGCAAAATGAAGTTGGGGATTCCGCTGTAACGTGCAACCAGACTCCAAGCGAGCAGGAATACAAAAGCGGAAGATACGATGGGTAAGAGACGTTTATGCATGAGCGGTAATGCAGGCGCAAAAAAGCGCCGCGAGAAGTCGGGGCGCAAAATCAAGACCCTTGCCTGAGACGCAAAACCGAAAACTACGATCGTTTTCGGGGGCTCGCGTCAAATCAGACTCGCATTGAGTCGATATCCTTCTTCTATCCAGACTGTTACTGTCGGCTCTGGAATTTCACCAGTATCGTGCATTGTAAGACCGACTTAAGTCGGTCGTACTTGTCGGTCGTA
>MWTB01000015.1 GCA_002050275.1 Anaerolineae bacterium UTCFX1
AAACGCCCAACGGTTTGCGTTACTTGCGGGTGGGCGGGCGTGGATAAAACTTCGAGCGCAGGATTCTGTTCGGGTGTGGAAAATGCCCGAAAATGGTGCAGAATCCCACCCGTCAAGTGCACGCTTTGTTGGGCTGTTTTGCCCTATCAAAACGATGGCTAAAGAATTTACCACCATTCGTTGCTAACCTGAATCAACCACTTCATAGCAGAATAATAATGTTGATTGGGATGTTCTAAAATAATAGAATTTTCATTACTATCTACTCTGATTTGAATATATCCATCAAATACATTTATCCCTATAATTCCCGTGTCAAAAAGAATTTCATCTCGAAATTTTTGCATTTTTGCATTTGTGTACGATATGAATAATGTCGCAATATCGAGTGCGTCTGCTACTTTTTCTAAGGGCGGATTTACGAATTCATGTTCAAGCAAATTACGTTCACGATTTATCTTTTGCAAGAGTATTGGTGACAATAACCCTATTTCATTCAAAATATTCAACTTTTCTGGAAAATCAATGTCAGGTAAATTAATGCCAGTTGTTGCAAGTATACATTCAATCTGACAATCTATCGCTCTTTTTGTGTTTGATAAAGCATTCACAGCCTTGTGAGACAATTCGGATTGTAAATCCGATTCTGCGAACTTTAGAAAAACATTGGGAGAAATATCAAAAGGTCTTGCAAGCCCTTTAATGCTACTTCCCAAAATACTATCTTGGTAATTAAAAAGAAGGCTTAATATATGTTCAACAGAAGTCGCATTATTCATTATCAAGCCTCTGCTAGCGGATTAGTTCCAATGCCCCATCTTATGAATAACAATCGTTCTGTGAAAACAAAAAAATCATCATCACTGGGCGATAAAACAATTTTTTCAGGCGAAAAATTTGAAGAAATTTCTAAGGAATGCTTATCTGGCTTTAGATATATCTTCACCTCTTCAGAATCAGGCTCGTCATTTTCATTTTTCAACGCAACAACAACTTCATCAGAAAAATTCATCATTATTGTATCGGTATAAGCAATAAACAAAGAAATAACATCTTTCATGTCCATTACTGTTTCTTCGTCAGGATTGGTAAATTCATGCTCCATTAAATTCCTAGCGGCAGTAACCTTGTTCAATATTCGTGGCGAAACCAAACCTAATTTTTGTATTATTTGCAATTTTCTTTCCAGCCCCATTTTTTTTATTTTCTTTGTGGGCATTCCAAGCGAAAGAAAAATAGATAATACTTGACAATCTAACGCACGTTTGATGTTTGCTAAGGCGTTTACATACTTGTGCGGTAATTTTGAGGCAAGGTCATTTTCTGCGAAACCTAGAAAATGATTAGGGCTTATTTCAAATGGACACTTCATGCTTGTTTTTGTGTCCTCAATGACAAACAAATTGGGTTGGTGTAGGAAGCTAAGTAAAGTATCCCTATATCCATTTGGATTTGACATTATTTATTCCTACCAAAATTTTCAAAGGAACAGCCCAACGGTTTGCGTTACCTGCGCTGGGGCGGGGACGGCGAAGCCGTCCAACCAGAAAAAAGCTAAGGCGTGTGAAACTGGTTGGGATGTGCGCAGAATCCCCAGCGTCAGGTGCACGCTTTGTTGGCTGGCGTTTCTAATTTTCGACAACAGAATTTTCGAGCACTCTTAATCGTCCAGAACACTGAGCAATTTCTTCCTGCAAAAAATTGTTTAATCGTTCAGCGGTGAAGTATTGTTCTTCAGTGTCTGGAAGACGTCTCTTTTTTTTACTGAACCTTGTTAATGTTTTATATAAGCGTTCTGCATCTTGATAAAACGAAACCCCACCCGCGAGTTGTTCATATTGACTTGCGTCATTCTTAAGTAAATACCAATAATTTCCAAACCAATAATAAAATAACACCCAAGTCATTTCTGTGTCCAGAGAGTTTCTATTATGATATGCGCCGAGTACATCAAAAAAATCAAGTAGATCGGCGCAATAGGAAACGGCGGCATCCTCCGTTTTTCTATTAATTAGAAACTTTGCTGTTTCGAGCCGCACTCTCAACATTTCTTCTGATTCAAATTGTCTTTCAAAATCTCGAAGTAATGTGGCTCCCAAAGCCCGACTATTCTGCCTAGTTTGAACATACAAAGTTGCCATTGCAACGAATACACCAAATGCAGTTGCAAAATCCGCGATTAATGAAAGATTTTCCATAAAAAATACCCCATGAAAGTTTTATTTATTGCTCACCAGTACCTTTGCAATTTATGCAATCAATCTCGCCTTCTCCATTGCATTTTGAACAATTTTCTTTTTCCACCGTATCCCATCCATTTCTGCAATTTAATGCGGGGCAAGGTCTTTTTCCACTTCCTTCACAAGTTGGGCATTTGATTTCATTTGAAATTAATTCTGTTGCTGTTTCTGCTTTGCTATGTTTGTTCATCTTTATCTCCTAATTAATTTGCGCGAAGCCAGCCAACGGTTTGCGTTACCCGCGCTGGGGCGGGCGGCGGAGCGCCGTCCGACTGGAAAAATGCTGAGGCGTGGAAAAATGCTTGGAATCGCGCCAGAATCCCCAGCGTCGGGTGCACGCTTTGTTAGCCCGCTTTTTGATTTACAGGCAACTTGGGTTCCCATTTCTTTGCTTCTTTCCACATTACTTCAAACTGACTTACAAAATATTCGTACCAATTTCCATCCTTCTGAGAATTTAGCGTAAACACTGCCGTTTCCATAAATGTTTTATGGGCGTAAAGTTCTACAATTACTTTTCCTTGAGGCTGGTTGCCATTAAATACAAGCACACTAAAAGAAGGTGCATATGGTAATAAACGAACTTCTAAAACTCCTTTCATTGATTTTCCAGATGGTTGATATTCCATCCAAGTTTTATGTAGGTATTCTATATCTTGTATGGTTGCGGCTAGCCTTTTGTTGAAATAAATTCCTTCATCAGGGTCTTCGCTTCTCAAACTTGCCATTTGAGTTGCTGAAGATTCTGGCTCAGAAATTAGTACTCTAATATGAGCCCCATCTTTCAGGCGTTCTCGAAGATTGCTAAATTGCTTGTTGATAGTTGATGTAAGAGAAAAACCGCACAAGTCAATTGATTTAGATGATTGTACAAGCGGGTCAAGAGCAGGCATTTTTTCAAAAAATGCAATTGCTGATGGGCGGTCAGCAAGCTGACCTTCTAATAAAGTTACTGCCTGACTACTCAGTTTTTCAATGTTGGCGAGTTTACGATAGCGTTCAATAATTTCTGACGTGGCTAAAAGAGCAAGCACGGCTAAGACACCAGTAATTAAATCATCAGTTGTGACATTTGCTTTATCAATTTCTCGCCTGTAAATAAGAAACGACGCATAGATAACTGTGGCAAGAACAGTTGCATTATCCAGAATAAAATTTGTGAAAACAAATAACCACTTCGATTTACTTTTCATTTCATATTCCCTATGAATGGACGGGCGGGCTAACGGTTTGCGTTACCTGCGCTGGGGCGGGGACGGCGAAGCCGTCCAGCCAGAAAAAGGTTACGGTGTAGAAAACTGCTTGAGATTTGCGCAGAATCCCCAGCGTCAGGTGCACGCTTTGTTGGGCGTTTTTGACTTGAGAAGACTCTTGTTGTTTAAAATCACTGTCTTGTAAAATAGTCTACCATCTCGAAATCTACACGCCCAGAATTGTCAGTAAAGTGAGTCAGGGTTTTCACTCTTAATTGATTATCAGGTGTTATCGTTAACTCTTGCGTCATTACTTGAAAATCGAAAACCCATTCTACGTGTAATATTGCTGTTTCAGAATCGTAATTGTAATTTACCACTACTGTGGGCGATTCTTCACGAAAATTACAATCCGTTGGTGAGCAAGAGCCAATCATATTTATATAGGCTCCACCGTCTTTTGTCTGAATGGAAACTTGCTTAATATTTTTACTTTGAGGGTCTATATTTATCCATTCATTGAAGAATACTACAGGCGGATTGTTAGAAGTATTTGGAAAAGAAGTTGGAATTTGAGTGTCTGTATTTGGAGAGCCACTATCTGAAGGGGTAACATATTGAGGTGATTCGTTTGGAAAAAACCATGAACCAAAAGCGGGAATCAAAGCAATTGCCGCAATGCAAACCCCAATAATTCCAGCGATAGATGCCCATTTTGCTAATTTCGAGTTCTGATTATCTTTAGTCATATGTTTGATTTCCCTTTTTCTTTATTTTGCAAGACAAACGCCCAACGGTTTGCGTTACCCGCAAGTGGGCGGGCTGAGATAATGTTTGGGAGCAAGAAAAACTCGAAGCCAGAAAAATGCTTGAAAAACGCGCAGAATCCCACTTGTCGGGTGCACGCTTTGTTAGCCTGCTTTTGACTTTGGAAGACTTACTCTTGCTCATCATCTTCCAGTTTATCTTCTAAATCACTTCTGAATTTATCTTTCAATAAATTACCATTTGCAAGAGCATCAAAGAATACATCGTAAGAATTGGGGCTTAGAAAATGAAAATGATAAGCCTGATTAATTGATTTTTCGGAAAGTTCGTTATTCAAATCTTCAAAATGCTGTCTAGCGTATTTAAATTTTGCTTTGTTCTCATCAGATACATCACCATCGCTTTTTATTTCGACTACGATAAAGTGACTCTTTTTGCCTTGTGTTACTTTGATGAAAAAATCGGGATTGAAGGTTTGAGTCTTTGAATGTTTTCCTGCATCTGATGTCATTGAATATTCGATTGAGTAAAAACCTATATCGCGGCTTTTAATCCAAGCATCAATAGACTTTACATTTTCGGTTTTGCAGAGCCGTTCAATAAATTTTCTCTCAGGTTCATACCGAGCAAAAACTAAATCAAGAGGAGTTTTGAACAAGAACTTATTAACTTCTTTGGTCGCGTACTTTGGGAATGTTTCATCTTCATCAACTGCGCTTAGTATTTCTTTCAGTTCAGCATCTAATTCTTTGGCGTAATCTGACGAGAAAAATACCGTTGCGTTATGCCGTAAATTCCCTACAGCCATACTTTCTTTGTCAATATTTCGTGTGCCGATTGCAAAAGGCTCTTTTGCTTTTCTTTCGTAAAAAGTCGTTTTACCTGTTTTGCGTAACAAGGTATTAAAACTACTCTCAATTTTTATTTTGTTGGTTTCAGTCAATCTATCACCTTTAATACCTACTTCTTCCATTGACTGACGAATGATTTTTTTGATTTCTTCTTTTGGCGGCAAATTTTCTTTAGAATAATTTCCTGTAGGTAATTTCAAAATCTTGCCTTCCCACTCGCGCAAGTGTAATTCAGAATAAATCTTACTAACTATTTCATCAACTGTATAAGTTGCATAGTGAATCAGAGTGCTTTTGCTTTCACTCGCGCCAAAAAGATTGACATATTCCGTGTCTTTTTCAAAATCTTCAATTTGTGATTGAAGTTTTATATATCCTTTTGTGTAATCAAATTCGTTATGCTTTCTCTCGGAAATTTTCTCCTGCGGATTTCGAGAGTAGTCAATATTGTAAATTTCAAAATGATGATTGGCTCTCTCGCCCTTTGTTATAGGTGATGAAACCAATTTCATTTCTATTTCCAAAATTTCTTCTACCAAGCCGCGAATATTCCGACTCCAAGCATCATGATTAAATACTCTTACTTTTGGTTGCGGGCTTTGATAAAGTACGGGAATTCGTAAGCCACGCCCTAAAACTTGTGCAATCAAAAGTTTTGAGTTAAATGCTCGGTCTTCCCAGGGAACGATTTGAAAAACATTCTTTACATCCCAGCCTTCGGTAAGCATCGAAACAGAAACAATCCATTCAACTTTATTTACTTTATCGTCAACTTCCTTGAGTTTGCGAATGTTCGCTTTGTGTTCATTTGCTGAAGTAACGATTAATACCTTTTCTTCGACTTCCTGAGCATCTAATTCTTCTTTGTCCATAAGAAACTCTGATAGTTCTGTTACGAGTCTTTTTGCGGCGGTAATATCCTTCGTAACAAGTATTGTCAAAGGTTTAATTTTGCGATATTGATTTGCATTTTGCCGATGGTTGTCATGAATTTCTTGAAACTTAATTTCTGGGTCAGCATCATCATTTTTACTGACATAATCAACCATTTTTACTACTTTGTCATTTACTGCTTGGCGCAAAGAATAACGATAAATCACATCATTGAAATACTCGTCTTTGATGTAAGCCGTACCAGTAAAACCCAATATATACTTGAAGTTATATTCAAGACTTAATAGCAATTCTTTCCATTTTTTCAAACTCTGGCTTTCTTTATCCCTACCTTCAATGGGGTTGAATATATGATGACATTCATCATTTAAAACCAAAGTTCGCTCTCCATTGCCTGAAAAACTATCTTTGATTGATGAATTTGTTTTTTCATAAGCGGCATGAATATTTTCAACACAAATATCACCTTCTTTAATTGTTATTTGTGCCGTTTTGATTGAAGGATTCTTCCATTTGCTTTCATCTGGAATGGCTTTTAATAGAGTCGCATCCTGACTTAAGTATCTGAATTTTTCAATCAATCCATCTTCAATGGTCAATGAAGGACAAAGAACCAAAACGCGGTCTACCAAACCCAAACCAAGCATGATTTGAGCAATTCCATAAATAACATAACTTTTACCCGTTCCTGTAGCAAGGTCAATCGTTGCCGAAAGTTTATTCGGTAATTGCAATTGATGAAGATAATCATCTATAGTGATATAGCGACTTCTCATTTCTGTGTTGCGGGGATTGTTGTAGTTTTCAACGACAACATCCCGAATGTCTTTATACAATCCAGACGCTAAAAAAATAATCGCCTTTTGAATGGACTCTTTTTGAAATTGCCTGTCGCCACAAAGAATATCTAAATAACGCTCCCACGCCGCAAGGTTTAATTTTGTGGGGTCGTAGTTTTTATTAACTTGCAATACAAGGTCTGCTGTTTTGTAGGTTTTAATTTCCTGCATGGTTACTTCACCTTGAATTCTTCCTTAAATTCATTTCCGTAGACATCCACATAAATTAGCATCATGCGCTTTCCACAATCTTTCAATGGAATAACTGGTAGTTTAATTTCTTTTGCGTGCTTCAATTCTTCTTTCAAATTTTGCTCTTCGTCATCGTCACTTTTCTTTTTCTTCTTGGGCAGTAAATCATCTGCAAAATAATAATCATCCATGTCGAATTCATTGCCATTAAAATTCTTGTCAATTAAGACCATCGAAAGACTTTCAAAATTTTCCATGTCTTGTCCCGTTTCATCTTCGGTAAAATCTGACAGGAATTTTTTGACTGTGACTTGTACTTCTTTGCTGTTTACTGAAATACTGCTTTTCACTTCTGGTTGACGCATAAAATGGAAACCGACTGCATCTTCCAAATCATTGACATTGTTTTTGCTTTGCGGCTGGCGGAATTTCTTGAACTGCACTTTATGTAATTCTCGGATAACTTGATATGGCACTTTCAAAAAGTAATAACGAACTTTGTCTATCTCGTAATAATCACTAATAAAACCGACATAAGACGCTGGCGCGATGAGATATACACGCTTTCCTGCTTTATTGCCGATGTAATTATGCAAATCATGAAGATAATCTTCATCTACTGCCGCATCCTTGAATTTCCAGTATTCCCAAACAATAACGTTGTAGCCATCTTTACGCTGACCGTCAATGTGAATACCGCTAATCGTCTTTTCTTTCGGTTCAACTTCAAAAAGATTCATTACAAACTTGGCGTAATCTTGTTGTTGGAGTTGGAATACTTTCTCCAAGTCATAATGCCCTGTATTGATGGTTACAAAACTTTTCGCCGCTTTCCCATGTTCATTTTTGGGATTTTCTAAAGATTTACTAACGTGGATATTTAATAGCCTTTTCTGAATCGTGTAAAAAGAAAGTTTGCCAATATCACAAACAATCCATTTTCGTTTCATTTTTTCTGCTACAGCCGCAGTTGTGCCAGAACCAGCGAAACAATCTAAAACAATATCACCTTCTTTTGAAAAAGATTCGATGATTCGCTCTAATAATTGCTCAGAGTTTTCTGTCGGGTATATTTTGGTTTTAGTGTAGCCAGGAATATCTGTCCAATTTGTGTCAACAGCCTTTTCTTTATCAAAGTGGAATCTTGGAACAAAGTCAACCTTTTCAAGTTTGCCTTTTACAACTTTTCTAATACCTGTATCTTCTTCGTCTTTTGGGAAATGCAAATAAATCACGTCATTTTCATACATCTCGTCAATTTTTGGCTGAACAAATTTCCAATGTTGTCCAGAAGGTGGAAGCAAAACAACCTTTTTTCCGTTTGGGTCTATAAATGTTCTTTCTCGTGGATTCCGTTCCCCTTTCATGTACATATTTGTAGTTTTAGGCTCGTTTTTATATCGCTCTCTACGAAATGGCTCAAAATAATACTTCGTGTTTTTTGAGTAAATATAAATACTGTCCCATGCCGTGCTGAATTTTTTTGTGCCACCGAATTTTTGAGCGCCACGATTAACGGCTATTTCATTGATGAAGTTTTCTTTACCAAATACTTCGTCAAGTGCGAGTTTGACATAATGACCGAAGTTGTAGCCTTGCCTTACTGCAATCACTCCATCATCGGCAAGTATTGTGTGTAAAACGATTAATCTCCGCCGAACAAATTCAACAAATTCTGCGCCTTTACTTTTTGCTGAATAACCTTTTTGACCTTTGTTTCCTTCGTACTCATCGCCAGTTCCAAAGGGCGGGTCAATATAGATCAGTTTTATTTTTCCTTTAACTTTATCTTTGATAAGTGGGTCTTTGTTTTCGTAAACAGTTTTTGCAAATTGAAGGTTGTCACCAAATGCAATAATATTGCGCCAACCATCTTTCCATTGTTCGCGTGTGCCGTTATAGATTTTCTCCAGTTGTAAAGGTACAGGGAATACACCATCTTCATTGGCTAGAATATCTTCACGGCGCATTTTGCCGCCATAAACCAATTCGTATTCTTTTTGAGTTACGGGAAAAAGTTTGAATTTGTAATCATCGGGCAAATTTTCCCCGTTGTTCAAACGTTCAATGATGTCTGCGATTTCATGTTGATTGAGTCTCATTAATTTTGCTCCGAGTTGAATATCTAAAGAATTATAGCCTATGAAAAAATCGCCACGCCTATTTTCTAAAATTTCTTTGTCGGATAAATGCCCCACATCACACGAGTTTTTTTCTTTTTACCTTTGTTGTGCAAGGGGCAGGCTAACTACTTTTTATACAGCCAAATAAATTAAAATGAGACCTTATACGGCGGAGCGGCTGTATAATACCCTATATTCATCCCTCTATTATAAGCGAGCGTCGAATAAAAATGCAAGAAACCAGAGAGATAAAATGACAGAAACGCAAAAACCCCCGCAAGGCAAAAAACTGCTCGATCAATATCGAGATGCGATACGCCTCAAACAATATTCCCCGCGCACCGAAAAAACCTACGTCGGCTGGGTGCGCGAATACATCCTCTACCACAACAAGCGCCATCCCCGCGAAATGGGCGTTGAAGAAATCAATCGCTTCATCACGCACCTCGTCGTGGAGCGCCGCGCCTCCGCCTCCACGCAAAACCAAGCCCTCAGCGCCATCCTCTTCCTTTATCGCAACGTCCTCGATGTCAAATTGGACTCAGCCGCGCTCGAATTCATCCGCCCCAAAAAAGGCAAGCGCGTGCCGACCGTTCTCTCAGCGGAAGAAGCGCGCGCCGTCATCGCCAACCTGACGGGCGCTTACAAACTCATGGTTCAAATGATGTACGGCAGCGGACTGCGCCTGATGGAATGCCTGCGCCTGCGCGTCAAAGATATTGACTTCGCCAACCATCGCATCATCGTCTTCGACGGCAAAGGCGGCGACGACCGCGAAACCATGCTGCCCGATAGTATTGTCGCGCCGCTTCAAGAACATCTGCAACAAACGCGCGTCGTTCATCAAAAAGATTTAGCGCGCGGCTATGGCTCGGTCTATATGCCTTTCGGATTAGGCGAAAAATTTCCCGCCGCCCACAAACAGTGGATGTGGCAATACGTCTTTCCCGCCTCCACGCTTTTCACCGACCCCGAAAGCGGCGAAGTGCGGCGGCATCACATCCACGAAACCGCCTTGCAAAAAGCCATCCGCGAAGCGACGCGACTCGCAAACATCGTCAAACGCGTTACCCCGCATACTTTTCGTCACTCTTTCGCCACGCATCTTTTACAAAACGGCTACGACATCCGCACCGTGCAAGAACTGCTCGGACACAAAGACGTGAAAACCACCATGATCTACACCCACGTTTTACAACGCGGCGCCAACGCCGTCAAATCTCCCCTCGACGCCTAACCCTCCAATCCTCTACTCCTCCAATTCACCTAATACCTCCCCAACAAAAAAGCGGACGATGCCTTCCTCATCATCCGCTTTCCACTCTCTACTTTCCACTCCCCACGTTCTATCTTCTGCCGCCGCGACGATCTCCCCCGCGTCCGCCGTTGCGATCTCCGCCGGGTCTTCCGCCGCCGCCGCTTCGGCGCGGACCGTCTTTCTCGCGCGCTTCTTCCGCAGTCCAGCCTTCCAACACAGCCTGACGCGAAAGCCGAATCTTGCCTTGTCCGTCAATATCGGTCACCATCACGGTGATCTCATCGCCCATGTTAACCACGTCTTCCACTTTGTTCACGCGTTCCGAAGCGAGTTGCGAGATGTGGACGAGCCCATCCAGCCCGGGCAAAATTTCGACGAATGCCCCAAAGTCCGCGATGCGCACGACCTTGCCGGTGTAGATATTCCCAACGACCGCTTCTTCGCCCAAGCCCGCGATGCGTTCCTGCGCGATCTTCGCGCCCACCCCGTCGGAGGAGGCGATGTAGACCGTGCCGTCTTCTTCGATGTCAATCTTCGCGCCGGTTTCCTCTTGCAATGCGCGGATGTTCTTTCCGCCCGGTCCGATCAACGCGCCGATCTTGTCCACCGGAATCTTCACAGTGATGATGCGCGGCGCGTACTCCTTCAACTCCGCGCGCGATTCGGGCAACACTGCCAGCATCTTTTCCAAAATGGAGGCGCGCGCTGTTTTCGCCTGTTCGAGCGCTTCCTTCATCATCTGTGCGCTCAAGCCGCTGATCTTGATGTCCATTTGCAGGGCGGTGATGCCTGCCGGCGTTCCCGCCACTTTGAAATCCATATCGCCGAGGTGATCTTCGGTGCCTTGAATGTCGGTCAGAATTTTGTAACGACCCGAGCCGTTCAAATCGGTGATGAGTCCCATCGCCACGCCGGAGACCGGGGCTTTAATCGGCACGCCTGCATCCATGAGCGCGAGAGTCGAACCGCAGACCGAACCCATCGAGGTCGAGCCGTTCGACGACAGCGCCTCAGACACCACGCGAATCGTATACGGGAACGATTCTTCCGCAGGGATGACCGGTTCGAGCGCGCGTTCCGCCAGCGCGCCATGCCCCACTTCGCGTCGGCTTTGCCCGCCCATGCGTTTCACTTCGCCGGTGGAATACGGCGGGAAGTTGTAATGATGGATGTAGCGTTTGTCTTTGATCGGGCTGAGGTTATCGAGTTCCTGCGCCTCGCCCAACGTGGCGAGCGTTGCCACCGAAAGAATTTGAGTCTCGCCGCGGGTGAACAAGCCTGACCCATGCGCGCGCGGAGAGATTCCCACCTCGCACCAAATCGGGCGGATGTCGGTCGGCGTTCGCCCATCGGGACGTTTGCCCTGCGCTAGGATGCGTTCGCGCACCACGTCCATCTCCGCCTGTTCAAACGACTCGCGGAACATGTTGACGGAGATGTAATTCGCCGGGTCGCCGCCTTCAGGCACAACGCACAATTCTGTCTCGGCTTCGATCTTGATGGCTTTCATGCCGGAATAAAATTCATTCTTCGAGAGCGGCTTGTCGAGCAGGGCGTTCATCGCTCCGCTCACGCGGTCAAACACTTTTTTCTTGATCTCATCGCTCGGCATGAAGAGAGTCACTTCGCGTTTGGGCTTGCCAACGTCCTCGCGCATTTTCAATTGCAGTTCGATCAGCGGCTGGATGGATTTGTGACCAAGTTCGAGCGCGGCGACCATCACATCTTCGGGGATTTCATTCGCGCCGCATTCGACCATGAGGATGGCGTCTTTCGTGCCGGCGATGCGCAGATCAAGGTCGGATGTCTCGATTTCGGCGTAGGTCGGGTTGATGACGAACTCGCCGTTGACGCGTCCCACGCGCACCGCGCCGACGGGTCCGTCCCAGGGGATATCTGAGATCATGATGGCGGCAGACGCGGCGTTGATCGCCAGCACGTCGAGCGGGTTCACGCCGTCGGACGACAGCGAGAACATGGCGACCTGCACTTCGTTCCTCATCCCATCCTGAAACAGCGGGCGGAGAGGACGATCGGTTAGACGGGCGACGAGAATCGCCTCCGTGCCGGGTCTGCCCTCCCGTCGGAAGAACGAACCGGGGATCCGTCCGCCGGCGTAGAGTCGTTCCTCGTATTCCACAGAAAGCGGGAAGAAATCTATGCCTTCGCGCACATCGCCCATAGTCGCCGCCGCGAACACGATGGACTCCGGCGTGCCGAACGTCACCGCGCCGCCAGCTTGCCCGGCGAGTTTGCCGGTCTCAAAGGTGACGGTGTTCTTCCCAATTTGAGTTGAGTATTTTTTCGATTCGGGTTTCATTGTTAATTGTCTCCTGTGTGGGACAAGGTTAACCTTGTCCTACAATTTTCCGCCTCGAGTCAGGGACTGAAGAGCGGGAAGAACAGTATGCGTTATTCGCGCTGTTCAATTCCTGACGGCGGTTTGGCTGCTTGTGTAGCGTTATAAATAAGACCCTAAAGGTCTAGCAGAGACCTTTAGGGTCTAACAGACTTACTTACGGCGCAGGCTCAAACTCTCGGTGATTCCCAAGTAGCGCTGGTAATCCGCTTGGCGCAAGTAGGCGAGTAAGCGGCGGCGCTGACCGACAAGTTTAAGCAATCCGCGGCGACAAGACTCATCCTTTTTGTTGGCGCGCAGATGATCGGTCAACTGTTGGATGCGGCTCGTCAGAATGGCGATTTGCACCTCAGGCGAACCGGTATCCGTATTGTGACGGTGATAATCGCCGATGAGTTTGGTCTTAACTTCTTTTGCGAGTGGCATGACGTATGCTTTTCCTTTCTCTAGTCTATGCAGGTCTCCATGCCGACAGCCCCCCTTGGAGGGAAACCGTTAGGCAGGACCAGTCACGGGAAGAGATTATACCAGAGAATTAAAGCCCTTCGCGTCGCCGTTCTGGTATTGACGCATCCTCGTATTGCGAAGATAATCAACCCTATGGATGAAAATGAAATTCGACGGATCGCGCAAAATGTACTCGCGCAAATGAGCGGCGCGCCTCAGCCCGACCCGTTGCCTGCCTCGCCTGCAACAAAGCGAGTTGTCGCCCTCGGCGCCGACCATGGCGGCTTCGACCTGAAGGAAATCCTTAAGCCTGAGATCGAAGCGAGCGGCTTCACGGTGACCGACGTGGGGACGTACAGCAAAGAAGCGGTGGACTATCCCGATTTCGCTCACGCCGTCGCGCAGTTGGTGGGAACGGGCAAAGCATGGCGCGGAATTATGATTGACGGCGCAGGCATCGGCAGTTGCATCGTAGCGAATAAGGTCCCGAACGTGCGCGCGGGCATGGCATACGACCTTTCCTCTGCGATGAACAGTCGCGAACACAATGATACGAATACGCTGACCCTCGGCGCGGGTTTGATCGGGGTTAATCTGGCGAAGCAGATCGTCGCCGCTTGGCTGGCGACCGATTTCGGCGGGGAGCGCCACGCAAAGCGCGTAGATAAGATAAAATCAATAGAGAAGCAATATTTGAAATAGAGGCGGGCTCGTTCCGCCTTATGATGCGAGTGTGTTATGATGAAACCTGATCCCAAAGTAGTAGAACAACTGGTGGAAATTATCGCCCATGAGGTGCTTGTGGCGCTGGCAGAAGAAGAAGCCAACGCCAACAACCCGAACGGCTATCATTGCAATTTTGATTGCGCCGACGGGCTTTGTGTGCGCGTGTGCTTGGACGACGTAGGTAACGTTGTGAAAGCCGGCGCGGAGCGGATCTCGTCCACCTTGGGCGCGATTCCGCCGGAGCGCTCGATCGCGGAAATGATTGACCATACCCTGCTCAAGCCGGACGCCACGCAGCAAGAGATCGCTCAATTGTGTTATGAAGCGCGAAGATACGGTTTCGCTTCCGTATGCGTCAACCCGACCTGGGTGAGCCTATGCGCCGAATTGTTGAAAGGTTCGGATGTCCGGGTTTGCACGGTGATCGGTTTTCCGTTCGGCGCCACTTCTTCCGAGTCGAAAGCGTTCGAGGCGGAAACCGCCATCAAGCAGGGCGCGACTGAAATTGACATGGTTATTAACGTCGGCGCGTTGAAAGCGCGAGATTTGAATACGGTGGCGCGAGACATTCGCGGCGTGGTGCATGCGGCGCATACTCACGGCGCGATCGTTAAGGTCATCATCGAAACCTCGCTGTTGACCGACGAGGAGAAAACCATCGCCAGCCTGACCGCCAAAGAAGCCGGCGCAGATTTCGTCAAGACTTCCACTGGGTTTGCCGGCGGCGGGGCGACAGTTCACGACGTGGAATTGATGCGCCGCGCGGTCGGTCCGCAGATGGGCGTTAAAGCCTCGGGTGGGGTGCGCACGCGGGAAGACGCCGAGAATATGATTCGCGCCGGCGCTACGCGTATCGGCGCCAGCGCAGGCGTGAAGATTGTGGGCGCGGGCGAGGCGACCCTTCCGAAGAGCGAAGCGGGCTCTTCATCCAATAAATATTAGGAGCGCGAATGTTCATTGCAAAAGTGATCGGCACGACGGTCTCGACGATCAAAGACGAGAAATTGCACGGGCGGAAGTTGCTCGTTTTGCGACAATCCGATGAAACGGGCGCGGTGAGCGGCAAGCCGTACGTTGCGATCGACACGGTGGACGCCGGCGTCGGTGATTTGGTGCTGACCGCCTCGGGTTCGTCGGCGCGGCAGACGAATATTACAAAAGATACGCCGGTGGACGCGGTTGTTATGGCGGTGATCGACTCGCTCGAAGTGAACGGCGCGGTCACGTTTCGGAAATCATAAGTAGGCGACCTGTGGCTAAGATATTTTATACCGACCATGATATTGAAGATTTGTTTCATAACGGCGTGAAGACGCTGCAAGTAGGCGACGACGTTGTGTTGACCGACTTGGCGTTTGAGAAAGCGCTCAAACTGGGGGTGGCGTTACAGGCGGGCGCGCCGCCGGCGCCATCTCATTTGATGGATAGCGCGCCGAAAGCGAAGAGTGACGCTCCCGCGCATTGCAGCGCTTGCGGCGCGGCGACCAGCCCGTCGCCCACGGCTGAACGTGGGGCGGAACTCGAACGACGCATCCGCGAGAAAGTCGTCGCAAAACTTGGAGATCAGGTGGACGCGCGCTTGCTGGATACGATCATTCGGCGCACGCTCAAAGTTACGGGGATGAAGTAACCATGCTGTTCGGACGGGTGAAAGGCAGCGCGGTTTGCACGATCAAATATCCCGGTATAGAAGGCGTGAAGTTGCTGGTCGTTCAACCGTTGAATAAGAAACTGGAGCCGATCGGCTTGGCGCAGATCGCAGCGGATATCGTCCACGCCGGCGCCGGCGATCTATGCGTGATGGTGCGTTCGCGTGAGGCGGCGCTTGCCATGCGCGATGAAAAATTCGTTCCGATTGACTTGGCGCTGATTGGCATCGTGGACGAGTTGACCGTGAAGCCTGACGGCGAGTTCGACTATCTGCTGAAAAGCGGGGAGAATAAATTTGTCTGATGATTATCGGTAAAGTTGTAGGAACGGTCGTTACGACGATCAGTCATGCGCATTATAAAAACCGACGACTGCTCGTCGTTCAGCCTTTGCTCGCCGACGGCGAACAAGCGGATGAAGATTTCATTGCGCTCGATAATTCGCATGCGGGCATCGGCGATACGGTTCTGGTCAACCGCGAGGGAAATGGGGCGCGGCAAGTGTTGGGCAACCCTGACGCTTGTGTGATCTCGGTCATTGTAGGGATCGTGGACAGCGTCAACCTGCAAGCCTGAGAAATTAATAGGGTCTTTAGGACTTGCCGTGATTCGGCGCTCGGAATCGTGTGGAAAGATTTTCAGAAATCCGTGTTCTGTCCATGTTAGACCGTAAAATCCGCGTCCAAAAAAATTAATCATGGCAATTCTCAGGGAGCTAATTAATCAGGACTTACACAGATCGAAATCTTTTGCTGCGAATTGCGCGAATTGTCGCTAATTCTTAAAAATAATTCGCGTCAATTAGCGAAATTCACGGTTTAATTTTAGGCTTTTGTGTAAGTTCCATTAATATAAAACTGCCGCCTATGTGAATGAAGCGGCAGTTTAGCAGAGGGGCTGAAAATACGCTTTTACTCTTCGTATACGAAGTCAATATAATCTTGTGCCGCAGCGTTAGCGTCTGCCGCGCCGAGCAATTTGAGCAATTCACCCAGCAAGTCCGCTTTATTCTTAGCGTCTTTGCGGCTCCATGTGCGCGATTTCACTTCGAGGAAATGTCCAAGCGCGGGCGTGGTCATGTGATCTAAGTTGACGTAAAACTCGGTGTCTTTATATTTGATGAACCAGCGCAGGCGGTCTTTCTCCACTGGAATTTCGGTCTTTGGTTTGAAATATTCGCGATAGAAGCGCAACGAGTTCGTCGCTGGCGCAAGATAGCGGCTGCGCGAGAGCAAGACTTCGTGTTCGAATTTCCCTTCGCGTTTCTGCCCTAGTAAGGTCAATCGCGCGCGCGTTGTTGTGAGATTGCCTTGTTCGATAAAATCGTCTTCGCGGTAACGTAACCGTCCTTGCGTCTCATCGTCGAAGATGAAATAAACGTCGTGTTGTTTGTAATGACGTTCATAGAGAATATCAATCTCATTGCGCATCAATTCGCGGATGACGCGATCTGGGTCCGCTATTTTGACCTTGACTTGCACCTCGAACGACTCTTCTTCCATTGAGCCGCCGAGTGCGATGAGCTTCGACAATACCGATTGTTCGCGTTCGATGAGGAACGAATCGATCTGTTTGGCGAGATCGGCAGCCTGCGCGAGCAATTCGTCCTCTTGCACGGTGAGCAGGCGGCGTTCGCGCATCACCCATTTTCCGTTGATCATCGCATCGGTCACGTCGGTGGATTTACTGGCGTACACGATCTGCGCGTAGGCATTATCCGCCGAACGGCGGAAGGAGGGGGAATTATGCACCGGGCTGAGATCAACGAGGATGAGGTCGGCGCGGCGGTTGGGGGTGAGCGAGCCGGTCAAATGTCCGATATGAAGCGCTTGCGCGCCGAGGCGCGTTGCCATTAAGAGAGCTTGCGGAGCGGGCAGGGAAGTCGGGTCGTTTGTCACCGCTTTGGCGATCAGCGCGGCGAGACGCACTTCTTCGAACATATCCAGGTCGTTGTTTGAGGCAGGACCGTCTGTGCCGATGCCGACGTTGAGTCCGACTTCGAGCATTTTCGTCACGGGGGCAAATCCTGAGGCGAGTTTGAGGTTGGAGGAGGGATTGTGCGAAACGCCCGCGCCGGCGTGCTGAAGCGTGCGAATTTCACCGGTGTCAATATGCACACAATGCGCGGCGATGACTTTCGCCTCGAACAGACCTTGTTTTTTCACATATGGAATAACGGGCATGCCTTGTTCGTTGCGCATGTTATCCACTTCGAAAGAAGTTTCGGAGAGATGGATATGAAGCGGAACGTCGAACTCTTTGGCGAGATCGGCGGTCTCGCGTAAGATGCCTTCGGTGGTGGTGTATGGGGCGTGCGGCGCGATGGCTGGGACGATCAGCGGATGTCCCTTCCATTTTTTGATGTAATCGCGCGCCCGGTCCATGGCGTCTTCGTACGACGCCGCATCTGGCGTGGGAAATTTGAGAATGGATTGCCCGCATACCGCACGCATGCCCGCGTTTGCCGCTGCAGTAGCGACATCGTCTTCGAAGTAGTACATATCGTTGAATGTGGTCACGCCGCTTTTGATCAGTTCGGCGCAAGCGATGGACGTGCCCAACCACACAGATTCGGGCGAGGCGAATTGCCGTTCGACGGGGAACATATAACCTTGCAGCCATACGTCGAGCCGCAGGTCGTCGGCAATGCCGCGTAAGAGGGTCATCGGCGCGTGCGTATGCGCGTTGATAAGTCCCGGCATGAGGATTTTGCCTTTGCAGTCAATCGTCTCTTTGCCTGAATATTCTTTTTCGATCTTGTCCTCGGGTCCTACGGCGACAATGCTGTCGCCATGGATGGCGACGGCGCCGCGGTTGTATTGAGTCAGCGTTTCGTCCATGGTGAGGACGTGAGCGTTGTGGAGGAGGATGTCAACTTGAGTCATAAGATGATCCTTTCTATAATAAAGTCATGGCGTAAAATTTAACAGCGCTTGCACCGCTTTCAGGTTCGCCGTGAAATCGGTGTTTTTATGATCGCGCAATTCCATATCCACTGCCGCGCCGACTCCGTTTTCAACCGCCCAATCGGCGAGCGTGCCGGTGTATTCACAGCCGGTATCTATCGGCGGATAGGAGTAGCGGGTCTCTTTGGCGAGCAAGGCTGCGAGTTTCTTGGATTCGCGAGTCCATGGCGCGCCGCCGGGGAAGACGCCCAGCGCCGCGCTGTGATAACTGATTAAGGCGGCAATGGAGCGCGCTTCGATGAATTTCATGATCGTTTGCGTTTCGGGCTCCGAACCGCCGTAGAGTCCGCCGGTGGTCGGGCGGTAGATCCAACAGCCGTCGCGATCCCACTCAGCGACCCAATTATCGCTGGGAAAGTTGCGATTCAAGTCCACGCCATTGTTATTAACGCGTCCATCCACGCCGTGGATGCGCGCTTCGCCGTCGGGATTCATGTTGCGAATAATGTGCAATTTCGCACGGTCAGGAATTGCTTCAGGATGATCGTTAAAGTAGATGATCAGCTCGTCCGCCAGTTCGATGGTGTTCCATTCGTAGCCGCCATGAATGCCTGCGACGACCAGGTATTCGCGTTCGCCGTCGCCGAATGTATAGGCTTCGATAGGACGCCCCATAAGCGAATATC
The DNA here is from genome assembly GCA_002050275.1 of Anaerolineae bacterium UTCFX1. Classification (GTDB taxonomy): domain Bacteria; phylum Chloroflexota; class Anaerolineae; order Anaerolineales; family Villigracilaceae; genus Defluviilinea. The sequence continues at coordinate 19,132 of MWTB01000015.1, forward strand.
CGATGATTATGGACGACGGTCCGTTTTGCAGGTGGAACGGCGTAGCGCTTTCAAATACAAAAGGCGTATAGAATGGATTTGGCGTGAGCGTCGGTAGGATGTGTTGAGTCGGGGCGGCATCAGCGTTGACGTTGGACACGGGCGATGGAGTCGCGACGGGAGCGATCGCCGATGCGGAGCGATTTGTTAAATAGAACGCTGCGACTGCGAACAGGCAAACTGCCACGATGCCATTCAGCGCCCAAACGAGAAATATCCATGCGTTCTGCCGCTTCTTGCGCATCTTCATCCGCTCTCCAACGCATGGCGGCGCAACCAATCGAGCGCGAGGTTTAATGCCCATTGGGGCAAACTGCGCGGCGGTCCGCCATAAGTAACGCGATGGATTTTCTCGAAGTGCGGCGCAATGAGCGCCAGATCGGCGGAGCGATCTTCGAAGTTAACGATAACGCCCAATGCGACGTCGGCGTGCGCGGAATAGAGCGTTTCGCGCAATGTTTTGAGAAGCGCGGCAGGGCGGAGGTCGGCGGCGGAAACAGTTTGCGGAATCTTTTGCGCGAGCAAGCCGTTTAAATTTGATTCCAAGCCGATTAAACTCCAGCCGCGGCTGGCTGTGACGCGGAGGGCGACAGCCTCGAGCGTGTCTTCATCTGCGCCGAAGACGGCGTTTCCAAGCCGCTCGCGAAGGTCAGCCTCAATGTCTGCGATCATTCTATCGGCTTCGGATTCCCTTTTTGCTTTCGCGGCAATGCGGATGTCTACAACGCCGGTATGCGCGGCGAGACCGACGGTGGGATTGCCCAGCGTTTCGAGGTCGGCGATCTTCTCGTCAATCGTCCCTTCGCCTAAACCTGCGCAATGTAGAATCCGTATTTTAATAATTTCATCGAGGTGGAAACGCTTTTGTAAATATGGAACAATGGACTCATGAAAAATTTGTTCCATTTCATTCGGAACGCCGGGCAACGATGCGACTGCGTTTCTTTCTGTTTCGACGATAAAGCAGGGCGCGGTGCCGACGGGATTCTTAATTCCCAGCGCTCCTTTTGGCGCGTACGCCTGTCGCTTTTGATTTTCGGACGGTTGGCGTCCGTAGCGTGAGATCGCTTCGACGACTTGCGCCCAAAGGTCCTCGCGATATTCCAACTCGACTCCCGCCGCACGGGCGACGGCTTCGCGTGTAGGATCGTCCACCGTAGGACCCAACCCGCCGGTCGTGATGACGATCTCGGCGCGATGCATGGAATTGCGGATGGCGTCTGCAATCCGCTCGGCGTTATCGCCGATCGTGACCGTGCGAAACAAGTCTACGCCCATGCCGCGCAATGCGCGCGCGATATAGCGCGTATTCGTGTCTACGATCTCGCCGAGGAGTATTTCTGTGCCGATGGTAATGATTTCTGCGGAAGGCATAATGTTATCTGTGTGGGCGGATGCGATCTGTCTGCCTTGCTGTTTATCAAAGTAATTATAAAAGCGGACGCGCAGGTCTGTTCCTACACAACCGTCAAAATTCTACTTCAACCCCGAGATTCATGGCATGAGCGTTCTTTAAGGCGATCTGCGCCGCGACGGCGTCTTGCACCGCCACGCCTACGGATTTAAAGTAAGTGATCTCGTTTTCCAAACGTCTGCCCGGTTTGCGACCTAAGACGACCTCGCCGAGTTCCGCCGCAATATGCTCTTCTGCGATCATGCCTGTGCGCAGCGGCGCGATCAAATCGCCGGTTTCGGCTAAGGCGGCGGAGCGCGAATCCACGATGACGCGGGCGCGCTGAATGGTTTCAGCGGGGATTTCCTGCATCTCTGGCGTGTATGAGCCGATCGCGCTGATGTGCGTTCCGAGTTTCACATCGCGATCGGCAAAAACGGGCGCGGCGGAAGTTGTCGCCGAGCAGATAATATCCGCCTCTCTCACTGCTTGCGGCGGATTCTCCGCAACACGGATGTCGTGCGGTATAGAATTGTGTCCCGCCATGTCTTTGGCGAACTCCTCGGCATGTTCTTTGTTCAGGCTGTATACCCACGCGGTTTCAATTTGGCGGACGGCGCACGCCGCTTCGATTTGAGTCCGCGCCTGCGGACCCGCCCCGAAGATCGCTAGAACGCGGCTATCTTTACGCGCTAGCAAGTCTATTGCTGCGCCGCTTCCAGCGCCGGTGCGGATGGCGGTAAGCGAACTGCCTTCAAGAAGCGCGATGGCGCGCCCGGTCTCTGCGTCGAAGACTATTACGGCGGCTTGGATGTAGGCAAGTCCGCGCGGAGGGTTGGAGGGATATAGTGAGACGATCTTTATAGCGAGCGCTTCCGTAGAGTCTTTTTTCATGTAGGCAGGCATGAATAGGCTGAGCGCGTCGTGGCTGGGAATAGGCAGACGCGTCCGCAACGGCGCGACAGCCGTCCCATCGGAAAGGGAAGCGTAGGCATCTTTCATGGCGGCGATCGCTGCTTTCATCGGTAGGGCGCGCCGGACTTCATCGGCGTTTAGGATTCGCATATAACCTCCTAGCTGAGGGCGAGCGCTCGCTCGCCGTACGGTAGAAAAAAGCGCAGAGGCGTTTCTCCTCTGCGCTTTTTTTAGTTCGCTTGCGTTTACTCAATGCCGAGGTAGGCTTTTTGCACTTCGGGGTCGCTTTTAAGTTTTTCGGCTTTGTCGCTAAGCACGATTTCGCCGGTTTGGAGGACGTATCCGCGATGCGCGATAGACAGCGCCATAAGGGCGTTCTGTTCTACGAGCAGGATCGTGACGCCTTCTTTGTTAATTTGCACGATAGTGTCGAAGATCAATTCGACCAGCACAGGCGCGAGCCCCATGGACGGTTCGTCTAACAGCAAGATGCGCGGCTCAGCCATTAATGCGCGCCCGGTAGCGAGCATTTGCTGTTCGCCGCCGGAGAGCGTGCCAGCCAATTGCGTCCGTCTTTCTTTGAGACGCGGAAAAAGAGTCATGACGTGATCGAGATTGCGGGCGATCTCTTGCTTGTTATTGCGGCTAAACGCGCCCATTTCAAGGTTTTCCAGCACAGACATGCGGGCGAATACGCCGCGCCCTTCAGGCACCATGGAGAGACCTTTATAGACGATCTCGTGCGGCTTGTAGCGGAGCAGATCGTCGCCTTCCAGCATAATCTCGCCCTGAGCGGGCTTCAACAGCCCGGAGATCGTGCGGAGCGTCGTTGTTTTGCCGGCGCCGTTTCCACCGATCAGTGTGACGATCTCGCCCTGCTCGATAGTGAGGTTGATGCCTCGTAGAGCATGAATGCTGCCATAGTATGTGTGAACGTTATTGACGGTGAGCATGGACATGCGCGCTACCCTCCCTTCTTTTGATGGCGTTCGTGCGCGTCTTCCATGCCTTCGGTCGCGGCGCCGCGACCGAGATAGGCTTCGATCACGCGCGGGTTGCTCTGAATTTCTTTAGGCGAGCCTTCGGCGATCTTTTCGCCGTAGTCGAGTACGGTGATATTTTCAGAAATGCCCATGACCACGCGCATATGGTGTTCGATAAGCAGGATGGTGATTCCGACCTCGTCGCGCAGCCGGCGGATGAAGACAGTGAGGTCTTCGCTCTCGCTCGGATTCATGCCCGCCGATGGTTCGTCCAGTAGAAGCAGCTTGGGTCTGGTCGCAAGCGCGCGCGCGATCTCCAGCCGGCGTTGTGCGCCGTAGGGGAGGTTGCGCGCTAGAGTGTCGCCATGCCCTTTTAGCCCGACGAAATCGAGCAGACGCTTGGCTTCGTTGAGTGCGTCTTTTTCTTCTTTACGCACGCTAGGCAAGCCCAACACGGCGCTGATCCAACTGGCATGTAAGAAGGTATGTTGACCGACGAGGATGTTTTCAAGGGCGGTCATTTCTGCGAATAGGCGAATGTTTTGGTAGGTGCGTGAAACGCCCAGATGCGAGATCTGGTCGGCGCGGAGACCGTGAATGGGCGCGCCTTCGAAGATGATTTCACCTTCATCTGGTTTTCCGAAGCCGGTAATACAGTTGAAGAAAGTCGTTTTGCCGGCGCCATTCGGTCCGATGATGGAAACGATGGATTGATCGGGGATTTGGAAGTCAACCGAATTGACGGCGACAAGCCCCCCGAATCGTTTCGTGACGTTTTTGGTGGTGAGAATAGCTGTCATAGCGAGCCCCTCTACTCCGCGCTTGTTCCGGCGTCGAGATGGTGCAGCTCGCGCTGGGTGGTTTTCGAGGGCCAGAGCCCTTCTGGTTTGGCGAGCATCATGATGATCAACGTCGCGCCGTAAAGCAAGTAGCGGAATTCAGATACTTCGCGCAACAGTTCCGGAAGCCCGATGAGGGCGATCGCGCCTACGATCACGCCCGGAATGCTTCCCATGCCGCCGACGATGATAAGCGACGCTACGTTAATGGAGACAATCAACTGCATACTGGTCGCGAAAATGGAGCCGATCAATGTCGCGAAGATTGCGCCGCCCAGTCCAGCCATTGCCGCGCCGAGCATGTAGGCGAGCAGTTTTGTTTGGATCAGATTAACGCCCAACGCTTCGGCTACGTCTTCGTCTTCGCGTATCGCCATCCAAGCGCGTCCCAGCCGTGATTCGCGTAAACGCCAGGAGACGAAAGCGATTAAGATGGCGCTGGCGACGGCGATGTAGTAGATGCTCTGTGGGGTGCCAAGTTCGATGCCCGGTTTCGCGGCATCGAATAGGCTGTAGCAAACGCGCGGAACGTCAACTTTGGTAAATTCTCCCAGGACGCCGATACAAGGTTTCTGGATGCCGATAATGCCTTGTGGTCCGCCGAAGTATTTGGCGAGGAAGTCGGAGCCTGCCAAGAGGCGGACAATTTCGCCGAATCCCAGCGTTGCGATAGCGAGATAATCTCCGCGCACGCCTAAGACGGGCAAGCCAAGCGTGAACCCAGCCGCCATCGCCACTAAGACGGCGAGAGGAATGGCAGCCCAGAAAGAGATATGTTGCAGTCCGTATTGCCCGTAAGAGGTCAGCAGCCCGACCGTGTATGCGCCGATGGCGTAGAATGCCACAAAGCCGAGGTCGAGTAAGCCCGCAAAGCCGAGGGTGATGTTCAGCCCTAACCCCATGAGGATGAAGAGCGCGACGATCACGATCACTTGCGCGATGAAGGCGCCGGAAACCAGCGGCAATCCCAGCGCTATGAACGCGATTACGGCGAAGGCAATAACCCGCAAGCCAATTTGCCCTCCTTTAGGCAGGTTGGCAACGTCGGTTTTGATTGCCTGCCCTTTTGCCGACCAGAAAGCGGAAATGGCGGCTACTAGCGCAAAGAAGATGGCTGCGCCGGGGCGCGTCATGCCGGTTTGACTGAAGAGATATTTAGCCGTCTTTTCCCAGAAGCCGCTTTGATTAATCATCACAACGCGGAATAAGCCAGAGAACAGCGCCATAAAGAAGATGAAGAGTATAGCGTGAAAGAGCGGACGGCGGACGGCGTTTGGCAGAGATAGAGAGAGCGCGCCGAGTAAGCCCGAAACAGCGCCAGCGACTGGCAATATCCATACGCCGCTTACGCCTTGATTGAGCGTGAGCATGCTGTATAAGCCGGGCGAAGCGTTTAAGAAGACGGTGCGGATGTTGATTTTCGCGCCGATGACAACGAAGAGAGTGAGAATCGCGGCTGAGAAAAAACCTGCGACGAGACCAGCAGCTGCTTGAGAGGCGGTGTTGGGTTTGTCTAGCAAAGCGGCGGTCCGGCGGGCGGCGAGTAAACCGCTTGCCACGCTGATCGCTAACAAGACGAACTGTCCGAGCGTCATGGTTTTTTCGACCACATCGCGTTTACTGAAAACTTCCGCCATGCCGACTAGAGAAATGAAGAGGGCGACCGCTCCGCCTAGAAGTCCAATTTTGATGGCAGCCCAAAGAGAATTTTCTTTATTTGTGTTGTTCATCATCGTTAGGCTTTCTGCTTTGTTAATCGTTCGCCGAGGATGCCGGACGGGCGGAAGAGCAGGATCATCACCAGCATGGTGTAGGCGATCACGTCTTTAAGTTGATACGGGCGGATAATGCCAAGCCCTTCGAGGAAGAGCGACGGTCCAACCGATTCGAACACGCCAAGCACCAAGCCGCCGACCATTGCGCCGGGGATGTTGCCGATGCCGCCTAGTACAGCCGCCGTAAACGCTTTGATGCCGGGGGTAAAGCCCATGAACCAGTCAATTTGACGGTACACAAGCGAGAAGAGAACGCCCGCCGCTCCCGCCATTGCTGCGCCGATCGCAAAAGTGGAGACGATGGTCTTGTTGACGTCTATGCCCATGAGCGCGGCGGTGTCTTGATTTTCCGATACTGCCCGCATAGCTTTGCCGACCTTGGTGTACATGACGAGAGTATACAGAAGCGCCATCATGATGCCGGCGGCGACCATTACGACGACATGAACCTTAAGGATGCCAATTCCTAAGACGACCCACTCGCCTTCCAGCGCGCTGATGGGAGGGTAAGCGTATTTTCCAGGTCCAAAGATGCCACGGAAAGAATATTCCAAAAAGAAAGACGCCCCGATCGCACTGATGAGCGGGACTAAACGCGGCGCTCCGCGCAGGGGACGATACGCGATTCGTTCGACCAGCATGGCAATTAAAGTCGCAATGATCATAGCGACAAGAATAGGGATCATTAATCCTAGAACGGGATAGCGGTCGGTAAAGCCGATCTTCGTTAACCAAGTCGCTGTGAAGTAAGCGCCGAACGCCCCGGTCATAAAAATATCGCCGTGAGCGAAGTTGATCATGCGCAGAATTCCGTAGACCATGGTATAGCCCAGGGCGATTAGGGCGTAAATCGAGCCTTGAGCGACGCCGAAGATAACGAAGTCAATCCATTGCGCCCTTGTATATGTTCCCGCGCGGATGGCGAGAACGGTTCCTATAACAATTGCTAGAACGATCAAAATGCGGAATCCCCATAAAACTCCGCTAACGATTGCGTCCAGCGCGCGTTCACTGATGCTCGTGCGCATGAGATCTCCTCACTGAAGAAATAAAGTAAAAAGAGCGGGGCGGTGAGACTGCCCCGCTCTCTACTACATTACTGAACGCCGGGCTTAGGGCCAGACTTTCTTGGGGTTCGGGTTAGCGGCGTCGGCAGGATTCCAGCTAGCCGGATCATCGCTCTGAACTTGGTAGACGGCGATCACAGGAGCGCCGCAGTCGCCGGTGGGCGAGCAGGACAAGTTGCCGGTGATGCCAGCGAAATCTTTAGTGGCATAGACCGCATCGCGCAGAGCCTTGCGCGGAACATAAATGGTTCCATCCGCTTCCTGAACGGCGACTTTTTCCAACGCAGCGAAGAGAATGTTCGCAGCGTCGTATGCATGCGCGTGGAAGGTGGAGAGCGTCGAACCGCCGTACTTCGCCTTGTGCTTCTCGAGGAAGCCGGCGTAGTCGCCGGTGAAGGCGCTGAAGTCAGGGCTGGAGAGGTACACGCCAACGACGTTCGGGCCCGCCGATTTCAAGAAATCGGGCGAGAAGATGCCGTCGGAGCCGGCGAGTTTCACATTTTCCATGCCGGGCACATCGCGAACTTGCGCGGTGATGAAGCCGCCCGCGGCAACGAAGACGGGGTAGTACAGGAATTCAGGACCCTTCGCCGCGATGGTGGTCAACACAGGTTTCATGTCCGTAGCGTCTTTGGCAACTGCTTCTTGAGCGACAATTTCGCCGCCGAGTTCTTTGAAGTTGTCCACAAAGACCTGCTGGAGCGCCTGAGCGTATACAGAGCCGTCGTGAATGGTGGCGGCTTTGCGAACGCCGAGGAAGTTGTACGCAAATTCAGCCACGGCTTTGCCTTGGAAGGCGTCGCTGTGAGCGGTGCGGAGGTAGCCGTCGTAGTCAGGACCGCGATCGGGGCTGGTCAAGGACGGGCGGGTGTTGGCTGGGGAGATGGTGGTTAAGCCGGCTTTGGTGATCGCCGCGATACCGCCAGCGGTTTCGTCCGAGCAGGTGGAGCCGACCAGGCCGACGATGGAGGTGTCGGTCGCTAGTTTGGAAGCGGCGGTCGCGCCGCCTTCAGGCGTACAACCGGCGTCTTCAGAGGTCAACAAAATGTCATGACCGAAGAGTTTGCCGCCTTTGTCGTCAATGGCGATTTCGACGCCGCGCTTCGAGTCTTCACCGAGCGTGCTGTCGGCGCCAGAGAGAACGCCCCAAAATGCGATGTGAACGGGGTCGCTGGGACCGATCTTAACGCAGCCGAGGGGGTCGGTGCACTCGTAGCCCGAGGTGGAGCCTCCGGGCGCTTGTGTCGCCGCTGGTCCGCAAGCCGCGAGGGCGAGGCTGGCGAGGATCAGCAACGAAAGCAGTACAGATAAGCGTTTCATTTTTTCTTACTCCTCCGAGATTGTGGTAGTTGGGTAAACAATAGTATCCTCAGTGGATACAACAACCGGGCGGACAACGCTCTGAATAGTCGGCACCACCTCCTTTGATAGAATATTTGAACCAGTTTACAACAAAGCCGGAGAAAGTTCTCTCAGTGAGGTTTCTCGCGGCATTTAAGCGCTAATAGTAAAACAAATGTGCGTTATGGTCAAGCGCTTTACCGAAAATATTAATCTTTGCCCGATAATCCGTTTACGGATACGTTTGATTGAGCCAATCCAAAGGGTTGACTTGCACGCCGCCGACCCAAATCTCCCAATGCAGGTGCGCGCCTGTGACGCGACCCGTGCCGCCGACTAAACCGATCGTTTGTCCTTGTTCGACAAGGTCGCCGACGGCGACGTCTATCTCAGACTGGTGCCAGAAGCCGCTATAGACGCCCCAGCCATGATCAATAATGGTCGCGTTGCCGCGCACGATTAAGGGAGCGGCAAAGATAACTCTGCCTGCCGCTGGGGCGACGATGGGCAAGCCTTCGCCGCCGCAGAAATCAAGCCCCGAATGAAAGCCTTCCAGTTTGATGTCCGAGTTGAGAACCTCATAGAGCCGGCGTGTGCCGTAACGCGAGGTGAGACAATTTGGATCTGTGCCCGGTGAAATGAAGTTTCCGCTCCAATGTTTGACGGGTGTGGCGGGCGACATGAGCGCGGATAGATTTTGCATTTCAGGCTCTGTCACGGCGGGATCGAGCGTGCTGGATTCGTTAAGCACGATTTCTTCACTTAAATATTCGCCGGAGGCGACGACGACCATTTGTTCAAAAGATTGAACCTCTCCCGTGGGAAGCGTCGCCTTGATGCGAAGCGGATAAATTCCGGTCTGTTGCATGGCGGGTATGCCTTGCAGCGCTGCTTGTTCGTTGTCCATCGGAAAGAAATTAAGCGGCGCGTCAATCAATACGGCGGAGATCGCGGCGCCATCTTTCGCTCGTATGCGAATTGTTTCGGTTGCGCCTTGTTTTAAAGGCAACGGAGAAATATCAACGTTTAAAAATGCCGATGGCAGCCCGTTTGCGACAGTTTGAGAATTCTCGGCGGAAGAAGAATATAACGTATCGCCGGGCAGTGTGTCCCATGTGCCGGCGAGTTTGTTTAATGTGGAGAGCGTCCACGGATCGCTTTGCTGCAAGATGGCGAGTTCGAGGAGCGATTCGCCGGCGGAAGGCGTAAAGTGCGCGTTGAGCGGTTTTTGGCCGTCTTGGACGGGAAGGATCAAACTAACGCCCACATAGAGTTCGCCGGGGCTGGTCAGACGATTGAGCTTCCTTAAATTCTCGGCGGATACTTGCGTCCTGCGGATTAGACTGCGCAGCGTGTCGCCGTAGGCGATAAACTCGGTGAAGAGCGTGCCGCTGATGCCCGGCAGGTTAGGAATAATAAGTTCCTGTCCAATGGGCAGGTTGTAGGGGTCCACGCTGGGGTTTGCCGCGATCAGGTCGTTGAGCGAGATGTTGAAGCGTGCAGCAATTGCGGAGAGGGTATCTCCGCCTTGAACGATATATACCGGCTCGCCGGATTGCGCTTGCGCGGTTTGCGTATGCATGGGCGCGGTTAGGGCAAGGATGAATAGAATAAAGAAGATTTTACGCATTGTTGAATTCTAGAACATCGCCGATTTCGAAGTCGTTCCAGCGATCGGGATGGACTTCAAGCACGAATTTGGCAGGCGCTTTCGAGAAATATGCCGGCCGCCACGCTTTGGCGAGGACTTTGTCCACTACGGTCATTTCAGAGTCAATCCAAATGACGGAGAGATCGAAGAAAACAAACAGCATGTGAATGGAAGAATCGAGGCGCGAATCCCGTTTGCCGACGAGGACCAAGCCTTCGGTCGGAGGAAGATGCGAATGAAAAGTGAATCCGCGCAGTTGAGCGAGGAATGTATCGCAGTAGCGCGCGTAAATCGGCTCGACGGTTCGGTTTACATTAGCGATGCGGATCGAGCGGGTCATGGCGTAATTGTACCGAACGTCTGCGTTTTGAGGCGCTTCCGCTTAGTCCCCCGGCTTGAGAATTTTTTCGATGCTGTGCAGTAGTTCTTGCGGGGTAAAGGGCTTGGCGATATAGTCGTTTACTTTGGCGATATGCAACCCTAATACGCGGTCAATATTTTGCGCTTTGGCTGTAACGACGATCACCGGAATGTCTTTGCTGGATTCCTCGGCTTTGATCTGCTGATAGACTTCCCAACCATCCATATCCGGCATCATCAGGTCCAGTAAGATAAGATCGGGCTTCTCGTCTCGAATCATCTGCAATCCTTCAGCGCCGCCGAACGCGCCCCGAACATTGTAGCCTTTGCGGCTTAAGATTAACCGCATAAGATCTATCATTTCCGCTTCGTCTTCAATGCAGAGGATGGATTTTTTCATATCGTTCATTTTATTAATCGTACGGAAAGTGTACCATAAATCGGAAGGGACGAATGCGCAGCGAAATTCTTATACCGTTTTCCAATCGCGTTGAAAAGCGCCCTGTTTTTTATGGAATATTAGAGTAATATATAAAAGTCGCAGGCGGGCTATCCTCACGCGAGTCTCGTTGGTATAATCCTGCTCGGAATTATTTTGGAGGCGTAGTGAATCCTAGAAACCAATCTTTTATCGTGACACTCTTGCTGATCGTGGCGGTCGCCGCCATGGTGTTTATGATGGTGCAGCGAGATGCGGGCACGAGTCAAGCGCTGACGATCAATCAGTTGGCGCAAGACATTAAACTTGAGAAAGTCTCGCGCGTGGTCATTAATACGGATGACAGCCTGCGAGTGATTTATGCCAGCGGATCGGAAGAGGGCATTCAATCGTATAAAGAGGCGAGTTCGACGCTTGTCGAACAATTGCTCGCTCTTGGCGTATCGCAAGAGCAGCTTGCGCCGACGCTTGTGAAAATTGAAGTGAAGCCGCCTTCGCCATGGGCTAGCTTTTGGGCTGGCGCCATCTATATTTTGCCGATATTGCTCATGGTAGGCGTACTGTGGTTTATTTTCCGTCAGGCGCAGGGATCGAACAACGCCGCCATGTCGTTTGGAAAATCGCGCGCGCGCATGTTCAGCGGCGAGCATCCTACCGTAACGTTTCAAGACGTCGCCGGAGCGGATGAATCCAAGCAGGAGTTGGCGGAAGTCGTCGAATTTCTGAAAGAGCCGCAGAAGTTCATCCAGTTGGGCGCGCGGATTCCGAAAGGCGTTCTGCTCGTCGGACCTCCGGGAACCGGCAAGACCTTGCTGGCAAAAGCGGTTTCTGGCGAAGCGGGTGTGCCGTTCTTCTCGATCTCCGGCTCCGAATTTGTCGAGATGTTCGTCGGCGTCGGCGCCAGCCGCGTGCGCGATCTGTTTGACCAGGCGAAACGTCATTCGCCCTGCATTGTTTTTGTGGATGAAATTGACGCGGTCGGTCGTCAACGCGGAGCGGGATTGGGCGGCTCGCACGATGAGCGTGAGCAGACCCTCAACCAGATGCTTGTCGAAATGGACGGTTTTGACACCGACACTAACGTGATCATCATCGCCGCCACGAACCGCCCCGACATCCTTGATCCGGCGCTTCTGCGCCCTGGTCGTTTTGATCGTCGCGTCACGCTCGATCGCCCCGACATGAAGGGGCGCGAGGCAATTCTTAAAGTTCACGTTAAGGGCAAGCCGCTCGACCCGGATGTTGATCTGGCTTCGTTGGCGCGCGGCACGCCCGGTTTCGTCGGTGCGGATATCGAAAACCTTGTTAATGAAGGCGCGATCCTCGCCGCGCGGCGCAATAAGAAATCTATCGGTCAAGTGGATCTGGAAGAAGCGATCGAGCGTGTCGTAATGGGACCTGAGCGCAAATCGCGCTTGATCTCGGAGGATGAGAAACGCATCATTGCGTATCATGAGGCGGGGCATGCCGTGGCGATGAACGCTACGCCTGAGGCTGATCCGGTGCAAAAGATCACTATTATCGGACGCGGCTGGGCGGGCGGCATCACTTGGTCGCGCCCGGAAGACGATCGCATTTTGACCTCGCGCAAGAAAGTAAGCGCGGAGTTGGTCGGTTTATTGGGCGGACGCGTTGCCGAAGAACTGGTGTTCGACGATATCACTTCCGGCGCCTCGAACGATATCGAACGCGTCACAAAGATGGCGCGCATGATGGTCACGCGCTGGGGCATGTCCGGCGATATGGGTCCGATGGTCTACGGTCAAAAGGAAGAGTTGATCTTTCTTGGACGTGAAATTTCCGAGCAGCGCGATTATTCCGAAGCGATTGCGGAGAAGATAGACGCGGAAGTTCGTAAGATCGTGGACGAATCATATAAGGCGACAAAGAAGACGCTCATAAAATATCGCAAGGAACTGGATGCCGTCGCCCAGAAATTGCTTGAAGTAGAAACGCTAACGCGCGAAGAATTTGAAAAGATCTTTCCGCCGCCGTTCCCGAAGAAGAGCGGCACGCCGCAGATCGCGTAACGCGGCGAAATATATTGACATAAAAAGAGTCCCGCGTTGGCGGGACTCTTTTTATGTTATGGACGCGCAGCGCGTATGCCGTTAGGAAGCGCCGCTTTCTTCTTTGTGTTGCCGCACTAGTTCGCGGCGTAAAATTTTTCCGACGGTGGTCTTTGGCAGTTCGTTGCGGAACTCAACATGCGTGGGCACCTTGTAGGGCGCGAGATGTTCCTTACAATAGGCGCGTAACTCGTCTACGGTCATCGTTTCGCCGGGCTTGAGCACCACCCAGGCTTTGACGGTTTCGCCGCGATTTGGATCGGGGATGCCCGCCACGCCTACTTCCAGCACTTTGGGATTTGATTGGATGGCTTCTTCCACTTCGCGGGGCCATACTTGGAAACCGCCCGGTTTGATCAATTCCTTCTTGCGGTCAACGATATAGAAGTAACCGTCTTCGTCCATGCGGACGATGTCGCCGGTGTACAGCCAGATCTTGCCGGTTTTGTCGGCGCGCAACGAGTTGGCGGTCTCGGTAGGCATGTTGTGATAACCCTTCATCACCTGCGGGCCGTGCAAAAGCAACTCGCCGACCTCTCCTTGCGGAAGATCGGTTTCGCCGTCGTCGAGGTTGACCACGCGACATTCCATGTTCGGCAAAGGCATGCCAATGGATCCGGTCTTATTCTCACCGAGCAGGGGATTGCAGTGTGAGGCAGTGGGCGCTTCGGATAACCCGTACCCTTCGAACACTTTTCCGCCCGTCAGTTTCTCGAATTGATCCTTCGTCTCGCGCATCAAAGGCGCGGAACCTGAAACGCACGCCTTGATGGTGGAAAGATTGTATTTGCCAGCCTTTACGTCGGGGTGATTGTTGATGCCGTTGTACAGCGCCGGGACGCCCGGGAAAATAGTCGCTTTGAATTTTTGAATGTTGTCTAACACGTCTTTCAAATCGCGCGGGTTGGGCACCATCACCATCGCCGCGCCGGTAGACATGGCGAAGTTCATGCCGGCTACCATGCCGTAAACGTGGAACAGCGGAATTCCCATTAGCACGATTTCCTTGCCCTCTTCCAGAATTGTCATCCAAGAGCGGATCTGCAGCGTATTGGCGACGATGTTGTAGTGTGTGGCGACAGCCCCTTTCGACACGCCCGTTGTTCCGCCTGAATATTGGAATAACGCCGTATCGTCATGGCTGATCGAAACGTTGGGGCGTGCCGCCGAATGATATTTAGCGAGCAGATCCTGCATCCAAACGTCGCCTTCGGGTAAATTCTTATCGAGATGGAAGCCTCCTTTCTTCTCGCGCAGCAGCGTGAAAAGAACGCGCATGACGGGCGGCAGAGTCTCTTTGAGATTCGTCACGATGATTTTCTTGATCTTCGTGTTGGGCTGCGCCTTCTTGATCGTATGATAGAAATTCGTCATTACGAACATCACCTCGATGCCCGCATCTTTCGCCTGATATTCGATCTCGCCCGGCGTATACAGCGGATTCGTTGCCACGACCACACCGCCCGCTTTGAGAATGGCGAAATAGGCGATCACAAATTGCGGCGTATTCGGCATGAAGATGCCCACGCGATCGCCCTTCTTTACGCCCATGTCCACCAATGCGGCGGCGAGATGATCGGTTTGTTCATTCATCTCTTTAAAAGAAATGACCGCGCCCTTGAATATCGTGCAGGCGCGGTCTGGATATTTGCGCGCCGATTCATCGAGAAAATTGAACAAGGGCGCTTGCGGAATGTCAATAGTGTGCGGAACCCCTTTGTCGTAATGAGCGAGCCACGGTTTGTCGGTCATGATGCTTCTCCTTACTGTAAGATTTTCCAAGTATATTCAATACAGAATCAAAAGTCAACTAAGTGGCGGATATTTTTCTCGATCGTAGAGATAACTCCGTCCTCGATTCGAAACCATGCAATATTCGGATCGGACTCTTTGAACCAATTCGCCTGCCTGCGGACATAAGCCCGCGTCGCGCGACGGGTAAGCTGTTTCGCCTCCTCGATCGGGATTTGCCCTGCAAGCGCCTGCGCGCATTCGCGATACCCAATCGCAGACATCGTCGGCAGAGAGGCGGGATAGCCGCGCGCGATTAAACTTTTCACTTCATCCATCAAACCGTTCGCATACATTGATTCGATCCGCTCGTCCACTCGCCGATACAACTCCTCGCGCGGACGGGTGAGTCCAATCGTAATAAGATGATACGGCGATTCGCCTTGCCCGCGTTGTTCTGAAAATTTCTTGCCGGTCGTCATGATCACTTCCAACGCGCGGATCATGCGACGAAAATTTCGCGGGTCAATTTTCTCTGCGGCGGCTGGGTCAAGTCCTCTAAGTTTGTCGTGTAGCCAATTGATGCCGTTTTCCTCTTTCTCTCTTTCCAACTCATTCCTCAACTGTTCGTTTGGCTCAACCTCCGGCGGACTCCATCCCTGTGTCACTGCACGGATGTATTGCCCGGTGCCGCCGACGAGGAATGGCAGTTTGTTTCGCGTGTGAATCTCCGCGATTGCCTCCGTCGCTTTTTGTTGAAAGACGGCCAGGCTCAAAATTTCATCCGGGTTCGCAATGTCAATGAGATGATGAGGAACCCGCGCTTGCTCCTCGCGCGAAGGCTTTGCCGTGCCGATGTCCATGCCGCGATAGAAGAGACGCGAATCGGCTGAGACGATCTCGCCATTCAGTCGCTCCGCGAGTTGGATCGCAATTTCGGTTTTTCCAACCGCAGTCGGTCCGACGATGAGGACGAGGGGAGGTTTATTCCCTTCTCCTAGAAGGAGAGGGGTTAGGCGCCGTGCTGAGCCTGTCGAAGTGAGTGAGATCTCAGATCGCATTTTCAAAATAAGTGACCTTTGGCGTTGACCCGGGCTTCCCCTCGATGGAAATCACATCAATCTGCCAGCGATCAATTTCATGTTCAGCCGTGTAATGCTCGGCGCAGGCGATCATGTGTTCGCGTTTCCGCGGTGTGATGGCTTCTTCCGGCAAGCCCATTTTGTCCGATGTGCGGGTTTTGACTTCAACGAAGATGACGACCTCGCCTTGTTTTGCGATGATGTCAATTTCGCCGTAGGGTGTGCGAACGTTGCGGGCGACGATTTCACATCCGCGCGCGGTGAGATATTCGGCGGCAATCTCTTCGCCCCATTTGCCGACCCGCTGATTGTGGTTCATTCGAGGAATTCCTTCAGCACGGAGCGCAGTCTCTCCTCGATGCTCGGCTTGACGGGTTTCGTGTTGGATGTCAGCCGGTTGTAATGACCGAGCATGATCTGGGTGGTGTTCTCGATGGAGAATTGACGCGATGCCTGCCGCGCCGCCGCTCCCATTTTCTTTTGCAAATCTCTGTTGAGGCACAGCGTCGTCAACTTGGCGGTGAAAGAGGCGAGGTCGTTGACGGAGAGCAGACCAGTTTGCCCGTCCGCGATGGAATCGCTGATGCCCGGCGAATCAATGCCCACGATGGGGAGTCCAGATGCCATGCCTTCGATCACCGAAAACGGATGGACTTCCGTGACAGACGCGGTGGCGAAGATGTCGCACATCGCAAGATAGGATGGGAGGTCGGCGTATGCGACCGTCCCCGTAAATTTGACGCGGTCGCAGATATTCAAATCGTCGGCAAATTTTTTGATCCCCTCGTCGTGTTCTTTTTGCCCGCCGCCGACGATGAGCAGTTTTGTGTTGGGAACGGCGCGAGAAACACCCGCGAACGATTGCAGGAGGAACTCGAGATTTTTTTCGGGAGCGATGCGCCCCATGTACACGACGAGGATGTCTTTTTCGTTGAAGCCGAACTCTTCGCGCGTGCGCGGTTGCGCCGACAAGAAAGGATCGAGATCGGCGCCGTTTGGCACAACTTCGATATGGCAGGTGACGCCGTATTGCCGCAGAACTTTTTCCATGCCGCGCGAGGGCGAGATGACGAGGTCCATGTTGTCGCAAAACGTGGGCATGTATGCCTGCAACATGCTCATGCTCACTTCGGCGGGCATGAGCGGCACGCGGGTTTGCGCGTACAAGTCGTAGCGTGTGTGATTGGTGAACAGCACGGGGATGTTGCGTTTGCGGCTGTAGATGTGCGCGAGTCGTCCGCTCATGAAGGGATGATGCACATGAATCACGTCCATTGTTTGGATGATCTGCTGCGCCTTGGCGCCGTGCCTGAGGGAGAGATAAAAGCCGGTATCGGAAAGCGGTACGCCGGGGCTGCGAATGACGCGCGGTTCGTCGTCCTCGTATTCGAGGTCGCCGAAGGTGAACACGTAGACTTCGTGCCCAAGTTTTTCGAGGGCGCGTTTGTTGACGTCAACGTAACTCGTCACGCCGCTGACGTAAGGTTTGTAGGCGTCTGTCATCATTCCGATTCGCATGGGGTTAATCGTACCGGGAAGAGGAGGGAGAGTCAAGAGAAAGGATGGATGTTGGCGTTGGGTGATATCGAAATGATGAGGGATGAAAGATGAAAGAAGGGCGGGGAGAGTAGAAAGTGGAAGGTAGAAAGTAGAAAGTAGAAGGTGGAAAGTGGAAACATGAGGGCTTGTGTTGGGTGAGATCGAAACGATGAACGCGGAAAGGAGGCGTGTTAGAATGGCGGCATGACTGCGAAATTGATTTTACGAGACAAGGAATATGAAGTGAAGCACGGCATGGCGCTGCTCGACGCGTTGAAGAAGTGCGGCGTTGTGCCTGAGTCGGTGATCGCCACACGCGAAGGCGAGATGATTCTCGATGACGAGATTCTGAAAGACGGCGACGAGGTGAAGTTGATCGCGGTGATTTCGGGAGGATGATGTCGTTGCGAGCCGAAGGCGAAGCAACCTTTTTGCGTAATAGGAGATTGCTTCTCGAAGACTCGCAATGACATGAGTTGAAAAATATGAAATGTAAAAAATGCGGAGAGAAAGCCTCGGTGAACATGCGTCAGCATAAACTGGCGTTGTGCAAGGAGCATTATCTCGAATGGCTCCCCGAGCAGACCGAGCGCTTCATCAAAAAATATGAGATGTTCACGCGAGATGAAAAAATCCTCGTAGCGGTTTCGGGCGGTAAAGATTCGCTGGGACTGTGGGACATCCTTGCGCGATTGGGCTATCAAGCCGACGGGTTGTACCTCGGTCTCGGCATTGATGACGGCATAAATTACTCGCACGAGTCTCAGCGGCTTACTGAGAAATTTGCAAACCAGCGCGGGTTGAAATTGCACATCGTTGACATCGAAGAAGAATATGGGCAACCAATCCCTGTGCTTTCCGAAATTTCGCATCGCGGACATGGTAAGCCTTGCGCGGTGTGCGGGCTGGCGAAACGTCACGAAATGAATCGCATCACGCGCGACCTCGGCTACGACGTGCTGGCGACCGGTCACAATTTGGACGATGAAGCCGCGGTGTTATTCGGCAACACGCTTTCGTGGTCGGCGGATTTTCTGCTGAGACAAAGCCCGGTTCTCGCTTCGACGGGCGGCTTGGCTCGCAAAGTGAAGCCTTTGTGCCGCTTCTACGAACGCGAGATGACGGCGTACTGTCTCGCGCGGGGAATCGAATACATCTACGAGGAATGTCCGTTCGCGGAGGGGGCGCAATCTATTTACTACAAAGAATTGTTGAACAAACTGGAAACGGATCGCCCCGGCGCAAAGTTGACGTTCTATCTGCGATTCCTCGAGGCGCGAAAACGCGGCGACCTGTTCGTGGAAAAAGATTCGGGGCATGCGCATCTGCATCCCTGCGCCAAGTGCGGACAGCCCACGTCCGCGCCGGAGTTGTGTTCGTTTTGCAGGACGATCGAGAAGGCGAAAGACGTAGCGCCGACTTAAGTCGGCGTTACCGGTCGGCGCTACATTACTAGAATATATGTGCTAAAATGGGCGGACACTTATGGGCACCATCAATATCTCAAAACAAACGGCAAGACGATTCGTCCTCGGCAAGCAGGGATTGTGGCCCGGTCGCCGATGGCGCGGCAAAAGCGGAACGGCGCAGGCGATCAACGCGTGCGAGGCGGTACAACTCGATCCGCTGATCGTCGTTGCGCGGAGTCAGGATATTGTGTTACACAGCCGCGTGTTGGAGTACAAGCCAGACCATCTGTATGACGTTGCGTACAAACAACGCAAGTTCTTCGATTACGGTGGCTGGTTGGCGATGTATCCGATGCGCGATCTGCCGTATTGGCGGACGCACATGGAAGGACGCGCCAAAGATTCGTATGTTTCCCGTTTTGTGAAAGGACATAAGAAATTGTTGGATGAAGTCCGCGCGGAGTTGCGGAAGCGCGGTCCGTTGGGGAACCGCGATTTTGACGGCGCGCGGGTTCAGAGTTGGAGTTACCGCGGACGAAAGGAAACGGCGGTGGCGTTGTTCGACATGTGGCTTTCGGGCGAATTGATGATGCACCATCGCGTCGGCTTTGATCGCGTGTACGATTTCCGCGAGAACATCGCGCCGAAAGAATTTAATTATGTTGCGAGTGAAAAGGATGCGGAGACATTCTTTGCGCGCAAAGCGGTTGCGTTTTATGGCTTGAAGCGCGAAGCCACAATGCGCGGCGAGTTGAACTATCACCTCTATCGCGAGTATTCCAAAACGGAGATGACGAAATTGCTCGAAGGGTGGAAAGAGTCGGGGATGGTGAGGCAGGTCCAAATCGAGGGGGGACGCGACATCCATCTCGTTTTGGGCGAGGATGTCCAAGCGTTGGAGTCGCTTGAGAGGGGGCGAATCCCCAAAGGTTGGAATCCAAAAGAAACCACAACGCTGGAGGAAGTCACGTTTCTCGCGCCGTTGGATATCGTCAGCGCGCGCGGACGGGCGAAAAGGTTGTTTGATTTCGAATACACGTGGGAGGTGTATACGCCCGCGCATAAACGCCGCTGGGGTTATTATGTGTTGCCGATCTTATACGGTGATGACTTGGTGGCGCGGCTCGACCCGAAGTTGGATCGCAAGACGATGACGTTGGAGATCAAAGGTTTTTGGCACGAAGACGACGCGCCCGTGAAGGACGCCGATTTTGCGAACGCGCTGGCGAAGGGATTGATGCGCTTTGCAAAATTTGTGGAGGCGAAGAAGGTGGATGTGAGCGCGATCAAGCCTGTGGGGTTGAGGAGGGAGGTGAAGAAGGTGATCAGTGAGGAGTGAGTGGTAATTGGTAAATGGTAAATGGTAATTGGTGGGTGGCAGTGTCTGGCGGATCGTGGGAATCATCATCGCTTTATTTTTCTTTGGGATGTGCGCTTGCGTGACGCTGGGATTTGCTTTGCAGTATTTTGGGTATGGGGCGTAAGTTGGTTGATTTATATTCACGGCGCATTGACCTCCATCATCCGAGACCCTAAGGGTTTTCTCGACTGACCTGTATCACAAAATGCAAGACTCCCTCGCTTGACATGACGCTCGATTCCGGAAGAAACCCTTAGGGTCTGCACAGTTCGCCTTTGAATGCCTTATCCAAAACACTCGGCATCAACGTCCGCCCAACAAACGGGCGCAACTCCTCCCCGCTCCTTGACTGCAACTCTCTCAACGCATTGACCTTCATCATCCGAGACCCTGAAGGTTTTGCCCGCTGACCTCCGCCATCCGAGACCCTAAGGGTTTTCTCGACTGACAACTGTCACGATATGCCAGACTCTCTTGCTTGAGATGGCGTCCGATAACGAAAGAAACCCTTAGGGTCTTCATAATTCGCCCTTGAATGCCTTATCCAAAACACTCGCCATCAACGCGGACAACTCCTCCCCGCCCGTGGACTGCATCTCCCTCAACGCATTGACCTTCGCCTGCAATCCATCCAGATAAGCGACAATGCGCTGCTGTTCGTCGAGCGGGGGAAGAATTATTTCAAGCGAGTTTAGGGCTTTGTCATTCAACGCTGGATAATGACCGCCTACAACCGATTCAACCGCTTGATTAACAAAGTAAGGCGACAAAAATTGATACAGTAAAAATTCTGGCAAGATTTCTGGAATATTGGAAAACACAGCAAAACCTGTAGAGCAAATTTGATTATCTAATTCAGGCGGGACGATAGCAAAAGCCTTCAAATTAGGTCTAACTGTAGACAAAATAACATCGTTTTCCTTAACAACTCTTCTTGCTCGTGAAGGCGCATTACTTCCTTGTATTTTTTGCGGTGATGTTATTTTTCCAGTTCCGTTTTCTACTGCGGCAATATCTATATAAAGAAACTCTTCGTTTGGACTGTCTTTTTGAGGATTTCGAGTTTGACTATTAAACGAAAGATTTGATTTGCCAATTGGCAAGGGCGTAAATCTCTTTTCTAGATCCTCAAAGACTTGTAAGAGCATTGAATTTTGCAGGGCTTCTATTTCAGCATCTGCCTCTTCCCGCAGACGCTGTGCCTCATTGACCCGCCTCGCCAGTGACTCGATGTGTTCGACAATGCGGCGTTGCTCCGTCAACGGCGGGAGGGGAATTTCCATGCCAAGAAATAAATCTTCTCGTAAATATTTCCTATGAGTTGTACCTGAACTTGCCTGAATGCAAAATTCTTGAAAAGAACGTGTATGAGTTAGATAGTTGAAATATTTGGAAAATAATTTATCTTCATCAACATCATATGCCCAAAAATTACTTGTAATAATTCCATTCTCGACATGTTCTGGGATAATGCCAAAAGCCCCATTCATTGCGTCAATCTTTGAAAGCAAAAATTGTCCACCATGAACTACATATTGATTCTTTGTGCCAATCAAATGTCCTTCAAGTTCATCACGAATTTCAATGCCCTTGTTATTTGTGCGAATTGTTAAACGCTGGTATTTCTCGAAGTCCTGAATTAAGACTTCGTCTTTTATTCGAGTAAGTAAACTTCCAAGTGAAACTTCTTGCCAGCCGTTTGTCATCATCACCTTTTATCAAATACAGACCCTAAGGGTCTTTCCCGTAAACCTTCGTCGAGTCCAGCGAAAGAGTCTTGCAATCAATCTCACAATTCAGTCAAGGAGACCCTTAGGGTCTAACCGTCTAAACACTTTATTTCAAAAGACCCTTGATCTCTTCCATAATTGCCGCAATCTGCTTCTCCTTGGCGAGAATACTCTCCGCCAACTCGTTGGGCGGCAGGTGTTCCAAATCCTCTTTGCGATTGGGGTTCTTGATATCAAGATTGACGCTCACCACGTCGCCTCCGCCGTTGGTCACGATCACGTCTGCGGCGCGGACCCTCCACGCACGCTCGTTTTCAATTCGGTTATCCCACCAATCCAAAATCGGTTGGAACTCCTCGAACTGCATCGGGCGCGTCTTGGTGTAGTTCTTCACGCCTTCGGGGAGCACATGCTCGTAATACCAAATCTCGCTGGTCGAGTAGCCCTGAGCGCGATGTGCTGAGTTTATCGAAGCATTTGTTGCGAAGGGCGTATCGAGACCAGCCGCCGTATCGAAACCAGCCGTCGCAGGAGAGCGATCAAAAAACAATAAATTCGTCGGGATGGACGTATACGGCGCGAACACTCCGTTGGGCAGTCGGATGATCGTATGCAGGTTGAAGTCCCGCAACAATTGCGCCTTGATGCGCGCCGCCACGCCGTCGCCGAACAGAAATCCGTTCGGCACCACCACGCCGCTCCGCCCGTCCCGCTTGAGCGAACGCATGATGAACTGCATGAACAGCAGGGCGGTCTCGCTGGCGCGCGTGTTCTCGGGGAAGTTCAACTGGATACCCGCCTCCTCCTCGCCGCCGAAGGGCGGGTTCGTCACGATCACGTCGAAGCGGTCTTTCTCCCCGATCTCGTTCAACGGATTCTTCAACGCGTTATCGCGGCGGATGTTCGGCGTTTCGATGCCGTGCAGCAACAGGTTCATCGTGCTGAGCAGATACGGCAGGGGCTTCTTCTCCACGCCGAACAACGTTTTCGTTTGCAGGATTTCTTGCTCTTTTGCATTTTTTGCTTTTGGCTTCAAATGCTCATATGCCTCGACTAAAAATCCGCCCGTGCCGCAAGCGGGATCAAGAACGGTCTCTCCCAGCCTCAGCCTGACTCGGTCTACGATCAGCTTTACTACGGGACGGGGCGTATAGAACTCGCCCGAGTCGCCTGCCGCGTCCCGCATCTCTTTGAGCATCGACTCATACAAATGCGCCAGCGTGAAAATCTCATCCTTCGACTGAAAGTGGATGTTATCCACCAGATTAACCACATCCCTCAGCAGATAGCCCGAGAGCATACGGTTGTACGTCTCTCGAAATACCTCAGCCACTTTCAAACGTTCATCCGAACCGGAGAGACCACGCAATGAACGCAACAACGTTTCATTCACGAACTTGATTAAGTCTTCGCCCGTCGCCCCGTTATCCTCATCCGACGCCCAATCCCGCCACCGATACGGCGACGGAATCACAGGTTTGTACTTTTCACGGGATAACTTCACATCCTCCTCGCGTCGCATCTCTAGGTCATCGTAACACTTCAAAAACAAAATCCACGATAACTGCGGGAGTCTATCCAAATCGCCGTTGAGTCCCGCATCCTTCCGCATAATGTCACGGGATGATTTGATGAGCGAAGAGAGTGAGGCTTTGGTGTTGTGTTGTGGCTGTGTTGTAGTCTTCTTTGGCATTTTTCCTTTTCATTCTAGACCCTAAGGGTTTTTAAAACCCTTAGGGTCTATATATTTTGTTTCAATCGTAATCCTCTTCCACAAACCACTTCGCTTGGGCATCTGAGAGCCATTGGTTGTGAAGCGATAGATAATCATCCCTTGTTCCAAACCATTTCAACACTTCACTGCGGTTAATGATCGTACGCTTCTCAGACAGTATTATCCCATACGACGAATACTTCCAATCCCGAAAATCTTTCACAAATCCATGCTTCTGCGGGTTCTGATGAATGTACGCGATCACATTCCAAAATTGCCTATCACTTGTAATCGGCACGCGCCCAAACGGATGCTGGAATAAACTGCCTGTTCTTCCATATGCTTTGTTGATCGTCTTGGCATAGGCGTTGAAGAAATTGGAAAACTGGTCGCTAACGTAACGAGACCCTAAGGGTTTTCTCGTCTGACCTTCGTCTCTGTTTGCAAGACTCCCATGCCTGACACGACGACCATTTGCGGAAGAAACCCTTAGGGTCTTTTGATATTCGATAATTTCCTCTTCCGATTTCGTTCTCACCGAAACGTGAAAATGATTTCTCAGCATGCAATACGAAAACAAATCACAAACAGGTGTGACGTGTCTCTCGAAAAGATTCAAGAACAGATCGTAATTCCGTTCTTCAATGAAAATATTCTCGCCATTCACACCGCGATTATAGATGTGGTAATAAGTATCAAAGAGAAGAGGAGTAGGACTGGTCATATTATCCTAAAATCGAGACCCTAAGGGTTTCCAAAACCCTTAGGGTCTTTTTTGGAATTATTCATACAAAAACTTCTGCATCTCATCCACCGCCTGCAATAACTTCTCCGCCCCGCCAAACAACTGATAGATCTCGTACGTCGAGCCATACCGATCGAACGGCGAGACTTGCAATACGCGCGGTAACTGGTCAAACTCGCCGATGCCGTAATCCGCATATTTCTCCAGCAACGAATTCAAAATCTCCCGCGCCGCAGGCGTAAACGTGTTGAAGAAGTTGGCTTTCTTCTGGCGTAATTTCTCAGCGCGCTCGCGGCGTGTCACCAACGGCGCGTTATATGCCACATGCAAGAGCAAATCCAGCGCGTCGGCTTCTTCGTGGTGAGTCACATGCGCCAAATGATCAGGGTCAATGCCGCGCGAGCGCAATTGGTTCAAAATCTCAAGTCGTTGCTCGGCAAGCGGCCATCCTTGCTTCAAGTGTTCCGCGGTCAAATTCAAGCGGCGGATCTGCTCATTGGCGAACTGCGTGAACTCCACTGTCTTAAGCACATTACCGTCGGGATCAAGTTCAAATGCCTGTTCACCAGCAATATACACTTGCACGTTATCGAGATAATACTTGCGCGGCAATTCGCCAACGCGTACCCCCTCTCCCTCAGGGGGAGGGCTGGGGTGAGGGAGAGTCTCCGTCAGTGTCCCATCTTCGCTATCCTCAATCTTCGCTTCATTTCCCTCACTATCAATCTCGGTCTTTGTCACTCGTACAGGATCGCCGTCAAAAGCAGGATCATAAAACAATTGCGTCGCGCCAACATAATCAATGATCGTGAACCAGAATTTGTTATGCTCCTCCGAAACCCGTGTCCCGCGCCCGATGATCTGCTTGAAATCGGTCATCGAATTAATGGCGCGGAATAACACTACATTGCGGCACGTGGGCGCGTCCACGCCTGTGGTTAGCATTTGCGAAGTCGTCAAAATAACAGGCGTCTCTTTTTCGGGGTCTTGAAATTCATCCAAATGTCCGCGCCCAACTGAGCCTTCATCCGAAACCACCCGCTCCACATAATGCACATGGATTTTGGTCAGGTCAGCGTTGGCATTATTCAAGGCAATCCGCATATCGAGCGCGTGCTCCTGATCCACGCAAAAGACAATCGTTTTATCGAAGCGGTTGGTTCTTTTCAGATATTCCGTCAAGTGCTTTGCAACTACTTCTGTGCGAGCCAGCAGAGAAATTAACCGCTCGAAATCTTTTGTTCCATACAAGTCGGGCGGAATCTCGCGCCCAAAACGGTCAAGAACACCGGGATCAATATGCAATCCGCTTGCGTCCACATCGGGAATCACTCGATAGACTCGGTACGGCGCGAGGAAGCCATCTTCAATGCCTTGCTTCAAACTGTATTCATAGATCGGGTCGCCGAAGTATTCGTACGTGTCAGCGTTATCGGTCCGCTTCGGTGTGGCGGTCATGCCGATTTGTGTCGCCTTATTGAAGTAATCCAATATCTTGCGCCAACTGCCTTCTTCATTGGCAGAACCGCGATGACATTCATCCACGATGATCAAATCGAAGAAGTCTTTTGGAAGTTATCTCAAAAATGGTAAA
>MWTB01000009.1 GCA_002050275.1 Anaerolineae bacterium UTCFX1
TTGTTCCACCACATGTATTCGGTGCCTTTGCGGTCGGTCCAGATGTTTTTGCAAGCCACGCTGCAAGTGTGACAGCCGATGCACTTATCGAGATGAAAGACCATTGAAACGTGCGCGCGAATATCCATGAATTTGCTCCTTTGGTTCGTACCGCAAAATTTATTTTGCGCTTCTCGCAAAGTGAACTTTGCAGTACTGAATGTTTACCATTCCAATTTTTCCATCTTCCGCACCACGCAGTAGGTATCGCGCGTGAATACGCCGATGGGTCCCCAATAGTTGAAGGTGTAGGTGAACTGGGCGTAGCCGCCCGCCAACTGCATGGGGTTGATGCGCGTGCGCGTCAGGCTGTTGTGCCCGCCCGCGCGTTTGCCGCCTCGAATCTGCGACTTGGGGATGAAGATCGTCCGCTCGACCGCGTGATAGTACAAACATGTGCCGGGTTGCACGCGGGCGCTGACGGCGGCGCGCGTGACGACCACGCCGTTATCGTTGTGGACTTCCACCCAGTCGTTATCCTGAATGCCGACGCTTTCGGCTTCTTTGTCGTTTAACCAGACCGGATCCATGCCGCGCGAGAGCGTTAACATGCGGTGGTTATCTTTATAGGTGGAGTGAATATTCCACTTGCCGTGCGGCGTGATGTAATTCAGGATCAGGCTTTGATCGTCCACCGGGCTTTTGACGATATCGCCGATCTTCTTCCAGTCGCCGGGCTTTGCCACAAGTTTTGGCTTGAAGGTCGGCAGGTTTTCGCCGAAGTCCATATAGTAGGGATGATCAATGTAGAAATGTTGTCGTCCTGTGAGCGTGCGCCAGGGGACGCGCCGCTCCACGCTCATACACCAGGCGGAATAGGCGCGCCCGTCGTTGACCATGCCGCTCCAGCATGGGCTGATCAGCGCGCGCCGCACCTGCCGCGTCAGATCAAAGAACGTGACGCGCGCGTCGCGAACCCCCTCGGCTAGATCAGCCAAGGGCATTCCGACTCGTTCCTCTTCATGTTTGAACGCTTGATAGGCAACCTCTCCGTTTGTTTCGGGAGCGAGATATAACAGGACGTTCGCCGCGTCAAGCGCATCCTCCACAGAAGGATATTTATTGCCGCCCCATTCCACACAGCGCATGTGACGCGGGTCGGGCGAGCCGCCAACGGGATTCTTCAACAGTTCGTCATAAAATTCTTCCATCGGGATATGCACGCCGTTGCCGCTGATTCCATCTTTGCGGAGGTTGGGTCCCAGCGAGATGAATTTATTGTAGAGGTTGGCGTAATCGCGTTCCACTACGCGGAAATGCGGCATGGTCTTGCCGGGGATCGGGTCACATTCGCCCGCGCGCCAATCTTTCACATCGGGTTGCGAAATCTCGTCGGGCGTATCGTGCGAAAGCGGCGTCATCACCAAATCGTTGAGCGGTTCGGGGAAGACCTCCGCCGAGAGTTCGCTGACCTTCTTCGAAAAGGCTTTGAAGATTTCCCAATCCGTTTTCGATTCCCAAACAGGCGGAACAGCCTGCCCAAGCGGGTGGACGAACGAGTGCAGGTCGGTCGAGTTCAAATCGTTCTTCTCGTACCAGAACGCGGCGGGCAGGACGATGTCCGAATACAGCGCGGAAGAGTCCATGCGGAAGTTGAGGTCCACCACCAAATCCATCTTGCCGCGCGGCGCGGGTTCGGTGAACTTAACGGTCTTCACTTTATCTTTGGCGTGTTCCTCCGCGATGATGTTGTTGTGCGTGCCGAGATAA
Organism: Anaerolineae bacterium UTCFX1; assembly: GCA_002050275.1. Lineage (GTDB taxonomy): Bacteria > Chloroflexota > Anaerolineae > Anaerolineales > Villigracilaceae > Defluviilinea. The sequence continues at coordinate 1,750 of MWTB01000009.1, forward strand.
TGCCGCAGGAAATATTCGTGTCCCTTCGCGCTGGATTGAATGGCGTTGCCGCGCCAGATGATCCACACGCGGGGCCAGTTTTCTTTCGCATCCGGATCGTCCACCGCAAGCTCAAGTTTTTCTTCCTTAAGTTGCTTTGCCGCCCATTTGGCAACTTCTTCAGGAGACTTTGCGCCCGCCGCTTCGGCGTTTTTCATTACTTCAAAGCTATTCTCTTTGAATTGCGGGAAATACGGCATCCAGCCCATGCGCACCGCCGACGCCGCTAAATCCATCGCGTGGCCCTTCGCCCATTTCGTTTTGGGCGGAACGTGGGCGTAATCGGTGAAGTCTCCTTCGTAGCGCCACTGGTCGCTGTTCGTATAATGCCAGATCGGCGATTGTTGCTGACGCGGCGGCTTCTGCCAATCGAGCGCAAATGCCAGCGAAGTCCACGGCGCGACCAGGGATAGTTTCTCCTGCCCCACATAATGATTCATCCCGCCGCCATTCACCCCGCAACAGCCGCATAAAATCAACGCATAAATTGGCGCGCGATACGCAAGGCTATTGTTGTACCAATGATTGATGCTCGCGCCGACGATGATCATGGACTTGCCGTTCGTCGCTTCGGCATTATTGGCAAACTCGCGCGCCAAGCGAATCACCGTGTCGCGCCCGATGTTCGTGTACGATTCCTGCCAGGCAGGCGTGTACGCGCCGACCTCGTCGTAACTCGTCGGGTAATCGCCGGGCAACCCGCGCCCCACGCCGAATTGCGAGATGACCAGATCGAACACGGTCGTAACGAGTTTCTTTCCGCCCTCAGTCTCGATATACTTCGCAGGCACGCCGCGCACGGCGGTCTTCTGCTCCGCAAATTCATAGAACCCAACGTTGACCGTTTCATCCTGCGAACCCAAAAACGAAAGCGTCGGCTCGATGGGCGCGTCGTCCAATCCGTCTTCCATCTTGATATTCCACTTGCCTTTTTCCTTGCTCCAGCGGTCGCCGACTGCGCCCTTCGGCATACGCGGCGCGTTCGCCTTCGCGTCATGCACAAGGAATTTCCATTCGCCGTTCTCCACGTCTTTATAACGCTTGACCGTATTGGCGCGGAGATAACGCCCTGCCTTGTAACCGTCGCCGTCTTTTTCGAGTTCGATCAAGAACGGCATATCCGTATTCTCTTTCAAGTAGTTGACAAAATACGGGACTTGCTTATCCACATAGAACTCTTTCAAGATGACGTGGTTGACCGCCATCCAAATCGCCGTATCCTGCCCCGCCTTGACCGGGATCCACCAATCGGAATATTTCGCCACCTGTGAAAAGTCCGGCGCGATGACGACAAACTTCGCGCCCTCATGTCGCGCCTCAGAGATGAAATGCACATCGGGCGTGCGCGTCATGTTCAAGTCGAAGCCCATCGGCAGGTCGGCGTACCAATCGTAGAAACTCATGTTCACGCCGCCGAACAATTGCAGGAAGCGCGAACCGCCGCCATACGAAAGATACGACATGGCGGGGATCGGCGAAAAGCCAAAGACGCGGTCGGGACCGTATTTCTTCGCGGTGTATAAATTTGCCGCGGCGACGATCTCCAACACCTCATCCCAGTTCGTGCGGCGGAATCCGCCTTTGCCGCGCGCCTTTTGGATGCGCTTGCGCTTCTCGTCATCTTCCATGATGGACTGCCACGCTTCGACGGGGCTCTTCCCGCTCGCCCGAGCCTCGCGCCAAAAATCCAGCAATACGCCGCGCGCGTACGGATACTTGACCCGTATCGGACTGTACACATACCACGACGCGGAAATTCCGCGCTGACAGCCGCGCGGCTCGTAGGGCGGCAATCCATCCTGCAACAGCGGATAATCCACCTGCTGCATTTCCCACGTGATGATGCCATCTTTCACATAGACCTGCCACGAACAACCGCCCGTGCAGTTCACGCCATGTGTGCTGCGGACGATGTTATCGTGCTGCCAGCGGTTGCGATAGAACTCCTCCCACTGGCGGGCTTGCGGGTTGACCAAATCTTGAATCCAACTCATGGCGTATGCCTCCGTTAGTCTGTACCGCAAAGTTCACTTTGCGATTTGTGGCTGGCAAGATACCCTTCGACAAGCTCAGAGCAAGAATCTTGCGGTACTGCCAAATCCACTTTGCGATTTGCGTTGCGCGAGATGAATCTCGCGTTACCTTTTCAACGCGCGTGACCGTTCGATCATCGGTTTCCGCACGCCCCTCAAGCGCTTCCTCCAGTAAAACTGCTCCAATGCGATCAACACGGCGGCGCCGATAATCGCGAGAATTGCGATCTGCAATAACGCGCTGGGTTCGCGCTGGGTCACAGACGCCTTGCTCAGGAACGCGTACAGATCGGCTTGTTCCTGCGGGGTCAGAGGAGTATTCGCCCAGACCGCGCCCATCGTCTGCGTGGACGGCGCGCTCATAAACGAAGCAAACGCCGCGCCCGATTGAACGAAACCGCTGGTCGTCAGGTCGGGACCGAGATTCCCGCCGCCTAGCGCGCCGATTCCCGCCACACTATGACACGACATACATTGTGTTCCGCCATTTTTGAAGCGTTTATCTCCAACAAAGTAGGCTTTGCCGCTCGTCGCATCCCCAACTGGGAGTTCCGCCCCCGCGCCGCCCGTCGTCGCGCCGCCGCCCAGGTAGGCGAGAAGCGAATCGACTTGATCGGGCGTCAGACTCAAATTCGGCATGGGAACATTGTTGTACTTTTTGAGCAATTCTGTGGCAATGGGATCGCCCGAAGCCAACACTTGATCGGGCGCGAGAATCCATTGCTTGAGCCAGGCTTGATCTTGACGTTCCGTCACGCCTTGCAGATCGGGTCCCACCAAGTCCCCCCCGCCGATAGTATGACAGGCGTTGCACCCCTTCTCTTTGAACAGCGCCTCCCCGTCCGATGCCTGAGCCGACGGTTGTGCTAACACAACACGGGCGGCGGTCGCGAGGAACGCGAACAAGAACGCCAGCGTCAAACCAAGAAAATTGTTTTTCGAATTTCGTCTACCGTTTACTTTCATTATCTTTAATGCTCCTCTCGTCTGAGGTCTCCAACAAATCGGCTCTGCGCGCGGGCAAAGTATGAGCAGAATACATGCAGGCGATATTCTCCATCAGCCTTGCGTGAATAATGGGGAGCGTCGGTAGTATGCGTTGTTTCGATACGGTCTATTTCATGAGAAACACAAACAAATTATCTTAAGAATACCGAAAAACTCGGAATAATTAAATCCTTCCCCCCTCATTCATCGAGAATGAAAAAAGAGTGACCTCACAATCACTCTTTTTAAGCCAAACCTTCCCCTATATCTTAATTTTTTCTCACACGCCTTCCTCAACAAACAGCGCCGACCAACAGCCCTCACCCCCCGCTAACAGACTCAACCCCGCTTTCGCCGGCTTTCCGCATGGGTTCGCTCCCAGCGCCTCAGCGACGCTTTGCGCCGCAGGCGAGAAGTAAGCGATCCACTCGCAATGCAGGCGTCCCGTCTCCTCGCGCATAAAGACCGCCATCTCGACAGGTTGATTTGCGGCATTGAACAACGGCTGGAACATTTCCTCAATCTCGATCCGGACAACTGGCGCCCACATCCCATCGCCGAGCGATTTCGAATGCCAACGATTCACACCAACCTCTTGCTCTTCGCCACTTTCGCCGCTTCGCGCCGCGTGGACACATGCAATTTAGACAAAATATTCCGCATGTGCGTCTTGACCGTATTCAGGCTAATGTTCAATTCCGCAGCGATCTCCTTATCGGTTGCGCCTTGCGCTGCCTGCGATAAAACCTGTTGCTCGCGCTCCGTCAAGTCGCTGTCAGTTTCACCGTTCACAGCGTCATACTTGCTCAAACGACGAAATTCAGCCAATACGCGTCCCGCCAAACTGGACGAAATCGCCGCTTCGCCTTGCAATGCGCCGCGCAGCATCTCCAACAGCGTTTGCGAACGAATCTCTTTCAGCAAATAACCTTGCGCCCCGTTCTTCAACGCTTCAAAAAGGAATTCATCGTCGCCGCGCACGGTCAGCATCACAATGATCGTTTCAGGCAAGGTTTGTTTAATCTGCCGCGTCGCTTCGATGCCGTCCATGCCGGGCATTTGCACGTCCATCAGAATCAGATCGGGCTTGAGCTCCCGCGCCTTAACGAGGGCTTCAAAGCCGTCGCCTGCTTCGCCGACCGTTTCCATATCCGTTTGCGAAGCGATAATTCCCGCCAACCCTTCGCGGAACAAAACATGATCGTCCGCCAGTAAGACACGCGCTTTCTCCATATTACCCGTCATCCTCTGCGCGCCACGTCAATACAACGCGCGTTCCACGCCCCGGTGCCGATTCGATTTCCACGTTTCCGCCGATGTGTTTCGCGCGCGCTTGCATGATTTGTAAACCAAAATGTCCGCTTGGCGCAGGCTGAGTCGCTTCAAAGCCTCTTCCGTCGTCTTCGATAGCCACGAAATAGCCACTGTAGCCACGCCCTGCCTGCATAACAATACGCGTCGCGTTGGCGTGACGCGCCGCATTGACCAACGCTTCGCGCGTAATGTGATGAACCTGTTCCGCGATTTGCGGCGCAGGATTGGGCGCAGAATCTTCGTCGAAGCGCCAAACCGCCTCAAGACCGTATTGTGAAACGACCTCATCCAGCGTTTCGTGCAGGCGAGCCCACAAATCATCATGTTGCGCGGATGTTTCATCCAACAGACGGTTGATGGCGCGGCGCACGTCGCCCGTCGCCTTACTGATGGTTTCGCGCGTTTTTTGCAGTCGTTCCACCGCCGCACCCTCGCGCCCATCCGCTAAAAACTCAACCACTTGATCGGTCATCAACCCTAGATAACTAAGCGTTTGCCCCAAGCCGTCGTGCATTTCCGCCGCCACGCGCTGACGTTCGCTCAACGTGGCGGCGCGCTCGGCTTGCGCGAAGAGGCGGGCGTTTTCAAGCGCGATCGCGGCGACGCTCGCCAGCTTGAGAAGCATATCCGCCGATTCGGCAGCGAATTGATTTTGCGTGGGGCTGCCTACGCACAACGCGCCAATAACGCGCTCGCCTACACGCAGCGGAGCGGCGAGATGACTGACGCGATATTCATCAGACAACATGCGGCACCCGCCCTGACATGCGCCAACCTTGCAGATCATCGCATTCTCGTCCGTCAACACAGCATGCGCAAACGGATTATCGGTCCGCACCACATTGCCCACCACTGCGTTCTTCGGTCCGCTCAGAGTTTGCAGTTTAAGCCAGTTTTGATTTTCATCTACCAGACACAACGAAGCCACTTCGCCGCCCAACAGCGCGCGCGCCTTTTCGGTAACCGAATTCAGCACTTGTTGAATATCGAGCCGCGAGGAAATTTCTCGGCTGATTTCATTGAGCGTTTCGAGTTCGCGCGTGCGTTCCGCGACGCGTAATTCCAGCGTATCGTTCCATTCGACAAGTTCTTCGCGCGCCTCAGATAGGCGAGAACGCATCCCATCCAACGCCTGCGACAACGTTCGTATCTCTCGCGGACCTGCGACTCGCACCGGCGCATCGAGTTGGTCTGCGCCGAGACGCTCCGCCTCCAATTCCAACGCGCGCAACGGCGCGAATAAAGAACGGCGCGCCACCCATGCGCTGATCGCCAACAAGATCAACGCGCAAAGTAGAAAAGCGATCTGACTCAATCGCAAACGATTCGCCCGGGCGCTGAACGTGGCTTCATAAAGTCGCACCGCCTCGTCGGTTTTTTGCGTCAGTTGTGCAGATTGTTCGTCTAAGGCGCGCCGCAGCGAATCGGAATCGGAAACAGAGAGTTCATCCAACACAGCGACGTATTGCATCCAGCTAGATTCCACTTCGCGCAATGCAGCAAGGATTTGCGCGTCGTCCGTCGCGGGCAGATATGCCATATCGTCCGAAAGATAGGGCGCCGCACCGCCATGCTCCAACGCAAATAACGTTTGAGAAAAAATAGATTTTAATTTCCCCAGCTCGTCTTGCGCCGTCTCATCTTCTTGTTGAGCTTGCCAGGTCATTCGCTGGACCAACATTCGTTGGCGTCCCGCCAGATTGATCACCAGCGCATCTTGCCGTTGAGTTTGCGCGCCCCAATACGTCGCCGTAACGGAGATCGTTACAAGAACAACGAACGCCGAGAGCAACACAATCCATTGAACGCGAAGGCGCTGAAGCATAATAAGATGTAGTTCCGACGTAAAACGTGTACAATACGTTTGGTTTTATTCATCATTCCAAACGCGGCATAATGCCTATCCGTCATTATAACATCGCCATCTATCTATTCCGCACAAGGAGAAACGCACATGCCTCAAACCGCCCCTTATGGAAGTTGGAAGTCGCCCATTACCACCGATTTGTTAACCGCCAAATCCATCGCGCTCGGGCAAGCCGCGCTCGATGGCGCGGATACCTACTGGCTGGAAGGTCGTCCGCTCGAAGGCGGACGCAACGCGCTGATGAAACGCGGCGCGGACGGTTCCGTCAGCGAATGCCTGTCAAGCGCGTTCAACGTACGCACACGCGCGCACGAATACGGCGGCGGCGCTTATGCAGTTTTCAACGGCGTTATTTATTTCGTTAACTTCAAAGATCAACGCGTTTATCGTCAAAAGGCGGGCGGCGTTCCCGAAGCGTTAACTCCCAATGAAGGCTATCATTACGCCGACTTTGCGCTCGACCGCGCGCGTCAACGCCTGATCTGCGTGCGCGAAGATTTCACGGGCGGAGGCGAAGCCGTCAACGCCATCGTCGCACTTCCGTTGGAAGGCGGTTCTAACGGCGAAGTCTTAGTCGCAGGCGCCGACTTTTTCTCCACGCCGCGCCTCAGCCCAGATGGAAAGCGCTTGTGCTGGCTGTCGTGGAATCACCCCAACATGCCGTGGGACGGCGCCGAATTATGGACGGCGGATCTCGCTCTCAAGGGCGCCGTAGAAAATCGCACGCAAGTCGCCGGCGGAAAGGATGTTTCCATCTTTCAGCCAGAGTGGTCGCCCGGCGGCGCGTTGCATTTCGTGAGCGATCAATCGGGTTGGTGGAATCTCTATCGTCTAAATGGAAGCAAAGCCGAGGCGTTGTACCCGCTCGAAGCCGAATTCGGCTTGCCGCAATGGGTCTTCGGGATGCGCACATACGCCTTTCTCGACGAACGCAATCTCTTATGTGCGTACACGCAAAACGGAACATGGACTCTGGCGCGCCTGGAGAGCGACTCGAAAACGCTCGTTCCTTTCGACCTGCCTTTCAGCGCCTTCGCAGACGTTAACTATGCGGCGGGCTTCGCCATCTTTGTAGCGGGCTCGCCCTCACAGCCGCCCGCACTATGGAAATTTGATCCGCAAAGCGGCGCGTTGGAAGCGCTCAAACGCGCCTTCGAGCCGACCGTCAACCCGGCATATTTTTCGACTCCGCAAGCGATCGAGTTCCGCACTGAAAACAGACTGAGCGCGCACGCCTTGTTCTATCCGCCCGCCAATCAAGAGTACGTCGCCCCCGCGGGCGAACTGCCGCCCCTGCTCACGCTCAGTCACGGCGGGCCAACCAGCGCGACCTCGTCCATATTAAGTTACAAAATCCAATATTGGACGAGTCGCGGTTTTGCAGTATTAGACGTTAACTACGGCGGCTCGACCGGTTACGGACGCGCTTATCGTATGCGCCTAAATGGCAACTGGGGCATTGTAGACGTGGACGATTGCTGCAACGGCGCGCGCTGGCTGGCGCAGCAAGGCTTAGTGGATGGAAAACGCATGGCGATCGCCGGAGGCAGCGCCGGCGGATTCACAACGCTGGCAGCGCTGATCTTCAAAAACGTATTCAGCGCAGGCGCCAGTTATTACGGCGTCAGCGATCTGGAAGCGCTCGCCAAAGACACGCACAAATTCGAGAGTCGCTACTGCGACAATCTGGTCGCGCCTTATCCGCAGCGCCGCGACGTGTACCTTGCACGTTCGCCGATCCGGCACGTCGAGCGGCTCGCCACGCCGATCATCCTACTGCAAGGCGATTCAGACTTGGTCGTCCCGCCCAGTCAATCGGAATTGATGTTTGAAGCCGCGAAAGCGCGCGGTGTCCCGACCGCCTACCTGCTGTTCGAAGGGGAGCAACACGGCTTTCGCAAAGCTGAGAACATTAAACGCGCCGTGGAAGCCGAGTTTTACTTCTACTCCAAAATCTTCGGCTACGTTCCCGCAGACGATATCGCGCCGGTACAGATCGAGAATTTATAAAGAAGCATTCCACAGGACAGGTTATAGGAGTCGCACATGCTCAAACCACGCGCGCGCGATTTGGGAATTCCATTTGAGGGGACGACGGGCAAACACAACGCGATCACAGATGTGGAGGGAGTCACCGTCGGCTACTCGACCATCGTTGAAGGTGACTCGGCGCGGACGGGGGTGACGATCATTCATCCGCGCGGAGGGGCGAATCACGATCCCGTGTTTGCGGCGTGGTTTCCGTTCAACGGCAACGGAGAGATGACAGGCGCGGCGTGGGTCGAGGAGGGCGGCTATCTCGAAGGTCCGATCGGGATCACGAACACGCACTCGGTGGGAATCGTCCGCGACACGATCATCGAATGGCAGGCGAAGAATAACGCGCTGTTCCAGAAGTGGTCGTGTCCCGTTGTCGCGGAAACTGCCGACGGCTGGCTCAACAACATGAACGGATTCTTCGTCAAACCGCATCACGTGTGGGAAGCGCTGGAGAAAACTGAATCAGGCTCGATCGCGGAAGGAAACGTTGGCGGCGGGACGGGGATGATCTGCTACGAGTTCAAAGGCGGGAGTGGAACGTCATCCAGAAAGCTTCCTGAAAAATTCGGCGGGTGGACCGTCGGCGCGTTCGTGCAATCCAATTTCGGGGCACGGTATCAATTCACAGTAGCGGGAGTCCCCGTTGGGAATCATTTGAAAGAACATGCGATGTGGTCGGACGGCGAAAATCCGTATCAAGAGCGCGGCTCGCTGATCGTCGTCCTTGCCACCGACGCGCCCGTGTTGCCGCATCAACTCAAACGGATCGCCAAACGCGCGACGCTTGGCATGGCGCGCACGGGGTCGCTGGGAGGGAACGGTTCGGGCGATATTTTTCTCGCGTTCTCGACCGCGAACCCGCACACCGCGCTCGGCAAAGAAAACGGACTCGCCGATCTGCGCGCGCTCGATAACGATCATCTCAACGCGCTGTTCGCTGCGTCGGTCTTTGCGACGGAGGAAGCCATCATCAATTCGATGGTCGCGGCGGAGGATATGACGGGGCATAACGGATTCTTGGTGAAGGCGCTGCCGCATGAGGGGTTGCGGGAGGCGCTAAGAAGGTATGGGCGCGCGTAAAGCCTGTCGGGTTGAAATAATTGAACTGCGAAGCGCGCAAAGAGCGCGAAGTTGAAGGTATTTTCTTTGCAATCTCACCTGCACGCGCCGAATGCAGCGCCATGCAAGTATCGCGGTCTCGGTGATAAGAAAAAAGCGCAAAAAGCGACCATCGTCCAGCGACGACGAATCGAAGAGCGCGTTCGTCATAGCCCTTTGATTGTCTTTTCAATTCCTTCCGCCCAAGCGAGCAGCGATTCATCCGCGTTCCATTTGCCGACCAGTTGCAAACCCAACGGTAAGTTTTCGCTGTTTTTTATCGTGGGAAGGTTGACGGCGGGAAAGCCAATTTGCGTCCACGGCAGACACATGACCGGATCGCCGGTAGAAGCGAGTCCTTTGGGGGCAGCGCCGACGGCTGGCGGACAGATCCACAAGTCAACTTGAGCGTCGCTCATGGTTTGAGCGATCCGCTCTCGAAAAGCGTCGCGTTCGGCGAGCAGGGATTCAACGCTAGAAATCGCCTGCCCGCGTTTGATCAAATCGGCAAGTTTATTCGAATAGAGCGCTTCATATTTTGCAAATCGTTCTTTGTGAACTTGCGCCGCGTCATAGGCGGTGATCGCGTCGTGACGAGAGCGAATTTCGGCGAAGTCATCCATAACGCGAACAGGGCGCAATTCATAAGACGCGCTCAGCGCTTCGCACACGTCTTTGAAGTGAGCGAGACCTTCCTCCGAAGCGCTGTTTAGATAGAGCCCTTCGGGGATGCCGAGCGTCGGTTTGCGACTCGCAGTCGCCGCCTTCCAATTTTCTACCATAACGGACGCGACTCGCGTCGCCGCCTCCACATCGTGGGTAAACACGCCGACATGATCAAACGTCGGCGAGAGCGGAATAGCGCCCGCCCGCGAGATGCGCTCATACGTCGGTTTGAAGCCGACCACGCCGCAGAACGCAGCAGGACGAATCACCGAACCGATGGTCTGCGTGCCGACGGCGAAATCGCACAAGTCCGCGCCGACCGCCGCCGCCGATCCGCTGCTGGAACCGCCCGGCGTATGGTCGGGATGATGCGGATTGCGCGTGGGTCCCGGCGTGAAGTACGCAAATTCGGTCGTGACGGTCTTTCCGAGAATCAACGCGCCCGCGTCTTTCAATTTGGCGACGCTTGCGGCTTCGTCGCCTTGCAAGGCTTGCGTCGGCAGCCGACTTCCCGCCTGCGTTGAGAAACCTTTCACATGAAAAATATCTTTCACGCCGACGGTCATCCCAAACAACGCAGGACGTTGATTTACATCGGGATATTTTTCGACGAGTTCTTCCGCGTCTTTTTGCAATCGTTCAAAACGCTTCGCCTCGGGGATAAAAGCAAGAACTTCAGGCTCGCGGGAGTCGAAAAGAGATTGAAGGCTGGCGGCTAACTCTTGCGCGGAAATTTCATCGTTGCGGAAGGCGCGATTCAGTTGTTGAGTATTCATAAAAGGATATTTCCAATGCTTTCAAGGAGTAAAGTCTCGGCGCGCCTCTTACTTTGCTTCGGCTTGATTTTGTTTTCTGAAACTTTGTACGATCTGCGCCATGATAGCGAGAGCGATCTCTTCCGGGTTTTGCGCGCCGATATCCAATCCAATCGGCGCGTGAATTCTGGCGATATGCGCTTCGCTTACGCCGTCGTTTCGCAATCGCTCGATCCGTTTGGCGTTTGCCTTCTTGCTGCCCAGCGCGCCAATGTAAAAGGCGGGGCTCTCTACCGCCGCCTTAAGCGCGGGATCGTCAATCTTCGGGTCGTGCGTCAACACGGTGATGGCGACGGACGAATTTATTTCAATGCGCGCGAACGCTTCGTCAATCCAAAGTTGTATCAATTGATCCACATGTGGAAAACGAGTTTCATTGCCCCAGGCTTTGCGCGGATCTACTAGAATGGTCTTATAACCGATCGTTTTCGCGAATGTCGCCAGCGCGACAGCCACTTGCACGCCCCCAACTATCACGAGCGTTGTCGGCGGCGGCATCACGTTAATGAAAACCTGCGTCTCTTCGTCGAGCGCCGTTTGCCGTGTGGCGGATATATCCGCTGAAAGTTCTAGAACGCGCGCGTCATTTTCCGCGCCGAGCGAGCCAAGTTGAATTCGATTCTGTTGAATAAGAGCCTGTTTGCCAAGCGCGCCATCTGCGCCTTTAACGACAACGGCATGAACGATCAGTTCTTCGTTCTCAATAGCCTTTTTTATGGCGTAAAAAATTTCAACGTCCAGCGGCTGCACAAAAACATCTATGCTTCCGCCGCACATCAGCCCCACGCCCCAAGCGTCTTCGTCTGCCACGCCGAAATGCAGCAATCGCGGCTTGCCATCTTGTAACATTTGCAATCCGGCTTCGATGACCGCGTTCTCCACGCAACCGCCGCTGACCGAACCTGTAATTTTCCCGCTGGGAGTGAATGCCATGTGCGCGCCGATTTTGCGCGGCGCCGATCCCCACGTCAACGTGACCGTGGCGAGCGCAATCGTTTCCCCCGCGTCAATCCATTTTTCAACGTCCGACAAAATATCGCGCATAGAAATATATCAAGATGGAGCGCGCCGCTCCTAAACCTTATCCCTCTCCAGCCGTTTGTTTGAGATCGGTCAAAAATACCCAAACTTTGTCGCGCAACGCTTTACTTGGCCGACAACATTGCCTTGCATTGACGACTCTATTGAGATTCGGAGTGTAGCATAAGGAAGATGCGAAGTCAATGCAAAAACAATTCTTACCGTAAAAATAATTGAATCGAATATCGCTGCGCGCAAACCGCCGCGTAAATACGCGATAAGTTGGTACAATAGTGGAGCATTTCACATCATTTGGAGCGATCCTTGACTGAAACATTGAAGATTTTTATCCCTATGGCGGGATGGGGGACGCGCATGCGTCCGCACACTTGGAGCAAGCCAAAGCCGCTCGTCAGCGTAGCAGGCAAGACCGCGCTTGAACATCTGATGGATATGTTCAAGACCCTGCCAGACCCTGAAAACGCAGAGTATGTTTTCATCGTCGGACCGTACTTGGGCGAGACGCAAATTCCCGCATTCATTAAAGAAAAATATCCGAGGATCAAAGCGCATTATATAACGCAGCATGAAATGAAGGGACAGTCGCACGCGCTCTGGCTGGGACGCGAATTCATGCGCGGACCGATGATGGTCGTATTCTCCGATTCGATCATCGAGACCGACTTCGCCTTTCTAGATCATGAAGCGGCGGACGGAGTCGCATGGGTGTTGCCTTTCCCCGACCCGCGACGCTTCGGGGTGGCGGAGACAGGCGCGGACGGCTGGGTAAAACGCTTCATCGAAAAGCCGACTTCGCTGGAAAACAATCTTGTCGTTATCGGTTGTTATTGGTTCAAAAGCGCGGAACGATTGCTCGCCGCCATCGAAGAACAAATGGAACGGAACATTTCCTTAAAAGGCGAATATTATCTAACCGATACAATTTCAGTGATGATCGAAGGCGGCGCCAAGGTGCGGACGTATAACGGCGTCGGCTGGCTGGATGCGGGAACTATCGAAGCGACGCTGGATACAAATAAAGCGCTGTTGGATAAACGGGGAAAATCAGAGAACCTATATACAGGGAAACAAGTCAAGGTGATCGAACCTTGCGCCATTGACCTAAGCGCGGAGATTTCCAACTCGACCATTGGACCGCACGCTTCCATCGGCGCAAACTGCAAGATCCATAACAGCGTCATCGTGGAAAGCGTCATCGAGGCGGAATGCAAGATTCAAGACGCGGCGTTGGAACGCTCGATGGTGGGCAGGCGGGCTACTGTCCGCGGGAGCGGCGTTGGAAATGTTGCCCAACTGAACATAGGCGATGATAGTTCCGTTATTCTGGCGTAGAATAGGAGCGTAATCGAATATCGTTCGCCCCGGCGCTCGTCGAAAATTTTCAATCAAAAGGCGGCTTGGTCGCATATGCCGCGCACATTATCAATAGCATCAATGGAGGCTGCATGCAAGAAGTAACAAACGTTCAACGTCTATCGAACCGAGTAGCGGGGTTGAAGCCCTCGGGCATTCGTAAGTTCTTCGATATTGCCGCAACGATGAAAGACGTGATTTCGCTCGGCATTGGCGAACCCGATTTCACCACGCCGAAGCCGATCCTTGAGGCGGGCATCCGTTCGCTGCAAGAAGGCAACACGCATTACACGTCGAATTGGGGAACGTTGGAACTGCGACAGGCGATCTCAAACAACCTGCAGCGATTGTATCAATTGCAATACGATCCGACAAACGAGATCGTCGCAACGGTCGGCGGATCAGAAGCGTTATACCTTGCTTTTACGGCGATCTTGAACGAAGGCGATGAGGTGATCATCCCGACGCCGTGCTTTGTTTCCTATCAAGCGGAGGTGATTCTGGCGGGCGGCGTTCCGGTCGAAGTTGTCTGCCGCAAAGAGAATCAGTTCGTGGTAGACCCAGACGATATTCGCAAAGCGATCACGCCGCGCACAAAGATGATTCTGGTCGGCTATCCGTCAAATCCAACGGGCGCAGTCGCGACGCGCGAGACGATGACCGAGATCGCCAAGATCGCGGAAGAATTCAATCTCATTGTCGTAACAGACGAGCTCTACGACCGGTTGGTGTACGGTTTCCAACACGTCAGTTTTCCGTCGGTGAGTGAAAGCGCCAAACAGCGCACGATTCTCATCAATGGGTTTTCAAAATCGTACGCCATGACCGGCTGGCGCATCGGCTACGCCTGCGGACCTGCGGACCTGATCCAAGGTTTGGTGCGCATCCATCAATACTCCGTCATGTCTGCGCCGACCACCGCACAGGATGCGGGACTTGTCGCGCTTCAGATCGGCGATCCGCACATCGAAGAAATGCGCCTCGAATATGATCGCCGCCGCCAACTGCTTGTGACGGGGCTGAATCGTCTCGGTCTCTCAACCTTTGAGCCGCGCGGCGCTTTTTACGCTTTTCCCGACGTCCGCTCTTCCGGCATGGACGACGAGACTTTCGCCGAAACGTTGTTGCGCGAAGAACACGTGGCAGTGGTGCCGGGCAGCGCGTTCGGTCCGGGCGGAGAGGGATTTACTCGTATGTGTTACGCCACAGAATACAGCAAGATCGAAGAAGCCTTGCATCGCATGGAAAAATTCATGAGCCGGCACGGATAAATGAAATCAAAAATCCCCGCGATTTTCATCGCGGGGATTTTTTTGTCGCTAGTTCAGTCTGTTATCCTAAGACGACGACGTCGCTGGCTTGAAGACCCTTCGGTCCTTGTTCGATAGTGAACTCAACCTTTTGACCTTCTTGCAGGTTCTTGAATCCTTCGCCTTGAATGGCGGAGAAATGCACGAAAACATCGGGTCCGCCTTCGCGTTCGAGAAAGCCGTACCCTTTGGTTCCGTTGAACCATTTGACTGTACCGTTGATACGATCCGACATGTTTGCCTCCTATGGCAATAAAAATATGGAGGTGACCATTGGGTATTGCGTCGGAATCGCCGCAACGGCGAAAAAAACGAAGCGACTCACGGACAATCTGCGAGCCGCCCAACTTCCAAAGCAAACTACTGGTATCCCACCCTGAAGATAACATGAGTAAAGCAGTGAGTCAATAGATTATTTAGCTTTTACCAACGTCAATTTTTCTTTTCCAAACTGGTAATTACCGCTATGTTTTAATGCCTGTTCCGCCGCGTCAATAGGCAGATCTACAAATGTGACTTTATCTTCAATGCGGATCTTTCCAATCGTATAACCCGGGATATTCGCATGAAAGGCAATCGTGCCAACGATATCGTTCGGGCGGATTCCGCTCGACTTGCCTTTGTTCATCTTCAAGCGAATCATGCCCTCCTCATGCGACAAACCGCCGTGCAACCTCTGCTTACCGCCCCTTCCCGGCTCTTCGCGTCTCTCAAATTTATTTCCCCGCCTGCCTTGAGCGGATCCGAAGGATTCGTCTTTTCTCTTTCTTTCATCGTTTCGGCCGTACTCAACGCGAGTTCTTACCTCGCCAATCTCGGCAATCGGTCTCTGTTTCTCATCAGCGCGCGCGATCTTCAACGCCGCCGCTGCGATATTTAACGGATCGTTTCCTGCCGCGATAAGTTCCTGCACCATTTCGAGTTCGCGTTTGTAGCGTCCGCGCCCAAGCCAGACCTTCATCGTCTCAATGACTTGATTTTCACGGTGACGATGGATATCGCCGACGGTAGGAAGCGTCATTTGCGTGACGGGTTGCTTCGTCAATGCTTCCACCTCGCGCAAGCGACGCCTTTCGCGCGGCGCAAGCAACGTGATGGCGACGCCAGTTTTGCCCGCGCGTCCCGTGCGTCCAATGCGGTGGACGTAGACTTCGGCATCATCTGGCAAATGGAAGTTAAACACATGCGAGATGTCCTCGATATCCAATCCGCGAGCGGCAACATCGGTTGCGACGAGCACCTTCAATTGATTCGCGCGGAAACGTCCCAGCACGCGCTCGCGGGCGCTTTGATCCAAGTCGCCGTGAATCGCCTCGGCGGGAATTCCGCGTACGACGAGTTCGTTGGCGAGGCTCGCAGTCTCTGCGCGAGTGCGGGCGAAGATCAACGCGCTTTTGATCGGCTCAATCTCGAAGAGACGTGTGAGCGCGTTCGCTTTATCAGCTTCAGGGACGAGGTAGTAGCGCTGTTCGATGGCTGGGGCAGTAAGCGCGCCCCGTTTAACTGCGACAGTTTGAGGGTCGCGCATGAAGCGGTCTGCCAGTTTGCGAATCCGCACGGGCATGGTCGCGCTAAACAGCGCGGTCTGCCTCTCCGCTGGGGTCGTCGCAAGGATTTTTTCCACTTCCTCCACGAATCCCATGTTAAGCATTTCGTCGGCTTCATCGAGCACAACCGTTTTGACGTCATTTAAAATCAAAACCTTGCGTTCAAGCAGATCGTTCAAGCGACCCGGCGTGCCAACCACAACGTCCACCCCGCGCTTGAGATTTCCGATCTGCGGACCGTACGGCTGACCGCCATACACAGCCAACACGCGGACGTGAAGATGCTTGCCATATTCGTTCAACGAATTAGCGACTTGCAATGCAAGCTCGCGCGTGGGCGCAAGCACCAATGCTTGTGGATTTTTTTGTCGTTGAAAATTTTGCAGAATGGGGAGCGCGAACGCGGCAGTTTTGCCGGTGCCGGTCTGCGCCTGCCCGATCACATCTGCCCCCGTGAGCATGATCGGAATCAGCGCGGCTTGGATCGGCGTCGGCGTGGAATAGCCGAGTTCGGCGATCGCCTGCATGATCTCGTCACGCAGGTTTAAAGAAGTAAATTCGGTTGTCATCGTTTTCCTTTAGTCTGATAGTCGTTAGTCAGATGGTCGGATAGTCGGCAGGCGGTCGGTCAGGGCTATCAGACTACAAGACCAACCAACAATGCGACTAGGCTTTGACAACTCCGTTTCACTTCCTTCTTGCTAATCAAGATCTGTCTTCACAGACAGATCTGCCCAACAAAAAAGCCCGAGTCAACTTCATCGGGCGTTCGCTTGGAGTAAGTCAAAACAATTCCCAGAGTATTACAGCGACGGGAGTATACCACAAAATTAAGAGGCTGTCGTTTATAGAGAGCATCCAACCATCAAACGCGTTTACAACCTTGTTGTCTTCCAAAGAGCTTCACGAGAATAACATGCAATGGTTTTGTTAGGCGCTCTCTATTCGCAGAAGCGCGACAAAAATTCTCAAGTGGAATATAATCGTAGTCGCTATGGACTCCGCCTTTAGCCAGATTTTCACGATTCTCACCGAGCCTGCAGGCAGCTTAATCTATCATCTCATCTTGGTGTTTTCAATCGCGGGTGCATTTCAAGCGGCGTTCATTCATTGGCGCGCAAACGAATTCCCTCAAACCCGTCGCATGATAACGGGTTTGAGCGTGTTGCTCCTCGCACAGATCGCGCTGTTCGCCGCAGGCGGCGTTGGGAGACAGGGACTGCTTAATCTTCCGCTGATCCTGCCCCCGTTAGATCGCGCGCTTACGCTTTTTTCGCTCCTATGGATTCTCTGGCTGTGGAACTTTCCCGAACCCAGCCGCGCCGCCGACGCCGTGATCGGGCTGTTGAGCGCGTTTGTCTTTGCCGGCTTGGCGCTCGCATTCGTTTCGTACGCGCAAGACCCAGCGCGTCTTCCATATAATGAAACGCTCGACGACGGCATCTGGCAGTTAGCCAGCATTGCAACAGCCGTTTTTGGATTGCTCCTGCTTGCGTTGCGCCGCCCAAATGGATGGGGGTATGGTCTGGCTGTTCTAACGCTCGCTTTCGCCGGACACTTGACGCACATGATTCTGGGACGGTTCGACGGAAATTTCCCCGGGGCTGTGCGGCTCGCTTATTTGGCGGCGTTCCCTATGTTAATGACGTTGCCGCAACGCTTTCCGACCCCTACAGCGATTCCCGCTTCGGTCAGACAAGACACAACGCCCGAAGAACGCCGACGGTATAGCGCCGACCCAAAGACATTTCATGCGTTACTGGGGTTGGCGGGCGAATCGAATGCCGACAAATTGAGTCAGGCGATCGCGCGCGCCGTCGCTCAAACGATGCTTGCAGATTTATGCTTTTTGATCTACTTGACCGACAACAAGAACCAATTGCAAATCGCCAGCGGTTACGATCTCATCCGCGAAGAGGCTTTGGAAGGCGGCAGTTTAAATAAAAGCATGATGCCGATGCTGGCAAACTCGCTCCAGCGCGGACGCCCCATGCGCTTGCCCTCCAGCAGCACCTCCGCCGATATCAAAGGGCTGGGCGATCTATTAGGCTTAACCAACCCCGGTCATATTTTAAGCGTTCCGATCGTTACGCCGGAAAAAGATTCGCTTGGCGGCGTATTGCTTTTATCGCCGTATTCGAATCGGCTATGGAGCGCGGAGGATCAAGCGTTTCTCTCGAATATCGCGGTTTCGCTTGTGCCGATCATTCAGCGCGGACAGAAGATGATCTCGCTGGAACAAAAAGGCGAGCAGACGCGCCAAGCCCTCGACGTGGCGCAAGAGCGTATGAGCCTCCTTGAACGGCAGAACCAGGACCTGCATAAGCAAATTGACGCAATTCGCGCCGACGCACAAGAAGGCTTGGCGCAAGCCGCAAACTTGGCAGAGATTACCCGCATGCAGGAAGAAACGCATAAAGCGCTTGAACAACTTAAAAAAGAGAACGAAGAACTGCGCAAAGGAAAAGGCAAAACAACCGCTTCGGGACAGTTCGAAAGCGAACTGCGCCTGACGCTTGAAGAAGTCGCTCGATTGCAAAATCAACTGGCGGAAGCGAACATGCGCATGATCGAACTGGAAAAAGGGACGGCATCTGCGCAGGCGGTGGAACAGGCCGAGGTTATCGCTTCAATCTCGCAAGAACTGCGCCAGCCGATGTCGTCTATCGTTGGCTATACCGACCTGCTGTTAGGCGAATCGGTGGGCATCCTCGGCTCATTACAGCGAAAATTTGTCGAACGGATTAAATCGTCCACCGAACGGATCGGAAATTTGGTGGATGACTTAATCCAAGTTAACACGCTTGAGGCGGGTTTGCACAAATTGGAACCCGAAGCGGCGGACTTGAATTCGATCATTGACAACGCTATGTCATATACGAGCAATCAACTGCGAGAGAAAAACATATCGCTTCTGCTTGATCTGCCGAAGAATCTAGAGCCTATCCATGTAGATCGCGACGCGCTTCAACAGATTCTGATCCATCTTTTGCAAAATGCGGGCTCCGCCTGTTCGGTCGAGGGGACGGTCCGCCTGCATGTGGAGATGCGTTTAGAGAAGGGAATCGAGTACGTTCTGATTCAGGTTTCCGATACGGGCGGCGGCATTCCTGCCGAAGATATTGGGCGTGTTTTCACGCGTCTCTATCGCGCGGACAATGTTTTAATTCAAGGCGTGGGCGATACAGGCGTTGGGCTGTCTATCGCGAAACGGTTGACCGAAGCGCAAAAGGGACGCATTTGGGTCGAAACGCAAGCCGGCGTCGGCTCTACCTTCAGCGTTTTATTGCCCAACTTGCGGAACCTTACGCCACACGCTCTGAGGAAGTAGCTAATGCAAGTTTTGAAGCAAGCAGGGGGCGGTTTAATCGTAGCAATCGTTTCTATTATTCTGGTGATCGGGGGAATATCGCTGGCGCTCGCCGAATCCGCCCCGCCCGAGCAGCCTACCGCAACCGCATTTGCCTCGCTAACGCTGCAATCGATATTTTCCAGCGATACTCTCGCGCCGACTGTCACGCTGTTTATTGCGTCTACTGAAACATCCACAGCGACGCTTGCCGCGCCTGCAACCTCCGCGCCGCCGTTTGCCTGCCTTCCCCCTAACGGATGGATTCCGATCATCGTCGCCGCCGGCGATACGATCTATACTTTGTCGCAACGCTACAAAGTTAGCGAAGATACGCTTAAAAACGGAAACTGCCTGCCCTCGTATGAAGTTCAAGCGGGCAACATATTGTACGCGCCTCTCATCGCCGCCACCGCCCCGCCGATCGTTTGCGGCCCGCCCGCCGCTTGGGTCAAAGCCTACGCAGTGCAACCAGGCGATAACCTTTTCCGCATCTCGCTGGCGTATCGAATCTCCGTAGCGCAACTGCAATCCGCGAATTGCATGGGAACGTCCACTCTTATTTATACGAATCAGCGTCTATGGGTTCCAAATGTTCCGACTAGCACGCCATTGCCCGACGCAACGCTCATATTCCCTTCTTCAACGGCTTCGTTCACTCCTATAACGCCCGCTTTCACCTTTCCTCCGCACGCTAGCGCAACCTCCGCCGCTACGAATGCGCCTCCCGTCACGACAACCGACTCGCCGGCGCCGACGATTGTAAATAATCCCACCATCACCCTTGTGCCTCAGTTTACGCCTTCGATCACGCCCTTTCCTTTGCTAACGCCGCCGAAGCAATGAAGAAATTAATACGCATCTTTTTACTGGCAGGTTTTGCGCTGGCGGGTTGCGGAGTCGATCATCAACCCAATCTGCCGTATGCATTTGTAACAGACGCTCCAAGCGCATCCGCTACGCCGACTCCGTTCCAGCCGGTGTTATGGACTCAAACGCCAGCGCCTCTTTCAACTCTGCCAATTGCCTCACCCTCAACGCTCGTTCATACAGAGACCCCAACCTTAACGCCCGCTCACACGGAAACCCCAACCCCCGACGCAAATCTACTCATCAATACCGTTGCGCCCGTCCCAACTTTTGACAGCCAAGTCCTTAATAACGGACAAGATACTGTTAATTTTCTACTCATCGGTTCAGATCGGCGCTCCTCCACCGGCTCTACGCGCACCGATACGATAGTGATCGCCATTCTACGCCCAAGCGAAGGACAGATCTCACTGATTTCCGTTCCGCGCGATCTGTGGGTTTCGATCCCCGGCTTTGAGAATAACCGCATCAACACCGCGTATCAGGTCGGCGTTTCATCGGGTTACCTCGGCGGTGGTCCGGCGCTCCTCGAAGAGACTATTTTGTATAACCTCGGCATTCGCATTGACCATACCGCCATGGTGGATTTCAACGGCTTTCGCAAGATCGTTGATACCTTGGGCGGCGTAGATGTGCCGGTCTCATGTTCGTACACCGATTGGATGTTAATTGACCCGAGTTACGATCCGCAGAATGAAAATAACTGGTATTTACACACGGTCAACTCCGGCGTAGTGCACATGAGCGGCGACCTCGCGCTCTGGTATGCGCGCTCGCGGCAGAAATCTAGCGATTTCGACCGCGGCAGGCGGCAGCAGGAAGTGTTGCGCGCTTTGTTTGCGCAAGCCTTACAAACCGGAACGTTAGCGCGCCTGCCTGAGTTATATAATAATTTGAACGATTCCGTCGAAACGGATTTAAAATTGGGAGATCTTCTTCAGCTTGCGCGCTACGCGCCCAAAATGACCAACGCCGATATTCGCAGTTATTACATCCGCCCGCCCACCGTGTATTCATGGATCACAGACGGCGGAGCGTATGTGCTTTCGCCGAATCAAGAACTGCTTCCGCCGATGATCGCCGAGGCGTTATCGCCGTCTGCGCACAGCGTGGAACGCCAATCCGTCGTTATCGAGGTTATGAACGGCACGCGCATCGCCAATTTAGAGACGCTCGCGGCGACGCGACTCAATTACGCCGGCTACAAAACTCACATCATCCCTCCCGAGCGGCAAGATTACGCCCACTCCGTATTAATTGATAAGACCGCTGTGCAAGATCGTAATTTCAGCGACCCCATCTTCAACGCATTGGGAATTGCGCCCAGCAGCTTGATCTCCGCGCCCGAACCCGCAAGCGTCGCATCTTATTTGCTGATTCTTGGAAGCGATTACCAACCATGCTTCCACCCTGAAACGCTGGAAAACTAAATTTGCCTTTTTAGCCGCCCGCAATCTTAACCTGATATCCCAGTGCGGATAACAATTCCGCGATCTGCTTGCGATGTTCGCCTTGAATTTCAATCGTCCCATCTTTGACGGTCCCACCTGCGCCGCATTCTTGCTTAATCCGCTTTGCCAGCGACTTTAACCCCTCAGCCGGCAGCGTCAAATTCTTTATGAGCGTCACGGCTTTTCCGCCGCGCCCGGACGATTCACGATGCAAGTAAACAGTCTGTTGGCGCAAAGGAACGCTTCCATATCCCTTCGCGGGAGGAGACGGCGCTTTCCGCGCATCGCCTCGTTCTGAAGACCAGACGGTTTTATAGCTCGACATCGGCGTTTCTAATTGTAATATAAACGTTATCGTGCGGCAAATATTCGTCGTTGACACAGCCCTCTTTCCCGACTAAACTACACGAAAACAGGAGCCGCCATGCCTGAAAATTTAACTTCACACCTAGATCAGAATACGACGATCGTCGCTGCGATTAATGCGTGGGAGATGTACCTCGCGGATCAAGGACGTTCGCCGAACACGATTAAAGCTTTCCGATCAGACGTACGCCTGCTGGTCAACTTCCTGCCTGACGATACGACGTTGAGCAAAGTAACGACCAAAGAGCTCGCTCGTTTCTTTGAATGGATGGAAAATGAGCGCGAGGTAGCATGCAGCCCAAAGACACTGGCGCGGCGCATTACTTCCGTCAAGTCGTTATTCCGTTGGCTGCATCAATTTGGCGCAATCGTCGTAGACCCTGCCGAGAAGATCGCACAACGATCCGTGATCAGCCCCGTCCCGATGGTGTTGACTCGCGAAGAGTATGAGCGGGCGTTGCTTGCCGCCGATCGCCGCCGCCGCGCCGCCAAGCCCGACGCTCGTTTGTATACATTGGCGTATCTGCTTCTTTCCACCGGCGTTAAGAAGAGCGAAACGCTCGGAATCGAAATCGAGCATCTCGAATTAGATGCGCCCGACGAACCGCAGGTTTTCATCAAATATGCTTCGCCGGCGAATCGCTATAAAGAGCGCAAAATCACGCTTCCACAAGATTGGCTTCCCGCGTACGAAGAGTATCTCGCCCAATATAAGCCGGAAACAAAACTTTTTCCGTGGTCGCCGCGCCGGTTGGAATACCTACTCGAAGATCTCAGCGCGGAAGCAGGGCTGACGAAACGTATTTCTTTTGACATGTGCCGCTGGACATGCGCGCTCAACGATTATCGCGCCGGTATGGAACCGGATGCGATTCGCCAGAAACTTGGCGTGTCGAAAATCCAATGGCGCGAACTGTTCAATAAGTTGAGAATCCTGGCGGAAAAAGAAGAGTGATCGTTAACGTCTCGTCAGCGAGAAATAGAGCGCTTGTCGCGTCGATGCGGTCAAGCGAAACGGGTGCGCCGGGCGGTAGCCGGGCGCCCATGCGATAACGTCGCCCGCACATAGGAGAGGCCAGCGCGCGCGCGCGCGTTGGGGCAATTTTACATTCACGAAGAAATCGGAAAGTTTAATAGAATCGCCGTTCATACCGAGCGGTGCGAAACGGTCGCCGCCTTGTCGCGCGCGCAACGTGAGCGCGCCGGAAATTTGCTCCGCGTCCAGCCACGCTTGAAACGGGTCTTTGTTCGATTTCGCCGCTTCTGCGGCGAGCGACGCGATGCTCCAGAGCTCGCAGGTTAACACCCAACCGCCGGGCAGCGCGGTTGGACCAGGGACGTTCAGCGCAATGACCGAGCGTTCGTCGCTTAATTGGGGCCAGCGTTCGATCGGCAGGCTGGATTCGTTTGCGGTCAAATAAATAAATGCGTCTTCGCGCCACAGATAGAAACCTTGCAGCAGATCCAGCCGCACCGGGCGCGCCGGGTCGGAGATGAATTGCGCGGCGCGTTCGAGCATAGAGAAATTAACGTCGGGCGAGTCAACTTGCAGCCGCTCAATAGCGCGGCGGATCAGATTTCGACGCAGCCCTACCGGGCGCATTTCCAACGCGGATGCATTAAAGGCGATGAAATCTTTGTCTTCTTGTGCGACGGTCTGTTTCCAATCTTCGTCGAGCGCGCGCGATATAATCTCGTAATCGTCTGTCAGCGCGCGAGACATGCGCCATAGCGCTTCGCGAAAACGCGGGTTATACGTTTCGAGGGTGGGTATCAGCGCGTGGCGCAAGCGATTGCGGAAGAAGTCGAGCGAAGCATTCGTGGGATCGTAACGCGGATGAAGACTGTTTTCCGCGCAATAGACAATAGTCTCCTCGCGCCATACGTCGAGCAATGGACGCACAATGGGAATTTCAGCGTCAAAAGCGCGAATGGTCGCACGGTACAGCATGCCCTTTAATCCGGTTAACCCAGCCCCCCGCAGAAAGTTCATCAGCACGGTTTCCGCCTGATCGTCGGCGGTATGACCGACCGCCACCGCTTGCGCGCCATTTCGCCGCGCTTGTTCCATGAGGAATTGATAGCGCATCATCCGCGCCGCTTCTTCGATGGACATTTTTTGCGCGCCGGCATATTGGCGCACATCGCCCTTGCCAATGACCCATTTGAGGTTTAAGCGCGCTGCGATTTTCTCGACCAGATCCGCGTCAGCGCCGGCATCGGGACGCAACATATGATTGAAGTGCGCGACGATGACGCAGTAACCCGCCGAATGCAGGACGTTCAACAGGCACAAGCTGTCGGGTCCGCCGGAGATTCCCGCTACGATAGGCGTTTCTTTAATCAATCCGCATCGTTCGCGAAGGATAGATTCGATATGTTTGAGCATGGTTATGCGAGGTTAGGCGGGGCGCCGGCGCTCCACCGCGTTAGATTTGATAGAGTTCGACCAATACGCCGCCCGCGCTTTCGGGGTGGATGAACGCATAGCGTTTTCCGTCGGCGGCGATACGCGGTTGTTCGTTGATGAGCCGGATATTTTTCGCGTGCAACTGTGCCAGCAAACCTTCAATATCGTCCACTTCCAAACAGACATGATGCAGTCCGGGTCCACGTTTGGCGAGAAATTTCGCAATGCCTGAATCGGCTGAAGC
This sequence comes from Anaerolineae bacterium UTCFX1, assembly GCA_002050275.1. GTDB lineage: Bacteria > Chloroflexota > Anaerolineae > Anaerolineales > Villigracilaceae > Defluviilinea. Next base: position 26,550 of record MWTB01000009.1, read on the forward strand.
GGGGCGCACCAACTCCACGTCGGAATCGCGAAGCGGTAGAAAGGCGACCTGCGATTTTTCTGCGGGAACGTCGCGCAGTTCGGCTACTTCCATTCCTAAGGCGTCGCGCCAGAACGATAAGGCTTGTTCCATATCGTCCACGACGATCGCGACATGATTGATCTGTTTCACTTGAGGCATGCGATTCTCCAATAGACGCGGCGTTCTTGATAGGTTTGCGAATGCGAGTCTCATTATATCCGCTTGCCAGAGAATTGGAGAACGGTTAAGATTGGGGCATGTCTGCTTTTCCTTTTAACGCGCGTCGCGTAACGTCTATCGTCGGCATGATCATGTTGGTCTTTGTGGCGCTGGGGTTTAACCGCCGGCTGGAAGAGTTTAATCTGTTGAACAAACAACATGAGCTGGTGCGCGCGCAAGCCACGCAGGCTGGGCAAACGCAGATAGCGTTGCAGACGAAAGCGGCTTATGCCAAGTCAGAGCAGGCGGTGGCGGAATGGGCGCGTACGAACGGCCACTACATTCAAGACGGCGATCTGCCGGTTGTGCCGCTGGGGCAGCCGGGCGAAGCGTCGGATGAATTGAGCGCGCCAGCGCCGACGCCGACGCCGATGACAAACGTCGAAACTTGGTGGGACTTGTTCTTTGGCGAGCGTTAATCCGCCGTGGGCGGCGCGCCGGCTGCCGCTCTTTCCCCCGTCTACCGGCGTATACAACGGCACGCTTTTTATCGCAGGACATTCTCTTGCTTCTCTTGCCGACGAGTACGGGACTCCGCTGTATATTTATGATCGCGCCGCGCTTGACCTCGTCGTAGAAGAGTATGTCTCTGCGCTGCGCGCATACGCTCCGGGCGCGGCGCGGATCACATATGCAGGCAAAGCCTTTCTATGTAAGGCGGTCGCGGCATGGACGAAGCGGCACAACTTGACAGTGGATTGCACAGGCGAAGGCGAGATCGGCGTCGCTGTCGCAGGCGGCGTTTTACGCGAAAATATCCTCGTGCACGGGGTTAATAAATCGCAAGCCGATTTGGCGCAGGCGTTCGAACATGCGGGGACGATCGTGGTGGATCAGTTGACAGAACTCAGAAATATTCAGGCGCTCGCTGCCAGCAGCCAATTCTCAACCCCGAATCTCTGGTTGCGGTTATTGCCCGGCGTCTCCGTCTCTACGCATCACGCCTATACGCAGACGGGACAGCATGATAGTAAATTCGGTATGACGCGCGACGAGATCCTCAAAGCGGCAGCGTTTTGCAAGGAACACGCTTTGCCGCTCACGGGGATTCACTTCCATCAAGGCTCCAACTTCCGCGATCCCGAACCGTTGCTCCCTGCCATAGACCTCGCGCTCGACCTTGTCAAACAGATCGGCTTGGGCGACAAATGGCATTTCTGTCCCGGCGGCGGCTGGGGCGCGGCATATCACGAAGAGGAATTGCCGCGCCCGTCGGTTGACGAGTACGCGCGCGGAATCGCCGAAGCAGTCATCGCAGGTTGTTATACGCGCGGGCTGACGCTTCCTACGTTACACCTGGAACCGGGACGCAGCCTTGTGGCGCGGGCGGGAGTCGCTGTCTATCGCATTGGCGCGATCAAGCGTCGTGGCGATAAAATTTGGGTTCTAACCGATGGCGGCATGGCGGATAATCCGCGCTTTGCGCTATACGGCGCGAGATATTCGTGCCTGCCTGTCGCAGGGTTGAACCGAGCGGGCGCGGCGGCGGTCTCCATCGCCGGACCGTACTGCGAATCGGGCGATATGATCCTAGAGGATTTGCAAATGCCCGAGCTAGCGGAAGGCGAATTGATCGCGATTCCGACTTCGGGCGCGTATCACTTGAGCATGTCGTCTAACTACAACGGCGCGCGCCGCCCGGCGACGGTCTGGCTGGAAGCTGAGAGCGTAAGCCTTATTCAGCGCCGCGAGACGGTTGCAGATCTGTTGCGGCGCGATCTATAAGCGCCGCGTTGACGCTTACATTCAAGGATAAGGTTGGCGCTATGAATAATTTCCTCGTTAAGCTTCCTTCGTTGCTTGCGTTCTTTATCGGAATCATGTCCATCCTCGCGGGCGGGAGAGTCGTCTTCCTCGGCTGGCGTCCGGACTATCGCGTTTTGATGTGGCTGCCGATCTATAACTTTATCGCCGGCTGGCTGACCTTGCTTCCAGCCTATTGGTTATGGATCAATCATCGTTACGCACTCGCCGCGTCTCTGGCGATCTTTACGCTGCATGCGATCGTGCTGGTCGCGCTAGTCGTCGCTTTTCGCGGGCAGGCTGCCGCGCAAAGTTTCGGCGCCATGTCGTTTCGCTTGGGGGTGTGGGTTATAATACTCGCGCTGGTATGGTTTCGCCGTTAAGTGCAGCCCTATCTCGCGCAATCTCAACTCAACGAAAGAGGTATCCATGTCTCAACAGCCTGCCCCTTCTCGCTATCGCCCCCTTCAAGTTTCTCTACATTGGCTGACTTTTCTGCTGATCACTGCGGCGTTTGTGGTCGGCAAGAATATGAGTCGCATCGCCAACGACGACGCCGGTAAAATCGCGCCGCTGGCGATCCACATGACGATCGGCGTTCTCATCCTGCTGGCGGTTATCATCCGTATCGCAGCGTTGAGGAAATTCCCGCCGCCGGCGCCTATCTCTACCGGCAACGCCGCTTTAGACGTCTTCGCCAAACTGACGCACGGCGCGCTATACTTGTTCACCCTGCTGATGGCGCTGAGCGGTATCAGCTTATCTTTACAGGCGGGGATCGGAAAAGCGTTGCTAGGCGGCGGCGTGCTGCCCGCCGATTTTCTCGACTTTACGGCGCGCGCTCTGCATGGTTTCATCGCGCCGGCATTGTTCGCGCTCATTGTTTTGCACATCGTTGGAGCGCTTTATCATCAACTTGTTCTTAAAGACGGGCTGATGGACCGCATGAAGGTCGGAAAGTAAGCGACGCTGGGAAGCGCGCTTTTCGATAAGGACGTATCGCTTCGACCGAAGCAACAAAAAGCCGATGTCTCACGACATCGGCTTTTTTGTTTCGTACGCAGAGACGGTTACCGACCAGACTCGCGGAGCGGCGCTGGCGCGGCGCTATCTTGCTCCACGCGGAGCAGAACGGCGCGCACGGCGTAGCGGTAGGCGTAAGTATCGAGCCGCGGGTTGTAATCTTCGCAAGTAATCAGCGTCAGCCAGGTGTATCCGTCGTTCTTGAAGACCGAGAAGTCGGTGGGACGCACTGAGCGCGTTTCGCGCACTTCGTAAACGTAGCGATATCCGTTGATGTGCATGACGACTTGATTGCCCCAGTAGAGTCTATTCAAGTTGCGGAACGGACCCGCCGTGCCATCCGCCAATGTGACGTGTCCCGTCAGCGCAGTTGTGCCAACTTGCCCCGGGAAGGTCGTGCCAGCCAGATAACCTACCTGATTAGAAAGCCAAGTCAGGTCCCAGCCGTCCGCGGTGAGCGGCACGCCAGTAGTGGGCAGGTTCAAGCCGAGCGCGGGGATTTCGAGCCAAGTGTTGCCGAGGTCGGCGTACGTTTTAGCAGCCGGCTGTTCGGGCAAGTTGGTAACTTGGTTGGGAGCAAAGCCGGTAGCGGGCAACGCATTAGGCACGTCAACGGTAACGCTGGCGGATGCGCCGTAGTTGTTGACGCTGGTCGCATCTAGCGGATCGTACCAGCGTTCATTGCCAAAGCCGTTGTAAGGCGTGAGCGACTGCGGCTGACCGTTTGGCTGCGGGTCAATGGGCAGACTGGTCCAAGCGAGGTTGGTGTCGTTGGTCGCCGGAGCAGGTCCGACGAACGTGGCTTGGAACGAAATAGAAGCGTTCTGCCCGAGCGGGAAGATATCCCAGAAGAAGGTGAGCGTGCGCGTTCCCGGAGCGTAATTTGTCGAAGTGGGCGCGAGGCCGGTGGTTTGGATCGTGCCGGGTAAGAACGCGAAGTTTGAAGGCAAGACATCCGTCAGTATCACGTCGTACGCGTCTACCGCACTTTGAGCAGTGTGCGCCACGTCAATAGTAAACGTGACCGGGAAGCCTAGCGGCAAGATACGCGGCGAAGCGTCTTTGCCCACGGACATATCCGGCTCGATAATCTCAAGCGGGGGCGCGGAAGCGGCGAGCGAACCGCCTTTCCATTGCCAGAGGGCAGAGTTGTTCAGTCCGCCCACGCCGTTGTTGTTCGCGGCAATGTCGAGGACGACGACTTCGTAATTCACAACGAGCTGTTGCGCGCCGGCGGTGGGGTTGGATATATCGCCAAAGTTGAATGTGATGCGGCGGCCCTGATTGACCGGATCCATATTGCCGACCGGCTCCGCCGTGACGGTCGGGTTGGTCGGATCGTCGCATGCGTCCGCAAATCCGCCGGGCAGGTTAGTGGCGAGCGTTCCAGCGTTCACGCTGACACAACGGACAAACGCCAAGCCGCTATCGAGTCTATCGGTCGCTGTCAAGTTCGACAGGCTGGCGTTGGCTGGCACATCGAGCACGATCTGGTATGTGACGATCTCGCCGATCAGGACGCGCGGCAACGCGGGAGGCGCAGGAGCAGTCGGATCGGTTGGGTCAATCGTGGCGCCAGTGATGCTCTTCGCGTTGTTCGTCGCGACAGTATCAATATCGTTATCATTATCTGTCAGCGTTGGAATGATATCGTCCGTTACCGTGACTCCGTTGTCAATTGGACCGACAGCCGTGCTGTTGACGACCACTTCGACCGTGATGGTCATGGAATCGCCGGAGTTGAGGCTGATGCCCGCCCAGGTGAGCGTAGTCGGCGTTACCGTCGTCGGCGCGGGAGAGGCGTTTTGATACGTCACTTCAGGCGGCAGGTCGTCAACGATCGTGAGCGACGGGCGATCCGTGCCGTTATTTGTGACGATAATCGTATAGGTGATAACCGAACCCGGCACAACAGTGGTCAGGCCATCGTCCTTCGTGATCGAGAGACTCGTCGCGATAAAGCCGAAGTCTACTGTGGGGTTAGCCGTAGTGCCGCTTGCGTTGGTGACCGTGTTGTTGTTTTGCGCGCCGGCAGAACCGGGCGTCAGGGTGACGACCGCGCTGGACGCCGCGCCAGAGGCTGTGCCGACGCCGTTGTCGTTATCGTCCGTGTTGGTATTCGGGTTGCCGGTATCTGTGCTGTCGGCGCTGTCCACCGTGCTGATGTAGCCGGCAGGCGGTGTGACGCGCACGATGTAATTTCCTTGCGGCAAGCCAGAGAACAAGTACGTTCCGCCTGCACCGGTCGTGACGCCGCCGTTCGCGTCGTCTGCCGTGCCGAAGACGCCGTCGGGACCGACCGGAATTTCAGTGACGCCATCAGATGCGAATAATTGCACCGTCGCGCCGGGCAACGCCGTATCCGTCCCATCATAGGTTCCGTTGTTGTTGGCGTCCACGAAGACTTGGTCGCCCAACGTCTGGCGGTAGAAGCCGAAGTCTACCGTGCGGTTGCTGAACGCGTCGGGGGCTTCGCCGGCCGGGTTGGTCGGGTCGGCGTCCGTTTCACCGGTTGGCTCGCTGGCGCTGGGACCGAGCGTCACTGGCCCGCTGATGACTGCGCCGCTGAAGGCGCCAGAGGTCTGCCGCGTTCCGTTGTCGTCGCTGTCTACGTCGCCGTTCGGAGCGGGAGCGGCTGCTTCTAGCACGGTTCCCGTTCCATCGAGCGTCGTGCCGCTGCTCCAGTAGCCGTTCAGCGCTCCGCCGCTAAATTGATTGGCGGGGATGACGACTACATAATCGCCTTCCGGCAGGTTGTCGAAGCGGTAGTAGCCGCCGTTGGCAGTGACCTGCGAGGCGAGAACGGCGCCCGTCGGATTGCCGGAACCGTCCGCGGCGTACAGTTCAACCGTCACGCCGTCCGCGCCGACTTCCGTCCCGTCTATTTGCGAGTTGTTATTCGTGTCGAACCACACTCGGTTGCCTAGGCTGTAATAAGCAACGACATCTAAGGTGTCCTCGGTCGAGTCGTTGTTAGTGATTCCGCCGTCAGAAGTGATCGCGCCGCCGGGAATAATATTCAGGTAACTGCCGGGGCGTGTACTGAGCACTTGGACGGTTATTACACAGGTATCACCCGGATTACCCACTCCTGCCAAGCCGCCGCCGGTTAATGTGATATTTTGATCGCCTGGGTTTGCGGTAAGCGTACCGCCGCAAGTGTTCGTTTCGTTCGCAGGATTAGCGACTTCCAAGCCGTCCGGCAAAGTACCGGGTAAACTGTCAGTTAACCCCATGTTGACGACCGGAATCGTGCTTGTGTTTTTGATGGTGATCGTCAGCGTGGACGGCTGGTTAATAGATACGCTGCTAGGGTTGAATCCTTTTGTGACGCTTACGCCCGGCAGGTTAGTGAGCGAAGCCGCCGTGGGATCGGGGTTGGTCACTCCATTGAACGTAGTGACCACTCCGGCGGGGATTGTATTTGTGCGATTCGCATTAACGGACATGACAACGCGCACGGTGAGCGTACAGGTTGAATTCGGCGGCAAGACTCCGCCGCTGAAAGAGAAGGCTGAATCGCCCGGGTTGCCGCTCAACACGCCGCCGCAGGTTCCGGTGTTAAATACGACCGGGTCGGTGAGATGCATGCCGGGATCCATGTTGTCGGTGAATGCAATGCCGGTTAGCGCCGTATTCACATTGGGATTGATCAGTTGAACGCTCATGACGGAATAAGCGCCGCCGTACACCAGCACAGGGTTGAAGCCTTTGACGATGCCGATGCTCATGTTTTCAATGTAGAGGATCGCCGATGCGTTCGTTCTTGGCTGGATCGTGACGCCGGTATTTTCAACGGTAGCGCTAACGTTGCCAGTCGGAATGTTATTAGTGTGCTGACTCGGCGTGTTGGGACTGTTATCGTTACCGACGACGTCCACCGTGATGGTGCAAACGCCCGGCACATTGCCCACTTGGGCGGGGACTATACCGTTGCTCAGGATAACTTGATTGCTGCCAGGGTTTGCCGTGACCGTTCCGCTGCCGCAGGTCGTGGATGCGTTGGACGGCGCTGCGACACGGATGCCATTTTGGGCGCTGCCGGGCAGGTTGTCTAGCAATGAGACGTTGGTCAGCCTTGAATCGGTCGTATTTTCCAGAGTAATCGTCATTACCGATCTTCCGCCCGCCTGCACTCTCGTCGGATAAAACGCCTTGGAGACATTTAGACTTGTAACGCGGATGTTTGCCGTAGTCGGATCTGTATTCGTGCGCCCTTCGTTGGTGGTAATGGCGTTGACGGGAATCGTGTTCGTGTATAGACCGGGCGTCATCGAAGTGACCGAAACGTAAACGCTGCAATTTGCGCCTGCCGCAAGTACGTTCGCCGTGGTATTCGAGTAATGGATGGTATCTGAGCCGGCAACGGCGGTCAACGTCCCGCCTGGGCACGACTCGGACGGAGCGGGGGCAGGAGGCGAGGCAATAATCAGACCCGTCGGCAACGTGTCGGTGATGTCAATTGCAGAGATTGAAGTATCTACCGGCGCGTAAATTCGAATCCGTAGGCGGCTGTACTGTCCCGGTGAAATAGGATTCGTATCGAATGTTTTTACGATTCGCACCGGCGGGAGGTTGCTGGGATCAATAACCGTCAGGTCGGGGTTGGTGCTGAACAGGGCGTGCCCCACGCCTTGGTCGGTAGAAATCGTGTTGGCTGCGACGGCGTTGTCATACACGCCTGCGACGGCGCTGGTTACATCGAATACAATCGTGCAGTTTCCATTCGCGGGGATCGTTCCGCCCGCCAGGGTGACTGAGTTGACCGTACTCGTCACCGTTCCGCTGCACTGGGCGGGGGCAGGGGTCCCGCTGACTGTGAGACCCGCTGGAAGCGTATCGGTGAACGTGACGCCGGTCAGCGGGATGCTGGCGCGGTTGTGCAACGTGATAGTCACCTGGCTTGTTCCGCCGGCGTTAATAAAGGTTGGCGAGTACGCTTTGGCGCCGTATAAGGCTTGCTGAATGGTCAGGTTGGCAGTGGCGGGCAGGTAATTTGTAACCGGCTGGTTGGCTGTCAATGTATTAGCGGGGATCGTGTTTGTGCGGCTGCCGGAGGATGCTACGCTTGCGCGGACGGGGATGGTCAACACGCATGTGTTAGGAGTCGGGGGCGTCAGACTGGCAGGGATGGTCCCGCCAGAGACATCAATCTGAGTATCGCCGATAAGATGGTTGGCGGTAAAGCCGCAGGTGTTGGTTATGGG